>JAMPFQ010000009.1 GCA_023664345.1 Lachnospiraceae bacterium | reverse complement strand
GCGGCATTCGCCAAGGTCCAAGGGAATCATGATTCCCTGGACTTGTGGCTCATTGTGCGCGGGAATAAACGAATTGGGAGAAAACAATGAAAACCATGAAATGTTTTATTGCTTATCCACGGACACCTGTGCTACAATGGATTTAGTATGGAAATTGAAGCAGGAGGTTTCCCCTATGAAGACTTGGGTCATTGTATTACTCATTATTGTCGCTGTATTGGTGATCATAGGCGTTGTGCTTTATTTTCTCGGTAAAAAAGCACAGAAAAAGCAGGCGGAGCAGCAGGAGATATTAAACGCCAACAAGCAGACCGTGTCAATGCTCGTCATAGACAAGAAGCGGATGAAAGTGCGGGACGCGGGACTGCCGCAGATCGTCATGGATCAGGTGCCGAAAGTCATGAGAGGTTCCAAGCTTCCCATCGTCAAGGCAAAGGTCGGCCCACAGATTATGTCCCTGATCTGTGAGGAAAAGATCTTCGACTCCGTTCCTGTCAAAAAAGAAGTCAAGGCCGTGGTCAGCGGTATCTATGTGCTGGATGTAAAAGGACTTCACGGAAAAAAAGAGGTTCAGCCTGTCAAGAAAAAGAGCCGCTTCAAACAGGCCCTGGAGGCCGCCCAGGAAAAGGCAGGGGCAAAGCCGGTAAAATAGGCCGCTGGACGGTCAGATATCATGTAAACAGAAAGTGCGCCGCAGCCATATCAAACTGTGGTGCATTTTTCTATGGTCAATCCATTGTTCCATTGCCTTATGAAAAATTTGGATTCATGCATCCGTCCGCCGCACGATTTCCAGGGAATACAGGTTTTCCATGGGAATAACCGTGCCATCCACAAAATGTATCTGACGGCTGTACCCATCTATTTTCTGTACTCTCCCCCTGGCTGTCACATAAGTTCCGCCGCTCTTTTTCAGATCCGGCCGGAAATATGTCACCTCGATCTCCGGCTCTTTCGCACTCTCTTCCCTGATCAGCAAAAGCTGTTCATCCAGCTCCCTCTTCCTGTCCTCGTCCAGTTCCACGAACGCTTCCGTCAGCCTGGCCGTCTCCCGGATGGCAGCCTCATGTCCGGTAAGCGCGGCAAAAGGGGAAAACTGCGCCGCCCGGTCCGCCAGCGGCATCTGTGGATGCCTTGCGGATATATGGTGGGGCAGATCTATGATATCATCGTATTTATGCTCGTTTACAAGGCTCATACTCATCCTCCGCACACTGCTCTTTACGCCTTGTGTCCCCCGATCTGACGGTTGCGCTCCATGGTCGTGGCTCCCTCCTGCAGATCCATGCCTTTCAGTATGGCATTCTTACCATACTTCTTTTTTACGGACAGCAAAGCCTCCTGCAATCTTCTTTCCTTTTCCAGTTCTGCTTCCCGGGCTTCTTTCTCTCTGGCCAGCGCCTCATGATCCGTGAACAGTTCCATCTGCTCAAAATGTTCCATACCTCTGGCTTCCGACTCGTCCACCAGATGATTTGCCGCCAGTGTGACCCGGCGCACCAACAGTTTCGGATCCACGATACGGTCATATAAGCCCATGACCGCATCCGTGATGATCTTGGCAGAAGAAGTCTGACAGTCCAGATTTGCCGTTCCATGGGCATGTTTCGGGATCCGTCTGCCATAGCGGTCGGTCGTAACCTCTCCACGATAACTGTTCCTGATCCCTGGGTCAGCCAGATTGTCAATGTCATAGCCGACGGTAAGCGCCATCTGATCCGTTACCATCCGCTTTTCCACCAGATCCAGAGCCAGCAGATCCGTCATTTCACGGACGATCAGCCTTGCATCAGCAAAATCATAGGGGCAGTGAAGCACCTGCCCGGAACTGATGCAGTTGGTCTCCGGTCTGTAGGCTTTGATCTGATCCATGGTAACAGGCTCCCATCCCCAGGCATGGTCAATGAGAAGTTCCGCGTTGACGCCAAAAAGCTTGTACAGAAGCTCCTCATTATGATAATCTCCGTCCCTGCCCAGAGAGCATCGGGCAATATCCCCCATGGTAAATAACCCTACTTCTTCCAGACGTCTCCGGTATCCCTGCCCTACTCTCCAGAAATCCGTAAGGGGCCTGTGGCTCCACAACTGCTGCCGGTAACTCATTTCATCCAGCTGTGCGATGCGGACCCCATTCTCGTCCGGGGCCACATGTTTCGCCACGATATCCATGGCCACCTTGCACAGATACAGGTTCGTGCCAATCCCCGCAGTGGCAGTCATCCCCGTAGTATCAAGGACATCCTTTACAATCTTTGACGCCAGTTCCCCTGCCGTCATTCGGTAGGTTCCCAGATACTGCGTCACATCCAGGAACACCTCGTCAATAGAATACACATGGATATCCTCCGGGGCAATATACTTTAAATAGATGTTGTAGATAACAGTGCTGTGTTTCAGATAAAAAGCCATCCTGGGCGTTGCAACGATGTAGGACGCTTCCAGTTCAGGGTGTTCCCGCAGTTCCGGAGCAAAACAGGATGAGCCGGCAAACCGCCTGCCCGGCGCCTTGCTCCGGCGTTCCGCATTGACCTCTTTTACCCGTTGTACTACTTCAAACAATCTTGCTCTGCCGGGAATGCCATAGGCTTTCAGGGAGGGCGAGACCGCAAGGCAGATTGTTTTCTCCGTCCTTGAAGCGTCCGCCACCACCAGATTGGTCGTCAGCGGATCCAGCCCCCGCTCCACACACTCCACGGAAGCATAAAATGATTTCAGGTCGATTGCTATATAGGTATGCTGCCGTTCACTCATAGGAGTCCCTTTCTATCCCACAGAAATATTCCAGTCAAAAAGCCGAAATGCTTATCAGAGCACTTCGACTTTTCCGACATCAGACACATCATCCCTCCACAGGAGTGATCTTCAGTTTATCCATATCCTCCAGCATCTGATTGCTGCGGATATCGATAATGGGGCCTCCGGTGCCCTCAATGTATTCCCTGGTAATGGTGACGCGACCGATGTTATCATCCTTGGGAATCTCATACATGATGTCCAGCATAAATTCCTCGATGATGGAACGCAGCGCCCTGGCTCCGGTCTCGCGCTTCATGGCCTTTTCCGCAATGGCGTCCAGCGCGTCCTCCGTAAATTCCAGCTTTACCTCATCCAATTCCAACAATTTCTGATACTGCTTTAAAATGGCGTTCTTCGGCTCTTTCAGTATCTTCACCATCATCTCCTTAGTAAGGCCGTCCAGCGTGTAGATGATGGGCAGGCGTCCGATAAACTCAGGAATCATGCCGAATTTCCTGATGTCTTCCACCGTTACCTTGGATAAAAGATTTTTGTCCTTATCATATTTATCCTTCAGTTCGGAGTTGAAACCAATGGAAGCCGTCCTGGTCAGGCGCTCCTTGATGATCTCCTCCAGGTCGGGAAAGGCTCCGCCGCAGATGAACAGAATATTGCGAGTGTTCACAGTGGCCAGCGGCACCATGGCATTCTTGCTGTTGGCGCCCACAGGAACCTCCACCTCTGCTCCCTCCAGCAGTTTCAGCATACCCTGCTGGACACTCTCGCCGCTGACATCGCGGGTATTGGTATTTTTCTTCTTGGCGATCTTGTCGATCTCATCAATAAAGACAATGCCCATCTCCGCTTTGTCCACATCGTTGTTCGCCGCCGCCAGCAGTTTGGAGATCACGCTTTCAATATCGTCGCCGATATAGCCCGCCTCCGTCAGGGAAGTGGCGTCCGCAATGGCAAGGGGCACATCCAGGAGCCTTGCCAGGGTCTTGACCAGATAAGTCTTGCCGCAGCCCGTAGGCCCGATCATCAGCATGTTGGACTTCTCGATCTCGATCTCGTCCATGGTGTTGGTGGCCACCCGCTTATAATGGTTGTATACCGCCACGGAGATCACCTTTTTCGCCTGCTCCTGCCCTACCACATACTCGTCCAGACTGGCCTTGATCTTATGGGGCGCGGGAATATCTTTGATATTGAGGACAGGCTGGCTGCCTTCTTTCTTTTTCTTCTTTTTCAGCTTCTGCTTATTGGGAATCCCACCGTCCCCCTGCAGATCGGCCAGATTCACAAAGCTGATATTGGGAATGCCTCCCTGTCTGGTGATCTGGTCCAGTTCGTTCTGGAACCGGGGATCATGGAGCAGCCCCTGATAATCAAACTGGCTCACCGTCTCCATGGTCTTATGCATACAGTCGTCACAGACGCAGATATTGTTGGGAAGCTTGAACATCTTTCCCGCCTTGCTCTCCGGCCTGCGACAGACAAAGCACACATCCTCATAGTCGCTGTTCCTATTCTCTTCCTCGGAGATCACTTTCTTCTCCTCAGAGTTTATATCGTCATTTCCATTATAATTATCTGACATAATCTCCCCCATCTTTCATACTTTCCGATATGCCGCCTGCGGCGGCACAAACTAATTGATGAACCGCCGCAAGACCGGAAGAATCCGCTCTATGGATTCTTCTGTATGAGAAAGGCTCGCTTTGCGAGCCGTAGAATTTCTCCGCGAAACAGCCTATGCTGTGAGCGGTTAGAAATTCTTCTCACACTGTACTGATATGAGTATACTTGAAAATCTCTTTATATACAAGTGAACTTTTTCTAAATTGTTGCAGAGGGGAATGTCGCTTTCCCTTTCCTCCCCAAAAGGAAACAGCTGCATTCATCATGCAGCTGTTTAAGCAAGCTTTCAAATATTGATCGGTATGTGTGCCGAAACACAAAAATATCTTACCTTCCTTCCGGCCTTTCACCCAGGGTGATCTCCAGTTCACAGGACGCGTACTCGCCGTTTACCTGCCTCATAACGGTGATCGTAGCGGTGTCGCCCGCCTTGTAATATTGCAGCGCCCGCTTTAGGCTGCTGGCGGAAGTGATCTTCCTGTCGTCAAACTGCACAATGATATCCTGCTTCATGATGCCTGCCGCCTGGGCCGGGGATCCCTCTTCCACATCATAGACAAAGACACCCTGAGGCATATGATACATCTGTATAACCTGATCCGTGATCTCCTGCATGGTGATTCCGATATATCCAACCTCTTCCTCCGGCACTTTGTCTTTCATCAGGTCTGCGATAATGGGGCTGGCGGAACTGATGGGGATCGCATAGCCCATGCCCTCTACCTTGGAACCCGCGATCTTGCTGGAATTGATGCCGATGACCTCACCTCTGATATTTAACAGTGCGCCGCCGGAATTACCCTCGTTGATCTCCGCGTTGGTCTGGATATAAGTGCCCTGGGAACCGTCCTCAAAAGAAAGTTCACGGTTCAGCGCGCTCACGATACCGTCCGTGACAGACTGCCCGATGCCAAGCGCGTTCCCGATGGCGATAACAGGCTCTCCAAGCTTCAGGTTCTCACTGTCACCCAGTGTGGCAACCGTGATGGCCTCCCTGGTCTCCGCACTGAGGCTGTTCAGAGAGACCGCGACCACTGCCAGATCCATCTCCGCGTCCACGCCCTTGATGACAGCCTGTGCCGTAGTGCCGTCAATGAAGGTTATCTCCAACTCCTCCGCGCCATCTACCACATGGTTGTTGGATACGATGAGAAGCTCATTTGCATTTTCTGCCACAATGATGCCGGAACCGCTGGCCGCGTTCTGTCTGCTGTAAGTCTGCCCCCATATATTGTAGCTGGTGCTGGTATAGCTGTTGACAATGGATACCATGGCCGGCATGACTTCCGCCACCACATCGGAAACATCATCATGGACATAGGTGATATGGGTTGCTTCCGCCGGGCCGATCACAGGCGCTGTCAGCATATCTCCCGCCGCATCCACGTCCGCCTCGGATACTTCCTCTTTGGTGAGATACTCTGTTCCCAGCTTGATGCCATAGAAGCCCGCGCCCGCAAAAAGACCAAAGCATAATCCCAGGCCCGCGCTGAAAGCCGCTTTCCGAAGACCGCCGGCCTTCTTCGTCCTCTTCCCCTTTTCCCGGGACTGAGGCGCCGCTGCTCCCGCTCTCTCTTCTAATGCTTCCGCAGAACACGCCGTATAATCAAAATAAGAAGTTTCGTTTTCACTCATGACCGTTTACCTCCTTGTCACTTTATAAGGAGAGTATAAACCCGATTTGTGACGAAATTGTGTATTTCGTATGAAACAGTTGTGAAAATCATCCCACGTCCTACTCTACCGTCACGGACTTGGCCAGGTTCCTGGGCTTATCCACGTCACATCCTCTGCCCACCGCCACATAATAGGCGAACAACTGCAGCGGGACGATCGCCAGGGAATTTGCAAAGTGCGGATTGCTTTCCGGAATGTATATCACATAATCGGAAGCTTTTTCAATGGCCTTATTCTGCTCGCTGGTGACAGCCATGACAAAAGCGCCTCTTGCCTTAACCTCCACAATATTGCTGATGGTCTTCTGGAACAGGGCCGGCTGCGTGGAAAGCGCCACTACCAAAGTGCCGTCCTCGATCAGGGATATGGTGCCATGCTTTAATTCCCCCGCCGCATATGCTTCCGAATGGATATAGGAGATCTCTTTCAGCTTCAGGGAACCCTCCAGCGAGATGGCGTAATCTATCCCCCTGCCGATAAAGAAGATGTCCCTTGCACCCAGATACCGGTTCGCAAAATGCTGTATCTTCTCTTTCTGTCCCAACAGGAGTTCAATCTGATCCGGAAGGCATCTCAGATCTCTGAGCAGTTCCTCAAATGTTTTTTCATCCAACAGCCCGCGGACTTTCGCAAATTTCATTGCCAGCATGTAGAGCGCCACAAGCTGGGCGCTGTATGCCTTGGTAGTCGCCACCGCGATCTCCGGCCCCGCCCAGGTGTACAGGCACGCATCCGCCTCTCTGGCAATGGAACTTCCCACCACATTGACGATTCCAAGCACTTTCTGTCCTCTTGCCCTGGATTCCCTCAAGGCGGCCAGGGTATCCGCCGTCTCGCCTGACTGGCTGATGACAATGACCATGGTGCCGTCCCCCAGGATGGGATTGCGGTAACGAAATTCGCTTGCCACATCCACCTCCACAGGGATACGCGCCAGACCCTCCAGCACATATTTGCCGGTAACGCCCGCATGATATGCGGAACCGCAGGCCACGATATGGATCATCTGCACGGCCTTTAATTCCTCGTCCGTCATATTCAGTTCATCGATCACGATATCATTCTCTTTGATCCGGGGAGAGATCGTATCCGCGATCGTCTTGGGCTGCTCATACATTTCCTTCAACATGAAATGCTCATATCCCGACTTCTCCGCCGCTTCCGCGTCCCAGTCGATATTAGTGGATTCCTTGGTCAGTTCCTCTTCGTCCACGGAATAAAAATGCAGGCTGTCCTTTTTCAGTTCCGCCACTTCCTGGTTCTCCAGGTAATAGACCGTTCTGGTATATCTTAAGATGGCGGGAACATCGGAGGCGATAAAACAGCCACTGCTGTTCTGTCCCACGATCAGGGGACTGTCTTTCCTTGCCGCATAGATCACATCAGGATGATCCGCAAACAGGATCCCCAGCGCGTAGGAGCCTTCCACACGATGAAGCACCTTGGTGATCGCTTCCAGGGGATTCCCTCTGTAATAATAATCGATCAGATGCGCCAGTACCTCCGTATCGGTCTCGGACACAAACTGATACCCCTTGCTCTGCATCTTCTTTTTTAACGGGATGTAATTTTCAATGATGCCGTTGTGCACCACGGCGATCGTTCCCTCCGCATTGGTATGGGGATGGGCGTTCATATCACTGGGGGCGCCGTGGGTCGCCCAACGGGTATGCCCGATACCCGCGTGGCCGGGCATGGTCTCACCGCCCCGTGTCAGATTTTCCAGCACTTTCAGCCTTCCGATGGCTTTCCGGGTCTGAATCGCCTGACCGTCAAACACTGCCATCCCGGCGGAATCATATCCGCGATACTCCAGTTTCGACAATCCATCCAGGATGATGGGGGCCGCCTGATCATTTCCGATATAACCAACAATACCACACATAGTACGATCTCCTATTCCGTTTCTTCCCTTCAATGCCCTATTCCCAATATTCCCGGTTCGCTGTGATCCGCAGGATCCATTTCCGGGGCAGCTTCCTGTAATGCTTTCCAAGAAGATAGCCCATGTACTTGAAACAGCACTGCACGCAGAATCCGGGAAACAGGTATATCTTTTTCCTGTCTTTCAGATAAGTATATGTCTCTTTGACCAGCTTCTTCCCTTCCGATTCCGAGGGGATCTCAGCAAAAATTTCCGGGTGGTCCGCCTGAGACACACCCAGATCAAAATTTCTCCGCAGCTGCTGCATATTCGTATAATTATGAGAATGAAATACTTCCGCATCCGCTTCATAGGCGATACTGTAGCCTGCCCTGACCGCCCCCGCCGCATAGATCATATCTTCATTAAATATGGTATGGCGGATAAAACCACCTAATGCGTCATAAACATCCCGCCTGTAAGCAGCACACACATTGGAGCAGAAAAAGGTCTTCACGCCCAGCTTTTCCAGATCTTCCGCGGATTTCACGGCTGACACGGGCGGATAGTTGAACTGGCGGGACGCCTTCTCCGTCTCCCTGCAGTCCGCCATGGGCAGCTGTCTGGCATAGGCAGCCGCCACCCGGCCTGACAGCCGGGCGGTCAGTCTTTCTATCAGATGTTCATCAGCCGGGACCGCATCCTGGGTCATGGTAACGAATATGTCCGCATCCGAAAGTATCACCCCCTGATGCCTGGTCCCGCCGTGATCAAATTCTTTTTTTGAAATATGTTTGACTTTCACATTGGGATATCTATCCTCAAATCTCTTTCCTTGCACAAGCCGCTCAAAGTAGATCTTCTCCGTATTCATGAGGATGATATCCTGTACAGGAAGCGTCTGATGCTCCAGTTTATCCAGCAGTGTGAACAGTTCCTCGCCCGGCTTATATACCGGAATGATCACATCGATCTTCATGGCGCTACTTATTGATATATGCGGCTGTCTCCGACGCGATCTTCTGGCTGTACTCGCGAACGCTGTCCGTAACGGTATAATCAGCATCGTCGAACAGGAACTGATGCAGCCATACCACATTGGATTCCAGATCCAGGGGAATGACACTGCTTCCCTTTGCACCGATGTTCGCCACCGTGCGCATACTCTCCTGAGGGAACCCGCCCTCGTCCACGATCTCATATGTCGCAATCTTCTCCAGGAATGTCATGATAGTGTCCACATCCACATTGGTATAAATATCATCGATCGCGCTGTTAAACACTTTGGTCAGGGTAGCCAGATCGGCCTGCTTTGCCTGATCCTCGATAGCCTGAATCACCTCTCTCTGACGGGCGGTACGCTTAAAATCATCCCCCGACGTATAGCGGATACGGCAGTACGCAGTAGCCTGAATACCGTTCAAGAGCTGATATCCTGTCTCTGACACAGGGATATAATCACATTTCAGGGTGTCGGCAATCCCGATCTGATAATTATTGATATGCCTTAATTCTTCCGAATCCACTTCAATCCAGACGCCCCCAAGGCCGTCGATCACTTCGCTCAGCCCTTTATATCCGACCGTGATGAAATGCTCGATATCCATATCCAGATTCATATTCAGCATTTTGACCGCCTGCTCGGCGCCGCCGAAAGAATAGGCCGCATTACATTTTCTATACTCGGAACCGATGTTCAGATAGGTATCACGGTACACGCTGACCAGCTTGATCTCGCCTGTATCCATGTTGACGCTGGCGATCATGATACTGTCGCTCCGGCTGCCCTTGTACAGCTGGCTCTCTTTCTCCGCGTCCACACCGAACAATGCGATATTCACATAACCATGCATGGTACCGCCTTCCTCGCGGGCCAGCTGCACATCCTCATGGATCTCCAGTTCCTCCGGATCCAGTACCGTCACGCTGGGGCCTTCCGGCGTCTTTTCCATGACCAGCCATAATACCGCGATCATGATCAGGATGATCAGGATCTCCACGGCAAAGATAATGACCTTCCGTTTCTTCTTTGCCTCCTGTTGTTTTGCAGTCACTCTTTTGTTGTTCGCTTGTGTCGCCATAATGCTTTCTCCTTGTTTAATATGCGTTTTTATTGATAAACCCTGTCAAAAAAGTCATAAAGATTATCTTGATGTCAAATCCCAGGGTCCAGTTCTCAATGTAATAGATATCATATTCGATACGCTTCTTGATGGAAGTGTCCCCGCGAAGCCCGTTCACCTGCGCCCAGCCTGTGAGGCCGGGGCGTACCTGATGCTTTACCATATACCGGGGAATCTCTTCCCGGAATTTTTCCACGAACAGAGGCCGTTCCGGCCTGGGCCCTACCAGGCTCATATCCCCTTTCAGGATATTGAACAGCTGTGGAAGTTCGTCCAGGCTGGTCCTGCGCAGGAACCTGCCCACCGTGGTCACCCGGGGATCATTCTTCACCGTCCAGGCTTTCTTCTCGTCCGAGGGAGACTGCTGCTCCATGCTGCGGAACTTGTACATATGGAACGATCTGTTGTGGAGTCCCACCCGCTCCTGCTGGAAGATCACCGGGCCGGGACTGGAACATTTCACCAGAATGGCCGACAGCAGCATAACCGGAGAGGTGACGATGATCCCCGCCAGCGATCCGATGATGTCCACCGCGCGTTTCAGGATCATATTCCCTGTATTTGTCAATGGCACATACCGGATATTGATGACCGGCAGCCCCATCAGATCCTCCGTATAAGGCCTGCTGGGTATCAGGCTGTTATAATCCGGTATGAATTTTGTGTGTACCCCCGACTTTTCACATATGTGCACGATCTCTTCCAGATTATCGTAATCTTTCAGGGAAAGGGTGATGGCGATCTCATCCAGCTTATTTTCCGGCAGGATGATCTCCAGATTGCCCAGGGTCCCCAGGACCTTGACCCCCTTGTAAAGCGTTCCCGCAGGCACATGATCATCCAGGATGCCGCATGCCACATATCCCCACTGTGGATTGTCTCTCAGGCGGTCGATGTATTCTTCCGTGGCGCGGGAATATCCCACCAGAAGCATGTGCTTCAGGTTATATCCCCTGCTACGCATGGTCCGCAGGCCCTTGCGGAGCACAAGCCTTACCCAGGAAGTGATCCCCACATTGAAAATGTAGAACAGGCCCATCACGGATCGGGAGAAGTTGATCTCCTTGATGATCATGTACAATATCACGATCAGCACGACGATCCCTACGGTATTGGCTTTCACTATGCCATAAATCTCAAACCTGCGCCGGACAGTTCTCTTGGGCGCGTATACGCTGCAGGCGTAATAGATCAGCAGGTAAGCCGGCACGATAAATATCAGTAGCATGATATAATCGCCAAGAGGCAGGACACCCGGCCCGGGACCGTCATTAAACACATAGAACTTGACGATATAAGCCAATATCAAAGAGAACGCTGTGATGACAGCGTCTATTAGCACCAATAATCGGTTGAATACTTTTTGGTTATCTTTGATCATACGCGTCACCCAAGCTATATGTTACAATATTATTATAAAAGGAACAACTTAGGATTTTATGAAGCAATTTCTTAATATTTCTTAAGAAATCGAAGCATATTGGCATAGAGCTGCCACTGAATGGCAAGATAATTGCCCAGATGTGCCCACTGAAAGCGGATCCTGCGCTTTCTCCCCTCTTCGGAAAATAATTTTTCAAATCCTTCTTTTAATCCTTTCAGATACAGGCCGCCCATGCCTTTTTTACAGAAAAAAAGAAATTTTATCAGAAAACCGGGCACTAAGAACGGAAGATTCCATACCCATTGCAATAATGGCATGTTTTTCCCTATCACGTATATATTATTGGCGGACGCCAGTTTTGTCTTGAACGCATTGTATCTGGAGCCGGAGGAAGCGCTCCCGTAGTGGATCACCTCCGCTTTCGGCTCATAATGATTCCGATAGCCATAGATCCTGGCCCGATAGCCCAGATCCAGATCCTCCATATAGGCAAAGTGCAGTTCATCAAACAGTCCTATCTCCTCCAGGATGCTCCGCCTGTAGATCGCCGCGCCGCCGCAGGCGGAAAAGACCTCCTTCTCTTTGTCGCAGACAGCCGCAGGCTTTCCTTTTCCCCTGGCGAAAGCCCATCCGAAAACGCAGTACAGGTCTCCGGCATCATCCAGAAGTTCCGGCCTGTCCCACATCAGCATTTTAGCGCTGACAGAAAAAGCCGACGGACGGCTTTCCATGGCGTGGTACAGTTCATATATGAATCTCTCTCTTACTTTCGTGTCATTGTTCAGCAGAATGACATAGGGCGATTTTGACGCTTCGATCCCCACGTTCACCGCATGGCAGAAGCCGGTATTCTCTGGCAGCGCGATGACCCTGACCTGAGGAAATTCCCTCTCCATAAGTTCAAGGCTTCCATCTTCGGAACCGTTGTCCACGACCAGGATCTCATAGGCCGGTGTATCTCTGTCCTGTTCCGCAAGCGCCTGCAGGCATTCCCTCAGGAGCCCTGCACCATTATAGTTTGGAATAACTACTGTTACCTCGTTCATATCTTCTCCCGCACGGACCGACCCGCATCATGTCTCATTTTCTATAAGACTTTCCTGCGATCCGGAAAATATAACAGTCTGTACCCCTGTCGCCTGAACGCTTTCCCTAATCGTATGCTTAACTGCTGACAGTCTGTGCCTCCGGGAAGCACATTCGAGTCAAAAGTTCCTGTACCGGGCAGGGTTTTATAAGTTACGCCTGTTATTTCTTTAAAAATCCCCCACAGTTCCTCCCTGACTTCCATGTTTCTGATATCCAGCGCCTCCGCTTCCTGCTGCAGCGCGGCCCTGTGGAGATAACCGCTGTAAGAGGCGGGAAGCCCCTCATAAAACACTTTTCCGTTCAGGGACATCCTGCCGCCGACCACTTTCCCCCGACGCACCACCGGGCCGCCGATGGCCGCCAGTTCCGGGCGCATCCTGAAGATATCCCCCCGGTATTCCAGACGATAAAAGCCCAGATGCTCCGTATCCACCGCCTTTGCATTCCAGCCCTTTCTGTCCGCAAAATCCTGTACCGCCCTTCTCCCCGCTTCATAGGCATACAGCTTGCTTTGGGGATTGTCCGCGGTGGAACTTGTGTGGCAGCGCCAGTGATACAACACCCGCGGGATATGGACGATCTCCTTTTCTTTTCCCCCCGCCAGAAGTTCGTCCACGCACCGCAGCGCCAGATCATAATCCTGCGCTCCGTCATATTCTCCGCGGAGCAGGAGTTTCTGGATCAGTTCCCTCTTTATCACCATAAAATGACAGATGTAATTATTTGATAAAAATAAATCCAGATTAAACTTCTCCTTGAAATGCGGATCATAAAACTCTGTCCCATCTCCATTGCATTTATCCTCATCGGAATAAAGAATCTGCGGCTCATTGCCTTTCTGCCGCTCCCTCCCGATTCTGGCAGCCATTTCATAAAGGGCGTTATTCGTCAACAGGTCATCATGATCCAAGAGTCCCACATAGCTGCCTGTGGCCACGGCGATTCCCTGATCAGTGTTATCCGCGATTCCGCCGTTACCGGGAAGATGATGATACCGAATGCGGGGATCGCCGTAAGAATCCGCCACAGCCTTTATCCTGTTCCCGATATCCGCGCTCTTATCCCGCCTTTCAAAAACAGTCGGTATTTCTTCTGTCCCTTCGTTCTCAGTGGCATCTGCCAGAATCAATTCCCACTTGGGATAAGTCTGTTCAATTACAGATGTTATCATATCTCTGAGATACTTTTCCGGGGTGCGGTATGTGGGCACTACGATACTGAAACAGATATCGGAAAATCCCTCCGCAGCCCGCAGGCGCTGTCTCTCTCTCTCCTCCTCGGAAAGAGGCTTCCATTGATAGGGAGGCTGACCACGGCGCTCCAGCCGCTCCCGCATGGCGCTCACCGTCTTTCGGAAACCATTCCGTTTCAGATAATATAGGGTCTTTTTCAGATCAGCCATATGCAATATGCTCATGAAAATACGAACTCCTCTTCCGGACAGATCTTTCGCCGTACTGGAAGTTCCCTACCGATTCCGTATGGAATCAGTAGGGAACCTGCTTTCTTGCCGCCTCGGCAGCATCCTCCATGGGAACAACGCTGTATCTGCGTTTCCGCGCGGAACCTTTCCACGCTGTTATAACAATGCTTTCAGATCCTCTGTCAGCTTCTCTACTCTTGCCTGGGCATCTTCAATGCTGCTGCCCTTTACGCCCATGTAGAACTTGATCTTGGGCTCCGTACCGGAGGGACGCGCACAGCACCATGCGTCATCGGGAAGTTCAAAATAGAGCACGTTGGAACCGGGAAGACCCGTCTTCGTCTCCTCGCCCGTCTCCATATCGATCACCTTATCTGTCTTATAATCCCTGAACTTCAGCACTTTCAGGTCGCCGAACGCCTTGGGCGGGTTCTGGCGGAGCTTATCCATAATCTCAGCGATCTGTCTCGCGCCGTCGATACCTTTCATGGTGATGGTGTACTGTGTCTCCTTGAAGTAACCGTACTTCTCATAGGTATCCAGCATCATGTCCCACAGCGTCTTGCCATGCTTCTTGCAGTATGCTGCCACCTCACAGAGGCACATAACAGCCACGACCGCATCCTTGTCCCTTGCGTGAGTTCCCGCCAGGCAGCCATAGCTTTCCTCCAGGCCGAATACATAATTGTTGCTTCCGGTCTGCTCAAACAGCTTGATCTGCTCGCCGATAAACTTGAAGCCCGTGAGCACTTCGATCAGCTTCACATTGTATGCCGCCGTGATGGGCCTTGTCATGTTGGTGGTAACGATGGTGGTAACGAGAGCCGGATTCTCAGGCATGGTGCCTGTTGCGGTCTTCTCCCTTAAAATATACTCCGCGATCAGCATACCGGACATATTTCCCGTGAAAGAAACATACTCGCCTGTTTTGGTATCTTTCGCGTAGACACCCAGACGATCCGCATCGGGATCGGTGGCCAGAACGATGTCCGCGTCTTTTTCTTTCGCCAGGCGCAGCGCGTATGTAAATGCCTTGGGATCCTCGGGATTCGGATAATCCAGTGTGGTAAATTTGGGATCGGGATTCTCCTGCTCGGGCACCACATACACATTCTTAAAGCCCAGTTCGGACAGGATGCGCCTTACAGGCAGGTTGCCCGTGCCGCAGAGAGGGGTATATACGATCTTGATATCATCCGCCATCTCGGCGATCACATCGGGATGGATGATCTGCTTCTTCAGTTCCTCCATGTACTTATCATCGATTTCCTTACCGATGACCTGATACAGTCCCTTTGCCTGGGCATCCGCTTTGTCCATAGTCTTGACCGTATGGTAGTCTTTGATACTCTGTACCTCTTCAATGATCTGCTTATCCTTGGGTGCCGTAACCTGGGCGCCGTCCTCCCAGTATACCTTGTAGCCATTGTACTCAGGGGGATTGTGGCTGGCAGTCACTACGATGCCTGCGGTACAGCCCAGCGTGCGGAGCGCAAAGGAAAGTTCCGGCGTGGGACGCAGAGACTCAAACACATATGCCTTGATGCCGTTTGCCCCAAGACAGAGCGCTGCCTCATCCGCGAACTCAGGCGACATATTTCTGGAATCGTAAGCGATGGCCACACCCTTCTCCTGTGTGCCCTGCTTTAAAATGAAGTTTGCCAGACCCTGGGTAGCCTTGCGGACCGTATAAAGGTTCATGCGGTTCGTACCTGCCCCGATGATGCCGCGGAGACCGCCGGTGCCGAACTCCAGCTCCTTGTAGAAGCGCTCCTCGATCTCTCCTTCCTTGTCACGGATAGCCAGAAGCTCGTTCTTGGTATCCTGATCGAAATAGTCGTCGTTCAGCCAGAAGTTGAATTCATCCATAAAACTCATTCTCATATACCCCATTTCTGCACAGTTTTTCTTCTCTTGCCGCCTGCGGACACTGTGCGGACGCAGACGCTGCAACATTGAGATAATTATACCATAACAATCCGGTTTATGCCACAGCTATTTACAAGTTTCATCCGCCGCCGTCCCTTTGCCATACACCGCCATCCCGGCTACCGCCGGAAACGCAAAGAAAAAGATCAGCAAATACCGCACCAGGATCATAGGCCCCATCAGGACCGTCAGAAAATGAAACAGGAACACCAAAAACGGCATCATCATCCTGTATTTCCCACGGCTCCAGAAATAGAAAAAAAAGAGCATCGTACACCAAAAGTACCACCCCGGGCTCAGCGCCAGGAACGCCAGCGGCTTTTGCTGAGCCTGCAGGTCATGGGACAGCGTCTCATAGCGCTCATGCAGGGCAGGCAGATATACGACCTCTCTTCCCGGCGCATCCACCTGATAATCAAAATAACTTCCCCGGCCGTCCCCATGGCGGTATCCGTCGATCAGCGCGTGAGGATACCAGGCGTCCACCGTATTTATCAGGAAAGAATTGATATAAGTCAGGGGATGGGCCGCACCCCATCTTGCCCACAACTTTAAGAAGCCCGCTCTATCCTGTTCAAATGCCTCTCTGTGGAATCCGCTTTTCACGAAATCTGCCACCGTGGGCCTGTATTCCTCCAGCGCGTCCTGCTCCACATACCTGCATAACAGTTCCCTATCCTCCTCACTGAGGGAATCATACTCGTAGCGGTACACCCTTGCCATCTGCTGTAAGGGGACGGAAAGCATTTCTTCCACCCCGCCGGGCTTTACATCCAGTATCTTGCAGACCGGCCCCGTATACAGAAGATACGGGACCAGGATCACCAGAAGAAAAACCGTCCAATTCCCCTTATACTGTCTCAGTTCCCTGTGGGAAATGACCGCCAGCGCCAGCAGGGTCAGCAGGACGATATACACGCCGTTATTGCGCAGGACCATGGTAAACAGCGCGGAGATTGCGAAGCAGATCATCTTTTTCCCATCGCCCGGCATTTTCCTGTCCACGGCAAAACGGACCGTATACAGGAAAAATAGCAGTTCCGCCCCCGTAAAGAGGACATCCTTGGTCGCACATATGGAAAAAAGCTGCGCCACCGGGGACAGGGCATAAAAAAGGACCGACGCCCCCCTGTATATGCGGGGAACGCCGAACTCTTTCATAAAGTCGATCGTGGAAGCAAACACATTTGCCAATATCAGCATCTGTACCACGGAATATACCGCTATCCCCACATTGTAATCTCCTGTCAGTCTGAAAAAGCCCTCCAGCAGCCCGCCCAGAAAGAGCACATGGATCACGGGGTGATGGGATGTGATCATCCACTGATGTACCTGCTCCCATTCGTCAAAGGCATCATAGGAAAAAGCCCCCGGAAACAGGGACATCAGCGCCGGAAGCCAGCAGAGGAACAACAGGGCCGCACAGGTAAAATGCCCTTTCGCGGAAGCTTTCACCGCCCCGGTCTCCTTTCCGTGGGGCCGGGCCGCGATACGGTCAAGGGCCATCCAGAGCAGATAGACCACGACAGCCGCCGCCACCGATGCGGCGCCCCACAGAAAATAAAAACGCCGATCCAGCAGATCCAGGCTGTCAAAGGTATCCAGCCGGTATCCCGCCACATAGCAAAACGCCGCCGCTATTCCGACAATCGCGGAAAATATGCATTTTCGTCCAAGCTTCATGCGCATTTCACTCCTTTTGCCCGGAATCCGCCTACACTTTCACTTTCAGGGAATAATCGCTTCTGTCCAGGGAGAAATTAGGATTATAATAGGGATCTCCCGCCTCCAGTTCCTTTTTCCATTTTTGCCGGAACAGTTCGGACTCCCTGTTATACCGCTCCGCCTTTTCACCGCTGTCGTCCAGCCCTCTGGATACGGATTCATAGTGGAACAGTTCCGCAAAGGGCGTAAAAACATTCAGATAGCCGGCCGCCCTGGCCCTCAGGCAGAGATCTACATCATTTAAAGAAACCGCGAATGTCTCATCCAATCCGCCCAGCTTCTCATAAACAGCCTTTTTGACCATGAGACACGCCCCGGTCACTGCCGTCACATCCTGGGCATAGCAGAGCCTGCCCATATATCCAAAATTATTCTTGCTGACGCGGTAATGGGTATGTCCGGCGGTCCTGTGGGCTCCCAGACCGATCACAACGCCCGCGTGCTGGATGGTCTGATCCGCATAATACAGCTTGCATCCCACGGCGCCCACGTCTTCTCTCTGGGCATACATCAACAGTTCTTCCATCCAGTTCAACGTGATCACCTGGGTATCGTTGTTCAGCAGGAGCACATACGCACCCTCCGCCTCGGAAACGCCCAGATTGTTGATGCGGGAATAATTAAAATCCCCCTCATAGGTGATCACCCTGACGTGGGGATCTTGGGAGATCTGCTCATAATATTCGAAGATTTCCTCCGTGGAAGAATTATTTTCCACGATCAGGATCTCATAATTGCCGTAACTGCTCTTCTCCAGGATGGACGTCACACAGCGCGTCAGGTCGTCCACATGATCCTTATTGGGAATGATGATGGAGATCTTGGGATCTCCCTTGATCTCATATCGGATCCTGAATATGGTCTCAAACGCCTTGGTAGAGGTGATCTCAAAATTTTCAAACCCTTTGCTCTGCAGATGATCCGCCACAGCCCCCTTGGCCGCTTCAATGGCATAACTCTTGGCATTGATATCGGACGCCACGCTGCCCTTATGGGAACGCCAGTAGTAAAGGAGTTTGGGAATGTGCACCACATGGCTGGCCTTATCGGTGAGCCGCAGGATCATGTCATGATCCTGGCTGCCGTCAAAGCGCGAACGGAATAATTCCGTGCCCTCCAGCAGTTTCCTGTCAAACATGCTGAAATGGCAGATGTAATTGTTGGCGCGAAGATTATCTATGGCAAAATCCGGCTTAAAGTGAAGCGTGATCATATTGTCAACACTGTTGCCGTGAAAAGTGGTTTCGTCACAGTATACATAATCTGCCCCTTGCTCCCAGACCGCTTTCATATATTCATACAAAAGCGCCGGATGCAGGATATCATCATGGTCGAAAAGGCCGATAAAGTCCCCCCTAGCCATGGCAAAAGCCCGGTTCGTATTCCCGGAGATTCCTTCATTCTTTTCAAGTTTTTCGTATAAAATACGCCCTCTGTCTCCCACAAGCCCGGCTAATCCGGGGTGCTCCTCCAGGTACAGACGATCTTTTTCCATATATTCCCTGCACACCGCTTCCACATAGCCGTGCTCGCTGTCGGAACCGTCCGCCAGACAGAGTTCCCAGTTTTCATAGGTCTGCGCGATCACGGAATCTATGGCCTGCATGAGGAATTTCCTGGGCGTATTGTACAGCGGCACTAAAATGCTCACTTTGATGCTTCCGGGAAAGACCGTCGCCCGCTGCTCTGCCGCCTCCTCAGGCGTGGGAAATCCCGCTGTCCCATGCTGTGCTTTCGCCTTTTTCTCTATCCGCTTCGCGTCCAGCTTGCGGGCGATGCCCCGGATGCTCCCGTAACGTCCGATTCTCTCCCGAGTCCTCAATGTCCAATGCACAAAGCTGCGCAATGGCTTGGAACATTTCCAGAAGACGCTGCCCTTGATCCTGTCCAGCCTTTGCTGAAGACCGGAAACGGTTCCCTGCTCCTCCGCCAGCTTTGCCTCCAATACGCGCCCTTTCCGCCGTTCGGCTTCGTACAATTCCTTATAATAGCGGGAACCGCCGCTCTGCTCCATCGTTCTTCCGGTTTCTTCCATGCTGCTTCCGTGTTCCTTTCTCCATCCCGTGCCCGGCTATGCCCCGATCGTCAGTGCCTGATCCGACCATGCCACATACTTCCTGCGGCTTTCCCTATCCTCCGCCAACATGCCCACTTTCCACTGCCCCGCGGGCAGCTCATCCCGGACAAAGCGGGAGACAAAGCCTGCCAGCAATATATGGACTTCATTCGTCAGCACCTTTTCCACATCTTTTCTGTACCAGGGGAACAGTTCCGCCTGATACAGGGTTCCGTCTTCTTTCTGCAGCAGAATCTTTCTTGCATATCTGGCATTATCCTCCCCGGGGATATAACTCCAGCCTGTGACCGCCATGATATCCGGTTCGTCCGGCCGGCCTTTCCGCTGTTCTCCGGCCTGATCCAGCACCAGATGCATAACATCTGTTCTGGTTTTTCTCAATATCCCGGCGTCCGACGGCATCACTTCCGAGACCCTGTCTTTCTTCCCATAGTCATATTTAAAATTACAGGTGTAACGAATATTGTCATCATTCAGGTTCCTGCTGTAAAAAGGGTCTTGCCCCCTCATTTCAGGATGTTTCGCATATAATGCCTCTTTCTCCTCCAGCAGCCTGATCCATTTGTCCTCGTCTTCCTGATCCAGTCCCCGGCTCATGGATTCATAGTGATATAATACGGCATCGTTGCGCAGCACATTATAATACCCCTTTTCCAGCAGCCTGAAGCAAAAGTCCACATCATTATACGCCACTTTCATCGTCTCATCCAGGCCGCCTGCTTCCAGGTATTTCTTCTTCTCTATCAGCAGGCAGGCCGCGGTCACTCCCGCCATATCATATGTGACCTGATTACGCCCGTAATAGTAACACCTGTCGTCCAAGAGTGAGGCAAGCTTATGAGAGGGGCCGATGCCCATGTTAGTAATGCCCGCATGCTGGATCCTGCCGTCCGCGTACCACAGCCTGGCGCCTACCGCGCCCGTGCGGGGCTGCATGGCCTGTCCCAGCATGATCCTCAGCCAGTCTTTCTGTATGATCTCAATATCATCATTCAGCAGCAGGACATACTCCGCTTTCGCGTTTCTGACGCCCAGATCGCACATGGCGGAAAAATTGAACTCCATGGGCTGATACAGATACCGGAATCCGTATTCTTTCTGCAGGTCGTCTATCCTGGCCTTATTTTCAGCAGCGCTTCCGTTATCCACCACGATCCACTCATAGTTTGTATATTCTGTCTTTTCCCGAAAAGAAGAAAGACATCTTTCCAGCAATTCGGGATGATCTTTGGACGGAATGATCACGGACACCATTTCGGAAGGGCCTCCGGCCCTCTTGCTCACGTCATAACACACATGATAAACATCTTCTTCCATACCGGGTTCCAGGTGCGCTCTGACATTCCTCCGTTTGAGCGCCGCTTCCCTCACACTGCCATAAGCGGCCCCGCAGCCCTCCATATCATAGCCCTGCTCCAGTTTTTCCTGAAGCAGCTCCTCCACCACTTCCAGAACATCCGCCCCGGACTGTTCCGCCTCCCCGATCCGTCTCCGTTCGGCGGCGTCCGGCTCATAGCAGTTGTGGAATAAAACATGCTCTATATTTCCTATCCTGTAGGGCAGGGCTGTGGCGCCATCCTGCAGGGTCTGCGCAAGCCTGTCACATTCTTCCAGAGTATATACTCTCTCCTCCAGTCGAAAACAGAGTTCATAAAAGTCGGCGTATGAACCCGTATCATAGTTTTTTCCTTCTAACAGGCCATGATATAAGGATTTATTTACAATGATCATATGCCCTGCATAGCAGAAAGAAAGCATGGTATCCGGCGACCAGCAGGGCTTGAACCTGGGATGCATCCTGTAAGACAGGTCTTTCCAGTAATAATCCTCATCCGCATAGGCAAAGATGCAGCTTTTGTTCCTGTCAAACCATGATCGGATCGTTTCTTCCGCTCTTTCATCCACAACGCCGTTGCCGCAGACGATCACGCAGAGTTCGCTGTTCTTCAGCCCGATCTTCCGCCAGCCTTCGACACGGTTCTCCGACCGGATCTCCTGTCCGCCGCCGAAAGCTTCCTTTTCCCGGATCCATTGCAGATAGGGATGCTTCTGACGGAAGACCTCCTCCTGATATTCCCTGACGTATTCTTCCGATCCGGCGGAAGCAGCCCTGCCGGAGGCAGGCGCTTTCAGGGCATAGTAACACTTTCTGAAAGGCGCGGACATCTTCCAGAAAATATTGGTTTCAATGCGTTCCAGATTGGCTCTCAGATCCTCTTTCTTCACCTGCGCATCCGCTATCCTGGCGGCGAGAAAGGTATTTTTCTTTTTTTCTTTTTCATAGGCTGTCTGGTAATACGCCTCCCAGTCATATGAAAAACGCTTTTCTTCCATCACTGAAACCTGCCCTTTCTCTGCATATGCTTTATGGTCTCCTCCGGCACTCTCGTCACCTGCATGGACACCTTAAGGATATTCTCCCGCTTCTGCGCAAGACGGGACAACTGTAACGTGATCCCCGGATCCCTGGTGTCAAACGCATAGACCCCGTCTCCTACGCGAAAACCGTTTGTTGCGATATACTTACTCTTAGAGAGGAGGGATTCATCGTTCCAGGACACTTCCCCAAGCATCACGATACAACAGTCGCTGCACGGGTCTATGCGGAGCGCTCTCCTTCCCTCTTCCACAACCAGCCGGAACCTGCCCTTCTCTATCTGTTCCTCCTCCAGGAAGAATGAGTTTTTCTCCGAAAAACCGTTGCCTGTATCCTCATAGATCTGGATCCGGTTCACTTTCTCCGCATCCTGATACCTGCCCACCCACTTCTGGGGCACCACAACAGGATTCCCGATACGCTCGCGCATCTCGGCCATGGCAAGGCGGTTCCCGGTGACAAACTTCTGAAAGCCCCTCTCCTGTTCCCGGAAGCTTTCCGCGTCTTCCTCCGTGATCTCCAGTTCCTCCAGTATCCTGTCCAAGTTCAGCCGGTTTCGCTTTTCATCCTCCAGCAGGTAGCAGTAGACAGCGCGGAACGCAAGTTCCTTTGTGCTTATGGGTTTTCCGAAAGTCCATTCGTAATCGATCAGCGTCCAGGTATCCTTATGCACCAGGATATTGGCGAAGATCAGATCAAAATCCGCCACCGGATAATCGCTGTTATAGCCTATTTTTTCCACATATTGTTTAAAATACCTGTAAAATCCCTCCAGATCGTCCTGTTCCAGGCATTTGTCCATCAATTCCGAAAGGGGAACTCCCTGCACGAATTCAAACTGCGCGTACAGTTCGTCCTCATTTTCCACCAGGGTGCATTGATTGATCTCAAGTTCCCCACCCCTGTATTTATCCGTCAGATTCTCATACGCCAGCGCCATTCCCCTGACGTGTTCTTTTGAAGCCTCGCCTAAGGGATATTTCCGAACGCTGACATATCCCTTATCATCCCTGCCGATCTCTGTCCTGATGGCAAACTCCGGAGCACGGTCATTGGAATACTTCACATATTTGATATCGAATCCCTTTCCGATCACCGCAAGATAGGAATTGGCGAACAGAGAGAACAGCCCCTCCTCCACGACCCCGTCAAAGGCATTCTTTTCACTAAAGAGCGCCATCCTGTCCCGGTCAAAATTACGCATGTTATTCGACAGTTCGCCCTTTCCGGGCAGATACGCGTCACTGTAGAGCGTGGTCATAAATTTATAATCGGGATAGGGATAATAAAAATGATACTCGGGGATCTTACAGCTGCGGAATATCTTCTCCAGCCCTCTCCGCCCAAAGGTGCGCACACCGCCTCCGTCCGCGTAATCCTCGATCCCGGAAAAATAGGTTCCCAGATGATCTTCCCTGCATCCGGCAAAATATTTCATGCCGTATTTGTTCTCAATGGCTATGATGATCCGGCCGTCCTCTTTCAGGTGAGGCAGCAGGATGTTCAGGAAGTCATGATAGGGCTTATCACCCCCGATATAACTCTGTCCGTACTCAAAGACCCCGATCAGGCAGATATAGTCAAAGTCCTTTGGCAGATCCGGCTCGATATCCTTGAAATTGCCCACATGGATGGTCACATTATCGCATTCACTGTGGCGATAGGCATTGATCAGGCTGCGCTTCCGGGACAGTTCCACACAGGTGACGCTCGCGGCTTTTCTGGACAGAACACCTGTGATTGCTCCGCACCCGCTCCCCACTTCCAGCACTTTATCGCTCTTTTTCATGGGGATCCATTCCACGATATTTTCCCGCAGCGGGGACAGGTGATATAAGATCGGCCAGTTTTTCCGCTCCTCGATCACTCCTGCGTATTCCACAGGAGACAGATTCCTCGCGATATCCAGCAGTTCATCCTCCACCGCGCCGTCACAGTAAAGGTCCTCGCCGGGATATTTGCTGTGATCCAGTTTTACTTTTCCGATCTCCTCCAGCATTCCACTCCATCCTCCATGTCACCCTTCTACAGCCGTCACCTCTACCGCAGAATCCATATCGTAATAACCCACCGTATCCTTATCGGAGACCACAGTGATGCTGATGGCATCATACAGCCTGTGATAGGCCTCAAAGGTATCTCCGTTATAGCCCGTGACCCCCAGCGAGATCAGATATTCCCCGCCCTGCAGGCTCATCTTCTGGGTAAAAGTGATGTCCTTTACCTGTCCCGGCTCCCCGCAGTCCAGATAGGCCTTCTCGATCATGGAATTGGTTCCCGTGATCTCCGTGCCCATCACATTCTTAAAAGAGAACGCAAAAATGGGCGCAGGCACATGGTCGATGAACCGTACACGCATATGGACCGAAAATTCGCTGCCCTTGATCACCGCCGTGGTGCGCATCCCTCTGTCGTCCGTGATATAATACTCTTCTATCACCGCCTGCTTCGTGCCATACTCCAGGACATCCGGATTGACGCCGGAAGCTTTGCCTGCCACCGCCTGGATCTCCTTATCCTCCAGCAGGTTTTCCTCCCCGGGATCCTCCGGAATCTCATACTGCCCCACAAGCACACGCTTATAGACATCTATCATTTTCTTGGGGGATCCTTCGCCCAGAAGATTCCCCCTGTTCAGCAGGAATACCCTGTCGCAGTACTTGCTGATGCTGCTGAGATCATGGCTGACAAAAACGATGGTCTTTCCCATCTTTTTAAACTCTTCGAACTTATGATAACATTTTGCCTGAAAAAACACATCTCCCACGGACAGTGCCTCGTCCACGATCAGTATCTCGGGCTCGATATTGATCGCCACCGCGAAAGCGAGGCGCACGAACATCCCGCTGGAATATGTTTTCACCGGCTGATACACATAATCCCCGATATCCGCGAACTCCAGGATCTCCGGAAGCTTCTTGTCGATCTCTTTCTCGGAAAATCCCATCATGGTGCCGTTGAGATAGACATTCTCGATACCGTTATACTCCATGTTGAAACCTGCTCCCAGCTCCAGCAGCGCGGAGATCCGCCCCTCCACGCGCACTTCCCCTGAAGTGGGATTGAGGACGCCGGTAATAATCTTCAGGATCGTGGATTTCCCGGAACCGTTGGTGCCGATGATCCCCACCGTTTCCCCCCTGCGGATCTCCAGGTTGACGCCGTTTAAGGCGTAATGCAGCTTATGTGTCTGCTTTCTGCCAAAGCCAAAGGCTTCCTTGATGCGGTCCTTGGGCTTATCATACAATTTATAGATCTTGACCAGATCCCTGACCTGGATCGCAGGAATATCATCCTGCCTGCTGTTCTCTGTTTCTCCCATAACACCTTTCCATATCACCGCTGTCCCTTATCGCCGAAGTCATGTGCCCGCGCTCCCGCAGTAGATAGCTTCCTTATGATACCAGTCTGCCATGGCCTGGTTCTCCTCACTGCCCGCATTCTCTGACAGATCGCCGAGACGCAGGAACCATGGGCGGAAATAATACGCATCCACCTCCACTACCGGGCCGCTCCTTTTGATGGTCTCCACTCTTGCCAGATACTCCTTGTGAAATTCATTGGCTTCCCCTGTGTGGATATAATAATATGCCCCATAAGAGGAATAATGCCCCGCCTGGTTCTTCTCCAGCGTAAAAACGGTCAAGATCAGCGCACCGATCAGAAGGTAGAACCGGAATGGATTATCCTCCTGCCCTATGCCAAGGATCCTCTTCAGCCTGTCCCACACGTGTTCAAACGCCCAGGGGCTTTGAGCCTCCTGACGCTTCCTGCAAATCCAGCCGGTCCAATAGACGGCGTTCAGGAAGAACAGCAGCTGATACGTTATCTTGACCGCGTTCAATGTCCTGGCAAAGCCATCGTGCCCCATGGCATAGAGCGTTGGCGTAAATCCCGCCGCATAGAGGCAGAAAGACCATGCCAGCACAAGCCCCGGATATCGAAAGCGCAGCGGCTGCTTTCTGACCACGTTCCGGATAAAAGGCAGCGCCAGCGCCAGCATGATCGGCATCGCTGGTCCGGTAAACTCTCCCAGGTGCAGGACCGCATCCCTGAAAGAATATACGATGGCAGTGACCGGCCGCATCCCGCCGCCCAGAACATTCCACCGCACGTCGTTGCCCGGTGCGGACGCGGACTGATAAAAGCAGAGCCCATAGACCAGCAGAGAGGGGATCAGCAGCAACGCTCTCCTCCTGCGCAGCAGCGCTCCCAGCGCCACAATAGAGGCCCCCGCCAACAGCCCCTGGAGCGCCGTCACATAATTTGCTCCGCCTGCCAGCACGGCTCCGGCCAGCGACCCTGCCAGCAAGAACGCCGATGCGGCTCTGCCGCATCCCGCCATCAGCCTGACCCATGCCGCCACAAGGAACAACAGAAAAGAATGCATCCCCACATAGTGCACGCCGCCGTTATACCAGTAAAAGCCCTGCTGGGCTGAGTAGATCAGTTCCACCACTACGGAAGTGAACACTGCCTGCAGCACGATACTGTCCGCCCTGCCGCTCTTTAGGACATGCCTGGTCAGAACGCCTGTCAATGTCCACACCGAACATGTGAGCATCAGGATCAGGAATATGCTGCCCACAAAATAGTACTGTTCTCCCCACGCTGCAGGCATAAGTGACATAAAAAAAATAGACGAAAAAGTTCCCTGCCATGCATACCATGATATCCTGGTACACTCCGCCGCGCCAAGGACGGCGCTCCTCACGCTCCTCTCCGCAGCCAGCGCATCTCTCGCATACAGTCCGTAATTATAATCATCATACCAGGGCACCGCGTAAAAAGCCAGCCTGAGGAGCGGCGCCAGCAAAAGAGCCAGGGCGCACACCGCCAGCATGGCCACTGTCCGCCTGTCCGGCTCCCAGTCAAATATCTTTTTGAATCTCCCTTTCATATCCATACTCTCCCTGCTCCATAAGAGGGTGCGCAGGCATCCCTCTCTGATATGGCCTGATCCTCAGAGCACATCCGCAAAATGCACTTTCAACCGCTTAAATACCAGCGCTCCGATACCGAACAGCACCACCGTCACGATCCAGAAATACATAGTGGAATAGAAATCCTCAAAGAACCACTGCTTTTCACAGACCGCGCTCCTGTATCCGTTCACGATGTATACCAGAGGATTGATCTTCAGCGCCACCGCCCAGTCACTGTCGATCTTGCCGATATCCCATAAGATAGGGGTCGCCCACATCCCGATCTGGAGCATGATGTTGATGATCTGGGACAGATCCCTGAAAAAAACCACGATCGCACAAGTAGTATAACACAATGCCAGCACAAAGACAAACATACAGATGCTGTAATAAAATATCTGTATGGTATACACTGTGGGAGGATATCCGTAAAATGCCGCTACCACAAGAAGCACCAGCACAAAAAAGGCATGGATGAACGTAGCGGCGATGATCTTGATGATGGGAAGGATGCTGATCTTAAAGACCACTTTTTTCACAAGATAATTATATTCCGTCAGGGCATTGGTGCCGTTGTTCAGGGCTTCGGTGAAAAAGAACCAGGGCACCAGTCCTGCCGTCAGGAACAATACGTAGGGCACATCATCGGCACCCCTTCCGGGATTGCCCATGATGACCTCGAAGACCACATAATACATTGCCACCGTGACCACCGGCTGTATCATCGCCCACACCGCTCCCATATAGGAGCCCGCATAGCGCTTCCTGAAATCATTCTTGGCCAGCTTCCAGATCAGGTGTCTGTTCTGAAACAGTTCCACGGGAAGCGTTGTAAATTTATCATATCCTTTCGCAAAGACCAGACAGGATATCACAATGACCACACAGGAAATGACCTTCTTGATCAGTTCCTCCTGAGGATCCGCATGTGGATTATGGTGCACTATGATGATCGCCGCCATCATCAGCAGCACTGTGGAAAAAAGAGTGATCCCCAGCTTCTTGCTTATCTTCATGTTAGCCGTTACCTCTTACTTGCTCAGACTGTCAATGCCGCCCCAATTTTTATCCCTTTCCGCAAGGATCAGCTCCATGCCCTCCGGAACGGGCCATTCTATCCCGATGGCAGGATCGTTATAGAGGATCCCTCCCTCATCATTGGGATGATAAAAATCCGTTACTTTATAGCAAAATTCCGCGTAGTCCGACAACACCAGAAAGCCGTGGGCAAAATTCTTCGGAACGAAGAACTGCTTTTTATTCTCTTCCGACAGGAGCACGCCGAACCACTTTCCGTAAGTCGCGGACCCTTCCCTTATGTCAACCACCACATCAAACACCTCTCCCCGGATCACCCGCACAAGCTTGTCCTGGGGAAACTGTTTCTGAAAATGGAGTCCCCTCAGAACGCCCCGCCGGGAAGCCGACTGATTGTCCTGCACGAACACCTGGGGGATCCCTGCGGCCTTGTAGTCTTCGTACTGATAGGATTCGTAAAAGTATCCTCTTTCATCCGTGTGCACCTGGGGAGTGATCACCTTCAATCCCTCTATCTCACATGTTTCCACCGTAATCTTGCCCATTATCCTTCTCCTATTCCAATTGCCGCTGGCGGCAATTTTTCCGCCTCTCCACTTCAACGCCCACTGCTCTGCCTTCCCCGTTCCGAGGCTGTTTTTAAAAATAACTGATATTCATATCCACATTTCCCTGGATGCCGTCCACGGCGCCTCTGGAGGTATACTGCCACATCTGGTAATATCCCTGATAGAGCGGCACGCTCCTGTATTCCGCAAGCCAGATGCAGTAATCATCCAGCCGGTCGGTATACAGATTATTATTATACCAGTTGCGGCTTGCGTATACTCCCGCATCGTATCCTGCGTTCTCTATGGTACGGCAGAACGCCTCACAGACCAGCGTTCTGGTCTCCGGATCCAGGCCGTCAGCCCTTCCGTTTCCTCCGGCGCCCTCCGTATCGATGAAAATGGGGTAATCGATCTTATGAGCCCGGATCAGTTCCAGCACGGCGGACGCCTCCTCCACCGCCTCTACCTCGTTTACCGCCTGGGTAAAGAAATAGATCCCTGTGAGGACACCGCTGGCCCGCGCTCCTTTTATATTCGCTTCAAAATATGGATCCACCACCAGGCTGCCCGTAACGGAGCCGCGGTATCCGGCGCGTATGATGGCAAACTGAATCCCCGCGCCTTTCACCTTATCCCAGTCGATCTCCTTGTTCCACTTGGACACGTCGATCCCCAGCCGGGCATTGCCGGAAGTGGCCTGGAAGTTCCTGATCTCGGTCTTGTCCGCGTCTGCTGCGGCATCCGCCACGGCGGTATCCTCCGCCTCCGCGTCGATCTCCTCCTCGGTCTTGATCAGCACCGATATATCATCGATGGCCACATACTCGACCTTATCCTTAACATGGACGCGGGTCTCATTGTTGGGCACGCGATAACCGGCTATAGGCAGCAGTTCCACATAATACTCCCCCGAATCCAGATCGCCGATATAGATAATGCCGTCCTTATCCAGATCCTTGTACTCTCCCACATCTTTCAGCGACACATAAAAGCTTTCCCCTGTGACCGGATCTCCCTCGTTATCCACGATCTGGATACGGAGATCCTTTTCCACGGACGTGACCATCAGTGACAGCCTGTTGGACTGATCCCGGGCGGCCTCCAGGATGGAATTGATCTCCGCGTCAAAGAAAGTCTCATCCCGCATAAATGCCGACAGATCATTACCGATCTGTCCTGTGGCGCTGTATTCCTGCTCTGTCTGCGGTTCCGGGCTTGGACTGCCCTGCGCGGCTTCTTTCTCCGGCCCGGTACCGCGCCTGTGATCCATATTTCCCCATGCCACCAGGGCGGAAACCAGCAGGATCACTGCCATGGAGCCCAGGATCGCCAGTTTTCTCAGCCTAGAGTCCATTTGCTACCTCAACCATATATTTCCCGTAATTCGTTTTCATCAAAGGCTCCGCCAATTTCAAAAGCTGCTCTTTATCAATGAATCCTCTCTTGTATGCGATCTCCTCGATACAGGAAATGTACAGCCCCTGCCTCTTCTGGAAAGCCGCCACGAAATCACTGGCATCCAGCAAGGCGTCATGGTTCCCCGTATCCAGCCACGCGAACCCTCTTCCCAGAGTCTCCACATGGAGCGTTCCCCTGGAAAGATATTCATTGTTCACGCTGGTGATCTCGATCTCTCCTCTGGCGGAGGGCTTCACGTTTTTGGCGATCTCCACCACATCATTGTCGTAAAAATACAGCCCCGGCACCGCGTAGTTGCTTTTAGGCTTCTCCGGCTTTTCCTCGATGGAGAGCGCCCTGCCGTTCTCGTCGAACTCCACCACTCCGTATTCCCTGGGGTCGCGGACATAATAGCCGAAGATCGTAGCGCCCTTTTCCCTGGCCGCCACCTCCCGCAGCACCCTGGAAAAACTCTGTCCGTAGAAGATATTATCGCCCAGCACCAGCGCCACTCTGTCGTTTCCGATAAACTTCTCACCGATGATAAAAGCGTCCGCCAGACCTCTGGGGGATTCCTGTATCTCATAAGCAAATTCCATGCCCAGCTGATGCCCGTCTCCCAGCAATTCCCTGAACACGGGAAAATCCCTGGGTGTGGAGATGATCAGCACCTCCCGTATCCCCGCCAGCATCAACGTAGACAGCGGGTAATAGATCATGGGCTTGTCATACACAGGCATGATCTGCTTGGATACGGCCTTTGTCAAGGGATACAGCCGGGTCCCGGATCCGCCCGCCAAAATGATACCTTTCATAAGATATAAACCTCCTGTTTCTATTCCAGTTCCGTCTCTTCTCTTCTACGCCCCCACTCTGAAAGAAATTTCATCTGCAAAGGACGCAGCTGAGAATTTCTTTCGGGCGTTTCCGTTCCGAGACTGTTCTCCAGTTCCGTCTCTTCTCTTCTACGCCCCCACTCTGAAAGAAATTTCATCTGCAAAGGACGCAGCTGAGAATTTCTTTCGGGCGTTTCCGTTCCGAGACTGTTCTCCAGTTCCGTCTCTTCTCTTCTACGCCCCCACGCATACCCCGCGAAAGACACGCCGAATGGGAACGACGTGCATCGTTCCCATTGATCCGGTTCCGTTTTACTTTTCATACATATCCTGATAATACTTCTGATAGTCTCCGCTGGTCACATTTTTCATCCATTCCTCATGTTCAAAGAACCAGGCAATGGTCTTTTTGATCCCCTCCCTGAACATGGTCTCAGGTTCCCAGCCGATCTCCCTTTTGATCTTGTCGGGCGCTATGGCGTACCTGCGGTCATGACCTTTCCGATCCTCCACATAGGTGATCAGATCCTCTGTCACCAGCGCCTTTCTGGGATCCTCCTCAGACAGCATCTCCTGCAGGGTCTCCAGGATGATATGGATGATCTCTATATTCTGTTTCTCATTGTGCCCGCCGATGTTGTAAGTCTCAAACAACTTTCCCTGTTCCTGCACCATATCGATCGCTTTCGCGTGGTCTTCCACGAAAAGCCAGTCGCGGACATTCTTCCCGTCCCCGTAGACCGGCAGCTTCTTGCCCTGAAGAGCATTGTTTATGATCAGGGGGATCAGCTTCTCCGGGAACTGATAGGGGCCGTAATTGTTGGAACAGTTCGTAATATTCGCCGGAAAATGGTAGGTGTCCATATACGCCTTTACCAGCATGTCCGAACCGGCCTTGCTGGCCGAATAAGGACTGTGGGGATCATAAGGGGTGGTCTCATAGAAGAACGCGTTGTCGTCGTCAGGCAGGGAACCGTATACCTCGTCCGTGGACACATGGAGGAACTTCTTCCCCTCCGGATAGCTTCCGTCCGGCTGCTCCCATGCCGCTTTCGCGCAGTTCAGCATCACCGCGGTGCCCAGCACGTTGGTCTGTACGAAGACTTCCGGGTTACGGATGCTTCTGTCCACATGGCTCTCGGCTGCGAAATGCACCACCCTGTCGATATCGTTCTCCCCAAAGATCCGGGCGATCGCTTCCTTATCGCAGATATCCGCTTTTACAAACGTATAATTCGGCCTGTTTTCAATATCTTTCAGGTTTTCCAGATTGCCCGCATAAGTCAGGGCATCCACATTGATGATACGGATCTCGTCCCCATACTTGCGGAACATATAATGGATATAGTTGGAACCGATAAAACCCGCTCCGCCGGTCACCAGATAAGTTCTCATATTGTTTCCCTTCCGTGCGCTTCGGCGCACACTCAATCCAGAAGTTGACACAATGCCCTTCTGTGTCAACATTATACCATGTTTCTGCAAGTCACAGGGCAGAGACCCTGAAAACCAGCGGTTTTCAGGGTTCGCTTCGCTCGTCAAATCCCCGAATAATCATCTGCTCGTGCAAGCACGGCAGCTGCTTCTTCGGGCACTTGACTCTGCCCTTTGCGGACATTTTACCATACTTCCACACATTATGGCTATCTATTTTTTAATACCCCAGATAACTCAGGTTCATATCCACATTTCCGCTGATGCCGTTGACGCTTCCGGTAGAACGGTATTGCCACAGATCGTATCTTCCCGTGTAAGTAGGCGCCGCCGCGTACTGAGCCAGCCAGATCTTGTATGCGCTCAGTTCGCTGGCGTTTATCTTGCTCGTGAGCCATGTCTTATTGGCATAGATCCCGGCTGTATAACCTCCCCGCTGTATGGTCTCACAGAACGCTTTGCAGACAGCTGTCCTGGTGGCAGTGTCGATGGAATCCGCACGCCCGCCGCTGGGCTCCACATCCAGGAATACAGGATAAGATATCTTGTATCCCCTGATCTGCTCCAGTACCATGGATGCCTCTTCCACAGCCTCAACCTCGTTCACCGCCTGGGTAAAGAAATACACTCCGACTTTCAGGCCTGCAGCCGTCGCACCCTGGATATTGGCGAGGAATTTGGGATCCTCGATCAGCTTGCCCTGGGTGGAGCCTCTGTATCCGCATCGGATGATCACATAGGAAACGCCGGAATTGCTGACCGCCGCCCAGTCGATATTTCCGTTCCACTTGGACACATCGATCCCCATATTTCCGGAGCCTTTCACCAGAGAGCCGTCACTGGCAAAATTATATTTCGCGCCCTGGATCACCTGCTCCCCGGTGACTCTGTCGCCGTTAGCGGTATAATAGTAGACATTGCCTCCTATGGTCTGCCATCCGGTATATTTTTCATCCGCTACTTTTTTGAAGAAATGTTCCGCCGTGTAATAGTCCGCGTAAACAGCCTCTCTGTATCTGTCCCCGTCCTGCACATACAGCTGGTTTCCGCTGTTGTCTCTCAGCTTTGTGCCGGTATCGTCCTTCGGATGACTTTTTACTTCAACCTTAAACTGCGCTGTGGCCGTCTTGCCATTCTCCGTGTAAGTCACCGTGATGGTCGCGCTGCCTGCCTTGACTCCGGTAACCGTGACCGTATCGCCCGATGCGGAGACCGTAGCCACATTGGTATCCGATGATTCGGCTGACACCGCAGGGGAAGCAGCCGTATGGCCGGACAGTGTGGCTTTCACTGTGGCTGTGGCAGTGGCAAGCACTGTTACTGTCGATTTATCCAACTTCATTCCCAATGGCGTGGGCGTAGGAGTCGGGGATGCCGTGGGTACAGCGGTCGGGGATGCCGTGGGCGATACAGAAGGCATCGGGGTAGGCGTCGGCGTCGGGGTATCTGTCGGAATCGGGGAATCCGTCGGGGCCGGTGGATCCGTCGGCGTCGTGGGCTCCGTCGATGCCGGGGGTTCTGTCGGCGTCGTAGGGTCCGTCGATGCTGCAGGTTCTGTCGGTGTCGTGGGATCCGTCGATGGCGTGGGATCCGTCGGCGTCGCGGGATCCACTGATCCCGAATCTTGCGACACCCTGATCAGGCTTCCGATCCTCCTTGCGGCCACAAGCGTGTCAGGATTGGGAATGCTGCTCTTTGGCACTTCATCATAGGCAGCCCTTATGACCTGGCTCTCCACCCATGCTACCGTATCCGGCAGCACGGATTCCACTTCCGTCACATTCTGTTTGGTATCCTCTTTCGCGACATTGACCTCGGATTCTTTCTTGATCTCGTTTGCCACATCCACTTTTTTATAATCGATATCCTTTTTCACCTCCACATTCTGAGGCTTGTCGGATATCTTATAGTTGCTGTACTGATCGTTGGAAAACGGTTCCATGACCACCGTATAACTGCCGGGCGTGATACCTGACTTATAGATGATGCCATCCATATCATCATCGGACCAGACCTCGCTCTTACCGTCAGGTCCCGTCACCGTCACGGCAAACGGCACATTGGAGATCAGCTTGCCGTTTGTCTTGTTGATAAACTTGATCTTCAGGTCTTTCTGCACGGATGTCAGGCTCAATGACACCGTGACCTCCCTGCCATACTCTGCCTCCTGATAGTCCTTGGGCGGCTGCACCTCCTGATCCTGAACGGCTTCCGCCGCTGCCAGGCGTGCAAGTTCCGCATCCGCTACTGCTAAAAGCCCCTGTTCCCCGATGGTGCTGATACCCTCCAGCTGGCTGCCTACACTGACGAAATCAGCCACCTGTTCTTTTACGATCCGGGAACTGATATACATGCTTCCGGTCACCGCCGCCAGCGCCAGTACCGCTACGCCGGTGCCCAGGATCACCTTGTCCATACCGCTCATGGAAGTGATGCCGTGCAGCAGCTTCCGGAAGAATCCGTCCTCAGAGGTCTCCTCCGGGCCATCCGTATATCCCTCTTCTCCGTAATATTCCGCTTCCTCGTAAAGCGCTTCTCCCGCGTCCTCCTCTGCCTCGTAAGATTCCGCTTCCTCATAAGACGCTTCCTCCGCGCTTTCTTCCTCCTCGTAATACGCCTCTTCCTCGTAGGAGATCTCTCCCGCGTCCTCTGTTTCTTCGTAGTATTCCGCTTCTCCGTAAGGCGCTTCCTCCGCGCCTTCTTCCTCCTCGTAATACACCGCTTCTCCCGCGTCTTCTTCTCCCTCGTAGTACGCCGCTTCTTCGTAGGGCGCTTCCTCCGCTTCCTCCTCTCCCTCGTAGTACGCCGCTTCCCCGTAAGGCGCTTCCTCCGCTTCCTCGTAGGAGAACTCTCCCGCGTCCTCCTCTTCCCCGTAGGATCCCGCTTCTTCGTAAGATGCATCCTCCGCGTCTTCTATGTATCCTTCTGCCTCAAAATAACTTTCTTCCCCACCATCATCCGGCTCATCCCAATCGTAATCGTTCTCGTCATAACCTTTCCAGTCCTCAGTCGGCCTCTTTGTATGGTTGAACAATTTCTTCATATCTTGTATCCTTTCTGCTCGTCATTCCCCTGTGAACACACTATCTTGAGTGTAACAATTCTGTAACATTATATCATTGCCTGCCTGTTACTTCAAGCAGATAACACATTTCTTCATAAATTCTTAATTCTTCTTAAACTATCTTAATATTGTGGACTTTTAATCCACATAATAGTAAAATAGCAATAGCCTGTCAGGAAAACGCGGCGGCATCAGCACTTTGAACGAAACGGAGATCAGAATGAAAAAAGAAAAAGAAGCATATTCACATAACATACCGGAACTGGATGTCATCGATCTGGAGGACAATGATCTGTCCGATGATATTTCGGTCGGTGGCGAAGAGCAGGAACAGGATAACGCTTCCCCGACTTTAGGGCAGCCTGCCCCCAAAAAGCGTTTTCCCCGCATAAATATCCATGTTGTTCTCCTGGTTGTCTTTATCGCTTTCATAGGCGGAATCGCTTATAAGATCAGGAACTTTGGCACATACGTAGACCTGGAGGAAATATTCAAGGACGGGCAGGGAACCTATGACGATACGCTGGACGGAATCCTGCCCCTGATGGACGCCGACGGGCACCGTCTGGAGACTGATTATGAGGACGGGCTTACCATTGTGGCTTTCGGGAACTCTCCCTTTTCGGACGACAGGGACTCTGACGGCAACCTCGTCAACATGATCAGGGAAATGACCGGAGCCACCGTTTACAACTGCTCCGTCAGCGGCAGCTATCTGGCGTCACAGCGCCCTCTCATCAGCGGAGAAGATTCGCCCATGGATGTTTATACTTTCTATTGGCTCTCTCTTCTTACCACGCCCTCCACAAGGAACGCCGTAATGCATAGCTATCATGTTGCACTGGAGACCTTGGGTGAAGATGCGCCCCCTGAGGCGGAAGAAGTGGTTGACACCCTGTCCACTCTGGATTTCAGCACGGTGGATGTGGTAGTCGTTATGTATGATGCCACGGATTATCTGCAGGGACACCAGATGTACAGCGACCAGAACCACACCGATATCGAACAGTTTACCGGCAATCTGGAGGCCGGGATCGAGTTCTTCCAGGATAATCATCCGCATATCCGTATCATTGTGATGTCGCCGCCCTATGCCTTTTCCGATCAGCTTGACGAACACGGGAACTATATCAGCAGCGATATCACCAGATATGGATGGGATGTCCTTTCCACCTACGTTATCAAGGAATTTGAAACCTGCGCCAGAAGAAGCGTTACGTTCGTAGACAATCTTTACGGCACCATCACGGAAGACAATGCCCGCAGATATCTGACCGACAATCTGCACCTGAACGCCTCCGGCCGCGAAGAGCTGATGAAACGCTTTATATATGCCCTATACTACTACGATCAGGATCAGTTGGAAAACGGGAATGTCAATACGGCGGACTAAAGATCGATATCCCTGTAGATCACATACCCATCCATTCTGCCGAATACATCCCATCCGTATTCGGCAGGATCTCCGATCACTTCTTTCTCCTCCGACAAAATGATATAATAGCATCCGCTTTCCTTTGTCAGGGGAGCCAGGCGGCTCAGGTCGATCGTCTCTTTCTCCATCTCAGCCGGAAGTTCCCCCCAGCTGCTCCAGCGTTCCACCGTCACCTCCCGTCCATAGGGCATACAGACAGTAGGTTCATACTGCCGCACATACTGTACCATTTCCAGCGGAAATACCGCCTGCACCTCACGGCCCGGCACCGCGATGGCATCGCAGATATGTACCACGCTGTCCGGCATATGATACAGATTTTCCGCTTTCTGAAAATGAGGATTGTTGTAGATATAACTGCCCGACATCACGATCCCCGCGGCAACGGCCAGCGCAAACACGATCCTGCTTTTATCGGAAAGCCTGCCATAGACCGAAGCCGCCGCAAAAGCGATCGTCACGGTGATGGGAAGCAGCCACAGGATCCGGTAATAGATCTCATCCCCGGCCAGACGGTATACCACTTTTGCAAACAGCGGATTAAAAAAGAGCGCCAGCAGGGTCACGGGTACATACACGAACAGGATCCTGACATATTTTCTTTCTTCTTTTACCCACAGCCAGATCAGCGATAGCAGATACAAGATCACTACCAGCCCGGTTCCCATATATTCCCAAAAGAGGTTCGCCACAGTATTCCACATATCAATAACCATGCCTTTCCGCAACTGTTTTTATTCCAGTGCCAGATACATGACCGCGTAGCACACGGCAGGCAGGCAGCAGAGTGCCAAAGGGATCAGGATCTTCCACCGTTTCCAGGCAGCAGCCGCCCACAGCCCCAGGATTCCTACAAGCATACAGCACAGCATGGCTCCCAGAGTACTGCACAGACAGCCCGTGATATTGGCAGCCGCCAGCAGCACATAATATTTCAGGGGCATTTTTTCCCCTTTCTGGAGCCGCCGGAGGAGGATCAGGAGCAGGAAAAGGATCACCGGGATCACGATGCTGCCCAGCGCCGCCTTGCCCTGCCTGCTCCTGGCGATCATAAAATTTTCCACCGTGTAAAAAGAATAATCTCCAAACAGCACCAAAAGTTCCGTAAAGATCAGGAAAAGGGGCAGTCCGTCTTTCTTTTCCTCCAGCAGGATCCTCCCCAGCAGATAGAAAACGCCGTAAGCCATTGCGATCAGCGCCACCGGCACTACCACATGAGCCATGGAAACAGCTCTGATCCCCGCTACATCCGCCAGGTAGGTGATCCAGATGGGGAAAGGCGCCAGCCCGTGCCTGGCATCCAGTTCCGTAGACCATCCTGTATAAGGCAGTTTCCGGTACATGGTCTGAGCATCCTGGGTCACGGAAGTGATCGCCACGAAGAAAGCATCATCCCCGTCCCCGTAAGTCATACGCACTGCCTGCACCAGCTGAAATGCCAGCAGCGCCCAGAATACCGCCCATAAGATATAATGACCGGCTGCCCTCTTTCTGTCACTTCCCCTGATCCGCGACACGGCAAAAGCCGCCTTTCTGTTCCCGGCCAGCCGGATCACCGCCGCCAGCACAGCCAGCGCCAGCACGGCGCTGTAGATATCCGCTACAATATAATAATCGATCTCCAGCAGAATCATGGGCACACAGATCAGCTGAAAACAGGCCCATAAAAATACCTGCCCGCTGACCCACTGAAAGACCAGGCCTCTCATGTCCCTGTCCGTTTTCTGCAAAAACAGGCTGCCCACGATAACAGGTATCCCCGCCATCAGCAGCGCCGCCATGAAAAGTTGTAAAACCGTCACTCTCCTACATCCTTTCTCATCACCAGGATCTCATCCCCATAAACGCCGGGGTCGCGCATCATCATCTCTCCCCCATAAAAACCATATTCTTCCCCAAGGATACTTAAGACTTCCCTTACGTCCACTCCCCCTTTGACCAGCAGCACCACCTCGTCCAATTCCGCAATGCTTTCCCTGTCCGTCCTGTTTTCCAGTTCGTCCAGCGTCAAGAGCAGCGTTCTGTCATACCGGGTAAACTCCAGCAGATTTTCGTAATAACCTACCCCGTCATAGACACAGATGCAGGGATGTTCCGCATATGCCCCGGTGCATCTTCTCTGCAGATCGTATCCTTGATAGAGATAGCTTCCGTCATAACGCGCCAGATAATATACCTGAAAGACGATCAATATCTCGCAGACGGTGATCGTCAGCTTCCTGGTCAGCTTTTTGGGGTAAATCTCATAGATCTTTCCGAGGAATTTAAATATCGCAAACATCAATATCAGCGCCGCAAAGGGAAAAAGAGGCATGATGTAGCGATCCACCAGATAAGGAGACATCCTGGCCGCCAACAGGAAATAACCCGCCGGAGGCAATAGGAGCATCCACCAGAATGCGCGTTTCGTCAGTTCTGTTTCTCCCGCCCGGCCGGCTTTCCTCACGCTGGCCGCCTGCCTGTTACTGCCTGCGCCGTTTTGCAGCGCCCTGTCTTTTCTACGGCTTCTTGCGCCCGCCCACAGGACCGCTGCCAACAGGATCACCAGACAGAGCGAGTAATAGCCGATCCCCCTGTCCAGCAGGATCCTGCCAAAAGCCAACAGGCGCGTGCCGTATCCCGACAGCCCCTGGGACAGATTCCCCAGCGCCTCCACTCCCCTGCCGCTGGAAAACACATCCCCGATGGCAAAGGGAAACGCCAGCAGCCCCACCAGAGCCGCCGCCACCATGGAGCGCACAAAGCAAAACAGTTCCCGCCTGCGCCCGGACTTTCCCAGGTACACGCTGGCCACAGCCGCCAGCAGCAGGCAGTAAAACAGAAAATAGTACTGTGTCCAGAACCCCAGCATTGTGACCAGGATCAGCCGCCCGTTCTTTCTGTCGAAAGAGGCGTCCTGCCATTTTTTCAATATCAGGTAAAAGGAAAGCACGCACCACAGCGTCAGCACCCCATACATACGGATCAGCAGCACCGTTACCAGCGCCCCCGTGGACAGTCCGTAAAAGAGCGCCGTCATCAGCCCCAGCCTGCGCCCCTCTTTCTCCAGGCCAAGCCCCGGCGCCGCCATGCGGCATATCCTGTACAGCAGCGCCATGACCCACAGGACCGCCGCGATATTGATCGCACAGCCCATCCATGGGGATATCCTGCCCTGAAACAGGGAAGATACCGTGTGCAGGAGCATGAAATGCAGGGGCGGATGATTGTCGTCCTTTACATTAAAATAGACAGACAGATAGTTAAAGGCATCCTCCGGCCCAACCGTGATATAATCCTGAAACTGCTCCGAGGTGATCCACACCGGTTCCTCATAGACATCTGCAGTATAAGTCAAAAGCTTACTGTTCCCACGGTTTTCCAGCACATCTTTTACCGTCTCCGCCAGATTGCCCATCGTCTCGCCAAAGGTCTCTCCATCTATCTCATTGTGCACGAATCTGGCCAGCCGCCCCTCCGGCTGCGTGGGCACGATCCAGGGATTAAATTCCGCGTTGGCCAGTTCGAAGCTTAACAGTTCATCCATGTGATAGCCCTGTTTGCATGACACAAAGAAGCAGAATACTGCCACGCAGGTCAGCGCCACTATGATCTCATATGCATTCTCTTTGATCTTCTTTTTCATTTTTACGCCCCATTGCGTGCATCGGCACGCATACCGATCAATATCCAGTCATGCTGCCTGTGAGTTCCGGAGCCACCCTGTAGAGATAGAGCCGATAATAACTGTCCTCCGTCTCCAGGGGAGTCTCGTTCATCAGGACCAGCCCCTGCGCCTCTCCGTTGGCTATATATGCGGCGGACAGCAGATAATCGCCGCCCAACTCTTTCAGTGCACCCGCATCCAGACGGTAATCCTGAAAATAAAAGCCGCCCTTTTCTATGGTATAATAACCGGGGCTCTCCGAGCTGAACAAATAGCACCTGTTCCCCCAATCATCAAAATAGCCCCTCAGATACTCACTGCGCTCCAGTTCCGGCGCCAGGATCCGCCGGAAAGCATGTTTATGATCCACCGGATAATTGTTGGAATAACCATCCAGGCAGTAGAATCCATGGTACAGCGCCGCAGCCGGGTCTATCCCCAGGCTGACGACCCTGTAGTCCGACTGTTCCAGCCCCTCCGCCTGCCGCAGGAACGCTTCCGCCTGTTCCATGACGCCGATCGCGTAATAATCCCGAAAACTCAGCAGGCCATAATCAGGATCCCGCAGTTTCTGGATATTGGACTTGACATCGCCCGCCAAAAGGATCTGCGTCCCCGTGGCTGCGGCGGCACAGACACAGGCTGCGCTCATCAAGATCCCCGCCGCTTTGAGCTTTGGGCACAGCAGAAGCTCCAGACAGATCATGGCTCCGCAGGCAAAAGCCAGATACCAGAACGTGGGAGCAATCCACAGCAGCCTGTCCGCCTGAAAAGCTCCAAGCGCCGCCAGATGGCTTCTCAGCGCCACTCCTGCCCCGCTGTCCCATAACGCTGCCACAAGGGCAAAGAACAGATTCCAAAGCAGACAGGCTCCTATCGCCCGCTGGAGCCGCCTCACACGCTCCTCCCGCAGGGCAGATCCCGCCGCCAGAGCAGCCAGCGTGACCGCCAGCAGAAAAATATGACAGTCCTCGCTGTGCTGTCCGCCTCTTGTAAGGTTCTGCCACAATGTCCGGAAAAAAGGCGACGCCCCCAGGACATATTCCGATTTATGGGATACCGGCGCGTCTCCCATTCCCAGCAGTTCCCCCAGAAGGCAGCCATTCTCCACAAGATAGATCCCCAAAAGCAGCAGCCACGCCCCCAAAAAGGAAAGCGCTCTCTCCCGCTGCTTTCGGAAAAGCCAGAGCAGCCAGACCAGGCCCATCCCCAGCAGGCCGAAGCCCACCAGGACCAGGGAGGAAGTCAGCGCGTAACATGCTATATACAGATAAGAAGCCGCCATATGCCGCTTCTTTCTCAGCTGAAGGACGCACCAGAACAACAGCGGGATCCCATATTGGGACAATCCGTATACAGGCAGGAAAGGAAGATACGCGAACAAGACCGCCGCTGCCATGGCGATCCCCTCCCGCACACCGGATTCCCTGGCCAGCAGATACATCCCCAGATACCCTGTGAAGCTTCCGATCATCTGCATGGACAGCAGCGCCGCCAGATAATGCCCCGTAAGGAACAGGAGCACAAAGCCCGGCGCAGGCATAGTAAGCGCTGTTTTTGACATGCCTCCCATAAATTCCGGCAAAATGTCTCCCTCAAACAGATGCTTTGCCTGCAGGATATAGGCGATCAGTTCCCCGTCCAGCTGGTCATGATAGTTGAAGATGGCATCTTCCCCCAGAAGCAGATACGGGACAGCCATCACCGCCACGGCGGCCAGTCCGGAGAAAAACCATATCTTATGCAGTTGGTTTCCGGATCCGTTCTGACCTCTCACCCCATATCTCCTTTTTTGCTTTCTCTGCCGGACGCGGCTTTATCACCGTTTCCCGTCCGAGCAGCAGTACCGTCCAGGCCGTCCACAGCTGACCGATCAGCGCCGTATTTTTATAATCCTGCATGCCTGCGCCGCTCATGGTATACCAGAGCGCCATGATCCCGGCCATGGTCAGGCAGCACAGCGCGACCTTGGCGGCTGCCCTCTTTTCCGTGATGCCGCTGCCTGACGGCTGCAGGATCTGCAGTACCGCCGTCAATGCCGCGGCGACGGCGAACCACCAGCATCCGTAATCCATATATCGTTTGGACAGTCCGGGCGTATGTTCCAGGAACAGATCATAATTCCTGCCGCTGTAGGTATCATAACCGTTTCCCGACAGAAAATGCTGTAAAAGCACAGGGGACGCTCCATAGGCCAGCATATCCCATATGATCTCTTTCACCACCAGTGACCTGTGCCGTCTCCATGTGGTCTCTATCAGTGCGATATAGATTTCCTTCGCCTGCTGCCGGGTTATGGCCTGATCTGCCACCGCCTGTTCCATGGCGGGGAAAAAGGCACGATCCATCTCGTCCGCGTACAGCGCGGTCTGCCAGATCATTTCCTCGCCCACGGAATCGCCGATCTGTTCGGCCCACACACCGTATTCTTTCAGGACGCTGGACCAGGTGATCCGCTGTGTCAGGGTCATCAGAGGCGTTTTTCGCACTCTCCCATACGCTTCTTCCGTCCGGGTCAGGCTGTTGATCCCCAGGATCATGCCTGCAAAAGCGGCTGCCAGCAGCAGCCCATAACATGCTGCCTTTCTGTTCCCCCTCCATTGACGGAAGAAGCAACCCCAAAACAGTACCACGCCCACCGCTCCCAGATACAGGTATTCCGGGAGGAGCAGCGCCAGCGCCAGCCAGCAAAGACACAATTTTGCCGCCCCTCTCAGGGTACGTTTTTCCGGGTTTTTCACAGCTTCCGCCAACAGGGCCAGTTCCAGCAGCAGCAGGGAAGCCGCGAAAGAACAGGGCAGGATGGCCAGATGGCACTGCATCACAAGGGGCATGGTCATAAGCGCAAGGCTGCCCCAGATTGTTTTCCACTTTTTCCCACGCCGGAAAACACGCAAAAACCGCCACGCCGCGGCATAAGCCACTGCCAGCTGTGCCGCGTATGCCACATAAGGATTCCGCCTCACCATCCACAGAAAAAGAGGATACAATATCCCTGTACGTTCGTCACAGCGCAGCGTTCGGCTGGCCTGTATGCAAAAGAGGCTTTCCTCAAACTGCGGCACATGGGAAAGATTACGGCACATCCAGACCATCCCCAGCACGATCTGGATGCTGACGCCTGTAAACAGAACACCCTTTAATACGGCGGAAATATGTGCTGTCACTTTTGGTACGCTTACTCTACTTTTCACCGGTCTCACTTTCCAAATGCTGATCGATCACAGATAAAACTTCTTTACCCTGTCGCAAATCTCATCCACCTGCTCCAGTGTCAGTCCGTAATACATGGGCAGGCGGGCCAGGCGTTCGCTCTCCCTGGTGGTATATCTGTCCTCCCCGTGGAACCTCCCGAACTTCTGTCCCGCAGGCGCCGTATGCAGGGGGATGTAATGGAACACTGAGAGAATCCCGTTTTCTTTCATATAAGCCAGGAACGCCGTCCTCTCCTCCAGACCTGCGGCTTTGATATAGAACATGTGGGCATTGTGCACGCAGCCCTCCGGCACCGTGGGCAGTTCGATCTTCCCCGCCTCCGCCAGGGGCGTCAGGTTCTCCCGATAACGGTTCCAGAGCGCAAGACGCGCCTCATTGATCTGATCCGCTATCTCCAGCTGGGCATAGAGATAGGCCGCGTTCATATCGCTGGGCAGATAGGAGGAGCCATAATTGACCCAGGTGTACTTATCGATCTGTCCCCGGAAATATTTGCTGCGGTTGGTTCCTTTCTCACGGATGATCTCCGCCGCCTCCACATCCTTTTCATCCCGGATCAGCAGTGCACCGCCCTCACCCATGCTGTAGTTCTTCGTCTCATGAAAGCTGAAGCAGCCGAAATCCCCGATGGTACCCAGAGCCTGTCCCTTATAGGAGGACATAATGCCCTGGGCCGCGTCCTCGATCACCACCAAGTGACGACGCCGGGCGATATCCATGATAGTGTCCATCTCACAGGCAACCCCGGCGTAATGGACAGGCACGATGGCGCGGGTCTTTTCCGTAACGGCATCCTCGATCAGCTTCTCGTCGATGTTCATGGTATCCGGACGGATGTCCACGAACACGGGAGTCGCGCCCCGGAGCACGAAAGCGTCCGCCGTGGAGACAAAGGTATAGGCGGGCATGATCACCTCATCCCCGGGCTGGATCTTTGCAAGCAGCGCCGCCAGTTCCGTGGCATGGGTGCAGGAGGTGGTGAGCAGGCACTTGGCGGTTCCCGTCCTCTCCTCGATCCACTGGCTGCACTTGTGGGTATAAATGCCGTCACCGCATATCTTCTGATTTTTTACACACTCCTGGATGTAATCCGCCGCTTTTTCCACATAGGGCGGCACATTAAAATTTATCATGGTTCCTACCTGACCTTTCCGATCTTGCGATCTCAATCTTTTTTCCAGGCTCCTGTCACCGAGCCGCGCACGTTATCCGTTACTCTGCTGATGATATATTTGGGCCGTCCTTTCACTTCCTCATAGATCCTGGCGATATAATGGCCGATGACTCCCATGCTCAGCATCAGCAGGCCTCCTATGATCAGGAGCAGGAGGATCACCGTGGTAAATCCCTCCACCGCCGTTCCCATCAGGAACTTGACCAGAGTCTGTACCGCCAGCGCTATGCTGAACAGTATGAACACCATGCCCACGACCGTGACCATCTGCAGCGGCAGCGTGCTGAAAGAAGTGGCGTTTGTGACCGCGTACTTCATCAGGCTCCAGAATGACCACTTGCTCTCCCCGTACTGCCTTTCCTGCACCTCATATCGGATGGTCTCCGTCCGGAATCCCGCCCAGAAAGTCAGGGCGCGGAAAAAGGTATTGCGCTCCGGCAGTTCCAGCAGTACGTTCACCACTTTCCTGTCAAGCAGCTTATAGTCGGAAGAAGAATCCATATCCATCTTGATCAGCCCGCTCATGACCTTATAAAAAAGACCCGCGGACAGTTTATGGAACAGGCTCTCTTTCCCCCGGCTGGTCTTGATGCCCTCCACCACCTCCGCTCCCTCCTGCCACAGCTTCCACATCTGCGGGATCACTTCCGGAGGATGCTGCAGGTCACAGTCCATCACGATCACCGCGTCCCCGGTGGTCAGTTCCAGTCCCGCGAAAATACCGGCTTCCTTTCCAAAATTGCGGCTGAACTCCGCTCCCCTGATCCGGGGGTCGGCGGCGGCGGCTTTCAGGATCTCATCATAAGTGCCGTCTTTGGAACCGTCGCTGATGAACACCAGTTCATAATCGATCCCCTTTTCCGACAGCAGTCCCGACAGGACTTTCGCCGTGTTGGCAATATTCTGTTCCTCATTATAAGCCGGCAAAACTATAGATAATAACGCCACGTTGTTCCTCCATTCAATTGCCGTTTACGGCAATTTGTTCCGGTTTCTGCACTTCAGTGCCCCTGTTCTGTCCCCCGTTACCGTTCCTTGTTCTCCGTCTTGATATACATGATGCCGTCGATGATGCGGATGGAATCTTCGCCGGGGAAACTGTCCATGGCCTCGTATTCCTCCGAATAATACATCTCCGCCATAGCCTCCGGGGGCTGTATGTTCAGAGTCGCTCCCAGGTAATGCCTGATAAATTCCCGGTAATTATCGGCTGTGTACAGCAGGCTGTCGCCGTTTAAGCCTATCATATTGGAAGTCACCCGCAGGGAAATATCCGTATTGGGATATTGCTCGTCACTGACATACCCTATCATGGCAATGGGAATCCCGGGATAATACCCGTCCGTCTGTTCGATCCTATCCAGCAGGCGCACACAATAGGCATATGTCTTCTCATAGCGCTTCTCCAGATTGGAGTAGGCGATATTGTCCGCCACCGCGTAATGGAACACAAGCACAAAAGCCGCGCACAGCGCCGCCCACTCCGCCCACGCGGGAACTTTCGCCTCCCCATGGTCTCTTCCCGCAAGCGCCAACAGCCCGATCAGAAACAATACCCACTGATATCTCATCAGCAGATGATAGGTCACATCGGGCGAAATAAGCAGTATCACATTGGCGATCATGGGAAAGATCACCAATACAAATGTTATTATAACGAAAAAGAACGGATTTTTCCACCCCTTTCTGCTGCGTATCCGGTAAAAGCACACCCCCAGCGCCGCCAGCAGCAGCAACAGGCAGGCACCCGCCGATGGGATGCTCTGGAAGATTACATTTCCTTTCAGGGAAAAGGCGGCAAAATCATGATACATATTTTTTATGACCGCAAACAGGCCGCCTGCCATCCTGCCGGAAGCCATATCATCAATCCCCTGGTAGGAAGCCAGTTCCTTTCCCTGTATCTTTAACAGAATCTGCAGGATCAGATAATAAAGCGCTGCACCTATGGCTCCCATATACAGATAACGGGCGGCTTTTCCCGTTTTTTCCCTGATGCTTTCTTCCCCCGCGGCCAGCATCAGGATACCGTACACCGAAAGGATCATGGCGAAAGGCAGGTATGCCTGATAGATCCCCATGCTGAAAGCCAGGCAGACTCCTCCTGCCAGAAATCCCTTGCTGTATTTTTTTGTGAACAATGCCGCCAGTACCGCCAGAAGCAGCGCCAGCATATATCCGTCCATGGTGAACACATAGGCGAAAGTGGACGCAAGCGCCGGGAAAGAGACCAGAAGCCCTCCTGTCAGCGCCACCGCCCATGTCCTGCGGATCTCCAAAAATTCCACCAATGCCGCCGCCGCCAGGGAAAGGAAGAACAACCCCAGCACACCGATCAGCCAGGGAACAGTGAAAAAAGAGGAAAATCCGCAAGCCACCATGAGGAACCATCTGCCGGATGTGATCATATTCTGGTCAAAATACATGCTGGCAAGCCCGTCATGGTTCGGAATGTCCGATAAGAGCACCGGCATATGTACCAGCAGCCCGATGCAGAATGTGGAAAAAAACGCGGTTTTCCATTCCCGTTTTATGATGTTCCGATTCCAGTTCCCAAATAATTCCTCCGGTGTCATTCCCGCTCTCCTATTCCGGTTCCGTCATGCGCCGTCCGGCGCATTGCGCATATTCAGCCCCCGCATCCTTTCACTGCCCAAGGTATGCGGCGATCGTTTCCGCTATCAGCCGCCGCCCTGCTTCATTCGGATGCAGTCCGTCCGCCGTGTACAGCTGCCAGTCCTCCCATGACGCATGCGGATAAAGATCATGGTACAGATCCAAAAGTTCCACATCCATCTCCTCCGCCACCTGCATTTCCTTATCCACATAATCCTCCAGGATGCCGCCGCCATAATCCTTTTCTTCACAGGTCTCCGCCACCTCTCCGGTGTACCAGGCGTAAGTGGACGTCAGCAGGATGATCCTCATATCCGGGTAAGCTTCCTGCCAGAAAGACAACGCGCTCCGCAGCGCCCCTCCATAGGTATGCTCATTACGGGCATCCTCCGGATCATCCACAGGGACACCCGCATGGTAATCATTGACGCCATACAGCACCAGCAGGATATCCACCCCGGAAAAATCGATCTGTTCCAATGTATCTACCACTTCCGGAAAATACTCCGTAAAGTTTTCCCTGATGTTGGCGGTCTGCTGCGTTCCAAAGTCTTTCAATGCCGCCGCCCGCGAAAGCGCCGCGAACGAGAGACTGTCCCTGGTATAAGCCATCCGCCCTTCCGTTTCGATCCGGCTGCAGCATGTGCCTCCCAGCGCTCCGTTATAGACCTCCTGCCCCAGGATCTCTGACAGACAGGCGCTGACAGCAGTCTCGTCACGGACCTGGCCGCAGATGCTGTCCCCGAATATCACGATCTGGGGCGCGTAAGACTGCTCCACTTTCCTGAGGGGGAACGTGAATAGCCAAAGTGCGCCAAACAGCAAGGCCGCAACGATCCCATATATGATTCTCTCTATCCGGATCCCTTTCTTCAAGCGCTTTCTCCTTATCCCCGGTCTTCAGACCTCTTGTTTCATGCTTCATCACAGCCTGCCAGATCCCCCGCTGTTTTGTCCGGGAATCTGGCCAACAGCCTGGCCAGCCTTTCGGCTCCTGCTCCATCTACCATCCTGCGCTCCATTAAATAACATCCGTTCCGTTTCTTTCGGTCTTTCATCAGCGTCCCTGCCTGTTCCGCGATCCGTTCCAGGACAGCCTCCGGATCCCTGTGATACGCTCCTGCGGAAAACCCGATTTCTTCCCTGCGGAGATATTCCGTCATGTTCTCCTGGTTCTCCGCATAGGAGAAACAGATAAAGGGAACACCCAGTGCCGCCAGTTCGTAGACAGTGGAGCCCCCGGCAGTGACTGCCAGATCGCAGCGGCACATCAGTTCCGCCATATCACGCACGTTATGATAAATATGCACGTCAGGCTGCTGCCTTTCCAAAGCTTTCATTTCCTCAAAATGAGGATTGAATCCGCCAATCACCAAATGGTAATTTAACATTTCATGCGTTATTCCATTACCGCCCGCCATTGCCGTTTGGGCTTCCTTCCGCACTCTTTCCAATATCTTTCCGGCAATGTTGTCCACATCGCCGCCCCCGGCAGTGATCAGGATATCCTCAACCCTCTCCCTGACCTTGTAGGCTCTTTCGCGGAACTGCGGCCTTACGGGCACATAAGCGCTTCCCAGGATCAGTTCCGTACCGGAGCCTTGATACAGGCTCTCATATCGTTCCCTGTCCGCAAACACGTTATAATTGACGATCCTGTCTACGGGAAAACGCTCTTCCCCCATGTCGTCCAGCAGCGTGACCCTGCCATATTCCCTGATCTTCCGCAGATAGCGCTCTGTCACAAAGTAACTGTCTATAATAACATCTGTTTCTTTATCTCTCACAGGAATCCCGGGCCAGGCGGAAAGTTCCGCCTCCATCTCCCGCGGATCGCTGTCCAGGACAAAAGCCTCATAGCCCCGACTCCGTGCCAGTTCCGCGGACCGCCCATCCGCGCAGACAAACAGGATCCCCCGGCTGTCCCTATGCTTTTGCAGTTCATCCGCTACGGTCAGGCAGCGCATCAGATGCCCTGCGCCGATCTCCGCGTTGCCGTCCGCCCGAATCAGGATCATGCCCGCCTCCTCCTGACAAACAGTTTCAGCCGATACCACAGGTAAAAACCCAGATCTGTCTTCTGCTGCAGGGCGATCAGCTTCTTCTCTTCCTCGCCGGTATTCTCCCGGTAATAGGGATTCTGTTGGAACGCCGGGAAGCGCTCTCTGATTCCTTCCCTTAATTCTCTTACGAAAGACAGTCTGGGATGCTCCACACCCGCCATGTAGGAAAACAGGGTGTTCACATAGTATAACTCCGTAAAACGATACTCAATCTCACGCTCATACTCCGCCAGAAATCCCCGCTCCCTGCACCGGTCATACAATAGCAGCGCCGCTTTCATACGATCCCTGCACTTTTCCTCTGATATATGGTGTACCGTGGACACCTGATGCTGGTAATAATAATACATCGGCTCTTCCACTTTCTCAAACCGGGTAAAGTACAGCGACCACAGAGGGCCCGCGCAGTTATCCTCATAGAAGATTCCCTCCGGGAAATCCAGCCCGTTCTCCGCGATCACTTCCCTCCGGTAGATCTTGATCACCATGCTGCCCATGCGCATCAGCAGGCTCTTATGCTTTTCCCTGTCCAGTATGCCGGTCTGGGCCATGGTGTTATTTTGCACGACCTTTCCCACTTCAAAGGTGTGCTCCGACACCAGGTTATAATCGCATCCCACCAGATCCGCTCCGGTCTCCTCGCCCTTACGGATCAGTTTTTCATAAAAATCAGGTGTTACCCAATCGTCACTGTCAATGAAGCCCACCCATTTTCCCCGGGCTGCTTTCAGTCCCTCATTTTTGGCGCCGCCCTGCCGTTTGTTTACGGAATAAGTGATCACCCTGACCTTATCCGGGTACTTCCTCTCATATTCCCGCAGGATGTCAAGGGAGTTGTCCGTGGACGCATCGTTCACCGCCAGGATCTCGTAGTCCTCCACGGTCTGTTTCACCAGCGAATCCATACAGTAATGCAGTTTTCCCTCCGCCGCCATATTGTACACCGGCACGATGATACTCAGCTTCATAAACTGCCTCTCTCGATAACGGCCCGGCCGTCCTCCACTCTGTACACCAGATCGCACTTCTCAATGGTCTGGAGCCTGTGGGCTATGATGATCAATGTCTTCCTGCCATGCAGCCTGTTGATGGACTCCATGATCGCCGCCTCCGTGTCGTTGTCCAGCGCGGAAGTAGCCTCATCCAGCACCAGCACCTCAGGATCGTGATACAGCGCCCTTGCGATACCGATCCGCTGCCTCTGCCCGCCGGAGAGGCGGATCCCCCGCTCCCCGATGCCGGTATCCAGCCCATCCGGCAATGTTCTGATAAATTCATCCAGCTGGGCTTCCCTCAATACCTCCCACAGTCTGTCCTCATCGATCTTCTCTCCCGGCACGCCAAAGGCCACATTGTTCCTGATGGTATCATCCAGCATGAAGATCATCTGGGGGATATACCCGATATTTTTCAGCCATTTACGATAATTCTGCCTGACATCCACGCCGTCCGCGTAAACAGTTCCGCTCTTTGTCTCCAGCAGTCCCAGCAGGATATCCACCACCGTGCTCTTTCCCGCGCCGGAGGTTCCCACGATCCCCACGGAAGCCCCGATGGGAATGGTCATCTCCGCGTGGTCGAAGATCAGCTTGTCCGTGTTAGGATAAGCATAAGTAATCTCTTTCAGTTCAATGGTTCTTGTCACGGGAAGCTTTTCCTCCTCGTCCGTGGCAAAGGACAGATCCACCTTGTCCCCCTGTATCTCATCCTGCAGATTGTCGCTGACGCCCATAAAGAAAGGCTCAAAATAGGCGATGGAATTGATCTGATTGTTGATACGGTTCACCGCGGGAAGCAGGACGATGGCGGCCGCCGCCAGAGTGGCCATTGCCGTCACCAGTTCTTCCGTGGGCATACCGGAGGACACCTGCAGGATCATATATCCCATCATGGCCGCCACGCAGGCCGTCTCGATCAGCAGCTTGGGAATGTTATTATACAGACTGTATTTCTGCACCGCATCCACATATCCCCTGCCGCACTTTTTATACTCGGACACAAAATACTGCTCTTTTCCGTTCACCTTGACTTCCTTGATCCCCTGGACCGTCTGGGAGATCCATTTGAACAGTCCGCTGTAGTAATCCTGGTTATCCTTTCCCGCCTGATACATGATCGGCTTCAGCACCTTTTTGATCACAAACATCAGGATCAGCAGCACCACCGCCAGCATGGCCGTCATGGCCCCGTTGTTCATGAAGCAGTAACTGACGATGAACAGGGACACCACCCCGTCAGACAAAAGCTGCAGCAGGGCAAGGATCAGGGCGTACATATTGTTCACATCGGAAGTGATGCTCCTCTGTACCACCGCGGTATCCGCATTGAGGTAAAACTCATAGCCCCTGCGGAGATAGTTGCGCATCATCCGCTCCGAAGTGCGGAACTGGTTCGTATACACAAAGGCAAAGGTCAGCTTCTGCTGGAAGAACAGGAACACGTTCTTGACCACGAACACCGCCACCAGCAGCGCCATCACCGTTATGGAAAAGCTGCTGTAGCTGCCGCTGCCCAGGAAACGGAACAGCGCCGCCACCGTAGCGCTGTTCTCCACCGCGTTGGGATCGATGACCACATTCACCACCTGCACCAGCATCCCCACGCCCGCCGTCTGCAGGAAAGCTCCGATCACCATCAGCACGATCAGCCCGCCCATGGCACGCTTCTGTTTTTTATCCAGCAAGACCTGGAGTTTTTTAATAATCTTAAACATTATCCTTAACAACCCTCTCTGTGACGTGCATACTTCCAATCATGCCGCCTGTGGCGGCACAAACCAATCCCACGGAACCTAATCGGTCCCACGGAACCTAATCGGTTCCGGGAAGAACGCCGCCCTTGCGTTCTTCCGTGTGAGATTTAGAATTTCTTTGCGAAATGCCCTCTGGCATGAGCATTAGAAATTCTTCTCACACTTCCAGTCATGCCGCCTGCGGCGGCACAAACAATCCATGAGAAGAATGCCTGCTCTTGGCATTCTTCAGTGTGAGACTTAGAATTTCTCCGCGAAACAGCCTTTGCTGTGAGCGGTTAGAAATTCTTCTCACACTTAGATCTGCTCATTCTGCCTGTGGATCAGCGGATCCTCATAGGCGTCCATAAAATCCGCCCCCAGGCAGACTGTCTCCTCCGCATAGGGCAGATCTCTGATCTCCGTGAACACACCCACCACTTTCCGGAAATGCACTCCCGGGAAAAACTGCAGCATCTCCATGGGCATCTTGCCGTCAAACTGGGGATACTCCGGGAACTTTTCGCGGTAATCCAGTTCATCCCTGGGATGGGGCTTGAGAAAGATCTTTCCCTCCGGTTCATACATCCTGATGATATCCCGAAAGATCTGCTCCCTGACATCCAGCGTGCACAGAGGATCTGTCAGAATCAGTATCCTGTCCTCCCCCTGACACTCCAAAAGCTGCTTTTTCAGCCCCTCCATATCCCGGACGAACACTTTCAGGATCAGTTCCTTATCTTCCTCCGTGAGCCTGTCCACCAATCCCTTTCTGGGAACTTCAATATACTGCGGGCAGGGATACCGTATGGCGGAAATATCATTGACCTCCATATCCAGACAGTATTTACCGTAGCCGTTCTGCACAAAGATCAGGTTCAGCTTTCGGGACAAAAAGGCCTTCAATTTAAAATGACCCCTGTTATCATAACGTGCGGCATCGAAATTCTTCAGGCAGTTCAATCCGTCCTCCACCGCGTGATAATAGATCCTATTCCGGTTCAGATAATATCCTATGGGGTCGGAATCACAGTACACATAGATATCCTTGTACTCCCTGAAATCCACCGGCACATAGGGGGCTTCCAGTTCCGCGTACTTTCTGGTAAAACGGATGCGGTAATAGAGATTTCCCAGAAATCCTCCCGTCCCTTTCCTCCACTTTGCAAGTTCCGGGAAGAAATCCTCCCGCTTCTCGTCAAATTCCACCACGTCCTTAAACAGCCCCGATGCTTCCACACGGCTCTTAAGATCCTCGAAATCGTTGGACATACGGGAGAGCACCAGCGTTGCCTGACCCTGCTGCTCTTTTGGAAGCCTTAATTCCTTTAAAAAAGTCACATATACATGATAATAGGTATGGCACACATAGATCCTGGGCTTCTCTGCACTGCCCTTGCTCTTCTTCCTCTTCATTCCAATACTCCCTGCGCCGTTTTGCCTGCACGAACAATGAACCTATTCTAACACAATTTAGGGATATAGTAAAACAACCCATCTATTTTTAAAGAAAATTTAAGGAAAACATCATAAATTTCCTCACAATTGATAGAGCCATATGCCCCAGTAGCTGGCATCTGTCTCATAATGCCCCAGAAATGTCAGTCCCATCTCTTCACTGTCCAAGATCTCTCCCACGGAAAAGAGATATCCACAGCCCAGTTCTTTCAGAGCCTCCATATCAAACTCCAGCCCCTCATATCCGATCTCCAGCGTTTTCCCCAGCATCCACGCATTGCCCGTAGTTCCGTTAAAGAGATAGCATCGGCTCCCCCATTCATCGAAATACAGCCTGGTCTGTTCGTTCTTCTCCAGTTCTTTCGCAATGACCCGGCGGAACAGGTGCTTGTACTCCAGAGGATAGTTATTGGAATATCCATCCACGGTATAAAAACCATGCATCAGGGCGGGCGCGGGACTCATGCCCAGATGAGCCACACGATACTCCGCCATATCCCTGCCTATGGCCTCCTCGATCTGTTCCATCAGATCCTCTGCATAATAGCTTTCCCATGTGATGTAGCCCGTGATGCCGGAACCATTGTTGATCTGGTTCACATTCAGGTAAAAATAAGATTCCGGCTTGATCTCCTGTAGCGTGGGAAATAACAGGCACGCCAGGGCCAACAGTTTTAGGATCGGCATCCACCCGGATCTGTCCTTGCCCGACTCTTCCGGCGCCGTCCCGCTTGCGGCTTCTGTCCCCACAGTTTCCGCGTTCTCTTTCCCCATTCCCCACCACAGGGAAAAGCACAGCGCAGCTTCCAGATACCAGCCCGCAGGGTACAGCCAGTAGAACCGTTCCAGCTGAAAATATCGCAGAAACCCGCTGCGGCTGTTCTTAAAGTCCACCACCAAAGGCAGATGGCAGACGCCGTATAAAAGGGCGATCCCCGCCAGCGCCGCCAGTCCAAGCCATGCCGCAAGCAGTCTCTGACGCCCCTTTTCCCCGACCCGCTTCCGAAAAACGGTTCCCAGGATCAATGCCGCGCATATGGGCAGGATCAGGCTGCGGTGCAGGGATGGCGCATGCTGTGCGCTGTTGAGGAACACATCTTTCACCGTCTCCCAAAAAGGCATGGCATAATTTACCAACTCTTCCCTGTGGCTGACATAATTGCTCTTTCCAAGCAGCAGTTCGCCGAACAGGCTATGGTTGACCCCGATATAGATCCCCATCAGCCCCAGAAAGCCCAGACAGACCCAGGGGGCGCGTCGGCGCGTCGCCACCAGCCACAGGATCGCCAGCAGCCAAACCCCCAATACCACATACCCGATCAGCACCAGATGCGTGGTCAGCCCGAAAAAGAGGATTCCCGCGAAACTGCCCGCCACATGCTTTCCCTGATACAGGCACAGGAAACAGGACAGCAGCAGCGGCACTCCCGACACCGAGAGTCCATAGACTGGCTGGACAGGAAGCAGGCAGAAACACCCTGCCATCGCCACAGCCAGGATGCTGCTCCCCGTGATCTCTTTCACGCTGCCATACATCCCAAAGAAACCCGCCGCGCTCACAATGAGGTACTGCAGCACAAAAGCCCAGAATACCGGCAGGAATCGGTACAGCAGGATGAACAGCACCGCGGAGGGCTGCATACCGCTGGCGTTGATCCCTCCCAGGATCTCCGGGAACATCTCCGCTCCTCCCATCTGAAAGTGCCTGGCATTCAGCACGTAAGTCATCAACGTCTCGTCCAGCTGATCGTGTACGGGAAATACACTTCCCTCCCTCAGGATCAGATACGGGGCAAAAGTGACCGCCAGGAGCAGAAAGCCCGTCCACCACAGAGGAGCTCTGTCCAACCGGGATATCCATCGTCCCATCCATTTATATACCCTGACATCAGGGCGTTTTTCCCAAGCCTTATGATTCTTCAATATGATATGCTCCGTCAAAATAATATACCAGATAAGCGCCCCCGTGAGAAGCCGTAAATCTGTCACAGATCTCCGGCTCTGCTCCCGTCTCCTGGATCAGATACGAAACACAGGGATGCTCCAGCCCTCTTCCGTCGTCATAGACCAGATAATAAAATCCCTCGTTACCGGAAAGATATCCCGCGTTATAGCTTCTCAGGTACGGACTGTTGGAGTACCAGTTACCGGATACGATATAATTGCTCTTTTCATAGATCTCACTCTCCAAAGCGCTTCCCGTGTAATAGCTCATGGAAATGGCGTCCAGAACATACCTGTTTTCGGGCCGGGCATCACAATAGGCTCTGATCTCCCGCAGTCCTTCCATAAATATCTTCTGGCCGTTATTCGTGCTCAACACATAAGAATACTGCTGCTTTCCCGACAGAAAGCCTACCACGCACATTCCCAGCAGAAAAGCCGCAGTTCCCAGATCCCGCATACGCTTCCTGTTTCCCGACGGTTCCATCTCCGCTCCACAGTTCAGTATGAGCGCCGACAGCAGAAGCATCTCCCCTGCCAGCAGCGGCAGACTGACCCGCAGGGGGAGGCGGCCCTGATATACCAGAAATCCCCAACAGGATATTTTTCCTGCCAGCAGCCCGGCAGCCGGAAACAGCAATGACATTTTCCGCCAGAGCAGCGCCAGTATCACCACCGCCGCCCAAAGGAACGCAAGAGCGCGGTTCCATCCCCAATAGGATTCCTCAAACAGCTGCTTCCTCAGTTCCTCCCAGACCCCCGCAATGTCCCGTGGGATCTCCCGCTCCCGCACATACGCCGTAAGTTCTTCGGCACACTCCGGCGGCAGGATCCAGTCCAGCATCATATAATCCGCATACGCGCGATAGCCGGTCTCTGACACCTGATATTTTTCCAGGATATCGCGCACTTCATCATAAGGCGGTAAGCCTTCGTAGTCAAACAGTTCCACCTGGGAATCCAAAAACTTCATATATGCTTTCCAATCGCTCCCTCTGTAAACGAAAGCGCTGACGGCGGATATCACCAAAAAGACCGCCACGGGAGGCAGCAGCGCTTTTCCCATCAAAGCAAGGCGTTTTCGGAGAGGAACATCCTGCCTGGCCATCAGAACCCCCCCCACTGTCAGAAATCCCATGGGCTGCATCATCAGCATGGCATTGCTGCGCAGCATGCCCGCCAGAAGTTCCAGCACAAAGAAACGAATCCAGCCGCTTTTGGTGTCAGCATGCGCCAGGAGACAGAAATATCCCGCTGCTGCCAGCAGCCCGGCAGTGGCGGTATACTGGATGCGCCCCAGCATATACAGATCCAGCAATAGCGCCATGCCTGTAAATACTGTGCCCGCCGCTATCTGCCACATTTTCCTGCAATGGCTGTAGATGCTCTCCAAAACAGCCGTGTATGCCAGTATCTGGAACAGAATCAGGGTCAATCCAAACCAGGGGACTTTGGGCATGATCCGATAGAGCCATGATAGAGGCAGCGCCAGCAGATAGCTGACATAGATCGTGCGCGCCTGGGGCGCTCCGGTCATACGCCCACACAGGATCTCCGCAATGCATCTGTCATCATTGGTCTCAAAATAGATGCCCGTCTTATGCCATATCACCGCCACCATCACCAGGACCACAAACGGCGCGACCGCTTTTCTGTACTTTGCTTCCATAAATCTCCTTTAAAAGTGTACGATGATATGATCTCCCATATCCACAATAGATCCCTCCTGCGGAAACTTCGGCAGATCCAGGGAATATGTCTCCGCCGCCGCATAATCCTCCTGCGAAAGATATGGCTGCAGTTCATGCCCATGCATACGGAAGAATCGGATCAGTTCCTCATCCGTGCCAAAGGCGTAACGTCCCCAGTCGATCACCGACAGGGCAGGTGTCTGCGCTACCCACACGCCATATTCCCGGTAGAACTTTTCCAGCAGATGCCCGTCTATGGGATCGGCCCACCGCTTCATACGGTAAAAGGTCTCCGAACCATAAGGCACATAGGCATCCTGGATCAGCCCCCGGGGAATCTGATATGTGCCGGTAAACATGACCGGCTTGTCCACTGTGCCGTATTGCCGTTCCAGTTCACAGGCGATCCTGGCCGCAGTCTCCCTGGCCGCCTCATATTTCATATGATCCACATAAAACCAGCGGTTCATATCCGCGCACTGGTTCCAGAGGATAGCGCTCAGCATGAAAATGACCGCCCCTCCGCAGAACTTTTCCAGCCTGTTCCGACCGCGGACCGGACGGCTGCCTTTCAGTTCCTGCAGGCACAGGCACAGCAGCAGCGCCCCGTATCCACAGATCACCGGCAGGAACTGTGCCGACCGATATAATGTGGACTTTCCCTCCACAAGAACCAGCAGGAAAGACACCACAAAGCTGCCCACGGTCAACAGGAAGATCCTGAGATCCTTTTTACGGATACTGCCATAGATCCCATATGCCAGCATCAGAAATGCTGCCATCACAAAGATCCTGACAGGCAGATAGGCAAACGCGAACACGCCATACATGACATACACCCGCTTCAGCACCATGGCAAATTCCGCAGCCGCACCGGGTTCCAGCATCCAGGAAGCCATTTCCGAAACAGATCGCTGCACTGCCTCCTCTTTCATGGATCCGAGGCCGAAGATTCCCGTCACCGCCGCGATCATCAGGCTCCGCAGCGCCACAGCGCATACTGCGGCCGCAGCCGCCATACAAAGCGCCGGGAATGCCCTGCGCACCACTCCCGCATATCTTTCCGTCAAGAGCAGCAGGAACACGCCCAACAGCCATACTACCATAAAAGATTCATAACATCCCAGCGCCACCCACAGGAAACATACCGTCCCCGCGGCTACGGAAAACCGCCCGGGCCTCTCCCACCATTTTCTCATAAAGCACAGGCTGAGTCCCACGCACAGGTAACCGATGGATATCCCGTTGTGGAGAAAATAAGTGTAGACCTCGCTGATCAGCGGACAGGAAAGGAAGACCGCCGCGAAGAAAAGATATCCCCACTCCGGTATCTTCCCTTTCAGCACGGTGCGGAACAGAGCCGCCCAGACAGTCACCGCCGCCATCAGGATCAGCACGCCCGCCAGATCCGTCACAAACGGCGCGAACTCACCGATAAAAAGGATCTTGTTCAGCAGATAGAGCACCCACCGGCCCACGACAGCCACCAGTCCCTCCTGGAAATAGTAAGCGTAAGGCGTGTCATCGATCCCCACCGTCGGGTGTATCACCATAAATCCATAGGCAGCTGCCGCCGTGAACGCAAGTGTCAGCAGATATGTCCTGTTTTTGCAGAGGGCCGTAAAACTATCTTTATATTCTTCCATATGCAAACCTTTCTTCCGGTTCACGCCGCGCCATTCGCAAAACGCGCCTGCAAATTGTTGCAATACCTATTTTACCCGAAAAGGGAAATCTTGTAAATTCTCTTTCTTTTATATTCAAAATATGCTATAAAGTTTATATCATCGCTTTGATCGGAGGGACCTGCATGACGTCGAAGAAAAAGACCCTTTTATCCGCCATACTCATCATTGCCGCCATAGCTGGCTGTTTTTTTTGTTATTACCGCATCCGGAACGGCTCCATTCCCCTGTCCGATCTTTGGCATTTCTCGCGGGACGGCTATGACAGCATATTCCTTTCCATGCACTCCCCCGCAGGATACTCACAGGAAGAATTTTCCACCTATCACGGGCTCAATACCCTGGCTGCCTCCCATGAAGTCAGGAATATGGATGAACTGGCTCGCTATCTGGATATCACGTTCTCCACGGACAATACCGTCACATATGTTTTTCTTCTGCTGGATCCCGAAATGATCTGGAATTCCTGCAAACAGGACGAGGCCCGCTGGGACGAGGAACTGCAGCAGGGGCTTTTTTCCTTTGTATCCGCTCATCCCGGGACGCTCTTCGAGATCCTGCTCCCCTATCCCTCTTTGGCGTACTGGATGGACAGGAAACCGGCTGACCTGGAAACTGCCCTGTCTACTTATGGTTCTTTCGTTGAGGACGCGTATGCGTACACGAACATCAATACTTTTTATATGGGCTTTGAGGACTGGATCCTGTGCAATCCCGGCAACTATGTCTCTGATCATGATGTAAATGAAGGGATCGCCCACCGGATCCTCCGCACATGCTTCTGTGATAACGCTTACCAGGTCACTCCCGTCAACGCTCCGACCCTTTTTGACTGGCTGCGTGAACTGACTGACCGTGAGCGCACCGCTCCCAGTGTTTATCCCGACCTGTCCGATCGGTGCCTGGTATTCTTTGGGGACAGTGTCCTCGCCATCAACAGGGACAGCTGTTCCATCCCGGGATGCGTGACCGGTCTCTCCGGCGCAGTCACCTACAACTGTGCCGTCGGCGGATCCTCCGCCAGCGCCGACTCTCCCGACACCGGCGATCTTCCCAATATCCTGCCCGGCTTTCTTACGGACTACTGCACAGAGGAGAACGGAAGTTACCGCTTTGCCCCGGAGGGAGAAGACCTTTCGGATAAAAAGCTTTGCTTTGTTTTTGAATTTGGCTTAAATGACTACTTTAAGGGCGCCCCTGTGAAAAACCCGGAGGATCCTTACGATATCACCACCTATACCGGCGGCCTCCGAAGCAGCCTGAAAGAGTATATGACGCTCTTTCCTGACGCTGACTTTATCATCATGACCCCCACTTACACAAATTATTTCACCAACGGCACGGAGCATATGAGCGATGTGGGCGGCATCCTGACCGATTACGTGGTCGCCGCGAGCAACCTGGCTGACGAACTGGGCATCTACTGCATCGACAATTATAATGAGCTCGGCATCAACGACTCCAACCTTTTGGATTACTCCTCTGACGGATGCCATCCCAATGAGGACGGGTGCCTGCTGATTGCCCGGCACATCATCCGTTTTCTCTCCGGTCTATAATGCGGGAAGATCTCCCACACCGGGAAATGGCGCCCATCAGTACACCTGATAGAGCGCCACATCCCCGTCCCTGTTCAATTCCGCATATCCCGCTTCCCTGCACCGCGCATCCACTTCACCGCCTGCCAGAGTAGCGATATAACGGCTCTGCAGTTCCTCAAAATGTTCCAGCACATATCCGTTTTCACAGCAGCTGATCCCAAATCCCTCCGGAATCGCATATAAAAGCTGCCACTTCATGTTCTCCGTGGCCTCCCCTTTCCGGTCGTTGAACACCCATATCACGGAATTGCGGTATCCGGGAACCCCCTCCTCGTCCAATACCAGCACATCTCCCATAACATTCCGCCACTCTTCCACCTGAGCCGCTCTCTGTTCTTCCGCAAAAGGGACCTGATAATCGTAAGGATCCAAAGCCATATAGGAATAAAAATACGCAAAGGCCGCTCCGACTGCCACTGCTTTCTTAAAAAACCTTGTCTCCATCATGCCGATCAGAAACACTCCTGCCGCCATGAACGTGAGCAGATGCTTGCTTCCCTCCGTCAGCTTATACATCAACAGGAGCGCGAACAGCATCGCCACAAGGCTGAACACGAAATGGACTTCTATGATCAGCTGCCTTTTGAGGCGCTCACCGCGCTCCCCGGCGGTACTCTCAGCAGCTTTCCGCTCCATTGCCCGCGTCTTTTCCGCATCCTCTTCCCTGTCCGTCTGTCTCTTCACCCGCCGCAGGGCAGACCAGTCTTTCACGCTCTGCCCCGACAGCACCGCCAGCACCACCAGATATCCTGCGAAAAACGCCCCCGAGGCCAGTCCGGTACGGAATCCCTGTATGGTATGTCCCTTGAAAGAAGAGGCCATGTAATACAGCTTGACCAGCGTATACCGGATCCCTCCCATCAGGCCCTGCTCGAAAAAGGCATCTACCCAGTCCGTAAAGAATAACGGCGCAAAATATTCCGCCCCCAGATAATGCTTGACCGCCGCATAGACTGCCAGCACGGCCGCGAACACAGCCGTGGAGCCGACAAAGCCTTTCCACCTGCCCTTCCTGATCCAGAAATAGGCCGGAAGCAGCATAAAGAGCAGCATATAAGGCCGCATCAGCGTCAATATCCCGGAAAGCGCGAACAGGAGCACAAGCTTGTACCCTCTCTCCCTGTTCAGATAATTGACCGCAAGGCTCTCGAAAATGATCAGCAGGCTGAAACAGATCACCTCCGGCATCACCGACAGCATATACCGCACAAAGGGCGTATACAGGCAGAACAGCAGGGAGGTGACACCCACCTGCTTCCAGTCCGGCCTCACCAGCCACACGAACAGAAAACAGGCCAGGGTCATCAACAGGATATTGCAGATCACCGGAGACATCATGTTCCAGCCGAACAGAACGCCCCAGAGGATCCAGGGGAGCACCAGGACGGGGCTCCACGCCGCAAAGGACAATCTCAGCGCATGGCTCTCATTGAACCCGAAATATCCCTGCGGATATCCAAAGCTGACAATACCCTCCACCTGTTTATAATAAAACAGTTCGTCATTCCATTCCGAGCAGGGCAGATATACATCGCCTATGCTCTTCCCCTGCATGGCGCAATGCACCAGACAGCATGCCACGGGCAAAAGCGCCATCAGCACGGCCTTTGCCATGGTCAGATATCTCTTATCCTGTTTCCACCAACCCAGAAAACCTTTCATCCTAACCCCCATGCCGCCCGCAGCGGCGCAGATCCTCCAACCGCTCTGGCCGTTGGAAAAATGCCCGGATTTGAGCATCCTTCGAGATGAAAAACGCCGCACTTTAGGCGTTTTTCGGGGTGAAACTTAGAATTTCTTTGCGAAACGCCCTCTGGCGTGAGCATTAGAAATTCTTTTCGCCCTGCTTCCAGCCGATCTTCTCCCGTATCACATACTGGGGCGAATTGTTCAGGCTGATATAGATGCGCCCGATGTATTCTCCGATCAGTCCCAGCATGAGCATGATCATACCTCCAAAGAACACGATAGCCGCCATGGTAGAGCTGAAACCCATGGGCACATCCGGGTTCACCAGTCTCTTGATGATCGTATAAATGCCATACAGGAATCCCGCGGCGGCACAGAATCCTCCGATGCCCGTGGCAATCCTCAATGGTTTCACGGAAAATGCCGTAAAGCCGTTGAACCAGAGTCCCAGCAGCTTTTTGAAAGTATAGCCTGAGGTTCCCTCCTCCCGGTCTCTGTGATCCACCGCCACGTTGGTGATGCTCTTCGTGGCACGCAGCACCAGGCCGATCACATAGGGATAGGAATTCTCATATCGGATCATATCATCCGCTACAAACCGTTTCACGGCAAAATAGCTGGACACGTACAGATCCGCCGGTTTCCCCAGCATCACGCGGGTCATCAGCTCATTGACCCGGCTGCCCAGGTTCCGGAAAGCGGAATGGCGTTTATGCTCATATTTCGCGTAAACGGCGTCATAGCCTTCCTCCAGCTTATCCAGCAGCCTGTCCACCTGATCCGCAGGTGTCTGCCCGTCATCGTCCAGGCATATCACATAATCCCCGCTGGAATGCCTGATCCCCGCCATCAGCGCGGAATGCTGCCCGAAATTTTTCGCAAGGCTGATGCCTTTGATATGAGAGTGCTCCCGGCAAAGCTGCCGTATGGTTTCCATGGTGCTATCGGGAGAACAGTCGTTGACAAGGATGATCTCATATCCATACTGCTCCAAGGTCTTCATCTTCTCATGGATCTCCGCCACTACATGGGGAAGCGTGCGCTCCGACCGATAGCAGGGGATCACAAAACTTAATTTTTTCATCCGTTCCCATTCCTTTTTGTTTTTAACGATCCAAATATATCTTCAAAGTCAGTACAAAACACTGCTTTCATCACCCAGAGTTGTCCGAGACAGCCGCCATCCACTGGATATCATGATATTTTCCCCGGATCCGGACATCATCTTTCAGAAGCCCCTCCCTGACAAAACCCGCCTTTTCATAGCTGTGGATGGCCTGTGCGTTGGAGGCGAAAGCGCGCAGATAGACACGGTGCAGCCGTTCCTCCTCAAAACAGTACCGCAGCATCAGCCTGGCCGCTGCCGTGCCGATCCCCTTTCCCCTTGCGTCGTCCTCTCCGATAAAGATGCCATACTCCGCCTTGTTATGCTCCCTGTCGATATCCCGGATATAGACAGAGCCCAAGGGCCGCTCCGTAAAGATATCGCAGATGATCATCTGCACCACCTGCCCTGTCTCCACTTTATTCCTGACCCAGTCCTCATGTCCCTCTCTGGTAAACGGCTCCTGATATATAAAATTCTTCCGCACAACATCCTTGTTCCGCCACGATACGATCCGATCCGTATCCGCCGCCGTCATAAGCCGCAGAAAGATGCCCGCGGCTTCATCCCTGTACTCTCTCATCCGTCCGCACGCCTCCAGCCATTACACAGTCCAATGACCCTGACGATCTCCTCTTCTCTCATCTCCGGGAACAGGGGCAGCGTAACGCAGTGCTCTGCCAGGTATTCCGCGTTAGGGCAATCACCTTTCTGATAGCCAAGATGTCCATACGCTTTCTGCAGATGGCAGGGAACCGGATAGTGCATATTGCACTCCACATCCGCATCCGCCATATATTGCAGGAATCCGTCTCTGTCCTCCACCGTGACCACAAACAGGTGGAACACCGGCTCCGTATTTTCCGGATGCCTCTGCATGGTGATCAGGGGATTTACGACCTCTCTCAGATACCGCCTGCCGATCTCCTGTCTTCGGGCAGTCCACTGAGGCAGGTATTGCAGGCTTACGCTCAATACTGCTCCCTGGATCCCCTCCAGGCGGTAATTATATCCCACCTCGTCATGATAGTACCTTACGTCGCAGCCCTGATTTTTCAGCCTGTGGATATGCTTAAAGTAGTCTTCCCTGTCGCATGTAACGCTGCCGCCCTCGCCAAAGGCATAGAGATTCTTACCCGGATAGAAGCTGAAGCATCCCATCTCCCCCAGGGTTCCCACGTTCTTTCCCGCAAACCTGGCGCCATGCGCCTGAGCGCAGTCTTCCACCACAAACAGGCCGTGGCGGTCCGCGACCTCTTTCACCGCCCCATAGTCAAAGGGCTGCCCATAGAGATGGACGCCGATGATCCCCTTTGTCCGGGGTGTGATCTTCGCCTCCAGCGCTGCAGGATCGATCTCCCATGTATCGGCGGTACAGTCCGCGAACACGGGAACCGCGCCCGTATAGGTAACGCCCCAGGCCGTGGCGATATAAGTATTTGCCGGTACGATGACCTCATCCCCCGGGCCCACCCCCAGCGCCAGCATGGCCAGATGCAGGGCGGAAGTGCCGTTGTTCACGCCGCTGGCATATTTCGTCCCCACATAAGCGGCAAATTCCCTGTCAAACGCATCCGCGTATTTCCCGCCCGAAAATGCGGTCTCCCGACATACCCTGGCGATCGCGTCCTGATATTCCTCTTTATGCGCCTCATAATCTCTTGCCAGATCGATTCTTTTGATATGCGCCATAATATGCCTCCTATTCCAGTTCCGTTCCTGCACTCCTACACCCTTTTCCGGGGAAGAAATCTTCATCCGCTCCCGCGTCTGAAATTTCTTCCGGGTGTTTCCGTTTCGGAACTGTCTGTGATTCCAGTTCCGTTCCTGCACTCCTACACCCTTTTCCGGGGAAGAAATCTTCATCCGCTCCCGCGTCTGAAATTTCTTCCGGGTGTTTCCGTTTCGGAACTGTCTGTGATTCCAGTTCCGTTCCTGCACTTCTACGGAACTGCCTATATATTCTTCCTGATATAGAACTCCCTGAACAGTCTGGCGATCTGCACCAGATAATCACAGGCGGTCTTAAAGACTTTGACGGTAGTGTTGTAATCCTCCTGCCACTCCACCGGATAATCCAGTATCTTCACGCCCCGCTTCTCTGCCCTGAGCAGGAACTCTATCATATAAAACCAGCCGTTATCCTGGCTGCATCCCTCCACCAGGGACAGCGTCGTCTCCCTGCGGACAAAGGTAAAGCCGCAGATGGCATCCGTGGACTTCATCCGCAAAAACAGCTTTAAGAGGATCAGGAGCCCCTGGGAAGTGATCCTGCGGTACCACTTCCTGCCCCGGGTGTCGGACTCTTTTGCAAAACGGCTTCCATTGATGTATTCCACTTCCGGACGGTTCTTAAAGATATGGATGGCCTCGCCCAGGTGCTTGATATCCGTGGACAGGTCGATGTCCATGTACCCCACCACATCGCCATGGCTGAGCTCCACGCCTCTCCTGAACGCAGCCCCCACCCCCCGGATATTGATGCGCTCATATTGGACACGCTCATACTTTTTGCACAGGGCTCCGGCGATCTGGGGCGTCTCGTCCTCAGAGCCGTTATCCACGATCAGGATCTCATAATCCGAAAAGGATATCTTCTCCAGATATTCCACCGTCCTTGTAACACCGCTTTCCAGCCGCAGCCGCTCATTTAATACGGGAAAGATGATCGTCAGCATCATTGTGTCAGTTTTTCCACTCCTTCTATTACATATCGTTGTTTCTTAAAGCCCATGTTCAGCAGCACGGACAGATATTTTAATATCAGGGTCAGCATAACGGATACCATAAAGAAGCCGAATGCCATCAGCATCATAATGGACAGCCAGCCCTCCACCGGACGCACTTTGCTGAAAATGGACCAGATCAGATAGATAAACATGATCACCAGCGCTCCCAGCAGGACAGCGCTGACCGTCATGGACAGCTTCTCCAGCACATTGGTAAAGATGATGATGGTATCCGCCGCCAGCGTGCTCCGATTCCCTCTTTCCTCACGATTCCGGCTCCTGCCCGCGGCTTCCGCCTTATTATCATACACGATGGTATCCGTCTTCAGGCCGCTGTTCATGTACATGGCCTTGCGGTACGGTACATACGCATTCAGCTGATTGACCCTGTTCACTGCGCGTCTGGACACTACCCGAAAACGCTCCTGCCGGATCTTTGCCTGATACCTGCTGCCCCAGTTGTATACCAGATAAAACAGCCTGGAGGTAAAGGATACCCCATATCTGGGAGCCGCCGCCACCACATCATAACCCTGCAGCGCCCTGTGGTATATCTCCATGATCAGAGCCGGTTCAAAATCCAGCCTGCAGCTGTCGAACTCGAACAGGAAATCACCCACCGCCAGGTCACATCCCGCGTTCATGGCGCACTCCACCCCCTGATAATAACTGAGGTTGACCAGACTGACAACGGGGCTCAGCCCGCTTTCCGCCGCAAATGCTTTCACCTGCTCTATGGTATCGTCCACGCATCCGTCATTGACGCACACCACCTCATATTTTTCAAAGTTCTCCTGCATCACCTGGCAGATCTTCTCCAGAAAATCCCTCGCCTCATCTGACTCATTATGCAGATATACCACACAGGAAACAAAAGTCTTCTCTTTGTTCTGTAACATTCCCGCTCCTATTTCCGTTCCGCTTCTGCTCTTCTGCGCCCGAAGCTGTTTTTATTCTTTTCCGATTCCGAAACTGTGACCGTTCAGCCCCTCCCGCCGACCGGCTACTCCAAATATCCATCCAGATCGTAGACTGTGTTGATCTTGCCGGACAGGACGCTGAGAAAGACCGGATCGCGGGACACGTACCGAACCACCGTGGGCCTGGAGTCATCGATCTCGGAGGCCTTTAAAATGGGCTTCATGGAAAACAGCGATCTCTCATAGGCAAAACCGTACTCATCCCTCACATATTTGCGGGCCAGGGCCGACATGTAATCCCATGCGCTCTCCGGCCTGTTCACACAGTCGTTGCAGTTTCCGAGCCAGCGGTCCGTGCAGCTTCCCCCGTTCATGCAGGGGAACACGGGCATCGCGTCATAGCTGGTCTTATGAGGCGTGAAAGTAACGGAGGTAAGGGAATGATACCCTGTCTTCCCAAAGGGCATGATGGAAAAGAAAGGGCCATCCATCACCGTAAGCCCGATATCTTTCAGCTGATCCGCCACCCGGCACAGAATGATCTCACAGAGTTCATATTTGATCTTAAAGGGCTCCGAATCCACCCCGTCCAGGCAGTTCAGCACCTGGTTCACGGAAGCATAGGTGGCATTCAGCACAAAGGGCGATCGGTATACCTCCTCCCGCCCGTCGTGCAGGGCCACGATCTCATAATGTCCGGAGCCTTTCACGATGCGCTGTATGTCCCTGTCATAGCAGATCTCCACATGAGGATACTTCTTCAGTTCCTCCAGGAAATGATCTCTCAGGATATGGGCATCGTAAGTATATTCTTTCGTCAGGAAAGCGCCGTCGCAGCTCCCCTCCTTGAAATACCGCTCCACCGACAGCGGATCGCAGGGGATACCCGCATCCTTGCAGAACTTTTGGAATTCAGCGGCATCCGTCCAGGAAAAATGCTTCGAGGTAGCATATATCTGCTGAAAATCAAACAGGATGCAGAAAGCATAGTCTTCTACAAACCGCTTGAAATAACCCGCGGATTTCATCGCGGTGGAAAGGGATCGGGGATAATGATATCCCATGTGCACCCGGGCCTGATTGATGTAAGTAGCCCGGCCAAAAGGTTCCCTGTCGATCTCCAGCACTTTCACCTGCTGTCCTCTTTTTGCGCAGTACAGAGCCGCATACAGGCCATACAGCCCCGCGCCGATTATCAGTTTATCTGTCATCATCTTTCTCATCCCGCCGTCCGGGCGGCTCCACATTTCTATCGCATATGCTCATCAGGAACGCAAACGGAAAAGCAGCCATCAGGGGATAGATATACCGAAGCTGCACCACGGGCCCCAGCAGCAAAGTGGCATAATATCCCAAGATCAGCGCCAGCGGCAGGCATCTGCCATACGCTTTCCGAACCACCAGCCAGCCGAACAGGAGCAGATAAAGCCATACCCATATCCCCGGCATGAACAGATACCTCAATACCGGTATGTTCAGATAAGCATTCTCATCGGCCCAGCGCTCCATCCGCTCATGCAGCCATTCCCATTTGGAATCCTTGTAAATGCCATAACCAGCAAAGACATCCTCGCTCCATCTGGTCTGCACATATCCCATGCCCTCAAGCCCCTGCCCCGTGTTCACATAGGCGTGGGTCACGTCTCCCGGATACAGATACCCTGCATCCACCGCCAGCGCGGCATTGACAAAGTCACCGGGATATCTGCCCAGCAGCCGGAAATATGTGGACGCAAACTCTTTCAGACGATATCTGACAACATAAGTATTGGTATGCCGCTTCACCGGGTCGGATATCGCCGGGTCATACTCCCGATACCCCTCATCCAGGATAAAATCACGGATCAGCGCCTTATCCGCCTCCTCCATGGTATCATCATCCTCAGGCAGCGCTCCCGCGCCCCCATGATAGATCATACAGCGGGCCAGCTGCTGGATGGGCATGCTGAGCATCTCCCTTTTATCACCCTGCCGGGCATTTGTCAGTCCAAAAAGCGCTGCCAGCGCCACATTGCCTGCCAGAAAGCCTGCGGCAGACCACACGAGCAACTTTCCGGACTGCTTTCTGCTCTGCCTGCCAAACAGGACCATCACAGCCAATACACCTGAAAATACCAGGAAAGCGTACTTTCCGTTATTGCGGAAAAGCATCATACCCACGGTGGAGCAGAAAAAAAGCAGTTCCCTCCATGTAACGCGCCGCGCCCGGGAATCCTTGTACAGCAGTTCATATATGGACAGAACCTGCAGCACAAAAAACGCACTGAAGACCGTATCCTTCGTGACACTAATGCTCAGATACGCATTAAAGGGATATACCATCAGCAGAACCAAAAGCGACAACAGCCATAAAGGCCTGATACCATGCTCATACAGCCGCCAGATTCCAAACGCAAAGACCGACGCCAGCAAAAGAAGCTGTAACATCGCGTAAACCCCAATCCCTCTGTTGACACTGCCCAGAATGCCTCTCCCAAGGCTCATTGCCCCTTTGATCAGCAGGGTATGGGCAATGGGATGATGATCGATAAAAGCGTTCTCCCCGATCTGCCCCACCTGGATCGGGGAATCATAGGTGCAGATCGCCGGATAATATGCCAGATATCCGGGCAGCCAGCCCAGCACAAGCAGCAGGAAACTGCCTCCAAAGACTGCGCCGCCCGGCAGCTTCCGCAGTTTTGCTGCTTCCCTCTTACGGCTGTTCCCCCCGGACGCCAGCCGATACATGCCAAAGCATAACGCGCTTCCTCCCGTCCCACCGGCCAGCAGGCTGACTGACAGGATCCGAAGCAGATACCCGCCTGTCCATAGGATATTCCCCTCCGCCGCCAGCTCCTTTCCTGTCAGGCAGAAAAAAACAAACAGGAAACCTGTCACCGTGAACAGGATATATGCAATTTGTTTACCCGATCTTTTGTTTGCCCTGAATATTATATCTTCCTCTTTTCTTCATTGATCTTTGCCAGACGGTACTCAAAGTCACGCTTGTCCTTCGCGGCCATGACCTGAAGGATCATTCCCGAAAAAAATGCCTGTATTCCCGCCAGAGCGACGAAGCAGCTGACGATCAGCGTGGGGAACCGGGGAACAAGCCCGGTCCGGATATACTCATTGATGATGGGGATCATCAGCACCAGCGCCGCCAGGATCAATACCGCGCACAGGGCTCCGAAGAAATGCATGGGCTTATAATTCTTATACAGCTGCAGCATCTTATGGATCACTTTCATGCCGTCACTGTAAGTATTCAGCTTTGACACGCTGCCCTCCGGACGATCCCTGTATTCCACCACCACATTTTCCACCTGCATATTATAGTTGACCGCGTGTATGGTCATCTCCGTCTCGATCTCAAAACCCTTGGAAAAAACGGGAAAGGTCTTCACAAACTCATAGCTGAACGCCCGATATCCGGTCATGATGTCTTTGATGTCGGAATGGAACAGACGATTGATCCCGGTGCGCATCAGACTGTTCCCGAAATTATGGAAAGGGCGCTTGTTCTCCGTAAAATAAGTAGAAGACAGCCTGTCGCCCACCACCATATCCGCATTGTGCTCCAACACCCTGTCCACCATTTCCCGGGCGCAGTCAAGAGGATAGGTATCGTCCCCATCCAGCATCAGATAGCATTCCGCGTCTATCTCACGGAACATCCGGCGTATCACATTGCCCTTGCCCTGCTTATATTCATGGCGGACTCTCGCCCCGGCGTCAGCGGCGCACTCCACCGTCCTATCCGTAGAATTATTGTTGTATACATACACCACTGCCTCCGGCAGCGTTCTCTTCACATCCGCAACCACCTTGGCAATGGTCTGCTCCTCATTATAGCAGGGGATCAGCACGGCTATCTTATCCATATCGCAATCCTTTCACATATATTTCCGATCATTACCTTTTTTATTATACCATGATTTCGTGCGCCCTGGCGCACATGGAATCAAAAGTTGACACAATGCCCCTCTGTGTCAACATTGTACCACGATTTGCAAGTCACAGGGCAGAGACCCGAAAAATCAGAGATTTTTCGGGTTCGCTTCGCTCGTCAAATCCCCAAAAGAACATCTGCTCGTGCAAGCACGGCATCTGTTCTTTTGGGTACTTGACTCTGCCCTTTACGGACATTGTACCACGATCACTTTTCGTCAGCCACTGTTTTTATAAATTTAATTATGCTATACTATCCATATATCCCATTGAATACGAGGTTTTCACATGAACACATTCTCACAAAAACTATACACTTTTTCCTGCAGGTTTATACAGGCCTGCGGCCTGATCCTGACTTTTCTGCTGTTTGCGGGCGCTTTCCTGTGCACCTGCTACAGTGAAGACATGGAAACCCAGCTGGTCCTCACCAAATGGGATAATCCTGTTTTCGGGCTTTTGGGCATAGCCGCCTTTATACTGCTCCTTGGCGGGATCACACATGTTCTTTTCAGGCATACCGGCTCTCCCGTAAAGGTCCTCCGTGTGCTGACTCTTCTCTGGTGCGTGGGCCTGAGCGGGATATTGATCCTGTTTGGCCGGACCGTTCCCGCGGCGGACGCCCTATCCGTCTATTCCATTGCCGAAACGCTGGCGGGAGGGGATACTTCCGTGATCCATCCCACAGGATCCTACCTCTCCTATTATCCGCAGCAGATGGGGCTGACCGCCTTTTTCGAGATCCTGATCCGCATCTGGAAGCTGCTTCCCGGCGGACTTCCGGCATATCATTTCATCAAATGTGTCTATGCGGGACTGCTCTGTGTCATTATCTGCTTTCAGGAACGGACCGTACATTTATTATGGGAAAATGAAAAGGCCGACTGTATCTATCTCCTGCTGGCCGGCTTCCATCTGCCTTTCATCATGTACAGTTCTTTCGTGTACGGTGAGATCCCTTCTTTCGCCGCCGCATCGGCCGGTTTCTATTATCTGTTGAAGCTGCTTGCCCGCCGTGACGGCTCCAAAAGCCTTTTGCCCGCCGTCCCCGCGGTACTGTGCCTTTCTTTCAGCGTTATGCTGCGCAAGAATAACCTGATCCTGCTGATCGCGGCGCTGATCGTGATCTGGCTGGAATGGCTCCGAAGCAGACGGCACGCGCTGTTGGCAGTGGGACTGGCCTGCCTTATCTGCGGCCTCGGCATCCTGCCGTTGGTGCAGAAAAGCTACGAACTGCGGGCCGGAAGCAGATTAAGCTCCGGCGTCACCGCCACATCCTATCTGGCCATGGGGATGCAGGAATCCTCCCGTGCGGAGGGATGGTACAACGGCTTCAACTTTAATACCTTTCAGGAAGCCGGTCTGGATCCCGGACTTGCGAACGAGATCAGCCGTCAGGCGATCTCGGAACGGCTGCAGTTCTTCCGGGAAAACCCCGGATATGCCGCCCGATTTTATCTGCGCAAACACCTGTCCCAATGGGCGGACGGCACTTATGCCAGCCGCCAGGCCACCCTCGCCACTTACGGAGGCAGGAGCAGCTTTTTCATCTCGCTCTATGAGGGGCCTTTCAGCCGCTTTTTTATCGGCTGCTGCAATGCCTACCAGAATATCCTGTATCTGGGCGCCATGCTCTGTTTCTGCACGCTGTCCACAGACCTGCGCAGAAAAAGGACCGCGCCCGCACTGAGCACCTACCTGTGCTTCATTGCTGTGATCGGCGGATTCCTGTTCCACATCTTCTGGGAGGCAAATTCCCGTTATATTTTCCTTTACAGCCTCCTGCTGCTTCCGTATGCGGCCTGCGGGATCAATGTCCTGATACAGCGCGTCAGTAATACATCTGCCCGCGGAGGAAACCGATAAAGTAATATATCCCACAGACCAGATGCCCCAGATATGCCAGCCACTGCGCTCCGATCAGCAGTGGCTTTTTCTTTTCCTTTACCATAGACCTTAACAGCACCAGCAGCGCTCCCATGTGGCAGAAGAAAATGCCGTACATATATCCCCATGAAAAATTAAAATCAGGTTTCCGAAAGCCTTTTTCATACAGCAGGAACGCCATGGCAAAACTCATCAGGTAAAGCTGCCACGAAAAGCGATACCATGTATTTTCTTTCAGTTCCCTGAAGTTCAATATCAGCACCAACAGCGGAAATCCTATGGCAAGGCAGACTGCCAGCGGCAGATTCCCGCAATACTGCGCCCACACTTCACCAAAGCAGAAGCCGATACCGCCCTCTGCGCCCTCCTTTGGCACAAAGACCCCTTTAAATTGATATAACAGATCCAGAAAAGTAGGGATGAAGCAGGCTCCCAGCTGTAATGTGGGGACAAGATTGCGGAAGCCCGACCGGAACATGCGGAACACCATGATCAGTCCGGCCGCGCCCACCAAAACTATGGTAAAACTGGGCTTGGTCATGGTAGCCAGCAGCAAAAACAAGGAAAAGAAAATGTAGTCCCTGATCTTTCCTTTCTCTCCATGAACACCCTCTTCATAGATGGGCAGCAGCTTTCCGTACCAGAGAAACGCCAGTATCGCAAAAGGCCTCGCGGCCATATAAGTGGCGTTATGAAAAGGATTTGCCGTAAATACTCCCACATATTTAAACGGGATCCCCGGCAGATATATGCCGGTGGGCGGATACAGCATGGAAATAAAAAAAAGAGACACCACAAGCATGCTCAGGAACACTCTCCGCACCCAGGTTGCTTTCATTTCAGCAGGCGCCAGATAGTCAAAACTGAGTTTTGTGATCCATATGGCCAGGCTGTTCAAAAGCATAGTGGCAACAGCTACCGCCATCTCCGGCAAAAAGAACAGATCGAACAATGCCGCCAGCTTGAAAAACACAGGATAGGGAAAGCTGTATTTGCTGTTCAGCCCCTGCATCTCCAGGATATACGCTTTCATATCGGAATGATATCGTTCAGGGCTCCCTGTAGCCTGCTTATAAAATAACCATAACGTGACTGCGGACACAAAGGCCAGCATCACCGCAAACAGGCTCCAGTCTATTATCCGGTCTCTTTTTTCAGCACTCTTCATCGATCCTGTCCCTCCGGGCTCTCTGTTTCCCCGATCACAGCCACCGCCTGACCGGTGGCTGTGGTTCGGTCCCTGCCTATAGTTTAGCAGGAATCACCGGCACTTACAAGCAGAATCAGCACAGGTGTCCATAAAGTACCGCATTCAGCAGCAGCAATGCCTGCCTCTCCAGAATGATGATCTCTCTTTCATCCACCGGAAGCTGAAGTCTTGCCACGTCAAAAAGTTTACGGATGCCGATATGATAAAACAGGGGGATTGTATTGATATTGTACGAACTTTTGATATAAGCATACAGAGCATATAAGAGGGATACCTTGATCTTCTGATTCCTGTCATCCACAGTACTGTACGCGTTGAGCACCTTGACCGGATAACTCATCAGCGGGACGTTCTGATTATGTAAAATAAATGTTTGGATCTCCCTGAACGGATACTTCTTTAACTCATCCAGCAGGATGTGACAGGTAATATGATTACAGATACCGTAGATTTCCGATTCCTCGATTGCTTCATAATACATCATTTTGGTCAGAAAACGCCATCTGGGCGGAAGCCCGTCAGCTTTCATTCCATACAGGATCGGAAATATCACTATATTCTTATTTTGATACCTCGTATCTATTTGTTGGATCTCTTCCTGAACACAGGCAGATAAAACAGAATCAGGAGTAAGTAGAAGGATTGCATACGCGGCTTTCTCGATCCCTGCTTTACAGGCTTTCAGATTGTGATCGCCATCTGCAGAGAGCCTTTCCGGATCATAAAGTACCGGCAGTTCAAACCGTTCCACGCAGCGCAGCACCTCTCCCAGCGGTCCCTGCGCGTCCTTAGACGAAAAACATATAAATATCATATTTTGTCTCCTTTCGTATCATGCAGGTTTCATCCCGCATCCTATGTTTTTCTGTCAGACCACATGCCCATCCTCCTTTCGCTGTTTGATATACGCATCCATTGCAACAGTCGCATTCCATATCCATAATAGTACTTATTTGCCATTCCGTCAATATCATATTGTCATTAAAATTAATTTTATTGACTTATTGCAGACTAAGTACTATAATAGAAAACAGTAACCAAGGAGGTAAGCTAACATGACGCAGATGAACCCCAGAGAATTAGACGTTTTAAACATTTTATGGAAGACGGACGAACCCATGACTTCCACCGATATCGTGAACGAGCAGAGGGGGCTGACCCAGAGTACAGTTATCGCTGTCCTGCGAAAGCTTCTGAAAGACGATCTCGTTGAGGTAGCCGGTGTGACTCACAGCGGAAAAGTTCTCAGCAGAACTTATCGTCCTACAGAAACTTCCAGAGAACTGATCCTTCAGTATTTTCAGGATGACTACCGCAATTTCTGCAATGTGATTCCCAAATCAACATTGTGCGCGGCGATCCTGGAGATCGACGAGGATACCGCAAAGTCTAAGGATGAGATCAAAAAATTAAAATCCATTCTGGCTGACTTTGAGAAAAAGAACAAATAAGCTGCAAAAGAAACACAGACCGTTCTACCATGTTCTACAAATATTCCCTGTGTTCAACAGGGAATGTTTTTTGGGGATATGTCACAGTCCATTATAGCACACTATATTTTCAGCGCAAAATGATCATTGCATCATACCGAGGTTACGTCATGAACAGGGATACTTCCGGCATTCCGGGTATCAAATATACAAAAGATGGAGGTTTTTTATGAAACAGAAAAAAATCAGCAAACTTGTAGGTCTCATGGGAGCAGCATGCTTATCTTTGGGTATGTTTTTCTGTCCCGTGACAGCACTTCCCGCACAGGCTGCAACGCCTGAGGTAGCGATGCCTTACTCTGACATTATCGAGTGGCGGTATATATTCGACGATGGAAAGGTATATAAGTGCCTTTACAACTATTCCACCCGCGAATGGGTTGGCGAGTGGATCTATGTCTGCGACCTTCCTACCAGGGACTGATCATAACTGCCGGGAACCTGATATTTTTATGGGAGCAGCAATGCTCCCATTTTTAATTTGGCGTTTCTATGATATCACTATTGCTTCACAATATATCATTGACGATTTTTGTCGGAATCTGTATAATGTTCCTATCTTGTTTTTTGAGGAGGGACATATCATGCAATATTCTTTTTCCACCGTGCTCATGACGTTGCTGGACAGGAACGCCATGAGCACGGTGGAAAAAGAATATTGCATGATATGTCCCTCCTCAAAAAACAAGATAGGAACATTATACAGATTCCGACAAAAATCGTCAATGATATATTGTGGAGCAACAACCAAACTATATGACCATCAAGCCAAAAAAGAAATCTACCAATACATCTTCATATCCTTTTGCACCTCGGCATCCTCCAGGTCATACTTCTCTTTCACCCCGGCTGCTGTGGCCTCATATGTGGCCCCAAATTCTTTATATGTCGCTATCAGCACCTTCACACCTTGTTGGCGACCTTGCTGTAGACCTTGCTGTATCCCCTTATTCACCATAGAATCCAACAATTCACACACGCTTCTTTCTCCTTCCTCTTCCATCATCTTTATACCGTCCAGATACCTTTCATCGCCCGACAGCGCATACAGCATCCTCATCACTTCCTCGGGATTCCTTAATTTCTGTCTTCTCCTGACCAGGCTCTCATTGTCGGAAAGATAATCGAGCACCACCCTGATATCCCCCTCGAAGCGTTCCCTCACTGTTCGGCCCAAAAAGCGCATATCAAAAACATGTATCCGGTTTTTATCCAGATACTCCTCCGCCATCTGGTGGATGGGATGTTCCAACAGTTCCCTGATGGATCTGGCCGCTTTCCAGGGTTTCTCGCCCCAGTTCAAGACCACGCTGATCACGGGATAGATGCCCTGCCCGCTCCCCGCCTTGTACTGCCTGCGGTAAGCTGCTCCGTCATACCCAGCGCAACGCAGGGGCATCCGGCTGTCCACATCACTCTGATTCTCCAGCGTATATAAGGCACATGGACTGCCTCCGCGCACATCGTACATGCTGCAGTCCTGGAACTGGCTGGACAGTTCCCTCTTTGTCTTCGGGTAGATGCTCTCCGTAGGACCTGGCAGCATATCTTTCTCTGACAGAATCTTCTCCCCATGATATACAAGCCCGTTGATAAGTTCCACGAACACGTCACTGCACGCCACAAAAAGCTTTTCTGTTTTATCCCTGTTTCCCATTCTTCCCTCCTGTGTGCAATTATAACAGGACGGGAAACGATATGATCCTATGCCTCCCAGTTTCTCGCCCTGTCAATTTTCATAAAGTGGATCCTTGGCGAAACGCCTGAAAAGCACTTTGATCAGTAAATAGAAAATATTGCTGTCCTTTTACATTTTCAGATTACCACAGATCAAAAATGAATGCAAGAATAATATCAAAAAACATTTAACTGCTCCTCTTGCATTCCTCCCCCCACTGTGTTATAGTAGCAAAGGCTGAAATGCGCACATCGCAGCGTCTTCAGACTATCAATACCGTGAGTTCGAGACCTTCCTCACGTAAAACAAAACTAAAGGAGAAAAAAATGAACAGGAAAGTATTATTTATCGTCCACGCCAGCGTCATCGCTGCGCTCTATGTCGTGCTGACTTCTGTCGCCAACGCCTTTGGTCTGGCTAACTATGCCGTCCAGGTACGCTTCTCGGAAGCGCTCACCATTTTACCCTTTTTCACCCCTGCCGCTGTTCCAGGACTGGCTTTGGGCTGTCTGTTAGCCAATATCCTCACCGGATGCGCCCTGCCCGATATCATATTCGGCACCCTTGCCACACTGATCGGGGCCATACTTACCTGGCTGCTGCGGAAAAACAAATGGCTGGCGCCCATTCCTCCCATCGCAGCCAATACGATCATCGTACCCTTTGTTCTCTATTATGCTTATGGGATCAGGCCCCTGTGGTTCTCTTTCCTCACAGTAGGCGCAGGCGAGATCATCTCCTGCGGTATCCTGGGCATGATATTGCTGAACGTATTGAGCAAATATAGAAAATATATTTTCCCTACTCTCCATGATTCCGCTCTGCGGAGTCAAAAATTTGGATGAAGAATGCCCTGATTTTGGGCATTCTTCGGTGTGAAGAAAGTCTGCAAAGCAGACTTTCTTCACACTATTTCCGCACATAGGTGATAAAACGGTTCCCATTCTCTTCGAACCACTCAGTGGAGTCATTCATGCCTTTCTTATACAAAGATCCCGTGGATGGCTCCATGATCACCACATTGTACTCATTGAATCCCGTTACCAGTACCGCTTCTCCGTTTTCCAACAGCGCAAGTACCGGAATATCCCTGTTGGTGTAGTACAGCAGCGCATCCAGATTGCACCCTTTCAGATCCAGGATTCGGGCATCCTCCAGATTATTTTCCAAGATTTCCATGACCGAATAGCCCTGTCCCAGCAGATATTCGGAATTCCTCACCAGGCCCTCAAATTTGAATATGGTATCCAGGCACACCGCCAGGCTGTCTTTCGTCTCTGTAACGGACGCCTCCTTGATGGCCATGATCTGATTTCTGAGGACTCTGTTCCCCCTCAGCCAGATACATTCACCGCTTTCATCCACCACTACGCCCGATATCCCATAAGCCAGGTTCACGGCTCCTGCCGGAGAAGCAAAGATGCCGTCCACGCCATAAGGGCCATAAACATAATATCTTTCACGCTCCTCCGCCTTGGGCAGACGCAGTTCTCTTCCCCCCTCAAATACCACTTCTTTGGGGGTCAGCATCTTAAATGACTTACTGTCGATCTCTGCCCTTGTCTGGATCTCCACATATCTTTCATAAATGTCGATATCAGCCGTAACAATGACATTCCGACCGCTTACAGCTTCGGTGTTGTTCATGATATGATCCTGCACTGCCTCACGGTACTCTCCCGACTCCAACCGTTCCACACGATCCAATATCAGCTGGTTGTTTTCCACCTGACAGCCTGTCACATAAATGCCGGGCTGACTGTACTCTTTCAAAAGCTGTCCGTCAGAACTGCTGATGCAGACCTTGTACATGGGCAGGAATGCGCCTCCTAAACTCTCCTCCACCACATCTTCCCGCTTTGCCACGCCATAGATCACATCCTCCTCCATAAATCCCAGCGGACATACCACCTCATCTTCCCTGACCTGGATCGTATTCTCATCGCCATTGCTGAGATTACGGATATTCAGGTCACGGCTCTGATGTATGTCATCCGCATCGGTCCATACCACGATCTTATGATTGTCGGACACATGGACACTGCCGTCCTGATCTATGTGTATCAACGGATAATAGGTCTTCTCCACCAGATCGACGCCATAGATCGTCTGATCGACCTCCAGGTACAGTTCCTGTTCACGGTTCAGGTACAACAGCTGCCCCAGTTCCGCGGCGAGAACGGAATAAGTCCTGTCATAAGGGATATAAACGATCTCCTCCAATGTATTCAGGTCGCTGTCATAACTGTACAGCTGGATGCCCACTTCTCCTTCATGGCGACCGCGGTTCATATAGCCGTAAACCGCAAACTGCACATTCCCGCCTTCATCCACATCAAGTATCTTCACATCATGCTGGGCATACAAAGTACGGTCATCCGCGTTCTCCTCATCATAAAAGCTGAAGATCACCGCCATTTTATTGGTGACGATATTGTAACTGAACAACTGGTCCGCCACCTCAAAGACCACGATATTTCCGTCCTCGCTCTCCACCATGGGAATATCCGCAGCCGTAATGCCCAAAAGGATCTTATCATTTGCGCACATATCATCCCTGTCCGGGATCTGTGTCATGGTACGCTCGTAATTTAACAGATATATCCTCTCTGCCGTATATCGGATCCGATAATGTTCCTGCACCTGATAGTAGGTCTGATCCCTTCCGTTCGGAGATGTGGCCACAATATAATCCACCAGAAAGGACGCCGTTTGGTTCGCCACATCCGTCAGTTGCACCACCGGCTCCGAAACTTCTTTCACAGGCAGTTCCCCCCATGTGATCTGTCGGAAACTGCTGTGGATATTGACCCTGTGAAAAGAACTGTTATCCTCCAGCCGGGCATTTGACTCCAGATACTTTGTCAGTTCCCTGGCCGCCTCCCTGTCGTAGAGCCTGCTGTGGAAATCCAGCACATAGGCCAGCTTCTCCGCCACGTACAGGCTGTCGCTCCAGACCACGCGGGTGTAATAATAGATCCTTTCCTCTTCCGTGTCAAGCTGGATGGACAGGGAATATTCCGTGTCTTTGTCTATCAGATCTTTCAAGGCGATGGTCCCGCTGACCACATTGCCACGCTGAGTATAATCCGTCAGTTCCGTGTTCTCGACCAATCGGCTGCCGTCCGCGCTGCGCACTTCAATGGTAATCCCATCAATATTCCTGCCATATGTGTCGATCCTGAAATCCGTATCACGTCTCTCTCCCAATGCCGTCACAGTATCCCGCTGAAAGGAAACATCCATCGACTCTTTATATCCATGAAGCTGATTGTACACCACACCGTCCATCTCCATGGAAATGAGCGGAAAGGTGGCCGACGCCATCTCCATGGTCAGATTGTCATGCCCCTGGTTCATCAGCCTGCCCACTATGAACAGCGCGGCTATAAATACGGCTATAAATACAACCATTTTTATTATGCTTTTTTTCATCCTGATCCTCCATGCCTTTCCGCAATCTGCATGCGGCGCTGGGGTTCACCTTGCTCCAAAAGTCTCATCAGAGCAGGATCTACATGCAGGAATTCCACAACATCCTCCACAGAAGAAGTCTCCTTTGCAGGTTTCCGCATCTTATTCTCTTTCACGGCGCGGATCATTAGATTCTTGGGCGTATGCTCCATATCGATGAACTCCAATATCTGCACGCGATACCCCTGCCTCTCCAGCAGATCCGCCCGGAGCGCGTCTGTGATCAGTGCTGACATACGCTCCCTGATCAGCCCATATTGCAGCACAGGCTGCAGCATATCACAATGGATCTGTCCGTTCAGTTCATGCTGACAGCAGGGAACCGCCATGATAACACCGGCTCCCCATTTTACCGCCTTTTCCAGGGCATAATCCGTGGCCTTGTCGCAGGCGTGGAGGGATACTACCATATCCACCTTATCTTCTCCTTCATAGTTTCGGATATCGCCCTGTTCGAAACGCAGCCGATCATAATGAAGCTTCTCTGCCAGCTGGTTGCAATGCTCTATCACATCCTTTTTCAGATCCAGTCCCGTGACCCGGATATCCCGCCCCTGAAGCTGGTGCAGATAATAGTACATGGCAAAAGTCAGGTAGGATTTGCCGCAGCCGAAGTCAATGATACGGATGGGCCGATCCGCGGGCAGCCTGTCCAACACATCCTCGATATACTCCAGATAACGGTTGATCTGGCGGAATTTATCATATTTTGCTTTGGCGATCCTGCCGTCAGGAGCCTGCACACCCAAGTCCACCAGGAAATCCACCGGCTGCCCTTCTTTCAGGATATATTGCTTGGTCCTGTTATGGAAAAGGTTGTCCGCTTCCCGTCCGGCCTCGGGTTCTTTCACTGTTATTTTTCTCACTTTGACCGTGACTGTCCCTTTTTTGCTGACCAGCACGGTAGCTTCCCGGGTCCTGCCTTTCAGTTCCGCCTGTTTGAACAGCGTTTCCATATATTCCATCAACCGCGGCAAAAGTTCCTCACCCGTATGATTCTTATGGAATACCTGGGTTCCGCGGTATATGGTCTCCTGGAACAGCAGTCCTTCTTTCAGAAGGACCGGCCGGATCCTGACCTTTCCGGCACGGTCCGCATCCCTGCTGTTGCTCAATGTCATTTGTATCAGATCAACGTCCAGCATCTGCTGGAACACATCTTTCAATTTTTCCATAGTAACCTCTATGATTCCGCTCCGCAAGATCTCAAAGCCAATCAAAGACCCCGCAGCAAGCTGACGGGGTATCAATCTTGCAACGCAGCAAGCTGCGGGGTATTTGACCCTCGCGGCATTCGCCAAGGTCCAAGGGAATCATGATTCCCTGGACTTGTGGCTCATTGCCCGCGGGAATAAGTGGGCTTATGCCCACGCCGACCGCCATGCCTGCGCTTATATACCTCATTCAGCAAAAGAAGCTGTACCACATCTTCGGAGGGTTCCAGTCCCTCCTGCTCCAGTATCTTTTTCATGGAGTCCGCCAGATGTAAAAGACTTAATCTGTCCGGGTACTCGTCGTAGATCACACTGCCTTCATAGTCTGTCCTGTCTAAGATCTCAGCGACCCTGCGCTGGCATTTCTTAACGGTATCCGGATACATCTGCTGCAGATATTCCATATCCTGCAGCATCTGGGCTTCCCTGCCCGGCCCATAATAACCGGGATATGACATATAAAAAGGAATGGGCTGCAGCAACTTAGGGCTAATTTCCATATGCATCTCCGAAAGTCTTTTTTATCAACATATGCAAATTTATCCCTTTTGTTGCTTACAGCCCTGCTTTTACTTCTTACTTTAACGCCTGGATACGGGCGACCGCTCTCTGCAGCGCCGTCTCAGCCCTTGCAATATCAGTCTCCGGAGTCCTGCTGCGCAGTCTCTCCTCGGCACGTTCTCTTGCAGCCTCAGCACGATTTTCATCGATCTCCTCAGGCCACTCGATGATCTCCGCCAGGATCGTGATGCCTTCGGGCAGTATCTCGGCAAACCCTGCATGGAGCGCGGCTGTCTTCTCGCCCTCCGCCTCATGGATATGCAGGATACCCGGCTTAACGATAACGGTGAGCGGAATATGTCCCGGCAGTACGCCAACCTGACCCTCGGTAGTGTTAAACTCCACCATCTCCGTCTCACCCTCGTAGAATACTCTGTCAGGAGTGATAATGCGCAGGTTAAAAGTTTTTTCTGCCATATTCTATAACCCTCCGCTATTTCATTTTAGCCAACACATCGTCGATGCTGCCTGCATTCAGGAAGTAGCTTTCGGGAACATCATCATGCTTTCCTTCCAGGATCTCCTTGAATCCGCGGATGGTCTCGTTGATAGGCACATATTTCCCTTCCAGGCCTGTGAACTGTCCTGCCACGAAGAAAGGCTGGGACAGGAATCTCTGCACCTTACGGGCACGGGACACCACCAGCTTATCCTCCTCGGACAACTCGTCCATACCAAGGATGGCGATAATGTCCTGCAGTTCCTTGTAACGCTGCAGGATCTCCTGCACGCCCCGGGCTGTCCTGTAGTGCTCCTCTCCCACGATTCTGGGATCCAGGATACGGGATGTGGACTCCAGCGGATCTACCGCCGGATAGATACCCAGTTCGACGATGGAACGGGACAACACAGTGGTGGCATCCAGATGGGCGAACGTGGTCGCGGGAGCGGGGTCAGTCAGGTCGTCCGCAGGCACATATACCGCCTGGACGGAAGTAATGGAACCGTTGCGGGTGGAAGTGATCCTCTCCTGCAGAGCGCCCATCTCCGTCTGAAGGGTAGGCTGATAGCCCACCGCGGAGGGCATACGTCCCAACAGTGCGGACACCTCGCTTCCTGCCTGTGTGAAACGGAAAATATTGTCGATGAACAGCAGCACATCTTTACCGCCCTTATCACGGAAATACTCCGCCATGGTCAGGCCGGTCAGGCCAACCCTCATTCTTGCCCCAGGGGGCTCGTTCATCTGTCCGAACACCATGGTAGTCTTGTCGATAACCCCGGACTCCGTCATTTCATGGTAAAGGTCGTTACCCTCGCGGGTACGCTCGCCTACGCCTGTGAACACGGAATATCCGCCATGCTCGGTAGCGATATTACGGATCAGTTCCTGGATCAATACCGTCTTTCCAACTCCGGCGCCGCCGAACAGGCCGATCTTACCACCTTTCTGGTAAGGACAGAGCAGATCGACTACCTTGATCCCTGTCTCCAGAAGTTCCGTCTCCGTAGACTGCTCTTCGAACTGAGGCGCAGGTCTGTGGATGGGCTCATAGGAAACTCCTTCAGGAGCCGGTTTGTTATCTATAGGCTGACCCAAAACATTGAAGATCCGTCCCAGCGTCTTCTCGCCCACCGGGACAGAAATGGGAGCGCCTGTAGCGATCGCTTCCATTCCCCTGACCAGGCCGTCGGTGCTGCCCATCGCAATACATCTCACCGTATCGTCGCCCAGATGCTGGGAAACCTCTACGGTAAGCTCGCCGCCGTCCCTGGTAGGAATGCGGATCGCTTCGTTGATCTCGGGAAGCTTACCCTCGTCGAAACGGATATCCAGCACCGCTCCAACGACCTGGGTAATCTTACCTCTGTTTTCTCCTGCCATTTCTACCTCTTTCCTGCCCGCATACGCGGACATAATTTAAAATCAGTTGACTTTCCGGGAAGAATGACCGTCAGGGCATTCTTCGAGGCGAAACATAGATTTTCTTTGGCGGCGTTTTCTGACGCCTTAGAAAATCTTTTCGCCTTTTTTAGCCGAGCGCTTCCGCACCCGCGATTATTTCTGTTAATTCCTGTGTAATAGAGCCCTGTCTCGCTCTGTTATATTTCAGCGACAGATCATTGATCATATCCTCTGCATTGCTGGTCGCGTTGTCCATTGCCTGCATACGCGCACCGTTCTCACTGGCCACGGCCTCCACAAGGGCGCCATAGATCAGGCTGGTGACATATTTCGGCACGATCAAGTCCAACGCCTCCACATCCTCAGGCTCAAAATTCATGATGGCTTCCGCTTTGGAAGCCTCTTCCGGTTCCCCGGCCTCAGGGCTTATGGGGAGCAGCCTGAGCAGCGTGGGCACATGGCTGACCGTGTTCTTGAACGCCGTATAAGCGAGATAGATCTCACCCACCTCACCCTCCGCAAAGGACTGTAACAGCCGCTTTGATAATGCCATTGCATCCGCATACGCGGGTGCGTCCACGATCGCGTTCTCACACTCTCTGATATCGTAGCCGTTTCTCGCCAGGGCATCATGCCCCTTGCTTCCGATGGGATAGATTACCAGATCTTCTTTCTTCCACTCGGGATGCCTGGTCACCAGCTTCACTACATTGGAGTTGTAACCGCCCGCCAGCCCACGGTTGGATGTAATGACGATCACTGCCTTTTTCTGTGATCCGCCGGGGACAAGATATCTGTGCTCGATATGACCCACACGCTTCAAAATGCTGTTCACTGTCTCGTACATACAGTTGAAATAAGATTTCGAGCGTTCCGCGTTGCTTCTGGCACGCTGCAGCTTTACAGTGGATACCAGCTTCATGGCTTTCGTGATCTGCTGAGTACCCTGGATACTGCTCTTGCGTCGCTTTATATCACGCATTGATGCCATAATTTGTCCTCATTTCTATTTTAAGAACTGTGCCTTGAACTCTTTGATCGCCTTCCCCAGGAGTTCATCCGTCTGATCGGAGATCACCTTTTCCTCCGCGATGCTGCTTGGAATCTCAGGATACTTGGTATCCAGGAACTCAAACAGTTCTGTCTCGAATCTGGTAATCTCCTCCACAGGCACATCCAGCAAATACTTGTTCGTTACCGCATAGATGATGATAACCTGGTACTGCACGGGCATGGGCCTGTACTGAGGCTGCTTTAACACCTCTTTGATCCGTTCGCCCTGTGCCAGTTTCTCCTTGGTGTCCGCATCCAGTTCGGAGCCGAACTGCGTGAAAGCGGCAAGTTCCCTGTACTGCGCCAGTTCTGTACGGATAGGCGCCGCAATCTTCTTCATGGCTTTGATCTGCGCCGCACCGCCTACACGGGATACGGAAAGTCCCGCATTGACCGCAGGACGGAAGCCGGAATTGAACATCTCGGTCTCCAGATAGATCTGTCCGTCGGTGATGGAGATGACATTGGTCGGAATATACGCGGACACGTCGCCTGCCTGTGTCTCAATGATGGGAAGCGCGGTCAGGGATCCACCGCCGTACTCCTCGCTCATCCTCGCCGCACGCTCCAGCAGTCTGGAATGCAGATAGAATACATCACCGGGATATGCCTCACGTCCGGGCGGACGACGGAGCAGCAGGGAGAGTGTACGGTATGCGGTAGCATGCTTGCTCAGATCATCATAGATCACCAGCACATCCTGCCCTTTCTCCATCCATTCCTCACCGATAGCGCACCCGGAATAAGGCGCGATATACTGCAGGGGAGCCAGGTCGCTGGCTGTGGATACCACAACTGTGGTATACGCCATAGCGCCGTACTCTTCCAATGTCTTAACGATATTGGCGATGGTAGAAGCTTTCTGGCCGATCGCCACATAGATACATTTTACGTTCTGGCCTTTCTGGTTGATGATCGTGTCGATGGCGATCGCGGTCTTGCCGGTCTGACGGTCGCCGATGATCAGTTCACGCTGGCCTCTTCCGATGGGAACCATGGCGTCGATCGCCTTGATGCCCGTCTGTAAAGGGGTATCCACACTCTTTCTGGTAATAACGCCGCTTGCAACGCGCTCAATCTTGCGGAAAGAATTCGTCTGGATGGGTCCTTTGCCGTCAATAGGCTGTCCCAGGGCATTCACAACACGACCCAGCATAGCATCGCCCACGGGGACTTCCACAACTCGTCCCGTGGTCTTGACGGTATCGCCTTCGTTAATATTTTTAGCACTGCCCAGCAGTACCACACCCACGTTATCCTCTTCCAGGTTGAGCACCATACCGTATACTTCGCCGGGAAATTCCAACAGTTCACCCTGCATGGCATTTTCCAGTCCATGTACACGAGCGATGCCATCGGCCACCTGGATCACAGTACCCACATCGGATACATCCAGGCTGGACGCGTATCGCTTAATCTGATCCTTGATAACTGAACTTATTTCTTCTGGTCTTAAATTCATGGATCTGTCTCACCTTTCCTCCAACCGGTCAACCCAGCTGGATCTGTAATAATTGTTTTTTCAGGCCGTCCAGTTTTGTCCTGATACTGCTGTCCACCACTCTGTCGTTGATCCTGATGATCATTCCGCCGATGATGGACGCATCTACTGTATAATGCATTTCCATCGACCGGTATGCAGTAGTCTCCAGGATCCTCTTCTCAACGGCCGATCTCTGCGCGGCAGTCATTTCCACAGCAGTAGTGACATACGCCACGCCGATCTTTCTGGTCTCCTTTACGCGATCCACAAAATAACTGAAGATAGCAGGCATGTCCCTGTATCGTTCCTTGGAGACGATGACCTCCAGAAAACTCTCCAGTTCTTCGCTCACACGTCCCTTGAAGACCTCTTTCAGCACCTGAAGCTTCTCCTGCTTCGGGATGCCGGGATGCTTCATCAGTTCGTCAAATCCGGGATTCTGACGAAGCACGGCGTTTACGCCGAGGATCTCATCCATCAGCTCCTGCGCCTTGTCCGCACCTGATTCCATCGCGATCTCAAACAAGGCTTCGCCATATGTTTTTGAAACTAACTTAGCCATGTCTTATCACCCATTTCTTTCAAGGTTTCATCGATCAACTGATTCTGCACGGTGGTATCGATAGACGCAGATACTACCTTGCCGGCCATAAGGGATGCGATGGAAATCATTTCTTTCTTTATGTCATCAGACATCTTCTGTTTCTCAAGTTCTGCTTCCGTGCGGGCTCTCGCGAGGATAGCGGCAGCCTCTTCTTTTGCCTGGGCAATGATCTGGTTCTCATTGTTCAGCCCTCTCTTGCGGGCATCGCTCAGAATACTTTCCGCTTCCTTGTCGATCTCCTGAAGCTTGCTCTCATATTCCGCTTTTAAGCGCTGAGCATCCTCCATATCCTTTCTGGCCGTTTCCAGTTCGCCCTGGATCTTCTCCTTACGGTTGTTCAAAAGCTTTCTGGCAGGGTTGAACAGGAAATAACTCAATGCCAGAAACAGGACAAAGATGGCAATGATGGTCAGACAGGAATCAGCCAGAAGCTGCCAGTCCAGGTCGAACAGTCTCTCCATGGACTCGCCCCCTGTTAAAAGTATCATTCTTTGCCTCCTTTCTGCCTATGCAAATCTAAGCGTTTCATTTTCATAGATCAGGGCAGAAGAGGTTTTACAAACATCAGCAGCATGGCAACAAGCAGACCGTACAGACCGGTGGTCTCCGCAACTGCCTGGCCAAGGAGCATGGTGGACATCACGTCACCCTTTGCTCCGGGATTACGTCCAACTGCAGCCGCCGCATGTCCGGCCGCGATACCCTGGCCTACACCAGGTCCGATACCGGCGATAACTGCCAGACCTGCTCCGATTGCAGAACAACCTAAGATAAAATTGCTGTCAAAATTCATGATGTTTCCTCCTATTCCAGTTCCGTCTCTTCACTCCGATGCCCATTGCTCGGGAAGTAATTTTCATCTGCACAAACCGCATCTGAAAATCCCTTCCGGGCATCTCCGTTTCGTGACTGTTTTTAGTTTCCAGTTCCGTCTCTTCACTCCGATGCCCATTGCTCGGGAAGTAATTTTCATCTGCACAAACCGCATCTGAAAATCCCTTCCGGGCATCTCCGTTTCGTGACTGTTTTTAGTTTCCAGTTCCGTCTCTTCACTCCGATGCCCATTGCATCTGTCGTTCCAAGATTGTTTTTAGTTTGTTAGTTTATTATTCAATTTTCAATTGTGCCTAGCGGCGCGTGCCATCCCCTATCTCGTTCGAGATATAAGTCATGGTCAGCATACAGAACACATATGTCTGGATCGCTCCGGAGAACAGATCAAAATACACATGGAGCGCAGCCGGCCAGATCGTCGCGATCCAGCCCAGGAGTCCGTATATCAGCGCCATCATGACCGTGCCGGACAATACGTTCGCGAACAGACGCAGGGATAAGGATATGGGCACCGCAATATTACTGATGATATTGATGGGCAGCCATATCGGCAGCCATGGCGGCAGCGGCGAACATAAGTCTTTCCAGATGGTCATGGGCTTCTGGTACTTGATCTTGTTAAAATGGATCAGCGTGAAAGTCAAAATACCCAGTGGCAGCGTCACGCCGTAATCCGCCGTGGGCGGCCTTAACCCCAAAAGGCCTGATATATTGCTGAACAGGATAAATATGAAGATGGTTCCGATGTAGTTGTAAAACTTTGGAGCCGCTTTGCCCATCGGGCCGTCTACCACTCCGTCCAGTTTTTCCACTATCAGTTCCACTACGTTCTGAAAGCCCGTGGGCACTTCAGACGCTTTGGCGATCGCCCGGTTGGCCGCAATGGCAAAACCAATCAGAATCAGCATGACGATCAGGACGCACACATGTGTTGTTGTTATCCACACCTCATGGCCGAAGAAAGAGTATCTCGCAACTCCATGAATCATAAAGTCAATATCGGCGCCGGATAACAAAATGCCATGTTCCATAGTTTCACCTCCTCTTCTAATATTTTTAAGCTAATGGACGCCCCCCAGATCTGACGAAAACGTCATTCCCCGGGAGACTTCCGGGAAGCTTCCTCCCCCCCTGAGACTTCCTCCTCCGACAATGGCACCGGAACCGGATCGGTCTCATGAAAAAAACCATTGCATAATTTATGGGTAAACGGCTGTAAAAATGCCGCTACTTTCAAACTCATATACCCCATGAACAGGACCAGCGGGTTCATGACCTCAGTGACCATAACGACCGCCAGCACAAAGACCAGAAAGGCATACCGGAACAGATATCCCCTGAAGATGACCTTAGAGGCATCCGCCCCATAGTCCAGTCCCCTATCCAGGGTGCGGTACATATGGACGCTGGCCACAAGGGACATCAAAACGCCGAACCACAGGCTTTTTGCATAATACCACTGTCGTTCCACGATAAAAGCGCCTGCGAACTGACAGACGGCGCCAACAAACACAATGCCAACCTGTAACTCCAGAAGCGTCCTATTTTTCTTTCTCAATATTTCCACTATCTTCACCGGAACGACCGTGCTCCTTGTCCAACTCCTTTTTATCTCCCCCGTACACCTGTCTTGCCATGCGGTAGACGTTCTGACCGCCTGCCGCCGCGCCCACAAAGAACAGGAGTATCATCCAAAAGGAAGTATCGAACTTTCTGTCCAGCCAGATCCCCAGAGCCGACATGAGACAGATCGGCACAAGCATATTTATGCCAAACTGCATTACCATCGCCAGGGACTGGGCCACACTGTGATCAATGCCTTTGCGTCGTTTCATCCTGATACCCCGCTTCAGTACGTCCTTAATAGTATACCTAATTTAGGAAAAAATGTCCAGATTTTGATAGACAGATTCCGATTTTTTTTGTCGTATGCAAATTAATCAAGAATTTGATTGACTTCTTTTTTGCATAGCTGTAGTATTTGTACAAAACACCATAAAGGAGAGCGCCATGAACATCCGCACTGTCACTCCCACAGATGCTCCGCAGCTTCTGCATATTTATGCCCCCTACGTGGAAAACACGACGGTCACTTTCGAATACGAGGTTCCCTCTGTGGAGGAGTTCGCCGACAGGATCCGTCATACGCTGGAAAAATATCCTTATCTGGCCGCGGAAGAAGACAATATCATCCTGGGCTATGCCTACGCCTCCGCCTTCAAGGACAGGGCCGCCTATGCCTGGTCCGTGGAGACTTCCATCTATGTCAGGGAAGACCTGAACCATAAAGGGATCGGGACGGCGCTGTATCAGGCGTTGGAACAAGTCCTGGCAAGACAGAACATCTGCAACCTCTGTGCCTGCATCGCCTACCCGAATCCTGCCAGCATCTCCTTTCACGAGCGTTTCGGCTACAGGACCGTGGCCCATTTCCACGCTTCCGGTTTCAAGCAGGATACCTGGAGCGATATGGTCTGGATGGAAAAGGAACTCTGTCCCCATACGGTCCCTCCCGGCCCTTTCATTCCCTTTCCCGGACTGTCCCATGAGTGAAGAACATATAGGAATGTAAAATATACATAGAAACGAGGAACAATATGAACGTCAGAACACTTTACCGAAAAAGGATCATCCCCTCTGAATGCACCCATTTAAAAGATGATATCATCGTGGAACAGAACGATGAATACATCGTCACCAGATGGGAGACCCTGAACCCCAAAACAGAATTTTCCCACGGATGCTCCTGCTATTTCCTCCAGGACGGCATCAAGGTGAGCAAGATGTACCGCCAGGACGGTTCTCTGCTGCGGTGGTACTGCGACATCGTGGATTTTGAGTTCCGTGAACAGGATGGTTCCCTGACCGTCACCGACCTGCTGGCGGACGTCGTCCTCTATCCTGACGGGCGGATGGAAGTGGTGGATCTGGACGAGCTGGCGGAAGCAATGGACAAGAATCTGATCACAAAAGAGCAGATGACCTCCTGCCTGCGCAGTCTGGATCATCTGCTCACTCTGATCTATCGTGATAAGTTTGACCGGCTCCAGTCCTGTCTGGACCATCTTGGCTTATAAAGACATCTAATAGAAAATATGCCCCCCGATCTGGATGCCCTCCAGCCCCTCGATCGGGGTTCGGAAGTAAACGCAGTTGCCCACGTTGGTGATGCCGGACATAGCTTCATCCGCCGCCCGATAGCAGTCCGCATTGGCTCTGCCGGCCTCCAGGGCCAGCGCCAGCCTGCCGCTGGCCACAGGGGAAAACTGTCTGTTCTGGTAGATCACGCCCAGTACGGTATCCGGATATTTGGAGCTCAGCACCCGGTTGATGACCACGCTTCCCACGGCTACTTTTCCGTCATAGGGCTCCGCGCCTGCCTCGCAATAGATCAGGTTCGCCAGCAGATACCTGTCGTTCTCGTCAAACGTCACTTCGGAAATATCCCTCCAGGACGCGTTTGCCGCCGCACGGGACATTGCCAGTTCCTCCGCCAGCTTCTTTTTCAGCGCCTCTATGTTCTCCTCTTTCTGCCTGATCTCCTGCTCGTACTCAAGGGCCCGCTGCTCCGCGTCAGATATCTGGTCCGCATACCGGGAGATGGAAGTGGAAGTCTGGCTGATCAGGCCGGAAACCTTGCTCTTCTCCGCCTCCACCTGGACTTTCAGGTTCTCCAGTTCAGCGCGCTCCGCCTGCAGCTTTGCCTCATGCTCCTCGATCAGCGTCCGGTTGTTCTCGTATTCCTCCATCTTTTCCTGATCATATCTGGCGATCCTGGAATAGTAATCCGCCGCGTTGAGCACTTCGGAAAAATTCCCCGCACTGATCAGCGCGTTGATATGGCTCTCTTCTCTCGTCTCATACATGACGCGGGCTCTCACTACCATACATTCATACTGCCAGGTCTCTGTCTCTCTCGCCTCTTCCAGAGCCGCCTGGGTATCTGCGATCTCCTGTTCCTTTTCCGCGATCTGGCGTTCCAGTTCTTCCAGATTGTTCATCACCCGGGCCAGCTGGTCGTTCAGGTTTCCCAGTTCCTGCTTCAGCTCGCTGCTAACCCCCTTGAGGCCTTCAAGCTGGGTCTGGGTCGCGTTCAGTTCCTGCTCCAGCTGCTCTCTCTCGTTCTCCTCAGCTTCGATCTGCTGCTGGGTAGTGGAAGTGGCAGACACAAAAAGGGCATCAAAAGCAGACAATACCGCTCCGGTAAAAAGCGCTGCTGTCAGTAATACTGCCGTTCTCTTATCTCTTTTCACTCCGTCACTCACCTGCCCTCTTATCTCATACTCGGATATGTATCTGCCGTCCCGTCCGGGAATAGGGTATATATGTCACTCCCGCCGCGTCAAACATCCTCTTGGAAGCCCTGTTCGCAGGCGTTCCCTCATATTTGTCGCTGTCGAACACCACCGTGCGGATTCCCGCCTGGATGATCGCCTTGGCGCACTCATTGCAGGGAAACAGGGATACATACAGCTTGGTTCCCTCCAGGGATCCGCCCCTGTAGTTCAGGATCGCATTCAGTTCGCCATGGGTCACATAAGGGTACTTCGTATCCAGTTCCTCCCCCTCTCTGTCCCAGGGGAAATCATCATCATCACAGCCGCTGGGAAGACCGTTGTACCCCATGGACAATATTTTGTTGTCCATGCTGACGATGCAGGCTCCTATCTGAGTGCCTGGATCCTTGGAGCGCATCCCGGACAGCTGCGCCACGCCCATGAAATATTCGTCCCAGCTGATATAATCCTGTCTTTTGTTCATCGATATCTCCTTCTCCATACAATGACCATCCTGCGGATATGTCATCCCGTCTGAAAGCCACTGCCTACATTTCCGTCTTTTCGATCAGATCGATCCTCCTCTGGTGGCGCTCCTCTCCGGAAAAGTCCGTACCCAGAAACGTCTCCACGATATCCAGGGCAAGGTTCTCTCCCACGATTCCCGCTCCCAGCGCCAGTACATTGGCGTCATTGTGGAGCCGGGTCATTTTTGCGGACAGCGTGTCCGAGCAGAGCGCACAGCGGACGCCCGGGACTTTGTTCGCCGAAATGCTGATGCCGATCCCGGTGGTACAGATCACGATCCCTTTCTCGCATTTTCCCTCTGCCACCGCTTTTGCAACAGCATGTCCAAAAACAGGGTAATCACAGCTTGCCGTGCCGTCACATCCCATATCCTGACAGGCAATCCCTTTTTCCTCCAGATACCGGACTACTCTCTGCTTTAACCCATATCCGCCATGATCGCTCCCGATCGCTATCATATTTTGCCCTCCCGTGTCCTTCATTCTCCAACCTTATCCGTGCCGCCTGTTCCCCAGCCGGGAGCCTGTCCTGTCAGAGCCTGACCACCCTGTGCCCCGCGGCTTTCAGCAGCCGGTTCATGATGGCCTGCCCAAGGCCCTGGCTGTCAAAACTTTCCGAATAGATCCTGGTCACTCCCTCATCGTCAAATTCCCTCAGGATGGCGAACAGCCGCCGGGCGATCTCTTCCTCCCGCTCCCTGCTTCCCGCGCATTTTACCACATCCGCCCGGTAATCTTTCAGGAAGCCGCTGGTGGCGATGATCCCGACTCTTTCGCCTGCGGCTTTGTCCGCCGCCGCAGCCCTGTTCATATAGTCCACCACCTTTTCAGGCGATCCCTCCACAATGGTCAGTTCCCCCCTGGGCGCGTAATGGCGGTATTTCATGCCGGGAGCCTTAGGAGCCAGGGAACTCTCCGGCTCTATGATCGTGACATCCATATCGATCTCTCCCAACACCTTTTCCAGCATCTCCCTAGTGACAAAGCCCGGACGCAGGATCTGGGGAGGGGTGACGGTCATATCCACCACAGTGGACTCCAGGCCGATATCGTCTTCGCCGCCGTCCAGGATCATATCGATCCTGCCGTCCATATCTTCGACCACATACTTCGCCGCCGTAGGACTGGGCCTGCCTGACAGGTTCGCACTGGGAGCCGCCACATATCCGCCCCCGTAACCGATCAGCTTTCTCGCTATGGGATGGGATGGGAACCTGACCGCCACCGTATCCAGACCTCCGGTGGTCTCATAAGGCACCCCGTCAGACTTGGGAAAGATCATGGTGAGGGGCCCCGGCCAGAAAGCATCCGCCGCTCTCCTGGCGGTCTCAGGGAACACTTTCACAAGGGAAAAAATGTCTTCCAGCCGACAGATATGGACGATCAGCGGATTGTCCGAGGGCCTGCCTTTGGCCGCATATATTTTCCGGGAAGATTCCCTGTCCAGCGCGTCCCCACCGAGCCCATACACGGTTTCCGTGGGGAACGCCACCAGGCCGCCTGCCCTGATGACCTGGCCCGCCTGCCGCAGGACTTCCTCCTCCTCCTCGGAAAAGGGTTCCTTCCGCGATTGTATCTTAACGATCTTCGTGTTCATTTTCCTGATGCTTTTCCAACTTTCTTTATTTTCTCATATACATTGCGCCATATTTCCGTGTGCTTCAGGACATGGTCAATCCAGCAGCTGGCACAATGGCCTTCGGTGTCAACTTTTTGCCATGTTTCCGCAAGTCACGGGCAGAGACCCGAAAACCGTTGGTTTTCAGCGCACACTCAATCCAGCAGCTGGCACAATGGCCTTCGGTGTCAACTTTTTGCCATGTTTCCGCAAGTCACGGGCAGAGACCCGAAAAATCGGAGATTTTTCGGGTTCGCTTCGCTCGTCAAATCCCCGAAAAAGCATCTGCTCGTGCAAGCACGGCATCTGCTTTTTCGGGCACTTGACTCTGCCCTTTGCGAACATTGTACCACACTTTTTTCTCCTGTACAATCTTTATTGCCGTGTATTCAGATACCGCAGGATCCCCATATGTATCGCCCAGGCCACCCTCTTTTGATAGGCTTCCGTGCAGAGTTTTTCGGCCTCGGCGCTGTTGGAGAGGAAGCCGCACTCCACAATGACGATGGGAATGCCTGTTTTTTTCAGCAGGTAGTAGCTGTCGTTCTCCTTTACCTGGCGCTTGTTTTCCGGATCCAGCTTCGCCACCAGTTCCTCCTGGATGCTCTGCGCCAGGGCCTGCCCCTCTTTGCTCCCGGTATAATAAAAGACCTGGGCGCCGTGGACATATTCCTCCGGATAGCTGTTCTGGTGGATGCTCACCGTGATTGCCGGAGCGGTCTCGTCTATCAGTTCGATGCGTCTTTTCATATCCTGCACTTTCTTATTGGAAGCATCGGCATCATTCAGTCCCTCATCAGTTTCCCTGGTCATGACCACTTCAATATCATTTGCTTCCAGATATTGTCTTAAGTATTCCGCAATCTGCAGGTTGATCTCTTTCTCATTGGCGCCGTTGATTCCTACCTTGCCGGGATCCATGCCGCCGTGTCCCGCGTCCACCACCACGCGGATCCTTTCCTCCGACCCCCGCACATTATCCCCGCCCGCGGAAAAAGCGCCTTTTTCCTCCAGCACCACAAGGGAGAGCAGGGAAAGAGTCCCCACCGCCACTGCCACAAGCTTTCGCTTCCTGCACCACCGTAAAGCTTCTTCCAATTTTTTCATGATCATATCCTGATATACCTTTATATCCAGTATATGCAGGGATATCCAGCCTTCATTCAGGATGATCGCCCGACGAATGTTTTTGCAGATTGCGGTTGCATTTTACCGCCTTTTTCGTTATGATATATGATATAGGCACAGTCAGATGACTTTGGCGGAAAGAGTTGATTTATGGATAACGAGAACAGGAAAAAAGCAGCAGGCATATTATCGATCATTTCCGTTGTCTGTCTCCTTATCATCGGCATCCTGCTCCTTAGGAGCCGGATACAGGACCGACACTCTCAGGAAACCGTTGACGGATTGCGGGAGCAGGCCTCCGTCAGTTCGGAGGCCGTGCCCACGCCGACCCCCGCGCCTGTGACGCCCACACCAACGGCTACACCGACGCCTGAAGTCCCCTCGCCGGATCCGACACCCGTTCCCACACCGGAAGCGGTGGTCAATCCATACAAGGACGCGTTCCTTGCCAATGAAGATATGGGGGCGTGGCTCCAGATTCCGGGCACCGACATCGATTATCCTGTCATGTGGACTCCCAGGGATGAGGAATATTATCTGCACCGTGATTTTGACGGTTCCGCCAATGACAACGGCTGCCTGATTCTGGACACAGACAGCTGTCTGGATCCCCTGACCACCAATCTCATCATCCATGGCCATAACATGAGATCCGGCGCCATGTTCGGGACTCTGACCGATTATGAGAAAGAATCTTTCTGTCAGGAGCACAAAGACATCATATTATATACGGAAGAATGCCAGCGCAATTATGAGGTCATCGCCGTGTTCCGTTCACAGGTCTTCCGAAAGTCAGACAAGGTGTTTAAGTTCTATCAGTTCTTTCAGGCTGATACACAGGAAGAATTTGATGATTTCTACGATAATATCAAGGAGATGTCCTTATATGACACAGGTGTCACCGCAGAATTCGGCGACCATTTTATCACCTTATCCACCTGCGTGTACCATGTGGAGAACGGACGCTTTGTAGTTGTCGCAAAGGAAGTGGACAGCGGGGATGTTTATCTGCCCCTTAATGAATAATCCAAACATCAGGAGGTAATTTTATGAAAAGGTTAAATGCTTTCAAAAAGATCCTGGCGCTGACAGTCTCAGCATTGATGCTGGCTGTTCTGCCGAACGCCAATGCGCTCACCGTCTCCGCGGAGGAGCCCGCCACTTATTATGTCTTATACAAGGACGACGGCTGGTTCTATCAGCCGGGAAGTATATGGGATGATACCCGCCCCGACCTGACCAGGGAAGTCTATTATATGAACGAAATGATCAAAGACGGCGATATCGTCATTGTAGGAAACGGCGCCCGGAACAATGCGCTGACCATCAGCGCGCATCTGAGCAATCTTACCATTGCGAATACGTCCGATATTATCGCAGTGGTTTCCGTATCCGGCGGCATTGACAACTGCTATTTCCTCGACAATACAAGGGCTTCCGTATCCGGCGATGTTTTCAACGGATATGTGTACGATACGGCTACCGCGAACTTCAACAACAATGTTGCCAATCTGTATTCCTACGATGATGTCCGGGACGGCGGGCCTACTATCGCCGTACACGGAACAGTGACTTATTTTACGGCGGAAGACGGCTGGGACGGTAATCCGCCCTACGGCAATGATTTCGCGGCCAATACTTTTGCAATGGAAAAGGGGAATCTGACAACCGACCCGATCTATTACAGCCGCGACGGCGTCAGTCCGGCAACCGCCAATACGACCGCTGCGACTCCGCAGCCCGCTCCCAGTTCTTCTTCGAACGAATATGACAAGGTTCCCAAGACAGGGGAGACCTCTCCCATCATATGGCTGTCCCTGATCGCTGTTTCCTGCTCAGGCGCAAGCCTGCTCTTAAAGAGATCGGAAAAGAAATGATGCATCTGTATAAAGCTTATAAAAGCCTGTGCGGCACAATTTCCGCACAGGCTTTTTCATTCTGTTTATAATCCGGCATAGGCATTGATCAGTTCCCATGCCCCCGGTGTTCCGTATCCCAGCCTCCATACCGCCACGCCCGCTATATTCTGGGCGCTCATCACACTCAGTTTTACTTTCAGCGATTCCAGATCCTCCACCCAGATCTGGTAGGTTGCGGAACCACTCTGCCATTCTGCGTAATTCTGGCAGGTTTCCTCGTCCCACTCCGGCGTGATGTTCACGCGCTGCAGGAAATCCGCCATATTGTTCAGGGTGATATATTCATCCGTCACATTGGCGCCTTCCGTCTTCCACAGAATAGTATAGAACGGAAGCGCGTTCACTACTTTTTCCGCAGGCACCTGCTCCAGCGTCTTTGTGATGCCGTTGGATACATAGTCGATGCTGGCCACGCTCCCCGGATTCCCACTTCCGTGCCAGTGCTCGTCATATCCCATGATAATGACATAATCCGCGATCTCCCCCTGGATATCCAGCCGATAAAACTCATTAAAATGGAAAGGCACATAATTATCTATGGAAAGCACCAGACCGTTCTTCCGACACTCCACGGACAGTTCCCTTAAGAACTGTATATAATGCACACCGATGTCTTCCGTCAATCCCTCGAAGTCAATATTGATGCCGTCCAGCCCCATGGACAGCGCCGTACCGATCATGCCCTGTACCAGCAGCTGCCGTTTGGAAGTAGAAGAAAGCACCGCATAACTGTCGATATCCGCTCCTGTTTCATTCTTATAATTAAAATTGTCCCAGACGCCCCACACCTGTAATCCGTAGCCATGAGCCTGCTCCACATACCGGGTGGTGCCAAAGGAACGGAAATTTCCCTCGTTGTCATTCAGGCTGAACCATGTGGGTGCGATCACATTCATTCCCTTGCTCTCCGCCACCATGGCGCTGAGCGTGTCGTTTCCACCCACGCCCCCTATGGAGTGCCAGCCCAAGCTTACCTTGCCTGCCATGGAAAGTGAGGTATACTCGTCAGGAACGTGATCCATGACCGGCGCTTCCGTCTCGGTGGTGAGTTCGGACAGCCTCTTGTTTTCAATATATCCTATGATGGAATCGGAGGTCTTTACCTCGCTCCAGGTCTCCATCTGGTTCAGGATCTCCACTGTCTCGCCTCTGGCGACCTGTCTCAGAATCGGACTCTTGATCCCGCCCAGGCTCCTCACCTGGGTATCCTTGACAACCTCCGCCACTTCCCTGGTTCCCCATTCCGTGTAGACCTGCATGCATAGGTCGTTGAACACTTCATAGGAAAAATTGGCAAACAGTTTCAGGTAATCCGCCGCCACATATATCTTATCGCCCTCAATAAAGCAGATCGTGCATCCCAGGTCTTTCATCTCCGAACTGTTCTGCCAGCTGCCCGACCCTATATCCACCCTGTAGGTGTCCGTCGCCGTGGTGTACAGAAGCAGCTGCTCCTGCGTATCCACATAAAATCCCTCGTCAAAATAAGCATGCACTGTATCCAGATCGAAATAACAGGCGCCGTCCCTGCGGACAGCCTGCTCCGGCACGATCTCATCCTGCAGGACGATTGCCAGCCTTTCTCCCGTCACTCCGTAATATTCTGTCAGATCTGCTGTTTCCTTGCTGTAGGAATACTTGTCCAGCAGCATCCCGCCAACAGCCACTCCGCCAATGATCAATATCAGCACCAGCGCCACAACGACCGGTATGATCTTCTTCATGTATATTACCTCTCTTTGCGTATGTACATATAACCTTTATTATAAAGACAACAGATATATTCTACCATATTCCATTGCCAAAATCATTACCAAAATGTGCCGATATCTTAAAATTTTATTAAGAAGAGTATTGCAAAATTACATCAGACGCAATTTTGACTTCGCGGAAGGACCTGTCTGAACTGTTACTAAGAAGCTGCTGCCACGCCATTCCAGCATGAGAGGCAGCCCGTCCTGTTCCATGGCAGCAGCTTTTCCGTTTCACTGACAGCATTGACACTGGCTCCGGATCCGCGTCCTGACTTTTCCGACCAAAAGTTCCCGTGATGAATTTTCAGGAAAAGTCGCAGATATCGGATCCTCGCATATAAATATAAACATCTCCGGCAGTACGGTAATGACAAAATTTGTCAATAACCTGTTTGTTTAAAATGAATCATATGTGTGAAAATATTAGTTGAATTACTATGACCAGGCAGGTGCGTCCATAAAAACCGCACTCATACTTGTAAGACATCCTTAATATAATGCTGAATCAAAGGATGAATCGGAACGAAATGTTCCGGGAAATAACTAAATCAACTGAAGATCAAGACCGCCGCCCCCTTCCATGTACAGAGTACCGGAGGTGCTTACAAAGTGATTATACAATGCATTGTCATATTTGGCAAGCAATAGTTTTAAAAATTATAAAAAAAAAATTAAAGTTATCGATCCGACTATTGACTTAAAGCAAGGTAAAGTATAAGCTAAAGGGACAGAAAGGAAGGGTTGTCGAATGAAAATAGAAAAAGTCAATGAAAATCAGATCCGCTGTACTTTGACCCGTGAAGATTTGGCAAACCGTGAACTAAAAATCAGCGAGCTGGCCTATGGGACCGAAAAGGCAAAGACCCTGTTCCGCGATATGATGCGTCAGGCTAATTTTGAATTTGGTTTTGAGGCGGAAGATATCCCCCTGATGATCGAAGCGATCCCGCTCAACGCGGAATGTATCGTGCTGATCATCACGAAAGTGGACGATCCCGAAGAACTGGATACCCGATTTTCCCGCTTTGCTCCGTCGGTGACGGAAGAGCTTGATGATAATGATGATTTCAATTCACCTGCAGATGATGTCCTTGACCTGTTCCGCAGGCTCCAGACTGATCAGGAAGAGAACGCCGCATCAGCGGATACCGCAAAGGATACGGCTTCTGACAGCGGTCCCGTGTATCATACAAGGGTATTCCTGTTTGAGTCCCTGCCCCGCATCATGGAGGCAGCAGCTATCATCGCTCCCCATTACAGCGGCACGAGCACCCTCTATAAGGAAGATGTATCCGGCAGGTATCTGTTGCAGCTGGTCCAGGGAGAGGAAGACCGGGATGATTTTGACCGCTCCTGCAATATCGTGTCCGAATATGGAACACTGCAGCATCCTAACCATTATAACAGCACTTTTCTCTCGGAACATTATGAGACGCTGATCCGGGACAACGCGGTAGAGTCTCTGGGACTCGCGTAAAGTGGCATGAAAGATCTGAAAAAAGCGGCTGATCCGGTTCCTCTCATAATGAGGATCTCCGGGGAGCCGCTTTTGCTTTCCTGCCTTATGCTTACAGAGCCTCGATGGCGGACATCAGCGCGTCTATGTCGATGCCATGCACCATGGCTGCTTCTTCCAGGGATTCTCCCTGGGCGGAGGGGCATCCCAGGCAGTGCATGCCCGCATCCATGAGCACGGGCGCCACATCGGGGCTGGTCCTCAGGATTTCGCCGATCGTCATTTCTTTTGTTATTCCTGTCATGTTTTGTTCTCCTTTCGGGTATGATAGAATTGATACGTTTTTCTTTACAAGTATAAGCTATTCCCTAAAATATGACAAGTTATTCTTTTTGGAGGGAATCCGCATGTTACGCCATGCTCATCCCGGTGCAGTCTTGAGACTGCACTTTGTTTGCAGCTTTGGAGGGAATCCTGCATGTTACGCCATGCTCATCCCGGTGCAGTCTTAAGACTGCACCGGGATGCCGGCTTGCGCCGTATGCCTGTACAAAGATGTAAACCCTTTTGTGAGCAAGCTCCCAACGGGCTTACATCTTTGTACAGGCGCATGGCTTATGTATTGCAAAAAGTACACTATCCCTTCTTGACTGTAGGCGTGGTTTTTCATATAATAAACCTAAGGATTAGGGGTAACAAAAAATCTTCAAACTAATTCAAATTTTATAGGAGGTATTTCAAAATGAAACCAATTGAGACAGATTTCGTGCGTGGCAAATGGGACAAAGAAGTCAATGTTCGCGACTTCATCCAGAGAAACTATCATCCCTATGACGGTGATGATTCTTTCCTGGCAGGCGCTACTCAGAACACTAAGGACTTATGGGCTATGGTTCTTGACCTGCAGAAGAAAGAGAGAGAAGCAGGCGGTGTTCTTGACATGGATACCAAGGTCGTTTCTACCATTACTTCCCATGGTCCCGGATACCTTGACAAGAGCAAGGAGACCATCGTAGGTTTCCAGACTGACAAGCCTTTCAAGAGATCCTTACAGCCTTACGGCGGTATCCGTATGGCAGAGAAAGCTTGCTCTGACAATGGTTATGAAGTTGATCCCGAGATCTCCGAGTTCTTCTCCACACACAGAAAGACACACAATGCAGGCTGCTTTGACGCTTACAATCCTGAGATGAGAGCATGCCGTTCTTCCCATATCATCACCGGCCTTCCTGATGCTTACGGCCGTGGACGTATCATCGGCGACTACAGACGTGTTGCTCTGTATGGCATCGACAGACTGATCGAGGACAAGGAGGCACAGAAAGCATCTACCGGACGTGTTATGACTGATGATGTGATCCGTCTCCGCGAGGAACTCTCCGAGCAGATGATCGCTCTGAAGATGATGAAGGAAATGGCTGCTTCTTATGGCTGCGATATCTCCAATCCTGCAACCAATGTACAGGAAGCGATCCAGGCAGTATACTTCGGATATCTGTGCGCAGTCAAGGAGCAGAACGGTGCTGCGATGTCCCTTGGCCGTACCTCTACTTTCCTTGATGTTTACGCTGAGAGAGATCTTGCGAACGGTACATTCACCGAGGAGCAGATCCAGGAGTTCGTTGATCACTTCATCATGAAACTGCGCTGCATCAAGTTCGCACGTACTCCCGAGTACAACCAGATCTTCGCAGGCGATCCCGTATGGGTGACCGAGTCCCTGGGCGGTGTAGGCGTTGACGGACGTCATATGGTGACAAAGATGAGCTTCCGTTATCTGCAGACCCTGTACAATCTGGGCGCTTCACCCGAGCCTAACCTGACCGTGCTCTGGTCCACCAGACTTCCTGAAGGTTTCAAGAAGTTCTGTGCTAAGACTTCCATCCAGACTTCTTCCATCCAGTATGAGAATGACGATCTGATGAGAGTGACCCACGGCGATGATTATGGTATCGCATGCTGCGTATCCTCCATGGTGATCGGTAAGGAAATGCAGTTCTTCGGCGCTCGTGCAAATGTTGCAAAATGTCTGCTGTACGCTCTGAACGGCGGTGTTGACGAAGTTACCAAGAAGCAGGTTGGTCCCAAGTATCGTCCTGTTGTCGGCGACGTTCTTGAATATGATGATGTAATGAGCAAATTCATCGATATGCTGGAGTGGCAGGCCGATGTTTATGTAAACACCCTGAACATCATCCACTATATGCATGACAAGTACTGCTACGAGAGAGCAGAGATGGCTCTTCATGACAGAGATGTAAAGAGATACTTCGCAACCGGTGTTGCAGGTCTTTCCATCGTGGCTGACTCCCTCTCCGCCATCAAGTATGCCAAGGTTGAGGTTGTCCGTGATGAGGATGGCATTATCGTAGACTTCAAGACCACCGGCGACTTCCCTAAGTATGGTAATGATGATGATCGCGTAGACGAGATCGCACAGGAAGTTGTTCATAAGTTCATGACAGCGATCAGACGGCATCACACCTATAGGAACGGTATCCCTACCACTTCCATCCTGACCATTACCTCCAATGTTACCTACGGTAAGGCAACAGGCAATACTCCCGATGGACGTAAGAAAGGCCAGCCTTTCGCACCCGGCGCTAACCCCATGCACGGTCGTGATACCCACGGTGCGGTAGCATCCCTGTCTTCCGTATCCAAGCTTCCTTTCAATGATGCGCAGGATGGTATCTCCAATACTTTCACCATCATCCCCGGAGCTCTGGGCAAAGAAGATCAGGTATTTGCCGGTGATATCGAACTTGACCTGAATAAATAAAGAAAGGGTATGCCATGGACGAGGAAAAAATGATTGAGGATCTTGTCAAAATGCTGGATTCCGGCATGACTGAAGGCGTGGGACACGTCAACGTGGACTATGACGGCCAGCAGGCGAGTCAGTCAAAAAGCGTTCAGACAATGGGCTGTACGGATTGCTCCAGAACTCCGTTGGCCTGCAGTGTACCTACTCTTCATCAGGGACTGGATGATTACCAGTGACCTGATCCTGTAACAATATAATGAACAAGTCCCGCAACGTAAGCGTCTGGAAAGGAGAACATCCTTTCTCTTCAAAGGTGCTGAAGTGCAGGGACGGAACTGGAATAGGAGGAAAACTATTATGGCAGCAAGTGAAGCACAGGTTAACAACCTTGTAAACTTATTGGACGGTTATGCTACAAAAGGCGGACATCACCTTAACGTAAACGTATTGAACAGAGACACCCTGTTAGACGCTCAGAAGCATCCTGAGAACTATCCTCAGCTTACGATCCGTGTATCCGGATACGCAGTGAACTTTATTAAGCTGACTCCCGAGCAGCAGGCTGACGTTATCTCCCGTACTTTCCATGAGGCGATCTAAACTCAGTGAATACGAATCCCCACCCGGTTTCGGGTGGGGATTTTTGTCTGAACTGTCTATCGGTCGCTGATGATCCACTTGCCTTTCCTTGAGGAACCGATACGATGAATCTTTCCCTGTTCCTGCATTTTTTTGATATAGTATTTTACGGTATTTACGTTCAGATCCAGCCGCTGCGCTATCTGCTTTTGAGATAACTCCGGTTCCTGCCTCAGCAACTCCGTAATATCCTGTCCCGCTTTTATGATCCTCAATCGGGTGGTCGATTGGGTGGTTTTTGGCGCTGATTGGGTGGTTTTTGGCGCTGATTGGGTGGTTTTTTCCATTGATTGGGTGGTAAATTCATCCGAATCCCCATATCCATCTTCCAACGGCACAACAATCTTAAAAATATCCCCCTCTATAAATTCCGGTTCTTTCCCGGAATAATATTTACTGTATTTAAATAAATTCCTGACACCGGATCCCAACTGCTCCGCATACCCTATATTCCGGAAAAATGACGCAATGATCGGATTCTTGGGATTCGGTTCTATGTTGTCCGGCGTGATCACACCCATCTGTGCGGAACGGTTTGCGTTCTCCACATACATCCGGTCTTTTTCTATCACAAATTTTGCCTGGAATGAACTGGTGTATTCGCGGTGGATCAATGTATTGGCAATAATCTCACGGGTAATGATGTTCCTCAGGCTTTTCCTCTGGTCATCCTCCAGGAAAAACTTGTCCGGCAAATGCTTCCGCCCGAACTCCATCAAACGCTCATAACTTTCGATCAGGTTCGTCCGAATGATCTCCCTGTCATCATATCGGTCAACATTGGCCCGACGGAGCAGCGCATCTGTCAGGTACGCCGGAACCACGTCAAGGATGACATCATCTTTGCCCAGAAGCATTACCGCCGCCAGATTATATCCCTGTTCTCCGGTGGCACGGTCTGTTCCATAAAGCCGGGAACTCTTTAACAGTTCCTCGTCCGACATCCCTCTCCACGGATGCTCCTGTCCGCCGCTGTTATTTGCCGCCATGATACGGAGTTTTGGCAGCATATCCAGCCGCAGATCCTCCATCCTCACATAAGGATAGATTTTCCTTTCCGTAAAAATATCCTGCTTGCGGATATACATTTGGGCAATCTGCGCCGTGGAGGTCACTTTCACGTCAGCATCATCCACCCGGTCATAAATGACTTTCTTAAAGCTGTGAACCTCCGCCCCCGGCGGAATATGGACGTGAATGATCGTCCTGCCCTCATATTCCACAATCTCCGGAACCAGATAGATCGTCGGAAAGAACATTGCCGGATTGCTGATGCTACTGATAAAGTTCTTCACCAGGTCAGGCGCCGCTTTTTGGGATACTCCCTGCACAGTGCCATCATCCAGCACACCCAGGAACAGATCGCCGCCGAATCGGTTTAAAAAGGAGCAGACTGTTTCATATGTATCATTTTCAATGCGGTTTCCGCAGCGCTTGAATTCCACCGCGATCGTTTCCCCAATCTGGAAAATGGTTTTCAATGCCCTGGCATCCATGACAGATCCCTCCTGTACCGAATATATTATGTCCAAATAACATGGATTTATTATACCATGTTCTTGCCACTTCCCGCAATCCAATAAAAATCAATCTCTCACCCGATCCGCCCATCTGCCATCTCAATCACCCTGTCGCACTGCGCGGCGATGTCCATATCATGGGTCACAAGCAAAATGGTCTTCCCTGCGCTGTGGGCGTATCCGATCAGAAATTTAATGATACCGTCCCCCGTCTTCGAATCCAACGCCCCGGTCGGTTCATCGGCAAACAAAATCTGGGGATCATTCACAATGGCTCGCAGGAGCGCCGTCCTCTGCTGCTCCCCGCCCGACATCTGGCTGGGAAACAGCCTTCGCTTCTGATCCAGTCCCACGCTCCTGATCCACTGATCCAGCTTCTTTTCATTTGTGGAGCCGCCCTTGGAAAAGCATAACGGCATCCTGATATTCTCCTCGCAGGTCAGTTCCGGGATCAGGTGATAATTCTGGAACAGTACCCCGATATTTTCATTCCTGAAACATTCCTGCCCGGATGTGTCCATTCTGTAAAAGTCCTTTCCCAGCAGCCTCACCGTGCCTCCCGTGGGCGCATCGATGCCGCTGGCTATGGCCAGGAGCGTGCTCTTTCCGCACCCGCTTTTTCCCACGATGGCTGTCACAGTCCCCGCCTCCAGGAAAAAAGAGATATCGTTCAGGATCACATTTTTCTGCTTTTCATTCCTAATCACCTTGCTCACATGCTCGATTTCGATCATTTTTTCATATTTCCTCCTGTTCCAGTTCCGCTTCTCCTCTTCTGCGCCCATGTTCTGAAAGGAAAGTTCAGCCGCTTCCGCATCTGCATTTCCTTTCGGGCACTTCCGTTCCGAGACTGTTTTTAATCCGGTTCCGCATTATTCATCCCTTATGACCTCCAGTCCCGCACCCTTCGCGCTGGCGTATCCTGCCGCCTGGCAGCACAGGAATACGAAAAGCGCCGCCATCGCCGTGGTGAGAGCGGTAATGGGTATGGACAGGGGAAAATGTTTTTGCAGCGCCAGAGAAAAGTATAACTCCCCGCACACCATGACCGCAAAAGACACCGCCAAAGACGACACCAGAGCAATCATCGTGTATTCATAAAATATGACCTTCCGCGCCTTTGCAAAGGAGGCGCCGAACACACGGTACAGGTACATTTCCGTCCGCCGCCGGGTCAGGTCGCTGCGGATCACCGTGTAGAACACAGTCACGGTCACCAGCACAATCATGCCCGCCGCCAATGCCAGAATATCCAGATAATCCGACAGCATTTCCCTGATATTCTGAACCAATTCCGAGGTTGTCCTCAAGTGACAGGACAGATCTGTGATCATACCCGCTATCTCCTTTTCCGCCGCCAGAGAGGTATCAATCAGGAACATGGCATTCCAGGAATCATCTATCCCTAACTGCCAGTCTTCCAGGTTGACCAGGAAATTGTAACTCACAAGACTCAGATACTGATTATTCTCCTGATTTGTTCCCAGACATACCGCCGGGCTTCCGAACAGATCGTACTGTTGGCCTTCCCGTGTTCCGCAGCGGCCGGCAAAATAATTTTCCACATAAAAGCCATGTTCCGGCACAAAGAAATGACGGTTGCCGTCCGTCTGGCTGTCTATCACCAGCGCCCAGAATTTTCCCTCCGCATTTTCCATATGGTTCAGCTGTGAATAGTCCATCATCCTGGAATAGATATAAGTGTATGTAACCCCGTTTTCATCCAGCCGCTCCCTGATCAGATCTTTCTGCCCGAAATCGTCCACCCGGACCAGGCAGGTATATCCCAGATTATCCCGATAGGCGCTCCTCAAGATACCGCTGACGTTAAACATAAGATTCGCCGCCAGGCAGAGGAAGATGGCGCCCATGGATATCACGATGGACAACAGCGCATCCCTCTTGTTCCGGCTGCACAAAAAGCAGAAACTCAGGTCTTTCGGCCTGCTGATCTTCCGGGTCTTCCTGCTCTTTGTCGTAAAAGAGCCAAAAAAAATATGGAACGCGAAAAACAGCGCGGCGGACAGGGCGATTCCCACCAGCCCGGCGGCGAACAGATAACCTGCTTTCACATGAAAAACCAACAGGGCGTACAGCAGGATTCCCGCGATTTCCGCCAGCAGGATATAATGGCAGTCATTCCGTTTTCTACCCGCCCGCTTTCTGCCATATAAAATCAGCGTGACGGACCGTTCCGTTGTCCTGAAATCGATGAACAGATTCCCCAGGAAGATCAGGAACGCGGTCAGTCCAAAAGTCGCCAAAAACACCGCCGCCGACTGCAGGGAAAAGAGCGCCATGGACTGTAGGGAGACCAGCGTCCAGGAAATCTCCACCTCCAGTATCCGCTTGGAAAAGCGCAGGAACAGCAGATATCCGCAGCAGAAGCCCGCGCAGGAGGACAAAAAGGCATAGATGGCGGCATCCAGAAGCGCTTTCACTGCCAGGTCCTTTTTCTGCATTCCAAAGAGATGCATCATGACAAGGGACTTTTCCGCCCACTGATTCCGAAATCCGATCAGACACAGCCCGCCTGCGGCTCCGATGAAGACCGCCGCAATAGCGATCAGTCCGAGGGTATTTTCAGCGCTCTGGCTGATCCGAAAAAAGCTTTCCGCGTCCTGCCCGAACCCGGTCAGGGCCATCTGGTTCTGCAGCAGACCGGCATTATTTCTCTGTACCAGGAGTACCATGGAGACCGCCGCAGCCAGCATGGAAAACAGCAGGAAAAGCACGGCGTTCTCCGGCAGTTTCTTACGATAAAGCTTACAGAACAAAGACAGTTTATTCATTCTTCTCATTTCCCCCTTATCACAATCGCCGCATGCACCGGAACAGAACCGGCATCAACAGCAGGTCAAACAGCACGCCGTACCAGGTTCCTACCAGGAGGTTGGCGACCGTTTTCAGCAGATCCTCCTCCGCTGTAGCGGGAAGCGCCACGATCGCCTGTGCCAAAAAGAGAAACATTCCCGCCAGAAGATTCAGGATAAGCGCCGTTTTAACAGCCATGACGGACTTTCTGACCTGCTCTCTGTCCGTCTCCTTTTTTCCAAAGCAGATGACAAACGCCTTTGCAAAATCCTCCATCAGACCGCAGACAGACAGAACCACTGCCACGATCCCCAAAAGGAAGAAAAGCGATGGGAAGTCGATGTAATGGTAAAGGGTATGCCTCTCATCTGTATACAGGAACGTGCCCCGCAGCCCGAAAAGTATCCCGATAAGACCGACTGTGAGACTGATATATACAATCCGGGAACGCTTTTTCCGCGCATCGCTTTGCTCTGCCAGCGCCCGTATATTTTCTTCCGCCTTTTGGGAGTAATTTTCCTCCCGGATATCTTCCCCTGAAAAAAATTCGTTCATACTGATCTGCAGCGCCCCGCACAGTTCTTCCATGACCGCACTGTCCGGTATGCTTTTTCCCCTTTCCCACTTTGAAACGGCTTTATCGGTTATCCCTACCCGTTCCGCAAGCTGTTTCTGTGTCATATTTAATTGTTTCCGCTTTTCCGCAATATACTTTCCTGTTTTTTTCTGATCCAGCATATGTACCTCCTTTGGGACCACTGTATGATCTTTTGCGGTAGAATGCAACCGACACGCAGTAGAATAACAATTCTACCGTCTCTACTCCTTTAGTATAACACACAAAAAGGTTTTCATTTCCCTGTTTATCTGCTATAATACTTGCAAACATCATGGCGGCTTTTGCTGTCATTTTGAAAGGAGATGCTATTTTATGCAAGGCAGGATTCATTCACTGGAAAGCTTCGGTACTGTGGACGGTCCCGGTACGCGGTTCGTGGTATTCGTGCAGGGGTGTCCCATGCGCTGTGCCTACTGCCATAACCCGGATACCTGGGAGATGAACGGCGGCACGCTGATGGAGCCTTCCTACATTATCGAGCAGTACGAAAGAAACAGTGCGTTCTACGCCAACGGGGGCGGCCTCACCGTTACCGGCGGAGAACCGCTGATGCAGATAGACTTCCTGATAGACCTGTTCACGCTGGCAAAGGAGCGCAATATCCACACCTGTATTGACTCCTCCGGCATTGCCTACAATCCCGACAATGCGGCCCAGCGCGAGAAGCTGGACAGGCTCATGGGCATGACCGACCTTGTGATGCTGGACATCAAGCACATTGACCCGGAAAAGCATAAGGACCTGACCCAGCAGTCCAACACCAACATCCTGAAATTTGCCGCATACCTGAATGAGAAGCATGTGGACATGTGGATCCGCCATGTGGTGGTCCCCGGCATCACGGATGATGAAAAGTACCTCTTTGACCTGGGATATTTCATTGGTCAGTTCAGCAACCTGAAAGCCCTGGACGTACTGCCCTATCACACCATGGGCGAGTCAAAATATGAGAAGCTGGGCATGAAATACAAGCTGGCAGGCGTACCTGCCATGGATAAGACCGTGCTCCTGGATAAAAAGCAGGCTATCCTGAACGGCATCAAAAAGAGGCGGGCGGAGATGGGGAAGTAGCCCATGATATATTTATCTCATTTCGAATTTCCGGGCAGGGAACGGGAATATGATTTTACGATGAAGCTGAAACGCACCTGCTATGATACGGTCTACCCTTTTCTGATCCTGTCGGAGCATCGGCTGAAAATGCTGGATCTCGAGGAAGTGACCATCCTGTACGGCGGGAACGGTTCCGGAAAGACCACAGCGTTAAACGTGATCGCGGAGAAGCTTGGGCTTGTCCGCGATACGCTGTATAACCGCTCTAATTTCTTTGAGGATTACACCGGGATGTGCTCCTGCGAAACGGTCAGAGCGATCCCGAAAAACAGCCGGATCATCACCAGCGACGATGTGTTTGACTTTATGCTGAACCTGCGGAGCATCAACGATGGCATCGACCGGAAGCGGGAGGAATTGTTCGAGGATTATCAGGAAGCAAAATATTCCCGCTTTCAGATGCGTTCCATGGAGGATTATGAAACGCTGAAAAAAGTCGTGTCTGCACGCCGCAGCACACAGTCGAAGTATGTCCGCGACCATCTGCAGGATAATGTGCGGGAGCATTCCAACGGGGAAAGCGCGTTCCTCTATTTTGCCGATAAGATAAAGGAGGACGGACTGTATCTGCTGGACGAGCCGGAGAACAGCCTGTCACCGGAAAAACAGCAGGAGCTGCTGCGCTTCCTGGAGGATTCGGTCCGCTTTTTCCACTGCCAGTTCGTGATTGCCACGCACTCGCCGTTCCTGCTCTCCATGAAGGGCGCGAAGATCTACGACCTGGACGAGGAAACGGTGGATGTAAAACGCTGGACAGAACTTGGCAATGTGCGGGCATATTATGATTTCTTTAAAAAGTATGAACACGAATTTGCGAAATAAGTCTTGTATTTACCTCCCTTTTATATTACAATAAGGGGAACAGCTATTGATAAACTTTTATCAGATATTAAGGAGGATATTAGTATGGCATATGCGATTGGTGATGCTTGTGTAGCTTGCGGCGCGTGTGAGGCTCAGTGCCCTGTTGGCGCGATCAGCATGGGAGACGGCAAGTTTGAGATTGATGCGGATAAGTGCATCGACTGTGGTTCCTGCGCAGGCCAGTGCCCTACCGGCGCCATTTCCCAGGCCTGAAAAAGTGCCTAAAAAGCGCTTCAAAAAATGAAGCGCTTTTTCTTTTTGTCCTGTTTTTCTTTCAGACTTTCGTCAAAGATATCACCCTTGGGCATCTCCTCCCCGGAATGTTCCAGAAGATTCTTGTCTGCTGATGGCTCGGCTTTCTCTTTCGTTTTTTCGCGCAATCCTTTCTTCCTGGCTTTTTTACGGAGCAGTTCGTCCATCTTGCGGTAGTGCTCCTCACTGCGTTCCGCCAGAAGCTTGTCCCTGGCTTCCTCCCGCTCCTCCTGCATCCTGAACTGATAATCCAGTTCCTTTACCACACTCTCCTTGATCTCGCGGCACAGTTCGCTGTTATTTTCCTGGAGCGTCTCCCTGATCAGCTGTTGCAGCAGCCACTGCAGCCGCCTGGACTTGTCCTCCTTGCTGTCCGCTGTGGATACGGCTGTCTCTTTCGTCTCCACGATGTCGATCGGCATATTGGCAGGCGGCATATCTTTCCCCGCATTTTCCTCCGCTTTCTGCTTTGGTACAAGCATGTCCAGCTTTCCATCCTTCAGAATCATCTTGATCGCCTTCAACTGAAGTCCCCTTTCTTTCATTCCCTTGATCTGTTTAAAACGCTCCACATCCTCTTCCGTATAGTAGCGGTGGCCCAATTCGTTGCGTTTGATAGGCAAATGCAGTTCCTCCTCCCAATAACGCAGCACATGGCTCTCCACCTTGACTTCTTTCGCCGCATCTGAAATAAACAGATAATCGTCCATCGTATCTCCTTTCTGATTCCAGTTCCGCCTCTACGCTTCAGCGCCCTCTGCTCTGAAAGAAATTTCATCTGCAAAAATCGCAGCTGAAAATTTCTTTCGGGCGCTTCTGCTTCGAGGCTGTTTCCAGTTCCGCCTCTACGCTTCCGCGCCCTCTGCTCCGAGGCTGTTTCCAGTTCCGCCTCTACGCTTCCGCGCCCTCTGCTCTTTTCCGCGCCGAGGCTGTTTTCCGGTTCCATTATCTATAAAAAAAGAGAACCAACGATCCTATTTTGACCGTTCATTCTCTTTCGTAGGTTATGTGTGCATTTATGTAGACCGGCGCTACTCTTTTCTGGAATGCTCCAGGTTCGCGAACCGGGTGTATTCCGGCAGCCAGGCCAGTTCCACCGTGCCGATCGGGCCGTTTCTCTGTTTGGCGATGATCACTTCCTGGATCCCTTTCCTGTCCGAGTCATGGTTGTAATAATCGTCGCGATACAGGAACATTACCACGTCTGCGTCCTGCTCGATGGCTCCCGACTCCCGCAGGTCAGAAAGCATGGGCCTGTGATCGGGCCTCTGCTCCACCGCACGGGAAAGCTGGGACAACGCCACCACCGGGACATTCAATTCCCTGGCAAGAGCCTTCAGGGAACGGGAGATCTCCGATATCTCCTGCTGCCTGGATTCACTATGTCCGCTCCCCGACATCAGCTGCAGGTAATCGATCATAATGATAGAAAGATCATATTCCAGCTTGTATTTCCTGCACTTAGAGCGGAGTTCCGAGATAGAGATACCGGGAGTATCATCTATGATCAGCTTTGACTTGCCGATCGTTCCCGCGCTCTCGATCAGCCGCTCCCACTCCTGATCGTTCAGCTGTCCTGTACGAAGTTTCTGGGCATCCACACCGGATTCCTGGGAAAACATACGGTTCACCAGCTGCTCCTTGCTCATTTCCAGGCTGAATATCGCTACCGTCAGATCCTTTTTAAAAGCCATGTACTGCGCCAGGTTCAGTTCGAAAGCCGTCTTGCCCATGGAGGGCCTGGCCGCCACCAGGATCAGGTCGGAGGGCTGAAAACCCGCCGTGCGATAGTCAAGGTCGATGAACCCGGTGGGGATGCCAGTGACATTCCCTTTGTTCTTCGCCGCCATTTCTATCCTGTCCATGGCGTTCATGACAATCTGGCGGACAGGGACGAAATTGTCCGTGGTACGCTTCTGCACCAGCTGGAACACTCTCTTTTCCGTGTCCTCCAATATGTATTCCAGACTTTCCTTTCCCACGTAACAGGTATTGGCTATCTCTTCATTGAGCCGAATCAGCTTGCGCAGCGTGGACTTCTCCGACACGATATTGGCATAATATCTGATATTTGCGGAAGTAGGGACCGCTGTGATCAGGTCTCTGACAAATTCCAGGCTGCTCACCTCAGGTGGTACGTCTTTCTCTTTCAGCTTGTTCTGCAGCGTCACCAGATCCACCGGACTGTTGTTGTCATGCAGTTCCACCATTGTCTCAAACAAGATCCCATACTGGCTGTTGTAAAAATCTTCTCTGGCGATCAGTTCCGAGGCCACTACGATCGCTTCTTTATCCATGATCATGGAGCCGATGACAGACTGTTCCGCTTCCACGCTGTGGGGCAATATTCTCTTTAAAACATTTTCTTCCATCGCCGGCATGTACTATGTCCTCTGTGCACTAAGCTTCTGCCACTTTTACCGTAAGCTTTCCGGTCACCTGCGGGTGCAGCTTTATCGCCACTTCATAGGAGCCGAAATTCTTCAGGCTCTCAGGCAGTTGGATCTTCTTTTTATCCAGCTCGATATTATGCTGCTCTTTGCAGGCTGCCGCGATCTCCTTGGAAGACACCGAACCGAACGCCTTACCGCCCTCTCCCGCCTTGATCTTAACGATCACCTGCTTTTCCTCCAGCAGAGCGGCAAGTTCTTTCGCCGCCTCCAGCTGCTCTCTGGCGATCTTATCATTGTTTGCTTTCTGCAGCTTCAGGTCGTTCATATTCTTAGGGGTAGCCTCCACGCCAATCTTCCTGGGCAGGATGAAATTTCTTGCGTAACCCTCGCTGACCTCCAGCACATCGCCCTTTTTGCCCAGCTTTTTCTCGTCCTGTAATAAAATGATCTTCATGTCATATGACCCCTTTCTAAATCTCGTTATTCTCCAGCATACTGTCAATGGTCTGCTTCAGGGCGCCGATCGCTTCGATGATGCCCACGCCTTCCATCTGGCATGCCGCTATGTTCATATGTCCGCCGCCGCCCATCCGTTCCATGATGATCTGCACATTGACCTCATCGATGGAGCGGGCGCTGACGTAGATCTTGCCCTGATAATCCGTCAGCACAAAGCTTGCCTTGATCCCTTTGATGTTCAGCAGCTCGTTTGCCGCCTGAGCGCCGATCACAGTGGGGCTGGGCAGGTCCTCCGCGGAACAGATGGAAATGGCAAAACTCTGCTTGTAGATCTCCGCCTGGCTGACCGCGTCCGCCTTTGCCTTATACTCCAGCGCATCCTCCCGAAACAGCTTGCGCACCCGGGTCACGTCCGCGCCGTTGCGCCGCAGGAAAGCCGCCGCCTCAAAGGTACGGACGCCCGTCTTGGTCATAAAGTTATTGGTATCTATCATAATGCCGGAATACATGCAGTCCGCCTCTTCCGGGTGGATCTTGATATTATCATAGGTGTACTGCAGAATCTCGGATACCATCTCACAGGCGGAGGACGCATAAGGCTCCACATAGGAAAGCGTTGCGTTCTCAATGGTCTCCGTTCCCTGCCTGTGATGATCCAGGACCACCACCGATTTACAGAACCGGAGCAGGTCGGGACACTCCGTCAGTGTAGGCTTGTTCACATCCACCACCACCAGCACCGCGTTACTGTTCGCCGCTTCGATGGCCTGCTGGTTTCCGATGATCATATCCTCCTCATATTCAGGATTATCCTGGAACAGATCCACCATTGGCTGAATGGCAGGCGTGATCTCATTTAAGACAATATGCGCCTTGCGCCCCAGCGTCTGGGCGATCCGATAAATGCCCACCACGGCTCCAAAGCTGTCCGCATCCGGCATACGATGCCCCATTACCAGGACCATATCCTTGCTGGTGATGATTTCTCGAAGGGCATGTGCCTTTACACGGGCTTTCACGCGGGTGTTCTTCTCCACCTGCTGACTCTTGCCGCCATAATAAGTGATGCTCTCCGGCGTCTTGATCACCGCCTGGTCGCCGCCCCGGCCCAGCGCCAGATCGATAGCGTTTCTGGCAAACTCGTAATTCTGTGCGTAAGTCAGGCCGTCCAGTCCCACGCCGATACTGATGGTCACAGCCATCTCGTTTCCAATATTGACCGTCTTGACCTCCTCTAAAAGGTCAAACCGGGTTTCCTGCAGCTTCGCGATAGCTTTCTTTCTCAAAATGACCAGATACTTGTCTTTCTCAAGCTTCTTGCTAATGCCGTCCAGCGCGGAGATATACTTGTTCACCTTACGGTCGATCAGTGCGATCAGCAGGGAACGGCGCACCTCTTCCACGCTCTCCAGTGCTTCCTCATAGTTGTCCAGATAGATCATTCCCACCGCAAGGCTCTGATCATCTATCTCCTGCAGCGCAATGTGGAGCGCCGTCTCATCATACAGGTACGACGCGATCAGATATCCGTCATAGCCCTCCGCGTCGATCATATCGCTGTGCTCCGCCATTTCTTTCAGGGAAATCTTCTTGAACTTGGCTACGAATTCGTTCCCCTCATACTCCAGTTCATACTGCGCTTCATCCACCCCCGTATCATCCGGCAGCCTGTCCCTGGTGATGGAAGGAAACAGGGAGGTGATGGACTTCCGGTATCCCTTGGGCTGATGCACTATGGTCTCGAACGCGATGTTCGTCCAGATCACTTTACCGGAATCATCCAGCAGCGCATATGGCAGATCCATATCCCGCAGCAGCTTCCGCTGTATCTGCCCATACTCCGTAGCGAAGCTGATCAGTTCATTCATGATGATGGGTTTATTGTAAAAATAATGGGATAATGTAATGGCAAAATACAGGATACAAAATCCGGTCAGCAGCATACCGGCGCGCAGATCGATCAAAAACATCGCCGCATCTATGGCGATCATCAGAATGCCAAGATATATGCTGAACTGTATATACGTTTTAATACGGCCTTTTAACTTAATCCTTTTCTTCATTTGGTATACCTCGCGGCGCAGACGCTATCCTGCCCTTACCGTTCATTGTAACATATTACTGTTCACTGCGCCACAGTTTAATTTGTCGAATGGCGAAATGTTTTGTCTGAAAGCAGCGTAAAAGGCCAAAAAACTCCGGCTTTTCAGCCGGAGTTCCTGCATTTTGATCCGATCAGTCCTGAACATAAGGCATCAATGCAACATGACGGGCTCTCTTGATAGCCGATGTCAGCGCTCTCTGATGCTTTGCACAGTTACCGGTAATACGGCGGGGAAGGATCTTGCCTCTCTCAGACACGTATCTCTTCAGTTTGTTGGTGTCCTTGTAATCGATCACATTATCCTTACCGCAGAACACACAGACTTTCTTTCTTCTGCGGACTCCGCCTTTTTTCCTCACGGGAGAATCGGGTTTCTCTGCTTTATTATAAGCCATGTCAATGCCTCCTATCTTACAAACTCAGTTAAACGGTAATTCTTCATCAATGCCGTCAGGGATGTTCATAAAACCGTCACCAGCTCCGGACGCTGCCGGTGCATTGTTGGAGCCGCCTCCAAATCCGCCGCCCCCGAACCCGCCGTCATTATTATAGCCTCCATTGTTCCCGCCGGATGCGTTCTTGCTCTCTGCGAACTCGATCTCTTCCGCTATGATACGGACACTGTATACCATCTGCCCGTCCTTATTGGTATAATTATCATTCTGGACTCTTCCGCTGAGAACGATCTTTATTCCCTTGTGCAGGTATCTCTCCACAAATTCGGCCTGTCTGTTAAAACAGGTGCAGTTGAAGAAGTCCGCATCAGGTTCGCCCTCACGCTTGAACCTCCTGTCCACCGCAACGGAAAAACGCGCTACTACGGTCTGATTGGCACCCTGAGAATATCTCACCTCAGGATCCCTGGTTAAACGTCCCATAAGAATTACTTTGTTCATATCGCTTTCTCGCTTTCTATTAAGCCTCGTCCTGTTTAACGACTAAGTATCTGATCACATTGTCCATGATACGGACACGGCTCTCGATCTCCGCCGGAACAGTGCTCTCAGCATCGAATCTGATGAAATAGTAGAAAGCTTCTTTCATCTTCTGGACTTCGTAAGCAAGCCTCTTTTTGCCCCAATCGTCCACTTCTGTGATGGTACCGCCGAATCTCTCGATCAGAGCCTTGCACTTATCAACTACGGCAGTTCTCTCTTCATCTTCGATCTTAGCGCTAACAACAACGGCTAATTCATACTTGTTCATGCTTGTTACCTCCTTTTGGTCTCTGGCCCGCACTATCATGCGAGCAAGGAATTTAATTCATCACGAATTAATATGATACCATAACCGTTCGCGCATTTCAAGGGTTTTTATGCAAATTTTTGCCAAAACGTAACAGTTCAGGCCTGGCAGATTTCTTTTACATTCTTTTCCAGAAGCCTTCTGGCTATCATGACCTGATGCCCGCAGCCCTTGCACCTGATCCTGAAATCCGCCCCTACTCTCAGCACTTCCCACTCCTTACTGCCACAGGGATGCTGCTTTTTCAACTTTAATATGTCCCCTACTCCGATCTCCATCTTACAACCATGCCTTTCTTCCCTTTTATCACAGATTTCCCACAAGGAAGTCCTTCACAACTCCCAAAAATTCTCTCAGCAGATTATTCAACACATTTCCTCTGTGCGTGCTGGCCGCCATGCCCTGTACCGCGCCATATCCCTGTTTCCTGGCGATCGCCACGGCACGGAAAACATGAAAATTATTGGTCACGATCACCACATGATCGCCGCTCTTATCTATCAGTTTCGCACTGTGATCAAGATTCTCCAATGTATTGGTGGAAGCGTCCTCCATCAGGATCCTCTCCTCCGCTATCCCCTGGGCCACCAGATAATCCCGCATCCCCTGCGCCTCGCTGACAGGCTCGTCACTGCCCTGTCCTCCGGATACCACCACAATGGTGTCCGGGCTTTCCCGCAGATACTCCAGCGCCCTGTCCAGCCTCCTCCGCAGCACATCGCTGGGGCCGGAAGTTTTCATCTGCGCTCCCAGGATGATGCACACATCCGCTCCCGGCTGGGGAGAGGCGTGAAACTGGCCAAGGATCAGTCCCTCCACTATAAGGAACAGCGCCACGCCTGCCCCAAACAGGGCTTTTATAGTCCATCTCAGCCCTTTGGGAATCTTCTCCACCCAGCTTCTGTGCGCCAGGAAAAAGGATAGCGCCCCACAGACTGCCGCCATCAGCCCCCAGACCATGTAAAACGTGGTCCCCGTGCTGACGAAAAAAAGCTGATAGCCAAAGTAGCCCAGGCAGAAGATCCCGAGCACCCCAAAAGAAACCGCCGCCACGGGTTTCTGCCTCTTTACCACGCCGCGCCTGTCCAGATAAATCACTTTCTTACTTTTTTCCAGGGGTATCAATTGCTTTTTGTCTCTGCTCATACATATACTATATTATGAATCTCCGATTCATAATCGCCATTCGCCGCTCGCCGAACATGCGAGCATATTCTTCTCGCTAACGCTCATTATATCATGGATTACCCTTTTTACTCAATAGTGCCTTGTGCGTACTTTCTTAAGAATTTATGATTAATTGATGAAAATATACTGTATCTTATGGTACAATGTCCGCAAAGGGCAGAGTCAAGTGCCCGAAAAAACAGATGCCGTGCTTGCACGAGCAGATGTTCTTTCGGGGATTTGACGAGCGAAGCGAACCCGAAAAATCCTTGATTTTTCGGGTCTCTGCCCGGAACTTGCAGAAACATGGAATCCAATGTTGACACAAAAAGGGTATCCCCGGAAAGGAAGCATATGAAAAACACACAGGACACTATCCAGGAATTAAAACAGATCATCGAAAAATATGACAACATTGTCTTTTTCGGCGGCGCGGGCGTTTCCACCGAAAGCGGCATCCCTGACTTCCGCAGCGTGGACGGTCTCTACCACCAGCAGTACGACTATCCTCCCGAAACCATCTTAAGCCACACCTTTTACCGACATTACGGGGAAGAATTCTTCCGCTTCTACCGCAATAAGATGCTGTTCCTGGACGCGAAGCCCAACGCGGCCCATCTAAAGCTTGCGGAACTGGAACAGAAAGGCAAGCTTCGCGCCGTGATCACCCAGAATATCGACGGCCTGCACCAGGCGGCTGGCAGCAAGACTGTTCTGGAACTGCATGGCTCCGTGCTGCGCAACTACTGCGAAAACTGCGGAGAGTTCCACGATGTGGCATACATCCGGGAATCCTCCGGCGTACCCAAGTGCAAAAAATGCGGCGGTCCCGTGAAGCCTGACGTGGTATTATATGAGGAAGGGCTTGACCAAAAGACCTTAAATTCCGCCGTGCGCTTTATCCAAAAAGCCCAGGTGCTGATCATAGGCGGCACTTCCCTTGCGGTCTATCCCGCCGCCGGGCTGATCGACTACTTCCAGGGGGATAAGCTGGTGGTCATCAATAAATCCCCCACCCCCAGGGACGCCCATGCCGACCTGCTGATCCAGGCGCCCATTGGGGAAGTGTTCTCACAGATCTGACTTTCCGACTGAAATGTCTTATGAAAAACCGGGGGTATCATTCTTACATGATATCCCCGCACACCACCAGGCAACGACCGCTCCGCATACCAGCCGCATCCGCCCACACGGAAACGCGCTCTCCCTTTCCGCCAAGGGCGATGACCACGCTGGCGCAGCCATGATACAGATGGATAAACTCTTCTTTACAGGATTCCCCTCCGGTAATGTCGCCGTTGTCCACGGCAAGGATCTTCCCATCTCCCTCCACCCGAAAGCGGACTTTGCCATTCTCCCTGAAACAGGGCTTTCCCTCCGCGTCAACCGCCCGCACCGTGAGCAGCATCTGATACCCCTCCACGGGCTGTCCCTGCACGGATTCACGGTCAAATTCCAGTCCCACCGCAGGCCCCGGCGTTTCCATCACATGGGAACATACCTCCTTGCCATCTATATACCCTGTGGCTTTCACCGTTCCCGGCTGCCATGGCAGGAATCCCGTAATCACCCCATCCGGCATTTCCAACGGCCTGGGGAGATAAAAGCGCTTCCCGTTCAGTTCCAGCACCACCTCCTCGCAGTTGGTCATGATCATATAGGGGATCACCGTCCTCCCAAACTGCGGGAAATGCCAGTGATCCGCGTAGATGGGCGTGTCCCAATGCTCCTTACAGCCCTCGTCCGCCAGGGAATAATCCATCACGGAAAAGTGAATCACAGGCTCCCTGATCCATAAACTTTTGTAAAGATAGTAAAGAGGCCTTACCTCGTTGTTGGTGCGGATCATGGCTCCGCTCCATCCCTTGGCAGGATATCCCATGGATTCTCCCAGATAATCATATCCCGTCCAGATCATCCCGCCGATGCAGTAGTCCCTTTCCTCCGCCTCCAGCGCCGGGATCCGCCGGGAAAAATTCTGCATCTGGTCATAATGCCCGCAGAAATACTGATAACATTCCGTCCCCAATATCAGCTTTTGGGGCATTTTCTCATGGATCAGGTCATACCACTGCTCCTGATAATTGCAGGAAATGATATCCACGATCTCCCCGATCCTGCCTATCCTCTCCACTCTCTCCTCCGGATCACAGATCTCCGTGTCGCTGACCTCGTCCACAAACTGCTGGATGTCCCGCACTTTGGACAGATCCACGTCGCTCTCACGCTTAAAATGCGGATTCATGGCGTAAGTCACAGGCCTTGTGCCATCCAGGGCTTTCACATAGTCATAAAGCATCTTCAAGATAGAAAGCATGGATTCCTGGCCCTGGTTCTCCACCTCATTTCCTACGCCCCAGATCACGATGGAGGGGCGGTTTCGGTCGCGCTTCACCATGGCCTCCAGATCCTGCTTCCAGCATTCCTCAAAGTATCTTCCGTAAAGCCCGCCTTTCCATTTATCAAAACATTCCTCATAGACATAAAAACCCATTTCGTCGCACAGATCCAGAAATTCCTCCGCAAACGTATGATGAGCGGCGCGGATTGCGTTGCATCCCATCTTCTTCAGCAGCAGAAGCCTCTCCCGCCATATTTCAGGCCTCACCGCGTTTCCAAGGCCGCCGCACTCCTGATGCAGGCAGACGCCGTGCAGCTTCACCGACGCTCCGTTGACGAACATTCCCCGTCCGGGAACCATCTCCACCCTGCGCAGGCCGATCCGCTGCTCCACGCGGTCAACCACGGTGCCATCCTCCATCAGTTCCAGTGAAAGGCGATATAAATAAGGCTTTTCCGCAGACCACATCAAGGGTGCATTAACCGTAAATATCAGTTTGCCGTTTCTGCTTTCCGCCCTGCAGACCATTTCCGCCTCCCCGGGATTCTGACCGCGATCGCTGCTTTCCACCCTGTATGCCGCTTCTGCTTCCCTGAAATCCTGACGGTCATACTCACGCAAGTTCTCCGCCACTGGGTTCATGCTTCCTCGCACACATCCGCTGATGCCCGCATCCACCTGTACGATCGCTTTCCCATCCTCAAAGGCAGTCTCCACGGTCACATCCCACAGGTCCAGATGCTTCTGCCCTGTCTCCACCAGCTTCACAGTCCGATAAATACCGCAGCCGCTGTACCATCTGTCCACCGGCAAGATGGTATTATCCACCCTGACCACGACACTGTTTTCGCCTTCCTTAAAAAGCGCCGTAACATCCAGCCGGAATGTGCTGTAACCATATCTGTGGCGGCCTGCGAGCTGCCCGTTGACCCAGACCGTACAGTTCTCATACACCGCGCCGAATACCAGGGTGTAAATATGGTCTTCCTTTTTATCCGCCAGAGTCAACGTCTTCCGATACCAGCCCACGCCCCAGCGGTCCCGGAAGCCTTGGGAAGCCCCCTCCTCCATCTCTCTGGAAAATGGCCTCCCCACCGCCCAGTCGTGGGGCAAGTCTACGACCTGGAACACAAGTCCCTCCGGCAAATCCAGAACTTCATTTTTTTCCGCCATTCCTACCTCCACCGTCACCGGCTCCCGGGGGATAAAAGCAAACTCCCAGCCTGTCATCAGCCGTTGTTCTTTTCTCTCCATGTTTCCTCTCATTCCGCCGCGCAAACAGCATTTTCAATCTTGCCTTCTTTTACTGCCCCTGCCGCCTCTTATCCAGTTCGATCCACTCATCCAACGTAAGCGGCTCATAATCGGAATACTTGCAGAAGCAGTTGATCATATTGCAGGGGATCTTCTGCTCCTCACCCTGCATGTTCACGGTCGCGGTATCGCGGGTCATCTCCTGGAACCGCTCGAGCAGCCTCTGATCCGTAGAGTCGTGAACATGCCCATAGAGCATATAGGTTTTGGGATTTCCGTCCTGATCCAGGCGGTACTGTCCATTGTAAAACATGATGGGATAATGGCACAGGATCACTTTCCGCTTATGGTCGGAAAGTTCCTCATAATATTTCATCCATTTGATATGACGGGTGTCGATCTTCTTATTGGATAAGATCTGGTCATGATTTCCCAGGATAAGATACAGCGTGCCGTTGAGCCGCCCCAGGACTGTGTTCGTTTCTTCTACATTTCCCCAGGACAGATCGCCGATCACGACTACTTCATCGTTCCGGCGCACCTTACCGTTCCATCTGGCAATCATATATTCATTCATTTCCTCCACGCTGCCAAACCCGCGATGATCCATATGGTCGTTCATGGCAGCATGAAAAAAGTGCAGATCCGCAATATAATATCTCATCTTCACACCCCTTTGCGTGCCCCAGCACGCATACCAATCAATATTTGAAAATTAATTTTCAAACTTACACCCCCTTGCGTGCTCCAATGTAAGAAAAGCCTGTCCAAACGCATTCCTGACTCTGCTCATTCGCGCAAAAAGCCCCGGGGAATCTGCCCCAGGGCTTTTGAAAAGGTGCGAGCCGGATTTGAACCGGCGGATAACGGTGTTGCAGACCGGGGCCTTACCACTTGGCTATCGCACCATATTATATCATAAATCTTCGATTTATAATCGCCATTCGCCGCTCGCCGAACATGCAAGCATGTTCTTCTCGCTAACGCTCATTATATCATATGCAAAAAATAATGAAAAATGACTCCAACGGGAATCGAACCCGTGTTACCGCCGTGAAAGGGCGATGTCTTAACCGCTTGACCATGGAGCCTCATCTGCCTCTCCGGCTTCCTGTGTACATCGTACTCGCGACGCAATATGTATGTTACCATGTTTTTATGAATTTTGCAAGTACTTTTTTCATCCAATGCAATCTTTGAGTAACAGTTCAGCCATGGAAAGATTCTCAAGCTGTGCGTGGGTGCTTGCACACTAAGCACTGATTGCGAATCTTTCCATGAGCGGAGCGCCCTCACAATGAAATAAAAGATGAGCCGCAAAGCGGCGACGGATGCGAAGCAGACGCTTTTATGAATGTGAGGGCTGAACTGTTACATCTTTAGTAACAGTTCACGCTGCTTTTCCAGTACCGTCTCCTCTGGCGGTTCCCAGATGTTCCTCCAACTCCTCTGCCATCTCCGGAATGGTCCTCGACCGGAAGATATCACGAAGCCCTACCTCCTCTATGGTCTGCCGATAAGGATGAGAAAGAGATAATTCCACCAGTTCCAGATAGATATCCACCGCTTCGTCCCTGTCCTCCAGAGAGATCAGCCACAGATCCAGTGAGGACAGCGCAGAAGTAGCATAGCTGATATAATACAACGGATTCTGGAAATTATGGGAAACCTGGATCCAGTCATACACTTCTTCCTCATCGGCATACTGATAGCCATATTGCTGCGCAAGCTGCTTGTACAGTTCATTGATCTCCGCCAGGCTCATATCAGGGTTCTGATAGACCGTAGCCTGAAACTCATCATACAGACAGCCGTCCGCGACCGTATCCAGCATGTTCCAGAGGATGATGCTGGAGAATGTTTCCCCATACTGCCCAAAAAGCTCATCTGAATACTCGGTGAACAGCAGCGTCAGCCCCTGAGAATGTATCTCGCCTACATCAATATTAAAATCCGCCCACAGATCATGCTGCGTGCAGTGAAAAGTTTCATTAAAATGCCCAAATTCATGGATCGTATCAATATAATCCTGAAAGTCTCCATAGGGCTGATTAAAGATAAACGCCGTCCCGTAAGCAGGAAGACCCACCGTATATCCCATATATAACTTGCTGTCACTGTATTCGATATCATAGAGATGATGGCTGCGCATAAAATCAAAAGTCTCACCCAGTTCCGGATCGATCCGGCTCATATAGGGCTGGATAGCATCCAGGATCTCCTCGCCGCTGGATCTGGTCATACGGTCCAGTCCCCTGAGATTCCGGCTGCTGATGCCGTCCATGACCACATCTGCCAAAGGCACGATATTCTCTTTTACCGCCTCCCACACCGGGCGGATATCTTCCAGGGTATAATCCCTGTTATAGGTCTCTCTGTAAGCATAATCCACGTAATTGTCATATCCCGCCTCATGGGCGATCTCCGTCCGCACCTGTACCAGCTGACGGTATATCTCGCCTGCTTTCTCATTCCGGGACTGCTCCAGCTGCGCATATATATCCTGATATTCCCTGTTACTGATATCCGCGTTGTCCAGATTCTCTTCCGTCCACGTCTGTCCGTCCACCGTCACCTGAAAAAGCTGGGACATTGTCTGATCGTAGGCCTGGATCAGCTGCTCTTCCTCCTCGAACAGACCAAACACTTTCTCCGGCACCGCCTCATAACCGCGTAGGCCCGCGAGATCATCTTCCCCTGCGTCCGCTTCTATGATATCCTGATAAGGTGTGTCCACCAGATAAGCCAGCGCCTGATAACACTGATCGATCAGGACACTGCCCCTTGCGGAAAGTTCCGCGGAAGTCTTCGCAAGTTCCTCCTCTGCGCCGTTACAGTCATACTGGATGCCTATCAGACTGATCTGAGTATAGAGAATGTTCATCTCCTCCTTGATCACATCATAAATCTCCGCCACCCTGTCACGTGTCTGGGGACTTCTCTTTTGAAGATCTCCCGCGTCATGAAGTTCCCCCAGTTCCGACAGAGCCTCCTGCAGATTCGTCTCATCAAAGCCTGTAAATACCATATCCGCATAGTCCACCGGTTGATGTTCCTTGACGGGATCATGTCGGATCGCCACGGTCTGCTGTTGCTGGCACGCCGTCAGGGATACTGCCAGAAAAAGCACAATCATCCCTTTTCCCCAACATTTTATTTTTTTCTTCATATACCCGACTCCATACACCATTTTACTCCGATCCCACTCCAGTTTTTCCGGTCTGACTTCACCCTTGGTCATTCGCCTTGTCCGTCTTCCATATTCTTTATTATACACATTTATTCTTCGCGCCGCAATGCCATAATTCATGAAGCTGTCTATCGGATTCTGTCGCCGCATATACAACACAATAAATTGTACCCCCGGAAGAATCGTAACATTTCCTACAAGCCAGACATCATTTCCAATGGTCACAAGGCTTGGCGATCCCTAAGTGCCTGCGCCGTGTACCAGATTTTCATGATAGCTGCCCATAACGTGCTCAATGGTATGAGCGGAATGATACCTGCAGCGGCAGCTTTGTGGCAAGCTGGAACCGTTCCCTTGGGTATCTCTCCACCAGTGCTTTTCTCACCGCTTTCTCAGCTTCATAACCATGATAAATCAAATCCATATGCTGCTCCTTTCCGTTCTTCAGGACAGTGAAACATTCTTTGTCATATTTCTGCGTATACTCTTTTGTCGGTTTCTGCTGACTGCCCTCCAAACCACAGCTTTCATGCGCCAAAGTTTCCCGCACACTCCTTCAACCGATTGATGACATCGATCTGCTGGGGGCAGGCGCGTTCACACTGCCCGCAGGCAATGCAGTCGGAGGCTTTGCCCCCATCGGCAACAG
>JAMPFQ010000008.1:95663-149852 GCA_023664345.1 Lachnospiraceae bacterium | reverse complement strand
GTTGCTCCGTCCGCACAGGACAGGGCAGCACGCCTCCGCCGTCCCTCTGGCAGCAGATTACCAAACCATCAGCTACCATCGCGGCTGAACAGTGACGGAACAGCTGCCTAAGGTGGGACTTAAGATTTGCCATATTGCATAACCTGTATTTTTGTGTTATCATCAAGTTTAGTTTTGATAAATTCTGTCAACAACGGAGGCTGCCATGGCACAACTTTGGGGAGGACGTTTTACGAAAGAGACCGACAAGATGGTCTATGATTTTAACGCGTCCATCAGTTTCGATAAAAGATTTTTCCAGCAGGATATAGACGGCAGCATTGCCCATGTGACCATGCTGGCAAAGCAGGCCATCCTCACCATGGAGGAGCGGGATGCCATCATAGGTGGCCTGCTTGGCATCCGGGAGGATGTGGACAGCGGAAAGCTTGCCATAGACGAGACCTGCGAGGACATCCACAGCTTTGTGGAAGCGACACTGATCGGGCGGATCGGGGAGGCGGGCAAGAAGCTGCATACGGGCAGAAGCCGCAACGACCAGGTGGCGCTGGATATGAGGCTTTACACCAGGCTGCAGGTCATGGAGACGGACGGGCTTTTAAAGGAACTGCTGGAAGCGCTTCTGGCCGTCATGGAGGAAAATACGGAGACTTACATGCCCGGGTTCACCCATTTACAGAAAGCCCAGCCCGTTACCCTGGCCCACCATTTCGGCGCATATTTTGAAATGTTCCGGCGGGACAGGCAGCGGATGAGGGATATCTACAGGCGCATGAATTACTGCCCCCTGGGGGCGGGGGCCCTGGCAGGCACCACCTATCCCCTTGACAGGATGTTTTCCGCAGAACTCATGGGCTTTTACGGCCCTACATTAAACAGCATGGATTCTGTGTCCGACCGGGATTACCTGATCGAATTTTTGTCGGCGCTGGCCACGGTCATGATGCATCTTAGCCGCTTCTGCGAGGAGATCATCATCTGGAATTCCAATGAATATCAGTTTGTGGAGATCGATGATGCCTATTCCACCGGAAGCAGCATCATGCCCCAGAAGAAGAATCCGGACATCGCGGAACTGGTGAGGGGCAAGACGGGGCGCGTCTACGGGGCGCTGATGGGGCTGCTTACCACTATGAAAGGCCTGCCCCTTGCCTATAACAAGGATATGCAGGAGGATAAGGAGACGGCCTTTGACGCCATGGATACGGTGAAGAACTGCCTTGCGCTGTTCACCGGGATGATCCGCACCATGAAATTCCGGAAGGAGCGCATGGCGGAGAGCGCCATGAACGGCTTTGCCAACGCCACCGACGCGGCGGACTATCTGGTGAACAAGGGCGTGCCTTTCAGGGATGCCCATGGGATCATAGGCAGGCTGGTGCTGTACTGCATTGAGAAGAACACATCCATTGATGCCCTGTCCTTATCGGAACTGCAGGCGATCAGTGACAGATTTGAGGAAGATATCTATACGGCGGTCTCCCTTAAGACCTGTGTGGAGAAGAGACTGACCGTGGGTGCGCCGGGGCCGGAAGCCATGAAGCAGGTGATCGCGGCGTATAAGGAATATCTGCGGCAGGAAGAACTGTATGATGCCATGCCGCATGAATGAGATACATGTGATGTCTGCGCAGAAACACTCCGCTGCATGAGACAGATGGCAGGACGGGAGCGTATCGCCGTTTCCGGGATATCGGGCGGAAAGGGCAAAAGCAGCAGTTGTATATCACAGAGGAGAAAGGATTGCGCAAAAAGCGGCGCGGAAAAGAGGTTAGAAGATGAGTGAAAGATTAAAAGTCGGTATCTTAGGCGGAACAGGTATGGTGGGGCAGAGGTTCATCGCCCTGCTGGAGGACCATCCCTGGTTTGAGGTGACTACCATCGCGGCAAGTCCCCGTTCCGCGGGAAAGACATATGAGGAAGCTGTGGACGGCAGATGGAAGATGGATACGCCCGTGCCGGAGGCGGTGAAGAAGCTGGTGGTCATGAACGTCAACGAGGTGGAAAAGGTTGCCTCCCAGGTTGACTTCGTGTTCAGCGCGGTGGATATGACAAAGGATGAGATCAGGAAGATCGAGGAGGACTACGCGAAAGCGGAGACTCCCGTGGTGTCCAACAACAGCGCCCACCGTTGGACTCCCGATGTGCCTATGGTGATACCGGAGATCAATCCCGAACATATGCAGGTCATCGAGTCCCAGAGGAAGCGTCTGGGAACCACCAGAGGTTTCATTGCGGTAAAGCCCAACTGTTCCATCCAGAGTTACGCCCCCGCGCTTACGGCGTGGAAGGAGTTTGAACCTTATGAAGTGGTCGCCACCACTTACCAGGCCATTTCCGGCGCGGGCAAGACCTTTAAGGACTGGCCTGAGATGGTGGGGAATATCATTCCCTATATCGGCGGGGAGGAGGAGAAGAGCGAGAAAGAGCCTCTCCGGATCTGGGGCAAGATCGAGGACGGCGTGATCGTTCCCGCTGAAAGCCCTGTGATCACCTGCCAGTGCATCCGTGTGCCCATCCTGAACGGCCACACGGCGGCTGTGTTTGTAAAGTTTCGGAAGAAGCCTGCGAAAGAACAGCTTATCGAAAAACTGCGGGATTTCAGCGGCGAGCCCCAGAGGCTTGGGCTTCCCAGCGCACCGAAGCAGTTCATCCAGTATCTGGAGGAGGATAACAGGCCCCAGGTAGCCCTGGATGTGGATTATGAGAGGGGAATGGGCATTAGCGTGGGACGTCTGCGCGAGGATACGGTGTATGATTATAAGTTCATAGGGCTTTCCCACAACACGGTGAGAGGCGCCGCGGGCGGCGCGGTGCTCTGCGCGGAACTTCTGAAAGCACAGGGATATATTACGGGTAAGAATGAAAAGTAACGTCAGAGTGCGGTCTGTGCACATGGTAGGGCATGTCCGCAATGGAAGTTCATTTTACTGACAAAAGAGCAAGGATGGCTGTTCAGGACAGTTATCCATACAACCTGACCCGGGAACTGTCCGTGCGGCGGAATGAGAGGAAATATGAGCGAATTGCACTATCAATTGGATCTGTTGAAGGCAATGAACCAAAAGCTTACGGAAAAGGAGAGGATGTACCACACAGTCTTTGAATCGGCTGTGGGTGCATTCCTTTACTATTCTTTTGAGCGCGATCGGGTTCAGACGCTGGGGCAGTGGAAAGATTTCTTTGATTTTGAGATCCGTGAGCCAAGGGAGATATCCAGGCTGATCGATGCGGTGGATGAATCCTATGCCATGGCGCTCAGGGACGTGCTGTATGTGGAGAAGACCGGGCAGGACTCCGCCTCGGTGGAATGTCGGCTGAAAGGCACCAGGACATGGCTGCTGTTCCGTTCCAGGATCCATTATGGGGAGGATGGACGCCTTTCCGATAAGGTGATCGACATCAGCAATATCACGAAGATCCGCAGCCAGAGCGAAGAACTGACCTACATGGCTTATTATGACAGCATCACAGGCCTGTTCAGCCGGAATTATTTCGTGCGCCTGCTGGGGGATTATGTGCGGACGGCGTCGGAGACGGATCATATCGTCAGTGTGATGATGATAGATCTGGATGATTTTCACAAGATCAACGACGGACAGGGCATGGTGGTGGGAGACGAGCTGATCCAACAGTTCGGCAGTGTCCTGAAGGAACTCTGCGAGGAAAAGGATGTGACCGGCTGCCACTTGCACACGGATGTCTACCTGATCGCTATCTATGATCCCGCGGGGGAGCGGACGGCGGAGAACCTGCACAAAGAGATCCAGCAGCGGACGCGCAGGCCTTTCAAGCTGAGCAATGGACAGGAACTGCAGATCACGTTCAGTGCAGGCGTGGCGGAATACCCGGAGGCATCCAGGTCTGCCATAGAACTGATCAACTGTGCGGAGATCATGGTGTTCAAGAGCAAATCCATGGGCAAGAATATCATCCAGTATTTCAATACGCCGGTACTGCAGGAGTTCCTGCGCACGGCGGAACTGGAGTCGAAGCTGAAAGAGGCTGTGTTCCGCCACAGTTTCCAGATGTATTACCAGCCACAGTATTTTGCGGGAAATAAGAAACTGCGCGGCATGGAAGCGCTGATCCGCTGGAAGGACGGGAATAAGGGCATGATCAGCCCGGCTGTCTTTATCCCCATTGCGGAGAAGAACGGCGCCATCATCCCCATCGGGCAGTGGGTGGTGGAGCAGAGCATCAGGCAGTATGCGCAGTGGCGCAGGCAGTATGGATATCCTTTCATCATGTCCATCAATATCTCGGCGCTCCAGTACGGCAGGGAGGACTTTGTGGACTCGGTGATCGGACTGATCAAAAAGTACGATATTGCCCCATCCGAGATAGAACTGGAGATTACGGAGACCATACTGATCGAGGATTTCCAGGCGGTCTATGACAAGCTTATGATCCTGAGGGATTTCGGGATCAGGATTTCGCTGGATGATTTTGGAACCGGCTTTTCTTCGCTGTCTTATTTGAAAAAGCTTCCCATCGATACCCTGAAGATCGATAAATCCTTTATTGATACGGTGCTGACGGATTCCGCCACCAGAGTGATCACGGAGGCGATCATCAACATGGTGAAGGCGCTGGGCATCGAGTCCGTGGCAGAGGGCGTGGAGGAGGAAAAGCAGTATCAATACCTGTATTCCATAGGCTGTGATGTGATCCAAGGATATCTGTTCGGCAGACCGTTGGCCGCCGAGGACATGGAGACGGTATTGACATCCGTTCTGTAAGGAAGCGGACGGATGATGGGAAAGGAACCGTGTGAAAAAGTTTGTAGGACGCAGGATGGAACTGCAGTTTTTAAATGAATATTTCCGGCGTGAGGGCAGTCAGATCCTTGTGGTATACGGTGGTAAGGGCGTGGGGAAGACAGCGCTCCTGCAGGAATTCTGCAAGGACAGGAAATACGCTTATTTTCTTGCCAGGGCCTGCTCGGAGAGAGAACAGCGTTTCCAGTGGGGAGCGGAACTGCGCGGCCAGGGAAAGGAATTGGGCAGATACCCGGAGTACGCGGAACTGCTGGAAAATGCCACGGACCGGAAAGAAACAGAGAAACAGATCCTTATCATTGATGAGTTCCATCATATGGTGAAAGGTGACGATACCTTTTTTGAGGCGCTGCTCCGGTATGTGGACGGCAGGCTGCTGAGCCGCCCGGTGATGGTAGTGCTGGTGACATCGGCTTCCGGCTGGGTGGAAAATACCATGGTGGGAAAGATAGGGCGGAGCGCTGCGTCCATCAACGGCTGGATGAAAGTCAGGGAGATGTCTCTGACGGAACTGGCAGCGCTCTTCCCCGGATATTCCAGGCAGGACTGCATTGAGAATTACGCGGTGTTAGGCGGCGTGCCGGGATACTGGATGAGTTTTTCCCAGGAAGTGGGCACGAAAGAAAACATCATCCGGAATATCCTGCCCCAGGAGAGCCGTCTGTACGAGGAAATGTCCGTGTACCTGCTGGAGGAACTGCGGGAACCGGCAGTATATGATACGATCCTTGCGGCCATGGCCAGGGATTGCAACAAGCTGAACGATATTTACAGGCATACGGGCTTTTCCCGGGCGAAGATCAGCGTCTATCTGAAGAATCTGATGGAACTGGATCTGGTGGAAAAAGTCTTTTCCTATGAGACGGCGGGCAGAGGGGAGACCCAAAAGGGGATCTACCGAATCTCCGATTCCTATGTAAGATTCTATTTTCGGTATCTTTTTTCCGGTATGAGCAGTTTGCGGCAGCTTACGCCGGAGGAGTTTTATGAACAGAGGATCGCGCCGTCTTTTCCCATGTATGTGGACGAGGCTTACCGAAAGATATGCAGGGAGCAGATCGGACGAACCTGCCATAACGCGGGGGAGTGGCTTGGAAAATCGGGCGCCATCGACGTGGTGGCCTCGGACGGGGAGGGCAGGCTGACAGTGGCTTCCTGCTCCTATGCGAAGCAGATGGCTTACGAGGATTATGAGTGGCTTCTGTTCTGCATGAAAAAGGCGAGGATCAAAAGCGCTGATATCAGGATGTATTGCGAGAAAGGGTTCGACGAGGCCCTGCAAAAGGCTGCGGAACAGGGGAAAGTAAGGCTGCTTTCCGTTTCGCTGGATGAAGGACGGTAGTTTGTGGGAAAGAGTTTGTTCATTGCGGAAAAACCAAGCGTGGCAAGGGAATTTGCCAACGCTCTGAAGATAAATACCAGTTCCCGGGACGGTTATCTGGAGTCGGAGGACGCCATCGTTACCTGGTGCGTGGGTCATCTGGTGACCATGAGTTATCCGGAAGTCTATGATGAAAAGTACAAAAGATGGAGTTTTGACACCATCCCTTTTCTGCCCCACGAATTTAAATATGAGGTCATAGACAGTTCCAGAAAGCAGTATGATATAGTAAGTTCCCTGATGAAGCGGGCAGATGTGGACACCATCTATGTGTGCACCGACTCCGGGCGGGAGGGGGAGTATATCTACCGCCTGGTGGAACAGATGTCGGGGGTGAAGGGCAAGGAGCGCCGTCGCGTGTGGATCGATTCCCAGACCGAGGAGGAGATCCTCAGGGGCATTCGGGAGGCGAAGGATCTGAAAGAGTACGACAGCCTCAGTGACGCGGCTTATCTGCGCGCCAAGGAAGATTACCTCATGGGCATCAATTTCTCCAGGGCCCTCACCTTAAAATATGGGCGCAGTGTTAAAGATTACCTGCAGCGCGACAGGGCGGTGATCTCCGTGGGGCGCGTCATGACCTGTGTCCTGGGGATTGTTGTCAATAGGGAACGTGAGATACGGAATTTTGTAAAGACGCCCTTTTACCGGGTGTTGGGGAATTTCAGGCTGCGGGATAAGACCTTTTCCGGCGAGTGGAAAGCGGTGGAGGGTTCCCCTTATTTCGCCTCGCCGAAGCTTTACAAGGAGAACGGTTTTAAAGAGGAGGACAGCGCCAGGCAGCTGATCGCCCACCTGCAGGAGGAGCCTGTGGGGGATGTGGCGGTGGAATCCATAGAGCGGAAAAAGGAGAACAGGAATCCGCCCCTCTTATATAATCTGGCGGAACTGCAGAACGACTGTTCCAAATTTTTCAAGATAAGCCCCGACGAGACTCTGCGCATCATCCAGGAACTGTATGAAAAGAAGATGGTCACTTATCCCAGGACGGATGCCCGCGTGCTTTCCACGGCGGTGGCGAAAGAGATCCATAAGAATATCGGGGGACTGCGGGGATATGGCCCCGCCGCGGCCTTTGCGGCGGAGATCCTGAACAAGGGAAGTTATAAGGGAATCGCAAAGACCAGGTATGTGAACGATAAGCAGATCACCGATCATTACGCGGTGATCCCTACCGGGCAGGGGCTGAGTAACCTGAACAGTCTGCCTGCGCTGTCCGCCAGGGTCTACGAGATCATCGTGCGGAGGTTTTTAAGTATTTTCTATCCGGCGGCGGTGTACCGGAAATTTGCCCTGTGCGTCAGGGTGAAGGAGGAAAGGTTTTTCTCTAATTTTAAGGTGCTTGAGGACGAGGGGTATCTAAAGGTTGCGTTCGCTTTCAAAAAAGATACTGCGGCGGTCAGGCAGGAGAAGAGGGGGCAGCCTGCGGGGGACGGTACGTCTGACGGAACTTTTGGCGGAAGCGGGAGTGCCCAAAGCGGCGGGAATCCTGCCGGAACTGCGGGAGATGGTTCGGGTGGGAACCTGGCCGGAACCGGAAAGCAGGATGCCGGAGAGGGCGGCGAGACAGAGATCGGCTGTGACGAGGCATTCTTAAACTTTCTCATGACCCTGAAAAAGGGTGCCCGTGTGACGCCGGATTCCTATGAGATCAAAGAGGGAGAGACGTCGCCGCCCAAGAGATACACTTCCGGGAGCATTATCCTGACCATGGAGAACGCCGGTCAGTTCATCGAGGATGAGGAACTCCGCGCCCAGATCAAGGGAAGCGGCATCGGCACCAGCGCCACCCGGGCGGAAATCCTGAAAAAGCTGGTGAACATTGAATACCTTGCCCTGAATCAGAAGACCCAGATTCTGACGCCCACCCTCATGGGGGAGATGATCTATGATGTGGTGAACGGTTCCATCCGGGCGCTCTTGGATCCCTCCCTGACGGCAAGCTGGGAGAAAGGGTTGACCATGGTGGCGGCGGGGGATATCACCTCCGAGGAGTACATGGCCAAGCTGACCGGATTCGTGGGCAGGCGGACGGAGTACGTAAAACATCTGAACAACCAGCGCTCTCTGTACGGACAGTTCAACGCCGCGGCGGAAAATTACAGGAAGCAGGGAAACACATCGAAAGCTTAAGGAACCGAAAAACAGAATCAAATATATAGAAGAGGCCGGAGAGGCACGGAAAGGATGCGTATCAAAATGAAAAGTAATTGTATTGCGGTTTCAGATCTTTATGATCTGAACGAGACCATTGCGGCAAAATTATTTGAGGGAGTGACCTACCCCTGGGAAGTGCTGCCCAGGATCCATGATTTTATCATTGAACTGGGGAAAACGCTGCCTGAGGATGTGTTTGAGGAGAGGGGCGAGAACATCTGGGTGGCGAAGAGCGCCAAAGTTGCGCCCACGGCATGTCTGAACGGCCCACTGATCATCGACGAGGAGGCGGAGGTACGCCACTGTGCCTTTGTCCGGGGCAACGCCATTGTGGGAAAGGGAGCGGTGGTAGGCAACTCCACGGAGTTAAAGAACGTGGTGCTCTTTAACAAGGTGCAGGTGCCTCATTATAATTATGTGGGCGACAGCGTCCTTGGTTTCAGATCCCATATGGGAGCCGGTTCCATCACTTCCAACGTGAAGAGTGACAAGACCCTTGTGGTGGTGAAAGGAAAGGGAATCGCCGGAGAGATCGCCATTGAGACAGGCTTGAAGAAAATGGGCGCCATGCTGGGCGATAATGTGGAAGTGGGCTGCAACAGCGTCCTGAACCCCGGCACCGTGATCGGCAGGAACACCAATATCTATCCCACTTCCATGGTGAGAGGCGTGATTCCTGCGGACAGTATTTATAAAAACAAGACGGAAATCGCTGAAAAAACATTGACAATTACAAACGGCTGATGTATATTTTTCATGGTGCTTTATATTAGCACGTTGACGCACTAAAGTGTAAAAGCGCGGAGAAACCGACGCGCTTTGCAAAATCAAAAACAGTTTCGGAACGGAAGCACCCGGAAGGAATTTTCAGCTGTGGTTTGTACAGATGAAAATTTCTTCCCCGCCAAGGGTGCTGAAGAGAAGAAACGGAACTGGAATGGAGGAGATTATGAAAAAGAAATTGGCAGCAATTGTTTTGACCGGCGTCATGGCGGCATCCATGCTGGCCGGCTGTGGTTCTGACGCGGATGCGGGCAGCGCTGCGGCGAACGCGGGAAGTACCGCCGGTAACGCAGGCGGTTCCGAAAAAGATACATACACGGTGGGAATCTGCCAGCTGATCCAGCATGACGCGCTGGACGCGGCGACGAAAGGATTCCAGGACGCCCTGACCGAGAAGCTGGGCGACAAGGTGACGTTTGACTATCAGAACGCATCCGGCGATTCCCCTACCTGCGCGACCATTGCCAATCAGTTCGTATCCAACGGGGTGGACCTAATCCTGGCCAACGCTACCGCGCCCCTGCAGGCGGCGGCTGCGGCGACCACGGAGATCCCTATCCTGGGAACTTCTATCACGGACTATGCGACGGCGCTCCAGATTGATGATTGGACTGGCACTACCGGAGTGAATATTTCCGGTACTTCCGACTGTGCGCCCCTGACAGAGCAGGCTGACATGCTCCATGAACTGTTCCCTGACGCAAAGAATGTGGGTATGCTGTATTGTTCCGCAGAACCTAACTCCTCATATCAGGTGGAGATCGTAAAGGGTGCGCTGGAAGGCATGGGATATACCTGCAAGGATTACAGCTTTGCCGATTCCAATGAGATCGCTTCCGTTGTGACCAGCGCTACGTCCGACTGTGATGTGCTCTACATCCCTACCGACAATACCGCAGCGGCAGCTACCGAGGTGATCAACAATGTATGTCTGCCCGCAGGCGTTCCCATCATTGCCGGCGAGGAAGGCATCTGCAGCGGATGCGGCGTGGCAACTTTGTCCATCAGCTACTATGATATCGGATATCAGTCCGGGCTTATGGCTTACGATATCCTGGTGAACGGCGCCGATGTTTCCACCATGGAGATCCAGTTCGCGCCCAACGTGACCAAGAAGTACAACGCGGATCTGTGCAGCCAGCTGAACATTGCGATCCCCGATGATTATGTGGCGATCGAATAAAGGGTGAGAAGAGTTTCTCACAGGCGGTTGACTTCTGACAGTAAGATCGGTATGATATGTAAGACGGCAAAAGTGCGGTTTCCCTTTTGCCGTCTTTTGGAATTTTGATAGACGAGTGGAGGAAACATAAATTGAACATTATGGCATTGATCAACGCGCTGCCTGGCGCCTGTGCACAGGGACTGATCTGGGGCATCATGGCGATCGGCGTATTTATTACCTACCGGATCCTGGATCTGGCGGATCTGACGGTGGACGGCACCATGTGTACGGGAGGCGCTGTCTGCATCATGATGATGCTGTCGGGCCACAGTGTCTGGGTGTCATTGCTTGTGGCATTTCTGGCAGGCATGCTTGCGGGCCTGGTGACGGGACTGTTACATACGGCCCTGGGAATCCCGGCCATCCTGGCGGGGATCCTTTCCCAGCTGGGGCTTTATTCCATCAACCTGCGGATCATGGATAACAAGGCAAACCAGGCGATCAGTGTGGATAAGTTCAGTCTGCTGGTTTCCCTCCGTTATATCAAGGGCGTGCCCTTATATAAAAATACCCTGCTGATCGCAGTGATCATCATCACGCTGCTGATCGCGGCATTGTACTGGTTCTTTGGGACGGAACTGGGATGTTCTATCCGCGCCACGGGTTCCAATCCCAACATGTCCAGGGCGCAGGGGATCAACACGGATGTGACCAAGATCATCGGGCTGATGCTGAGCAACGGCATTGTTGCCTTTGCCAGCGGGCTGTATGCCCAGTATCAGGGCTTTGCGGATATCAATGCGGGCCGGGGCGCCATTGTCATCGGTCTGGCGGCGGTGATCATCGGGCAGGTGGTATTCGGTAAGATACACGGAAATTTTGCCTTTAAGCTGGCATCCGTGGCGTTGGGAGGCGTTATCTATTATCTGGTGCTGCAGGTGGTTTTGTGGCTGGGGCTGAACGCCAATGACCTGAAGTTGATCTCCGCCATGATTGTTGCCATATTCCTTGCCATTCCGCATGTAAAGGAAAAGCATTTTTCCAGACCTGCAAAAAAGGGAGGTGCGAACCATGCTTGACATCAACCGGATCAGTAAGACTTTCAATAAAGGGACCGTCAATGAGAAGAAAGCGCTGTGCGAGTTGGAACTGCATCTGCAGGAGGGGGATTTTGTCACCGTTATCGGCGGGAACGGCGCGGGGAAATCCACCACGTTGAACGCCATTGCGGGCACCTGGTTTGTGGACGAGGGCAATATCCTGATCGACGGTGTGGACGTGACCAGGCTGCCGGAGTACAGGAGGGCGGCTTACCTGGGGCGTGTGTTCCAGGATCCCATGACAGGGACCGCCGCCAGTATGCAGATCGAGGAGAACCTGGCTCTTGCTTCCAGGCGCGGGAAAGGCAGAAGCCTGAGGAAAGGAATCACGGTAAAGGAGCGGGAAAGCTACAGGGAGCAGCTTAAGATACTGGAACTGGGCCTGGAAGACCGCCTGACCACGGGGGTGGGACTGTTGTCCGGGGGACAGAGGCAGGCTCTCACCCTGCTCATGGCGACGCTGCAGAAGCCGAAGCTCCTGCTTCTGGATGAACATACCGCCGCGCTGGATCCCAAGACTGCCGCAAAGGTGCTGGAGGCCACCGACAGGATCGTGGGCCGGGATCATCTGACCACCATCATGATCACCCACAACATGAAAGATGCCATTGTCCACGGCAACCGCCTGATCATGATGCACGAGGGACAGATCATCTATGACGTGTCCGGCGAGGAGAAGAAGAAACTCACCGTGGCTGACCTGCTGCACAAATTCGAGGAAGCCAGCGGAAGTGAATTTGCAAATGACAGGATGATGCTTGCGTAAGCAAGCCCTGTCATTTTGGGACAGGATGATGCTTGCGTAAGGACGGCGGAGGCGTGCTGCCCCTGTTCTGTACGGACAAAGCAACGCTGCGCTGCATTAACGGCCGACTAATTGTACCTGAAAATCGGTATTTGGGGGCGGATACACCGATAGTACAGGAGAATGATCATGCTAAGGAAATGTACAGAGCAGGACTATAGAAAATATGCAGATGCTGTTTATGGGCTTGCCCTGGATCCTTCCAGGTCGGGTTACCCAACCTATGGCGATGGGATCAAAACAAAAGAGATGTTCTTTGAACGGGCAGAAAAAGCTTTCTCAAGGGAGACGGAAGAAATCCTCCTGTTTGAATATGAGGGCGCTGTGGAAGGCTGGATTCACTATTATTCTCTTCCCGAAGACAATTACCTGTCTACCGTAAGCTTTAACATCGATTCCCACACAGAGATCGCATTGCAGGAGTTTCTTGATTTTGCACAAGAGCAGTTCAAAGGGTATGATTTGTTCTTAGGCTATTCAAAGGACAACAGGGCAGCGATAAATTTCCTGTCAAATAGTGGCTTTGAATGTATCGAAGAGGACTACAATAACACTGCCTTTTTGGATCATTACGAACCAGTTGCCGTAACCGACAGCGTCGTTCGCGTTACAAAAGAAAATTACGGGCATTTTCGCAATCTCCACAGCCATGTGGAAAGTGAGATGTATTGGAACTCTGAGCGGATTTATGCGGATATCGACAACTGGATCATCCTTGCCAGAATCTGCAATGGCGAAGCGGTTGGCAGTGTATACTACATGACGAATGACGATGGCTGGTTTGAGATATTTGGCATGGATAGGAAAGAGGATGCTTTTGATCCGGAACTTTTTGGAGAACTTTTGGGAAAAGCGCTAAATACTGCCCGGGAACTTGGAGGAAAATTCATGACATTTTTTTGTAATAAGCAGGAACAGGAAATTGTCGGTAAGCTTGGGTTTGAGTGCGTTGGTGAGCATGTATGCTATAAAAAGCATCTTGTCTGATGAATTTTAATCATGCAGGTACAATATTTTGGAATAAAAACAAATAGGAATCATATCCTGTCATAGAATTTTACTGGAACTATTTGTAACAAATTTCCAAAATATACTGGATTTTTTGACATAAGTATGAGAAAATGTATGCAATGATAATATTTTATCAATAGAAAAGATTTGAAAGGAGATTTCACATGATCTACTCAAAGGAAGTTGAAGAAATGTGTCCGGTGGCACAAGGCGTTGCTCACGGCTGTGCTCCCATCCCTGAGGAAGCAAAATGGGTAAAAGCAAAGGAAGTGAAGGATATTTCCGGTTTCACACACGGCATAGGCTGGTGTGCGCCCCAGCAGGGTGCCTGCAAGCTTTCCCTGAATGTGAAAGAGGGTATCATCCAGGAGGCTCTGGTGGAGACCATCGGATGCTCCGGTATGACTCACTCCGCAGCTATGGCTGCTGAGATCCTTCCCGGAAGAACTGTTTTAGAGGCGCTGAACACCGACCTTGTGTGTGATGCCATCAATACCGCTATGAGAGAACTGTTCCTGCAGATCGTTTACGGCCGCAGCCAGAGCGCTTTCTCCGAGGACGGACTTCCTGTAGGCGCAGGCCTGGAAGACCTTGGAAAGGGCTTGAGGAGCCAGGTAGGTACGATGTACGGCACGCTGGCAAAGGGCCCCCGCTATCTGGAGATGGCAGAGGGCTATGTGACCGGTATCGCTCTGGATGCTGACGACCAGATCATCGGCTATCAGTTCGTGAGCCTTGGAAAGATGACCGATTTCATCAAGAAAGGCGATGATCCTAACACCGCATGGGAGAAAGCCAAGGGTCAGTATGGCCGTGTGGACGACGCTGTGAAGATCATTGATCCCAGAAAAGAGTAAATAGATGTGAACATCATTTAGGAGGAAAAGGTAAGATGGCATTATTTGAATCATATGAGAGAAGGATTGACAAGATCAATTCCGTATTGAACAGCTATGGCATCGCTTCCCTTGAAGAAGCTGAAAAGATCACCAAGGATGCCGGGCTTGACGTTTATAATCAGGTGAAAGGCATCCAGCCCATCTGCTTTGAGAATGCCTGCTGGGCTTACATAACGGGCGCGGCTATCGCGATCAAGAAAGGCTGCAGGAGAGCGGCGGACGCGGCGGCAGCCATCGGTGAGGGACTTCAGGCATTCTGTATCCCCGGTTCCGTTGCGGATACCCGTAAGGTTGGTCTGGGCCACGGCAATCTGGGCAAGATGCTGCTGGAAGAGGAGACCGAGTGCTTCTGCTTCCTGGCAGGCCATGAGTCCTTTGCGGCTGCAGAGGGTGCCATCGGTATCGCTGAGAAAGCGAACAAGGTTCGCCAGAAACCTCTCCGCGTGATCCTGAACGGCCTGGGCAAGGACGCGGCACAGGTGATCTCCCGTATCAACGGATTTACTTTTGTTGAGACCGAGTATGATCCCTATACCAATACCGTAAAGGAAGTATACCGCAAGTCCTATTCCGAGGGACTCCGCGCAAAGGTGAACTGCTACGGCGCGAATGACGTGTGCGAGGGCGTTGCCATCATGCACAAGGAGGGTGTGGACGTATCCATCACCGGTAACTCCACCAACCCCACCAGATTCCAGCATCCCGTTGCGGGCACATACAAGAAAGAGTGCATCGAGCAGGGCAAGAAGTACTTCTCCGTTGCTTCCGGCGGCGGCACGGGACGTACTCTTCATCCCGATAATATGGCGGCAGGTCCCGCTTCCTACGGTATGACCGATACCCTGGGACGTATGCACTCCGATGCGCAGTTCGCGGGTTCTTCTTCCGTTCCCGCCCATGTGGAGATGATGGGTCTCATCGGCGCAGGCAACAACCCCATGGTGGGCATGACGGTGGCTGTGGCTGTTTCCATCGAGGAAGCTGCGAAGGCTGGAAAGTTCTAAAGGAATGGTTTGTTGGGGGCTTCTCAAGTCGTGATACGGTTTGAGGAGCTCTTATTTTTGTTCTGTAAGACACAAATTCTTTAGGTTAGAGGTGGTGAAATGTTTGATCAAAATAATATTGAGGGAATTGATATGTTAAAAAAGAAAATACCTGATGAACTACAATATTGGCATAAATTTGGAAGAATATCAGAACTGCATTTGATATATGTAATGGGTTTTGACTATAGATGATTTTCAGAACGGGAATATGAGAGGGATTGTAGATTTAAATAAAGAATAAAAGTTGAATTGCTATGATACTGCTTTACAAGGGAAAGGTAACCAAAATGGGGAAACTCAAAGACTTTACGCATCTTGCCACATGGGCGGAAATGTGATATATTGTCGGTATGGGAAACCATAGAGCTAAGGCGGCGTTATCCCCCTCTTATTTTTCGGAGGGTTCAAGTAGCCCTCCAGACGAAAGAGAGGAGGGTGATGCAATGTATGTTACATATGCGGATTTGATCCAAGTAGGTATACTCGTTGTTGCCCTTGCCAATTTGATCTATCAGATTTACAAGGGAAAAAAGAAATAGCCGCCACTATTCGCACTAGTGACGGCTGACCCTTTTCGGAGGGTTTAGTTGTTATTATAGGGGGTAGCCGCTTCTATGGTTTTCCCTCTTCTATGATTAAATATAGCATGGGAGCATTAAAAAAGCAAGTATTTTTGAGGACTGAACTGTTACTTATCAATTAAACCATGGAGGTATTATATCGATCGTAAAGAACAATGGAAAGGAAGTACAGAGATGAAAGTAAAATCAAGTGAGTATCTAAGTGGGATCAAGCCAGTGTTGTGCCGTCTGCGGGATTGGCTGCTGGAGGAGTATCCGTATGTATCTATCCTGGCAGCGGATTCGGCGGCAAAGCAGTATTCGGTGTCGAAGACGGTTACTTCCGTCAGCATGGTGGGGAGGCTGTCCGGCAGAGGGTTTGTAGTGAAAGTGTATGACGGGAGCAGTTATGGGGAGTATTCATTTAACGAGATATCGGAAGATAAGATCGAGGATATTGTAAACAAGATAAAAGAAGAACTCATGCCCATGTCTGAAGGACTTCCGGAAGGGGTGAAAAGGAGCGTTTATGCCATGCTGGAAGATGATCCCCTGGTGTTCGCGGACGGCACGGAATACAAAATTGACCCGGAGGAGTACGGGGATGAGGCGATCATCAGGGAATTGACGCAGATCAGCGAGACAGGCAGGGCGTACAGTGATAAAATTCTGGATTGCCGGGCGTTTGCCAATTATCAGAAGTACAGCAAGCTGTTTTTGTCCAAAAACCGCGATATGGAGCAGAATGTGCTTTGGATGACGGGCGGTTACAGCGTCATGGCGAGCAGGGGAGAAGAGATCAAAGACAGTCATCGTGGGTTTTCCTGTCTGGGGGGCGCGGAATTTCTGGAAAAGCTGCAGGACGGGGTGAAGGATGCCGCCCATGTCGCACTGGAATTGTTGGAAAGCGAACCGATCACGCCAGGTGAGTATGACTGCATCTGTGAACCTGCGGTAACGGGCATGATAGTCCATGAGGCATTCGGGCATGGCGTGGAAATGGATATGTTTGTGAAAAAGAGAGCGTTGGCGGAACAGTTTGTGGGCAGCCAGGTGGCTTCAGAATCAGTCACTATGCATGACGGCGCTGCGGCGGCAAAGGAAGTTGCCACTTATTTTTTTGATGATGAGGGCGTATTGGCGAAAGATACGGTGGTGATCGACCACGGTATTCTGAAGTCCGGCATCAGCGATGCCCAGTCAGCCATGCATCTGGGAACGGTTCCCACCGGAAACGGAAGGCGGGAAAGTTATCAGCGGAAGGCTTATACCAGGATGACCAATACCTTTTTCGAGGGCGGGAAAGATAAGCTGGAGGACATGATCGCATCCATTTCCTACGGTTTTCTGTTGGAAGAGGCGTCCAGCGGCATGGAAGACCCGAAAAACTGGGGAATCCAGTGCATGGTCAGCATTGCCCGTGAGATCAGGGACGGGAAGCTGACCGGGAAAATTTATTCGCCGGTGGTACTGACGGGTTATGTGCCGGATCTGCTGAAATCTGTCAGCATGGTGTCCGAAGAAGTCAGATTATGTGGTACGGGGTTCTGCGGCAAGGGCTATAAGGAATGGGTGAAAGTGTCCGACGGCGGCCCGTACATTAAGGCAAAAATAAGGCTTGGCTAAAGGAAGGGGCGGAAAAATGGAGAAAAGTTTGATTGAAAAAATATTGCCCGCGCTGAAAAAGAGCGGCGTGGAAATATACCAGATCACTGAGACGAAGGAAGAATCGGCGGAATTGTTTTTTGTCCGGAAATCCCTTGATATGCAGAGAAGGAAAGAAGTGCGTCAGGCGGAAGTGGTGGTTTATAAGGAATTCTGGGAAGGGGAAAAGCATTTGACGGGGTCTGCCACAGTGCTGGTCCAAGAGAGTTTTACCGAGGGACAGCTTGTGGAGATGTTCAGGGATGCCTTGTACGCGGCGGGTTTTGTGAAGAATCAGTATTATGAATTATATAAGGGAGCGGATTCCGATCCAAAAGGGATTGAGGATTTCGGCGCTTTGGCGGATGTCCCTCTGGCGGAACTTGCACGGGAATTTTCGGAGGCGTTGTTTGTGGAGGATACGGAAGAGGATGTTTTCTTAAATTCCGCTGAGGTTTTCGCAATGAAAACCACATGCCATATCGTTAATTCCAGAGGGGTGGATGTGGGGTTCCGTAAGGGCAAAGTGAAGGGGGAGTTTGTTGCCCAGTGCGTGGATGGGCAGGATGTTGAGACTTATCAGGATTTTGCCTATGAGGACAGGAACGGGGAGGCGCTCCGGAAGAAGGTAAGGCATGTGCTGGAGATGACCCGTGCACGGGCAAAAGCGTTTTCAGCGCCGCCTGCAGGGGAATATCGGATTATTTTGTCCGGATCCTTTGTGAGGGAAGTTTTGAGTTATTATATGAGCCGGTCTGATTCTTCCATGATCTACCAGAAATATTCTTCTTTCCAGGTCGGATGCGGGGTACAGGGCGAGGGCGTGGAGAAAGACAGGATTCATCTGACCCTGCAGGCGACCGTTCCCTACAGCGGGGAAGGCATCCCCATGAAAGACAGGGTATTGGTACAGGATGGGGAACTGCAGCTGATCCATGGGGGCAATCGTTTTGCCTATTATCTGGGATTGGAACCTACGGGAAATTACAGTAAAATAAAGATGCCGGCGGGCAGGGTTTCCCTGGAGGATATGAAGAAAACGCCTTATTTGGAAATTGTGAATTTCTCGGATTTCCAGATGGATGATTTCACCGGGCATTTCGGCGGGGAAATCCGGCTTGCTTTCCTGTACGACGGAGAAAAGGTCATTCCTGTCACGGGAGGGTCTGTCAATGGGAATATTTTGGAGGCGCAGAAAGGACTGGTATTTTCCAGGGAGACCCAGACAGAAGGGATTTTTGAAGGACCCATGGCAGTCAGTATGGAACACATCAATGTGGCGGGGTAACAGTTCAGTGACCTGTCTGAACTGTTACGTGGCGGGGGAAGCGTCCGGAGAGGAGGCTTTTGTCCTTGACTTTAGCGGTTGAAAGTGTTAAAGTGGTAAAAGATTTTACTATAGTTGGAAAGGAGTCTTTTTATGCCATCTTTGGAGGAGGTTCGCGAGCGGTTTCAAAAGGATCATTTTGCCGTGGATGTCACCGGCATTGTCATTGATTCCGCGGGGCCCGGGGAGGCGGTCTGTTCCCTGGAACTGGAGGAGCGGCATATGAATGTGAATCAGGTTCCCATGGGAGGCGTTATCTTTACGTTGGCGGATTTTGTCTGCGCCATTGCGGCAAACGGGTATTCCGGGAGCAACATAGTCAGCCAGAATGTCTCCATCACCTTTTTAGCGCCAGCCAAAGGGAAGCGCCTGATCGCGGAGGCGTCCCGCCTGAGGGAGGGGCATACCACCGCGCTCTATGCCGCAGACGTGAGAGATGAACTGGGGACCTATGTAGCCCATGCGACGGTGAACGGGTATCGGATAGAGTGACCTTATTCAGGGCATTCAGCGGCCGAATGGCCATCCATCGTAAATTGCGGAGCAATTTAGGATAGAGTGAGCAAACAGTCTGCGAAGCAGACGATACAGCGCGTGTTTGCGAATTTAGAGTGATACAACAGGAGGAAAATATCATGGTTATTACGGACTTTTTAGAGCGGAATGCCCGTCTGTACGGTTCAGAGACCGCGCTTGTGGAACTGAACCCCTCCCAGGAGAGGGACAGTGCGGTGACTTGGCGGGAGGCGAGCCTGATCGAGAGCGCGGCAAACGGAGCCCCTTACCGCAGGGAGTTAAGCTGGGCGGATTTTGACAGACGTGCCAACCGGTTTGCAAACCTGCTCTTGAGCCGGGGGCTGGAACGGGAGGCAAAGGTGGGCATCCTGATGATGAACTGTCTGGAATGGCTGCCCATTTATTTCGGTATCCTGAAAGCGGGGTGCGTGGCTGTGCCCCTGAACTTCCGTTATTCCGCGGAGGAGATCAAGTACTGTCTGGAACTTGCGGATGTGGAGGCGCTGGTCTTCGGGCCGGAATTTATCAGCCGTATGGACGCCATAGCGGAGGATCTGCCCAAGGTGAGGCTGATGTTCTTTCCGGGAAAGGACAGGCCGTCCTATGCGGAGGATTTCCTGAACCTGATGGGGTTCTGTTCTTCCAGTGCGCCGCCTGTCGCCCTGGAGGAGACGGATTATGCAGCAATCTATTTTTCCTCCGGCACCACAGGGTTCCCGAAAGCGATCCTGCACAACCACAGGGCGCTGCGTTCCTCCTGCGAGACGGAGCAGGATCATCACGGGCAGACCAGGGAGGACGTGTTCCTGTGCATCCCGCCCCTTTATCATACGGGGGCGAAAATGCACTGGTTCGGTTCCCTGATCTCAGGCAGCAAGGCGGTGCTCTTAAGGGGCGTGAAGCCGGAGTGGATCCTCAGGGCGGTGACGGAAGAGAAGTGCACCATTGTGTGGCTTTTGGTGCCCTGGGCGCAGGATCTTCTGGATGCCATCGATTCCGGGAAAGTGGACATGGGGCATTATCTGCTGGAGCAGTGGCGGCTGATGCACATTGGGGCCCAGCCCGTTCCGCCCAGCCTGATCCAGCGTTGGAAAAAGCATTTTCCCCATCACCAGTACGACACGAATTACGGTCTCAGCGAATCCATAGGGCCCGGCTGCGTCCATCTGGGCGTGGAAAACATACATAAGGTGGGAGCCATTGGGAAACCGGGCTATCACTGGGAGGCGAAGATTGTGGACGAGCAGGGGCAGGAGACCGCCCAGGGAGAGGTGGGCGAACTGATTGTCCACGGCGCGGGCGTTATGCTGTGTTATTATAAGAATCCTGAGGCCACGGACGAAGTGTTGAAGGACGGCTGGCTCTACACGGGGGATATGGCGCGCATGGACGAGGATGGGTTCATCTATCTGGTGGATCGAAAGAAGGACGTTATCATCTCCGGCGGTGAGAACCTGTATCCGGTACAGATCGAGGACTTCCTGCGTAAAAATGACAAGATCAAGGACGTGGCTGTGATCGGCCTGCCGGACGCCAGACTTGGCGAGATCGCGGCGGCTGTGATCGAACGGAAAGAGGGCGTTTCCTGCACGGAGGAGGAAATCATGGATTTCTGTCAGGAACTGCCCAGATATAAGAGACCCAGGAAACTGATTTTTGAAAAAGTACCGAGAAATCCCACGGGCAAGATCGAGAAGCCGGTCCTCAGGGAGAAGTACTGTCATGGAAGCCTTGTGGAAGCGCAGATAAACAACTAAAAGGAGAAAACGAAAATGGATCTTTTGATCAAAATAGCAATGCTCGTTATTTTTTTCGGCTTGATGATTGGTATCGGACTTTACTGCCGCCGCCATGCCACTGATGTCAACGGCTTTGTGCTGGGGGGCAGGAGCGTGGGCCCCTGGCTCACCGCGTTCGCCTATGGGACCAGCTATTTTTCCGCGGTGGTGTTTGTAGGCTATGCGGGGCAGTTCGGCTGGAAATACGGGATCGCGGCGACCTGGGCGGGACTGGGAAACGCCTTTATCGGATCCCTCCTGGCCTGGGCGGTGCTGGGACGCCGTACCCGCATCATGACCCAGCATTTGAACAGCGCTACCATGCCGGAATTTTTCGGAAAGCGTTTTGGGAGCAAGCCCCTGAAATTGGCGGCTTCGGTTGTCATCTTTATCTTCCTGATCCCCTACACGGCCAGTCTTTACAATGGCTTGAGCCGTCTGTTCGGCATGGCGTTTGACATCGATTACAGCGTGTGTGTGATCGCCATGGCAGTGCTTACCGGCATTTATGTGATTGCGGGGGGCTACATGGCTACCGCCATTAACGATTTTATCCAGGGTATCATCATGATCTTCGGCATTGTGGCGGTGATCGCGGCGGTGCTGAACAGTCAGGGCGGTTTCCTGGCGGCGTTGGACGCTCTGTCGGCGGTGAGCGACGAGACTGTTTCCTCCGCTCCCGGGGTGTTCAATTCTTTCTTTGGGCCGGATCCCGCAAATCTTTTGGGGGTGGTGATCCTGACCAGCCTTGGCACCTGGGGGCTGCCCCAGATGGTGCAGAAATTCTATGCCATCAAGAGCGAGAACGCCATCAATAAGGGCATGATCATCTCCACCGTATTTGCTACCATCGTATCCGGCGGCTGCTATTTCCTGGGCGGCTTCGGACGGCTTTTTGGCGACAAGATTGACATTGCCGCAAACGGCTACGATTCGGTGGTGCCCACCATGCTGTCAGGGCTTCCCACGATCCTGATCGCGGTGGTGGTGATCCTGGTGCTTTCCGCTTCCATGTCCACCCTTTCTTCCCTGGTATTGGCATCCAGCTCCACCTTGACACTGGATTTTATCAAGGGTAATATAATAAAAGAGATGGATGAAAAGAAACAGGTCAGGTGGATGCGGGTGCTTCTGGTGGTTTTTATCGCCATATCCGTGGTGATCGCGCTGATCCAGTACCGTTCCAACGTCACCTTTATCGCCCAACTGATGGGCGTCAGCTGGGGCGCCCTTGCGGGTGCGTTCCTGGCGCCGTTTTTGTACGGTCTGTACTGGAAACGGACGACCAGGGCGGCGTGCTGGGTGAACTTTGTGTTCTCCACGGTGGTGATGCTGGCGAACATTTTCTTTAAGGGAAGCTTCCCTGTGTATCTGCAGTCGCCCATCAACGCGGGCGCGTTCTGTATGCTGGCGGGGCTTGTCATCGTGCCGGTGGTGAGCCTGTTGACAAAAGCGCCGGAGAAGAAGACGCTGGAGGACATTTTCTCCTGCTACGAGAAGAAAGTGACTGTTTCCGTGACGGATTCCATCGGCGAATAGTGTGAGAAGAGTTTCTAACCGCTCGCAGCAAGGGCTGCTTCGCGGAGAAACTCTAAGTCTCACACCGAAGAATGCCCAAAAACAGGGCATTCTTCATAAGCCAACTTGTTGGCTTTGGGATTGTGAGATTCCGCGGAACGAAAGCATGGGAGTTAGTGTGAGAAGATGACAGTGTACAAGGGAGGATACCTATGAAAAAATTGATGCTTGGCAATGAGGCGGTGGCCAGGGGGCTGTACGAGGCGGGCTGCTGCTTTGTGTCCAGTTATCCAGGGACGCCCAGCACGGAGATCACGGAGTGCGCGGCGAAATATGAGGAACTGTACGCGGAGTGGGCGCCCAATGAGAAGGTGGCGCTGGAGGCGGCTCTGGGCGCTTCCCTGGCGGGGAAGCGGAGTTTCTGCGGCATGAAGCATGTGGGCCTGAACGTGGCGGCGGATCCCCTGTTTACCATTTCCTATACGGGCGTGAACGCGGGGCTTCTGATCGGCGTAGCGGACGATGCCGGAATGCACAGTTCCCAGAATGAGCAGGATTCCCGGCATTATGCCCGGGCGGCGAAGATTCCCATGGTGGAGCCATCCGATTCCGCGGAGGCGTTGGAGTTCACGAAGCTTGCCTATGAACTTTCCGAGAGGTTCGACACGGCGGTGCTGATCAAGATGTGCACCCGCGTCAGCCACTCCCAGAGCGTGGTGGAGCCGGGGGAGAGGGCGCTGCCCGAGCAGAAGAGATACGAGAAGAATCCGGTCAAATATATCATGATGCCCGGCAATGCCAAGAAGCGCCACCCGGAGGTGGAAGCGCGCACCAGGGCGCTGACGGAATGGGCGGAGACAGCTGCCATCAACCGGATCGAGCCGGGAAAGGATGCTTCTCTTGGCATCATCACGTCCTCCACCTGTTATCAGTATGTGAAAGAGGCGTTCGGCGATACCTACCCTGTGCTGAAGCTGGGCATGATCTGGCCCATGCCGGAGCAGAAGATCAAAGATTTTGCCGCCACCGTGGAAAAGCTGGTGGTGGTGGAGGAACTGGACGGCTTTATCGAGACCCATTGCCGGGAACTGGGGCTTTCCGTATCAGGGAAAGACCTGTTTCCCAATATCGGGGAGCTGAGCCAGAACCTGGTGGCGGAGAAGCTGGGGAAAGCGGTGCAGCCGGGGGCTGCCTTAGGGGAAGATATCCCCGCAAGGCCGCCTGTGATGTGCGCGGGATGCCCCCATCGCAGTATTTTTTATGTGCTGAAAAAGCTAAAGCTTACGGTGCTGGGCGATATCGGCTGCTATACCCTGGGAGCCGTGGCGCCCCTGAACGCCATCGACACCACCGTTTGTATGGGAGCCTCCGTTTCGGGGCTTCACGGTTTTGTCAAAGCGGGAGATGAGGAAAACGCGGGGAGAACCGTGGCTGTTATCGGCGATTCCACCTTTATCCATTCCGGCGTCACCGGGCTGATCAATATTGCATACAATGAATCCAACGCCACCGTGATCATACTGGATAATTCCATCACAGGCATGACGGGGCATCAGCAGAATCCTACTACGGGCTATAATCTGAAAGGGGATCCCTGTACGAAGATTGATCTGGAGACCCTCTGCCACGCGGTGGGCATCCGGCGTGTCAGGGTGGTGGACCCTTATGATATGGAGGCCTGTCAGGCGGCGATCAAAGAGGAACTGGCGGCAAAGGAGCCTTCCGTCATTATTTCCCGCCGTCCCTGTGCGCTGCTGAAATATGTGAAGCATCCGGGGCCGATCTGTGTGGACAGGGAAAAGTGTAAGGGCTGTAAGGCGTGTATGAACATCGGCTGTCCCGCCATCAGTATGACGGACGGCAGGGCGAAGATCGATACCACCCTCTGCGTGGGCTGTGGTGTCTGTGGGCAGCTTTGTAAATTTGGGGCGCTAAGTTCCCACAAATAGGGGAAAAGGCAAATCTGCATGAGATAAGATGGCTGTGCCGGGAAACAAGGCACATGCCGGAATGGAGATAACACATATGGAAACAAAAAATATCATGATCGTGGGGGTCGGCGGGCAGGGCACGCTGCTGGCGAGCAAGCTTCTGGGCCGTCTGCTCCTTGGCAGAGGATACGATGTGAAAGTCAGCGAGGTACATGGCATGAGCCAGCGGGGCGGAAGCGTTGTGACTTACGTCCGCTGGGGCGGCAGGGTCTATTCCCCCATTATCGATAAAGGGCAGGCGGACTGCATCCTTTCTTTTGAGTTGCTGGAGGCGGCGCGTTATACGGAATTTTTAAAGCCGGGAGGACGCGTCATCGTCAACAGCCAGCAGATCAATCCCATGCCGGTGGTGGCGGGAGTGGCAGCCTATCCGGAAGAACTGGAGGAGAGGCTGAGAGCGCTGGGCATCGAAGTGGATGCGCTGGACGCCCTCACGCTGGCGGAGGAAGCGGGAAGCAGCAAGGCCGTGAACCTGGTGCTCATGGGCAGGCTCGCCAGATATTTTGACTTTACACTGGAAGAGTGGCAGGAAGCGATAGAGAAAAGCGTGCCGCCGAAGTTCCTGGAGATGAACAGGAAAGCGTTTGCGCTTGGCTTTGAACAGTCGTTATGATATCTGAAAAACATTTTCCGGACTGAGCCACCGTCAGCCCGGAAATTTCCTTCCGCTGCGGATCTCCCTGAAAAAAAGGAATGCGGACGAGAAGAAAAGAAAGATGCATAGCAGCTGGGATGTGGATATGCCCATTATCTTCCCACGGATCTCATCATATCTTATATACTCAAGGCAAAACCGGGCAGCCGAATAGGCTGTCAGATACAGGAACATGGCTGAATTTTTGATAAGTTTTCGGCTGAGAGCCAGCAGACAGATCCCGATCAGCAATTCGATCAGCGCTTCAGTCAGCTGGACCGGAAAGAGAGGGATCCCGTTTGGCGCATACAGTGACCTTGTATAGGTGACAGAGGGAAATCCGGTGTGGGGGCGGCCGTAGCAGCATCCCACCAGAAAACAGCCGACACGTCCGAACGCGTGGGCCACGGGCAGGCAGCCCATGCAGGACTGGATATATGGCTGAACGGGGATCCGCAGTTTTGCCCTGCAGAAAGCCAGAGCGGGAAGAGCGCCAATGACGCCGCCGAGGAAGACGAATCCGCCGCTCATGATGGATGCCAGATAGGGGAGCTCGTTTAATCTGGCAAGATCTATCTTCTGAAAAGAAACAATGATATACAATATCTTCGCGCCCAGGATACCGCACAGTCCGCAGACGGAGACCAATATGATCAGATCGTTCATGTTCAGTCCGAACCGTTTGACCTGTATGGCGGCAAAAACGGAACTGACCGTGATCCCGATCACGATCATGAGCCCATAGTACGCGATGAAATGACCAAATGAATAAAAACCCAAACTACCCATGTTTTTCTCCGTTCAAAACAAAGGGGATGACAGGTTTTCGACCGCCATCCCTTTGATATCGTTCCGGTATTACAGACTGCTTGCGATGCCGCCGATGCAGGCTGCACATGCGATGTAAAGAAGCAGGCATAAAACAGTTCCGATAATAGAACATACCAGACCTGCTGTTGCCAGTCCTTTCTTGTCGTCGGGTGCATTCTTCCTGCCTACCGCTCCAAGAGCGATACCGATGATGCCCATGATCGCACCGGCCCATCCCAGACTACCGGCGGAAAAAAGGCCGATAACGATTGCGATGATTCCTAAAACTAAAGCTGCTACTCCCATTTTCTATCTCCTTTCCACTCATAATATACATCTATGATCGGATCAAGCATACCGTCTGTTATACAAACGTATTCTTAAACACAATCACCAACCCATCATAACACTTTTTTTGTGATTGCGCTATATATTTTTTCACTATTTTGTAAATTTTTGTAGAAAAGCGGATTGAGGAGCGAGATTTTCTCTGTGTATCAGGTCAAAGCCTGTTTCAGGATTCTGTCCTGTTGGCCGCAAAAATATGTTGACTTGACAGTCGGATCATGAAATGATAGAAGTGTGAACGGAATGACTGGAAGTGTGCGCTGAAGCGCACGGATTTATGGCATAATGACATTGCATTCTAAAAAGAGACAGGAGCCAAAAGATGAAAGAGAAGATTATGAGCCTGTTCGGGCAGGTGGATATGACGGAAGGGCGTCCCTGGGAGAAGATCGTGGCATTCACGATCCCCATGCTGATCGGCAATATTGCCCAGCAGTTATACAATACCGTGGACAGCATCGTGGTAGGGAAATATGTGGGGGACAACGCCCTTGCGGCGGTGGGGAGCGCCAGCCCCATCTTTAACCTGCTCTTAGTGCTGTTTGTGGGGATCTCCATGGGAGCGGGAATCATGGTGTCCCAGTATTATGGCTCCAAAGACAGGGAAAATCTGTCCAGGACCATCGGCAGTTCCATCACGCTGACAGCGGTGGCTTCCGTGCTCCTGATGATAGCGGGCACGGTGGCAATCCGACCTCTGCTGAGACTGCTGGACACACCGGAGAGCATCATCGACTGGTGCGCCTCCTATCTGATGATCCTGCTGTGGGGGATCGCCGGGCTGGCCTATTACAATATCCTCTGCGGAATCCTGCGGGGACTGGGAGATTCCCTGTCCGCCCTGATCTATCTGCTGGTCGCCACGGTGATCAACATTGTGCTGGACGTGTGGTTCGTGGCGGGATTCCATATGGGCGTGGCAGGCGTGGCGCTGGCTACGGTCATTGCCCAGGTGATCTCCTCGGCGCTGTGCGTGGTCAAGCTGCGGAAAATGACGGAGTATTTTGACCTGAAAGCACAGTATCTCAAGCCGGATAAGAAAAGTATGCTGACTGTGATCCGTCTGGGGCTTCCCTCCGGCATCACCCAGGCGATCTTCTCCCTGGCGATGGTGGTGGTGCAGTCCCTGACCAACAGTTTCGGGGAGATGATCATTGCCGCCAACGTGATCATCATGAGAGTGGACGGCTTCGCCATGATGCCCAACTTCTCTTTCGGAACGGCCATGACCACCTACGCGGGACAGAACGTGGGGGCAAGGCAGCTTGACCGGGTGAAACAGGGCGCAAAGCAGGGTACCCTGATCGCAGTCTGCACTTCTGCGGTCATAACGGGACTGATCCTGCTGTTTGGCCCCCATCTGATGGCGATCTTTACCAACACGGCACAACTGGCACAGCTCAGCGCCGATATGATGAAGATCCTGGCGGTGGGTTATATCGCTATGGCGGTGACCCAGAGCCTGTCAGGGGTCATGCGTGGCGCGGGTGATACCGTGACGCCCATGTGGATCTCACTGGCCACTACCGTGGCAATCCGTGTTCCCCTGGTGTATGGGCTTGTATATTTGACCAAGACGCCCCAACTGCCCCAGGGACGCTATGAGAGTTTATGGATCTCGTTGCTGTGTGCCTGGGTGCTGGGCGCTGTGATCACATTCTTTTTCTACCGCCTGGGAAGATGGAAGAAGAAAGCAATCTGATGTTATGCATGTCCTGCAGGATGAAAGGAAGATCTCGCAGCAGGAGGCGGATCATGGGAAAAGGCGGTTTTCGGTTGACGGTCAGATAAAAATAGTTTAAAATATCTTAAGGATAGAGGGAGGGACCTGAATATGTATTTCTGCAAAAATTGCGGTGAGGTCTATCCCGCTGAGGACGCGGTCATGTGCGCGAAATGTGGTGTCAGCAAGGGAAGGGGTTCACGTTATTGTCATGTCTGTGGCAGACTGCTGGATCCCGGACAGACGATATGTATGAACTGCGGAGCCGCGCACAGGGCGGCAGGAGGTTCCGGTGCGAAGAGCAGACAGGTGGCAGGAATGCTGGGAATCTTTCTCGGAGGCTTCGGTGTACATAATTTTTATCTGGGTTACACCACGAAGGCAGTCACCCAGCTGATGTGTATTGTTGCCGGGTGGCTGGCAAGCTGTTTTGGAGTCGGCGTCCTTGTGGTGCTGGTAATGATCATATGGGGAATCGTAGAAGGGATTATGATTCTTAGCGGAAGAATCGACACGGATGGTCAGGGCGATCCTTTAAGGGATTAGTTAGGAGAAAGAAAATGGACGGACAGAACATGGAAAATGGACAGGACATGGAAAATGGACAGGACACAGGAAACGGACAGAACGATCAGACACCCCGGTACAGTTATTATCAGGACAATACGGCGGACATGGCTTCTTATGGGGCGGTGGAGGAACCTTCACAGGAACCTGACAGGGCAAACACGATGCAGATCGTAAGCCTGGTCTGCGGTATCGCGGGCATTGTGTTCAGCTGCTGTTATCCGCCTGTGGGGCTCATCCTTGGCATTGTTGGACTGGTGCTTGCGATCATGGGCAATAAGCAGGGCAAGCACGGCATAGGCACGGCAGGTATGATTTGTTCTATCGTGGCGATCGTATTGGGCATCATCATGTGGATCCTCATCAGAGTGCTGGGGACGGCCATTGCGGTGTTACTCATGGATGCCATGGAGGAGGCTGGTTATAGTTACTACTAAGGCAGGAAAACGGGACATACTGGAGGATGGTCTCTTTAAGGTGGGACTGGCAGTTTTGGCAGCGGGGATTCCCGGAGTGGCGCTTTATTATGGTGTGGTACTGAAAAGGTTTCAGATGCCGCCATGCGTGCTGTATACGTATCTGCATGTCTATTGTCCGGGCTGCGGCGGCACCAGAGCGGTGGAAGCCCTTTTGCACGGGCGTATCCTGGAGTCCGTGTGGTATCATCCTGTCGTTCTGTATACAGTGATCGTTTTTGGCGGTTTTATGCTGACCCAGAGTCTGGAGAGGATCGGCGTCAGGCATATCAGAGGATGGAAATATCACGATTGGCATCTGTATGGAGCGGTGGTGGTGATAGCCTGTAATTTCCTGATGAAGAATCTGCTGCAATGGATCTGGGGGATCACGATATGATCGTTATACATCTTAAGATGTGGGAGGAACAAAGAAAATGGATAAGAAAATAACAGGCATCGTAGGTTATCTCACCTGGTTCGGATGGCTCGTTGCGTTCTTCGCGGGCGATAAGGAGGGCGCCAGATTTCACTTGAACCAGTCGCTGGTCCTGTGGCTGGCGGAAACAGTGATCATTGTTTTTTTCAGGGTCACGCATTTCATCCCTCTGGTAGGATGGATCCTCCGCCTTTTTATGGGAATCTGCCAGATCGCATGGCTTGTGCTGCTTATTCTTGCGCTCATCGATGCGGTCAGGGATGAGGAGAAGCCTCTGCCTTTGATCGGCAGCATCCAGATCTTGAAATAGTATGATCCTGAGACAGTCAAAAGCGGCCCGGAGATTCCGGACCGCTTTGTTCATTCTTCCATCTGCAGATCCACATCCTCGGGAGTTTCACCGTGCAGGAAAGTGATGATGATCTGAACGCGTTTGTAAGCGCGGGAGTAATTCTCGCCGGCATAGGCGGCAGTGTATTGGTCATAGGCATCAGCGCTGTATGCTTCATGGTAGCCGGATACGGCGGTGGACATATAGTCGCCTGCCTCATCGGCAATCTCTTCCAGATAATCGAATTCGTCCGGAAAGTCAAGGTCTGCGAATCCCTGAAAAGCCGTCTCCAGTTCATCCAGGCAGGAGAGCAGTTCTGAGACAGCGTTTTCGGAAGAGGCATCGATGCTGTTGATGGCAGTATCGATCTGGGAGATCTCGGTGCAGAAATCTTCTATGCTGTTCCGAAACCGGGTCAGTTCAGGATCTTCACCGCAGGCTGTCAGAGAGACCGATACAAGAAATCCTGCAATAAGCGATAGGATCTTATTTTTCAATCTTTTATCCTCCGTGTGTTTCCTCGTGTTTGCTTTTTGTTCCACAAATTCATCCAAACATCTATAATTTATCATATTATGCATATTTTCGCAACTATTTCAGCATAAATAGTTGGATTCGCCTCTTTACGACTAAAAGAGAGTTGTGGTATCATGTTGACACAGAAGGGCATTGTGTCAACTTCTGAATTGAGAGTGCGCTAAAGCGCACGGATTCAGGGTCTCTGCCCTGTGACTTGCGGAAATATGGTATAATGTCCGCAAAGGGCAGAGTCAAGTGCCCGAAGAAGCAGCTGCCGTGCTTGCACGGGCAGATGATTATTCGGGGATTTGACGAGCGAAGCGAACCCGAAAAATCCCTGATTTTTCGGGTCTCTGCCCTGTGACTTGCGGAAATATGGTATAATGAAAAGCTACCGGAACTGCTGACGGCAGCGCGGATAAGGATAAAAGAAACGGTGTGAGACAGTGACAGGAGAAGAATTCAGAGAACTGGCAAAAGAGATGATCTATCTTGACGGGGCAACGGGCTCAAATCTGGTGAGAGCGGGCATGCCCTCCGGCGTGTGTCCCGAGAAGTGGATCCTGGAGCATCCTCAGGTGATGCTGGAATTACAGGAAGCCTATGTGGCGGCGGGGACTAACATCCTTTACGCGCCTACTTTCACGGCGAACCGGATCAAGCTGGCGGAGTATGGCCTGGAGAAAGAGATGAAGCCCATGATCCGTGAACTGACGGCAATCTCTAAAAAGGCCGCCGCAAAAGCAGGACAGGGGCAGAAAGTGTATGTGGCGGGCGACCTGACCATGACGGGCCGGCAGTTAAGGCCCATGGGAAATATGGAACTGGAGACGCTGATCGATGTCTATAAAGAGCAGATCCTGGCTCTGGAGGAGGCAGGCGTTGATCTGCTGGTGGTGGAGACTATGATGAGCCTGGCGGAGGCCAGAGCCGCCCTGATTGCCGCGAAGGAGGTCAGCACGCTTCCGGTGATGGTATCCATGACCTTTGAGGCGGACGGACGGACGCTGTACGGAACGGACGCCAGGACGGCGGCAGTGGTGCTGGAAAGTCTGGGAGCCTGCGCCCTGGGAGTGAACTGCTCCACAGGTCCGGCCCACATGAAAGGGATCATTGAGGACATGGTGCGCCATACCATGGATATCCCCATCATAGCGAAACCCAACGCGGGGCTCCCCTATCTGGACGAGCAGGGACGCACCTGTTACAATATGGACGCGGAGGAATTCGTGGAAGAGATGGCGCTTCTGGTGGAAGCGGGAGCCACCGTCCTGGGCGGCTGTTGCGGGACTGCGCCGGAGTTCATCAGGGGGCTGTATGACATTTTCGGAAAAGAGATCAGGACTGCACCGGTAAGGCGGGATCCTGCCATCCGTTACCTGACCTCGGAGAGGCAGACAGCCGCTTTCGGGCTGGAGGGCAATTTCCTCATAGTGGGGGAGCGGATCAATCCCACCGGCAAGAAGCAGCTTCAGGCGCAGCTGCGGGAGGGAAACATGGACAGGGTGCTGCAGTTCGCGGAGGAGCAGGAGCAGTGCGGGGCGCAGATCCTGGACGTGAACATGGGCATGAGCGGCATAGACGAGAAAGCCATGATGCTGCGTGCCATGGAGGAGTTAAGCGGCGTCACCAGCCTGCCTCTTTCCCTGGATTCCAGCCATGTGGACGTGCTGGAGGCGGCGCTCCGGCATTATCCGGGCAGGGCGCTGGTCAACTCCGTGTCGCTGGAGACGGAAAAGTTCGAGAAGCTGCTGCCCATTGTGAAAAAATACGGCGCCATGTTTATCCTGCTGCCATTGTCGGACAGGGGGCTGCCGGAAGACATAGAGGAAAAAAAGCAGATCATCGAGAAAGTGCTGGAGCGGGCGTATGCGTTGGGAATGAAGCCCTGCGATGTGGTGGTGGACGGCCTGGTGGCCACGGTGGGCGCCAATAAGAGGGCGGCGCTGGAGACGCTGGAGACCATACGTTACTGTAAGGAAAGGGGACTTGCCACGATCTGCGGCCTGTCCAACATCTCCTTTGGCATGCCGGAAAGAAGCTTTGTGAACACGGCTTTCCTGGCCCTTGCCATCAGGGAGGGGCTTACCATGGCTATCGCCAATCCCTCCCAGGAACTGCTGGTCAGCTGTGCATTGGCAACGGATCTGCTGCTGGCCAAGGAGGAGGCGGATATCCGTTACATAGAATATGCCAATACGGTGGCGGAGAACAGGGAGAAAAAGGAAGCCGCCATGCAAAAGAAGCTGGCGGAGGCTGCGGCGGGACTTCAAAACGATGCGCGGCAACAGCCGGGGGATGAAGCTTCGGGCATTAAGGCGGACGAGCATGTTCCGGTGAAAGTGAAGCCAGGGGGCGCGGCGTCTCAGGAGACGATGACAGCAGGCGGGATATATTCTCATGCGCAATCGGAAAGGTCTTCCGGAATGGGAGCACAGAATTTTCCCTCTGCTTCACAGGATGCTGTCGGTGAGAGTGAGGAAAGAGCCGCTCTCAGGAAAGCCGTCATGAAAGGCAACCGGAACGGGATCGCCGCATTGACGAAAACGGCGCTGGCAAAGGGCGAGGATCCCTCCGCGCTGCTCAACGAAGTGCTGCTCCCGGCCATCAATGATGTGGGAGAACTCTTTGACAGGGGAAGATATTTCCTGCCCCAGCTAATCGGAAGCGCGGAAGCCATGAAAAATTCTATTCAGGTGCTGGAGCCTCTGCTGCTGAAAGAGACGGATGCCGGGAACAAGCCTGTGGTGGTGATAGCCACTGTGGAGGGGGACATCCACGATATTGGCAAGAACCTGGTGGCCCTGATGCTGAAAAATTACGGATTTGAGGTCATCGACCTGGGCAAGGATGTGCCCAGGGAAGAGATTATCCGCGTGGCCAGGGAAAAGAATGCTCGGATCATCGCGCTGTCGGCGCTGATGACCACCACCATGCAGCGGATGCGTGAAGTGATCGAACTGGCGAAGCAGGAGGGCATCAGCGCAAAAGTGATGATAGGCGGAGCCGTCATCACCCAGGACTACGCCGACGAGATCGGCGCCGACGGCTACTCAAGGGATGCAGCCGACGCCGTAAAACTGGCGCAGAGACTGATAAAATAGAAACAGAGAGCGGAACAAAAAACAGTCTCGAAACGGAAGCCCAATGTGCCAGAGAGCGGCACATGGAAGGATTTTCAGCCGCCAAAGCGGCTGAAGAATCCTTCCCCGCCAAGGGGGCTGAAGTGAAGAGACGGAACTGGAATGGAAAACAGTCTCGAAACGGAAGCGCCCGGAAGAAATTTTAAGCTGCGGTTTTTGCAGATGAAAATTTCTTCCCCGCCAAGGGGGCTGAAGTGAAGAGACGGAACTGGAATAGGAGGATCAATAGATGATAGGAGCGGATGCAGTTATCAAATGTCTGGAAGCGGAGGGCGTGACCACCGTATTCGGTTATCCCGGTGTGGCCATCTGCCCGTTTTATAACAGTATCCTGGATTCGGAGATCAGGACCATCCTGATTCGTACCGAACAGAACGCGGCTCATGCCGCCAGCGGTATGGCGAGGCTTACCGGAAAGCCCGGCGTGTGCGCCGTGACTTCCGGCCCCGGCGCCACCAACGTGATCACCGGTATCGCCACAGCCTTTGCGGACAGCATTCCCCTGATCTGCATCACGGGTCAGGTGAGCAGCGACCTGATCGGCAGCGATGTGTTCCAGGAGGCGGATATCACGGGAGCGGTGGAATCTTTTGTAAAATACAGCTATCTGGTGAAAAATGTGAATGACATTCCCAGAGTGTTCAAAGAAGCGTTCCACATTGCGAATACAGGAAGAAAGGGTCCTGTTCTGATCGATATTCCCATCGATGTCCAGAACGCGGTCATCAGCAAATTCAAATATCCCGAGGCGGTTTCCTTAAGGACCTATAAGCCCACCGTGAAAGGAAACACGGTGCAGATCCATAAGGTCATCAAAGAACTGGAAAAGGCAAAGAGGCCCCTGATCTGTGCAGGCGGCGGCGTTCTGCTTGGCGACGCCCAGGAGGAACTTAAGGCGTTTGCGGAAAAGCATCAGATCCCCGTGGTGTCCACCATGATGGGGATCGGCGTGCTGCCCACGGATCATCCCCTCTATTTCCGGATGGTGGGAAATAACGGAAAAGCTTACGCCAACCGCGCCATGAGCGAGTGCGACCTGCTGATCATGGTGGGCGCGAGAGTGGCGGACCGGGCGGTGAACCAGCCCGACTTGATCACGAAGAACAAGGTGCTGGTGCACATCGATGTGGATCCGGCGGAGATCGGCAAGAACGCAGGCCCCACCATTCCCCTGGTGGGCGATGCAAAGCATATCTTTGAGGAATTCGCGAAAGAGGAGTTTGAGGGAAATTATCAGGAATGGCTGGACTGCCTGCGGGAGTACCGCAGGATCATGGCAAAGAAGCGCAATCCCGATCCCGCCTATGTGGATCCGGCGGAATTTATCATGCGACTTTCCTCCAAAATGCAGGAGGATGGGGTGTATGTGGCGGATGTGGGGCAGAACCAGATCTGGTCCTGCGGCTATGTAAAGGTGAGGAAAGGCAAGTTTCTGACCTCCGGCGGCATGGGTACCATGGGTTATTCCATCCCGGCGGCAATGGGCGTGAAAGTGGCGGATCCGAAACGCCAGGTGGTGGCGGTCTGCGGGGACGGCTCTTTCCAGATGTCCATGATGGAACTTGCCACCATGTGCCAGCATGATATCCCCGTGAAGATCATTGTGTTTAAGAACAATTATCTGGGCATGGTGCGGGAGTACCAGCATTTTACCTATAAGGAGGCGTACTCCGTGGTGGATCTTTCCGGAAGCCCCGACCTGGAGAAGCTTTCTGCCGCCTACGGCATCCCGTTCCTGCGGCTGGAAAACATGGAGAAATGCGACGAGACCATAGACGCCTTTTTGAAAGATGATACTTCCATGCTGATGGAGTGCGTCATTGACCCCATGGATATTGTGAGATAGGAGGGCAAAAAGTTGAAAAAGAGAATCTATTCCGTGCTGGTGGAGAACCGCTCCGGCGTCCTTTGCAAGGTGGCAGGCCTGTTCTCCCGCAGATGCTTTAATATCGACAGTCTGGCAGTGGGGGAGACGGACGATTCCGCAGTGTCCTGCATGACCATTGTGAGCAGCGGCGATGAACGCACCATCGAGCAGATCGAGAAGCAGCTGAACAAGAAGCTGGACGTGATCAAGGTAAAGACTTACGAGGAGCAGCAGTGTATCACAAGGGAACTGATGCTGATCAAGATCAAATACAACAAGAGCAACCGCCGTGAGATCATGGAACTGTGCGAGATCATGAAGGCGGATATTGTGGATATGTCCAAGCATTTCATGATGATCCAGATCTGCGATACGCCGGAGCGCGTCAGACTGATGATTAACCAGCTGCAGACCATCAGTATCGTGGAGGTGGCAAGGACCGGAGCGCTGGCGCTGGCGAAATGTATGGAAAACGACGGATGAACTGTCATTGGATGATAATGATCCATTGATTCCCGCGAGCAATGAGCCAGGCGGATGCGTTAGCATCCATTTGGTGAATGCCGCGAGGGTCACATACCCGATGCTCTGCGTCGTATCTTGTTTGATGTCCCGTATGCCTGCATCGGGGTTGTTGACTTTATGGATGGACAGGAAGAAATAATATATTGCAGGAGGTTTGGTGCAGATCATGAAAATTGCAGTCACTTATGAAAACGGAAATGTGTTTCCGCATTTTGGGCACACAGAGTATTTTAAGGTTTATGAGATCGCTGACGGTAAGGTGGCGGACTCGCGGGTAGTAAGCACTAATGGGAGCGGTCATGGCGCCCTGGCGGTATTGCTTTCTGACTTGGGAGTGGATACGCTGATCTGCGGCGGGATCGGTGTAGGTGCGCAGATGGCGCTGAAAGAGGCAGGGGTGCAGCTTTACGGCGGCGTGTCCGGCAGCGCGGACACGGCGGTGGAGGCGCTGCTTGCGGGAAATCTTGGCTTTGACCCGGATGTCCACTGTGACCATCACGGGCATGGCGAGAGGCATGACTGCGGCGGAGAGCATCCTTGCGGAGAACACCATTGCGGTCAGAAGTGATTGATCTTTAAAAAGATTGTTGCTTCATACTATAAAATGTGTTATATTGCCGCCATGGGAAACCGTAGAGCAAAAGGCGGCTTTACCCTCTTGATTTTTCGGAGGGCATAAAACCCTCCAGACGAGAGAAAGGAGGGCGAATGGATGAATGTTACATATTCTGATCTGTTTCAGTTTTGTATCTTTGTCGTTGCCCTGATAAGTTTGTGCTATGCAATCTTTCAGGGTAGAAAATAGCCGCTGCTACCACCAATAGCAACGGCTGGCCTCGTTAAGGGGCATTAGCATTTTGTTTGAGGGATAGAGCCGCTTCTATGGCTTTCCCTTTTCTATGTTCACTATAACATGTGCAGATGAAAAAAGCAAGTATTTTTACCCCATATCAGGCCGGAAACCGTATCGTGATCTCCAGCCTGTTTTCCGCATGATGAGGGGCTGACGCCGTGGGCTCGCCGGGCTGCTGGACACAGACGGCGGAGATTTCCCCGCCCATCCGTTCCGTCAGCAGGCGGGCGATGGAAAGCCCCAATCCCGTAGAACTTCCGGCATTGGGGGAGGAAACGGTTTCCACCGTAAAGTAGCGGTCAAAAAGCTGTTCCGTCAGGAGTGGATCCAGGTTCGGGGCGGTGTTGGAGCAGGTTACGGCGCCGTCTTTTGTCAGGCATACGCTTAAGTCGCCGCCGCTGTATTTCACCGCATTGCTCAAAACATTCTGGAAGACCCGTGACAGCGCGGCAGGATCCAGGGTGCGCATAACGGGCGTCTCCGGCATGGAGACGGCGGGCGTGATCCTTTTTTTCCGCAGGGCTTCATAGAAGGACAGGAGACTTTCCTCCAGAACATGGTTCAGGGATAAAAGCTGCGGCTCCTCTTCGGGCACGGACAGGGCCAGGGAGCAGCGGAACAGTTCCTCCGTCAGCTGCTTCATGTGCTCCGTGCGGTTCCGGATCACCGCCAGGCAGCGCAGGGCTTCTTCGATGCCGTTATCCCTGGCGGCGCTTCCGATGCCTGTTTCATGTTCTGCATGGAACGGGTGTTTTGCAGGGGGAAGTTCCCGTTCAGGATAAGGCTGCGTTTTCCCGAAAAGAGCCGCCTGCCCTGAAAAACGGATTTCTCCCGGGGTGAATTTTTTTTCCAGCAGTTCCAGGTAGCCGCTGATGGCAGTCAGGGGCGTCCGCAGGTCGTGGGAAATGTTGGTGATTGCTTCCTTTAACTCCCTGTCGCCGTTTTGATATTTCAGCCGGCTTTTACGCAGCTGCCCTAAGTGCACGTTCAGCCGTGAGGCAAGGCGGCGTATGGATCTGTCCCGGGAAGAAAGGGTGATCTGACGGTTGGTATCCTGGCTTAAGATTTCTTCCAGGCCGTCATCAATCTCCTGAAGCCCCTTTTTCAACAGATAAATCTTCACTGCCAGGACTGCGGTCAGGGCACATAGTATTCCCAATATCAAGTATTCCATGGGCTTTCTCCTCCGGTTGCCGGATGCAGCCTCTCGGAATCTTTTCTGCATCTGATTTTGCAGCCAATCTTCCGAGAGGGAATCCATTTATGGATTCGTTGACAAAATGTTTATTTCAGGTCTTTCCTGCAAAAAGCCAGGACGCCTCCCGCTGTGACGGATACGGTGATCAACAGGGAATACAGGGGAAACTGTATCTTCGTTGAGGGAATCGCCCCCTCTTCTCCCGCCGCGATCTGGAATCCCTGTCCGGTGGGAAGGAAATCGTACAAAAATTCGTAGACCGCTCTCTTAGTCCCTCGCAGATAATGGGGATTGGGATGGGGCAGGCTTGTTACGGTTTCCCCCTCCTCGATCCAGGCGTAACCGGGAGATATTTCGGGCGCGTCCAGCATCATGCCGATGGTCATAGCGCCAAAGTACAGGGTCAGTATGACAAAGGCACATACGATCACTGTCACAGGCTTGTTGGAGATCAGCATGGCAATGAAAGTAAAGACAGCGGAGTAGGCGGCCACGATCAGGATGCCTGTGCTGACCACTGCCAGGGTATTTGCCAGAGGTCTGGTCAGCAGGCCAAACATAGGGATCCCCATGGCGCAGATGATCACGATGGAACTGAGGCATACCAGCACGGAAGAGACAAAACAGACGATCAGATTGGACAGATAGATGGCAGTCCTGCCATGTCCCATCACCAGCTTATTGCGGATGGCGCCGTCGCTGTACTCCGTGCCCAGAAACATGGCGGCGAAAGCGGCTGTGAAGAAGCCGATGAACATGAAACTGCCGGGGAAGAAGACGTCCAGGACATAGGAGACGCCGTAGTCTCTTGCGCTCTGATGATCGGCGATCATGATGAGGACGAAAAACAGCGTCATGAGGATGACTTCAAGCCAGAACAACGTACTTTTCCAAAGCCGTGCAAATCCGGCGGATAATAATTTATTCATAAATGCTTCCTTTCTTGTTTCATTTCCTTTTCGGGGTGATCAGGTTCATGTAGTAGTTTTCCAGCCCTTCTTCCCTTGCGGAGACAGAGTAGACGACGCACTCTTTGGGGCTGAGGGCGTCCACCAGTTCTGTGATGGTGATCTCATCATAGATCTCAGCCTGTGTGTCGGAGAGAATCTGATATTCCAGCCCTCTTTCCTCCATTGCCACGGCAACGGCGCTGCTGTCGGAGACGGTGACGCAGAGAGATCTGCGGCAGGATGCCTCCAATTGTGCGGCGCTGATCTCCTGAATGAGCTTGCCCTTATGGATGAAGCCGTAGTGGGTGGCGAGTTTGGACAGTTCCTCTAGAATATGGCTGGAAATGAGGATGGTGATGCCGGATTCCGTGTTCAGCTTCAGGATCAGTTCCCTGATCTCGATAATGCCCTGGGGATCCAGGCCGTTGACCGGCTCGTCCAGCACCAGAAAGTCAGGATTCCCCGCCAGGGCCAGGGCGATACCAAGCCGCTGGCGCATGCCCAGGGAGAAGTTTTTTGCCTTTTTCCTGCCCGTGTCCTCCAGGCCGACCAGCTTTAACAGTTCGGGAATGGATGCAAAAGAGGGAATGCCCAGGAGCCGATATTGTTCTTTCAGGTTGTCCGCGGCGGACATCTCCAGATAAATGGACGGCGTTTCCACCACGGCGCCCATGCGGCTGCGGCTCTTGCCGATCTGCGGATCCTGAAAGGAGAGTCCGAAGAGGGAATAGTCCCCCGCGTCAGGCTTCTGCAGCCCGCAGATCAGGCGGATCAGGGTGGTCTTTCCCGCGCCGTTTTCCCCCACGAAGCCATAGACGGCTCCTTTGGGCACATGCATGGTCACATTGTCCAGAGCGGTGAAATTGCGGTATTTTTTCCGCAGGGAATTGACAGTCAGTACATATTCCATAGGATCCTCCATTCTGACGCGGCCATATTTCCTGCGCCGCGTCCTGAGATGAAGTATAGCGTGCGGGGGTAAAGGTAGCGGTTAAGAAAAAGGTAAAGAAAGTGTAAAGCCGATCCCCCATACGGCCTCGATATGATTTTCGCCGGAAATGTCTTTCAGCTTCTGGCGCAGATTGCTGATGTGGACTTTCAGGGAACTTTCCGTACAGTCGGGGGTGTCCGTGCTGATGCGGTCCAGCAGGGCGGACTTTGAGATAACGTGGCCCGCGTTTTCCGCCAGCAGCTTCAGGATGGCAAATTCCGTTCTGGTCAGGTGCACAGGTTTCCCGTACAGGGTGCAACTTCTGTCCGAACTGTCCAGGCACAGTCCGCCCACTTTCAGGCAGCTGTCGTAACGGGCGGGCTGTCTGCGAAGCTGTACCGTGATCCGGGCCAGCAGCTCCCTGATCTCAAAGGGTTTGGTGATATAATCGGCGGCGCCTTCCAGAAGCAGGGCGGCCTTGTCGGTTACGTCCGTCTTTGCGCTGACGATGATGACCGGGATGCCTTTGAGCATGGGAAGCAGTGCTTCCCCCGACAGCCCCGGCAGCATCAGGTCAAGCAGGATCAGGTCGGGACGCCGCTTCTCCAGCAGAAGCAGGGCTTCCGTGCCGGAGTAAGCCCGGATCACGGAATAGCCCTCCGCGGACAGGGTTTCCTCAAGCAGGTTCCCGATATAAATATCGTCTTCGATCACAGCGATGGTTTTCATGGATTTTCGTGTCTCCGTGGTATATTTCTGTCCATATTATAGGATACTTCCATTCAAAATACAACCTTGGAAACAGTATGCAAAAATGATGCCCGGCTCCATTAGAATAGTAGAACAGAAGATCTTACATAGGTAACACGGAGAGTGGACGGATGAAAAGAGTGTGGTCGGTGTGCGCCATTGCATTGATAGTGGCAGGGATGTATCTGTGTGCGGAAAAAGTGGAAAACACAAAGGAATGGCGGGAGGATCACGCAAGCGCTGAGTCCTGCGAGGAAAGCAGATTGAAAAATCAAAGATTTATTCGCGGGTTATGGAGAGGCATGGTTATCAGTACGAAAAACACGGCAGATGCAGGGAAAACGGAGGATGCGGATACAAGGACGGCAAACTCTGAGGGGTACGCATGTGTGGAAACAGCGGACGGATATCAACTGACGTTGTATGATGGTTCCGGCCACAGAGTTTATCAGGATGTATTTCCCAGAGAACCCCAGATTATGCGGGTCAAGGAGGATCTGCTGGAGATCTCTATAAGCGTTGGCTCCCCGGCGTCCTATGTTTTCTGGTTTGACACAAAAGAGGCGAGACTGTCCGATACCTATTTCAATCCGATTCTTGTGGGAGACAGTTACGTAGCTTATATGGAGGATCATGAGGAACTGCTGTTAAGGGCTCTGTTCGACGAAGGACTGCCGGAAACGCGCATCCGGAGAGATTTTTCCAGGACTGCGGATCCTATGTCGGCCATCATGGAGGTCGAGATGGCTGACAGCGAAAACATCACATTGACCTATCTGGAGGGTGCGGACTACACGGAAGTATCCGAAACGATAAAAATAGAAAAACCTTATGTGCTCAAAGAGGAAGAAAAGCGCATCTTTCTGGCATACGCGAAATATCTCCAAAAAATTTATGAGGAATACCCCTATGGCACAGAGAGGATAAGATATGACCTGGTGTTCATCGATATCGACAATATCCCGGAACTGGCGATCATCCCCTCCGACGCCCATGCCGCCGCCGTGACCATATGCGTGTACAATGGCGGCAATGTAACGGAAGCAGGAAGCTTTGGGAGTTTTGGAAAGTGCCGTTTTAACCCTTATGAAAACCTGATCTTCAGTACCTATATGGGCCAGGGAGAGGAAGAATCGTTTTTTTACCGGATCGATGGGACGGAAAGCGTGAAACTGCTGGCTCTCCACAGCGTTCCTCAATATGATGACTTTCGGTATATCGGAGATCATCATGAGGTAAACGGCGTGGAAGTTTCCGAGGAGGAATACCTGCGGGTCTGTGAGGAGTGGGACTGGGAAGAACTGGATGTCTGGGGCTATGACGACGCCGTACCCATAAACGATATCGATGATCTGTACAGGGAAATGTGCAGGCGCTTCTCTGTGGTGAAAGAGCAAGAGCGCACGGCGTGGGATGATTCCTGCCTGGAGGAGTGGAAGCAGGCTTATCTCGATCATCTGGAGGCGTATGAATCTGCGGATACCTGGACCTACAGCCTGATCTGTGTGGATGATGACGAGATTCCCGAACTTGTGTGCAACACCGGATTTGAAGCAGGAGGAGTTGAGATCCTGACCTTTCACGATCACGTCCTGGATGTGTGGCAGTCAGCCCGCCTGAACGTCACTTATATCGAGGGGAGAAACCTGATCTGTAATTCGGACGGTAATATGGATCATTATTATGACCATATCTATACCATCCGGGATGGAAAATGGGTCTATGTGGACGGCGGAACCTACGGAAACGGGCCGGATGGGATCCAGTTGGACGAAAATGAGAATCTGATCTATGTCTATAACTGGGGCGGGGAGTCTGTGGACAAAGAGGAGTATCAGGCGCGTCTGAACGCCGTGTATCCCGAGGGGCAGGGGATGCGTCCCCAGAGATATTACATTCTGGACGAGATCACATCCCTGTTGAGGACGGGGGATGTGGCCTCCGCAGGACACCGTTATGAACTGATCGTGGAGGATGTCACCTGGAAAGAAGCCCGGAGGCTCTGCCAGGAGAGGGGCGGTCACCTGGCGACCGTCACTTCCCGGGAGGAATTGGAGCGGCTGCAGGAGCGGATCATCGCCGAGGATAAAGAGAATGTCACTTTCTTTGTGGGAGCCACAAGAGAGAATGCGGGGGACATCCCCTTCGGCTACCGCTGGCTGGAACCCGGATCAAAAGACGGTTATAATATGCTCATGCTGTATAACGCGTTATTCCGGTACTGGCTGGAGGGGGAACCCAGCTATACAGGCGTCACGGAGGATGGCAGGGAAGTGCGGGAGGGATATGTGGTCCTTTTCTACAGGCGTTCAGATGGTCGGTGCTATCTCAATGACGTGCCGGACGACATCCTGGATGCAGCGCCCTCCTATGCGGGCAGGGTGGGGTATATCTGTGAGTACGAATGACGCGGGCTGAACTGTTGCTTAATGAGGAAATCGCGCAAATTTACCATTGAACATCAGCGAAAAAAGTGTTATATTGTAAAGTAACTCATTCTATTCGGAATAGCAGGACATCCGGCATTAGGTCAGACTAAAATTTCAAGGGAGCATTTATGCAGAAGGAGGGGCTATGGAAGAAAAAGTACTAAAGGAAAAAAAGGGCGCTAATTTACTGGTGAAGATTCTGGCGGTGGTCATGATCCCCATAGTGATCCTGGTGATTTTCACGGTATTGTCACTGAGGAACGTGGGCAACAGGACGGCTTCCCACCTGGTGGAGCAGGAACTGTCGGCGACGCAGTACATGATCAGGCAGGGGCTGATGTCGGGGGAGGGCAGCTTTAACATGGTGGACGGCCAGATGTACAGAGGAGAGACCATGCTGTCCGGCGAGGGAGGAATGCTTGCGGAGATCAAGCAGAATACCCATATTGACTCGGCATTGTTCATCGGCACCAATATGGCGGCGACCACTCTGGACAATACGGACTCCGGGACGACCGTGAGCAGCAGGATATCGGATCGCGTCCTTGCGGGAGAAGAAGTGTTCACAGATTCCGTAAAGATAGGCGGAATCGAATATATGGCGTATTTCTTTCCGCTGAATGCGGACGGAGCGACGGTGGGCATGATGATGACCGCAGTGCGGGTGTCCGATATGGAGGCAATCTACAGCAATGCGATCACCTACAATATTATTTTCATGATCGTGATGGTCGTGATATTCTGTGCGCTTGTCTGCGTGGTCGTATTGTTCATCGTAAAGGCTCTGCTTGCCGTTGTGGGGAATCTGGACAAGGTTGCGTCGGGAGAACTGAACCTGAAGATCTCAAATAAGATCCTGGAGAGGAGCGACGAGGTGGGTAAGATCGCCAGGGCGATGTATTCCCTGATCGTGAATTTCTCTCAGATCATCCTCAATATACATAATTCTGTCAAAGATATGGACGAGTGCACCACTCAGTTCAGCCAGAATTTTGACAGCATTACCCAGTCCATCAATGATGTGAACGTGGCGGTCAATGAGATTGCGGAGGGCGCAACCCATCAGGCGGCCAACACCCAGAACGTGGTGCAGAGCATGACGGATATGGGCGATGCCATCGGCAGGACCACGGAGAGCGTCAGCGAACTGAGCAACAGCGCGGTGGTGATGAAGAAGAATAACGAGACGGTGGATTCCGTCCTGAAGGAACTGCAGGCCATCAGCGTCAGGACCAGCAAGTCTGTGGACGAGGTGCAGAAGCAGACGAACCTGACGAATGAATCCGCCCAGGCGATCCATTCCGCCACGGATATCATTGCGGGCATTGCCAGCCAGACCAACCTGCTGTCCCTGAATGCCAGCATCGAGGCCGCAAGGGCAGGGGAAATGGGCAAGGGCTTTGCGGTGGTTGCCGAGGAGATCAGAGGCCTGGCGGATCAGTCCAAGGAATCCGCGGCGCAGATCCGGGGCATTGTGGAGAATCTGATCCAGAATTCCGACCACAGCGTGGAGATCATGAACGGCGTGGTCAATGAGATCGCCCAGCAGAATGAGAAGCTGAACGTGACCCAGGAGGCGTTTGAGAGCCTGAACCAGGAAATCTTCAAGGTAGTGAACGCGATCGACACGATCTCCCGCCAGATCGACAGCATCGAGCAGTACAAGAGCGGCGTGATCGAAAGTGTTGACGGGCTTTCCGAGATCTCGCAGAACAATGCGGCGAGCACGGAGGAGACAGCTGCTACCATGGATCAGCTGACCCAGATCGTGATCGGGTGCAAGGAGGCGACCGCCGAACTGGTGAAGATCGCCACCGAACTGCGCCAGAATACGCAGAAGTTTCAGTTGAGAGAAAAGATAAATTGAGGTGTCTGACATGCAGAAAAGAGTTTTTCAGTTGCTGGTTGACAATACAGCCGGCGTTTTGAGCCGTATTTCCGGCCTGTTTTCCAGGCGGGGATACAATATCGAGAGCATTACCGCAGGCGTTACTGCGGATCCACGCATCACCCGCATCACCATCGTGGCGTCCGGCGACGAGGAGATCCTGGAGCAGATCGAGAAGCAGGTGGCAAAGCTGGTGGACGTCCGTGATATCAGGGAGTTGAAGCCGGAGGAGAGCGTTTATCGGGAACTGATCATGATCAAGGTGAGGGCCAATGCGGAGCAGAGGCAGAGCATCATCGCCATAACGGACATTTTCCGCGCCAAGATCATCGACGTATCGCCGGAGAGCCTGATGATCGAACTGACCGGCAACCAGCAGAAGATCGATGCCTTTATCGGCCTGTTGGACGGCTATGAGATCCTGGAGATCGCCAGGACCGGTATCGCGGGACTGGGCAGAGGTACGGACAAGGTCATTTATATCGAAGAGTGATGTTAGCTCCAGGGAAAACCTGTCAGTTAATAAAGAAGAATGAAATGCAAATGGAGGAAAGAAAAATGGCAAAAATTTTTTATCAGGAAGATTGTAATCTTTCTCTTCTGGAGGGGAAGACCATTGCAATCATCGGTTACGGAAGCCAGGGACATGCCCATGCGCTGAACCTGAAAGATTCCGGCTGTCATGTGATCATCGGTCTTTACGAGGGTTCCAGGTCCTGGGACAAGGCTGTGAAGCAGGGATTTGAAGTATATACCGCAGCGGAAGCTGCTAAGAAAGCTGACATCATCATGATCCTGATCAATGATGAGAAGCAGGCCGACCTGTATAAGAAAGATATCGAGCCCAATCTGGAGGCAGGTAATATGCTGATGTTTGCCCACGGCTTTAACATCCATTTCGGATGTATCGTGCCTCCCGCGAACGTGGATGTCACCATGATCGCACCCAAGGGACCCGGACATACTGTGAGGAGCGAATATCAGGAGGGCAAGGGTGTTCCCTGCCTGATCGCTGTGGAGCAGGACGCTACCGGCAAAGCACAGGATCTGGCGCTGGCTTACGCGCTGGGTATCGGCGGCGCCAGGGCGGGCGTTCTGGAAACTACTTTCCGCACCGAGACCGAGACCGACCTGTTCGGTGAGCAGGCTGTCCTCTGCGGCGGCGTGTGCGCCCTGATGCAGGCAGGCTTTGAGACATTGGTCGAGGCAGGCTATGATGAGAGGAACGCATATTTCGAGTGCATCCATGAGATGAAGCTGATCGTTGACCTGATCTACCAGAGCGGCTTCGCGGGCATGAGATATTCCATCTCCAACACCGCTGAGTACGGCGATTACGTTACCGGCCCCAAGATCGTCACCGAGGAGACCAAGAAAGCCATGAAGAAGATCCTCAGTGATATCCAGGATGGCACTTTCGCGAAAGACTTCCTGCTGGATATGTCCCCCGCAGGCAAGCAGGTTCATTTCAAGGCCATGAGAAAGCTGGCAAGCGAGCATCCCGCTGAGAAAGTCGGCGAGGAGATCAGGAAGCTTTACAGCTGGAACAATGAGGAAGACAAGCTGATCAACAACTGATCGGAATATCAGGAGAACGCTGATCGGCGATTCATTAGAGATAGTAGTGGGGATGCCTGCAAAGGCATCCCCGTTTTGCGGTATGACGGGCAACGCGAGCGAGAAAAGTAAAAAATCCTATGGATTATTGGTAATCAGGAGACCATTCTTTATCGGTATCATGTTTAAACAGCCTGGGATTTGGAAAACAAAAAGCTTTCCTCTTGCAATCTTTCACGGTATCTGTATAATAAAATATGGAAAGTATGGGGTCATTCTCTTAGAGAATCCCCGGGTATTGGAGGTACAGTACTATGAAACAAAGAAAATGGATTTTGGCAGCCCTGGCAGTTATGATGCTGGGATTGACCGGTTGCGGCGAAAGCCGGGATGAAAAAGTTACGTTGACAGTCTGTCTGCACGATACCGAATTGCTGGAGAAATATGCCCCCTATCTCCAGCAGGCAGTCCCGGAGGCGAATCTGGAGTTTACCGTGGGAAGGGACTCCACGGATTTTTACCTTTTCCGGCAGGAGAATGGGGATCTGCCCGATATTCTCACCATGGGCGGCGGTCTGTCTCTCAGGGATTCCCAGGAGCTGAACGATCATCTGATGGATCTCAGCGGCACGGAGACCGCAGCTTCTTTCTACGACACTTATCTGGAGGCCTGGCGTTCGCCGGACGGCAGCGTCAACTGGCTCCCCATCGGCGGGGTTGCCAACGGGATCATTGCCAACGTGGATATGTTTGAGGAGTACGATATCCCCCTGCCCACCGATTATCCCAGCTTCGCTGCGGCCTGCGCCGCTTTCCGGGAACTGGACATCAAGCCCTATACCTCGGATTTCAAATACAATTACACCTCCCTCTATACCCTGGAGGGCTTTTCCGCCTCTGCGCTGATGAGCCGTCAGGGGACCGAGTGGCGGAGGAATTATCAGAGGGGCCAGGTTGACAGCCTGGATGAGGCCGTATGGTCGGAAGCCTTTGAACGCTTATCCACCGTCATAGCCGATACCGGACTTGACGAAGAGGATACGACACGGGGCTACGGTGCGACATATGGCTGCTTTAGTAACGGTGAAGTTCCCATGATACGCGGGATGATCAACGAACTTGTGGCGTATTCCGATTATCACAACTGTGTCCTTCTTCCTTACTTCGGAGATACGCCGGAGGACAATTGGATTCTGACATCCCCCCGGTTCTGCACGGCGCTAAACGGGGAGCTTGGCGAAAAGGGTAATGAAGAGAAAAAGGAGCTGGCGTTAAAGGTTCTGGCCGCCATGTATTCCGAGGAGGGCTACGAGGCCATGTCTTCTGAAAGCTACGTCTATATGCTGCCCTATAACCGTGGGGTGGACATCCCCCTGCCGGAGTCCGTGGAGAACCTGCGGGACGTGATCGAAGCCAATCATCTGTTTACCCTGCTGTCCTCGCCCACTTTTCAGGATGCCGCCCATGCAGCAATGCAGGGGATGCTGTTAGAGGGTCTGGACTCCCGAAGCGCTTTTGAGAGAATGGACGCAGCCCTCACCGACCCTGTTGTTGACACAGAGATCGTTGCCACGCTGGAGACAGGGTATCCCGTCAGCTTTCGGTCGGATGAAGGCAATCAGGCCGGCTCCGCCATCGCGAATACGCTGCGCGAGATTGGCGGAGGCGATTTCCTGCTGGCCCCTTCTTCCCTTGCTACCGGCTCCCTTTACGCCGGGGGTTATACTGCCCAGCGGTTGGAGGAATCTTTCCAGTCCCGGGGCAACCACCTCTTCACCGCCGAACTCACCGGCGCACAGATCCGGGAGATCGTTCGCCTGGCGGTGGAGGGCTGCGGCTCTTTCAATGACCCCATCAGCGACCAGACGCTGCCCATTGTCAGCGGCCTGGTGATGGAGGTGGAAAAGACGGCGGAGGGGGACTATCTGCTGGCGGGCCTGGAGACAGCAGACGGCCCGCTGGAGGACAACGGAACCTATTCCTTTATCATCGCGGATCTGACAGTCGGGGTTCAGCCCCTGGCGGAACAGGTCCTGGACGATGGAGGGCTGGATCGCTTCTCCATGACGGAGGAATACGCCCGGACATTGTGGGTGGATTACCTTCTGGCCGGAGAGCAGCCTCTGCCGCCTACGACCTATATCAAACTGCGGGACGTCAAATAAGAGGGAGGGCTTGGAATTATGACTCGAAAACGGCTGCGGGAAGTGTTTATCCTGTGTGTGGTATTGAGCGCTGCCATCATCATCAGTTTTGTGTACTCCCGCTTTGCCTCCCGGCAGATTTTTTTGGAAAGCGTTGACCATCTGGACGAAATCTATACCCAGATCAACGCCACTTTCCGCAGTACCATCACAAAGAACTGGCGATTGCTGTGCAGCTGGAGGAACTACATTGCGGATACGGCGGAGACCGACCCCGATACCCTGCATACTTTTATTGAGGAAGAAAAGGCGGACTGGCATTTTACCACCTTTTATTTCCTGTCCGATGACGGAAACTACATGACCGGCCAGGGAAGTACCGGCTATCTGAATCTGGGCAGCAGCCTGGAACGTCTGGTGGTTGACCGTGAGAATATCGTGGTGGACGGCACTCTGCCCTCCGACCAGCAGATCACCGTTTTCGCTGTCCCTGTCCAGCCGGGGACTTACCGCGGCTTTGCCTACACTGCTATCGGCATCAGCTTCAACTCCGAGGATATGACCAATTCGCTGAGCATCAACACGTTTGCCGGACAGAGCGACTGCTATATCCTCTATCCGGACGGGCGGGTCCTGTTCTCATCCAGGAGGGGGGACGATCAGCCCTATAACCTGCTGGCTTATCTCCAGAAGCAGGCATCTTTTGATGATATGGATGGGGATGCGGTGGCACAGGACTGGCAGAACGGAACCAAGCGTACCGTTATCTGCCGGATGGACGGAGTGCCTTACTATTTATCCTATCAGCCGGTAGGTTTCGAGGGCTGGATGCTGGCAAGCATTACCCCCACAGAAATCGTCAACGCCAGCATGAATGAATTTCTTCTGGTGACCCTTGCAGTCGTGGGTTCGCTCTTTGCAATCCTGGCGCTGGGCATTGTGCTGGTCCTGATTCTGGCCAACCGCCGCCATATACGGGAAAAGAATCTGGAGCTCCATTCCCGGGAAAAGCTTTTCGACCTGCTGACCGAGAACACCGACGATATCTTCCTGCTCTTTGCACCAAACGCTTCCCAGGCGGAATATGTCAGCCCTAACCTGAAGCGGGTCTTAGGGTTGGAACTGGAGCAGGTGCGCGGCGATGTCCGGCCTTTGCTGTTCGGCGGCGGGGAGCAGATCGATTCCGAGGGGCAGGATATCCTTTCACCTGAATTGTTGGACAGGATTCCGATTAGCGGCGTCTGGACCGGAGAGCGGGATATCTTTCACGCTAAGACCCATGAGCTTCGCCGGTTCAAGCAGTTGGTTCACCGCTGTTCCCTGGACGGACAGGAGCGGTATATTCTCATGCTCTCAGACCGTACAAAGGAGCGGCAGATGTATGAGGCTTTAGGGGAAGCCCTCTCAGCGGCCAAGGCCGCGAATGAGGCCAAGAGCAACTTCCTGTCCAATATGTCTCATGATATCCGCACGCCTATGAACGCTATTGTGGGCTTTTCCACTCTGTTGGCAAAGGACGCCGAGCATCCGGACAAAGTTCGGGAATATACGCGGAAAATATCTTCTTCCAGCCAACATCTCCTCAGTTTGATCAATGACATCCTGGACATGAGCAAGATCGAGAGCGGAAAGACAGTTTTGAACAAGATGGAATTCAGCCTGCCGGAATTGATCGATGACCTTTACACCATGATGCTGCCCCAGGCCAGAGCCAAGGAGCAAAGCTTCGAGCTTTACACCAAGGGCAAGCTTCCCGAGAGGCTGATCGGAGACAAATTGCGGCTGAATCAGGTGCTGATCAATCTTCTTTCCAATGCGGTGAAATATACCCAGGAGGGCGGCCAGATCTCCCTGAGCGTTGAGGGGGTGGAGCAAACCGCGCAGACCACCGCCCATCTTCGTTTCATCGTGGCGGACAATGGATATGGCATGAGCGAGGCATTTGTCCAGACGATCTTTGCCCCTTTCTCCAGGGAAGTCACAGACGTTACCCGTGAAATCCAGGGCACCGGTCTGGGCATGGCTATCACAAAGAACATTGTGGATCTGATGGGCGGTATCATTCATGTGAAAAGCGAGAAGGGAAAGGGCAGTGTTTTCACGGTTGAAATAGAGTTGTCGGAGGAGGCGCAGGTACAGGATGACAGTTTCTGGCGCTGTAACCACATCACCCGGATGCTGGTAGTGGACGATGAGGAGGATATCTGTGTGAATATCCAGGATATCATGAAGGATGTGGGGGTAGAGGTTCTTTATGCCACAGATGGCAGAACGGCGGTAGAGATGGCTTCTGACGCACATAACGCCGGCAATCCGTTTGAGATCATCCTGTTGGATTGGAAAATGCCCGGTATGGACGGTCTGGAAACAGCGCGGCGCATCCGGGAAACGGCCTCAGAAGAAACGCCTCTTTTTGTGCTGACCTCTTATGACCTGGAAGAAGCCAAAGAAGCAAGTGCGGATGTGGGGTTCGATGCATTTTTGCCCAAGCCCTTTTTCCTTTTTAACTTCCAACGTACCGTGTCCCAGCTGCTGACGGGTGAAGCCACCTTTGAAATCCATGAAAGCCAGCCTGTGAAAGATATTTCCATCAAAGGATTGCGTGTCCTGGCGGCAGAGGATAATGAGGTCAACGCTGAAATCCTGAAAGAACTTTTGGCAATGGAAGAAGTGGAATGTGAAGTTGCTTCCAATGGAAAAATCGCAGTGGAGCGCTTTATCCAGTCGAAGCCCGGGAGTTTCGATGTGATCTTTATGGATGTGCAGATGCCCGTTATGGACGGCTATGAAGCTACCCGTGCCATCCGAAGCAGCAATCATCCGGAGGCAAAGAGCATTCCCATCATCGCCATGACAGCGAATGCCTTTGAGGAGGATGTCCAAAACGCCTTGAACGCCGGGATGAATGCCCATACAGCCAAACCTGTTGATATGGGTAAGCTGAAGGCTACGATCGCGCGTTTGCTGGCACAAACAGAAGAAGCATAGAAAAATCCTCTGTTGACTTGCGGAAGAACCTAAAAAGCAAAAGGGGAGTATGGTCATGTCATCGTTTGAAAAGAAGCTGAGAGCGCCAAAGGGGATCGAGCCGGAACATTGGTTCATCGAGTGCTACCGGAAGCATCAGGGGCATCCTTTAAAGATACTTGTCGCATTGTATAAAGGCAATTATTATAAGTTCCTGCTGGCGGTGGTCTTTTTCTTCCTGAAACATGCCTGCGTGTGGGTGCTTCCCATTGTGACGGCCAATATCATCAACGATATCACAACACAGAGCCCCGACAGCACGCGGCATATCCTGTTTTACACTGTATTGATGATCGCCCTGATCGCCTTGAATGTGCCTATGAATTACCTGTATGTGGATTACAAGAGCCAGTCCACCAGATATGCGGAGACGGGGCTCAGAAAGGCGCTGATCCGCAAGCTGCAGCAGCTTTCCATATCCTATCATATCGAGACCCAGTCAGGCCGCCTGCAGTCCAAGATCATCCGGGATGTGGAGGCGGTGGAGGGTCTTTCCACCCAGATGTTCTTGAGCATCCTGAATATCGTGCTGAACATTTCCGTGGCGCTGGTGGTGACGGTGCAGCGGAGCATGATGGTGTTCTTTTTCTTCCTGGTGACAACGCCCATTGCCGCCGTCACCATGGTCTCTTTCCGCAGCATCATGAAGCGCAGGAACAGGGAGTTTCGGAAAGAGATGGAGGAGACCTCCGCCAGGGTCATGGAGATGGTGGAACTGATCCCCGTTACCCGTGCCCATGCCCTGGAGGAAGAGGAAGTGGAGAAGATGAGCGGGCAGCTGTTCGCGGTGGCGGAAAAGGGCTATAAGCTGGATCTGATCCAGTCTCTGTTTGGTTCCGTGGGCTGGGCGGTGTTCCAGATCTTTCAGGTGATCTGCCTGTGCTTTACGGGCTTTCTGGCCTTTCGGGGAAATATCCTGGCAGGGGATATCACCTTATACCAGAGTTATTTTGCCACCATTGTCAATCAGGTGTCGGCGATCATCTCCCTGGTGCCCACCATCACCAAGGGCATCGAGTCCGTCAATTCCATCGGTGAGGTGCTCTTGTCCGAGGACGTGGAGCACAATGAGGGAAAGGAACAGATTGGGAATGTGGAGGGACATTTTTCATTCCGGGATGTTCATTTCCGGTATCATGACGGGGAGAGCGACACTTTAAACGGCCTGAACCTGGAGGTGCGGACGGGGGAGACCATTGCCCTGGTGGGAGAGTCGGGAGCAGGAAAGTCCACCATTTTAAATCTGGTCAACGGCTTTTATCTGGCAGATCATGGAAAGGTGCTGCTGGACGGCCACGACTTAAGCCAGATCGACCTGCGCTCCTACCGGAAATATCTGGCGGTGGTGCCCCAGACTTCCATCCTGTTTTCCGGCACCATCCGGGAAAATATCATTTACGGCTGTGAGGACGTGACACAGGAGAAGCTGGATCAGGTCATCAACGCGGCGAACCTGAGAGATCTGGTGAACTCTCTGCCAAAGGGGCTGGATACCATGGTGGGGGAGCATGGCGGGAAGCTTTCCGGCGGACAGAGGCAGCGGATCTCCATTGCCCGGGCGCTGATCCGGGATCCGAAGATCATCCTGCTGGACGAGGCTACCTCGGCGCTGGACAGCATCTCCGAGAAGCTGATCCAGGAGGCGGTAAACAACCTGACGAAAGACCGGACGACCTTTATCGTGGCGCACAGGCTTTCCACCATCCGGGACGCGGACAGGATCGCGGTGATTGATGCGGGACAGTGCGTGGAGTATGGGACTTATGATGAGCTGATGGCGCGGAAAGGGATATTTTATAGTATGAAGCAATTACAAAACTAAAGGAGATTTGTGTTTTTTCTTTAGAAATTCTTTTGAAAATTCTGATGTGGTCATTTATTTTTTGGGTCTATGATTTCTCCATACCAAATCTGAGGAGGAGAAATCATGGATCTTTCTGCTTTAACCCTTTATTTTACAAAGTATGGAGCGGCGGCGATCTTCGTGATCGTGCTTCTGGAGTATATGAACCTGCCCGGATTTCCGGCGGGGGTGATCATGCCTTTGTCGGGCATTATGGCAGCAAAGGGGAATATCAGTTTCTTCTGGGTCATGGTGATCACCGTGGCGGCGGGGCTTGTGGGGAGCCTGCTGTTATACGCCCTGGGCCGGAAAGGCGGGGAGGTCTTTCTTAAGGCATACACGAAGCGTTTTCCCAAGCAGAAAGAACCGCTGGAAAAGAATCTGGACTGGATCCGGTCGAAAGGGTGCATGGGCGTTTTCCTGGGGAAGCTGATTCCCATGATCAGGACGATCGTCTCCATTCCCGCAGGAGTGGTGCAGATGAACCTGGCAAAATATGTGATGGCGTCCACCTGCGGGATCTTCCTCTGGAACCTGGTGTTCGTGGGAGCCGGATATGTGCTGGGCGATAGGGTGTTTGAACTGCTAAGAAAAGTGTGAGAAGAGTTTCTAGCCGCTCGCAGCAAAGGCTGCTTCGCGGAGAAACTCTAAGTCTCACACGGAAGAATCGCAAGAGCAGCGATTCTTCCGGTCTTGCACCGATTCATCGATTGTTTGTGCCGCCATGAGTGGCATGTCGGGAAGTGTGAGAAGAGTTTCTAGCCGCTCGCAGCAAAGGCTGCTTCGCGGAGAAACT
>JAMPFQ010000008.1:0-95563 GCA_023664345.1 Lachnospiraceae bacterium | reverse complement strand
CTAAGTCTCACACGGAAGAATCGCAAGAGCAGCGATTCTTCCGGTCTTGCGAAGGTTCATGGATTGTTTGTGCCGCCGCAGGCGGCAGAGCAGGCTTTTGCCCTTTGGGGCAGTTTGTGATAACAGGAGGCAGGAGTGAAAATGAAAATAGCACTGATGACAAATAATTACAAACCTTTCATGGGCGGCGTTCCCATTTCCATCGAGAGGCTGAAGCGGGGCCTGGAGGGGCTGGGGCATCAGGTGACGGTGTTTGCGCCCACCTATGGGGAGCAGGCGGAGGAGGAAAACGTGTTCCGCTACGCCACCTGCATGAAGCGGTTCATCGGCGGCATCGTGCTGCCCAATCCCTTTGACAGGCGGATCGAGGAGGAGTTTAAAAAGCATGATTTTGACATCATCCATGTGCACCACCCCATGCTCATCGGCAGGACGGCGGTGTACCTGTCAAAGAAATACAATGTGCCCCTGACATTTACTTACCATACCCGCTATGAGCGGTATGCGGAATGTTATACAAAGTCCAGGCTGATCGAGAAACTGACGCCCCTGTACCTGCGTACATTCCTGAAACACTGTCACTTCATCTTCGCCCCCACCCGGGGGATGAAGGACTATCTGGTGGAAGCATGCAGGGTGTACCCGGAAAAGATCGGGATTCTTCCCACGGGGATCGAAGAAGAGAATTTTCAGGTGGATGGGGACGCTATCGCGAAGATCAGGGAACAATATCAGGCAGAGGATATGCCGCTGCTGATCACCGTATCCAGGATGGCGCAGGAAAAGAATGTGGAATTTCTGCTACATAGCCTGGAGCTGTTCAAGCGGCGCTGGGGAAAGCCTTTCCGTATGCTGATGATCGGGGACGGTCCGGACAGGAAAGCCTATGAGCGGACGGCGGCGGAACTGGGTCTGGGGCAGGAGATCCGTTTTACGGGAAAGATCCCCAATCAGGAAATCGCTTCTTATTTTGCGGCGGCGGAAGCATTCCTTTTTGCCTCCAGGACGGAGACCCAGGGGATTGTGATCCTGGAAGCTTTCGCGGGGAAAACGCCCGTGGTGGCGGTGGAGGCTTCCGGGGTAAAGGATCTGGTGAAAAGCGGTTTCAACGGTATCCTGACGGAAGAAAACAGGGAGCAGTTCGCCGGGGAACTGGATTCCCTGCTGGAAAACACAACCCTCAGGGAGCGCATGGCATCCTGCGCCGGGCAGTCGGCCCTGGCTTTCAGGGAAGATGCGGTTGCTTTGCAGGCGGTTCACTATTATAATAGTGTTATCGATTTGACGGAAGGAAAAGAGGAGACATGGAAGATAAATACCGTATTTTGATCGTGGAGGATGACAAGGAGATCAGGGACGGCGTGGAGATTTATCTGCGCAATCAGGGCTACGAGGTCTTTCAGGCGGCCAACGGCGCGGAGGGGCTGAAAGTGATAGAACAGCAGGAACTGCACCTTGCCATCGTGGATATCATGATGCCCGTCATGGACGGCGTGACCATGCTGATGAAACTCCGCTCCATGAATTATGAGTTCCCTGTAATCATGCTGTCGGCCAAGTCGGAGGAAGTGGATAAGATCATGGGGCTGAACATGGGGGCGGACGATTATGTGACGAAGCCCTTTACGCCCCTGGAACTGCTGGCCAGGGTGAACTCCCACCTGCGGAGATATTCCAAGTATCTGAGCGCGGTGAATGATGATAAGAATAAGGAGCATGTCTATACCATCGGCGGCCTGGAACTGAACGAGGACACGGTGGAGGTGTCCGTGGACGGCGAGCCGGTGAGGCTGACTCCCATGGAATTTAAGATCGTGCAGCTGCTGATCAGGAATCCTGGCAGGGTGTTCTCGGCGGAGGAGATCTACGAGCGCATCTGGAACGAAAAGGCGGTGAACACGGACACCATCATGGTGCATGTGCGGAACATCAGGGAAAAGATCGAGATAGACCCCAAAAATCCGAAGTATCTAAAAGTAGTCTGGGGTGTAGGGTATAAGATTGACAGGCAGTAGCATTTTGTGTGATCGATCGCTTCTGAGAACAATGAGGTTGTGAAGAACAGCGCTTTTGTGAAAGGCATGGTTTATGATGAAGAATAAGAGAATATCGGAGGATGTAACGCGGACAGAGGAAAGAGAGATCGACAGCGTGAAAACGGCGGATAAACCCACAGAGGGGACGACAGAATCTTCACCGGAAGAAAACGCACAGGAGGAAACAGGGAAAGCAGGGAAAACAGCCCGAAAGAAAAGGGACAAAGCTGCGAAAAAAACCACCCGCAAAAAGGGCGCATGGATCCGCCGGGGCATCCTGGTCAGCGCAGCCCTTGCCCTGGTCATGTTCTGCATGTACGGTTTCTTCCATGACAGGGCGGAAGAATACAAGAGCAGCCCTTTGGAGGAATACAGCAACATAGCGTGGCTGTATCGGAACTGTTATATGCTGTACCGGGATCTGTACAATGCCCAGACAGACGTGCAGAAAGATTATAAGGAACTCTTTGTGCAGCCCAAAGAGGGATACGAATGGATCCTGGAGGCGGACGCGTGGGACGAAACCATTGATGAATATGAGGAAAGGTATGACTCTTTTGACAATGAGCAGGAGGATTATTATACCCTGAGAGATGGCATATGGGGGATTGAAAATACATTTAATTCCCTGGAGGAAAATTACAGCGCCCTGAACAGTAATTATGATTATGTGATCCGGGATAATGAATCGGGGCGATATCTTACAAATATGTCTGAAGCGGATCTGTCCAGCAGTGTTGCGTTACAGTTTTTCCAGCTTGGGTTCACTTTTAACGAATATGGAAGCGTGACGGTGGACGAGGAAATGGCGGGGATCGACACGACCCGAATCAGGAAGTATGCAAATGAGGCCATCCGGTCAAATTCCATGACCGATTTCCTGGGGGCGGACAGGATAGACACCGTTCTGCGTTACAGTTCCCTGAGCGGGCCGGTCAATTGTACGGTGATGTTCCGGGTCTCGGAGAAAGACTGGACGGCAAGCCTGGCGGGGAATCAATCAGTGGCAGTATTTTCCTACGATCCTTACGGAAGCGCTGCCGGATTTTATGTCGATGTGGCAGCTACAACGGTTTACCGGTATGCCCATATGGGGGAATTCCTGTTCCTGCTGCTGATCGCTGCGCTGGTCTGCGGGCTGTTTCTTCCCGTGTTGGGGGAGGAGAAGCCCTGGAGGGAAATCAGGATATGCAGCCTGCCCCTGGAAGCGCTCCTGGCCATCGGAATCGTGGTCTTTGCGGGACTTGGCGACCTGGTCTTTCAGCTGGCGGTCTATACGGCCAGTGACGGTCTGGAAAGGCTGCTGGAGTATTCTGCGTTCTCTGACTTGACATGGATCCTGTCTCCATTGATCAATGTTGCCTGCCTCACCGCATTCTTTTTCTGCGGCTGGTATCTGGGCGTGTGCGCCAGGGCGGTGCGGGATCTGAGCGTCAGGGAATACATCAGGCAGAGATGCGTTTTTTACAGGATATTCCCCTTTATCAAGAGCAAGGCGCTGGCATTTTATGATGAGGTCTGCCATTTTGACGTGACCAGGGACGCCAACAAGATGATCTGGAAGATCGTGCTGCTGAACGCGGCGATCCTGTTCGTGATCAGCTGCTTCTGGGTCACGGGTTTGCCCCTTACGGTGGTGTATTCCCTGCTTTTGTATGTCCTCCTGCGAAATTACATCAGCAAATTGCAGAAGAAGTACGGGCAGCTGCTCCACGCCACCAACGAGATTGCGGAGGGAAATCTAAACGTGAAGATTACGGAGGACCTGGGGGTGTTCGAGCCTTTCAAGCCCCAGATCCTGCGGATCCAGAACGGTTTTAAGAACGCGGTGGAGGAGGAGACGAAGAGCCAGCGCATGAAAGCGGAGCTGATCACCAATGTGTCCCACGACCTGAAGACCCCACTGACGGCCATTATCACCTATATCAACCTGCTGAAAGAGGAGAACATCACGGAGGAACAGCGAAAGGAGTATCTGGATACGCTGGAGCGGAAATCCCTGCGGCTGAAAGTCCTGATCGAGGATCTGTTTGAGGTCAGCAAGGCAAACTCCCAGACGGTCACTTTGAACATCATGGATGTGGACATCATGAACCTGGTAAAGCAGGTTGCCTTTGAAATGTCGGATAAACTGGAAGCTTCCAGCCTGGATGTGCGCATGAACCTGACCGACGAGAAAGTCATCCTGCCCCTGGACAGCCAGAAGACCTACCGGGTCTATGAGAACCTGCTGGGCAATATCGCCAAGTACGCCCTGCCCGGCACGCGGGTCTATATCAACGGTTTCCGTATTGACGATACGGTGATCATCACCCTGAAAAATATCTCCGCCCAGGAGATCACGGTGGACACCGCGGAGCTGACGGAGCGTTTCGTCAGGGGCGACGCTTCCCGGAACACGGAGGGCTCCGGCCTGGGGCTTGCCATTGCGAAAGGATTTATGGAAATGCAGGGCGGCGAACTGTCCCTGGAGGTGGACGGGGATCTGTTCAAGGCGACGACGACATGGCATGTGTAGAGGTTGAGGGGCAGGTAAAGGAACGGAGCCGGGACGGCAGGGGCATCTTTCTGTGACGGCTCGATAGGCGTTCCGATGAGCCTCAGGCACGACGATGCCCGCCATTGGACGGGCATCGTCGGAGTCTCATCTCCACATCTCACTCATGCCACAGAAAGATGCCCCTGCCGTCCCGACTCCTGTATATTGCAAGCTGTTGCCGACCTATCTTTTTTTGAACCATAAATCAGTTGCCATTATTTCGGAATTTGGTATAATATTGACAGTGGATTTTAACAGGATATGAAAGGCAAGAAAATATGGAATTGAAAAATAAACTGCCTGTGGGTATCGACTGTTTTAAAGATATTCGAAAGATGGGATTTTACTATGTTGATAAAACACGCTTGATCAGAGAGTTGCTTGATAATTTGGGAGAAGTCAATTCGTTTACCCGCCCCAGGCGTTTCGGAAGATCCCTGAATATGAGCATGTTGAAAGCTTTTTTTGAGATTGGCTGCGACAGATCTCTTTTTGACGGACTGGAGATCATGCGGGAAAGCAATCTGTGCGATCAGAATATGGGGCAGTTTCCAGTAGTATCCATAAGCCTGAAAGACGCAGGCGGCAGGACATTTGAGTCAGCATGCGCTTCCATTCGTTATACGATCGGCATGGAGGCAATGCGTTTCCCTTTTCTGGCGGAAAGCGGCAAACTGACGGAAGAACAGAAAAATATGTATCGTGCGCTGATAAATGTGGATAAAACGGGGTGTTTTGATATGCCGGATGCCGTGCTGGAAACCAGCCTGCGGACACTGTCTTTCCTGCTGGAAAAACATTATGGCCGCAAGATCATCTTCCTGATCGACGAATATGACGTGCCCCTGGACAAAGCGTTTCAGGCAGGATATTATGATGAAATGGTATCCCTGATCCGCAATCTGTTCAGTAACGCGCTGAAAAGCAACGAAAACTTACATTTCGCGGTGCTGACCGGCTGCCTGCGCATTGCGAAAGAGAGCATTTTTACCGGATTGAACAATTTTAATGTGTTATCGATCACGGACGCCCATTTTGACGATTCTTTTGGCTTCAGTGACCGGGAAACAAGAGAAATGCTTTCCTATTATGGGCTGGATGCATATTATGACACCATAAAGGCCTGGTATGACGGCTATCGGTTTGGCAATACCTCGGTATATTGTCCGTGGGATGTGATCAAATATTGTTATGCGCTCCTGGCGGACAGGGATGCCCGGCCGGAGAATTACTGGGCCAATACCAGCGGCAATCATATCGTAAGGCGCTTTATCGACAAGTCCACCAGGCAGACCAGGGAAGAATTGGAACGCCTGATCGCCGGAGAGACGGTTTTGAAAACGATCCGGCAGGAAGTAACCTATCATGAACTGGATTCCACTATTGAAAATCTGTGGAACGTGCTTTTTACCATCGGTTATCTGACCTATCAGGGACGTGGGGAAAACGGCGGATATCAGCTGGTGATCCCAAATCTTGAGATCCGGGAACTGTTCGTATCGCAGATCATGGAGTGGTTTGATGAAACCTCTAAGCAGGATGTTTCCAAGATCGATTCTTTCTGTGAAGCGTTCCCAGCCGGTGACGCGAAGAGGGTAGAGGAAGGATTCAATGATTACCTGTGGCATATGATCAGTATAAGGGATACCTTTGTGCAAAAAGAACGGAAAGAGAATTTTTACCATGGGATTCTGCTCGGCCTGCTGCGCTTTAAGGAAAACTGGATCATCAGATCCAATGAAGAATCCGGGGAGGGTTTCGGCGACATTCTGCTTGAGGCGCCGGAATCCAGGACAGGGGTTGTGATCGAGGTGAAATATGCGGAGCGGGATGCCCTTGATAAAATGTCTGTGGAGGCTTTGGAACAGATCAGGCAAAGGCAGTATGACGCCCGGCTGATAGACGATGGGATGGAGCGGATCGTCAGGTTTGGCATTGCCTGTTATAAGAAAAGCTGCAGGGTCGCGGTGGAAAAGGGCTGAAAAAATGAATTTGAACAATGCCTCCATTTGTGCTATGATAGTCAGGTAGAAAATCTGCGGAAAGGTTTGGTTAAGCGTTATGGGAATGACAATGACACAAAAGATTCTGGCGGCAGCCGCGGGACTGGAGAAAGTCGAGGCGGGCCAGCTGATCGAAGCGGATCTTGATCTGGTGCTGGGAAACGACATCACAAGTCCTGTGGCCATCAAGGAGATGGATAAATTTACGGCGAAAGGTGTGTTTGACAAGGATAAGATCGCCCTGGTGCCCGATCATTTCGTGCCCAACAAGGATATCAAGTCCGCTGAGCACTGTAAATGCGTGAGGGAATTTGCGCACAAAAATGAGATCACAAATTATTTTGAGGTAGGGGAAATGGGGATCGAGCACGCGCTGCTTCCTGAGAGGGGCCTCACGGTGGCGGGCGATGTGATCATCGGCGCGGACTCCCACACCTGTACTTATGGCGCCCTGGGAGCCTTTTCCACCGGGGTGGGCAGCACCGATATGGCGGCAGGCATGGCGACCGGCAAGGCATGGTTCAAGGTGCCCTCCGCGATAAAGTTCAATTTAGTGGGAAAGCCCGCAAAATGGGTCAGCGGTAAGGATGTGATCTTACATATCATCGGCATGATCGGCGTGGACGGCGCATTGTATAGATCCATGGAGTTTGTGGGGGACGGGATCGCGAACCTGTCCATGGACGACCGTTTCACCATTGCCAACATGGCCATCGAGGCAGGCGGAAAGAACGGCATCTTCCCCGTTGACAAGCTGGCGGAAGATTATATGAAGGCACATTCACAGAAGCCTTATCAGGTCTTCGAGGCGGACGAGGATGCGGTATATGACGAGGAATATACCATCGACCTGTCCAAGCTGCGCCCTACGGTGGCTTTCCCCCATCTGCCCGAAAATACCCATACTATTGACGAGATCAAAGGCATGGAAAAGATCGCCATCGACCAGGTGGTGATCGGCTCCTGTACTAACGGCCGGCTGGACGACCTGCGCACGGCGGCGGAAGTGCTGAAGGGCAGGCATGTGGCAAAGGGCATGAGATGTATCGTGATCCCCGCCACACAGGCCATCTACATGCAGGCCATGGAGGAGGGGCTGTTAAAGACCTTTATCGAGGCGGGCGCCATCGTCAGCACACCTACCTGCGGCCCCTGTCTGGGCGGTTATATGGGCATCCTGGCGGAGGGAGAGCGCTGCGTTTCCACCACCAACCGCAATTTTGTGGGGCGCATGGGGCATGTGAAATCCGAGATCTATCTGGCAAGTCCCGCGGTAGCGGCAGCAAGCGCGATCACCGGAGAGATTTCCAGCCCGGAGGAACTGTAAGGAAAATATTTGAATGGCAGCAGTCCCTGAGCGGTATCGCCCGGAAAAATTTTCAAACGCGCAAACGGATGAACAATGCTTTCCTGTTAGGGATGATATGTGCAGGACTGGAATAATAAGGAGATAATACAGATATGAACGCAAAAGGAACAGTTTTCAAATATGGCGACAATGTGGATACGGACGTCATTATCCCCGCGAGATACTTAAATACCTCCGACCCGGCGGAACTTGCAGCCCATTGCATGGAGGATATCGACACGGAATTTATCAAGAAAGTGCAGAAGGGCGATATTATCGTGGCGGAAAAGAATTTTGGCTGCGGCTCCTCCAGGGAACACGCGCCCATCGCCATCAAGGCGGCGGGAGTCAGCTGTGTGATCGCGGAGACTTTCGCCAGGATCTTTTACAGAAATGCCATCAACATCGGGCTTCCCATCATCGAATGTCCCGAGGCCAGCAAGGGGATCGAAGCGGGAGATGAGGTGGAAGTGAACTTTGACACAGGCGTGATCACAAATGTGACAAAGGGGACGACTTTTAAGGGTCAGGCATTCCCTGAGTTCATGCAGAAGATCATAGCCTCCGAGGGACTGATCAATTATATCAATAGTCAATAATCCCGCTGCAAGCAACGGGGCATTGACCCTCGCGGCATTCGCCAAATGTCCAAGCCAACCATGGTTGGCTGCAAGGATGGCCGTTTGGCTCATTGCTCACGGGAATAAGTGAAAATTTTATGCCCCGCTGTGAACAGCGGGGTAAGATTTTGCAGACTGCGCGGGCATGAGTGCAATGGAAGCGGCTGTGCGCGGAATGCGAGAACATGGAAACGAGGATATCATGGCGGAGAATCATTCAAAAAAGTACGAGATCGATATGTGCAACGGCCCCCTGCTGGGGAAGATACTGATATTTTATGTCCCGCTGATGCTTTCCGGCGTGCTGCAGCTTTTGTTCAACGCGGCGGATATCGCGGTGGTGGGGCGTTTTGCCGGAAATGAGTCCCTGGCGGCGGTGGGCTCCACCAGTTCGCTGACAAACCTGATCGTCAATCTCTTTATTGGATTGTCGGTGGGAGCCAATGTGCTGGTGGCAAGGTATTACGGCGCGGGACAGCAAAAAGAGTTAAAAGAGATGGTGCAGACGGCGGTGGCGACGGCGGTGGTCAGCGGCGTTATCCTGATCTTCGTGGGCTTCTTTGTGGCAAGGCCGGCCCTTGCCCTGATGGCCACGCCTGCTGATGTAATCGATCATTCCGTGCTTTACATGCGCATCTATTTTGCGGGAATGCCCTTTATGATGGCCTACAATTTCGGCAGCGCCGTCCTGCGGGCGGTGGGAGATACCAGAAGGCCCCTGTATTATCTGATGATCGCGGGAGTGGTCAATGTGGCGCTGAATCTGGTCTTTGTCATTTATTTTTCCATGGGAGTGGCAGGCGTGGCTACCGCCACCGTGATCTCCCAGGCCATTTCCGCGGCGCTGGTGATCCGGTGCCTGATCCGCACGGACGGCGCTTACAGACTGGAGCTAAAAGGGATCAAGATCAGAAAAGATAAGCTGATCCGCATGGTACAGATCGGGGTTCCCGCGGGGCTTCAGGGATCTCTGTTCTCCATCTCCAACGTGCTGATTCAGTCATCGGTGAACAGCTTCGGGTCTATCGCCATGGCGGGAAACACGGCGGGGAGCAATGTGGAGGGCTTTGTCTATACTTCCATGAACGCGTTCCATCAGGCGGCGATCAGTTTCACGGGACAGAATTACGGTGCGATGAAGTATAAAAGAGTGGGAAAGGTGCTCCTCATCTGCGAGGCGCTGGTGGTCGTTGTGGGACTGGCGCTGGGGAATGCGGCCTATTTTTTTGCGGGGAGTATTTTGAAGATATACTCCACGGATCCGGAAGTTATTTCCTATGGGATCCTGCGCATGAGTTATATCTGCGTGACTTATTTCCTGTGCGGCATGATGGATGTGATAGTGGGGGTACTGCGGGGGATCGGCTGTTCCATCATGCCCATGCTGGTGTCCCTGACGGGAGCCTGCCTGTTTCGGGTAGTCTGGATCTATACCATATTCCGGCAGGTGAGGACGCTGGCTTGCCTGTATATTTCCTATCCCATCAGCTGGGCGCTGACGTTTCTGGTGCATCTGGCCTGCTTTGCGATCGTGTACAGGAAGCTGCTGCGCAGCGTAACCTCGAAGGATGCTTCCGGGGCTGGGGGATGAGGAGGAATATATGATGGAAAGATATAGGGACATCATAGTTATAATCGGGATTTATAAATGGAGACGTATATGGTAAAGTTTTTTCATTTGTTTAAGAATTATTATCTCGGAATTTCTTTTGCGGGAATGATCGCATTTGCTGTTCAGGAAATTCCGTATATGATCATGCCGCTGATAAAGCTGAAATCTAATCCCGTAATGAATATGCCGAATGAAATTCCCTGGATAGAAAAAACACAAAGTATATTCGGTGTGTTGTCTATGATTCTGTTAATGTTGATCGTCAGGGATAACAATAAATTCTTTTCAATAGTTACATACAAAGAGAAAATTTTTTTACAATAACCGTTTTATTGATACTGATAAATTTTATCGGTTGGGCTTTTTACTACCTTGGGTTTCAATATGGCTGGTTGATCGTAATAAGCCAGTTTGCGGTTGTCCCGTTGTACTACCTGTTTTTCGGATTATGGAAAAGCAATTATTTATTAGTCGGGACTGCCTCGATATTTTTTATCATTCATACCGTTAACGGTTATTTAAATATAGTACAAAGTAAATAAACAACTTCCCAGGAAAGCGGCAGCGAAATAATGATCATAACGGAGGAGCGCCATTGGTTTATGGCAAAGAAAGTAATGATCCGGCATTATGGGGCCAGCACGGATACATACTTTATGATAGACACTCACCAGATAAGATAAACCGTTGATAGAAACACTTTTTTTGAAAAGTGGTTTATTAAAAAGTGAGATTTTAAGGAGCACGGAACATGGAAATCAAAGAAATAGATTTGACCGATGAAGTATTAAAGCAATTGATTTCTCTTTCTGAAGCATGGGAAGCGGAAAACTCCTGCCACGGATATCGAAAGAACAGTAAAGAATATATCGAGGGAAACCGGATTTTTCTGGCGGTTGAAGACGGCCAGATCACAGGCTACCTGTTCGGGCATATGAAAGTTGCGAAGGAGACATCCTCTGTCTGCCCGGCAGGCGCGAAATGCTTTGAAATTGAGGAACTGTATGTTAAACCGCTATACAGAAACCGTGGAATCGGAAAGAGATTATTCCAGTATGTGGAGAAAAAGATTGCCGACGATGCTGACATGATTTTGCTCAGCACGGCGACCAAAAATTTCCGGGCGATCCTTCACTTTTATATAGATGAACTCGGCATGGAATTCTGGTATGCTCAGCTTTTCAAAAAGGTGGGATAAAAAACAAAACCAGAAAAGTACTTGAAACATATGTTCGAACATGTTATACTTTAAAAGTAATGAAAAGGCACATCTAAAACACTGGAAACAAGGAACGGAAAAGCATGATAGCATACGTAAACGGAATCATAGAGGAGATCACAGAGGATAACGCGGTGATCGATGTGGGAGGAATCGGATATAATGTCAGGATATCCTCCGACACGGCGTCCCGGCTTCCGGGAGTGGGGGAGCCGGTGAAACTGTATACTTATACAAGCGTCCGGGAAGATGCCTTTGTGCTGTACGGCTTCCTGACCCGCAGCGACCTGGAGATCTTTAAGAAGCTGATTACGGTGAACGGCATCGGGCCAAAGGGCGGCCTGTCCATCCTGTCGGTGATGGATGCGGACGATCTGCGCTTTGCCATCATGTCAGGAGACAGCAAGGCCATTTCCAGGGCTCCCGGCATCGGTGCGAAGACGGCACAGCGGGTGATCCTTGATCTGAAGGACAAGATTGAAATCGATGATGCCATGATCCATAAGGAAATCGGCAGCTATGGAGCTGACCCCATGGCGGCGGACAGCGCCCAGAAGCAGGAAGCGGTGGCGGCGCTTGTGTCCCTGGGGTACGGACAGGCGGAGAGCCTGAAAGCGGTAAATTCCATTGAGGGTATCGATGAGATGGATTCCGGCGCGATACTGAAAGCAGCCCTGAAGAAGATGTTTTAAGAAGAAAAAATATAAGATCGTTCAGAAACATGCGGTGTGTTCGAGGCCGGTTCTGAACGGTTTATGATAATGCAAAAGGACAGACTATATGCCCAGGAGAATGATCGAAACAAACATAACAGAAGAGGACAGCAGAATCGAAGGCTCCTTAAGGCCGCAGACATTGAATGACTATATCGGTCAATCCAAGATAAAGGAAAACCTGAAAGTATATATCGAGGCCGCGAAGCAGCGCGGTGATGCGTTAGATCATGTATTGTTTTACGGCCCTCCCGGTCTGGGGAAGACTACTTTAGCTACCATTATCGCCAATGAGATGGGGGTGCATATCAGGGTTACCAGCGGCCCCGCCATAGAGAAACCGGGGGAGATGGCGGCAGTTTTGAACAATCTGGAGGAGGGTGATCTGCTGTTCGTGGATGAGATACACCGGCTGAACCGACAGGTGGAAGAGGTGCTGTATCCCGCCATGGAGGATTACTGTATCGACATCATGATCGGCAAGGGTTCGTCCGCCCGTTCCGTGCGGCTGGATCTGCCCAGGTTCACCCTGGTGGGCGCCACCACAAGGGCGGGACTTCTGACGGCTCCTTTGAGGGATCGGTTCGGTATGATCCATCATCTGGAATTCTATACGGTGGAAGAATTGCAGCAGATCATCATGCATTCCGCAAGGGTGCTGGAGGTGGAGATCGAGCCCGGGGGCGCCATGGAGATGGCCCGCAGGAGCAGGGGAACTCCCAGGCTGGCCAATCGGATCTTGAAGCGGGTCCGGGATTTCGCCCAGGTGAAATACGATGGCATCATCACGGAGGATGTGGCAAGGACGGCGCTGGATCTGATGGATGTGGACAGGCTGGGGCTGGATCATATCGACAGGAATATGCTGATCACCATGATCGAGAAGTTTGACGGGGGCCCGGTAGGGCTTGACACGCTGGCGGCGGCCATCGGAGAGGATGCGGGAACCATTGAGGATGTCTATGAACCCTATCTGATCAAGAACGGATTTCTGAATCGAACCCCAAGAGGTAGGGTTGTGACGAGCCTGGCATACCAACATCTTGGGATGCATCTTGGGCTGGATTAAAGTTTTGCTTGCCTGTCACAGTGTTATGATATATAATAGCCTTATAGCGATCCTTAAGAACACAGGCAAGAGGTGCGATTATGTCTTCCAAAACAGATACAGAAGTGATAATCGGCGGCAAGGTCTTTACGCTGAGTGGATACGAAAGTGAAGAATATCTGCAGAAAGTCGCTTCGTACATCAATAACAAGATAAATGAATATAACAAAGTCGAAAGCTTTCGCAGGAAGCCCATGGATACGCAGGGCGTCCTGCTCCAGCTGAACATTGCGGATGATTATTTCAAGGCTAAAAAGCAGATCTCTGTCCTGGAGGAGGAACTGCAGACAAAGGAAAAGGAATTGTATGATCTGAAGCATGAACTGATTTCCACGCAGATCAAGCTGGAGAGTTGTGAGGAACAGGTTAAGGCATTGCAGCAGGAAGCTGACGAAACTGGGAAGAAGATCGTCAGGCTGGAAACAGAGTTGAAGAAAAAGTGATATCGGCTGTCCGTGTCCCGGACAGCTTTTCTATTGATTGATACAGAGAGGGGTTTATGTTGGATCAAAAGCGGGTAGAACTTCTGTCGCCGGCAGGGAATATCGAGGGTTTTTACGGGGCTGTCCATGGAGGGGCGGATGCCGTCTATCTGGGAGGCAGCCGTTTTGGCGCCAGGGCCTACGCTGAGAATCTCACAGATCAGGAACTGATCGAGTGTATCCGCTACGGGCATCTTCTGGGCAGGAAGATTTACCTTACGGTGAACACGCTCTTAAAAGAAGAGGAACTTTCGGAACTTTATGGGTATCTTAACCCCTTTTATGAAGCAGGACTGGACGCCGTCATTGTGCAGGATATGGGAGTGCTTGGCTTCATCAGGGAGCATTTTCCGGGAATGGAACTGCATGCCAGCACCCAGATGACGCTCTGCAGCCATCATGGCGCGGAACTGTTGAAAGAACTGGGTGTCTCCCGGATCGTGCCTGCCAGGGAACTGAGTCTTGAGGAACTTTCTGAGATCAGGGACAGGGTTGATGTGGAACTGGAAACTTTCATCCATGGCGCCATGTGCTATTGTTACTCGGGACAGTGCCTGTTCAGCAGCGTGCTGGGCGGCAGGAGCGGCAACAGGGGGCGCTGTGCCCAGCCTTGCAGGCTTCCCTATCAGGTGGGCACAGGCAGGAAACAGAGTGATGTCTGTTACCCCATGAGCCTGAAAGATATGTGCACCATCGAACATCTTCCCCGGCTGATCGAGGCGGGCATTGATTCCCTGAAGATCGAGGGGCGCATGAAGAAGCCTGAATATGCGGCAGGAGTGACCGCTGTTTACCGCAGATATATCGATCGGTACTATGAACTGAGGGAACGGTTCGGAAAAGAGCAGGCGGCGGAGTTCTACAGGGTGGCGCGGGAAGATAGGGACATCCTTTCCGGCCTTTATATACGGAGTGAAAAACAGGACGGCTATTATTTTAAGCACAATGGCAGGGATATGGTGACTTTATCCAGTCCTGCCTACAGTGGGAGCGACGAGAAGCTGCTGGAGAAGATCAGGACCCGGTATCTGGAGGAACGTCTGAAGCTGCCTGTGAAAGTGGATGCATCCTTTGTGACAGGACAGCCCGCGGAAGTCACCCTGCAGGCGGGAGAGTTGTCTGTTACGATTCAGGGTTCGCCTGTGGACAGGGCGCAGAAGCAGCCCATCACAGAGGAAAATGTACGGAAACAGCTGGGCAAAATGGGGGACAGCGCTTTTGTTCCCGAACAGATGGAACTGAACGTGGGGGAAGATGCCTTTTATCCGTTAAAGCAGATCAACGAACTGCGGAGGGAGGCTGTGTTAAAACTGGAACTGGCGATCCTTGAGAAGAATGGTTACGGTGGGAGAAGATGCGGCGATTTGGCATCGAAAAAAGCGCCGCAGCGGATTGTGAAAGGATCACAGCGTGAAGAGAGGCAGTCAGACGCGGCGGCGTCCGCAGCGGAAGTGAAAGCCTCAGTTGAAGAAACTCCCGGCATTGCAGTCAGCGTGCGGACTCTCGAACAGCTGCGCAGTGTGGCGGATCATATCACAGATCACCCGAAAAAACGCTTTAAGCGGCTATATCTTGACGGGGATCTGCTGCTGGAACAGACCGGGGAAATAGTCTCTTTTTGTGAGAAACTGCGCGATATTACGGAATTTTATATTGCGCTGCCTTATATTTTGCGGCGGAAAGACGATATCTATCTTGGAACCCTGTCCGGGCTGATGGACAGATATCCCCTGTTTTGCGGTGTGCTGGCGCGTTCTCTGGATGGACTGGCATATGCCCGCGGGAAAGGGTATCCCGTCAGGCTGGACGCTGGTGTATACTGCTGGAACAGCATGGCTCTGGAGGAATTGCTGCCCGTGGCAGAGGGTTTCTGTATGCCGTTTGAATTAAAGTCCGGGGAACAGCGGAAGCTGCTGGAGGCATGTGAAAAGATATCCGGCGGGCAGAAGTTTGAGAAGATCGTTTATGGCAGGATCCCCATGATGATCACGGCAAACTGTCTGTCAAAGACTACCGAAAGCTGTCGGCCGCAAGATCGGGAGGCCGTCGTTCTGACAGACAGATACCGGAAAGAATTCCCGGTGGTGAAAAACTGCCGCCACTGTATGAACATCATTTATAACAGCGTGCCTCTTTCCCTCCATCAGACCGCCGGGGAATGGCTGGAGAAGACGGATATCCGGCTGGAGCTTACCCTGGAGACCGGCGGGGAGGCAAGGCGTGTCCTGGAAGCCTTTTGGGGCGGGGGAGCGCCTCCCTGTGGCGAATATACCACGGGTCATGACAGGCGCGGCGTGGAATAGGGTGAAAAGAATTTCTAATGCTCACGCCAGAGGGCGTTTCGCAAAGAAATTCTAAGTTTCACCCCGAAAAACGCCTAAATAATGTGACGTGCCGTCACATGGCGTTTTTCATAAGCCAACTTGTTGGCTTTGGGTATGATATACAAAAGACAGTGTAAAATGAGGAAAATGTAAATGCGGGAATATGTGACGGAATTATCCAAATATTTTATCAACATATGCATGATCATTTATACGTTGGAATGCTTTCTGGCATTTGTGGGCAGATGGAAGGACAGCCGCGTCCTTTTCGGGACGCAGAAAGTACTGATCTTCCTGATCCAGCTGCTCTGTTTCGCGGATCTGTTCCTGGTCAGCGAGGATATGCAGTACGTATTTTTCTATGTCTTTGTGCAGGTATTCCTGATCGCCGTGCTGGCGATCGTGCCCATGATCTATGAGAACGTGAACAGGCTCCTGCTGAACAACCTGTGCATGCTGGCCGGCACGGGGTTGTGTATGATCTCAAGACTGTCTTTTAACAAAGCGGTAAAACAGTACATCATCATTCTTGTCTCCCTGATCGTGGCTATGCTGATACCTTACCTGCTGTCCAGGATCCGTTTTCTGAAGAAGCTGACCTGGATGTACGCGGCTGTGGGAATCGGAGCCTTAAGCCTGGTGCTGCTCCTGGGAGATACCACCTATGGCTCAAAGATATCTTTCAGCGTGATAGGGATCAGTTTCCAGCCCTCCGAATTTGTGAAGATCCTTTTCATCTTCTTTCTGGCGGGCGCGTTGTGGGAAAGATACAGTTTTGCCCGGGTGGCGGTGACGGCGGTCCTGGCGGGACTCCATGTGATCGTGCTGGTGATATCCACGGACCTTGGGAGCGCACTGATCTTTTTTGTGGGATATGTGTTCGTGGTGTTCGCCGCCACCAGGAATTATCTCTATCTGCTCTGCGGGGCGGCAGGGGGGAGCGGCGCCGCTTATGTGGCCTATCGTCTGTTCGGCCATGTGAGGACCAGGGTGCTGGCCTGGAGGGATCCCTGGTCGTATATCGACAATCAGGGGTATCAGATCACACAGTCCCTCTTTGCCATAGGAAGCGGAAGCTGGTTCGGCATGGGGCTTCTGCAGGGAGACCCCGTAAAGATACCCAAGGTGGACGCGGACTTTATTTTCTCATCCGTGTGCGAGGAACTGGGCGTGATCTTCGGCATCTGCCTGATCCTGATCATGATAAGCTGTTTTATGATGATGATGTGGATCGCCATGCGGATCAGGGATCGCTTTTATCAGCTGATCGTCTATGGCATCGGGATCATGTATATCTTTCAGATATTCCTCACCGTGGGGGGCGGCACCAAACTGATCCCCCTGACCGGAGTGACGCTTCCGTTCATCAGTTACGGCGGAAGTTCGATCATGACGACTATGATCATGTTCTTTATCATACAGGGCATCTACATCCGGATGCAGCAGGAAGGAGGCAGGCAGGATGGCAGAAGAAAAGCAGGAGCGTCAGGCAGCACAAAAACGCCTGCAAGAACCGCGGGCAAGACAAAAACAGCAGGCACATCCGCAGGAAACACAGGCGGGAAAAAAGAAACAGCCGCAGCAGGAAAGCCAATCCGCTCAGAATAGCCGGACATCAGGGAAGAAAAAGAAAGCCTCCTCCGTCAGATACAGCGCCAACAGGCCGGAGATCATCGTGTCATGCTGCTTCTTTCTGGCGCTCTTTGCAGTGATGATCGGTCATCTGGGGTATTTCACGGCCACCAGCGAGCAGGAGATGATCAACAACAGCTACAATTCCAGGCAGGAGATCCTGTTATCACGCAATTACAGGGGAACGATTTATGCCAGGGACGGAGAGGTCCTGGCGGAGACCGTTCTGGACAGGGAACAGAATGAGACAAGGGTGTACCCCTATGAGGAACTTTTTGCCCATGTGGTGGGGTATTCCACACAGGGACGCATGGGAGTAGAGGCCCTGGCCAACTATTACCTGATCAATACCAATACCTCCCTGAACAATAAAGTCGCCAACGATATGGCGGGAGTGAAAAATCCCGGAGATAATGTTTATACCACGCTGGATGTGCAGCTCCAGGAGGCCGCTGATTCCGAGCTGAGCATCTACCGGGGCGCCATCGTAGTGACGGAAGTCTCTACGGGCAAGGTTCTGGCAATGGTATCCCATCCCGACTTCGATCCCAATGAGATCCAGGATATCTGGGATTCCCTGGTGGAGGATGATTCCAGCACCGTGCTGCTCAACCGTGTCACCCAGGGGCTGTATCCTCCGGGTTCCACGTTCAAGATCGTGACGGCGCTGGAATATATCAGGGAAAATCCCACAGAATATCAGAAGTATTCTTTTAACTGTCCCGGATATTTCAGGTCCGACGGCAGCCGGATCAACTGTTATCACGGCACCAGCCACGGGCAGGTGGATCTGACCCGTTCCTTTGCCAAGTCCTGCAATGCTTCCTTTGCCAACATCGGAATGGGACTGGACAGGGAAGCTTTCGCGGATACGTTGGAGGAACTGCTCTTTGGAGAGGAACTGCCCCTGGATCTGGCTTATCTGAAGAGCAGGACGACCGTATCGGATGAGATATCGCAGGACAGCATGATGCAGTTGTCCATCGGTCAGGGTGTGACGCAGATCACGCCCATGCACCTGAACATGATCACCTGCGCCATTGCAAATGGCGGAATATTGATGAAGCCCTCTTTTATCGATCATGTGGAAAATGACGCGGGAAATATCGTCAGATCGTTCAAGCCCGCCGCTTATGGGCGGCTCATGAGCGAAGAGGAGGCACAGATCCTGACGCAGCTGATGACAGAGGTGGTGGAGAGCGGCACGGCCACAAGGCTGTCGGGGCTGGATTATACGGCGGCGGGCAAGACCGGCTCGGCGGAGTACAATAATGTCAAGGAGGACAGCCACGCATGGTTTACGGGCTTTGCGCCGGCGGAGGATCCGGAGATCTGCGTCACCATAATCATAGAGGGCGCGGGCAGCGGAGGCAGTTACGCGGTTCCCAGCGCGAAGCGGATATTTGACGTGTATTTCAGGGAAAAATAAAAGTTATAGTTGCGTGAAATGTCCGTTTAGACTATACTGAATCTAGGTCAGGTTTGTGACCACCGACAGGAGGAATTGCAATGATAGAAGCAACAAGCTGTGGTGGTGTGGTAATTTTTCGTGGAAAGATACTGCTTTTGTATAAGAATTTCAAAAATAAATACGAAGGCTGGGTATTGCCGAAAGGGACCGTGGAGCAGGGAGAGGATTACAAGGAAACCGCTCTGAGGGAGGTCCTGGAGGAGACGGGAGCGAAAGCTACCATCATAAAGTATGTGGGGACCAGTGAGTATTCTTTTGCCGTGCCGGAAGATATGGTAGAAAAAGAAGTGCACTGGTACCTGATGATGGCAGACAGTTATTACAGTAAACCACAAAGGGAGGAGTACTTTGTAGATTCCGGGTTCTACAAGTATCACGAGGCGTACCATCTGTTGAAATTTGCCAATGAGAAGCAGATTCTGGAGGATGCGTACAACGAGTATCTGGAATTGAAGAAGAATAACTTATGGGGCAGTCGGAAATATTTTTAACTGCCCTGTTTTCATGGCAGAGGGATCGATGATTATGGCGGGAAAGATCCGGTATCACTCCAGATTATACCTGAGTGAAGGGATTGGAGAGAAAAAACTGGATAAGATCAAGAAGAAACTGGAAAAGAGACCGTTGCTTTCCGGCGTTTTTCTGATTGCTGTTTCCGCAAACCCGTCCGATCAGCTTGATATTTTTGATGCCAGGCTGCTTGTGCAGCCTTATTATGAGAAGAATCCGCCCCATGTGGTGGGGATCGCGGAGAGCCGCGAGGAAGCGGTGGCCCTGGTGGAGCAAATCGTGCGGGAATGTTTGGAAAAGAGAGGGGACTGCGCACTGAAGGAGTACCTGTTATGCTGAGTGTTGTATTGAAGATTCTTTCCATATTGGGCATCTTTCTCCTGTGCCTGCTGGGAGTGGCTCTCCTGCTGATCCTTCTGGCGCTGTTCTTTCCCATAAGCTACAAGCTGACCGGCAGGAAAGACCCGGAAAAGATGGCTGTCAGCGCAAGGGCGTCATGGCTGTTCGGCTTTCTGCGTGTCCGTTATGACTATCCAAAACCGGGAACGGTTCTGGTGAAAGTCCTGCCGTTCACCGTCTTTGATTCCGGGAAAGTGACCGGGAAGGAAAAGAAAGATGCTTCCGGCAGCTCGCAACAAAAGGCGGAGGAAAAGAATGGAGCGGAGGAAGGCGTCAGCGCGGACGCAGGGCAGGATTCGCCCTTGGAAGCCGCCCCGGAACAGGCATCGGGCACGGATCGGGAAAAAGACGCGGCGCTGTCTGCGGAAGATTCCCGGGCGGCGACGGATGATAACGTCTCAGGCGGCGCGGCGACGGAAAACACAGCCGCCGGAAGCGGGCCATCAGGCACATCAGCCGAAGAGGAAGCCGGGAATGACGCCGATCCTGCGATTTTAAAAAAAATTAAGAAGATAAAGTACACAATCCGTGGCATATATGATAAAATAAAAAATATTTGGGAGAATATATCCTATTACTTTGAACTTCTTCAGGAGGAAGAGACAGGGCAGCTGTTTTCCCATGTGATGCTCCGGCTGGGCAAGATATGGAAGAATATCCGCCCCGGACGCATCCGGGGACAGGTGCTGTTCGGCACAGGTTCTCCCGATACCACGGGGTATGCCTATGGCGTATATGGGATGATGTCGCCCCTCCTGGGGGACCGGCTGCTCGTGACGCCCGATTTTACCAGAGCGGTGCTGGAGGGCGAGGTGGATATTTCCGGGCATATCACGGTCGTTACGATCCTGTGGAATGCAGGGAAGCTGCTGTTGGATAAAAAGTTGAGAAGGTTTATCAGTAAAATGAAAGCAGGGAGGAAGAAGTAGATGGCGGATAAAGAGAATCAGTTTCAGGGAGTTGTGGAGTCTCTGTTAAAGGGAATGGACACGGTGCTCTCCACCAAGACAGTAGTGGGAGAGGCAACGCAGATCGGTGATACCATCATCCTGCCCCTGGTGGACGTGACTTTCGGCGTAGGCGCCGGAGCGGGCAGCAACGCCGGAAAGAATTCCGCTTCCGGAGCGGGAGGCCTGGGCGGCAAAATGACGCCCAGCGCGGTGCTGGTGATCAAGGACGGTTCCACCAAGCTGGTCAATATCAAGAATCAGGATGCAGTGACCAAGGTGCTGGATATGATCCCTGATATCGTGGAAAGATTTACAAAGCCTAAGGATCAGAGTGGCGAGATATCCGATGCGGAAGTAGTGGATATCGCTTTTCCTGAGGATGGAAAGGAAAGTGTGGACTGACAGGCATTTGACTGCCGACAGGTGAATATAATGGAGTGAAGCTCATTGGAAGATCGGGGCTGTCCCATGAAGAAGATGATTGGATGTATTGCTTTTCTGGTGGCCATCGGAATGCTGATCATGCTGATCACACACAATCGGCTGATCGGGCTGATCATCATCGCTCTGTTATTGTTTGTCGGATATATTTGCGTCTGTGGCGACTAAGAGGTTGATTCTAATGATTGATTGGGACGAGGTAAACAGAGCCGAGAATGTCGATGAATTGAAGAGTGTCAAGCTCTGGCTGTTTCAGGAAAATGTACGTTTGGAAAATGAGCGGAGGGAACTTGCGCTCTCACAGGAGAACTTCGTTAATGAGCGCGTAAGGATGCGCCAGGAACTGGACGAACTGAACCGTAAGACATTGTTGGAGCGGAAACGGCTGAAAGAGGAGACCATTTTTTTTGAGAAAAAGATGGCCATCCTTCAGGACGGTTTTAAGCATCTGGACGAGGACAGGCAGTCCCTGGAGCGCCAGAAGAAAGAATTTGCGGCGCAAAAACTCAGCGTTGCAAAGCAGATAAGCCGCGGACCGGCTTCCGAGGAGGCTGTAAAGCTTTTGTTCCGGGGAGCGACCAATTCCCTGGCGCTGAGAAAGCGTTACCGCGATCTGGTGAAGATATTCCACCCGGACAACCTGTTCGGGGACGAGGAACTGGTGCAGATGATAAACAGGGAATATATGAGGCGCCGGGAAGAGATATAAACGTGCGCCGTCAGGCGCACATGGACAAAAAAAGAGCAGCTGACCTGCTCTTTTCATTTCCTGAAGATTTATGCTCTTTCAACTCTGCCGGATTTCAGGCAGCTGGTGCAGACATGCAATTTCTTTGAACCGCCATTGACCTTGCATTTCACGCGCTTAACATTAGGCTTCCAAATTGCGTTGCTTCTTCTATGGGAATGGCTTACGTTGTTACCAAAATGAACGCCCTTGCCACAAATATCACACTTAGCCATCTTGACACCTCCTCGACACCTGCATTTTCATTATCACAACAGTGATATTTTAACAGATATAGACAGGAAAAGCAAGTAAAAAAATTCTTTTTTTATTTTTTGTATTTATTGTTTCCTTTTTCAGGGAAAGCTGTTAGAATATAACATATATGTCCGCGGGTACATGCGGAACTGACAGCATGTGCCTGGCCGGTGCCCTAGAAAAATTTCAGGCCCTGATCCTGGGACAGAAATTTTTCTGCCATGTCTGGGCGCTGGGCGGGTACATGCGGAACTGGAATAAGAAAGGAATGGTAGCGATATGAAAGGTTCTTCTATGAATACCCATATGGGAAATATCGTCATTGACAATGAAGTGATCGCTCAATACGCGGGCAGCGTCGCGGTGGAATGCTTTGGTATTGTCGGCATGGCCGGAGTAAGCATGAAAGACGGCATTGTCAAGCTTCTGAAGATGGACAGTATTACCAGAGGGATCAGTGTATCCCTGAACAAGAATAAGCTGATCCTCGATTTTCATGTGATCGTTGCATACGGCGTGAGTATTCTGGCTGTGGCGGATAACCTGGTCGACAGCGTAAAATATAAAGTGGAAGAGTTTACCGGCATTGAGATCGAAAAGATCAACATCTATGTAGATGGTGTCCGAGTGATTGATTAAGGAGGACTGTATCGTGAGTGTACAACAAATCGATGCTAAGATGCTTTCCAGGATGTTCTTAGCCGGTGCAAAGAATCTGGAAAATAAAAAAGAATGGATTAATGAACTGAACGTATTCCCTGTTCCCGACGGCGATACCGGGACCAATATGACCATGACCATCATGTCCGCGGCCAGGGAAGTGTCCGAACTGGGCGAGAGCGCGGACATGGCATCCATCTGCAAGGCGGTCTCCAGCGGCTCCTTAAGAGGCGCAAGAGGCAATTCCGGCGTGATCTTGTCCCAGCTGTTCCGCGGCTTTACCAAGCGGATCAAGGAAGAGAATGAACTGGATATGGCGATCTTGGCGGAGGCTTATGAGAAAGCGGTGGAGACAGCGTATAAAGCTGTCATGAAGCCTAAGGAGGGAACCATCCTGACCGTGGCCAGAGGGATGGCGGATAAGGCGAAAGAACTGGTGGAGGACGGCTGTGGCGATCTGGAAGCTTTTTTGGGCCAGGTCATCGAGCATGGCAATCATGTGCTCAGCCAGACACCGGAGATGCTGCCCGTCTTAAAGCAGGCAGGCGTGGTGGATTCCGGCGGGCAGGGTCTGATGGAAGTTTTGCAGGGTGCATTTGACGCCTATCTGGGCAAGGAGATCGATTACTCCCTTTCCCAGCCTGCTGCTTCCGAAAGCGCAGCGACAGCGAAATCTTCCATGGAAGTGCAGGCGGAGGCGGAGATCAAATTCGGATACTGCACGGAATTTATCATTTTACTGAACAAGACCTTTAACATCAAAATGGAGATGGATTTCAAGGCTTATCTGGAATCTATCGGTGATTCTATCGTTTGTGTGGCGGATGACGACGTGGTTAAGGTGCACGTACATACCAACGATCCTGGTCTGGCTATCCAGAAAGCGTTGAAGTATGGCGCCCTTTCCAACATGAAGATCGATAACATGCGCCTGGAGCATCAGGAGAAACTGTTCAAGATGTCCGAAAAGAACGGTGCTCCCGTGCCTGTAGAGCAGCCTCAGGCAAAACCCGCCGAGCCGCCCAGGGACTTTGGATTTATCGCGGTTTCCGTGGGCGAGGGCGTGAACGAGATATTTAAGAGCCTGGGGGTTGACTATATCATCGAGGGCGGCCAGACCATGAACCCCAGCACGGCGGATATCCTGGACGCGGTTGACAAGGTGAACGCAAAGACGGTGTTCGTACTGCCTAATAATAAGAATATCATCCTGGCGGCAAACCAGGCGGCGGAGCTCACCACGGATAAGGATCTGCTGGTGATTCCTACAAAGACCATTCCTCAGGGGATCACGGCGGTGATCAATTTTGTGCCGGAGATGTCCGCGGACGAGAATGAGGCCACCATGATCCAGGAGATCGCTAATGTGAAGACCGGTCAGGTCACTTACGCGGTCCGCGACACGGTGATCGACGATAAGGAGATCAAAAAGGACGATTATATGGGGATCGGTGACGATGGGATCCTTGCCGTAGGCACGGATATCAACGCGGTGGCCAGGGAAACCATCGGGCAGATGGTGGATGAGGATTCCGTCCTGATCAGCATTTATTATGGCAGTGATGTGAAAGAGGAGGAGGCGGAAGCGTTCCGGGCAGAAGTGGAGAAGAGTTATTCCTCCTGCGATATCGAACTGCAGTATGGGGGACAGCCGATCTATTATTATGTGATGTCTGTGGAGTAGGGTTATTCCCAGTAACAAGGGGGCAGATTATTTCTGTCTCCTTTTTAAATGTGTCATGCGGAATATTTTTGTACTGGCACCATCAGGGCCGGATCGTCATTTCAAACCGCACATCCCGAACTTGTGTTCTGACCAGAGATGAGTTATCATCTTTGATAAGATACTTTGTTCGACGGGCGCATTTTTGCATTTGTCAGCAAAATTGGCTATGATGGCTGGCGGCGCGTAATGAACAGGGTTCTGTTGATATTGTTTACAGTATAGGCAAAGAATGAGAGGGAACATGGACAGAAACACACCGATCATAGAACTGAAAGGGGTGGGCGAGAAGACCCAGAAACTGTTCGCCAAACTGAACCTGTATACAGTGGGGGATCTGCTGGCGTTTTACCCCAGGGATTACGAGGATTTCCGGGAACCTGTGGCCATCGACCATGCAGGCTCCGGCGAGGTCTGCGCCGTGCGGGCGGCGGTGGCGGGGATCCCCGGCGAGAAGCGGGTGAGAAACCTGCATATCCTGAATGTCAACGTATCCGACGGAACGGGGCATCTGCAGCTTACTTTTTTCAATATGCCGTTCTTAAAAAAGACGCTGCGGCAGGGTGGGTATTATATTTTCCGCGGAAACATACAGACTCGTGGGACTTTTAAGATCATGGAGCAGCCCAGGATCTATTCTCTGGAGGAATATGGGAAGCAGATGGACAGGCTGGTGCCAAAATATCCACTGACCAAAGGGCTGACCAACCAGGCGGTGCAGAAAGCGGTAAAGCAGGCGCTGTCCCTGTGCCCTGCGGAGGAGGAATATTATGAAAGGGAGTTCCTGTGCGCCTATGACCTGATGGGAGCGGAGGACGCGCTTCATGCCATCCATTTTCCTGTGGACATGGAGCAGCTGGTAAAGGCAAGGCAGCGGCTGGTGTTCGACGAATTTTTCACGTTCCTGTTCCTGATGCGGCAGAACAAGGAGTTCAGCGACCGGATGAAAAACGGATATCCCATGTTTGAAACGGCGGATACGGTGCGATTTCTGGAGCAGCTTCCCTTTCCCCTGACCCGGGCGCAGAAGCGTGTCTGGGGCGAGATCAGGGACGATCTGGGCAGCCCTTATTGCATGAACCGCCTGATCCAGGGCGATGTGGGCTCCGGCAAGACGGTGCTGGCCCTGCTGGCCTTGCTGATGACCGCCGCGAACGGCTATCAGGGAGCCCTGATGGCGCCCACGGAGGTGCTGGCGGCACAGCATTTTGAGACCATTTCCGAATACACAGAGAAGGGGAAGCTTGTGCTGAAGCCCGTCCTGCTGGTGGGCTCCATGACGGCGAAAGAAAAAAAGGAAGCCTACGCGAAGATCGCGTCCGGCGAAGTCAACCTTGTTATCGGCACCCACGCCCTGATCCAGGGTAAGGTGGAATATAAAGCCCTGGCGTTGGTGGTGACGGACGAACAGCACCGGTTCGGTGTCAGGCAGCGGGAGCAGCTTGCGGAAAAGGGGGAGGCTCCCCATATCCTGGTGATGAGCGCCACCCCCATTCCCAGGACGCTGGCCATCATCCTCTATGGGGATCTCCATATCTCGGTGGTGGACGAACTTCCGGCAAACAGGCTGCCCATCAAAAACTGCGTGGTGAACACTTCCTACCGTGCAAAGGCTTATGAATTTATCGAAAGAGAAGTAAAAGCCGGGCATCAGGCTTATGTGATCTGTCCCCAGGTGGAGGAGGGAGAACTGGAGGATCTGGAAAATGTGGTGGACTATACGGAGAAGCTGCGGGGCAGGCTGCCCTCTGACATTCGGATAGCCTACCTCCACGGCAAGATGCGTCCGGCGGACAAGAATCGCATCATGGAAGAGTTCGCCGTCGGTCAGATTGATGTTCTGGTATCCACAACGGTCATCGAGGTGGGGATCAATGTGCCAAACGCCACGGTGATGATGGTGGAGAACGCGGAGCGTTTCGGACTGGCCCAGCTCCACCAGCTGCGGGGACGCGTGGGCAGGGGAGAGCATCAGAGCTACTGTATTTTCGTCAGTACAAAGGAAAATAAGGAGACCATGGAACGGCTGCAGATCCTGAACAGGTCCAACGACGGCTTTTACATCGCAAACCAGGATCTGAAACTGCGGGGGCCGGGGGACCTGTTCGGTATCCGGCAGAGCGGGGACTTTTCGTTCCGGATCGGGGATATCTACAATGACGCGGGGGTGCTGCAGAAGGCTTCCGCCGCCATCGATGCGCTGACGCAGAAGGATCCCTCGTTGGAAGCCTCGGAGCATGAGGCGTTGAGGCGTCATTTGGAATATGCGTCCGCAAACAGTGTTGACTTTCGCACCATATGACATTAAAATGGAGATACAGTCTGATCATGCAGAAATGAGTGGGTAAACTGCCCGTGGGAGCTTGCTCACTAAGGGCAGTTTACCCACTCATTTCTATAGGGCGGACGCCCGACATGAAATAAATTGCCGCAGGCAATTTATGAATGGCCTGCGGCAATTTATGAATGGCCTGCAGGCAATTTATGAATGGCATGATCAGGTGTGGAATGCAGGATCAAAATTATTTCAGAGACAGGAAAGGTACAGGTATATTGTTATGAGCAGCGTTGCGATCGTCACCGACAGTAATAGCGGCATCACGCAGGAAAAGGGGAAAGAGTACGGGATCTATGTCCTGCCCATGCCGTTCATGATCAATGATGAGACATTTTTCGAGGATATCGATCTGACCCAGGAGCAGTTTTACGAGAAGCTGACTGGCGGGGCGCAGATCGGCACCAGCCAGCCCTCCCCTGAATCCGTGACGGAACTGTGGGACAGGCTGCTGAAAGAATATGACGAGATCGTGCACATCCCCATGAGCAGCGGTCTTTCCGGTTCCTGCCAGTCGGCGATCATGCTTTCCCAGGACTATGACGGCAGGGTCCAGGTGGCCAACAACCAGAGGATATCCGTTACCCAGCGCCAGTCCTGTCTGGATGCGAAGCTGCTGGCGGCAAAGGGGATGAGCGCCCGGGAGATCAAAGAATTCCTGGAGGCGGATAAGTTCAACAGCAGCATCTATATCATGCTGGACACCTTATATTACCTGAAAAAGGGCGGCAGGATCACTCCTGCGGCTGCGGCTATCGGCACCATGCTGAAGCTGAAGCCGGTGCTCCAGATCCAGGGCGATAAGCTGGACGCGTTCGCAAAGGCCCGCACCGTGAACCAGGGCAAGACCACCATGATCAATGCCATCAGGAGCGATATCGAGAAGCGCTTCGGCGGCCTCACGGAGGATAAACATATCTGGCTGCAGATTGCCCATACCCATAACGAGGCGGCTGCGGAAGCCTTTAGGGAGGAGATCGCAGAGCAGTTCCCCGGCTATGATATCCATATCGATCCCCTTTCCCTCAGCGTTGCCTGCCACATCGGCCCCGGTGCGCTGGCGTTTGCGTGTTGCAGGAAGATTGAGGTTTGAAAAGAAAATTGTACAGTTATGGGACGGCGAAAAACTTTGTCGTTCCATATTTATATGACTTTGTCAGAACAAAAAAGAAACGAGTAAACCACATAATTTAAATAATCAGAAGTTTATATGGTGGGTCAATTACGTTCATGATAAAATAAAGAGGCGGGAAATATGCTGAAGAGCGTTACTTTGCCTGCAAAGCGCCCGGCTTAAATGTAGATCAGGCTGTCATACAAAAAGTAAAATGTAAATTGAATGCCTGTGGTTTTGAGGGATGGAAAACAGAAGAATAGAAGGAATAATTTATAAGAAAAGAGGCATTGGATGGAAACCAAACTGGGACTTCCCATGGGAATCGAGAATTTTGCAAGAATACGCAGGGACGGATTCTATTATATCGATAAAACAGGACTGATCAGGGATCTTCTGAACAACAGGGCGTATGTGAATCTGTTCACGCGGCCCAGACGCTTTGGAAAGACGTTGAATCTGAGCATGCTGAAATACTTTTTTGAATACGGATGTGACAGTACGCTTTTTGACGGGCTTGCAATATCTGAAGAAAGAGAACTCTGTGATAAATACATGGGAAATTTTCCTGTTATTTCCATCAGTTTAAAAGATGTCAACGGCAGAAGCATGGACGAAGCAAAGGGAATCTTCCGCAGGATCATGGGAAAAGAAGCCTCCAGGTTTCTGTTCCTTGCGCAGAGCGACAGATTGACCAAGATCGAGCAGAAACAATTCAAGGCATTGACCAGGGTAAATGACGAAGGGCTTTTTGTGATGGCGGATGAAATTCTGCAGGACAGCCTTTTGATTTTATCACAATTATTGCACAGGCATTACGGGCAGAGCGCCATTATATTGATTGACGAATATGACGTGCCCCTGGATAAGGCATATCAGTCAGGATATTATGATGATATGGTGTCCCTGATCAAAGGAATGTTCGGGCAGGCGCTTAAGACGAATGACAGCCTGTGTTTTGCAGTGCTGACAGGCTGCCTTCGAATATCAAAAGAAAGCATCTTTACCGGAATGAATAATTTCAGCGTGTATACCGTACAGGACGCGCAATATAATGAGTATTTTGGTTTCACGGACGGGGAAGTCCGAAAGATGCTGGCGTATTATGGTTGGACAGAAAAGTATGGGATGATAAGGGAATGGTATGACGGTTATCGGTTTGGCGATGCGGAGATCTATTGTCCCTGGGATGTGATAAGCTACTGCCATGCGCTTCGGATGAATCCATCCGTGAAACCGCAGAATTATTGGGTAAATACCAGCAGCAATGAAATTATCAGGAAGTTTTTAGGCAGGGCGAAATCAAGTACCCGCAATGAAATCGAGCAGTTAATAGACGGGGAAAGCGTTCAAAAGAAAATACGGCAGGAATTGACATACAGGGATTTGGATTCCGACCTGGAGCATCTGTGGAGCATGCTTTTTACAACAGGCTACCTGACCCGGTGTGAAAGGGAGGACGGGGACGACAACGGTACGATCGGTCTTATGATTCCCAACCGGGAGATCCGATGGGTATTTGTGGAACAGATCCGCCGGTGGTTTCAGGAGGAAACGGCAAAAGACGGCGAAAAAATAAAGGATTTCTGCAAGGCGTTTCAGGAAAATGATGTACCTGCTATTGAGGCAGGATTTAATGCATATCTGAAGAAGACCATCAGCGTCCGTGACACAAGTGTCAGGAGCGGCATGAAGGAAAACTTTTACCACGGTATCCTGTTAGGGCTTTTCAGTCATATGGACGGTTGGAATATCACTTCCAACGCCGAGGCAGGGGATGGCTACAGTGATATTACGGCGGAAGTGGAAGAGGACGGAATCGGCATTGTCATAGAATTGAAATATGCTGAAAATGCCCGGTTTGACGAGGCGTGTCATAAAGCGTTAAATCAGATCCAGGAAAAGAAATATGAGGAAATGCTGATAAATGACGGCATGAAGACCATATACAGGTATGGGATCGCGTGTCATAAAAAAAGCTGCAGGGTTATTTCAGGGTAAAAAGCATTATCATAAAGTACAACTTATATCAAAACTTTCCGGCGGTTCCTGTGTTATCCTGTTTCTGACAAGGAGGGAAAAGACTTGTTTGAATGGAACGAGACCGTGCAGAAAATGATAGACTGGATAGAAGCAAATTTAGCGGAAGATCCGTCTCTTATGAAAATGTCGGAACAGATCGGATATTCGCCCTATTACTGCTCTAGCCGCTTTCATGAGATCTCAGGAATGACATTTAAGAGTTATGTCGCAGGCAGACGGTTGGCCATGGCTGCCCTGGAGATTAGGGATACCAATGCCCGCATCCTCGATATCGCTGTCAAATACGGATATTCTTCCCAGGAAGCCCTGACGAGGGCTTTTATGAGCGCATTCGGATGTACACCGGCTGCCTACCGGAGAAATCCCGTTCCTATCGCACTTTCCAATTTAAAGGTCGTTTTCTTCCCTGAACATTACAGGAATAAAGGAGAACCCACCATGAATCAGACATTATTGACGGAAGCGCACATCCGCGTGGAGCATATCCCGGCACATAAATATGTCGGCATCTGGGATATCGACGCCACGGATTATATGAGTTTCTGGAGCAGGCATGACTGCGACAGCATCTGCGGGACCATTGACAGCATGAGCCATGTCGCCCACCCGATCGTTACCTGCCATACAGCGGGGTGGTTTTACGAAAAGGGCAGGAAAGGTTACTTTTATGGATTTGGCGTGCCGGAGGATCATCAGGGCGTCGTCCCGGAGGGATTTGAGGTCAGGGAAGTGCCTGCCAGCGATTATCTTGTTTTCTTCCATCCGCCCTTTGATTATCTGAAGGACTGCGGCGAAGTCATGGGGAGAGTGGAAAAGCTGGCGTGGAATTTTGACCCCGGAACAAAGGGATATGAGTGGAACGAGGAAGCCTGCCAGGACTACCAGCGCCATTTCCCCGAAGTGATAGGCTATGAGGTCCTGCGCCCCGTGCGAAAAACCAAAAAATGATCGTTACTTGAGTCCCCGCGCCTGCAGCGGGGACTTAAATATTGGTATCATCGCAGGTTCTCCATGGCCTGAAGCATGGGAAACATGGCAAAACAGTAAAAGTGATGAAAATAAGTTCTTGACAAGTTGTAACGGGAGAAATATAGTAATATTTCAATGGAAGATGCCAGCGAAGGATAGAAACAGGATGCACATGTGAAACGGACAGGGCAGAAGGAACATACCATGGATAAATTTGCGGTGATCGATACGGAAACAAACTGGAATGACCGGGTAATGTCGATAGGCGTAGTGGTTGCCGATTCGGGGACAAAAGATAAAATTGACTCGGTATATTACATCATCGACCCGGAATACAGGGTGGGCGGGATGTATTCCCAGGAATTGCGGCTGGATGACAAAACAGCCCGCGTCACGGACAGAAAGCAGGCGTTAAAGAAGATCAGGGAGTGGCTGGACGCTTATCATGTGCGGAAACTTTTCGCATACAATGCGTATTTTGACAGGAACCATCTGCCGGAATATTCGCACTATGAATGGTATGATATCATGCGCCTGGCGGCATACCGTCAGTATAATCCCGCCATACCGGATACCGCGGAATGCTATAAGACAGGAAGAATGAAGTGGGGATACGGCGTTGAGGACGTTCTGCGGATGCTCCGTAAGAACAGGCGCTACAGCGAGACCCATAACGCGGTGATGGATGCCATGGATGAACTGGAGATCATGCGGCTGCTGGGGCATGAGATCGATTTATATGAAATCGCGTTACTTCCGGATAAGAGGCGTGAAAGCAGAGGAGGCAGTAAATGAACACGATCTGGTCCGACTATGTACAGAACACAGGAACCTTGTATTTATCCCGGATGCTGCGGTTTTCCGACGAATACAGGCGAGCGTACATGGATGCCTTTGACATTGCAGGCAGGAAGCGGATCCTGGAGATCGGATGCGGCCCCGGTGCGCTGACCCAGGCCCTTGCCCGCTGGTATCCCGATGCGGAGATCGTGGGGACGGACAGGGACAGCGCCTTTGTCCGGTTTGCCGCGCAGCGGGCTCCCGGACTGAAGTTTATGGAGGCTGATGCCGCCGCGCTGCCTTTTGAGGATGCTTCTTTTGACGTGACTATTTCAAACACGGTGCAGGAGCATGTGGAGCCGTCCGCGTTTTTCGGGGAACAGTTCCGGGTGTTGAAGCCGGGCGGCGTCTGCCTTGTGCTGTCCGCCAGGCGGGGGATCAATATAACGTCGGACTGCGTTGCGGAGCAAAGCAGTCTGGAAAAAGAAGTATGGGCAAGGGCATCTGCTTTATATCAGGATATCAACAGCAGATACGGTGTGGGACAGTATGCCATGAGTGAAAGTGAACTGCCCCGCGCCATGGAACAATATGGCTTCCGTCAGGTTTCCATTGATTATGCAGTGGTCAATCTCACTCCCGATGATCCCCGAAATTCCAGAGAACTGGCATGCGCAATGATCGATGCCCACCGCCAGACAAGCATCGATGCGGCGGACTCCCTGCTCCGTGCTGCTCCCGGCGTGGTAAGCGTGGAGGAAGTGCGTGAGATGAAGGGACTGATCGGGCAGAGGTATGATAAGCGCATGAAACTTTACAATGCGGGAATCAAGCAGTGGGATACAAGCACGTCGCTGACGATGGTGTTGAGGGGTGTAAAATAATCGAACATTCTTTTGGTTTTCCTTTTACAAAATAAAATTTTTATGGTAAAATAATCCTTATTCGAGACATCAGCGGTCGAATGGCCATGAACAGGACTAAACAGCAAGGAGAATCATTCCAATGGCGAAAGCAGACAATTATGGCGCCTCCAGCATTACGGTGCTGGAGGGGTTGGAGGCAGTGCGGAAGCGCCCCGGCATGTACATCGGGAGTGTTTCCACAAAGGGACTGAACCATTTGATATATGAGATTGTGGACAATTCCGTGGACGAGCACCTGGCGGGCTTTTGCGATACCATAACCGTCACGCTGGAGGCGGACGGTTCCGCCACCATATCCGACAACGGAAGGGGCATCCCCGTGGGGATGCATGAAAAGGGCGTGAGCGCGGAGCGTCTGGTATTTACCACCCTGCACGCAGGCGGGAAATTCGATAATTCCGCGTACAAGACCAGCGGCGGCCTGCATGGCGTGGGTTCTTCCGTGGTGAATGCGCTTTCCACGCGGTTGACCGTTCGGGTCAAGATCGGCGGCTTTATCTATGAGGATTCCTATGAGAGGGGCAATCCCGTTGTGGAGCTGGTGGACGGCCTTTTGCCCATAAAGGGAAAGACCAGGGAATCCGGCACCACCATCAATTTCCTGCCGGACGACACGATCTTCGACAAGACCCGTTTCAAGGAGGACGACGTAAAGAGCCGTCTCCATGAGACCGCCTATTTAAATCCCAACCTGACCATCATTTTCCAGGACAAGCGGAAAGAAACGCCGGAGAAGATCACTTACAATGAGCCGGAGGGCATTGTGGGTTACATCAAGGATATGAACAAGTCCCAGGAAGCCGTGCATGACGTGATCTACTTTAACGGCGAGAGCGAGGGAATCTCCGTGGAAGTGGCGTTCCAGTATATCAATGAGTTCCATGAAAATGTGCTGGGCTTCTGCAACAATATCTACAATTCCGAAGGCGGCACGCATCTGACCGGCTTTAAGACCATGTTCACAAATGTGATCAACACATACGCCCGGGAATTGGGCATTCTGAAAGAGAAAGATGTGAATTTTACCGGCGCCGACGTGCGCAACGGCATGACGGCTGTGGTGTCCATCAAGCACCCGGATCCCCGGTTTGAGGGACAGACCAAGACAAAGCTGGACAACCAGGACGCCGCGAAGGTGGTCAGCAAGGTGACGGGAGAGGAGATCACGCGCTTCTTTGACCGCAATCTGGAGACGCTGAAAAACATCATTTCCTGCGCGGAAAAGGCAGCCAAGATCCGCAAGACGGAGGAACGGGCCAAGACCAACATGCTGACCAGGCAGAAGTTTTCCTTTGACTCCAACGGAAAGCTGGCAAACTGTGAGTCCAAGGATCCCTCCAAGTGCGAGATCTTTATCGTGGAGGGAGATTCCGCGGGAGGAAGCGCCAAGACTGCCAGGAACCGGATGTACCAGGCGATCCTGCCCATCCGGGGTAAGATCCTGAACGTGGAAAAGGCAAGCATTGACAAAGTGCTTGCAAACGCCGAGATCAAGACCATGATCAACGCTTTCGGGTGCGGTTTCTCGGAGGGCTACGGCAACGATTTTGACATTTCAAAGCTGCGCTACGACAAGATCATCATCATGGCGGATGCGGATGTGGACGGTTCCCATATCTCCACGCTGCTCCTCACATTATTCTACCGTTTCATGCCGGAACTGATCTTCGAGGGGCATGTCTATATTGCCATGCCGCCTTTGTATAAAGCCATGCCCAGCAAGGGAAAAGAGGAATACCTCTATGACGACAAGGCGCTGGAGAAATACCGGAAGAGCCACAAAGGCCCTTTTACCCTGCAGCGGTACAAGGGTCTCGGCGAGATGGACGCCCAGCAGCTGTGGGAGACCACCCTTGACCCGGAGACACGCCGCATGAAGCTGGTGGAGATCGAGGACGCCCGCATGGCCTCCGAGGTGACGGAACTGCTCATGGGCACGGAAGTCCCTCCCCGCAAGGCGTTTATCTATAAGCACGCCCAGGAAGCGGAGTTGGATGTGTGACAAGGAGGAATATGGTATGTGGGAAGACCTGTTGTTATCGCTCCTGTTCGAGATGGCAGGATTTCAGCCGGAAAACAGTTATGAAAATACTTTGAACAAATATTTTCTGGAGAACCCGGAGGATGAATTCCTGCTGGAACTGGAATTTATTTCGACCGACCTGAAAAAGACCCGTATCGCGTTGGACGCAAACTACCGGAGTGACCCTCAGAAGTATGGCGGACAGAGCCTGCCGGCGGATATCTGTAAAAAGCTGGGAGAAATCTATGACAGTATACCCCTGGAGGAATTTGTGCCAAAGGCTCATAGATTATGGGCGATCATGCCGGACGACTTACGCAGGCAGTTCCCGGATCTGGGCAGCATGGAAAAGCCCCCGGCAAAAAAGGACATCCCGCGGGTTGACGCCATTTACCGCGAACTGTTTCAAAACGGCCCGGACGGATGCGGCGGGGAACCGCGTTCCGGAACCATCTGCGAGGCAAATGTTACTCTCGGGGAGTATCTATCCGTGAACCGGGGCAGTGTGGAGCCTGACTTTGAGAGAGCGGAACTGTTTCTGGGATTTTCGCTGCATGAAAGCGTGAAAGACTTTTATTCCAGGGTGTTTGCGCCAACGGTGGTGGGAACCGTCGTCCTGCCGGAAAAGGACTTTACCGTTCCCATTGGGAATAAGTGTTTTGACACATGGTTTGCTTTTCATAAGATCAGTGGGAATACGGAGATCCGGTTATTGCCCTGCGTCAGTGAAAAGAGCGCGGCCAGGCTTATCCGGGAGCATTTTCATCTATGGACCGGGGGAAACGATTTCGGACAGCGCGTGTACATAGGACACTTTTACACCAATATAGGCAATATCACGATCGTGATCGACAACCGGACCGGAGCCGTGGAATGGGTGGATCTGGGATACGGCCACTATGAAAAATATGAGAAGAATCCCCATGGCATCCTGGCGGAAAGCATGGAGGGATTCCTGCGGAAACTGGAATGTCTGTAAGGCATTCTTCATGAAAGGTATCACAAATGGACGACAACAGGATCATCAAAACAGAATACTCTGAGGAGATGCAGAAATCTTTTATAGATTATGCCATGAGCGTCATCATCGCCAGGGCGCTGCCGGATGTCAGGGACGGCTTAAAGCCGGTGCAGCGCCGGACCCTCTACGATATGCACGAACTGGGCATCCGCTATGACAGACCTTACCGTAAGAGCGCCCGTATCGTGGGCGATACTATGGGTAAATACCATCCCCACGGGGACAGTTCCATCTACGACGCGCTGGTGGTCATGAGCCAGGATTTCAAGAAAGGGATGCCCCTTGTGGACGGCCACGGCAATTTCGGCAATATCGAGGGGGACGGCGCCGCTGCCATGCGTTATACCGAGGCCAGACTCCAGAAAGTGACCCAGGAGGCCTTTTTGGGGGACCTGGATAAGGACGTGGTGGATTTCATGCCAAACTTTGACGAGACGGAGAAAGAGCCGGAAGTCCTGCCCGTGAAGATCCCCAATTTTCTGGTGAACGGATCAGAGGGGATCGCCGTGGGCATGACCACCAGCACCCCGCCCCATAACCTGAACGAAGTGATCGACGCCGTTAAAGCCTATATGCTGGATGAAAATATCACCACCAGGGAACTGATGCGCCACTTAAAAGGCCCGGATTTCCCCACCGGCGGCATCGTCACCAACAAGGACGAACTGCTGAACATCTACGAGACCGGCACGGGCAAGATCAAACTCCGGGGCAAGGTGGAATTTGAAAAGGTCAAGGGCGGCAAGACCAACGTGGTCATCACGGAGATCCCCTATACCATGATCGGCGCCAATATCTCCAAGTTCCTGTCCGATGTGGCAGCGCTTTCGGAGACGAAGAAGACCCAGGACATTGTGGATATCTCCAATCAGTCTTCCAAAGAGGGAATCCGCATTGTGATCGAACTGCGCAGGGACGCGGATCCGGAAAACTTCGTGAACCTGCTTTACAAAAAGACCAGGCTGGAGGATACGTTCGGGGTCAACATGCTGGCCATCTACAACGGCAGGCCGGAGACCATGGGACTGAAAGCCATCATCAAGGCGAACGTGGACTTTCAGTTTGAGATCGCCACCAGGAAATATACCAATCTGCTGGCGAAAGAACTGGAGAAAAAGGAGATCCAGGAGGGACTGATCAAGGCCTGCAACGTGATCGATTTGATCATCGAGATCCTGCGAGGCTCCAAAGACCGTGCCATGGCGAAAGCCTGTCTGGTGGAGGGCAAGATCGACGGCATCAAGTTCAAGAGCAAGGAATCTAGAATCATGGCCACCCAGCTGATGTTTACGGAGAAGCAGGCCAATGCCATCCTGGAGATGCGCCTGTACAAGCTGATCGGCCTGGAGATCGAGGCGCTGATCAATGAGCACGAGGAGACCATGGCCAATATCTATCGTTATGAGGACATTTTAGACCGCCGGGATTCCATGGCTCAGGTCATCATGAACGAACTGGACGGCTATAAAAAAGAATACGGAAGAAAACGCAGGACCGTCATAGAGAACGCAGAGGAAGCCGTCTATAAGGAAAAAGAAGTGGAAGAGATGGAAGTGATCTTCCTCATGGACCGCTTTGGCTATGCCAAGATCATCGATATGCCCACCTACGAAAGGAACAGGGAGGCAGCCGATGGCGAGAACAGATTTGTGGTCACCTGCAAAAATACCGGAAAGGTCTGCCTTTTTACTGATACGGGGCAGCTGCACACCATCAAGGTCATGGATCTGCCTTTTGGCAAATTCCGTGACAAGGGTACGCCCATAGACAATGTCAGCAATTTCAATTCCGAGAAAGAGGAGATTGTCTACATTGCCAGCCAGACGGATTTGAACCTGCGTCAGCTTGTCTTTGTCACCGCCCAGTCCATGCTGAAGATCGTGGACGGCGGGGAGTTTGACGTGGCGAAGCGTACCGTGGCAGCCACAAAGCTTGCCGAGGGGGACAGCGTGGTCAGCGTCACCACACTGTCAGAGCAGCGAAATATCATCCTGCAGACGAAAGAGGGCTATTTCCTGCGTTTCCTGATCGAGGAGATCCCCGAGAAGAAAAAGGGAGCCGTCGGCGTCCGTGGCATGAAGCTGAGCGCAAAGGACGTCGTGGAAGCGGTATATTATACCAAAGTCATTGACAATGAGGAGATCGTTTACAAAGAGAAGCACATTACCTTAAACGACTTAAAGCTTGCCAAACGTGATGGCAAGGGAACAAAGATCCGCGCCTAAAACAGCTTCGGAACGGAAGCGCCCGGAAAGGTTTTCAGACGCAAACGCGGCTGAACAACCTTTCCGCTGGCATGGGCGCTGTAGTGAAGAAGCGGAACTGGAATCAAACAGCTTCGGAACGGAAGCGCCCGAAAAGGTTTTCAGACGCAAACGCGGCTGAACAACCTTTCCGCTGGCATGGGTGCTGTAGTGAAGAAGCGGAACTGGAATAAGGAGTTATTATTATGAGAGTGATCGCAGGAACAGCCAGAAGACTTCCCCTGAAAGCACCGGAGGGGATGGACACCAGACCTACCACTGACCGGATAAAGGAAACCTTATTTAATATGCTGCAGACCTATGTGCCTGACGCTGTCTTTGTTGACCTGTTCAGCGGCAGCGGCGGGATCGGCATCGAGGCGCTGAGCCGCGGCGCAAGGAAAGCATATTTTATTGACAACGCGTCGAAAGCGATCTCCTGCATCCGGCAAAATCTTACATTTACGAAACTGGAGGACCGTGCTATAGTATTAAAGCAGGATGTGTTCAGCGGCCTGTCCGGCATCGGCAAGGAAAATGCGGATGTGATCTTCATGGATCCGCCTTACCAGAGCGGATATGAGAAAAATGTCCTGTCGCTGCTGCGGGATATGCGTTATGTCACAGAGGATACCCTGATCGTGGTGGAGGCCGCGCTGGATACGGATTTCTCTTATCTGGAGGCAATGGGCTACACCGTACAAAAGGAAAAGAAGTACAGAACAAATAAGCATCTGTTCATCCGAAAAGCGGAGACGGTCGGATAAAAATACGTGTCTGGTCGCCGCAGAGCGGCAACATGGGGGGTTAGCATGAAGAGAGCAGTCTATCCCGGAAGTTTTGATCCGGTAACATTCGGCCATCTGGATGTCATCAGACGGGCAGCGGAGATATTTGACGTCCTGATCGTCAGTGTTTTGAACAATAAGGTGAAGACACCGTTGTTTTCTGTGGAGGAACGTGTTAAGATATTGGAGGAGGCTACAAAGGATATCCCCAATGTGCAGGTAGACAGTTTCAGCGGGCTGCTGATCAATTACGCCGCTGAGAACAATCTCCATGTGGCAGTGAGGGGGCTGCGGGCGATCACGGACTTTGAGTATGAACTGCAGATCGCGCAGACCAACCGCCTGCTCTCCAAGGGAAAGCTGGATACCATGTTCCTGACCACCAGTCTGGAGTATGCTTATCTCAGTTCCTCCAGCGTGAAGGAGATCGCCTGTTTTGGCGGTGATATCAGCCAGTGTGTTCCCGATTTTGTGGCTGATTTGATTTATGACAAATATCAGATCAAAAGGTGAGGAGAATTGAATGAGCAGCAGGATTGAGCAATTAATTGACGAATTGGAAGAATACATCGAGAGCTGCAAACCGAAGTTCATGTCCAACACGGAGATCATCGTCAATAAAGATGAGATTGATGAGCTGCTGCGTGAACTGCGGATGAAGACGCCGGATGAGATCAAGCGCTATCAGAAGATCATCAGCAATAAAGAGGCGATCTTGAACGATGCCAGGGCGAAAGCAGAAGCCCTGATCAATGAGACCAATGTCAAGACCAACGAACTGATCAGTGAGCATGAGATCATGCAGCAGGCCTATGCCCAGGCCAATGAAGTGGTATCCATGGCATCCAAGCAGGCGCAGGATATCCTGGATAAAGCGACCATGGAGGCAAACGAGCTGAAAATGCAGGCGGCCCGGTACACCGAGGAGCAGCTGGCGGGGCTGGAGACGCTGATCCTTTCCGCCATCCAGACGGTCAGCAATCATTATGACAGCCTGCTGGGTTCCCTGAATCAATATAAAGAGGTCATACAGTCCAACAGGCAGGCCCTGCAGCCCATGGACGACCTGGACGATTCCATGGGTACTGCCGGGGGCAGCAGCGGGATCGACCTGATGTAATTTCAGAAACGAAAAGGGAAGAACCGGTTTTCGCGAGGAAGCTGGTTCTTTATTCCCGCGGGCAATGAGCCATAAGTCCAGGGAATCATGATTCCCTTGGACCTTGGCGAATGCCGCGAGGGTCAAATACCCCGCAGCTTGCTGCGTTGCAAGATTGATACCCCGTCAGCTTGCTGCGGGGTCTTTGATTCCCGCGGGCAATGAGCCAAGTCAATACCATAGCGTCCTGTGGACGCATTGTGCTTGCAGCGGGGTTATTGACTCCCGCGGGCAATGAGGGAAAATCGTGTCTGCACGGATATCGACTTGATAAGGAGTACTATGATCAACAAAACATTCAAACGCTTTACCGTACTTGCCGCTATCGCCCTGATGCTCCTGTTTCCGCTCAACGCCCATGCAGCCGACAGGCTGCAGGATACAGGCGATAAGCTTGTCATCGTGATAGATCCGGGGCATGGAGGGGACAACAGAGGAACGCTTGAAAATAACCATGAAGAAAAGTTCATGACCATGACTACCGCCATGGCGATGTATGATGAACTGCTAAAATATGACGGCGTGGAGGTATATCTCACCAGGACGGAAGATGTGAAGATGTCCTTGAAGGAGCGGGCGGAATTCGCGGCCAGCGTGGATGCTGATCTTATGCTCAGCATCCATTATAACGCGTCTGAGAACCATGAACTGTTCGGCTCCGAGGTATGGGTGTCCTCCGTGTCCCCCTACAACGGCTACGGGCTTCAGTTCGGCTATGAATTTCTCACGGAAGCAAAAGAAATGGGACTGCTGATCCGGGGGGTGAAGACCAGGCTTGGGGATCATGGTGATTACTATGGCATCATCAGGGAATCCGTGGAACTGGGATTTCCGGCGCTGATCATCGAGCACTGCCATGTGGATAACGACAGGGACACTTCCTACTGTGATTCGAATGAAGACCTGGTGGCTTTCGGCATTGCGGATGCCACGGCGGTGGCAAGGTATTTCGGGCTCTCCAGCAGTGAACTGGGGGTGGATCATTCCGCCCATTCCCTGATAGAGGCCAGCGCCACCTCCTTGAACAGCCTTACCAGAAATGACGACACGGAGCCGGACTTCTGTGAGATCGCGCTGGCATCGGAGTATGACAGCGAGGGCAGGATCACGATAAACGTGACCGCGGCGGACTATGATTCTCCTCTGATGTACTACAGCTACAGCCTGGACGGGGGAGCGACTTTTAGTCGAAGGGAGGTCTGGCCCGGTTGTGATACCCTGACCGGCACATATACGGATTCTTTCCAGCTGGAACTGGAGATTCCCGCAGACATAACGCCGGAGATCATACTGCGCGCTTATAATCCCTATGACCTCTACACGGAAAGCAATCCGCTGAAAGTGCCCCAAAGAGCAGCGGAGGAGCCGGAGGGCAGCCCCCAGGCTTCCTTGGAAAATCAGGAACCTCCCGCGTCGGGGGATCCTGAGGCAAAAGAACTTCCCGGCACCACCACTTTCCGGCCCGCGCTCTCAGAGAGCGTGGAGGAGAAACAGGAAGTCAGCCTTTTAAGCTTTTTACAATTGTGCCTGGTATTTGTGATCCTTTTGTTCATCGCTTTTTTCATCTCCCAGTATGTTACTTACCAAAAACGCCGGAAACGCCGCCGTCAGCGGAGAAAGGAACCGGGCGACAACAGGGACCAGCAGAGATAGAAAAGCGCGTTCAGCAGTGTCAGGATGACTTTATGTAAAGTATAGTCCACGATGGAGAGATCCGTGTCCCTGATACAGCTGTAGGTCTGGGCGATACAGGAAAAACCGCCAAAGGACAGCGCCAGCAGGCTGTACAGCGGCGCCTGCGCCTGCAGCATGCTTAAGCCGCCGGTGATCTCGAAGAGCGGCGCGGGCAGGGGAATCTGTTTCCCGCACAGCACATGAGGGATCAGGTTCATCAGGTTGAACAGGATCATATATCCCCCCAGGGTCAGGATACTGCGGATGGCGGCGCTGATGGCCTGATCCGTCTCGGAGAGCAGGCGTTCTCCCCTGCGGACGAGGTGGTCATGTTTTTTTTCACAGGCAATGAGAGCGCTCTGTGAGCTATCCTGGAAATCCGGCTGCTTGTGCAGGCCTGCCCGGCTGCGGGGCGTCGGCTGTGGGCGGAAGATAAAACGCCCGCGCCTGCCTGGCGGGATCGTTCTTTCAGACAGCAGATTCCCCAGACTGCGATACCGGGTATAGCGCAGGAAGACCCCGTACAGGGCGGGGATCCCATACATGCCGAAGAGGTAGGGCACAGCCAGTTCCCTGTGCAGGAGAGGCAGCACAAAACTGCAATAATAGACAGGGCCGATGTTATTACAGAAGCACAGCAGATATTCGCCCTCTTCCCTGGTGAGTCGGCCTCTGGAATAGAGATCCGCCACCACTCTTGCCCCCATGGGGAAACCGCAGAGAAAACCAAGCATCATGCAGTAGCAGACATTTTTGCGGACGCGGTAGAGGGGCCGGATCAGAGGATAGGCGAAAGAGGCAATGTTTTCCGTCAGTCCCAGCCGTATGACGATCCCTGACAGGATCATAAAGGGAAGCAGGGACGGGATCATTTTATCCAGCCACAGCCTAAGCCCCAGTGAGGCGTAGCTTAAGCTGAGTTCCGAGTGGGTCAGGATGCAGGCGGTGAACAGCAGGAACAGGATCGTGCCGGACAGCCGGACTCCGGATCGTTTCATTCTTGCAGGCAGGTTCAAAGGGACAGGCTCCTTTCTTTATAGAATGCTCCATACTTGTATATGTTTGTTTTGTGAGGTTTTATGCGTCTTGACAGATATTTGTGCGAACTGAATATGGGAAGCCGCAGCCAGGTAAAAGAATCCATCAAAAAGGGACTTGTATCCGTCAACGGCCAGATCATACGATCGGCGGATCATAAAATAGAGGAACAGCAAGACCGGGTGGCCTTTCAGGGGAAGATGCTGACGTATCAAAGGTATGTCTACTACATGCTCAACAAGCCCAAAGGCGTTGTCTGTGCCACACGGGACAACACTGCGGGCACGGTGGTGGAACTTTTGGCGGCGGAGGGGAGAAAAGATCTTTTCCCCGTGGGCAGGCTGGACAAGGACACGGAGGGGCTGCTGATCCTGACCAATGACGGGGAACTGGCGCACCGGCTCCTTTCCCCGAAAAAGCATGTGGACAAGACCTACCAGGTCAATGTGGATCATGCGTTGTCCGGGGAGGATATCAGGCAGCTGGAACAGGGTGTGGACATTGGGGAAGAGAGGCCGACTTTACCGGCAAGGGTCGATATATTATCGGAACATATCATTCGTCTGACCATACAGGAGGGGAAGTATCATCAGGTCAAGCGTATGCTGCAGGCGGTGGGCAATCAGGTCACCGCGCTGAAAAGGATACGCTTCGGGAAGATCGGACTGGACGAGGGGCTGGCGCCGGGAGATTACCGGCCTCTGACCATACAGGAGGAGAAAGTGTTACATGAAAGCTGAAATGTTAAAGGATATAGACGCGGTCATCTTCGATATGGACGGTTCCCTGGTGGATTCCATGTGGATATGGCATGAGATCGATATCGAGTATCTGGGTCGGTTCGGGGTCGGACTGCCGCCGGATCTGCAGTCTGAGATAGCGGGCATGAGCTTCCATGAGACAGCGGTTTATTTTAAGGAGCATTTTCCCATCCCGGATCCCCTGGAGGAGATCAAGCGCACCTGGAACGAGATGGCCTGGGACAAATATATGCACGAAGTGCCCCTAAAGCCGGGGATCCCCGGATTTTTAAAGGGGTGCAGGGAGCGGGGCATCAAGCTTGGCATTGCCACCAGCAATTCCAGGGAACTGGTGGAAAACATCGCGGCGGTGCATCATTTAAAGGATTACTTTACCTGCATCGTCACGGGCAGCGAGGTGGAACGGGGAAAGCCTTCGCCGGACATCTATTTTGCGGTGGCGAACGGGCTGAACGCGGAGCATGGACGCTGTCTGGTGTTCGAGGATATCATACCCGGCATCCAGGCAGGGAAAAACGCGGGCATGAGAGTCTGCGCCGTGGAGGATGATTTTTCCATTCCCAACAGGGAAGAAAAAAAGCAGCTTGCGGATTATTATATAGAGGATTATTATGGATTCTTTGAAGAGCAGTGAGGGATTTTTGCCCATATCTCCCGAAGATATGCGGGAGCGTGGGATAGAGCAGCTTGATTTCGTGTATGTGATCGGGGACGCCTATGTGGATCATCCCTCTTTCGGCCACGCCATCATCAGCCGTATCTTACAGGCACACGGATATACGGTGGGGATCATCTCGCAGCCGGACTGGAAAAGGGACGACAGCATTACCCTGCTGGGACGTCCCAGGCTGGGGTTTTTGGTCTCCGCGGGAAATATGGACAGCTGCGTGAACCATTATTCCGTCTCGAAAAAGAGGCGCTCCACGGATGCCTTTACCCCGGGAGGGGAGATGGGAAAGCGGCCCGACCATGCCACGGCGGTCTATGGGAACCTGATCCGCAGGACTTATAAGGATGTGCCCCTGATCATCGGCGGGATCGAGGCCAGCCTGCGCCGTATGGCCCATTATGATTACTGGACGGACAGCTTTAAGCGCTCCCTGCTGCTGGACAGCCAGGCGGATTTCATTTCCTATGGGATGGGGGAGAAGTCCATCGTGGAGATCGCGGACGCCCTGGCCAGCGGTATCGCGGTGTCGGACATCACCTTTGTCCCGGGGACGGTCTACCGCACAAAGGACATTTCAGGGATCTATGACGCCATAGAACTGCCCTCCTATGAGGAGATGAGAGCAGACAAGTCTCTGTATGCCAGAAGCTTTGCCATCCAGAATGAAAACACGGATTTCTGCAACGGCAAAGTCCTGATGGAAAAATATCCCAACGGGGTCTATGTGGTGCAGAATCCGCCCCAGCCGCCCCTTACCAGGTCAGAGATGGATGATGTCTACGCGCTGCCCTACATGCGCACCTATCATCCCTCCTATGAGGAAAAGGGCGGTGTCCCGGCGATCGCGGAGATCAGGTTTTCCCTGATCAGCAACCGGGGGTGCTTCGGGGGATGCAGTTTCTGCGCACTGACTTTCCATCAGGGCAGGACGGTGCAGGCCAGAAGCCATGAGTCGATCATCAGAGAAGCAAAGCTGCTGATCAAAGAACCGGATTTTAAGGGCTATATCCACGATGTAGGAGGCCCCACGGCCAATTTCCGGCATCCCTCCTGCGAGAAACAGCTGACTTACGGCGTCTGCAAGAACAAACAGTGCCTGTTCCCCTCGCCCTGTAAGAATCTGTATGTGGATCACAGCGATTATCTGGAACTGCTGCGGAAGCTCAGGGCGCTTCCGGGGGTGAAAAAGGTCTTTGTGCGCTCCGGCATCCGTTTTGATTATCTGCTGGCGGATCAGGACGATACCTTTTTCAGGGAACTGGTGGAGCATCATGTGAGCGGGCAGCTGAAAGTGGCGCCGGAGCATATTTCCGACGCGGTGCTGCGCAGGATGGGAAAGCCGGAGAACGCGGTCTACGAGCGTTTTGTGGCAAAGTATAAAAAGCTGAACGCCCAGGTGGGCAAAGATCAGTTCCTGGTGCCTTACCTGATGTCCTCCCATCCCGGTTCCACCTTGAAAGAGGCCGTTGAACTGGCGGAGTACCTGCGGGACATGGGCTATATGCCGGAACAGGTGCAGGACTTTTATCCCACGCCCTCCACCATGTCCACGGTCATGTATTATACGGGGCTGGACCCCAGGGATATGAAGCCGGTGTATGTGTGCCGCAATCCCCACGAGAAAGCGATGCAGCGGGCGTTGATACAATACCGGAACCCGAAGAATTACGATCTGGTCCATGAAGCGCTGGTCAAAGCGGGCAGGACGGATCTCATCGGGTTCGACAAGAAGTGCCTGATCCGCCCACGGAAGATGGGGCAGGAGAGACCCACGGGCAGAGTCGCAAGAGACAGCGGTACGGAGGGCAAGGCGGCGAAACGAAATGGCAGGGCCACAGACAGAAAGAAGCAGCAGGATACGGCCAAAAGAGCGGGCAGACAGGTGGCGCAGGGAAGCGGACAGCAGCGTGGAAACGGCTCACCGCGGAAAAAGAAGACCATCCGAAACATACATAAGAAAAAAGGCTGATATATCATCAAAGTTCAGAAAGGAAGGGAAAACACATGAATGTTGCAATCATCACAGGAGCGTCCTCAGGCATCGGCATGGAATTTGCCATGCAGATGGACAATTACTTTGTTACGATTGATGAATTCTGGCTGATTGCCAGGAACAGGGAACATCTGGAGGAAGTGGCGAAAGTGCTGGAGCATAAGGCAAGGGTGATCGCCATGGATATCACGGACGATAAAAAGCTGGATGTCCTTGAGGATCTGCTGATCGAGAAAAACGCCACCGTGAGGATGCTGATCAACGCGGCGGGCTTCGGAGTCATGGGGCCTTTCAGCGAGCAGGAGCGCATGACGGCGCAGGAGATGGTTCGTTTGAACTGCGAGGCACTGACCGCCCTGACCCATCGCATGATCCCTTATATGCGAAAGAACAGCCGCATTATCCAGATGGCGTCCAGCGCGGCTTTCCTGCCCCAGCCGGACTTTGCGGTCTACGCGGCTACAAAGGCATATGTGTTAAGCTTTTCCAGGGCGCTGGGAGAGGAGCTTAAGGAAGCCGGGATCTATGTCACCAGCGTCTGTCCCGGCCCCGTGGACACACCCTTTTTTGACATTGCGGAGAAAACGGGAACCACCCTTTCCATCAAGAAGTATACCATGGTAAGCCCGGACAAAGTGGTGGCGCTGGCGCTGAAAGATTCCTACTATAAGCGTACCATGTCCGTGTACGGCCTGCCCATCAAATACTTCCAGTGCCTTGCCAAGGCAGTTCCCCACGACCTGCTCTTCAAGGCGATGAGATATTTAAAACAGCATTCTCCCGCATAATGCCCAGAGCATTTGCGGGCGCATGGATCCTGCGGCTGGAAATGACTCTGCCAAAGACAGCATGATGCAAGGAACGTGCGGAATTGGGATCAAACAGAAAGGGTTGTGATATCATGCAGTTGATGAGGATATTTTCCGCGGAGAAATACAGAGGCACAAAAAATTATATCGACACTCAGAAAAAGTATGAGATCATCCGGACGCTGCTCTATTTTGGGATCTCTCTTTCCCTGTTCGCGGCGGGGTATATCCAGACGGGACGAAAGACAAACCTGTTGACGGTGGTGGCGATCTTAGGCTGCCTGCCCGCCAGCAAGAGCGCGGTCAGCGTTATCATGTTCCTGCGGTTCCAAAGCTGCGGCGCGGATGCGGCGGCCAGGATCGAGAAGCATTGCCGGGGACTGTGCTGCCTGTATGATATGGTGTTTACTTCTTATCAGAAGAATTATGTGGTCAGCCATATGGCGGTCCGGGGGAACACGGTCTGCGGCTATTCCGAGAAGCCGGATTTTCCGGAGAATGATTTTTATAAACATATCGACAATATCCTGAAGATGGACGGCCTGAAAGATGTGACGGTGAAAGTCTTTACGGATCTGAACAAATACACGGAACGGCTGGAGCAGATGAACGGGCTGGAAGCGGACGAGGACAGGACAGCTGCGGTCATGGCTACTTTGAAGAGTGTTGTTTTATAAGGAGGGAGTATGCAGTCAACGATCATAGGAAGCAATCAGGCTGGGCAGCGCCTGGACAAATTTTTGCACAAATATCTGCCCAATGCGGGCACGGGATTTCTCTATAAGATGCTGCGCAAGAAAAATATCACTCTGAACGGCAGAAAAGCGGAAGGTTCCGAGAAGCTGAAAGAGGGAGATGCCGTCAGCTTTTTCTTTTCACAGGAGACCTTTGAAAAATTTTCAGGGATTGTAGCGGGACAGGATCAAATGCCATCGGAAACCGCCGGGAAAGGGCTTTCTTTCTCAGAATACGAAAAGGCATACAGATCGTTAAAGGGCATACAGATCGTTTATGAGGACGAACACTTCCTGTTCCTGAACAAGCCTGCCGGGATCTTGACCCAGAAAGCAGGATCGGAGGACAGCAGTTTAAATGAATGGCTGGTGGGCTATCTGTTACAGAAAGATCCGGGGCTGGCGGCGGACTTTCATACATTCCGCCCGTCTGTCTGCAACCGCCTTGACCGCAATACCAGCGGCATCGTGCTGTGTGGGAAATCACTGGCAGGGCTGCAGTTCTTGAGCCAATGCCTTCGTGAAAAAAAAGTGCGGAAATTCTATCATGCCATCTGCGTCGGCGAACTGAGGGAAGAGGGCAGAGTCCAGGGATACCTGTTCAAGGACGAAAAGGCCAACAAGGCAGTCATCTCGAAACAGTATAAACCGCAGGCCGGCTCCAAGCCATCTTCTGAGCAGAAACAGGAGTATATCGAAACAGGCTATACTTTCCTTGGCATCAAGAACGGTCATACTTACCTGGAGGTCGAGCTGATCACAGGGAAAACGCATCAGATCCGCGCCCACCTGGCCAGCATGGGGCATCCTCTGATCGGGGACTTCAAATATGGCGGGGATAAGATCAACCGCAGGTGGAAGCAGGAGTATGGTCTGAGCCACCAGCTGCTGCATGCATGCCGCGTTGTTTTTCCCGAGATAACATCCGGCGTGGGCGCGTCTCTTGGCGGACGTGAATTCACTGCGCCGGAACCGAGGGAGTTTATGGAAGTAAAGAGGGCACTGGGGCTGATGTAGGACGGAAAGGGCTGGATACATAAATGGCAACCTGGAATTCCAGAGGGCTGCGCGGCTCCACTCTGGAGGATATGATAAACCGTACAAATGAAAAATACGAGGAAGCGGGACTGGCTCTGATCCAGAAGATCCCCACTCCCATCACCCCCATCAGGATCGACAAGGAAAACAGGCAGATCACCCTGGCCTATTTCGAGCAGAAGAGCACGGTGGATTATATCGGGGCGGTGCAGGGCATTCCGGTGTGTTTCGATGCAAAGGAGTGCGCCGTGGATACCTTTTCCCTGCAGAATATCCATGCGCATCAGGTAAGGTTCATGGAAAACTTTGAAAAACAGGGCGGGATCGCCTTTTTCCTGATCTACTATACCCATAAGGATGTGATGTATTATCTCCCTCTGGAGATGCTGCTCTTTTTCTGGCGCCGGGCGCAGGAGGGCGGACGGAAAAGCTTCCGCTATGAGGAACTGAACCCTGCGTACATCCTTCCTAAGAAACACGGCATCCTGGTCCCCTATCTGGATATGCTGCAGAAAGACCTGGAGGACAGGGAATGAAGCCTTGACAGCAGCAGGAGAATCCGATATACTACATAAAGTTTGAAAGTAAACGGCACCGGACGGCACCGCGAGAGATTTTGGCATTTTTATGTCAAAATCCGAGACAGCAGGCGCCAAAACGCCGTCCTTTGGCGTTTTGTGTGCATCAACTTGTTGCCAGGCCGTGGATTTCATGGCCATTTGTGCCGCTTGTGAACGGCATGGTAACAAGTTTATCCCTTTGGCATGGTAACGGCTGCTTGGAAGGATGATTGATCAAATGGAGGATCTTATGAGCAAAAAACTGTTGCATACCCCCGAGGGAGTTCGGGACATCTACGGAAAAGAATATGAACAGAAATTATACGTGGAGCGGAAGATCCGCGAGAAGCTGCATCTCTATGGCTATCAGGACATCCAGACCCCCACGTTTGAATTTTTCGATGTCTTTTCCAAAGAGGTAGGAACCACGCCCAGTAGGGAATTATACAAATTTTTTGACAAGGAGAACAACACCCTTGTGCTGCGCCCGGATTTCACCCCCTCCATCGCCCGCTGCGCCGCCAAGTATTTCTGTGAGGAGCAGGTGCCCTTACGGTTCAGTTACATGGGAAATACCTTTAACAATACCTCCAATCTACAGGGGAAATCAAAGGAAGTGACCCAGATGGGCGCGGAGTTGATCAACGAGCCGTCGGTGGAGGCGGACGGCGAGATGATCAGCCTGGTGGTGGAAACGCTTCTGGACGCGGGGTTAAAGCGTTTTCAAGTGAGCATCGGCCAGGTGGAATACTTTAAGGGTCTCTGTGAAGAGGCAGGCCTGGACGAGGAGACGGAACTGGATCTCAGGGAATGCATCTCCGGCAAGAACTATTTCGCGGCCCAGGAACTGCTGGTCGGGCGAAATGTGGCGGAGCCCTATCGGGGGAAGCTGCTGAAAGTGGCGGATATGTTCGGCAATATGTGTTCCCTCGCGGAAGCCAGAGACATGGCAGGCAACGCCCGCTCCCTGGCGGCTATCGAGAGGCTTGAGAAGCTGTATGAGGTGCTGAAGGCTTACGGGGTGGCCGAGTATATCTCCTTTGACCTGGGGATGCTGAGCAAATATCATTATTATACCGGCGTCATTTTCAAGGCCTATACCTACGGCGTGGGAGAGGCAGTGGTGAAAGGCGGCAGATACGACCATCTGTTGAAGCATTTCGGCAAAGAAGCGCCTGCGGTGGGCTTCTGCGTGGTCATAGACAGTATCATGGAAGCGTTCTCCAGGCAGAAAGTTGAGATTCCCCTGGAGAGAGCGGCGCAGATTCTTTATTATGGTAAGAATGATTATGAAGAGAAGCTGGCGGAGGCCCAGAGGCTCCGCAGGGAAAATATCGCCGCCATCCTGACCAGAAAAGACTGATGCGGCGCGGGGACGAAAGCAACAATGGAAACAGGATTGAGCGCAGAAAGGGACATCCATCAAATGAGTGCGGAAAGATATCTGACCTTTGCCCTGGGCAAGGGCAGGCTGGCGGTTAAGACCATGGAATTATTCGAGGAGATTGGGCTCACCTGCGAGGAGATGAAGGACAAGAACTCCCGGAAGCTGATCTTTGTCAACGAGGAACTGAAATTACGGTTCTTTCTGGCAAAGGGGCCGGATGTACCCACCTATGTGGAGTACGGCGCGGCGGATATCGGCATTGTGGGCAGAGATACGATCCTGGAGGAGAACAGGAATGTCTATGAGGTGCTGGACTTAGGTTACGGAAAGTGCAGGATGTGCGTCTGCGGGCCGGATTCTGCCAGGGAATTGCTGCAGCATCATGAGAGGATCCGTGTGGCAAGCAAATATCCTAATATTGCAAGGGAATATTTCCATAATAAGAAGCATCAGACCGTGGATATCATCAAGCTGAACGGCTCCGTGGAACTGGGGCCGCTGGTGGAACTGTCCGATGTGATCGTGGATATCGTGGAGACGGGTTCCACTCTGAAAGAGAACGGCCTTGGGGTGCTGGAGGAGGTCTGCTCCCTGTCCGCCAGGATGATCGTGAACCCTGTCAGCATGCAGATGGAGACGGAGCGGATCAAAGAACTGGTGAATAAGCTGCGCGAAAAGCTGTGATAACAGGCATTTAAATAAATTTTAAAGTAATTCAAAAAATCAATAGTATTTTTTTCCTATTAGTGCTATAATGTGTTTAGAAAAATTTTGGCGCTTCGGAAATAAATATGAAAAACAGATACTGCCGGATATGAAAATGTTACTGTTCGCTCCATGACTGGTAACACACGCATTGTATAGCGGTCTCAGCTTTTCAAAAGCATACAATATAACTCCGCTGCGATCGCGAAGGACTCAGTCACAGGGAAATTTCATTGGAGCCGCCGGGAATGGGGGAAACTTATGCAAAAAGAGAACAGTAACACATCACAAAGGAAACTTATGGTCGGAAGACAGGACGGTGGGTTCGTCAGTATCGAAAAGAAGATTTCTGTAAATTTTGCGCGTACTATCATGATCTGCTGTATCGTGCTGGGAGTGATCACTTCCATTTTAAGCTATAATTCATCCATAAACGCGGTTTCTGAGACTATCAACAATACTTCGGGGGTAGCGGCTAATTATGTTGCCGCCGCGCTTCAGGAGTATGTTGCGATCGCTTATGAGACAGGAAGCATAGCCCGCCTTGCCGACCCTGACAGGTCAGTGGAGGACAAAGCGGCCATCCTGGACCAGAGGATTCAGGATCATAATTTTGAAACGGGATTCCTGCTGGACAGCAGCGGTGTGGATGTGATCTCGGGAGCGGATCTGTCTGACAGGCCGTTTTTCGCGGAGGCCATGAAAGGCAATACTTATATTTCCACGCCGGCGTACAGTGATGTCACAAAAGAGGTATCTTATGCCGTGGCAGCCCCTTTATGGGAGGGCGGCATTCCCGGGACAACGCCCGTGGGCGCCGTAGTCTATGTGCCTGACGGGGAATCCCTGAACGATATCATGCGTTCCATCAAAGTGGGCGAGGGCGGTACAGCGTTCATGTTGGATTCCAACGGTATCACCATCGCGGATCTGGATTCCTCCCTGGTAGGCGTGGAAGACAGTATCCATCTTGGCGACACCAACCGGAAACTCAGGAAGTACAGCGAGATCTGTAAGGAGATGATCACGGGCGCGGACGGAACGGGAACCTATTCCTACAACGGCGTGACAAAGGTAGTGGCTTATTCGCCGGTTCCGGGCACGAACGGATGGAGCATCGGCGTAGCCGCAGTAAGGAATGAGTTTTTGGGCATGTTTTTCCTGTCCCTGGTGCTGACAGTCCTCTTCGTCATTGCCTTTACCGTATATGGCGTCAGAAGCGGCGTTGTTCTTGGCAAAAGGATCGTGCATCCCATTACCGTCGTGGTAAAGAGGCTGGGACTGCTGGCGGAGGGCGATCTCCATACCGCTACGCCTACGCCTGAGGTAAATGATGAGACAGCCACGCTGATGAACAGCCTTTCACAGACAGTCCAGGATCTGAAAGACGTAATAAATGACATTGACACCCACCTTGCAGAATTGTCGGACGGCAATTTCATGATCACGATCGACGAGGATTACAAGGGAGATTTTGCGGAGATCAGCCGTTCTTTCAGGGGGATCGTTGCCTCCTTGAGCGCTGCGATGCGCGATATTGACAATAACGCCAAGAGCGTCCAGAGAGGCGCTGAGGATCTTTCCGGCGCGGCCATGCAGCTGGCGGAGGGCGCTACGGATCAGGCCAGCGCAGTGGAAGAGTTGACGGCCACCATTGCGGATATCTCCGAAAAGATCAAAGTAAACGCCCAGAACGCGGAGAAGACAAGGGCGATCGTTGCGGATATGAATGACCGTGTGATGGAAAGCAACGAGCAGATGAAGAATAACACGGAAGCCATGGACAAGATCAGGGAGACATCGGATAAGATTGCGGTGATCATCAGCAGTATCGAGGATGTGGCTGACCAGACCGCTCTGCTGGCTCTGAACGCTTCCATTGAGGCGGCGAGGGCAGGAGAGCACGGAAAGGGATTCGGAGTGGTCGCAACCCAGGTCAGCGCGTTGGCGGATCAGAGTTCGGAAGCTGCAAGGAATACAAAGGATCTGATTCAGAATGCGATTCTGGCAGTGGAGGAAGGTATCCGTTTTGCCAATGCTACCGCAAGTTCTCTGCTTACCGTTGTGGATAATGCCAAGGTAGTAAACGAATCCATGGAAGAGATCGCTATCGCGTCCGAAGATCAGGCAATGGCAGCGTCCCAGATTTCCGATGGTATCAGCCAGATTGCCGATGTAGTGGAATCCAATTCCGCGACTTCAGAGGAAAGCGCCGCGGCATCCGAGGAACTGTCAAGGCAGGCTGATATGTTGAAAGACCTGGTTGGCAGATTCCAGTATCGAAATGAATAATATTTGACATTTACTGAAGTATCTGGTATAATGTTTATGATATGAGACGAAAGTCTGATCCACGCTTGTCAGGGAAACTATTCTCTGACAGGCGTTTTTTGTTTCAGGTAATTTTATCTCATAAATCATTTCTATTTGGAAGCGATTTATGTTATACTGTGCTATGTGACAGGCGCTGAACCTGAAACAGAAAAGATCAGATCAAGTAAAAGCACATTAAATATAATCAGAAAGAAAGGCAGAAAAATGAGGATCGTAAACCTTACAGACGAGACAAAAAAGGACATTCTTGACAATCTGTTAAAGAGAAGTCCCAACAATTACATGGAGTATGAGGCAACCGTAAACGAGATCATAAACAATGTGCGCACCCGGAGGGATGAGGCGGTTTTTGAGTATACCCTGAGATTTGATAAATTTGCTCTGAATGCGGATAATATCAAGGTGACGAAAGAAGAGATCAAAGAAGCCTATGAAAAGCTGGACGACGGACTTGTAGGCGTGATCAGGAGAGCGGCGGAGAATATCCGCGCTTTCCACTCCAGACAGCTGCGCAACAGCTGGTTTGACGCAAAAGAGGACGGGACTATCCTTGGCATGAAGATCACCGCCATCGCCAAAGTCGGCGTCTATGTGCCCGGCGGAAAGGCGGCATACCCCTCCAGCGTGCTGATGAATGTAATCCCCGCAAAGGTGGCGGGAGTGAACGAGATCATCGTCACTACGCCTCCCGGAGCGGACGGTAAGATCAATCCCGGAACGCTGGTGGCAGCGGATATCGCAGGGGTTGATACGATCTATAAAGTGGGTGGCGCACAGGCCATCGCGGCTATGGCGTTCGGCACAGGATCCATCCCCAAGGTGGATAAGATCACAGGCCCGGGCAATATTTTCGTGGCGCTGGCGAAGAAAGCAGTATACGGATATGCGAGCATCGATTCCATCGCAGGCCCCAGCGAAATCCTGGTGCTTGCGGACGAGACGGCCGATCCCCGCTATGTGGCGGCTGATCTGCTGTCCCAGGCGGAGCATGACGAGATGGCAAGCGCCATCCTGATCACTGCCTCGGAGGAACTGGCGCGGAAAGTTTCCGCGGAAGTGGATGTGTTTGTCAGAGAACTTTCCCGAAAGGATATCATACAACAGTCACTGGATCATTACGGATATATCCTGGTAGCGGAAAATATGAGGGATGCCATCGACACGGTAAATGAGATCGCGTCCGAACATCTGGAGATCCTGACGGCCAATCCCTTTGAAGTGATGACCAAAGTCCGCAACGCAGGGGCGATCTTTATGGGAGAATACGCTTCCGAGCCGCTGGGGGACTACTTTGCGGGTCCCAACCACATCCTCCCCACCAACGGGACGGCGAAGTTCTTCTCCCCGGTAAACGTGGACGACTTTATCAAAAAGACCAGCATCATTTCCTATTCAAGGGAAGCTTTGGAGAAAGTACATACGGATATCGAGACCTTTGCGGAGAGCGAGGGCCTGACAGCGCACGCCAACAGCATCAGAGTCAGGTTTGAATGACGGGGGCTGAAGTGAAGAGACGGAACAAATTACCGTAAACGGTAATTGAATAAAAACAGTCTCGGAACGGAAGCCCCCGGAAGGAATTTTCAGCTGTGGTCTGTACAGATGAAAATTTCTTCCTCCGCAAAGGGGGCTGAAGTGAAGAGACGGAACTGGAACAGGAGGATCATATGGCACGGACAGCGACAATAGAGCGTAAAACGAAAGAGACGGAAATTTTCCTGACCCTGGATCTGGACGGCACGGGAGTATCGGAAATCTCCACGGGCATCGGTTTCTTTGACCACATGCTGGAGGGATTTTCCAGGCACGGATTTTTTGACTTGAAATGTAATGTAAAGGGCGACCTGCATGTGGACGGGCACCATACCGTGGAGGATGCGGGAATCGTGCTGGGACAGGCCATTGCCCGGGCGGTGGGGGACAAGAAAGGCATCCGCCGCTACGGCTTCTTTATCCTGCCCATGGACGATGCACTGGCGCTCTGCGCGATAGATCTCTGCGGCAGGCCATATCTGAATTTTGACTGTACTTTTTCGGTAGAGCGTGTGGGCGGGCTGGATACCGAACTGGTGAGAGAATTCTTCTATGCCGTCTCCTACAGCGCCGGTATGAACCTGCATCTCAAGATGCTGGACGGCATCAACGCGCATCACATGACGGAAGCCATGTTCAAGGCCTTTGCGAAAGCTTTGGATCAGGCCGTGGGAACAGATCCCCGCATCACGGATGTGCTCAGTACAAAGGGAAGCCTTTAAAAAGGCTGTGAAAGGTGTGACTGCATATGATAACGAAAAAATTTGTACCCTGTATCTATCTATATCATGAACATGCGGTAAGGAGCCTTACCGATACTTCTGTTGTGGAGACGGATCCTCTGCGCCTGGTGCATCTCTATAACGAGCATAACGCCGATGAACTGATTGTTTTCGATCTGTCGGAGGGAGACGAGGAGCACGAGGCGGCTCTTGACCTGATCAAGGAGATCTGTGAAGCCGCGGAAGTCGATGTGATCGGCGCCGGAAATATCAGGCGCATGGAGGATGTGAAGAAGCTTCTCTATGCGGGCTGCAGGAAAGCAATCCTGGATTATGAGAAAGAGAGCAATATCGCCATCACCGAGGAGGTCTCGCTGAAATTTGGCAGGGACAAGATATTGGTGAGCTATAACGATCCCCAGGTGATCGGCGCGAATAAGGATCTGGTTGAAAAATACGCCTCCGCCATGGTGCTGATGAACCCGCACCAGATCCGCGGGACACAGGAGATCACCGGGCTGCCCTTTTATGTGCAGATCAACCAGATCGCGCTGAACAAGCTGATGGAAATATTTGCCTGTGACAATGTATGTGGCGTCACGGGCAACACCATCAACGACAATCACAGGGAGATCCTGTCCCTGAAAGACCTCTGCAGGGAAAACGGTATACAGGTGGAGATGTTCGAAGCGGCTTATCGGTGGGCTGACTTTAAGTTAAACAGCGATGGCATGGTGCCTGTGGTGGTGCAGGATCACCGCACGATGGAAGTACTGATGGTGGCCTATATGAACGAAGAGGCTTATGAACAGACCATCAGTACCGGCAAAATGACTTATTTCAGCCGCAGCCGCAATGAACTCTGGTTAAAGGGCGCCACCAGCGGCCATTATCAGTATGTGAAAAGTCTTACCGCAGACTGCGATATGGACACCATCCTGGCAAAGGTCTCCCAGGTGGGAGCGGCCTGCCACACGGGGGCAAGAAGCTGCTTTTTCAATGAGATCACGAAGAAAGACCATGAGGAGAGCGGCAATCCCCTTCAGGTGTTTGAGGAAGTGTTTGACGTGATCAAAGACCGCAGGATACATCCCAAGGAGGGTTCTTACACCAATTATCTGTTTGACAAGGGAATCGATAAGATATTAAAGAAGCTTGGCGAGGAGGCGACGGAGATCGTCATTGCCGCCAAGAACCCCAATCCCAACGAGATTAAGTACGAGATCAGTGACTTCCTGTACCATATGATGGTACTGATGGCGGAAAAGGATATCACCTGGGAAGAGATCACCACGGAACTGGCCAACAGATAAGCCGCAGTAAAAGGAGAGTGCGGATGGATAAACACGAAATACTGAAAAAATACTTTGGATATGACGCTTTCCGGGAGGGGCAGGAACTTCTCACAGACAGTATCTTAAGCGGCAGGGATGTGCTGGGGATCATGCCCACCGGAGCGGGAAAGTCCATATGCTATCAGGTCCCCGCGCTGATGTTTCCCGGGATCACGCTGGTCATTTCCCCTCTTATCTCCCTGATGAAAGATCAGGTCCAGGCTCTGAATCACGCAGGCATCCATGCGGCCTATATCAACAGTTCCCTGACGGAAAACCAAATAGCAAAGGCCCTGCAGCTGGCTGCGGCGGGACAGTATAAGATCATCTATGTGGCGCCGGAACGTCTGGAGACATCCTCTTTCCTGTGGTTTGCGCAGCATGTGGAGATCAGCATGGTGGCTGTGGATGAGGCTCACTGCATCTCCCAGTGGGGACAGGATTTTCGGCCCAGCTATCTGAAGATCGTCCGCTTTGTGGAGCAGCTGCCCCTGCGGCCTGTGCTCAGCGCGTTCACGGCCACGGCCACGGGAGCGGTGAAAGAGGATATCATCTGCGTCCTGGGCCTTAAGGATCCGGAGATCCTTGTGACCGGATTTGACAGGAAAAATCTCTATTTCGGCGTGGAGACCCCGAAACGCAAGAGCGCCTTTCTGTTGGATTATGTATCGGAGCATGGCGGCGACAGTGGTATCATCTATTGCGCCACCCGAAAGAATGTGGAGCAGGTACATGAACTGCTGTGTCGGGCAGGTCTGCCCGCCACCAGGTATCATGCGGGGCTGTCGGCGGAAGAGCGCAAATGCGGTCAGGACGATTTTATCTATGACAGAAAGCCCGTGATGGTGGCCACCAACGCTTTCGGCATGGGGATCGACAAGTCCAATGTTCGCTATGTGATCCACTATAACATGCCCCAGAGCATGGAGAACTATTATCAGGAAGCGGGCCGCGCGGGCAGGGACGGGGAGCCGTCGGAATGTATCCTGCTGTATTCGCCCCAGGATGTGATGGTGAACCGGTTTCTGATCGAGAATAAAGAGCAGAAAGAGGAAAATTATGACCGGGAGGAACTACAGGCGATCCGCGAACGGGACGAGGAGCGGCTGCGGATCATGACCGCCTACTGCACCACCACGGACTGCCTGCGGCGTTACATTCTCCGATATTTCGGGGAACAGGGCGCAGACTGCGGCAACTGTTCCAACTGCAGCAGGGAATATACGGAGAAAAACATGACGGAGGAAGCCCGGGCCGTGATCCGGTGCATCAGGGAACAGGGCGGACGCTTCGGCATCAACGTAGTGACCGGGACGCTGATGGGCGGGGAGACCGCCAAACTGCGGGAATACGGGGTAAAGCGTTACACTTCCTTTGGAGCCTTAGATCAGATGCGGGAAGCGGAGATCAAAAAGCTGATCCAGAAGCTTCTTCAGGACGGTATCCTGTGTCAGACCAGGGACAGATACGCACTGTTAAAGCTGACTCCCCTGGCGGCGGAGGTAGCGGACGGCAAAAGAGAGGTTATGATAAAGATACCGCTGCAGGCAAAAGAGGCCGGACGGAAAGGCGATTCCGGCGCGGCTGCATACAGCGGTCATGAGGCTGACGGCTCCCGGAAACAGAAAAGCAGCCGCAGGTCGGATATCCTGAATTCAAAAGGCCTGGAATGTTTTGACGCCCTGCGTGCCCTGCGCACGGAGATCGCCAAAGAGGAGGCCGTTCCGCCCTACATCGTCTTTTCCGACAAAACGCTGGTGGATATGTGCGTCCGGCTTCCTTTCACCAGGGCGGAGATGCTGCGAGTGACCGGAGTGGGCGAGCATAAATATGAGAAATACGGGGAGCGTTTTATTGGCAGGATAAAGGAATTTACCGGCGGAGTGAAAGGGAAATACTATTTCGGGTAAGGGAAATACATATGAGAATGAAACTATACTACGCCCTGGTAAACCGCCACAGCGGGATCAGGAGCCGATACCATAAGTTCCACGATCAGGGCGGCACAGTCAGGCGGCTTGTGTCTTATCTTTACCTGATCTTCCTGAACTTCTGTTATTACTGCCTGTTCTGCCGTTTCCTTGACAAAGAGGAGCAGATGGCGGCGTATGAGGAAAAGCGGCTGCCCAGATCACCGGAATCCATGCTGTATGCGGGGCAGAAACTCACAGTTACGAATCTTGTAGACACCCTGTCGCAATATGACGTGGTCTCTTTTGATATCTTTGACACGTTGATCTTCCGCCCCTTTTCGGAGCCCGCAGACCTGTTTTATTTTCTGGGAGACCGGCTGGGGCTGATGGATCTGAAAAGAATCCGCATGGAACAGGAGGCGTTGGCGCGCCGGGACTGTTTCCTGGAACAAGGGCACTGCGAAGTTACTTTTGAGGAAATATGGAAGCGCATGGAACGCGAGATGGGCGTACAGGCGGAAAGCGGCATGAAACTGGAACAGGAACTGGAAATGAAGTTCTGCTACGCAAACTCATTTATGTTCCGGGTGTTTGAGGAATTGTGCGCCAGAGGAAAGGAGATCATCTGCGTCTCCGATATGTACCTGCCCCGGGCTTTTCTGGACAGACTGCTTACAGAGAACGGATACACAGGAATCCGCAGGGTATATGTATCCTGCGAATATGGGAAGAACAAAGGCGGCGGGGAGCTCTATGAGACGGTCAGGGCGGACTTCCCGGAGGGAGTCACATTTGCCCATGTGGGGGACAATGCGCAAAGTGATGTGAAAATGGCGGAAAAACATGGGTTTAAAGCCGTGCATTATCCCAATGTGAACAGACAGGCGCTGTCTTTCCGCCCTTATGATATGTCGCCCATTGTCGGCGGGGCGTACCGGGGAATCGTGGATAATCGTTTATATCAGGGCGGGAACACCTATTCCGCGGCATATGAGTACGGCTTTGTTTACGGAGGGCTTTTCGTCCTGGGTTACTGCCATTTTATCCATGAATACTGCCATTGCCATGGGGTGGAGAAGCTGCTGTTCCTGTCCCGGGACGGGGATGTTCTGAAAAGGGTTTATGACGGGCTGTACCCTGATGACTGCACGGCTTATGTCTATTGGTCCCGGAACGCGGCTGTGAAGCTGATGGCGGAGTATGACCGTTACGACTATTTCAGGAGGTTTCTGTACCATAAGGTGGATCAGGGGATTTCCATCGGTGAGATCCTTGATGCCATGGGGCTGCATAAGCTGTGGGAAACATTGGAGCACAAAGATCCTGAAAGCGGGGACATGCAGCCCGCCCTGCGTCTGTCGGATCGCCTGACAAATAAAAATGTGGATGCAGTGAAAGCGTTCCTGCTGAATCATTATGAGGAGGTATGCGCCGTTTACCGGGAGGGACAGGAAGCGGCAAGAGCCTATTATGAAAAACAACTGTCCGGGATTGGCCATGCCGCCGCCGTGGATATCGGATGGGCGGGCAGCGGAGCTGTTTCTCTGTCCTATCTTGTGGAAAGAGTGTGGAAGCTGCCCTGTCAGATAACGGGGATCCTGGCGGGGACAAACACCATGCATAACAGGGAACCGGAGGCAGGAGAGATGTTTTTGCAAAACGGGAAAATGGTTTCCTATCTGTTTTCCCAGTCCCACAACAGGGATGTGATGAAAAAGCATGATCCTGACAGGGACTACAATGTATATTGGGAACTTCTGCTTTCCTCGCCGGAGAAGAGGTTTCTTGGATTCAGCTTTAAAGAGGGTGTGTCCGCGGGCGTTTATGGGGAAGACGGTCGGGAGGTCAGGCTGCTGTTCGGCGGGCGGGACGCCGATCAGGAGGGGATTCTGGAAATCAGGAGAGGGATCTTGGATTTTGTGTCCGACTATGTGGAACATTTCAGGGGGGAGCCTGCCCTGTTTGGCATCAGCGGACGGGATGCCTGTGCGCCCATGCTGGCGGCCGCCGGCCACGGTGAAGAGTATCTGAAAAGGATCGCCGCCCCCTTTGTGTTGGAAAAGGGTGTCTGAATGATACAAAACCGATACAAAAATGGTACAAAATATCATTGTTCGGGATCAGACATATTTTCAGGATAAATATCGGTTTCGGATAGACTGACGGAAACGGGGGAGCAGGATGTTAAAGATTTTGATCGCGGAGGATGAGGAGCCTATCGCCAATCTGATCAAAATGAATCTCAGGAGGGCGGGCTACAGCTGTATCTGGGCGGCGGACGGGGAAACCGCCGCAGACTATATGGAAAAGGAGAAACCGGATCTGGTGCTGCTGGATGTGATGCTTCCGGGGATCAACGGCTATGAACTGATGGACTACGCCAGGACGCTGGAACTGCCAGTGATCTTCCTGACAGCCCTGGGGACTACGGAGAATAAAGTAAAGGGGCTGAGGATGGGGGCGGACGATTACCTCACCAAGCCTTTTGAGATCGTAGAACTGCTGGCCAGGGTGGAGGCCGTCCTGCGCAGGTATCACAAGACGGAGAGCGTGATGGAAGTCTTCGATATTGTCATCGATACTGCTTCCAGGGCCGTCACCAGAGACGGGGAGCAGATTCCCCTTACCATGAAGGAATTCGACCTGCTGCTTCTGCTTGTCAGGAACCGTAATATCGCGCTGTACCGCGAGACCATCTACGAGACGGTCTGGGGCGGGGAATATATGGGACAGAGCAGGACCGTGGACCTGCATATCCAGAGGCTGAAAAAGAAGCTGAACTGGGACAACGAGATTTCCGCGGTGTATAAGGTAGGTTATCGCCTGGAGGCAGAATGAGATTTTCGGACAAGCTGTTTCTTGCCACAACTGCATTATTGACTGTGATCTTCATGGTTTTCGGAAGCTGGCTGCTTTTCTCCAATTTTTCACAGCTTCTCGACAAGGAGATCGAGAGGGGGAACAGCGAGAGCAGGATGTTCGCCTTTCTGTTTGAGATGGGCTACCGCTCCATGGAGGAATTCGGTGGGGATTACGCAGTCAGCCGGACCCTGGACAGCATCACGGACAGTGTGGAGCGCGATGGCAGCCGCCTTTTCGTGCTCAAGGAGGACGGCTCTTATTTCGCCGGGGAAGATTTCACGGTCAGGGGAGGATTTGACGGGGAGATCGGCAGTCTGGCGGATTCCATGGCGAGGGCGGGGAACACATACGGCTATTGCATCAGGAGATTTGAGGACGCCTACTATATGTTCACGGTCACCGTCACTACTGCGGCGCAGAATCCCCTGTATCTGGGTCTGTGCCGGGAACTGACGCCGATCTATGAAAATCGTCAGGATCTGCTGCGGCAGTACCGCACCGCGCTTCTTGGCCTGCTGGCGGTGGGCAGCATCGGTATTTACGGGCTGTCCAGATATATCACCAGACCCATCCGCAGCCTGGACCGGGTGGCAAAACAGATCGCGGACGGACGGATGGAACTGCGTTCTTCCAACAAGAGCGGGGACGAGATCGGAGAACTGGCGCGGAATTTTAACCGCATGGCGGACAGACTGGTGGAGCAGGCGGAGGCAAAGGCGCTGGAGGCAAAGCAGAAAGAGGATTTCACAGCCGCTTTTGCCCATGAACTGAAAACGCCGCTGACTTCCATCATCGGTTACGCGGATATGATGAATTCCATGAAGATATCGGAGGAAGAGCGTGCAGAGGCTACTTTCTACATCTACAGCCAGGGAAAGCGCCTGGAGAGCCTGTCGTATAAGCTGCTGGAACTGGTCAGCATGGACAAGAACCCCCTGGAAAACAGGCCGATCCAGGCGAAGCTTCTGGAGGAGAATATCAGGGCTACCGTGCGGCCCATCTGGGCGCAGAAAAATATCCATGGAAAAGTGGATATGGATAAGGGCATGATCCTGGGGGACATGGAACTTTTGCTGTCCTTATTATACAATCTGCTGGATAACGCGGCGAAAGCCATGGATAAGGGGGATCGCGGGTTCATCTGGCTGAAAGGGAAAAATCTGGAAGACGGCAGGTACGAGATCAAGGTAGTGGACAACGGACGAGGCATTCCGCAGGAGGAGATCAGCCGCATCACGGAGGCGTTCTACATGGTTGACAAGTCCCGTTCCCGCAGGGAGGGCGGCGCGGGAATCGGCATGGCGTTGTGTCATAAGATCATCAAGCTTCACGACGGTGTGCTGAAGATCGACAGCAAGCTGGGTGAGGGAACGGTCATGAAGGTAGTGTTTCCGGCGGTATTGCCGAAGAAGGAAAAAACAGATGAGCGGAAAAAGAAAGCAAAGCAGGCGCAGGAATAAGCCGCAGGCCAGAATGGTCTACGCCGTGTCCATACTGACGCTCACAGCTTTAGTGGGCATGGCCTTTTTCAGTCCGGGATGGTTCTTTGGCATTCAGGACAGCGTGCGGTGCAGTGACACGGTGCTAGAGGAGCGGGAAAACGTGGATGTGGCTGTGCTGAGCACCAACTATGAATCCTCCTTTTACCAGCGGATGATCAATTTTGCGGAGAACCAGGACGGGAGCACCCATTATTATGTGGCGTCGGAAGAACTGACCGATACAGCCGGACTGCAGGATTTCCTGTATTCGGACAACGGATTGTATAATGACCGCATCCTGGCGCTTCTGGAAGCGGGGCTGATCACGGACAGGATCTTTCAGTGCCAGGTCACTGCATGGAAACAGTATGTGATCTACAGCGATGATTACGCCAAGGGCGTGAATTTTATCCTGTGGTATATCGAACTGGAAAATCCTGACGAGTCCATAGGAACTTATAAGCTGCTTTTGGAGGCGAATACGGGGGAACTGTACGGGCTGCGGGCGGATACGGGCGCAACCATTCCGGAGTATTCTTACAGTGAGCACAGCCTGGAAGAATTTTTAGGCGTCACTGCGGAAGATATCCTGGATGAGGAAGGGTGGATGATACTTGCGTATCTTTACAGCGGCCTGACGGAATCGAATTTCTTTCAATATTACGATCTGTATCACAACGCCGTCGGGAGCATCTATGGATATACCACAGATTTCGCCGGGATGGAGATCGGTGACGCGGCGTTCTCTGAACTCAGGTTAAAGCTTGGGGTTGCGGATGAGGAGGAAGAACAGTGGCTGGATTTTTTGCGGATCCATCCCACAATGCTGGTATGGGATGGCGGAAACAGGCTGGAATACACATTCCCCTATGGGGAGGGACGCCTGATCTTCCGGATGCAGATGCCCGAGTCCGTTTATTATCCATGGAAGATCCGCAATATTACCGTAGGGTTTCCGGCAATCTATGAACTGATCCCGGAATTCCAAGCGGAGGAAGAATCGCGATCACAGGAATAATCAAGCCTCTGTACCGATATATTGTTAAAAATGGTACAGAGGTTTTATCTATTGAAATTGGAAGAATGGATCAGGAGGATCGACGACCTTGTGTGGGGGCCGTGGCTGTTGTTCCTGCTGCTGGGTACGGGGATTTACCTGATGGTCAGGCTGCGGTTCCTGCCTCTTAAAAACCTGAAATTTGCCTTCGCCTGTGCGCTGGGCAGGGAGAAGCAAAGGCCTGCTGCACGGGGGAAAGAGTCGGTGCCGTCAGTACGTAGACCGTCCCGGCATGTGCGGAAGCGTTCCGCTGCCTCCGGTCAGATATCGGCTCTTTCCTCCCTGACTACGGAACTGGCTGCCACCATGGGGACGGGCAATATCATAGGGGTAGCTACGGCCATGGCGCTGGGCGGGCCGGGAGCCTTGTTCTGGATGGTGGCCGCCAGCCTTATCGGCATGGCGACGAAGCTGGTGGAGAGCACCTTATCCGTTACATATCGAAGCAAAAACGAAGCGGGGCAGACGGTGGGCGGCCCCATGTATACCATGGTGACGGCGCTTCCGGGGAAGCTGCCGGGGAGGATACTCGGATTTCTTTTTGCGCTGTTTGCGGTTTTTGCTTCCTTTGGCATGGGAAACATGACTCAGGCAAACTCTATTGCGGACGCCCTGAATGTTACCTTTCAGGTGCCCAAGGCAGCGACGGCACTGGCAGTGACGGTGCTGACGATCCTGATCGTGCTGGGCGGGATCAGTCATATCGCGAAACTGACCCGGCTGATGGTGCCCTTTATGGGAATCTTTTACCTGCTGGGAACTGTTGCGGTGATCGTGACCCACTGGCAGAACATTCCCCTTGCCCTGGGAGGAATCCTGACGGCGGCGTTTTGTCCCCGGGCGGTGTCAGGGGGATTATTCGGCACGGTTCTGGTATCCGCAGGACAGTCCCTGCGCTGGGGCGTTTCCCGGGGAATCTTTTCCAATGAGGCCGGGCTTGGCGCCGCAGGGATTTCCGCAGCGGCGGCGGATACGGAGGATCCCGTGAGGCAGGGGTATATCAGCATGATGGGGGTGTTTTTGGATACGGTGGTTATGTGTTCCCTGACCGGTCTGGCATTGGCGGTATCGGGGGCTTTTGGCATGACGGACGCGAAAGGGAATCCTTTGACCGGGACGGCGCTGACCCTTGCGGCATTTCAGAGCACGCTGGGGGACTGGGGGGAGAAGTTCATCAGCGTAAGTATCGTGCTGTTTGCCTTTGCCACCATCGCGGGCTGGGCGTATCAGGGGGAGAGGGCATTTGAGTTTTTGATGAGGGGGAAAGTGGTTTATAATATCTGGTACCGCTTTGTGTATGCGCTGATGGCGTTTGTGGGGTGCGTGTGCTCGCTGGAGGTGGTGTGGAACCTGTCGGATATCTGTAATGCGCTGATGGCGGTGCCGAACCTGGTCTGCGTGCTCTGGCTGTCGGGAGGGGTGTGCGGGAGGATACGGGAGTATGGGGGATAAGGACGGAATGGGACGGCATCAGGGCGGATGTTGGGGTGATTTGCAGGATTTGTGGCATTTTGGGGGAGTTGTTTATGTTGTATGGTTTGTTTTGAAACTTTTTATTCATTTTTGTGCTTTTCTGGTTTTAATCTAAAGAAGGGTTTAATTCCCCGCAGCAAGCTGCGGGGGAATTTCATTGTTCCAGCATGGGCTCGTAGATGGCGGAATAATCGCGCAGGCTTTTATTTACGTCGATCTCGTAGGCTTTGACGATGTTGCGGGCGTTTTCTTCGTCAAGGTATTCTCTTGTTTTTATGCCGCCTAAGGCTTCCATTGTTTTCCATGAGGCGGGATTGGATTGGTCCGCATCCATCAGGACTTTAGGGATGTTGTGTTCCTGGCATACTTTCAGGCCTGAGTACAGGTTTATCTTATTATATCCTTTTCCTCTTTCCGTGGGTCTGATGCTGTAGCCGATATGTCCTCCGCGTTTTTTCAGGGTCTCGTTTAGGACTAATCTTATATTGGTCATACCGATGATTTTGTTATCATTTTTCCTGACCAGGAAGTAAGTTCTTGACGGTACTCTTTTTTCGCTGACTGTTCTGGCCTGATCTCTTTGCAGTTTGTCCAGCCAGCCCTCATAGTCATCCAGGAATTTATGTAATCCCCCGGAGCCGCTTATTTCGGATTTGAACTCGTAATATTCATTTATGAATGCTATGGCGTCTTCTTTTCTGGCGATGCTGGGAATTTCAAAACAAAATTTTTCCATCGTCTGCTGATTCCTTTCTATTATTTTTAGGTCTACCTGACCTTATGATCAGGATATGGTCTGCCTACCAAATATAAGGTATCATCCTGTATTTTACCTTTTTTTCATATTCAGGATATCCTTTTAATCCCTGTTCCAGCACTTTTTCTTCATTCTGGATTCTCTTTCGTGTGATCGGAATGTAAAGCAACAGGATCAAAAATGAGAACACGGAACCCAGAATAAGCGGCATGGAGAGGAAAAGAAACAGCGTCGCCGTATACATGGGGTGCCGGACGATTCCGTACAATCCGGTGTCGATCACTTTCTGGTCTTCCTGTATTTCAATCGTCCTTGAAAGATACCTGTTTTCCCTGAGGACTTCCGCATAGAGGACATAAGCGGCCAGGAAGATGATTGCGGCTGTATAAGAAAGCCATGCTGGCAGTATCAGCAAGCCAAACCGGATGTTCAGTCCTGCAATCATGAACGCCGCCAGGAACATGATGCCGGAAAGCGCTATGACCTGTTTCTGTTCCGTTTCTTTCTCATTGGCATTCAGTCTTTTCCGCAGTAATTCCGGATCTTTCAACATCATGACAATACCGGAGAAAAACATGGGAAGAAAGAGCACTGCCAGCAGAAGCCAGGCCTGCCGATAGGCAAAGGTTCCTGCGGGCAAGAACAGAAGAACACCAACGATCAAGATGCCCGTTATGAATTTTATGATTGCCTGGCAAAATAATTTCCCGGTCATATATGCCTCCCTGATAAATGTCGGTTGAATATCATTATAGCACAGAGGTTACGGCATGACCATGGAAAGGTGACAGAAAAATGGTATTTAGCAATAGTTCCGCGCCGAACTGTTACGATATATACGGCATTCGTCATTTGGGGCTGATGCAGACTTGCAGTATCTATTTGACAACAAGTGAAAACCGGGTTATGCTTGGTAAGTAAAAATACAGGATTTGATGAGGACGGGTCAAATGAAAAGAAAAGTTTTGTTGATCGGGGGCAACAGCCTGGTAGGGCAGGCAATTACCGAGGGGCTGGGTGACTGCTGTCAAATCGTGCCCACAGCAGGGCACCACACCCCGGAAAACGGATATCAGCTGGCAGCGGAAGAGCCGGATAAACTGATGGAAATATTATCCCGCGAGGATCCGGAAATTGTAGTTTCTTCCATTCGGGGAGATTATCAGGCTCAAATGAAATTTCACAGAATGTTAGCCCAGTGGATAGCTGAAAAACAGCGCCGGTTACTGTATGTATCCACAGCAAATGTATTTGACGGCGATCTGTCCAGGCCATGGACGGAAAGCGACGTGCCAATGCCGGGGTCAGAATATGGTTGCTTCAAGCGTGATTGCGAGGTTATGTTGGGGAATCTGCTTGGAAAACAGTTGATAATCTTCCGGCTGGCGGCTGTCTGGAATGCCGTCTGTCCACGGGTGCAGCAGTTAAAACTGCATAGCCGCAGTGAGGAACCGCACCCTACTTATCCCGACTACACGATCAATGTGACGTTCGCGAAACAAATTGGGGAATATGCCAGATATATCCTTGACTATGATCTGTGCGGAATCTTTCATGTGGGAACTGTGGATACGATTGATTATTCTTCCTTTGAAAGGATGGTTTGCCAGGCGCTTCAATTCAGACCGCCGCAGTTTACAGCAGAGACAGAGACCGGGAAGAAAGTTTTTGCGATACTTCCTGCAAGAAAAGAAATTCCGGACAGCTTCCAAATGACAGTTTCGGACGTGTTGGCGGCGTTAAGCAGTCAGATTGTTTCGGAAAAAGAATTGTAGGAATTTCGGAAACATGGTAAAATGTCCGCAAAGGGCAGAGTCAAGTGCCCGAAAAAGCAGATGCCGTGCTTGCACGAGCAGATGCTTTCTCGGGGATTTGACGAGCGGAGCGAACCCTGAACACCAGCGGTGTTCAGGGTCTCTGCCCGTGACTTGCGAGATCATGGTAAAATGTTGACACGGAAAGGCATTGTGTCAACTTCTGAGTCCATGTGCGCTGGAGCGCACGGAAATATGGTAAAATGTTGACACAGAAAGAGGGTAAATATCATGTTGTCAAAGACCATTGAAAATTTTTTACAATATGTGGTCATAGACACCCAGTCCGACGAGACCACCGGGACTACCCCCAGCACGGCGAAGCAGCATGACCTAGCGCGGCTTCTGGAGCGTCAGCTTAAGGAGATGGGGGCGGAGGAGATCACTTATGACAAGGAGCATTGTTATCTCTATGCTTCCATCCCTGCGTCCCAGGGCTGTGAGGACGCGCCGGTGCTGGGATTCATCGCCCATATGGACACTTCCCCGGCGGTGACGGACACGGGCGTGAAGCCCCGCATTGTGGAAGATTATGACGGGGAGGATATCCTGCTGAACGAGTCGGAACATATCGTGCTTTCTACGGCTGATTTTCCGGAGATCAAAAAGCTGAAAGGTTATGATCTCATCGTCACCGACGGCACTACGCTCCTTGGATCGGACGATAAGGCGGGCATCGCGGAGATCATGGGCGCCTGCGAATATCTGCTGCGGCATCCCGAAATAAAGCACGGAAAGATCCGGGTAGGCTTCACTCCCGACGAGGAGATCGGGGAGGGCGCAGATCATTTTGACGTAAAACTGTTTGGGGCGGATTTTGCCTACACGGTGGATGGCGGCGGATGGGGAGAACTGGAGAACGAGACCTTTAACGCGGCTTCCGGCAGGCTCACGGTCTATGGACGCAGCGTGCATCCCGGCGGTGCGAAAGGCAAGATGATCAATTCCATCCTGGTGGCGCAGGAATTCCAGAGCCTGCTGCCCGTGTTCCAGAATCCCATATATACGGAGGGGTACGAGGGATTTTTCCATCTGGATCAGATTTCGGGCAATGTGGAAAAGACAGTTGCTGAATATATCATCAGGGATCACAGCAGGGAACGGTTCGAGCAGAAGAAAGCAATGTTCCAGAAATGCGCCGACTTCTTAAATGAAAAGTACGGCCAGGGAACCGTTGTGGCCGAGGTGAGAGATTCCTATTACAACATGAAAGAGATCCTGAAAGACCACGAGCATCTGATGAAAAATGCTTCGGATATCCTGCGGGAGATGGGTACAGAGCCCATGATAACGCCTGTCAGGGGCGGCACCGATGGTGCGCGGCTTTCCTTTATGGGACTTCCCTGCCCGAACCTCTGCACCGGCGGCGCAAACTGCCACAGCCGCTTTGAATACGCCTGCGTCCAGTACATGGATAAGGTTACGGAACTGCTGGTGAGGCTGGCGGAGAGGTATGGGGAATAAGAAAAGGAAAAGAAAGACATGGATATCAGCATGAAAGAAAGCTTACAAGATTTTCATAAATATAACGCATCAGATGATGAATTATTCACGTATATCCGTTTAAATGCAGGCGAGTGGAATGAGCAGTCATTTATCCGAATGAAAAAGATTGTCAGAGAAGTAATGAAAGATTATAAAGATGAAGATTATTATCCAAAAATATTTGTACGCTATTTTATGCTCAATATACCATCCGTTATCAATGTATTGTCCGGTTTTAAAAGATGTTCCGATGAAGAAAAACAAAAGGGCTATACGGATGAAACGTATTTAAGCATGATCGCGGAAAGGATTGAAGAATTAAAAAACCTTCAACGTGAATTTATGCATTCTTTAAACTAAACGGAATCTGATTTTGTGGACGGAAAGTGTCCGTCCGTGTGAGCAAACAGGGTTCCGAAAAATTGCTGAAAAGGAGAAGAAATTATTGAAAATTGAATACAGTAAAAATTCAGTAAAATATATTAATGCGGTCGATAAACCAACAAAGAAACGTCTCAAAGAAGCAATTGAAAAAATACCTTTTGGAGATATTAAAAAATTGCAGGGAATAGATAATGGATACCGATTGAGAGTCGGAGATTTAAGAGTGCTGTTTTCCATAGAAGATGATATAATATATATTGACAATATTATTCCAAGAGGACAGGCATATAAAAAATTATAGAGATAGGTGATAAAACATGAGTAAAGAGATGTTAAAAAATCTGATAGAACTGGTTCCTGAAAGAGATATTGATACTTTGTATAAAGTAATAGTCAAATTCATACCGGAAGTGGTTCCTGAACCAGAAGAATTAGAGGCGCTAAGGGCTGGACGAGAAGACCGGATAGTAAATGGAACCATATCGCATGAAGCGATAAACTGGGATTGAGGGATTGACTGGGCAGCCGCCAAAAGGTGATATTTATAAATGATTTTACCCGGAAAGGAGTAAAACATGAGTGCGATAACGAAGGAAGCAATAAACCTTATGGAAATTTTACCGGAGAGTGAACAAAATTTTGCGCTTGAATTTATCAAAAAGTTGGTGCTGGCATGGGATCCTGATTTTACAAAATTAACTTTGGCTGAAAAAAAAGAACTGGAGGATGCTGATATTGAAATCAGGAATGGTGAAACCGTTTCTCATGAAGAAATAAACTGGGATTGAGAAAAGGACAGATTATGAAGAAGGCCAAAAGAAATGTATAATGTAATCGATTTAGATAAGATAGATATCAATGCACAGCCGCCTGCGGAAGAACCAGCCCGTCAATACTACTTTATGGCAAAATGCCGGGAGTGGGTTCGGGTGTTTGAACAAAAAAACGGCCGCGTTCCAACCGCATGCGTCACCACTTTCGGCTGCCAGATGAATGCCAGGGACTCTGAGAAACTGACGGGCATTTTGCGGCAGGCAGGCTATGAGATCACGGACAGTGAGAACGCCGATCTTGTGATCTTTAACACCTGCACCGTCCGGGATAATGCCAACCAGAAAGTCTACGGCAGGCTGGGCGAATTAAACGGCTATAAGCGGAAAAACCCGGATATGAAGATCGCCCTCTGCGGCTGTATGATGCAGGAACCCACCGTCATCGAGAAGCTGAAAAAAAGCTATCCTTTTGTGAACCTGATTTTCGGGACCCACAATATCTTTAAGTTTGCGGAACTGCTGTGCACCGTATATGAAAATGAAAATAACGGCATGATCATCGATATCTGGCAGGACACGGACAAGATTGTGGAGGATCTGCCCATAGAACGGAAGTATCCCTTTAAATCCGGCATCAATATTATGTTTGGCTGCAATAATTTCTGCAGCTACTGCATTGTGCCCTATGTCCGGGGACGGGAGCGCAGCAGGGAGCCAAAGGACATTATCCGGGAGATTGAGAATCTGGTTCAGGACGGCGTGGTGGAGGTCATGCTGCTGGGACAGAATGTCAATTCCTATGGGAAAAATCTGGCGGAGCCCATGACCTTCGCGCAGCTGCTCAAGGAGGTGGAGAAGATAGAAGGACTGAAACGGATCCGCTTTATGACCTCCCACCCCAAGGATTTGTCCGACGAACTGATCCAGGTGATGAAGGAGTCCAAAAAGATCTGCCGCCACCTGCATCTGCCCTTACAGTCCGGCTCCACGAAAATCCTCACCCGCATGAACCGCCGCTATACGAAGGAGCAATACATAGAACTGGCGGTGAAGATACGCCGGGAGATTCCCGACATTGCCATCACCACGGATATCATCGTGGGCTTTCCCGGAGAGACGGAGGCCGACCTGGAGGAGACCCTGGATGTGGTGCGTACCGTGAAATATGACAATGCCTTTACTTTTATCTATTCCAAAAGGACGGGGACTCCCGCAGCGGCCATGGAGGATCAGGTTCCCAGGGAACAGGTGAAGCGGGGCTTTGACAGGCTGCTGAAGCTGGTGCAGGATACGGCCAGGGAGCAGACCGCGAAATACCAGGGGCGGGTCATGGAGGCGCTGATCGAGGAAGTGAATGAAAGCGACGGTTCCATGGTCAAGGGCAGGCTTTCCAACAATACCATTGTGCACCTCCCCGGGGACGCGTCCCTGGTCGGGAAGCTGGTAAATGTGTCCCTGGATGAGTGTTGCGGGTTTTATTACATAGGGCACGCGGTCACGCCACAGGGGGAGGCGCCATGAGAAAGGCCTTTATGTGCAGTTTGTGCCACAAGGGAATACAGGGCGGGGGATTGTATCTTGATGCGGGGTCGTTGATTTACAGGACACAAAAACTTACCGTCAATGAAAGATACAGAAATCTTGTGATGCCTTTGAATGAGATAGGAAAAGTCACATGGAAATGGGCAATCTTCCCTATGGCAACATTTCATATGAAAAATGGGGAAAAAATCAGAATCATCATTTTCAATAAGCGGCGGTTTGACAAATATTACCGGATGCAGGAACACTTTTCTGAAAAGGGAGAATGAAACAGAGAGAACATGACAAATGAGATCAAGACAACCATAGAAAATATCCCTGCGCAACCGGGACAGCGGCTCCTGGTGGTCAGCGATATCCACGGGCATCTGGACTGGCTGGTGCAGCTGCTGAAAAAATTGGAATATGACGGGGACGATATCCTTGTGATCGTGGGCGACCTGATCGACAAGGGGCCGGAGAGCCTGCGGGTAGTGCAGTATGTCATGGATCTGTGCAGGCGCCATCCGGTCCATGTCTCCATGGGAAATGTGGATATCGCCAGAGTACAGAAGCTATATGACGATACGCCGGGAGCGGAAGAGCGTTTTATAGAATATCTGCAATGGATGGAAAAACACTGGGGAAACAGCCTGCTCCAGGAGATGCTGGCGGATCTGGGCGTCAGCGTGGAACAGGTCACGGCGGAGAACGCGCCGGGATATATGCAAAGGCTTCGGGAGCAGTTTGGGGAGGAACTGGATTTTTTGCGGAGCCGTCCTACCATACTGACGGCGGGGAGATACCTTTTCGTTCACGGCGGAGTGCCCACGGACGACCTTGCCGCGCTGGAGGGGACAGACGCTTATCCATATCTGAAAAATGACGCTTTCTGGGAGCAGGGATACTCTTTTGAAAATCATACCGTGGTCACGGGGCACTGGCCCGTGTGGCTCTATCGGAAGGACAGGGAGGACGGCAGCCCGCTGCTTGACCGGGAGAGGAATATCTTTTGCATTGATGGCGGCTGCGGGTTAAAAAAGGCGGGGCAGTTAAACGGCATTATCCTTTCCGACTGCTTTACCGACAATCAGGATATCAGATGGACAAGCTATGATGATTTTCCGCTGTATACGGCGCAGGAGCCACAGGCGGGAACGCCTGCGGAGGTTTACATCAATTATTTTGACAGCGAGGTGGAATTGCTGGAAGAGAAGGGCGAGTGGGGGAAATACCGGCGCAAAGGTTCCGGACAGATCGTCACGCTGCCTTCCAAATGGATCCGCACCTGGAGCGATAAAAGGCTGCACAGCGAGAATTACAGCGACGGAAAGCTTTCCGTGGGAGCGGGGGAGCAGCTGTCCCTCATCGACCGGGCGGGAGACAGATTTTATGTGAAACGTCAGGGACTGGCGGGCTGGTATGACGGCGCCTTAAAGCCCGTGCCCATCAGCCTGCACATGGCGCAGGGCGCTCCCACAGGCGGGAACTGGCGCAGAGAGAGGGAGATTGCGGTGTATGAATTGCTGGACAAGCTGGGAATCGATTTTCAGCGGATCGACCACTTTGAGGCAAACACCATGGAAATGTGCAGTGCCATCGACGAGATGCTGGACGCGGTGATCTGCAAGAATCTGTTCCTGCGAAACCAGCAAAAGACGAGATTCTACCTGCTGATGATGCCGGGGGATAAGAAATTCAAGACGAAAGAGCTGTCAAAGCAGATAGGCAGTTCCCGGCTGTCCTTCGGGGAGGCCGTGTATATGGAGCAGTTCTTACATATCACACCCGGTTCCGTCAGCGTCATGGGGCTGATGAACGATATGGAAGGCCGGGTACAGCTGCTGGTGGATAAGGATGTGCTGGACGGGGAATGGTTCGGCTGCCATCCCTGCATGAACACTTCCAGCATCCGGCTGCGGCTCTCGGATCTGCTGGAAAAGTTCCTGCCCGCGGTGCGCCATGAGCCGTTGTTTGTGGAACTGCGGGGTTCATAAGCCAACTTGTTGGCTTTGGGATTGTGTGATTCCGCAGAGCGGAATGAATCAGGTTGAAAAATAAAACAAAATACTTTGAGGAGGCAGACAATATGAGAGAAGTTGAACAATTAAATGTTTGTTACAGCACCGATGAGAACCTTTGTTCCGTTTTTGTCGGCGTTTGTAAGTCCCAGGAGTTGTTTGAACAATACTGGGAAAAGGATTATGAACTCCTGCTTGATGACTGTATCGGTTTTGAAATGGGTGTTGACTTTGGTATCAATACCTATGATGAAGATTTTGCCGTTATGGTATTACAGAAGAATTTGACCAGCCAGATAGATGAACTTGTCAAAGATGCGGCAATTTTTGATATTGATGCGCTGAAGAGGATGTATCCTGATGGGTTGGACAGACCCTATAATGCGATCATCATTTTGGATAGAATGAATTATGATGGCCCGGTCAAAGAAGTACAAAATGAAACCTTTGGCTATTTTAAATTCCTGGGTGTGTTTGATAGCTCGGTTTAGGGTAACAGGAACATTTTTCTAAATAAGGAGTAAAACACAAAGAGGGAGAAGCCCGGAATGATCCGTCCGGGTCGGGAGGAGAACCAAATGGAAAAATTAAAACCAAAGCTTTTTTCCGTTATGAAGACTTACACGAAAGAGCAGTTCATCAAGGATGTGGTGGCGGGTATCATTGTGGCCATCATTGCGCTGCCCCTGTCCATCGCGCTGGCGCTGGCATCCGGCGTCACCCCGGAAAAGGGTATCTACACAGCCATCACCGCAGGCTTTGTGATCTCCTTTTTAGGGGGCAGCCGGGTACAGATTGCCGGGCCCACGGCGGCGTTTGCCACCATTGTGGCGGGGATCGTGGCAAAAAACGGCTTCGAGGGGCTTGTGATCGCCACGCTGCTGGCAGGCGTGATCCTGATCCTGATGGGTCTGCTGCGGCTGGGCAGCCTGATCAAGTTCATTCCCTACACCATCACCACTGGCTTTACGGCGGGTATCGCCGTGACCATCTTTATCGGCCAGATCAAGGATTTTCTGGGACTGAAGGTGGTGACGGAGGAGCCTTTGATCGAAACCATGGATAAGCTGAAAGCGGTGTTCGCCTTTATCGGCACCATCAACTGGCAGGCTCTGATCGTGGGCGCGGTCTGCCTGGCGGTTCTGATTCTGTGGCCTTACCTGCCCGGTTTCTGCAAGAAAATCCCCCCTTCCCTGATTGCGGTGCTGGTGGGGATTGCCATGGTAAACGGTCTGAAAATGAAGGTGGATACCATCGGGGATCTGTATGAGATCTCCAATAAACTGCCCACCGTCTCCCTGCCCGCTTTCAGCATGGAGACGGTGCGGAACGTGCTCCCTGATGCCTTTACCATCGCCATCCTGGCGGCCATCGAGTCCCTGCTTTCCTGCGTGGTGGCGGACAGCATGGTGAACAGCAGGCACCGCTCCAACATGGAGCTGGTGGCCCAGGGCGCGGGCAATATGGTGTCGGCGCTGTTCGGTGGCATTCCCGCCACAGGCGCTATCGCAAGGACCGCCGCCAATATCAAGAACGGGGGCCGCACCCCCATTGCGGGCATGGTGCACGCGGTGGTGCTGCTGTTGATCCTGGTGGTGCTGATGCCCTATGCGGCGCTGATCCCCATGCCCACCATTGCGGCGATCCTGTTCATGGTGGCCTACAATATGTGCGGCTGGAGGAAGTTCGTCTACCTGTGCAAAACCTCCCCCAAGAGCGATATCGTGGTGCTGATTGTGACGTTTCTGCTGACGGTGGTGTTCGATTTGGTGGTGGCGATCGAAGTGGGTATGCTGATGGCGGCGCTGCTGTTCATGAAGCGTATGAGCGACGTGACCGAGGTGGAGGGCTGGAAGTACATAGATGATGAGGATGACCCGGACAGCCTTTCTTTAAGAGAAGTTCCCGCAGATACCAGGGTATATGAGATCAGCGGGCCGCTGTTCTTCGGCGCGGCGGACAAGCTTCTGACCATTTCCCTAAACGAGAAGACCAGATGCCTGATCCTGCGCATGAGGGGCGTTTCCGCCATTGATGCCACCGCCATGCATAATCTGGAGGAAATGTACGCGGAGTGCCAGCGGAAGAATATCCATCTGGTACTGTCCCACGTCAACGAGCAGCCCCTGCGCGTGATGCAGAAGGCGGGCTTTGTGGAAAAGGTGGGGGAGGAGAATTTCTGTTCCCACATCGATGACGCGCTGCGGCGGGCGGAGGAGTGTGCACGGAATGAAGATTTTCTAAGGTCGTAAAGTACACGCCCTAAGAAAATCTAAGTCATTCCGGGAAGAATCCGCAGAGCGGATTCTTCCAGTCTTGCGGCGTTTCATAGATTGTTTGTGCCGCCATGGGCGGCATGTCGGAAAGTGTGGAAAGAATTTCTGATTGCTTTAGGGAAACGCTGATGAAAGCGTTTGCCGCGCCTGTTTTCCTATATTGATATTGGCAGACAGGCTGCACTCTGGTATAATAATCATGGGTGTTACCAAAATGGTGTGCGGTTCGCCTTTCGCCAAAATGAGTACATTTTGAGAACTTCCAGTACCTGGGAGGTGGTATATAATGGAAAATGAAGGGAAAGGTACATAAGATGCTTGAACTTGCCGTGGGTGTTGTTGGTATTGTGGTGACAATCATCAGTATTGTTGTCACCATTATCAGTATCATACAGTCATCCATTAAAAAGACAGATGAGAGACATCAAAAAAGCAACCGCCCCCGCTAAAGTGCGTTGCTTTTTTGATTAACAATTAACTGAGGCGAACCGTTTGCTGTACGGTAGCACCTTTTCTATGGATATTGTAACAAAGTGGAGATACATTGTCAACTGTACCAGCGACATTTTTCAGGGTTGTTATAGATGATATGTAACAATTCAGACAGCCCCTCCCGCGAAGTCAAAATTGCATTCCCAGGGCGATTGTAATCGCCCGGCAATTTTGCGAGACTTGTGGGCGCCAAAACGCATTTTTTGCGTTTTGTGTGCATTCTCGTAACAGTTCAGTGCCCTGTCTGAACTGTTACGATGCTATATAGTGGAAAATGACTCACAATGGTCGAATTAAGAAAAATTACAAAGCATTGGAGGAATTGATAATGTCCAAGGAACCAATCATTGAAACAGACAGGCTGATTTTGCGTCCTATAACACTTGATGATGCAGAAGCCTGTTTCAGTTGGAACAGTGATGAAAGAGTTACAAAGTATGTGGCATATTCCACATATTCTGATATCGGTCAAACCATAGACTGGATAAATTCCACGCTTGTTGACGAAAAAGAGTGGAATTGGGCATTTGTTTTGAAAGAAGAAAATAAAGTAATCGGAACAGGGGGTATAGGTCCCAATGCACAAATGAAAGATTATTGGGGTATAGGATATAATCTTCATTATGATTATTGGCACAAAGGATATTGCACGGAAGCTATGAAGGCTATTATCGAATTTGCATACAGAAAACTCGGCATAAAAAAGATATGTTCAGACCACGCAGTAGATAATCCCCGTTCAGGAAAAGTTATGGAAAAATGTGGATTGAAATTTGACCATTATGGGGAATATACAAAACTTGATGGCACTCAAACATTCAAGGCAAAATTTTACACAATGGATTTGGAGTAAAATCAGATTTGGAGGGCGGACAAAATTGCTGTTTCAGCATTTCAGGTCTCCTTTTCGCTTATATCTTTTACGATGATACTATCAGTGCTGAATTTACCAGCTGATTTGATGAAAAGGACAGCCAATATCGATGAACAGGGAAATAGAATATAGAAATGCATATGAGATGAAAAAGGAGCCGGAAGGCGTATATATCATGAATCAATTTTGCAGTGGCATAGAAAAAGAAGCAACCGTTGAAGACATCCCCGATATTATGAGACTATACTACGACAGGGCGCTTACATGTGAACAAAATGAATTTGTGACAGAGGTGATCTGCAAGATTGTTGAGAATAATCCCAGGGATGCAGCCAGGAACATCATTGCGCATATCAGGATTCTACAGGAAGAAAAGGCTGAGGAGTGTTTTCTGGAGATAATGCGGATTTTTATTTACTGGTATCCTCAATTTAAAAATATTTTTATGGAAGAACTGAAAGAATCGGATATAGAGAATCAGAAATATGTATTAGATATTATAGAATACTGGGCAGAGGAAAGAAACGAGGAAGAATATATCGATTTCCTGAAAGAATATAAATTGTAATAACAAAATGAACGTGAAAATTTAAGAAATGGTTGATAGTAATATTTTAGATAGCCACCCTAAAAAATGTGAATTGTTGCTGAAAAGGATTCATTTGCACATAGTATATTTGACAAATGATGTGCAAATGCTTATAATGTTACGAGAAAGGAGGTATTATGCATGGAAAGTACAAATGTAACATTGAGAATGGATAAAGAATTGAAACAAGAAGCGGATGAATTATTTGCTGATTTTGGTTTAAGTTTTTCCAATGCTGTTATTATGTTTGTGAAGCAAGCCTTAAGAGAGCAGTGTATTCCCTTTAAGGTGACAAGGGCAGGCATGGAAAAATATAACGAGGAAACCAGGCAGGCAATTAAGGATGTCAGGGAGCGCAGGCATTTAAGCCGCCCTTTTAATACGGTAGAAGAACTGATGGAGGATCTGAATGCGGACGATTAGGTATGGTGCGCTCTTTAAAAAAGATTATAAAAGGGTTGTTCGCAGAGGATATGATATCAGGCTTCTGGAAGAAGTCATTCGGCTGTTGATAGAGGGAAAAGTACTTCCGCCAAAGTATAAGGATCATGGATTATCAGGTGATTATTCCGGATGCAGGGAGTGACATATCACGCCAGATTGGTTACTGGTCTATGAACTTAGAGAAAAAGATGTTATATTGTATCTGACAAGGACAGGAAGTCACAGTGATCTGTTCTGACATTGTTGCCACCGTGAGGATGGAGCATTTACGAGCAGATAAGAAAATTTTAAAACCCCCGCTGATTTACAAACACAATATTTTGTGGTAAAATCAAGGCAAATGCGCAGATTGTTGTGCATTTGCCTTTTGCATGAACAATGGATCATTAGAACAGGAGTGTACCAAAGATGCCGGAACAGCGGATTCCAGTGGAAGACCTTACTCCCATGATGCAGCAGTACATGGAGACAAAAAAACAATATCCGGATTGTATCCTTTTTTACCGTCTGGGCGATTTTTATGAAATGTTCTTTGACGACGCCCTGATCGTCACGAAGGAACTGGAACTTACGCTCACCGGCAAGGCCTGCGGGCTGGAGGAACGGGCGCCCATGTGCGGGGTTCCTTATCATGCGGTGGAAGGCTATCTGACCAAGCTGGTCAACAGGGGATACAAGGTCGCCATCTGCGAACAGATGGAGGATCCCAGGCTGGCAAAGGGGCTGGTAAAGAGGGATGTGGTGCGGATCGTCACCCCCGGGACAAATCTGAATGTACAGGCTCTGGAAGAATCCAAGAACAATTTCCTCATGTGCATCACCTACACCCCGACCAAGATCGGCATTTCCGTGGCGGACGTGACCACCGGCGATTATTACCTGACAGAGGTGGACGACCTGCGGAAGCTGAACGATGAACTGATGAAATATGAGCCATCGGAGATCATCTGCAACGAAGCTTTCCTGGTCAGCGGCTTTGAGGTGGAGGAACTGCGGGGGAGATATCATATTTCCGTCAACGCGTTGGAGCCCCATCTTTTTGACGACGAGGGCTGTAAGAGGGTGCTGTTAAAGCATTTTAAGGTCAGTACGCTGATGGGGCTGGGGATTGAGGAATTTCCGGTGGGTATCCTGGCGGCGGGGGCGCTGCTGCAGTATCTCCATGAGACCCAGAAGACGGATCTGGAACATTTTACCCATATTTCCCCCTATCTGACCAGCAAATATATGCTGCTGGACAGTTCCACCAGGCGTAACCTGGAACTGACGGAAACCCTCCGGGAAAAGCAGAAGCGGGGTTCCCTTTTGTGGGTTCTTGACAAGACCCGCACGGCCATGGGGGGCAGACTGCTGCGGAGCATGATCGAGCAGCCTCTGATCGACAAAGAGGAGATGGAGAAGCGCCTGGACGCCATTGAGGAACTGAATCAGGACAGCGTGTCCAGGGATGAGATCAGGGAGTACATGAACCCTGTCTACGATCTGGAGCGGCTGCTCAGCAAAGTGACTTATAAAACGGCCAATCCAAGGGATTTCATCGCTTTCCGCAATTCCCTTGAGATGCTTCCTCATATCAAAACGGTTCTGAGGGAGTTTACAAAAGAGGAACTGAAAGGGATCGATACGGATATTGACAGCCTGGAGGATATTTTTCAGCTGATCCGGGCTTCCATAGAGGAGGATCCGCCCATCACCATCCGCGAGGGCGGCATGATAAAGGACGGGTTTGACGAGACCGTGGATATGTTAAGGAGCGCCAAACGCGACGGAAAGCAGTGGCTGGCGGAACTGGAGGAGCAGGACAGGGAGCGCACGGGCATCAAGAACCTGAAAATAAAATTTAACAAAGTTTTCGGCTACTATTTTGAAGTCACCAATTCCTACAAGGATATGGTGCCGGAGGATTATATCCGCAAGCAGACCCTTGCCAATGCGGAACGTTATACCACCCCCCGGTTAAAGGAACTGGAAGATACGATCTTAAATGCGGAGGACAAGCTGACTGCGCTGGAATATGACTTATTCTGCAAGATCAGGGAGTCCATCGCCATGGAACTGGAACGGATCCAGAAGACCGCAAAGGCCATTGCCAAGCTGGATGTTTACGCCTCCCTTTCCCTGGTTGCGGAGCGGAATCATTATGTGAGGCCGAAGCTGAACGGCAAGGGGATCATCGATATCAGGGACGGACGGCATCCGGTGGTAGAGCAGATGATCACAAATGATTTGTTTATCGCCAACGACACCTTTCTGGACAACAGCAGCCACTGTATCAGCATCATCACGGGCCCCAACATGGCGGGGAAATCCACCTACATGCGGCAGACGGCGCTGATCGTGCTGATGGCCCAGATCGGCTGCTTTGTGCCTGCAAAGAGCGCCAATATCGGCATTGTGGACAGGATTTTCACCCGGGTGGGGGCTTCCGACGACCTGGCCAGCGGCCAGTCCACCTTTATGGTGGAGATGAACGAGGTGGCAAACATCCTGCGGAACGCCACCGCGGACAGCCTGCTGATCCTGGACGAGATCGGGCGGGGAACTTCCACCTTTGACGGCCTGAGCATTGCCTGGGCGGTGATCGAGCATATCAGCAATCGAAAACTGCTGGGCGCAAAGACCCTTTTTGCCACCCACTATCATGAGCTGACGGAGCTGGAAGGCAAGATGAGCAATGTGAACAATTACTGTATCGCTGTGAAGGAGTGCGGGGACGATATCATCTTCTTAAGAAAGATCATCAAGGGCGGGGCTGACCGCAGTTACGGCATCCAGGTGGCAAAACTGGCGGGGGTGCCGGATATGGTCATCGACAGGGCAAAGGAGATTGCGGAGCAGCTCAGCGACAATGATATCACGGAGAAGGTGCAAAGTATTTCCGTTGACGTAAAGAGTGAAGGGCGGCCTAAGAAGCAGCCCAGGCTGGATGAAGTGGATCTGGCACAGATGTCACTTTTTGACACGGTGACGGATGAGGATGTGATAAAGGAACTGATGGAGCTGGAGATCAATACCATGGCGCCCATCGATGCCCTGAACGCGCTGTACAGACTCCAGAATAAGCTGAAGAACCGCTGGAACGGCGTTTCTGAGGAAAGCTGACAGACAAAGAAAGGATTCATATGTCACAGATACATGTTCTGGATTCGGAGACCATAGACAAGATCGCGGCCGGTGAGGTGGTGGAGCGTCCCTCCAGCGTGGTAAAGGAGCTGGTGGAAAATGCCATCGACGCCGGGGCATCGGCGGTCACGGTGGAAATAAAGGACGGCGGGATCGAATTGATCCGTGTGACGGATAATGGCGCGGGCATGGAGCGTGGGCAGCTGCGCACTGCGTTTCTGCGTCATGCCACCAGCAAGATAACGGATGCCTCCGACCTGACCAGAATCTCCAGCCTGGGCTTCCGGGGGGAGGCTCTCTCCAGCATTGCGGCAGTGGCCAAGGTGGAGGTCATCACCAAGACCGCGGACAGCGTGTCCGGCAGCCGCATCCTGTTAGAGGGCGCGAGGGAGACCGGCTTTGAGGAGGTGGGGGCGCCGGAGGGAACCACCTTTCTGGTGCGGAATCTCTTTTTCAACACGCCCGTGCGGAGGAAATTTTTGAAACAGCCCGCCACGGAGGGCGGATATATTGTGGATCTGATGGAGCACCTGGCGCTCTCTAAGCCGGACATTTCCTTTAAGCTGCTGGTGGGAAGTCAGATGAAGTTCCACACATCGGGGAACGGGGATTTAAAAGAGGTCATCTACCGCATTTACGGACGGGACGTGGCGGCATCCCTTGTGCCGGTGCAGATGGAAAAGGACGGCATCCATGTGGAGGGATATCTGGGAAAGCCCGTGCTGGTGCGCTCCAACCGCAATTTTGAGATCTATTTCATCAACGGCAGGTTCATCCGCAGCAGCGTGGTGGCCCGTTCCGTGGAGGAGGGATATAAGGAATACCTGATGCAGCATAAATTCCCTCTCTGCGTCCTTCATATCACCATGGATACGGACAGGGTGGATGTGAATGTGCACCCCACCAAGATGGATGTGCGTTTCAGCGACCCGATCGCGTTCAGCAATCATCTGATGGAAACGGTGAGGGACGCCCTGCGCGGCAGGGAGATGATCCCGGAAGCTTCCCTGGAAAGCGACAGGGAGTTAAAGGCCGCTGGGGAGGCGGAGCGGAAAGCGGTTCAGGCGGAGCACACGCCGGAGCCCTTTGAGCGGAACCGGGCGGAAAGCTACCGTCTGGAGGAAGAAACGAAATATAAGGCGGTGGCGGCGGAGAGAGTGCAGAACCCGCAAATGCAGGATTTTATGCAGAATCCTGTCTGGAAAAGAGTAAAAATGTCGGAAAAGCCGGATGAAAGAAGCGGTTTTACGCAGGAAATGACAGAAAACACGGCAAAATTAAGGAATCCTGCTGCTGCGTCCTTGTCCGGTCTGCCAGACAGGGACGGCACAGGCAGTTCGCCGTCAGAGCGTCGGGAATCGTCAGGCAGTGCGCCGGAAACGGACGTGGAAGACTTTTTTTCAGAGACGTCGGAATTGCCGGAAGATATGAAGCCGACAGAAAGCGGGGAACGAAATGCAGGCCAGCCGGAAGATGCGGAACTTCATCCGGATCGAATGGACGCGGAGAACCGGATTTCCGATCGATCCCGGGAAAGGATCCTGCAGCCGCAAGATCCAACAGACCTTGCCACAACCTCACAGCTTAACCTGTTCGAGGAGAAGATCCTTACCGTAGACAACCGTTCCCGTTTCCGGATCATCGGACAGGTCTTTGAGACCTACTGGCTGATACAGTTTGAGGAAAAGCTGATGATGATCGACCAGCACGCTGCCCATGAAAAAGTAAACTATGAGCGGCTCATGAAACAGTATCATGAAAAAAACGTGGTTTCCCAGACACTGATGCCGCCTGTGATCGTCAGCCTGACCGGGCAGGAGGAGACCGTGTTAAAAGAAAACAGGGAGGTTTTCGCCTCCCTGGGGTTTGAGGTGGAATCTTTCGGCGGCAGCGAGTACGCGCTGCGCAGCGTGCCGGTGGATCTCTATGGATGCAATGAACGGGAAATGTTCCTGGAAGTGCTGGATCAGCTGTCTGCGGGAACCGCGTTCGGCAATATCCGTGTCATCGAGGAGAAGATCGCCTCCATGTCCTGCAAAGCGGCGGTCAAAGGAAACAACCTGCTCAGCTTTGCGGAGGCGGAAGCGCTGATCGACGAACTGTTGACGCTGGAGAACCCCTACAACTGCCCCCACGGCAGACCCACCATCGTCGCCATGACGAAAGCAGAGATGGACAGGAAGTTTAAAAGAATCGTGTAGAAGGAGGAATCCCTGTGAAAAGGAAAACAAAGATCATTGTCGGAATCCTTGCGCTCCTGGTTGTGGCCTGCTGGTGTGTATGGCGGTTTATGCCTGTCCGTTTTCTGCATGAAATGGAGCCCGGGGAAATTGCGGCAATCAGGGTATCGCGTGACTTTCGTTGATGCGAAAGGGGAAGAACTGGATTCTTTCAGCATACAAAACCATACTTATGCCCGGAAAGAACTTACAGAGGAAAAAGCGGTTTATTATCTCTGTAACGGGGAACTGGGCGCGGTGGGAGAGCGTCTGGAAAGTCTGGAAGCCGTGCTGTTTCCCGACTATAACAAAGACCCGGATTTCCCCAACTGACTCCCGGATGTTGTTTTATACACTGTTTTGAAAGGAAATTATCATGCCTGACCGGAACAAAACAAAGCCCCCCATGATCGTCCTGACCGGCCCCACGGCGGTGGGAAAGACGAGGCTTTCCCTGGCGCTGGCGGAGGCCGTGGGAGGCGAGATCATCTCCGCGGATTCCATGCAGGTCTACAGACACATGGATATCGGCTCGGCGAAGATCGCACCGGAAGAAATGCGGGGCATCCCCCACCACATGATCGATATCCTGGAGCCCTGGGAAGCATTTAACGTGGTCATCTTTCAGGAGAGATGTAAAAAAATCCTGCCAGAAATCTATGACCGAGGACACATCCCCATCGTCACCGGGGGAACCGGATTCTATATCCAGGCCATCCTGCGGGATATCGATTTTACGGAAAATGAAGAGAACAGCGAGTACCGCGCCTGTCTGGAAGAACTGGCCGCCAGGGAGGGTGCGGAAAAGCTTCACGAAATGCTCCTTGCGGCGGATCCGGAAGCCGCAAAGGCCATCCACCCCAACAATATCAAACGCACCATACGTGCACTGGAATACCACAGACTGACGGGGCAAAAGATCTCCCTGCACAACGAACAGGAGCGGCAAAAACCAAGCGCCTATAATGCCTGTTATTTTGTGTTGAGCGACCTGCGTGAGCGGCTTTATGAGCGCATCGAGCAGCGCATAGACGAAATGCTGGCAAAGGGGCTGGTGGCGGAAGTGGAACGCCTGCGCCGGATGGGCTGCCACCGGGGCATGGTCTCCATGCAGGGGCTGGGCTACAAGGAAATCCTCGCTTACCTGGAGGGTGAATACACCTGCGACCAGGCAGTAGAGATCCTGAAACGCGACACCAGGCACTTTGCCAAGAGACAGCTTACCTGGTTCCGCCGGGAATCCAATGTGATCTGGATAAATAAAAATGAATTTGGATATGATGAGAGGAAGATACTGGAATTTATGCTGGAGAACCTGCAAAAGAGCAATATTTATGCTCCCTTTTCGGAATCGTAAATGAAAGCGACGGAGGTATGGAAAATGCAATATGCAATAGAACTGTATTTTGACAATGAAACAGAACAGAAACTTTGCGACCTGGCAAAAAAGGTTGCCGCTGAAAAGATCAGCACTAAGTTTTTAGAGTGGAAAACAAGGCCCCATCTTACATTGGCATGTTTTACGGATGTGGAGGAAAGGAAATGCATGGAGAGACTGGGAGCATTTGCCAAAAAGCATAAGGTCATGCCGGCATATATAGGTTCGATCGGAATGTTTAACGATAGCAGAACCATTTTTGTATCGCCCGTAATGAACAGCGGTATGTATCAATTCCACCGGGAACTGCATGAAACATTAGATTGTTTTGATACAAAAGGCTGGGAATGGTATTGCCCGGACAGGTGGGTGCCGCATTGCACCATTGCATTGACCGGCGAGGATACGGATGATGCCTTTTTTAAAGCAAGCGACCTGCTGCTTCATGAATTTAGAAAAATGAGCGGTAAATTCGTATCCATAGGATTGGTAAAAGTTACATTTCCGGTTGAGGAAGTGTTTACGATAGATCTGGAAACTTAACAATTAATTTAATCATGTACCTGTTAAAGACGGGCTATCATTGCAATTACAAATATAAAATTTCAGAGGAAATGGAAATGATTCAATACATCCTCAAAAAAATGGAGAGCGAAGATGAGATAAACGGCAAAGGATATGTGCATTACAAATCCTGGCACGAAACCTACACCGGTCTTATTGACACCGCATATTTGAACCAGACCACCCTTGAGAAATGCACAGATATCGCGCACAAATGGCCGGACAACATCATGGTTGCAAAAGATGGAGAGAAGGTCATCGGCTTTGTGGGATACGGTCCTTACCGTGATGAAACGCTTCCCGCGCATGGCGAGATCTTCTCCATATATGTCCTTGCAGAATATCAAGGCAGAAAAGTCGGATACGGACTAATGACCGCCGCGCTCGATAAACTTTCTGATTACGGGAAAATTGCTGTGTGGGTATTGAAGGGAAATAACGGTGCGATCCGTTTCTATGAACGCTATGGATTCCACATGGATGGAACAGAGTCAGAAATCATGCTCGGCACAGCTAATATAGAAATCCGAATGGTTTATGAAAGAAGCATGTTTCAATAGAAATAGAAATAGAAATTGCAGTAAACAGGAGCAGGGGCGGCGGGGTATTTTCTGCGGCGTGAGCGAGATGTGGAGAGGAGACTCTGGCAAGGCGAGCCGGCTGGCGAGCATTGCCGCGCATTGAGGCTCATCGGAACGCCCATCGAGCCGTCGCGGAAAATGCCCCGCCGCCCCTGCTCCGTCCCTTGCAAGAAACCCAACAACGAAAAGAGGAACCCATACCATGACCACCAAAGAACACACCAAAGCACTCTATCATACCATGGGCATCTCCCCGGAAGTCTACGACTACGGAAGCGCCATCGCCGAGCAGCTGCAGCCCCGCTTCCAACAGATAGACTCTGTCGCCGAATACAACCAGCTGAAAGTACTCCACGCCATGCAGAAAAACCAGGTCAGCGAGGCCTGTCTGCTGGGAACCACCGGGTACGGCTACAACGACCTTGGCCGGGACACCCTGGAGGCTGTCTACGCGGACATCTTCCACACGGAGGACGCCCTGGTGCGCCCCCAGATCACCTGCGGCACCCATGCTCTGGCCCTGGCCCTGATGAGCAACTTACGCCCCGGAGACGAACTCTTTTCCCCGGTGGGAAAGCCCTATGACACCCTGGAGGAAGTCATAGGCATCCGCCCCTCCAGGGGCTCCCTGGCGGAATACGGCGTCACCTACAGACAGGCCGACCTTTTAGCGGACGGAAGCTTTGACTACGACAATATCAGGAAAGGCATCAACGAAAAGACCCGCCTTGTGACCATACAGCGCTCCAAGGGATACCAGACCAGACCCACCCTTTCCGTGGAGCGCATCGGGGAACTGATTGCTTTTATCAAAGGGATCAAGCCCGATGTGATCTGCATGGTGGATAACTGTTACGGTGAATTTGTGGAGGAGCGGGAACCCAGTGATGTGGGCGCGGATCTGGTGGTGGGTTCTCTGATCAAGAATCCCGGCGGCGGGCTGGCTCCCATCGGCGGCTATATCGCGGGAAAGAAGACTTTCGTGGAGAACGCCGCGTTCCGCCTGACTTCACCGGGCCTTGGTAAGGAAGTGGGCGCCTCCCTGGGCATCCTGAAAGACTTTTACCAGGGACTGTTCCTGGCTCCTACCGTCACCGCAGGCGCATTAAAAGGCGCCGTCTTTGCGGCGAACCTGTACGAAAAGCTGGGCTTTGCCGTGGTTCCGAACGGCAGCGAGAGCAGACACGACATCATCCAGGCGGTCACGTTCGGCCGGCCGGAGGGCGTGATCGCATTCTGCCGGGGGATCCAGTCGGCGGCGCCGGTGGACAGCCATGTGACTCCGGAACCCTGGGACATGCCGGGCTATGACGCGAAGGTGATCATGGCGGCGGGGGCGTTTGTCTCCGGCTCCTCCATCGAACTGTCCGCGGACGGCCCCATCAAGCCGCCCTACGCCGTCTATTTCCAGGGGGGCCTTACCTGGCAGCACGCCAGGTTCGGTATCCTGAAGTCCCTGCAGTCGCTGGTGGACGCCGGACTGGTGGATATCGACCGGCTACAAAAACTTTTGTAGAAAAACCTCAAAATAAATTCTATGAATCTTATGTACAGGTTTTCAAATTTGTGGTATGATAATAAGACGTATGAGGGAAATGCTTCCATTGGGCAGGAAAGCTTTTCCGAAATACAATGAATGAAAAAGAAGAGGAAATACTTTGAGAAGAGTCAATTGGGTACTGGTCCTGCTGGTGCTGGTGGGATTTGTGATCGGCCGTTTCATAGGCACGTTCTTTGAGGGAAGCTTCTTAAACTACGGACAATCCTTTGGGCTGAGCTCCCCCATGGTCCTGGATCTGGGATTTTTCGTATTGACGTTCGGGCTTACCATCCAGATCACCATCGCAAGCGTCATCGGAGTAGTGATAGCGCTGGTAGTATACCGTTTTATCAGATAGTCCTGCCATGTCCTGTCAGTCGGAGAAGGTTGCAGGGAGAAAGATATGGCAACCGAAAACAACAGATCATCTTATCAGGCACAGATGCTCCCCTACGAAAGATTCCTGCGGTTTGGGCCGGAGAATCTGACGGAGGCGGAACTGCTGGCGATCATCATCCGCACCGGCACAAAAGACTGCAATGCCATGCAGCTGGCGGAACAGGTCCTTTCACTGGCCAAATACCCCAAGGAGGGGCTGCTGGGACTTTACGATGTGTCCTTGAAAGATCTTCAGGCCATCAAAGGGATCGGTGAAGTCAAGGCGGTGAAGCTGAAATGCCTCACGGAGCTGACCATGCGGATGAGCGCGGCCACCGCGAAGAAAGGGGACTGTTTCAACAGTTCGGGGCAGGTGGCGGATTACTTTATGGAAAAACTGCGGCATAAAAGGACGGAATGCGCGATCTTAGTCTGTCTGGACGCCAAGACTCAGATCATCTCGGAGCAGAAGCTTTCCGAGGGAAGCGTGAGGATGTCCCTGATCTCACCGAGGGAGATTTTTCTGGCAGCGCTCCAATGTAACGCAGTCAACATCCTGCTGGTGCACAATCATCCCAGCGGAGATCCGACTCCCAGCCGGGCGGATCTGGAACTGACCGCCAACTTAAAGGAATTATGTGATAAAATGGATATCCCGCTGCTGGATCATATCATCATCGGCGATAACCGATATACCAGCTTCAAGGAAGCGCTGCTTTTATAAAATGTGATATAAATACGTTAAGAAAGGGGCTTTTGTTTTGGCAAACAACGCATTCGGTATCGATCTCGGTACCAACAACATCAAGATTTACAGCAGGGGCGAGGATCATGTCCTGGTGGAAAAGAACATGATCGCCATTGAGAATAAAAATACGCTTTTCGCCTATGGCGACTCCGCTTTTGAAATGTATGAGAAAGCGCCCAGCAATATTCATATTTCTTATCCTTTGTCCAATGGTGTCATTGCCGATATCAAGAATATGGAGACACTGGTACGCTATTTTATCGGCGACCTGCAGAAAGGCAACAGCAAGCCCGCCGATTTCTTCATCGCGGTCCCCACGGACGTTACGGAGGTGGAAAAGCGTGCCTTTTACGACCTGATCAGGGACGCCAACGTCAAGGCAAAGAAGATCATGGTGGTGGAAAAGGCCGTCGCGGACGGTCTGGGCCTGGAGATCGACGTGAAGAATTCCCAGGGTGTCCTGGTGGTGAACGTGGGCTATGAGACCACGGAGATCTCCATCCTGTCCCTGGGGGGCATCGTGCTGAGCCGTCTGATCAAGACAGGCGGACTGAAATTTGATGAAGCGATCCGGGCCGCCGTGCGCAAGGAATTCAGCCTGATCATCGGCGGCAAGACTGCGGAGACGGTGAAGATATCCCTCAGTGAACTGGAGAGGGCGGAACAGGGCGCCGTAGTCTATGGCCGGGACATCGTGACCGGGCTTCCGGTGGAGAGGGAGATCCCTACCAAGCTGGTGGATCAGTGCCTGGAAGAGCATTTCAACACCATCATCGACAACGTGAAAGTGATCCTGGAGAGAACGCCCCCCGAACTGGCGGCAGACATTTACCGTCACGGCGTCTACCTCACCGGCGGCGCATCACAGGTGAGCCATCTGGCGGAGCGCCTTGCCACAGGGACGGGGCTGAAAGTGAATGTTGCCGAGAATCCCGTCACAAGCGTTGTTATGGGGCTGGCCAAGATCATCAAGGACGACAACTATAAATCTGTAGCCTATGCAATCGAAGGGATGAGTAAATGAGCCCGATCATAAAAAGAAAAGGGGAGAGATTTACTTTACCGAGTAAATATCTCCTTTTGATTTTGACCATATTGTGCACCGGCCTGATGCTGGTCACATTTGGGACAGATGTGTTCAACCGCCCGCTGAACACGGCGGTGGGATATGTCATCGTACCTTTCCAGCAGGGGATCAGCAAGGTGGGCGGCTGGCTTTCAAGCCGCTCGGAGGAACTGGTGCAGATCAGGACGCTGCTGGACGAAAATGCCCGGCTGCGGGAAGAGGTCGCTGCCCTGACCGAGGAGAACACGCTGCTCCAGCAGGATAAATACGAACTGAACCGGATGCGGGAACTGGTGGCACTGGATGAGCAGTACGGCGAATACGACAAGGTGGGCGCCAGGATCATCGCCAGGGATTCCGGGAACTGGTATTCCGCTTTCATCATCGATAAGGGTACGGAGGACGGTCTGGCGGTGGATATGAACGTCATTGCCGGCGGCGGTCTGGTGGGCAGGATCACTTCCGTGGGGCCTAACTGGTCGAAAGTGACTTCCGTTATTTCCGATAATGTCAATGTCAGCGCCATGACGCTTTCTACCGAAGATAATCTCACCGTCACGGGAGACTTGAAACTGATGGCGGATAACTGTATCACGTTCAGTCAGCTGGTGGACAGCCAGAACAAGGTAGTGGAGGGTGATAAGGTTGTGACTTCCGATATCAGCGACAAATATCTTCCCAACATACTGATCGGATATATCAACACCATCAATAAAGATAACAACAATCTGACAAAATCCGGTCTGATCACCCCGGCAGTTGACTTTGAGCATCTCAGCGAGGTCCTGGTCATCACGGATCTGAAACAGACAGTAGAAAGGTGAAAAAGCTCCAATGCTCAGAAAGTTCATCGTTACCTTATTTGTCTTGATATGTTTTATATTGCAGTGCAGTGTGTTCAACAGCCTGGCGTTCGCGGGGATCATCCCCAATCTGATGATCATACTCACTTCCTCTTTCGGGTTCATGCGGGGAGAGAAAGAGGGGCTTATCATCGGATTTTTCTGTGGGCTGCTGAGCGACATATTTTTTGGGAGTTTTCTGGGGTTTTACGCCCTGGTGCTGATGTACATAGGTTATCTGAACGGCAAGTTCAGCAGGATCTTTTATCCGGAGGATATCAAGCTTCCTATTGCCCTGATCGTGGTCAGCGACCTGTCCTACGGGATCCTGTGTTACTTCCTGATGTTCCTGCTGCGGGGCAGGTTTGAGTTCAACTATTATCTTACCCATGTGATTCTTCCGGAGGCGATCTATACGATTGTCGTCACAATCTTCCTGTATCCTCTTATCCTGCTGGTCAACGGGAAGCTGGAAGCGATAGAAAGAAAGAGAGCGCAGAAATTTGTTTGATGAATTTAAAGATAAGATAGTCAGCATATTGACAAGCAGGCTGACCCTGCTGACCCTGCTTTTCTGTGTACTTGGCGGTGTGCTGATATACCGCTGCTTCGACCTGCAGATCGTTCATGGGGAGGAGTATCTGAACGATTTCATTTTACAGATCGAGAAGACCAGGGATATCGCCAGCACAAGGGGAAATATCTATGACAGGAACGGGGAACTGCTTGCTTACAACGAACTGGCGTATTCCGTGAAGATCGAGGATGTTTTTGAATCCGGCAGTTCCAAGAACAGAAATCTGAACGAGACCATTTTCCGCCTGATCCAGATGGTGGAGAAGAACGGCGACAACGTGATCACCGACTTTAAGATCTATATCGACGAGGACGGGGATTTTGCGTACACCGCCGAGGGGACAAGCCTTCTGCGTTTCCTGGCGGATGTCTATGGGCATCCTGCGGTGGGGGATCTGGATGACGCGCAGCGCACCGCCACGGCCACGGAAGTTATGGAGTATCTGAGCGGTACCAGGCGCTTTTCCATCGGGGAATACGAGGATCCGGACGATTCCAGGAGCCAGTTTTTCCCGGGGCAGGGCTATTCCCGGGAGGACTGGCTGAAGATGGTGACGATCCGCTATGCCATGAGCCTTACCTCCTACCGGAAATATATCGGTACCACGGTTGCCACCAACGTGAATGAGAGGACCAGGGCCGTGATCCTGGAGAATTCTGATGTGCTTCCGGGCGTCAGGATCGAGGAGGATACCATCCGCAAATATGTGGACAGCAAGTATTTTGCCCATATCCTTGGATACACGGGCAAGATATCTTCTGATGAACTGACGGAACTGAACGGGGAGATGGCGGAAGTTACCGGCAGCACTGATACATATAATATCAATGACGTGGTAGGCAAGAGCGGCATCGAGGCCTATCTGGAGACCACGCTCCAGGGGCGGAAAGGTTATGAAAAGGTAGTGGTGGACAACATGGGCAAAGTGATCACCATTCTGGAGACACAGGAACCGCTGTCCGGCCAGGATGTTTACCTGACCATTGATAAGGAACTGACAAAGGCCGTTTACAGTATCATGGAGCAGAAGCTTGCCGGCCTGGTGTCCAGCAAGATCATCAATACAAAGGAATATGTGGCTGCGCCCGGTTCCGGCAGCGCGGAGATCAAGATCCCGATCTATGATGTCTATTTTGCCATGTTCAATAACAGCATCATCGATATGAAGCATATGGCTTCAGAAAATGCTGACGAGACAGAGCGTCAGGTGTATGAAAAATATCTGGCATATAAACAGAAAGTCTACGATACGCTGCTCTATGAACTGACGGATGGACTGACGCCCTACAATAAACTGATAAAGGAGTATCAGGTATACCAGAGCAATATCGTGACCCTGCTGAACCGCAGCGGTGTGATCATGAGCGAAGCCATCGATCCCAATGACGCCACACAGATTGCCTGGGCCACGGACGAGGTGATCAGCCTGAACGAGTATCTCAAATACTGTATCGCCCAGAACTGGATAGATGTCAGTAAGCTGGATCTGGATGACAAATACTCGGATTCCACGGAAATATATGCCAAGCTTCTGGACTATATCATTGCGTCCGTAGACAGGAATACGGAATTTCAGAAGCGTTTTTATAAATATATGCTCCTGACGGATGTGATTACGGGAAAAGATGTGTGCATGATCCTCTGTGAGCAGAACCGGATAGAGATCCCCCTGGAGGACGAGGAGGCCCTGTACGCCGGGAGGCTGAAAGCCTATGATTTCATGATGAACCGCATTACAAATCTGGATATCACCCCGGCACAGCTTGCCCTGGATCCCTGCAACGCATCTGTGGTGATCACGGATGTGAACACGGGGGACGTGCTGGCCATGGTTTCCTATCCCGGCTATGACAATAACAAGATGGCCAATTCCATCGATGCGGAATATTATGCCCAGCTGAACGCCGATAAATCAAGTCCCCAGCTGAATTACGCCACCCAGTATAAGGCGGCGCCGGGCTCCACTTTCAAGGCGGTCTCCGCCACGGCGGGACTGATGGAGGGCGTTATCGACCTCTATCAGAGGGTCAATTGTACCGGTACTTTCGAAGAGATCACTCCGTCGCCCAGATGCTGGAGGCGTACCGGGCACGGAAACGAGACCCTGGTCACGGCCATCAGGGATTCCTGCAACTACTATTTTTATAACGTGGGATACCAGCTTTCCATCCAATCCGGAGTTTATAACGAGACTGAGGGATTAAATACCCTCTATCGGTATGCGGATCTGTTCGGGCTGACGGAGAAATCCGGCGTTGAGATCACGGAATACGAGCCGGACTTCTCTAATATCGACCCGGCGCGTTCCGCCATCGGACAGGGCGGGAACAGCTATACTACCGCGGGACTGGCCCGGTATGTGACCACGGTGGCAAACGGCGGAACTTGTTACGACCTGACACTGATCGACAAGATCACCGATTCCGAGGGCACGGTGATCCGGGAATCTGAGCCGGACATCCGCAATATGGTGGAACTTCCGCAGGAATACTGGAACGCCATCCATCTGGGCATGCGCCAGGTGGTGGAGAATAAATCCTATTTCGCCGATCTGGCGGTCAATGTGGCGGGCAAGACCGGTACCGCGGAGCAGACCTCATCCAGGCCCAACCACGCGCTGTTCATATGTTACGCGCCCTACGAGGAACCGGAGATATCCCTCACCGTCAGGATCCCGTTCGGATATTCTTCGGATCACGCAGCACAGGCCGCAAGGGATATCATCAAATATTATTACGGCCTGGCGGAAGAGGATGAACTGATCACGGGCACGGCGGACGCTCCAGATGCGGGAATATCCAATGAAATGTAAAAGTGTGAGAAGAGTTTCTAGCCGCTCGCAGCAAGGGCTGCTTCGCGGAGA
>JAMPFQ010000007.1:118414-158182 GCA_023664345.1 Lachnospiraceae bacterium | reverse complement strand
GGTTTTCCTGATTCCAGAGCTTCCGTTCTTACCTTAAGCGGTGTCTTGCAATGGTATCTGTCCTGCGGACGTTCCTCGCTATAAAACTTTATGTAATCTTTTATGGCACGCCTCAATGAGGTTTCATCCGTTATTTCATACATCTGATACATTTCAGATTTGATAATGCCCCAAAGTCCCTCTGTAGGACCGTTATCAATGCAGTGTCCGACCCTAGACATGGAAGGTTCCATCGGTTGGTCTTTTAGCTTCTCCTGAAACACCCGCCCTGTATATTGATAGCCTCTGTCACTGTGAAAAATAGGCTTAGCGCTTGGATTTTTAGAAATTGCCTTGTCAAAAGTCTTGAATACAAGCCGGTTGTCATTCCGGCTGCTGATGACATAGGAAACAGGATACCTGTCATATAAGTCCAGAATCATGCTTAAATACAGTTTCTTTTTCTCCCCGGGAATTTTGAATTCCGTCACATCCGTTGACCATTTTTGATTGGGTGCGGTTGCATAAAAATCTCTATTAAGTTTATTCTCTGACGTTGCCTCTGGCGTGGAAAGATGGTATTTTTTCTTTTGCTTCCTGATGACGGAATGAATCCCCATCTTCTTCATAATCCTATGTACCCTGTTTTTCCCATAGTTTGCATGATTGAAATGGTTGATCCATGAGGTCATCCTCCGGTAGCCTAAAATATGGCGGAAACGTTCATCGTACTCCCGGATTAACCCTGCCAGTTTTATATTTTCCTGCTCTTCTGAGGGGATTTCCCTGTGCATCCACTTATAATAAGCCGCCCTGGAAATTTCAAGCTGGCCGCACATCCATTCAATGCACCAGCCTTTTGCTTCGTGAAAATGCTTTATTGTCAAATATTTAGATTCATAGCGCAGTTTGCCAAGCCTCACATCCTTTCGAATTCTTTCACTTTTTTTAACAATTCAACTGCCATATCTCTCTCTTTTAACTGACGTTTGAGGCGGAGGTTTTCACGCCTTAGGCGTTCCAGATCGTCCACCTCCTCATCCGTTTTATGACGCCCGCGCCTGTCCGTCAGCCCCTCCTCGCCCTTAGCGTCATATTTTTTTACCCAGGAATAAACCTGGCTGTAGGAAACGGAATAAATATCTGCGGTTCCCTTATAATCACGGTTATGGTTCAGACAATATGCAACAATTTCCCTACGTTCTTCAATGGTTGTTTTTCTTCTTGCTTCTGCCATATAGACCTCCCTTTTAGGATTGTAATCCGTAAGTTCCCTATTGGCATTATAACGCATAATCCAGCGTCTGAGTACCTCCCTTGAAGAAATGTTGTATCTGGCAACAACATCATCTATGCTTCCTTCCCCTGACAAAACCGCATTCACGCATATATTTTTAAAATCCGAAGAATAAGAGGAATTGCCATCGGTCTTAATAAATGCGGAAATTCCATAAAGTCTGTATTTCGCAACCCATTGCTGCAGTGTCGTTTGCCCTATGCCGTATTTTTTTGCCAGAAATAGATAGGAACTCCCGTTAAGGTACTCCTGTGAGACCTTTGCACGGAAGTCTGGCGCATGTGGTGACTTAGCCATAAAAATACCTCCAAAGTAGATTTTATTTATTTGCTTTGTCTACTTTAGAGGTATCATATCAGGTTCCCTGACGCTTTTTCGCTGCTTTATTCCTTTTAAATGTCATTACTCCTATGCAGCAGTGGGAATATCCTGTATAGGCAGCAGGATTGCAGTTTTGTCAATTTTTGTGGGTGTCCATGCCCCGTTTCTCCAGACACAGCCGGTAGCCTGGTTGTACAGTTCCGGTGATTTGGGCGTGTCATCAAAACATTCTTTCTCCAGATATACGCACAGATGCTTTTTATAAAAAGGAGCAAGCGCCTGGCGGATCTGTTCTTTCAGGCTAAGCGCCAGCCTGTCAATTTCTTCAATATCCTGATTTTTGAAGGCGGCGGAAGAAATCTGGCGCAGTATACCGGATTTGTCTATGGTGGATTGTATGATCGGCTGGGCTTCCGCCAGAAGATCCTCACGAATCCTGAGGTCTTTCAGTGTGACCTCTTTTATATAAGCTGTAGCAGTGGTGCTGATATTATGCTGCAATTCCCCGAAAGGTTTTTTGTATTTAGTTTTCAATTCTTCAAGGGATACGATTGCCAGGTTCTTTTTTAAGGTATCAAGGTATCCAATCAGAGCTTCACGTAAATTATTATCCATTTTTACACCTTTCCCCGCTTTAGCGGACATCAATTCAATAGTTGGAAAATGTCAGGGTATTTGTGAATGTAGCAGTTTTATTACTCATTCTGTGTGCCCTTTTAGTTATGGTATTCTAAAACAGCGCCGATATAATAAGGCGTACCGGGTACTGCGGTTCTGATAAACCTGTCAAAAGGGACAGGCGGGTTGTCAGATTCCATGACATAATTGCTGTGGCAGTCAGAATAACTGGTAGCCAGATCTGAGAGCAAATTTTCCAGATAATCATGATCATTGATATACAAGGCTTCTGTCACAGTGTCCAGTGCCTTCAGATGTTTCCTGAATTTCGGGAAGCGTCCCTCAAAATAGTGCCTGCGGGCATTCGGGGCAAGGGTAAAGGATTCGCCGGAAAAAATGCCCATCCGATGTTTTATGAACCATTGCCGGAACTGACGGATAACGGAATCGCGGTCATATACTGCTTTTACATGGCTGGCAATGGGAATAAAGTCGGGATGGTTTACAAGATCATCCTCTGTAGCCCAGTCGCTTTCCCTGTTCGGTTCCACATATACTTGTAAGATATAATGGTACATAGGTGTCCTCCTTTCGTGGGTTATGATTTTTTGTTAGAAGTTCTTTTCATGCTATTTTCTGTTCGCCCCAGCAGATATGGAACCTGCCTTCTTTGTCCTTTTCCTGTACCATCAGCAGGGAGAGCAGGTCATAATCAATGTCAAACCGCTCATAGATCTCATCCAGATCCACATCCTGCCCCTTCATGAACAGGTTCAGCTTTTCCTTGGCAAGCACCATCTGCATCAGGTTGGATTCAATGCTGCCCGCGTAGGTAAGGAAATAAATGTCCTTGTATTCCGTTGAGGTGTACCGGATGAACCGGAAATAAAACTGGCTCATGCCGGAGTTGTTGTAATGGAGTTCCGGGATGATGACCTTGTTGACATACTCAAAGTTGACGCTGGAGGGGAGGCTCTGCTGGGTGCAGAGCAGTATCCCGTTCCCGCTCTCTTTCAGTGTCTGGTGCAGCGCCCGCCTTTTGGCAAAGCTGGTGCTTTCGCCGGTGACGACAAACAAAGGGCGGTCCGGGAGGTATTCCCGTAGGGCGTTCTCGTAAGATGCAAGGACTGCCTTGTGGCGCACCCCGATGGCGATGACCTCGTCCGGCCATCCGGAAACCATTTCCACCGCAGTCATGACCTTGACGGGGGTATCGCCCGCATATTCCTGTACGGTGTCCGGCGCCGCGCTGATCCGCAGCAGCAGTACGATCTGCTGGATGAGGCGCATCATGGAATCCTTCCTGGAATTGCCGGTGGAGGCAAAGTAATTGCTCCGCATCAGGCTGAACTCGTTCATGGCTTTCCGGTAGACTTCCTTTTCCTCTTCCGGGAACTGGAGCAGGACCTGGTGTATCCGCTTGATGTCCTTGGCCGCCACTTCCTCAAAGGTCCTTGTGATGACGGTCTTCCCTACAATGCCGCTCAAAATGTCTGCATTGTAGATGTCCTGTGTCCGTTTCTCCAGGCCGAACACGGTGACTTTTTCCGGCAGGTGGGAGGCGGCGAACAGGGAGTAGCCTTTCTTGTAGGCGGGGATGGGCTCCCCGAAGTAAGAGTTGTTTTCACGGTCCGGCTCATCGTCAGCCTCAGCATCCCGGCTGTGGCGGTAGATGTACCGGTTCCATGAGATCATGTTGATGGAATTGTTGTAGAGCAGCTCCAGCTGCGGGGCAAACTCTGATATGTTGTTCCTTGTGCTGGTGCCCGTGGTGAGCAGCTTCATCCGGCAGCGGCGGAAGCAGGAGAGCACCGCCTGGCAGCGCGCGCTGTTCGGGTTGGAGATCTCGTCGCTCTCGTCCAGTATCAGCTGGATGTTACGCCCGAGGCGTTTCAGGTATTTCCGGAGCTGCTTTTTGTGGGCGCTGACCGTGTTTAAGGTGAGCAGGACAAAATCCCCCCGCCGTACACGCTGCAGGTCTGCAGGGCGTTTCACGAAGATGCAGGGGATATCATAGAGTGGCAGCACCACGTTCCAGTTGTTGCGGATGGAGATCGCGGAGGACACCACCCATGTGCTGTGTATGTTCTGGTTCTGCATCCGGTACAGCCCGGTCGCAATGCCGGCAAGTGTCTTGCCGCTGCCCTGTTCCCATTGCAGGAGGGCATAGCGTTTCTGTAAGGTAAGGTTGATGTCATGCCGCTGCACTTCGCTGAAACGGATCATCTCCATGCGGGAGGGGTCCCACAGGCAGAACTCCGACAGCCATTCCGCTATCCGCGGGTCCTCGTCCATCTCCGCAAAGGGCTGGTTCTGGGTTTCGTATTCTAGGTGTTTCCTGCGGAGCAGGCGTTCATAGCCTGGGTATTTTTCCGGGGTGTCATCAAGCACCGCCTGGTGGATGGGTACCGGGATGCGCATTGCCTCCGGGATGCGGCGCCTTGCGGCAGCACTGTAGCCCTTGTAGGCAAATTCGCCGTCCCGCTTGACAAGGGCGACCCTGTCCTCCTCTGGCGCGGCGTTCTGTTTTTTCAGCGCCCGCTGCAGATAAGTGAGTACCTTTTTCTCCGTGATCCTTGATGCACACCATTTTTCATAGTTCATATCGTCTGGCTGTTTCTGTGTGTAAAAGCGGTACAGGTATTCGCTGCATTTGGCATATAGGGCGTTAGTCTTCGGATGTATCTTGATTTGATATAAAAGTTTCTGTGTCTGGTACTGGAATTCCCTGGAAACGCTTTGGGACTTTGCCAGTTCCAGGAGGATGCTGTGTTGATTGTTCTCCAGCGCGGACTTGGCAAAGGCGATATATTTCTCATGGGTATACTGCGCCACCTTCTGGATGTCGGAGTCCGCAGACAGGTAAAAGTCGGGTTCCGTCCGGTAGGGCTGCGGCTTTCCCTGGCTGTTGTTTCCCTTTTTCTGCCAGAACTGCAGCTTGGTGGGGAAACTGCTGACGCCCAGGTGAGCAAAGGCATTCTCCGGGAGCATGGCCTGCCCTAAGAAACTGAAATGGTTTTCCATTTCCCTAATCTGCCCGCCGTCCGTAAAAGAGTCCGCAAGGAAAGACCTGGGTACGACCAGCGCAAGGATGCCCAGCGGCTTTAAGAGCTGTGCCGATTTCAGGCAGTAATATAGCTGCGAGGATATTTCCCTGCCGCCTTCGGTCCACCACTTCAGGTTGAAGGGCGGGTTGCCTACCACATAGTCAAACCGTACCTCCGGCTGGTAGCTGCGGATATCCCCGCACTCAATGGCAGCGCCCGGATAAAGGAACCCTGCCACCCTGGCAGCCTTCGCATCCAGCTCACAGCCATAGAGGTTTGCCTCCACGGGCATGAAGTTGAAGAAATCCCCCTTGCCGCAGGTTAGATCCGCGATCAGGTCATTGCGGGATGGTTTTAGGCAGGCAACGAGAAACTCGCACAGGCGGGGCGGCGTGAAGAACTGGCCGTTCTCAAATTCCTTTTTCGCATCGCTGAACTGGTGGTAATTCTCATAGTCTCCCCATTCCAGACCGTGAAGACCGCCATTGCCCGTATAGGCATTGTAGATGTCCTCCCGGGTGATGCCGTAAGATTCCGGCATACCGCCTGCTATCAGGCTGAGGACTTTTTCGTTCAGCTCTTTTCTACGGTCGTGGGGGATCGTCTCCCCATAATACGAATATTTCAATCAGGATTCACCTCCTTAGCATATGGTGCCCAGGTAGTCGTTTACGAACTGCCGGGCATTTTCTTCCGTGGAGAATTTGATGTCCACGCGCTGGTTTTTGTACAGCTTCAGGGACAGGGCTTTGTCGCAGTCAATGAATTCATGGGAATCTGAATGCATATCATATATTCCGATGATCCTGCTGATACTGTAAGGGATGGTTGAAACGCTTCCCGTTTCAAAGTGGGCGAGCCCACTTAAAATATCCTTGGTATTCTGGGCAAGTTCCCAATAGCCGCCGCCGTAGCGGTCATGGTAGCTGCAGAAGTAGCCGTTGAACAGCAGGGTACATTTTTTCCGTGTAAACCTTGCCTGCCCCATGGACATGTCCCATGCGGCTCTGTGGCATTTTTCTTTCAGTTCATGGAGGGCCTGTTCGGACAGTTCCCGCCCGTCCGTGTAAAGGAATATCTGGTCTAAGATATCCGTGTAGCGGAGGGAAAGATCCTGCATGGCCTGGGTGTATGCCTTTACCTTGTCTTCGTAATCATCCATCCAGTTGTCTCCGGGTTCCTGCGGGATCAGGCTGTCTTCGATATCCCTTATGGAGAGGGAGAGCCGGTAGGCCTTGCTGAAGAATGAAATCAGCTTCCCGACAAACAGGGAATGCAGGGAGTGGATCTGATCCCGGATGCCCTCCTCGGACAGTTTGATGCTGCCCCTAGATGCCAGGTAATAGCTGGAAGGGGTGTCTGTGCCGTCCAGCAGCTCTGCCTGCAGGTTTTGCATATCATTCCAGAAATAGCTGAGTTCAAGCAGGGAGTTTTTGGCATTTTCATAGGCTGCCTGGTGCGCTTCACAAAAGCGCCTATCCGATTCCGTGATACGGCTTTTGGATGTTATCTCTACCTTTTCAAATTTATTAAGTAAGCCCATTTAAGTCTCCTTTCTGTTTTGTATGTGCCGTTAATCGAAGGAGGAAAGATTTTCTCCCTATTCGTGTGCCGGGCGCCCGTCAGCTCTGCTGACATAATTCATCTGGTGTCCGTGTGAATGAAAAAGGCAGGGCGGCCTTTCGTGCTGCCACCCTGCTTCCTGTCAGGCAATCTCAATCTGCCCGGTACCGCGTCTGTAGAGATATACGTTGCGGGAAAGGATCTCTGTCGGGTCGAGGGTACTGTTTACGTCAGATACCATATCCCTAAAGTGTTCCACGTTTAAATTTTCTTCCCAGGGGATTAGGATAACATCATGGATGCTGCTGGGCAGGATCAGGATATCCGTTTCCCGTTCATTGGAAAAATCCCTTAAGATATTTGGGTAACAGATGGCTGATGCGCCATTGATATTTTTGGTATTTGTCAGGACATGTATCGGGGGAAGGTCCTCAAAATCGTCCGGCGAAATTATAGGGATATCCTTAAGCGTATCAGCTATGGTGGAGACTTTTGGCTGAAAGAGCAAAGGCGTATTTGTTTCTGCAATGGCTTCTAATTCAGCGCTGCTGATGCCCCAGGTATCGAGATGGTTATTGTAGATGGAAATGGTTCCGCTGCCAATATCATCTATCTGGTATTGTATACAGAATACTTTTGCAAAATCCAGGAAACGGGTATAGGGCATCTGCTCCAACAGTTCCTTGTTAGCTTCATAGTTGATAAGCCGGTAGAATATTTTTTCCTTTACCCGGTCAAAATCCCTGAACCAGTCCATGTCGAAGCGCTGACACAGTGAGTAATGCCGGTATGTGTTGATAATATCGCTGATTATGCCGGGCCAGTTGCCTGTTTCCTTAAACTTGTGGAAATACGGATCTAAGTAGATGGTGGGCGCAATATTTGTGCTGTGGTCAGTGATGGTGAGTCCCATGAGCCGGAGGCCGTTGAGTTTGAGGGATTTATGGATATGAACCTCTTTTCCCAGTATGGCTGTAACATCAGCCCGTACTCTTTCTGCAAATTCCTGTATGTTCATTTTTCAGGATTCCTTTCTTAAAATTAAAGTCCATTTACGCACATGCGGCCATTCTCACAGGGAGCGGACTTATGACCGCCAGCGGAAAAGGGCTTGTAAATAAGTGGTAATGGGTGTTTACTGTTTCAAAGTGGATATTTTCTGCTGTCTGCTCATGCAGGGCAACTACACAAGAAGTATGGTAGATCGTTCCTTCAGCCGCAAAAATCGCAGGTTTTCCGACAACAATAGGGCAGATAAGGCTGCCGCAGAGCATGACCTCTTTTTTCTTTTCTTTTGTTTTTTTCATTCTTTCTGGCCTCCATTCTGTTCTTTGATCAAATCTGCCATTATTCATAGCATATTTCTGCCAATACCGTGCGCACATCTTCAAGGAGTTCCCGGATGCGTTTCATTGTGGTATTCTGGCTGCGTGCAATATCGCGGTTGTTATAACCATAGGATTTCATACGCACAATTTTCATCTGCTGTTCAGAGACACGCTTTGCCAGTTCATGCAGGAGAAGTTGTTCTTCCAACTGGCGCATCAGATGATCCGGAGAGGCAATCGTTTCCTCCAGAGGCAAACCATCTTCACAAAGAGCTTCATTGAGACTGAAAACATATGCATGACGTTTTTGGCTTCTTTGTGTTCGGTTATAATTGAGTAATTCTCCCTCCATTCCTTTCCATGCAATAGTTGTAAAAGAGTATTTTTGCAATTCGGGGGTTGTGCAAAACCTATAAACGGCCCGGAGAAAACCAAAAATAATAACATCATAATATTCATCTCTGGGTAAATTTTTTTTACAAAGAAATTTCTCGACAAGATCATGATACTCAGCAGCAAATAAGCGCTGTTCAGGGGTCAAAGGGATTTCTGACTTCATAAAATTTCCTCCTTAAAATGAAATAGAAAAAGGACTCCCCGACAATAAGCCAGGGGAATCCTTTTAAACTTTGCATATGATATCAAACCATAACTGTTACATGGGATCAGGCGGGCAGAGCCTCACGCTCCCCGTCAATGGCCTGTCCGTAAACAAACCGTTCTCCCGTATCGGCAGGCAGGACTTCCACATTGCTGTTGGAGTAGTCGCAGCCATCGTCACGCTGGGTTTCATTGATTGCAGCCCGCTGCTGGAGCATCATCCGGATCTGTTCCTTGAAGCTGTCTGCATATGTCCGGATCTGCGCCAGATCTTCACCGCTGAAATCATACAGGCGGCGGAAAGTTGCAACGCTGTAGTCATCCTTGCCATTGGACATCTTCTTAAGGCCGATCTGTACCAGACTGCCGTAAGTTGCGCGGCGGCGCAGCATGAAGGACTGATTCATAAATTCCCGGAAAGGCTTAAGGCTGGTAGGCGGCAGGGCTATCTGCAAGGGCATAAGCTCCCCACTGCGAAGCAGGTAGAGCATACGCATATTCTTGCAGGCTTTCCCGTTGCCCTCTGTAGCAGAGCCAAACCTGTTTAATGCGCAGGCAGCACATGAGCCGCCCGGTTCGCCAATTCCCAGTTTCCCATCCACAGAAGAGCAGAGGGGAGTGGAATTGTCATCGTACTCGCTGCCTTCCGGCCAATAAGCATTATTGGGATGGTTGAAAATGATGATCCCAGTCAGGTTCTTTTCATAATCAGGATTCTCTGGATCATCAGAAGGGATCTCAAACTGCAGTGCGCCTCCAGCCGGTATCTTGACCCGGGGGAAACTCATCTGCAGGCCGTCCATATCCTCCGCCAGTTCCTCCTGGGTGAAGTCGCTTTCCGGAACCATAGCCGGGAGCATAAATTTTTCCTGTTCTGTTACAGGGTTGTACTGAGTATTCATTTTGTGTCCTCCTTTGATAGTTGAAATAGGGTTATGATGGCTGGTCAGGCAGCCATCTGGTTGATTCGGTTCCATTGCCGGGCCGGCATGGAGAGAATGTCGTAGCCAATGCTTTCCAACTGTGTGGCGCGGTCATAGTTCTCCACATCCTGACTGTGCCTGGTGACTGCGTTGGAGAGGCCGTAGAGCGTAAGGTCTTTTCCTTCGATCAGGTGTTGGAGGATACCTTCACCTTCGTCCTCTGTAATGTGGAATTCCTTGCTTGCCAGCCGGACAATGCCAGGGACGTCCTTAGTGTTCATTGCGGCCTGTGTGGCGTTCTGCATAAGCCCTACAACCTGGGAAAACCTTGCCTCTTCCACGGCAGCTTTTACGGTATCCTGTATTTTCAGGATAAAAGCTTTGTCATCCGCTGCCAGCGTTGTTTCAGAATAGAGCTGGAAGTTCTCTTCCGTTTCATTGACCCGTCCTACATGGTTGCGGCGGGTCTGGGCATCATTGATGATCATACCGTTGCTGCAGACCAGACGGTAGACAAGGGGCTGGATATTAACGGCCCCCATGCCGGTCTCGCTGTTGGAGATAATAACCCCGGCCTGCACAATGTCGCCAGGGACAACCTCGGCCTCCAGGCGGGGATTGACCACTTTTATATACATACGGCTGTCTGTGATCTGACAGCTTTCAAAGCGCGCCCCCTGCATTTCTCCAATGATAGGGAGAACTGCCTGTGCGATCTCCATATTGTCAATACGCCGGTAGCGGTTGCTTAAGAATGCCCTTGCAGTGCCGCCCATAGTGCGCAGCAGCCGCCTGGATGGGGAATGCTGGAACCATGCGTTGACATTTGCGGCCAGAAGGTCCGGTTTCTCATCGAGCATCCGGTCATAATAAGCAGCAGGGATCTTCAAATGGGTGCCAAACTGCCGGTGGGCGATTGTGTTGATCTGCAGGGGTTCCACAGGTTCGGTATCCCCGTCAAACATATGGAGATAGACCTGGGAATTGTAAGGTTCCATCTGCAGGCTTCTGGTATCTACCAGATAATCTTCTTTCAGCTTGCTTTGTCTTGTGATTTCAGCAGCCATTTCTTCTAGGGTAAGACCCTCTTTCATTTGTGCTCACTCCTTTCTTGTCTGTGCGGCGGCTCACCAGGAGATCTGGATGCCTTTTGCCGTGATTTCAGCCGCCAGCCCATTGCGTTCAAAAACCTGTACCAGCCGGGGCCAGTAGAGTTTTTCGGGAAAGCCGGGAAGATGTTCTTTGGGAACTTCCCCCTCATCTTCCTCAATACAGATACTGCCGTCTTCATGGAGCGTCAGGTGGCTGTGACCGCGGGAGTTTAAGTCTCCTACAAGGGCTTCCAGAATGTTCCGCCCTTGAACTTCATACCAGATCTGCGGATCTATCGGCTGTTTATTGGGCGGCGCTTTTTCTTCGTCTGTGCCGCCATTTCCGGCTGCGGAGAGTGGGACGATCTTTATCATGTCGCACTTGATATTAGCCTGCTGGTCCAGGTTTACGTCTGCATGGTCAAAATCCGGGACGCCAAATATGCGGATACGTCCGGTGCCGCCTGTGAGGATCAGCTTTTCGGGTTCTTTTTCGCACCACTCCCATCGGGCAGAAGGATATACTGCCTGAAGATAAGCGGAAATGCGGTAATTCACATGCTGCAGTAAAAGAGCCTCTGTTTCAATGGAACTTGTTCCTGCTGTCTTGGAAGGCGAATTTGACGCTATGCCTTCTGCGAAGCGTTTTTTTCCCAGGCGGCTGCGGGTTCTGTCCTGTCTTGCCTGCCGTATATGTGGAAACAGCAAGATGCCGGAGACCCACAGCCCCCACAGGATGAAGAGACCCATCAGAAGCCATGTCTGCCATGCTCCCCGTACCAATGCAAGTACGGCGATTACTGCACCAGCCAGGATGCTGATGCTGCCCCAAAGGGCTTTGTCATTTTTCATTGCGTGTACCATCCTTTCTATTGATTATGTTGTTTTATGCAGTCGGTTTTTGCAGCCGACTGCACAAAAAAAGAGGAACCGCGCCTGTTTTTCAGTGTCATTCTGAAAAAACCGATACGGTTCCTCTTTTATAGCCGGAAATAAGTTATTCCGGCAGAGATTCACGTTCACCGTCAAGCACTTCCATAGGGGAAGATGCGGCGGCACACATGGTCTCAGGGTCGTCTGGAGAATTGGGGCTGCTTCCTGTGGAAGACCGGCCGGGAACAAAACCAAAATTTGAAAGATATACTTTCAAGGTTTTTGTCTTATTTTTCCCATGGTCAACGGTACAGTCTACTAACTGTAGTGAGCCGGTAATCCATAATTGGCTGCCTTTTTTTACTCCAAGCCGGGAAAGGCGTGATACATCATCGCCCCATGCCCATACCTGGTAGTATTGAAACTGTCCCTTTCCGATCTGTTCGGTGAGCCCGAAACAGACATAGGTGGAATCCCTCTGGCTCTTTTTAGGCGCCAGGTCATTCTCCACACGGCCAAATGCAAACATCTGTGCCATAACACTCCTTTCTGCCACTGGCCTTGATATCTATAAAAAAATGCCAGCAGAAGCCGCCCATTAGGGCATAGCAATACCACTGACATTTGTATACAAACTTAACAGCGTGTGCAATGCAGGCCTTGCCGTCATATGACGGATATAGCCGCAGTCCTAAAAGGAAAGTTCCTTTGGATACGCACAAAAATCAATCACAAAATAAGTATAACACTATATCTTGTATCTGTCAAGCGGTTAAATACTATATATAGATATAAAGAGTGGCATAATACAATATTTAGCGGCCAGGATGATATCCTGACTAAATATAAAACAGGAAGCTGGTTGCTTTTATTCTGCAATTTCCTTCTTTTCAGTTAATTTTTGGGTATGGGAAGGGCAGACTCCGTACCCAAGAAACAAATCTGTGGACAGTGAAGCATCCAGGTAATCATTGCCAAGCCGGGGATGACGGCTTTTCCTGAAATAAAAGTGGTAACATTCATCCGGCTTAATTTTTATCTGTTTTCCTAAAAGCAGGGTTGTCTCTGTTCCAGTCCCATCTGTGAGAGTGATTTTCTGGTAGCGGCGCAGGGGCATCTGCAGGACTGCAGTGCAGGTTCCCGTAATGGTTTCATAATTACCGGACAGGAGCAGGAGCAGGACACCAATGCTGCGGAACAGGCAGCAGACAAAGATAATACCGCTCAAGACCAGCAGGATATGGTCGCGGGAGACCATAAAAACAATACCAGCCAGAATAAAGCTCCCAACACCTGTAAACAGGGTCAGGAAAATCTTTGCACGGAGGACAAAAGGGGAATTCTGCCATTTGTTCATAATATCATATCCTTTCAAAAATAATCTGCTGGCGCAGGTACAGGTTGGCGACAGCGAGGGTGACAGCCTGGCTGCCGGGTGCATTCTGTACCACGTAGCTGATGTTGTCACTGGTGGTATACGGGTCATCATAGAGTTTTTCCACAATGCTTTCTTCGTCAGGCAGGATACGGAGCCCTTTTTCCATGCATTGGATAATCTCAGCGGTGGAGAGCAGCGCCTGACGGGCAAGATCCATAACCTGTTTTTCTTTTTCTGTGCGGATATCCCTGCGGAAGAGCTTTCTGGCGGCAGAGAATGGCACATGCTTAAATAAAGTAAGCTTCAGGAAGGATGCTATCCGGAGCATGAATGGGCCATTTGTCGGGATAATGTACAGGGAAGAAAGCAGATCATATAAAGCAGCATATTCCGTATCCCCATTGCCGCTGACTAAAAGGCCGCGTATCAGAAGCCGCTCTACACAGTCTTTCCATGGACGGTCTGTAATGTGGCCGGCTTTCTGTATGGTTTCTGCATAAAAGGCACCGATATCTTCCATGCGGGCAATGCGCCAGTTTAAACAAGTCCAGATAACCATTTCCTGAATATCAACCATGTATTCTTTTTTCCCAAGGATGATGACCGGGCAGCAGCGCCCGCATCCGTTGGTTTTGCGTTCAAAGCGCCCGACAGCAGTATAAAGAGTTTTAATAGCCATAATAACCTCCTGTATTTTATTCCCGCGGGCAATGAGCCACAAGTCCAAGGAACAATAGTTTCTTTGGACTTTGGCGAATGCCGCGAGGGTGGGGCAACCATTTTAACAATGAACTATGGTAGCCCTGATAAGAATGAGGAGTCTTTTTGCAGTTTTTGGACTGACCGGGAGATCCATGCGCCTACATGGGCTGGGGGAACATGGTATAGTTGTGCGATCTCCGAGACGCTCATTCCTTTAATTTTCAGTTCCAACGCTTCAATGCCAAGCTTTGCCACGCCGCGATAGTCTTTTTCCCTGGAAGCAAGAAGTTCCAGAGTTTCCAAGGTGCTGATCCGGGATTCAAAATCATCCGGCTGCGCAAGCGGCAGACCATCGCAGATCAGTTCACCATGCTCACCGATTGTCAGCCGGCTTAATCGGTGCTGTATGGCGCACATCTGTCTGCAGTAAGAGAGAAGGCCATTGCGGACAACTTTTTTTGCATAAGTGGGGAATCTGGCAAGCCCGGCATTGTAGGTAGCTGCGGCGTGGCACAGCCAGACACAGCCTTCTTGGTATAGGTCATCATATTCAAAGCCGTAAATGGTTTCGTTTACATGTATGCTCTCTGTTATGACCCAGCGGACAATGGACAGGTTAGTTTCGACAAGTTCCTGCTGTGCCGGGGTCAGGGGAATGATCCGCTTCATAGTGTTCACCTCGCTTTATGCTGCCAGATGGTTGTCCGGCTTCATGGGGGAACGGCACAGGGAGATGACCTGGTCACACATCTGCAGGGAAAACATCCCTATATGGGCATGGTGTTCATCAAGTCCAAGGTTAGCCTGGAGCCAGACATAGACAGCCCACTTATCCATATGCCGTTCTTTCTGTAGTTTCTTTAGTGCATGGTGGGCCAGGATGCGTTTGTGGCGCAGCTCGCCATTTGCCAGGGTTCCCATAGGCTTGAGATCCTTTTTGTGTGCGCTCACATATGCATCGCATACAGGCCAGCGGGAACAAAGGTACAGATAACTTTTGCGGTCTATGGTGTCAGCGCCATAAACTGTGCTGGCAGGTTTACAGATGGCACGGGAGCCGCAGTAGGGGCATATAATGCTGTAATTTTTCGTGTTTTTCATTGTCACCTCCGTTAAGTACCGCACAAGCGGGTATAGTGTTCAATCCATATCCATGCCGCAGGAATTGCTGTAGGATGTTTGATATAGCTGCAAAAGCGGGCAGCCTGTAGAAAATGTTGTATGCCATTCAATGTACAGGCTGTAAACTGTCTCAAATGCCTGTTTATTGAGCACTGCCCGGCATCCTTCCGGTTCAATGGATTCCCCGGTCAGAAGTTGCAGCTTATCGGCAGGCATGAGGAGAGGAGTACCATCGGCATCTACAGCCAATAGATAACCCTTGCAGGGAGTGGCTTGCCCGTAGGGGCAGTTATCGTGTCCGCACTTGACAAATAAAGCGTTGTGCCAGCATCCTCGTACAGCTTTTAAAAAGGGATAAATATTACATTGTTTTTGATTCATTTCCTTCACTTCCTTTACTGTAAATTTCCATCTGAAAAAGACCGATTTTTGATTGATAATTTCTTAAAATTTTATAAAACCTAAAAATTGAATAGGTTTTTATTTTATATTTATAAAATCAAAAGGAGAACCAGCCGCAGATTTCTGCAGTCCGATTCTCCCGGTATCAATGCCTGATAAATGCCTGATTCAGATCAGTTGAACAATCCTTCAATTTCCCTTGTGATTCTGGGAATGACGGTATTATTGAAGATCAGTGTCAGAGCGGCCAGCAGCAATGCCCCAAGGACAACGGCGATGATGATCTTCACGGCATCGGAAATGTAGAAGTCACCGCGCTGGTTGGACAATGCCTGATGTGTACGGGTAATGATGTGGCTGGCCTTGCGGCAGATACAATTTTTAATTTTTCTCATGGAAAACCTCCTAAATAAAATTGGTGTATGATTGATAGTGACAGGTTGCAAACACGCAGATTGTCAGGAAAAACCGCTATAATACAAGTTACCGCCTCCTTTGCAATGGATTATATGTAAAGAGCCATAGGGAAAGGCTGTTTTACCGTTAGCCGTCAGCCAAAGAATACGCCAAGGGAGCTGAGTACCTCCGTACAAAGGACTACAAGGTAGATGATCATAATGCAGATAAGCATCATCATGGAGTACCGCTGAATTTTCTTGGGGCGTTTGGCCGCTTCCTTTTTCAGGTTGTTTTGCTCGATCTGCCTCATATCAAAGCAGATCATTTTAAAATACATCCGCTGGTCGTCTCCCCGTAGGACGCCGATAAGACCGCGCACAACATCTGAGAGCATGGGGCTTCCGATACGGGCCTCAAAGCGGATCAGGGCGTTTTCATAATTGCCTGTCTTCATGTCTGCTATGGTCTGGTCCAGTTCCGCCCCGAAATCCCTGCCTGCTACCCTGCGGTAGGAAGTCAGGATTTTCAGGACATCCCTGTCGTTTTCAAGATTCTGCCCTATAGTGAGGGCGAACCGTGGTATCTCTGTCTCAATATATTTGCGTCTTTTCTTTACAAAATCAAAAGCTGCGTAGTAGCTGGAAAACCAAAGGGCTACAGCCATGCCGATCAGCACAGGCACAAAAAGCGGTATGAGGAACGCCATGGGGATGGCGCATAGGGCAACAGCCCCCGAAACCACCCATGCCCTTGCTGTATAGACTTCCGGAGACAGTTCCAAGCCTGCAATGGCTAATGCGGCCTGCAGCTTATTACGTTTCAGTCTGTCCAGGCGCAGGTAAGGGGCAAAAAGCCCTGCCGCCTTTGTGGTGTATACATCCAGCAGCTTCTCCCGTTTTGTTCCCTGCTGTTTCCGGGCAAGCATCATCATTTTTGAGGTCTTGCCGGTTGGGATGTCCGTAAAAGCGCAGAGCAGGTTGTAGGCGGCAATTCCCAGGAGAATAATGGAGATCAATGCCAATAGTGTCATGTACCATCACCTCCGTATTCAATGGGTTTGCTCAGCTTCATGATCTGTGTCAGCGCAAACAGGATGATGGCCGCGCAGATAGCTAGGGCGATCTTGCCCGGGGTAGTGTAGACCAGGGTGTGGAACCAGTCTTTGTTGAGGAAGTAGAGCAGCGGCACATTGGCAATGACAAGGAACATCATGGTAATGGCTTCCCGCCTCGGTCCCTGCATCATGGCTTCCAGTTCCGACTGCACCACACGCACATCAGAAAACTTCTGTACAATGGTCGGCAGCGTGTTCTTCATGGAACGGTCGGACTGGCACTGGATCAGGATGTTGGCCCATTCATGGAATATCCGGTTGGGGATTTTCATTTTAAGGGAATTGATGGCGCTGGTCATATTGGCGCTGATTAGTTCGTTCTCGTATACAAATGCCTCAAAATTCGCCCTGACAGGCTCATTGATATAGGGCAGGTTTTCCCGCACCGAGCGAAGGAGGTCTTCTGTCCGCAAGTAGGAAGTGGTGACAATGGAGATTGCGGTTTCCAGTTCCTCATTTAAGTGTTTTTTGTAGCTTGCCGCCGTGCTGCGCAGATACCATATGGGCAGGAGGGAAAAGCCAATGCCAAGTATGGGGACCATGTACACGTTGTCGATCAGCAGGGCAAGGACGGCGCCCACGCCAAAGAGGATCAAAGTGAGCCGTGTGACAGCCTCATAGCGGTCAGCCCGTCCGGTATCCTTTAAAATCTGTTTGATCTCATAGCTCTGGTTAAAGAACCCTCTGGCGGGCGTACCCATGAGGACATTCAATTCATCGGACAAAGTGGCGGTCTTATGCCCGGAATTAAAGAGTGCATCGGTAAAATCCTGTGGCCGGACATGGAACAATGCAAAAAGCCCGGCGCTGATAAGGGCAAAACAGATTAGATAAATCCAATGCAATCAATCCACCCCCTTTCCCAAGGTATCCGGTTTTAAAAATTCCTGGAGTTCCTTGTGGGAGATCCCATTATCCAGGAGCCGCTTTTTCAAGGTGTCAGACATGGTTCCTGTTTTGCGGTGGGAACCTACCACATGGGCGGTCCCGTTTTCATCTGTCACATTGTCTGCCACCTCATATTTATACAGGGAACGGTATAAAAGTTTTCCATCCCGGTAGTCCTCCCCCTCGATTATTTCCATGATCTTCCTGGAACGGTCTTCAAGCTGCTTGGTAAAGACCACTACCGGGTAAGCTTCCACCATGATCTGCATGAGGATGGAATCATCCATGTTGTAGCGGCGTTTGGCAAGGGTCATCATCCTGCGGTATGTGCTTTCACAGGAATTGGAGTGGATCGTGGTACATACTGTATGCCCGGTCCTGGAGCTTTCTGCAGCCGAGAGACTTTCCGCAGCAGACCGCATTTCGCCTACGCCGATGACGTCAGGGTGTTTGCGCAGCACCCGTTCCAACAGGAAGTCCTGGTTGATGCTCATGGATGGGTTTTCATGGGGCCTGGTGAGCAGATGGACTACGGAATTCAGGATATTGCCATCTTTGTCACGCCTGATAAGGTCAAATTCCCGGCTGCCCTCCTCTATTGTGATGAGTCGGCGGTTGTCCGGCACGTTGGACAAAAGCCATGCCATGATAGTGGTCTTGCCGGAACCGGTGGAACCCGCAATGCATACCGATACCCCATAGCGGATACAGGCTATGAGGAAATGCAACATCTCTGCCGTTGCGCTTCCGGATTCAAGGAGTTTCTGCTCGGACACGGTATGCTGGTTGACGATACGGATGGAGGCATTTATCCCGACTTCCGCATCCACGATCGGGGCTTTGTCAACGGATATGCGGATGTTCTTGTCAAGGAAGCCTATGACCGAGGGCATGGTGTCGTCAATCACCATGCCGCAGGCATTCAGCATACGCCTGACCACGTCAATGGCATGCTGCGGGGATGAGAACTTGTCCGGGATCTTGATGCTGCGGCCGCTGTTCATAATAACCTCGATATCGTTGTACGCATTGATGTTTACCTCTTCCACGCCGTCCGCATAGATCCATTTCTTCAGGAAAGAATAGCCGGCCATGTCCTCATAAAGCCTGGCGCAGAGTTCCCCGCTGGTAAGCCCGTCTATAGCGTACTTGCGCTTCACAAGGTACTGTGCCATCAGTTCTTTTAAGACGGCTGAGGCACGCTCGGAATCCCCTTCTCCTGCGCCTGCAATGGTGGAGGCGTGGTTTTCGGAAAAATACCGTTGGACGTCTTCAAGCACCTGCTCATAGGTCAGGGTGTTGTTTTCGGCAGGGGTAAAAAAGATATCATTTAAGTTGTTCACTGGTTTCCTCCTCCCCTTGTAATATGCTGTTTTTGTCTGGTTCGTCAGGATGGCGGCTTTCGTCCATATATTCATCATCTTCCTGCCGGTCTGCGGATTCCATTTGTTCCAGGGCATCCAGCACTTTGTTTAAAGAAGTGATATATTTGGAACTGCAGTATTTGACAGCCTGGAACATATCCCCCTCAGTGGCGCAGCGGTCAATTTCCTTGCTGTAGGGCAGCAGGCCGTCAAAGCCGCCGATCATATAGCCCATTTCCTCAAAGGCATGGAATGGGCGGGCCATGCCGGCAAAAACCATGTGCCCGCTGTAATGGAATCGCCCATCCGCAAGAAGCGGCTGGTGGGCTTTTAAATAATTGATGCCCTTCAGGTCAGGGGTCAGTATGCGCGCCACCAGGTCCCCGGATTCGATGGCGGCGGGGGTAAATACATTTGTCATGCTGGAACCGCAGTCTAAGATAACAAAGTCTACCAGCTTCCTGGCAGCGGCTATCAGATGGAGGACCATCTGGTAGTCTGTGTCAGGGTAGCTCAAAGGGGTTTCACCGGCACTGTAGCCCATGAGCCCGATAAAGGGGTAGCTTTTCAGCACCGTCACATGGCTGGCGACCAGGGAGGTATCTATCTCCACGCTGGCAAGGACCTGGCCTATGGAAGCCCCTGTCTCTGAAATTTGGTCGGGCAGCCATACCGGGAGCATGGGAACGGACGGTTCCCCGCTTATGATGATGGCTTTGCGTTTGTCACGGGTCAGCGCTTTGGCAAGGATGCAGCAGAACATGGACTTGCCGCTGCCGGGGCTGCCCCAGACAGTGATTACTTTTGACATGGAATGGTTTCTCCTTTCTGCCTGTTAATTGGATTCCCCATGGGATTCCCCGCGGCCGGGCTTATTTTCATTTTCTGCAGGCACATGGCTGTTATCTCCGGATTCCCCGTGCGCGGAATCTTGGCCGGCAGCCCCATCTTTTTCAGCAGTGGTATTTTCCTGCCCGTCTGCCGCTTGTTCCCCATCAGCATCTTCATCTGTAAGGGTTTCAGGGAAGTAGATTTCCTGCAAGATGAGATCCTGTTCCGCCAGAAGATCCTCCGCCAGCTTTTCGTTATTGCGGCAGATCAGCGCGACATGGGCGACACCCTCATTTTCCATGGCGGTGATAAGGCGTGCCTGTTCCGGGCTTGCCAGCACTGTGATGGTGGCAGACTGCTGTTTTTCCTCATCCGCAAGTGGCTCCTTTGCGTTATCTACGTTCATGCCGCCGGCATCTGTTACAGACAGGACTTTTACAAAGTGCAGTTCAGGGACATCTTCCGCTGTGTCAAGGAAATGGTAAATACGGATAATGTCGCCTGGCTGCAGCTTATCGGACAGTCCGGAAGCGAGCGTTTTCACGGTCAGGGAGATGGCCACCTTCCCGGAGGGGATGCTGTTCAATGCCGCATCCGAGGATATAGGGACTATGCTGATCTTGGAAGTCAGGATATAATCGCCCTGGGCGAGATCCGCGGCAGCATAGAGCCCCTTTACATCATCAAGGGAACGGGCGATATTCAGGGGGAGGTTATAACTCCCTACCTCTACGCATTCCGTGTTGTCCGCAGTGATCTGTTCCCCTTTGAGGACGGGCTTGGTAATACGGACGATCTGTGTCTTGCCGTTGGTCTGCCTTGCGATAGTAGGCAGGGCGACAAAGGCGATGACGGCAGCCAGCAGAAGGCTGAGCAGGCCGAAGATTAAACGGTTATTCAGTTTCATGTTGTTTTCACTCCTGTTCTATACATATGGGAAGGTTATAGTGCTATTGCTGTTATGGTGGCTGCCATGCTCCCTGCTGCAAGGAAAGGCACAAAGGGGAGGGATAATGTCCCATCCCTGTGCTTTCTGCCCATTATGAAAGAAGTGGCACATGCCAGCCCGGAGGCGGTGAGCAGGACAGCCAGCATACGGGAGGGACCATAGATAAAGCCTATAACTGCCGCCAGTTTGATATCCCCGCCGCCGACCCCAGTGCCGTTTCGTGAGGTTATGGCTGCTGCCAGGAGGATCAGGAAACCTGATGCCGCCCCTGCGAGGGATGTAAGGAAAGACAAAAGCAGCAGGGCGGGCGGCGGGGATGGCAGCGTATGCACAAATGGCGCCAGCAGGGCAACGGGGCAGAAGCAGAGCAGCGCCCGGTCAGGCACCAGCTTCCTTTTCAGGTCATATGCGGCAAAGCCAGCGATGCACGCAAAGGCCAGAAGTTTGTAAGCGGCAGAAATAGTGCTATTCACGGTTTGTATACCAGTCATCAAACACGCTCTGGTGGATGGTGACATAGTCGCTTAAATTCACCGACAGCATCCCGTCCGGCGTCCATGCGTCCCATACCTGGGTATAGACGGTATAGCTGGCATTGTCAGGGAACCACACCGGGGTAAAATGCACACTGCGCCCATAGGTGGAGAACTCATTAGGGCGGAAAGTGAATTTTGCGCTGCGCCCGCTGGAAACGCGCTGCAAAAGCCGTAAATAGGTATTGTATTGGAACTCCGGGAATACGGAAAAGGCAGTCTGCGGGTTGGTGCAGTGGTCTTCCGGGGAACTTGTGGACAGGACTGCCCGCACTTCCGTCTTGACGCCGTACCCGCTTTTCATGTCCTTGCCGCTGGCAGTAGGAACGATATCGTCCGGCATCAGCGTCATGGTGCCTGTGATGGAGGCGGAATAGCCGGTATAATCGTATGCCCAGTCGCCTTCGTCCACCCATTCCCCCTCATCCTCCCAGCTCCCATGTCCGCCAGGGCAGCCAGGGGGGCATCCGCTGTCGCAGTCCTCGTCCTCCCATTGCCAGTCAGGGTGCCATTTCCAGTCGGGTACCCAGCGGCAGCTCCAGACGCCCCAGTTTGCGGTAAGCTTCTGGGGGCTGGAGGGGAGCGCGGGCACCGCGTAGCCAGGGGATGTGTCTGTCGCCAAGGGGTCAGGGGGGATCTTTTCGTTCAGATCCACGATCTTTGCAACAAAAGTATCCTGTGCGGTAAAGCCGCTGCTCAGTGAAACTGTGATCGTAATGGTCTGGGGCGTGGAAGGCGTATGCCATTTTACCCATACCAGCTGGGAGTCATCTTCAGGGATGACAATGTTGCATACTGTATAATCAGTACCCATAATGTGGAACGTGACAGTGGCCGGATTGTCCGGGGTCAGCCGGTCAGTAGTCTGCAGGCTGATGGTGGTGATTACATCCGTATCCACACGGTATTCCACATCGGGGGCGTTAATCTCCCCGCCGGGAGGCGCCGGGGTATCGACAAACCAGACAATGCCCATGCCAAGGCTGTTGATGATATCGGTGTTGGACTGGGTGCCGGTGGTGTTGCCGGACCATGCGGGCAGCCCCAGGTCGCTAAATTCCAAGAAGATGGAAAGGGGCAGGTTTTTGTGCGTCAGGGAGGTCATAGTCCTCCGGAGCGCCCCGCCTGCAAGCTGGTCATAAAGCGCGGCCTCCGTGGCGGTCATGCAGTAATACTGGCCGTTGTGCGTAAAGTAAGCGATGGGCTCCACCAGGAGCTTATAACGCCCGGAGAGCATGGCCTCATAATCCGTGCCTGTCGCCTCAGCCACCATCATGCAGGCATATTCGCTGCAAAAGTAGCGCTTGATGGCTTCAATGCTGCCCCGCCCGGTGCTGCTGACAATGGTTGGCATGGCGTTGGCAGGGTGGATGCAGTCGTAGCCTGCATCGGACTGTAATGAGAGGGCAGTGCCGCCGAGGTACTGCAGCTTGTTGACTTTGCCAAAGTGGAGGATGCTGCTGCTCTGGTCCCGGTTGGAAAAATCCACGGGATCAGATACGGCGGCCCCGCTTTCAGCATCTACCACGGTGATGCGAACGCCATCGTTGCCGGGGGACCATTTATTGGTTGAAGTTCCCTGGCCCATGCCACCGCCGCCGCTGTCCATATTGCCCTGGCCGGCAGCGGAAGCGGTAAGGGGCTCTATGCACAACAGGATTGACAGTATGCATAGGAGTGGAAAAAATCGTTTCATATCGTATATGCTCCTTTTTGTAAGTAATCAAGCAGGGAGACTTTTTCCCTGCCCGCTGCGCAGCCCGCATGTTGCAGGGCAACAAAATTTCATATGTGGGCCTGTGCATCTGGCAGGGCAGATTTTCCCCTGATCGCGCTGGGCATCCGCCAGCTCTTCTGGCATGATTTCTCTGGATGCCTGTGCGCATAAAAAAGCTGCCACATCAATGTGCCAGCTTTCCATGTAAACGGGCAGAAGGAAATCTTTTTTCTGCCCGGTTCCTATATTCAGTTGTAAGTGAAGCAGCAGTTTCACATATTTCCCACCATCTTGTTGGGGTCGCCGCTGCTGTCCATGTTGATCTGGTTCACCTTGCCGGGAATGACCCAGCCGAATACGGGGTCATAAACGGCGCCGTTGCCATTGCTGGAACCGGCTGCAGGGGTATCATCCCGGGGAAGTCCTGTCGGCTCAGGTTCCAGATCCTCCGGCGCATAGGAAGGAGGGGAGGCAGGGTTGTCAGTGCCGCCTTCTGCAACAGGGGGAGCAGGGGGTTCGGGAGTGGTTTCCGTGTCTGCGGCGGGAAGAAAATCAATGATGACTTCCTGCGCGGATTCTTCAACCACTTTCGGGTATGCCTCTAAGTCCTGCCCTGTTTTAGCCTGCGCCGGTATGCAAGCATCCGCCCTGTTCCCGGCAGGGGTTTTAGCAGGCGCAGGGGTGTCTTTCCATTCTGCTGCCACAGCGGAAGGCTGGGGCTCGTCCGGCTGGAAGCTGCTTTCCGTATCCCTGGTGGACAGCCAGCAAGCCGCAAGGATGCCTATGCAGGAGGCAGATAGCGCCGCAGCAAGAAAACCTTTGGATTTAAAAAACTTTTTCATAGATCATCATCTCCTTTTTTGCTTTGTATATATCCTTTACGGTTTGGGCGGGCTTTTTTCAACAGAAAAAAACATTTTCTGTCCGTAAAGCTTAAAATTTAGTGTTATGGAAGCCGGTCAGTTCAACATGCCGGGTAATGGCAGGGTAGGAATGGCCAAACATATGGATATAAAACTCGACTTCACAGGAGAAAATGTACTCCAGACGGTCGCCTTCCACACGGAAGGAAAGGCTGATGTCCCTGACCTGGTAATCATCCGTGGAGAGGGGGATTTTATTTGCAAGGCCGTCCGTCACCGTTTCTTCCAGCATGGCGGTATAGCTGCTGCTGGAATAAAGGGTGTTCAGGTACTCGCTGAAGTTGGATTCTCTCTGGGAACGGAAAGTATCCGCATAAATGCTGGCGCTGAGGTTGTTCAGCTCCATCTTGGCGCCGTTTCGGATGTTGATGCAGGTGATGCGTATGGAGGCGTACAGCAGCAGGAAGGAAACCAGCATCACGATCCCTACCAAAAAGAAACAGGTATAGATAGAAATGTCGCCCCGCTGGCTGCGCAGGAGCTTCTTAGGCTGGCTGCATCCGGGATGCCTGTGGTAAAAAGTTGTTTTCATATGCACCTCATTTCCAATAGTGTTCGCTGACGCCCGCGCCCCTGGAAACGATCCTGATATGGACCAGGTCGAAGTTCCAGAACCCGCCCAGCTTGGCATCCCCTGTGACCGTGATATAAAAGGGGCTGCCCAGTTGGATAGCCTGGTCCATGCCGGACGGGGTGGGGCTTCTGAAGGAGGAATCAATGGTATAGGAGATATTCTCAGCCCCCTGGATCTGCGAACAGAGGAAAGTAAAGAGCTGTTCTGTCTCCGCATTGGTGCCGCCTGACAGCTGGATCTGTTTCACCATCTGGTCGGCGCAGTGGTCCAGTTCCTGCTTGGTGGAGATGATGCCAAACAGGTCAATGATAAATGCCAGCAGGAGTACTGCAACGAAAATAAATACCACCGTGCTGAAGTAGTTGACGTCCCCGCGCTCATTTTTCAGCGCCCTGGAAGCAGCCGGGGGGTTGGGCGCAGTGCCGCCCATGGCAGGGGATGCCCTGCCGGTCTTCTTAAACAAGGTAAAACACCGCCTTTCTGAATAAAACAGCCGTCCCCCGGAATGGAAAACGGCCGCTTTGCAAAATTTTGACTGTACTTAGTATAGCATGTTTGCTTTTACAGCGAAAGAGCAGAACTGTGCCAATATTGTGCCAATTTTGCGCTGGCTGCAAGGATATGGCCAGCATAAAAAGTCTGTGGAACTTGACAAACTTTAAAATTTCAAATACAATTATCTTGGATACCAAGAAACCAAGAATAATATTTCTTTGATCTGCATATGATAAGGGAGGAAAATGTGTATGTCTGCAACTATGGTGAAAGGTCGTGTTCCTATGGAAATGAAAAAAGTAAGCATTTCTGCAAAACGGCAGATCACAATCCCGCAGAAGTTTTTTGCTATGCTGGGGTTTGATACGGAAGCGGAGTGCATGGTACGCGGGAATGAGCTGGTTATCCGCCCTGTGAAGACAAATGCGGGCGGGGAATTTGCGGAACAGATTCTGGCTGACCTGATTGGGCAGGGATATAGCGGCAATGAACTGCTTCAGCAATTTAAGCAGGCACACAGCCAGGTGCGCCCGGCTGTGGAAGAGATGCTTGACGAAGCAGGGCGTGCTGCTGCGGCAGAATCCGGATATGAGTCCTATGGGGATGTTTTTGGCGGGGAGGAGGAAGAATGACAGAAGTACGTTTTCTCCCTCACGCCGCAAAATACATAAAGAAACTGAAGGACAAAAAGCTGAAAAGGCTGTATCAGGAGGCTGTTGATAAAATACGGGAAGATTATACCATTGGCGAGGCAAAGACAGGGGATTTGTCCGGGGTATATGGATATGATATTTACTATAATAAGACAAATTATGAGCTTGCGTATACAGTGGAATATCTGGAGGATGCGGTAGTGGTGGTAATTATGGCCGGGACAAGGGAAAACTTTTATGACCAGCTGAAGCAGTATATGAGAAGGATGTGATTTTGCAATGAACTTAAAATTATGAACCATTTCAGCAAAATTTATTGAGTAATAAAGGATTGTAATATGACAAAAATAAAAGAGTTAAAAAATATTATTGCAAATGAATTTGCAAGACAATATAAGTCATATGAATTGGCAGAGGAATGTAAAAAATATAATATTTTTCCAAATGAGCAAGAGGTAACGCCTGACAGAAGTAAGAGGTGTTTTGTTTTGAATGGGCTGGAGAAAGTAAATGATCAGGATATTTGGAGATTAGCGAAACAAATATTACAGGATTTTGGAAACAAAGAATTAGCAAAGCAATTGGAACCCTATCTGGGAGATGATCTTTTTTGCTTTTCACATATAACGCGGCATAAAATTGTAGATTTTATTGAAATGCGCAATAATATGGAAGGAAACATTAGCATAGATGATTTTCTTTCCCCTATATGGGAAATGAATGCCATATATGATTTGGAATCAGGGATGACAGTTGCTGATGACATAATATATAACAGGGAACATAATAATGAATCTTATAAAGGACTGTTAATTGGGAGACTTGAGATACAATACATAAGTGATGAGGATTTCATAAAATTCCTTGAAATATTGGTTCATCCAAAAGTGAGAATAGGAAAAGATCAAGAGGAATACGTTAAGTCTGTTAATGAAATTATAAAAACAGACGGATATCAATTACAAGTATCAGGAAATATTTCAGGATATCCCAAATATAAAGTGGTTAAAAAGAATGCAATAAACGGACAGTTAAAAAATTTGATTTTTGCGCCTAATGGAATCAAACCAGATATTGTAATAGAAGATACGATAGAAAATGGCATTAGGGTTGTTGGAGATACAGAGAATTGTTTAAAATATGATTTTGAAATGAGTGCCGATGGATTAAAATGGCTAGTACTGGTAGATTGGTGGAGAAAGCAGACAACAGATGAGAAGGCAGAAAAAAGCTTATATGATCGATTGTATAAATCATTGGATTCAGATATTGAAAAGTTCTTTATGAGGGAATATTATCGCTTATATCGAAATGTGAATAAAAAGGACATACCGGCATTGATTCCACAAGTTTTTTTGCATTATGACCCTTATACTAAACTTCAAAGAGGTAATAATATTGTTTTTGCTCATCAGAGAATGGATTTTTTAATGCTTCTGCAGGGAGGTATAAGAATTGTGATAGAATTAGATGGAAAATTGCATTATTCTGATGGAGAAAAAGCATCTCCTAAATTATATGCTGAATTAGTCAAGGATACCAGAGATTTGCAAATGAAAGGATACCAAGTATTTCGGTTTGGTGGCTATGAATTTATAAGCAGTCAGAATCCCCAAAAAATGATAGAAGAGTTTTTTGAAAAACTTTTTGATTTATATGAAGTTGTAATATAATGTAAAAACAGTTTGTCACTATCTCGGCAAATGATATAAGAGACTCATCATGTTTTTGAAAAAATCGGGGGCTGTTGCATTAAGGTTGTATCGTACAATATATAGCGGACTAAGTTTTGAAAAACGCCTATATTTTGTAGGTATTGCACTTATTGCGACAACCCCCTAAAAAATGTGTGCTACAGATTCTGCCGGATAATCCGTGTGATGATCCCTAAAGCTATGCCCCGTTCCTCATCAATGCGGGTCACGGCAAAGCTGACATCATCTTTCTTGCCGGGGGTCCGGTAATCATAACAGGAATGGGCAACGGCATTGACGCCGTTTGCGAGCCGGATATAGACAACGCCTTTATGTACATCTGTAACTTTGCCGGCGTACTTGCTCTGGATGCGGCATTTTTTCAGGTTGTCATGGCTGGTGTTCTGGGAAACGCTCTTGATGTCCGCCTTGATGCTGATCTCTTCCAGGCTGTCACGGCGCACGCTTAAAATGCGGACAAGCACCTGGTCGCCCACCGAAAAGCGTTCATGTGCGTCACCGATCCAGTCCCAGGCAAGGTCGCGTGCCATGATGGAACACTCAACGCCGAAAACTTCCACCCGGATGACTTTTTCAGCCACGGCTATCACGCGGGCCTGTACAATGCGCCCCTCATAAATACGGTACATGCCGGATGCGTCCGTATCGAGATAGAAAGTCTGGCGTTTCTTGAACAGGGCTTCCCTGCGGCTGGCGACTACGCTGCGGGTCTTTGAGTCAATGCCTTTCACGATAAAATCAATCTCAGCCCCCAGCATGTTGCCAAGGATCTTGTTCTGGCGCAGCATCAGTTCCGCATATTCCTGCCCGGACGGGCTGCGGCCTGTGCTGAGGAGCATTTCCTTTAAAGGGATGACAATGCGGAACCCTTTGTAATCCACAATGATGATAGTTTTCCCATTGTCTGTCTGCTCAATGCCGCCCAGCTGCCCTGTGAGGATGCGGCGTGTGCGGTAGGCGTTATGGATTTCGTGCCAGATGGCATCTTCCCGGGATTCCTCGGTTTCCACTTCCGCATGGGTTTCCAGTGTCAGCACAGGAGCCTCCGTGTTCTTCCGCCTTGTTGGTGTACGGCGGGGCGTTCCTGAAGTGGCGGGGGATTCTGCCAGTTCCGCAGAATCTTCTGTAGGATCTTCTCCGGGGGCAGTTTCACCGGGATCGCTGGCAGGAACTTCTTGGTCTTCCGGGAGGATGGACTCTGCTGTATCCCCGTCCGCACTTGCTCCATTGTCTTCTTCCAAGGGGATGCCGGAAGCAGGGGCGGCGTCATCGCCATTCAGGCTATCTTTTGCAGTTTCCGATTCCGCATCCTGCATTTGTTCCGCAGGCACACTGAGCGGGTTCTCTTTTTTACTGTGGGAAGCACGTTTTTTGGCAGGAATTTCCCCGCTGCTGGAAGAAGCTTCAGGATTCCCGTCTCCGGGAGAGGGGCTGTTTTCCATGGGATCAGGGGTATCCGCTGTTTCGGATTCTGCCCCGAACATATCCTCCTCCGAAAGTTCAGGGAGCGGGGATTCTTCAAGGGCAGATCCCGGTGCCGGTTCCTGGTCCATGCTGCAGAGCAGGGCATTCAGGTCCATGCCAGCTTCCCCATTGCCGGGGGCAGTGTCTTCTTCCGCGTCCAGAAGGAAGCCGGGTTCTGCGGGCTGTCCTTCCGGAAGGCTGTTTCCCTCCATGATAGGGTTGTCGGGTTCAAGGGTTTCTTTTTTTCTGGCCATTTTATTACCTCCATAATTAAAATTTGTTCTATATCACGGCATTAGGCCGGTTATAGCAGTAACAGGTCAGGACATAATAGAGTCTTTGTCCGTAAGTATGATCCCGGTGTTGTCCGGCATATCAGAATCCTTATCCCCTGTATGAATCCCTGCAGGAGGATCAGGCTCTATTGGGGCGGATACCTTTACTTCAGGTGTCTTGTCTTTTTGCCGGGCTGGTTTCTTAGGGGAACCGGGTGCGGCGTCTCCAGCAGGCTTGGCAGCCGCCTTAGCAGTGGTTTTGCCTGTTCCTTTAGCAGCCGTTTTAGCAGCCGGCTTTGGCACCTGGGTTTTGTCCGGCGTTTTTTGCGGGGCTGCGGGTTCTGCTTTTTGCCCGGCTTCCATTTCCAGCCTGCGCCACTCAGGGATGTGGGCGGATGCCTTGCAGGGGGATAACTGTGGATACTCCGGGTGCTTGGAATAATCCATTTTGTCCACTTTCAGGGTCTTCTTCCCACGGATGATGATGAGCGCCTCATCAATGGGGAGGCGGAGCACCTCGTCCGGGGTCAGCACAGGGCGCTTGCCCACGCCGCTGGTTTCCCGGTATTCCGGCGTATAGTTGGAGATCCGCCAGGTTCCCAGCTGTTTGGATTTACTGGAGACAGCCACGCTGGCAAGGCCGGTGCGGGAGGAGACAAATTCTGCTGTCAGGGGGTCGGTGCAGCCAAGGAAAAGCTGTACGTCACAGTTCCCTAAAATTTCCTGCCAGAGGTTCAGGGGATAACGGTTCTGCAGGCCGGCAAGGTTCTGGAACACGCAGGACATGGAGATGTTCCGGGAGCGGATCACGCTCAGTCGCCGGGAGAGGTCAGGGATGGTGCCGCAGGCGGTCAGCTCTTCCCCAAGGACATGGACGGGGACAGGGAGCCTGCCGCCCTCACAGTTCTTGTCCGCATACCTGACCAGCTTGATGAACACAAAAGACAGGAACAGTGAAGCGAGGAAATCAAAAGTGCTGTCCTGGTCGCTGGTCACAAGAAAGTATGCACATGGTTCCTGCCCCGGCAGTTCCAGGTCGATTTCATCCCGTGCCGTGATCTTCTTGATCAGTTCCGACTGGAATACCTGCAGGCGGCTTCCCAGGCCGATAATGACGCCGCTGCGGACGGAATCGGAAGCCTGTTTGAACAGGCTGTAAGGCGCTTTTGCCGGATGGCTGATGGGGAGTGCGTCAAACAGGCTGTTCAGGGCGGTTTCGGAATTGAGGGTGATGAGCTGGTAGACCTGCCCCATGTTCCGCTTCCCTTTAGGGTAGCCCCTGTCCACATAAAGGACCAGTGCCTTCAGCAGGTTCATTTCCGCCGAATCCCAGAAGTGGTCCCCCTTGCCGCCGCCGGTGGTATTTTTAATGATGACGTCCACGAAGAGCTGTGCCATAAGTTCCTGCCCTTCCACTTCGGCAAGGCAGTTCCACGAGTCCGAATTTTCCGGGTTGACCAGGTTGAATACGCGGACCGTATAGCCCTTGCTGCGTAAGTACCCGCTGGATTTTTCATACAGCTCGGATTTTGGGTCGCAGATGACCAGGGATTCCCCGCGGGATACCCCCTGGAGGATGCGGTTCATGCAGAAAGAGCGGGTCTTCATGCTGCCGCTGGCGCCGTAGACCGCGAGGTTGCTGTTGAGGCGGGTGTTTTCCGGGACGCAGACGGCTTTTTTGTCCATCATGCTCAGCACAATGCCGCGGTACTGGCGCAGGTCGGCAACCAGTTCCAGCACGCCGGACATTTCCCTGCGGCTCATCCACCCGGAAGTGCCGTAAGTGCCTTTGGCAGAGTAGGTAAAGTTCCTGTCCCCGTCATATTCCCCTGTGTCGCTGTAGCCTATCCGCATGACCATGAGGAGAAGGGCTGCAAGGAGCCCGATGCAGATAAAGATCCCATATATGCCGTAGGGTGGGCAGAACACAGCCTGTATGCAGGCAGACAGGGCGGGGGAGGGCAGCGCAGGGGAAGTCTCGTCACCTGGGTAGCCGCCCCCCTGTTTCCAGAGGGCATAGTTGCCAATGAACTGTGCCAGGTAGCCCCCGGCATACAGGACCGCAAGGATGGCTGTTGGCGCAGCCGCCAGCGTTTTCAGTAGTTTTCGTTTGTCTATGGGAAAAACCTCCTTTCAAATTTTTCAAAGCTGATGGTGGATAACCCTGCTTCCCTGCCGCAGAAACGGCGCAGGACCTCGCACTGGAAGTCAAAACAGACCAAGGTTCCCGTCCTGCCCTGCAGCTGGAGAGCGCAATGGAAACGGTTGATGCGCGGGATGTCCAGGAAGTACCCGAACAGCACAGGGTCCCCGTTTTTGTCTGTGGCATCGTTTTCAATAGGCAGGGTGGGGTCCCTGTCATGGAGTCCCTGCATCAGGATGCGGTTTAAGCACGCTGTTTTATCCGGGCTGCACAGGAGCTTTAAAAGGGTATCCCCGCGCCGGTCATTGGTCAGGTAGTAGAAATGCTCGTAATCCCCGTCCAGCAGGAAGAAGCAGCGGGAGCCGCTGTCGCTGCTGGAGAGGATCTGGTAAAAAGGCTCCAGGGTGTCGCCAAATAACAGCCCGGAAATCCCTGCCGCAGCATATTGTGCGGATAGCCGTTGGTGGCACAGGATGATCTTTAAGAACACTTGCGCCCGCAGTTCCGCCCGGTAGTCCCATTTCGCCATGCTTGGCCCGCTGTTATAAGTGAGGAAGATGCCGGACGGGGCAAGGAGGGCGCCTATCATCCGGGAGCTTTTGATCTTTACCGTCTCAATCCCCATTTCCTTGATCTCACGGGAGCCGTAAAAGGCAGGGGAGCCCAGGGGAGGAACGGCCAGGGCCTCCGGCAAAAAGACAGCGGGCTTGCCATCCCGGAATACCGCCACGCCTGCATTCTGCATGGAAGTGTAGGTTTCTGCCGTCCTGTGGAGGCGCAGGCGGCGGGTCACTTCGCTCCTGATCCGGTTTGTGTCCGTGTTCCCTGTGAGGTAAAAGGCAAACCTTTCGGGGCGTTGTGCCAGGAGGAAGCTTTTTGCCCGCCGCCCTAGGCGGTATCCGCGCAGCTTATCCTTATAACAGAGCCGTAGAAGGGCATTTTTCTTTAACGAGGTTATGACGGACTCCTTGTAGCTGGCACTCCCGGGGATGCGGGCGAGCAGTCCTGCGGGGAATTCACCGCTTATGGCGGCAAGTTCAAGTATGTAATAGCCTAATGTATCCTGTTTTGGGAATAAGTCCTTATCATCCACGGGAAGGACACCTCCTATCTGTTTTTTATGGGGCAGGGCAATAAGTGCAAAAGTAAAAATGGGCATATGCCGCATTTAAGGCGCTTTTTTACCGGGGCGGCTAAAGACTTCGGTAAATTACGCGGGGCAAAGCTGTGGGAACTTCCGTATTTTGCAGCCTTCCTGCGGGTACCCGGCATATGGGAAAAAAGGGGCTTGAAAAAGGTCAAAAATCCGATATGGATTTTAGCTGCTGCTCCCGCCCGGAAAGCCATTTGGCAAAGCGGTTTTTTTCCATGATATAGATGCAGGTGCCGTCCTTATCCCCAAGCTGTGTGGTGTTGTAAGCATCGCATAAGAGCCCGCTGTCGTCTGCCATTACATACAGGGCGATGGTGTCAAGGATCTGCTTCTGCTGCAGGTTGTCATAGTCCAACAGGCACCAGTCAGGCAGTTCATGGTCATACACATGGGAAATGCACACCACGCATTCGCGGAAACGGGGCAGGGGATGCCCTTTTAGGTACTGCCCCAGGGCTGCGTGGAGGGGGTCAACCAGGAACAGGCTGCTCTGGCGCGTTTTCCTTTTTGGCAGGAGCCGGGGCATTGTGATCTCCAGGATGCCGTCCTCATAGCTGATCTCAATGCCGTGTATATCCGCAGCTTTCACCAGGTAGCCGGCTTTTGGGACGGAAGTGGAGGCATAGAGGAGGCTGCGCATCTGGCAGGCGATCCCTTCAGCCCGCAGGGCGGCTTCCGTTGACAGGGTTTCATAATTTTCCGGGTAGCGCTGGATATCCAGGGAATCCATGGCGCAGAGGTTATTGTTCAGGCGTGACAGGTTGCCCTGGATATCCGTGATCCGGTGTGAGATGGTTTTTCGGTCCAAGTAAGTTCCTCCTTGTGTTCAGGGTTCTGCGGGCGGCTTCCCGCCTCCGCCAAAGGGCCGGGGCAGCGTGCGCCTGCAGCTTTAAGTTGATTTTTTGTAGTAGCTTATATTCCCGGCGTCATCCACCGTGCAGAATCCCGTTATGCCCGGAAATTCCAGAAGTGGGATCTGGCCGGGGCTGTCCACCAGCGCGATACGGCGGCTGCCGTTGCCGGGATTTTTGTGCAGGGCATGGTTTATGAGTGTTTCCTGCCCGGCGGCAGCATGGACGATCTCATAAAGTTCGCCATGGGAAAAAAATACTATTTTTACAGGGAAATCGCTGGAAGAGTGGTATTCCACCCGGTCGATGAAGTCCAGCAGGACCCATGCCGCCCTGGCCATGCCGGTGTCCGTTTCATTCCCTGTTTCCCTGTACGGGAAATAATTCCCGGAATCAGACAGGAGCGTGCGCCCTTGCCTGCATAAGTGGGAGAGCAGGCTTTTAATGGCTTCGCCCTTGCCGGGGTAGAAGCGGCAGAGCTGCTTTTCCGAAAGCCCCGGGTACATGGAGATGATGCGGAGCAGTTCCGCGGCTTCACAGCCGTATATTTCTGCCCTGGTCCTCATAGGTGTTGCCTCCTTCATAGGGATTTTGGTGTTCATATCAATATCAGGTGTTATAAAACAAGGCTGTGTAATCTGTGTGCAAAGCGGGCGTATTTGGGGAAATAATGCGTAACCCGTGCGCATACAGTGCGTAATGTTTGGCGGCTATTTTGCTTCATTCCCGCCCCGCATCCGTTCCACCAGGTCTTTTAATTCCCGCCTGTCCGTGGTGATCAGGTCTTTTTCCAGGGGGCTTGCCTTGAATTCCACCATGATGTTATTGTTGTTGGTGCTGATCAGCCCGCTGCCCCGCTCAAAGTGGGTGACTTCCATTGTCTCCGCATCGGAGAGGCGGAGGGCGCTTTGGACGCGCATGGCTTCATCGTCTTCTAGGTTCAGGATGATCTTTGTCTTGGAGTTGTTGATGATCCCTTTCCCGAACCGTCCTTCGTCCAGGCTGAAAAAGTCGTTTAAGTCCTGGCTGGCACAGACAGCGGAGCCGCCGTAGCCCCGTATGGTTTTGAAGATCTCCAGGACAAAATCCCCTGCCAGCCGTGTGCCGGCGGCACCTGCGCCGGATAAAAGCTGCCAGCACTCGTCAATGAATATGGCTTTTTCTTCTGTCCGGTCTTCCTTGGCGCGGTCCCAGACGAAATCCAGTGCCACGAACATCCCCACGGTGAGCAGATCCCCGGTCAGTGAGGAGATATCCAGAACCGTGTAGCGGTTGTCCAGGGATACGTTGGTCTGCTGGTTGAAGGTGCTGGCGGAGCCGTTCACAAAGCGGTTTACAATGATCGCCATGCGTTTGGTCTGGGCGTATTTTTTTAACACCGCATATAAATCTCCCAAAACGGGCATCTCCCTGTACTGCCCGGGATGGGCAGGGTCTTCCAGTGAGCCGTTGTCGTGGGTGATGCCTTTCTGGTTATAGACAAGCACTAGGGCTTCATCCAGGAGTTGCCGTTCCTCGTTTGTCATGTCCGGGATCAGCAGGCTGAAAAAGATATGCAGGTGCTGTATCTTCTGCGCCAGTTCCGAAAGCTGGATATCCGGGCCGTCCAGCAGTTCATTTACGGTATGGTCTACCCGGCGTATCTCCATCACGTTGATGCAGTGGGGGCTTGCCGGGGAGATCTGGATAAATTCCCCGCCCACGTTGGCGCAGGCCCGGTGGAACTCATGCCCTTTCAGGGGGGCGATGATGAAGACGGGGATGCCCTTGCGCCTCATGCGCAGCGCCATAAGCTGCATGGTAAAGGTCTTCCCGGCGCCGCTTGTGCCTAAGATCGCCATGTTGGCATTCTTATAGACGGCGCTGTTGAAAATATCCACGATGATAAGGGAGTTGTTGTACTTGTTTACCCCCAGAAGGATGCCGTTGTCATCGCACATCTCATAGCTTGTAAAGGGGTAGCAGCTTGCCGCCCCTCCGGTGAGCAGGTTCCGCCTGCTTTTCTCATACAGCCCCCGCTCAATGGATACCAGGGGGAGGCTCGCAAGGAATGCCTGCTCTTCCCGGAAATGGCAGGCACACAGGCGCATGTCCTGGGAGGCAAGCAGTTTTTTCATCTCATTTACTTTCCACTCCAGTTCCTCCTCGCAGGGGGCGGTGACAGTGACCAGCAGGTTGAGGAAATAAAAATCCTCGTTGTCCGCCAGGCCCTCTTTCAAAAAATACCCGCTGCGGATGGCGCTGTCTATGTCGTCAAAGTCCGTGTTGGTGTCGCTGGCGTCCTTGATCTTTGACCGGTTGATGCGGAGCTGCTGCCCTACTTTCTGGATGATGCGCTCTTTGGGCTGGCGGGAAAGGAACATGTCCAGGTCGATCCCGTCCCCGGCATTGACCATCAGGCTCAGCCACCCCGCAGGCACCTGCGTCCTGTACCCGTCCGAAGGGACGAGCAGGTAGGCATAGTAAAGCCCGTCAATGCAGATATAACGCCCGTGGGTAAAGTCAATGCTTTTTGGGGAGATGAACTCTCCGGCGGGGATATTGCCCGCGTCACATTCCTTGCCCTCTGCCATGTACCGCGCCGCCACTTCCTGCGCCTTCACGGGGAGGGGCTTTGTGGCGCTCTCATTCCGGCACAGGAGGCTGTAGAGGACGTCTATGGCAAATTCATCCTCGTTTTCCGGCGTGATGACCTCGTTCCCGCACTGGCGCAGGTAGTTGGAAGCCGTGCGGACGGCGGACTGCAGGAAGCCTGCGGCATCCCCCTCCTCGTCCGTGCGCCTTGCGTTGCCCCATGGCTCATATTCAAAGACCAGGAAGAACCGGCGCGTCACCGCCTCACGGGAGCCGATCTGCTGGACAAACTGTAAATAATCCTCCTGCATGAGCCGGCACTGCCCGTTGGTCTCCTGTGCCATCTCCCTGCGCACCGTGTCCATGTGGCGGCCAATGTCAGCCCGCCGTGTGAGGACCTTGAACTGCAGCTTCACAGGGCTTATCTTCAGGTAGGAGACAAAGGAATGGATGATGTTCCGCTGTTCCTGGGCGCTGCGGAGGAGGAAGTTGATGGGGATCACTTCCACCACTTTGACAAAACGGCGGTCTTTCGTATAGATGATCCCGTTCTCCACCTTGGAAATGGGCAGGTAGCCCGCGACAGGGTTCAGGAAAATGTACTGCGGCACAGCTTTTCTGGGTGTTGGGGCTTTTTCCCTGTTGTCTGGGGTGCCGGCTGCCTGCCCTTTATGTGCCTGCCCGGAGGGGCGGAGTTTCTGGCGGAGTTCATAGCTTTTTATCTGGCCAAACTCTGCGGGGAAGTCTCCTTCGCCTGCCCGGTGCCAGCCGGACAGGCTGCCGTTCCTGCCAGGATGTTCCTTATGGGTCCGGGATTCCTGTTTCATGGGTTTTTCTTTCCGCTTTGTTCCTGTTTTCCCCGCAGGCTTGGCGTCCTGCATCCCTGCCTGCCCCTCGCCGCCCACAATGCGGCGGTTCCTTAGATATTTCAGGAATATGGCAAGGAAGGAGGACAGGCTTTCGCCCGAAATGCCAATCAGCGCAAAAAGCGCAAGGGGCAGGGCGGTCAGGCACAGCACGATAATACGCGCGGTCAGGCCAAAGGGGAGGAATAAAAAGGCAGGGATGCCGGCTGCGGCGGCAAGGACGCAGGCCTCGATCACGTTGCGCGCCTTGAACATCCCGCCGAAAAAGGTGCCTGTGTCCACAAAGTTTGGCGGGATGATATAAATATCATGGTCATTCTGGTTGTTCATGTGATACCTCGCTTTCATCCGGGTCAGGCGCGGGCTGCCCGATGATCCAGAATGGGCCGCCTGCGCCTGCATGCCTGCTGGCTTCGTTTAATATGGTGGACAGATCCCATCCCTGCCCGCTCCGGCTCTGGCTGGCAGGGTCAGCCACCAGGACCTTCCCGTCTTTTACGCCGCGCAGCACGATAAAGTGCCCGCTGCTTGTGAAATGCCCTTTTGACATGATCGCAACCACCAGCTTCCCGTCTGCCAGGGCGTCCAATATCCGCTGGGGTTCGGAGGCCGTACACCCGGAAACGGTGAGCCCCCAGCTTTCCGCGGCGCCGGGTATGAGGGCATGGTAGGAGCCGCTGCCTTTGCACCAGTACCCGTTTTTATAAGACCATTCAGCCATTTCCGCAGGGTCTGTTGCCCTGTCGGTCAGGGAGGATACCACCATTGCCATGGATGCGGGGCCGCAGCCGTACCCGCCGACATGGTCCGTGCCGTAGGGCTGTGCGGCATAGCGCTTGTCAAGCTGGCTGTAATAGGTGACTTCCACGGCGCCGTCCGTGAAATGCACGTCACCGAGGGAGGGGAGGGCGTCCCCGTCCCATCCCGGGAAGTTCTGGAGCAGCCCGTCGCCCAGGAAAAGGCTCAGGTTCCGGGCATAATCCGTAGCAAGGGCTTTCTGTTTGTCTGTCAGGGAAAATATCCGGTCCGCAAAATAATCCTCCCCGTTGTAGGCTATGGTATAGACCATCCACTTTTCCGTGATGGTGGACTGCTTCCCGGTGCCGGGGTCTGTCTCTGTCCTGTCCCGCGTTTCTTCCGCCCGGCTGAAGGAATAAAGGCAGCTTATGCCGCCGCGCAGCACATTTTCCATGTCGGTGATGGATATGCCGGAAATATCCTTTTCCCTGGCGGCGCAGTATTGGGAGACAAACAGGTTGGCGTTGTATATAAGGTCTGCGGCATAAGGGTTGATGACCTCCATCCCATCCCCGTCTGAGGCGGCAAAGTCCGCGTTGATCCGCCCCAGCACATCGTCCATCCCTTCGCCAAGGATGCTGCTGATGGAGAAGGTAATGGCGTTTGCGTTCTCCATGATGGCGGCCTCGCTGTTCAAAATGGGCGTTTCCGGGGCAGAGGGGGAGGCGGGGCGTGAAAAGCCGCCAAAGATCAGCCCCGGGAGCATCGTGATGAATACCACGGGGAGGAGCAGGAGGGCGGCTGCGGCTATGGCGATCTTCCCTATGTGCTTCCGCCCTTCCCAGAGCGCCCCGGCTGCCGCCCCATAAGGGCCGCCCATGGCTGCGCCTTTTGCCGCGCCGGAAACGGCTTTCCCTGCCTTTACCGCGCCGCGGACGGCATGGGCGGCGGAAGCGCCGGCTTCAAGGGTTCCGTGGAACCCGTTTCTGTTTTCTTCAGCCATTTACATCCTGTCCTTTCTTTTTGGCGCCGGGGGCATTTTCTTGACGATGGACTCCTTGTAGGCGATGGAGCCGTCCGCCGCCATGTAGGGGGTCTTGTCCACGGCGTCTTGCGCATACTGCTTATACCAAGAGCTCCCGTCCGCCGCCTGTACGGTGGTATAGCTGCCTTCCGGGGCGGCATACTGGGCGGCATGGTACATCCCGAAAGAAATGCCCTCCGGGTGTTCCCCGGAAACCTCAGTCCCGGTAATGCGCCCGCCGCCGATCTCCACGTTGGAAAAAGATGGGACATTCTGTGCGCCGTCTTCCAGGGCGGCATAACCCAGGTAGGACTGCAGGGCTTCCGCCGCCTTTTCGCCTGTCATGACGCCGCCGGGGGAAGGGCTGCCTGTTGCGATATTCCCAATGACGTCATTGGCGAATTTCCCGCCTTTGCTGACGGAGGATGCGTATATCTGGCGGCCGACCATCCCGGATATCCCGCCTGCCGGGCTGCCCGCAAAGGGGCTCGCTTTTTTGCCGGAATCCGGCTGCGAGACGGCGGCACTGGCGGCGCCGTTCTTTGCCTGCCTGCTGACAATGCCCGCAAGCCCGCCTGCCATAAAGCCGCCCGGGCTGCCGGGGTTTCCGGCGCTCCCGTTCCTGCCGGGGCTTCCTGCGCCGTTCCTGCCGGGGATGCCGCTGCCTGCACTGAAATGCCCGCTGGAAAGGTTCCGCGCGGCACCGATGCCCCTTGCGGCGACCATTGCCTCGGCTATCATGGAGCCGCCCGTATGCCCCACGTTGATGCCGAGGCTTGACATAAAGGAATCTATCTTCTGGGATACCTTTAAAAAGGCGACCGCGCACAGGAGCCAGACAAGGACGTTGCCCGATACGGTTTCTTTGCCTACGGCCGCTACCTGTGCCTGTGCATCGCTTTCCGAAAAGGCAAGCGCGGAATGGGCGGGCAGGAAAGACAGCGCTGCCGCAAGGAAAGCGGCAGTAAGTGCTATTCTGTATTTTTTCATGATTTTGAAGTTCCTTTCTTATTTTTTCCGTGGGCAATGGGTCAAAGTCATATTTGCATGACTAAAGCCAGCAAGCTGGCTTGGCGAATGCCAATGCCTGTATGAGTGTAAAGCATGTATCATGGCTTGGCAAAAGCCGTGAGAGTTTAATGCCATAGCTGGCTTTCAGACATATTGCGCCCTGCAGCATTGCAAGCTTTATGCCCGTTGCCCGCAGTGAGGTTGTTTGCTTTGCTACAGTGACAGCGGGTTTGCAATGAAAGCCCCGACCATGGACGTGAACAGGCGCAG
>JAMPFQ010000007.1:0-118314 GCA_023664345.1 Lachnospiraceae bacterium | reverse complement strand
ACAGTGACAGCGGGTTTGCAATGAAAGCCCCGACCATGGACGTGAACAGGCGCAGGCACCATGCGTTCATGACCAGGAGGAATATCTGCCCGCCGAACATCCGGCACCAGGACCGGAAGATGCCGCCAGTGGACTGGGAAGCCCCCATGGAGAAAGCCACCGGCGCCGTGTAGACCAGCACCCCCAGCAGGACATACCGCTCGGCGGCTTCCAGGAGCAGCTTCAGGTAGTTCCATGCCAGCACCAGGACTACGATCAGGGCGATCAGCACTACCGCACCGTTGGCGCAGACCCCGATGATGGTGAGCATGACCGAATGGAAGTCTGCAAAACTCAGCGCGGGCAGCGCGGAATCCATGATCCAGTGGTACGGCGTGCCGCCGATCTTCAGCACGGTGTCCACGATGCTGTCCGAGAAGTAGGCAAGCAGGATGAACAGGACGGAACGGATGCTCAGGCGGACAGGGTCTTCCGCCTCAATGCCGGCGCCCAGCCCGAAATTCTTGAAAAGCTGCCATACCCAGTTCAGCAGGATGATGCCGATGGAAAGCGCCACAAATACCTTGTACATGGTCCCTGCGGCGGGGAAGTAGCGCAGGAAAACAGACATGTCACAGCCGAGCGCGCCCAAAACCGAGGTAGTCACCAGGTCAAGGCCGTTCATTACCTGTTCCGCGACCCATTCCACAATGCCGTCTAAAATGCCCATAAAAATCACCCCCTCCTGCGGTCAGCCTTTCCACCTGCCGTCCGAAAAGAACGGGGTCACATAGGCCATGATGAAGCCGAGCCCGTTCAGGACAGCCCATGTGATGCAGATTCGTTTCAGCCATGCGCGGCTTTCATCCACAGTGCGTCCGGAGCGGGAGAAGTTCATCATCAGCAGCGCGACAGAGGCGGTGACGATCGCAGCCACCGTGGAGATGAGCACGATTTGGTTGTACACATCCCTCATGATGTCGTTGGCTCTTGTCCATACGTCCGTGGCGGCAAGTACGGGCTGTGTGGACATCAGAAACGCCGTCATGCCGACAAAGGCATGGTAAGCGGCTTTTGCAATAGGGAACCGGGGCCTGCGGCGCTGTTGCTTTGGTTTACAGGGTACAAGTTGTTTGTTTTTCAGTTTCAAGTTTTGGGTCCTCCTTCATATGTTTTGGTTGTTGGGGAAAAGAAAACCGCATCCGGGGTACGGGTGCGGTTTTCTGTGGCAGGGTGGCGGGAGAGCCGCCCATATTGCTGTGTATGCGCAAAAAAGCGCCCTGTGTAAGAGGTGCCTTTTTCTGCCGTTTTTAGTTTTGGGTGCAGTTTGAAGCATATTTAGTTTAGCATATCCCTGTTTACAGGGAAAGAGCAGAACTGTGCCAATTTCGTGCGATATTGTGCCAATTTTGTGCCATGGGGGAGGCAAAGGGAAAATACGATGGCGGCAAATGCTGTAGCTGGGTGTGTAAAAAATGAGAAAAGAGGGGCATTTGGTTGACGCTCCTGCATAAAAATAGTATGATATAAATGGAATCCGTGAGTATGGGAGGTGGATGAAATGGCTACTGCAGAGCAGATCAAAAGTCTGGTAAAGGCTTACGTAGACTGCAATGACGAAAAATTCAAAACAGTGGTTTTACAGATTGCGGCGCATGAAGCCAGGCTTGGGCATGACAATTTAGCGCGTGACCTGAAAAAGCAGGTGGACAGGGCCGGAAGCAAGAGGGCTAATATTGTGCAGCTTACCCCTGCCAATCCCATGCTCTCACTGTCAATGCCTTCCCATGACCTGTCAGAATTGATCGTTTCAGATGATATCAGCGGTAAGATCCAGCGGATCTTGAACGAATATAGGAACAGGTATAAACTGGCATCCTATGGCCTGACAAATAGAAGAAAAATATTGATAGAGGGAAACCCTGGAACTGGCAAAACCTTAACGGCTTCCATCATAGCATCTGAACTGTCCCTGCCTTTGTACACGGTACAAATGGATAAGCTTGTCACGAAGTTCATGGGGGAGACAAGCGCAAAGTTAAGGCAGGTGTTTGACAGCATAGAGTCAACGGCAGGCGTATATCTTTTTGATGAATTTGACGCCATAGGCGCAGACCGGGGCCTGGATAATGAAGTAGGGGAAATGCGGAGGATTCTCAATTCATTCCTGCAGTTCATAGAGCAGGACAGATCTGAGAGCATTATTGTGGCGGCGACAAACAACCAGAAACTCTTGGACCAGGCATTGTTCAGGAGATTTGACGATGTATTACACTATATGCTGCCAACAACGGCAGAGATTGAGCGTTTATTTGAATATAAAATAAAATCATATGATGAAAGCTTTACAATTTCAAAAGATGTGGTGGGAGCCGCAGAAGGGCTAAGCCATGCGGAAATTGCAAGGGTCTGTGATGATGCGATAAAGAATTCCATATTGAATGACGAACCGATTGTAAGCAGGACAGTGATTGTGTTATTAAATGAGAGGCAGGATGCATATTTGTGTAAGGAGGCATAGGGGAAGATAGCGGTAGAAAAAAGGAATATTTTTCTGACACATACAGTTGAAGCTATGCCTTATACATCAACCTCAAAGCCTGTAGAAAAAAATATCCAAAGTGCTCAGTTGCAGATAGAGCAGATAGTAGGGCAACGATTGAAACCTTGATTTCCTGCCTGGATAAAGAGATTGATGATATGGAGACAAGGAAGGTTCACACAGTAGAGGAAGTGTTCCGGATTATCAGGGATAGGTCAATCCTGGATTATAAAATACGGATGTCAAATAAAGAATTGCAGTAGGATACTAAGAATTGGTTATAGGGGCTGGGATGGATAACTTGAATTATGTTTTTTGAGGAGTTTAAGCGCTTGGACAAAGCTGTGAAGGGAACTTTATGGAGACTAGCACGGCAGTTCCGAATATATTGATGATATGAGAAATGTTCCGGGAAATGACAGCAGGAATATTCCAAATTGGTATGCAATTTAGAACAACTGATTCGACTCCGGCATATTAGAAACTATCTGGCACATTTCAAGAAGAAATAAGTACACAGAAAGATTTTGATTAGGTCAGGGATTTCCATGGACAGATTTTAAGCCAGTCAGACTCGCTTGCCATGTTACACCGTAACCGCTTAATAAAATAGCGGATATTAAAAATCTCGCAGTTCCTATATAATAGAACAAGAACTGCGAGCGTTTTACTTTATTCATATTTCGCAGATGAAGGTAGTTTTGCTACATTGCCCCGGAGCAGCTGGCAATGACTTCCTGATCCCAGGGTGCCAGCTTTGCCAAGGCACCATCGGTGAACTTTGTATCAGGTAGACGTTCCAGCAGATATTTCAGATATTTATAGATGTTCAGGCCATGCGCCTTGGCCATCTCAACCATGGTATATACCGTTGCGCTGGCCTCGGCCCCTTTAGGGGTATCACTGAACAGCCAGTTTTTGCGCCCCACTGTAAACGGACGGATCGAATTCTCGCTCAGATTGTTTGAAAAACTACACCTTCCGTCCTCCAGATAGGTCATGAATTCCTCTCTGTGGTTTTGGGCATAGTTCACCGCTTTCTCAAAGCGGGTCCCCTTTTTGGGGGCCTGCTGTGAGACCCATTCCCAGAATGCATCCAGCACGGGCCTTTCTTTCTCCAGCCGGTATTCTTTCCGTTGCTCGAAAGTATGCCCTTTCTCCCGAGAATGCCGTTCATGCTCAAACAGCTTATTGCAGTACTGGACACCCTGGGCGGCCGGATTGCTGTAGTCCAGTTCCTTCCCCTTTGGGACGGCCTCCATGAAGTATCTCCTTAGGTGGGCCCAGCAACAGCAGCGCCGGATGTCCGGCAGATTATTATAACCCTGGTAGCAGTCCGTCTCCAGATAACCGGCAAAACCTTTCAGAAAGGCTTCCGCATTGAATTTTGCCCTGGTTTCGGTATATCTGTAAAGGATGATAGGCGGCAGCCCGTCTTCCCCGGTGCGGAAGAGCCACATGAAAGAGTCTGTCTCAGCCTCCCGCCCCGGTTCCTTCAGCACCTGGACCCTTGTTTCGTCCGCCATCAGGAACTGCCGTTTTATGAGCTCCCGGTGGAAATATTCATACAATGGAGAAAAGTAATTCCCGGCGCAGTAAATGATCCAGTTGGCCAAGGTTGCCCTGTTCAAGGTGACGCCCATCTGCTTCCAGTCCTGCTCCTGCCTGTACAGCGGCAGTGCGTTGGCATATTTCTGGTACATTGTCCAGGCAACGGCAGATGCAGATGCGTAACTGTGCGGGATCAGCGCCTCCGGAACGTTTGCTTTGACGAACCGGACGGCTTTTTCCATGGCCGGCAGTTCAGAGCATACAGGACACTTCGCAGTCTCTCGGTAGATGTTGACGATCTCGCCCTTTGCAGGCGTGAAACGGGATTCCTTACGGATGAACTCTTTCCCGACCACTTCCATTTCTGCGCCGCAGTCAGGACAGGCCTTCTGCCCTTCGGAAAGAGGGATCACCTCGTCCCGGGAAGGGACTCCCTTAAAGAGTTCCTCATGGGTGCCCTTGGACCTGCGTATGTGCTCTTTGACAACAATGACATCATCTGCGTCCGTTACACCGACAGAGAAAGCTTCCTGTTCCGCTTCGTCAAACAGGCTCAGCTGCCCCTCCACATTTTTAGATTTTTCGCTGGAAGTGCCGAAAAGCTTATCTGTGAGGTAATCCAGTTTTTCCTGCATGACAGCCATTGCCGCATTGTTGGAAGCTATCGTCTCACGGAGGGAAGTGATCAGCTCATTCTGGCTGCGGATCGTCATATTCAGTTGGCTGATCGTATCTTTATACTCCATCAGGCGGGAGTCTGCAGCGTTCCTGGCCATGGTCTTTTATGCTCCTGTTTGATACTGCCATTATAGCACAAAAACTCTGTAAAAACCAGTGTTTCTGGGCATTTGCGCCATTTTTACGCAAATATCCCGGCGGATGTTTTTCCCGTCAGGAAGATATGTCATCCGCATTCCCCGGCAGCCTGAAAGCTTTGGGCTGCTCGATCTCCAGCCCGGACATCAGCCAGTCGAACTGCTGTCAGGTAAGCGCACGGACTTCCTCAGAATTCCTTGGCCAGCGGAACCGTCCCTGCGCCTCCATGCGCTTATACAGGAGCAGGAACCCATCCCCTTCCCAAAACAGCGCTTTGATCCTGTCACAACGTCTGCCGCAGAAAAGGTACAGCGCACTCCTGCGTGGATCCATGTGCAGCCTGTCCTGCACGACTGCACAGAGGCCGTCAATGGATCGCCTCATGTCGGTGTAGCCGCAGACAATGTAAAGCTCATCTGCGGCGGAGATGTCGCCTAACATGGCATCCCTTTCAGCATAAAAAGCACCTGCTCCAAGAGGGCTGGGTCAGTCCCCTGCGGGATCCGGAGTGTTGCGTCTGCTATGGACAGCTCCAGCATCGGGGGCTGGCCGGGAACCTGAGATGTGCCGGTGAATGCATCAGATAGCATTCCAGATGCCGGAACGGCAACAGATGGCTGCCTTAAATGTATCTCTACGATGTCCTGCTTAGTAGGCTCTTTGTTTCCGACAGAAGCCGGGATATCCACGTTCCCACTTTGCCGGAGGCGCTTTACCCAGTTATAAAATGTACCCGGCTTGATGTTGTGCTCCACGCACCATTGGTAATCCGTCATGCCGCTGGCCCTGCATTCCATGATCAGGCGATACTGTTCTTCAGCGGTAACAGCTTTTGCTCGCATTATCTATCCTCCATAGTATAGTAAAATGCTTGCATCACTTCATTCTCGCAATTGAGACAGGGCAAGATGCTCGCATTTCCTAGCTACCATTATGAAGGAAGGATATAGCATTGTCACGCCGTTGAAATATTAAGCGTTTACGTTACACCAATGTTCTAAGGCAAGACAGTAGATGGCAGGGGAGAAGAAGCAGAACCAGCAGAAATAAAACCTACAATATCAAGTATTCGTGCAAATATCTGACTATCTAGCCAAATTTGATACAGTTAATGGAAAAATCGGGGAAAAAGACGAAGATAAGAATACAAAGAGGGAAATCTTTATTGGGATGCAATTTTTATGGTGATGCTTATAGTGGTGCTGTTTGTTATGATTGATATTGTGGTAGTTGTTTTAGTATATAAGAAGCAATCATTTGTAGTTCTCCCCAGATATTTTATCGTTTCCTCAGTGTTTCTATATTTTTAGGTTTTATGGTTTAATTACATTGAATTTTCTCAAACTTTGCGCAGTTATCTACATTTATGCCTGTCAACTTTATAGTTTTGCTTAATTTGAAATTGCATTTCGAATGGATTTGTAAGTATTTTTCTTCTTATGTTATGGAAAATAATAGGAACAAATAATCATTCGCTATTAATTAATACATATAAAAATGATAGTTTAGTTTTATAAAGCGATTAGGTGTTAGTACATAAATGGGTCGATATTAGAATTGTCTGCTTACCAATCTCATAAATATCGGATATTCAGATTGCAGAATATAACCTTTAACCCACTTTTAGACTAACACCATTGATTATGTCTCTGTCCAAATTCTAAGGAAATACTGATTAAAATGTTTTTCTTCGCCAGATTTGTGCTGTAAAGCAACGTGTTTTGTTGCAAATCTGTGTATATGTACCAGGGGCTAACGAAACGATGATTTAGTCAGCACCTTTCTAACTTTTTTGTATATTATCTATCATTTCCGATATTGTATAGTAGAAATAGTAATCTGAATAATAATCATATCCTAAAACTGTCAACAAATCTTGCCCTTTCAAAGACCATGCTTTTTCTTTAACTTTTCCATATTCCTTTTCTTGCACATAGCTGTGTACTATGTCAATGTTAAATTTGCCCAGTAGAAAAGAATCCAAATACAACTGCTTTTCTTGTTCTGTGTCAATATTCCAAAACTGATTTTCGTCAAATTGACAGAGTTTTTGTCTGGTAAAATCTTCTAGTAGCAACTTTTCTGTCCTGTCTGTTATTAAAAAGTTTTTTTGAAGTGCATCGCAAAGCATCTGCAACTCATTCCCTTTCTCTGAATATATCCATTGGCATGCAGCCTTTTTGTCAAGTTTTTGCAAAAGACTTCCCCAAAGAGAAAGACAGTAATAAAAATAAGCTTTTTCCCAAATATACTTGATGCTGCTCTTTTTTATATTTGGCTTCCAATTGGAATTTACTTTCTTCATCGCTTTCTGTAGCAGAAGCTTATCACTGTTCCATGCGTCTTGGAGTTTGGGATCCTTCAATCCCATGTCTGTTACTATTCTTGTAAGTATTTCTAGCTGTTCCATTGGCATTTTATCTGACAGTTCGGAATTATATTCCTGTTTAAGTACCATAAACTTACATTTATTCTTGCATAACCATTCTTTTAGGATCTCTGCTTTGAGCAGAATTGGATTGTTTGACACGCAAAAATCTACAAATGTTTTTGGGAAATCCTTTTGGTTATCCAGCATCTGCTTGATTTCCCAAACTCCTTCAGCCCGTTTCACAGCAAAAGAAGGGCTATATGCGGCAATTTGCATCAACCTTCCCTTATTATATCGAATTCGGATTACTTGGCCCCTTTTATTTTTTTCGCATTCCAGTTCGGTACACGCGTTAATATTAACCAGCCGTCTATAAGCAAAGGTAGTCGTATTCCGTCCCTTGCCGGAACCGCACCAGCAAGAATAATATTTCTGTTGCATATAGGGGGTTTGGCTGTCAATTTGTCCATTATCTTGCGCCTTCGTATCGTTTGCCTGTCTGGTTAAAGGCATAAAACAATTTCCGCAGACAAAAAAATTACTTTTTTGGCTAACGTCAAAATAAACACGATCCCATTCCTGCAGGTCATCACATAACCGGAACAAAAAAGACATAGGATTTTCCCAGAAAATGTTCTTATAATAAATACTCTTCTCTTTTCCCTGATGGCGATAGCCTAATGTATGGTTGTAAATCATCAGTGCTGCCAACTCTATCGCCGCACGCTTAATAGGTGAGAGCAGAGCCATTTTTCCGTTATCATAATATTTGTACAACAAAATAACGGCAGACAATGCCCCATGGTCTTTTTTTTCTACACGTTCCGCTACTGCTTCCGGGCTCATCACTTTATATAAAAGGCTGTCTTGTAAAACAGCATGAATTGTAGAGATTGTTTCTACCTCTTGCACAAAAATATGGGAAAATGGCAAAAAACTACCCAGCTCCTTCACTGTCCTTCCGATGTAGGCTATCGGATACCCAATGTCGTGCAACAGGGATGCAATAATTGATGAAGAATAAAACAGATAACCGTACAGGCTTTCGTCCAATGCATAGGCGCATTCTTTCCCATTCATTCCTGCCTTTTCTTCTTTTACGCTTTTTCTCAGAAATTTCGCCACATAATTATCCATTTCCTGATACATCTTGCGGCATTTTTCCTCATATCCCATGGTATCCAGGAACTGGAACATTTCAAACATATTTCGAACCTGATGGACATAATGATCCCTGTAATATGTGTAATCGTGCTGATTTTGGTTGTATTCCAAATGCATCATCCACTCAAAGTAAAAATAGGATGCCTTAAATAATTGCCCGATTCCTTCTATCCCTACATAACTTCCCAAAAATTTCTCCGTGGTAAGCTTAATTACCTTACAGAAATAATTTTCTTTTACGCCATATACCTTTTCCACGGTCTGGTAGACATCCTCTATTTCATCAAGTGTCCACCTTTCTTCACAGCGACACGTTTCAGCCAATGCTCTGTATAGCTTTTTCCCTTCATCTGAATCCCATTTGTTTTGATTTACATATCGCATATATCTATGCTTAACAGGGTCAAAGTCTTCCAGAAACTTCTCCATGTATATAGGATTCCAAATATGTTTCACTTCCTTCATTTCAAACCTCCTGACATTTCATTCAGGCTGTATCCAAAGGTCGGACGTGAATCCATTCTGCAGAAAGCGTTATATTCTTTCTGAAACTTACAGACGATCCCTTCTACCTTATTTTTCATTCCCAACGATTCATCTGCTCTGCGTTTAAGATCTTCTATTACATCTTGTGGCTCAGTAGCTATGTATTCTGCTTCCTGTGTTTCATTAAATACCGCAAAAACTTTCTCATAAGGGTCATACAGTGAGTCTTCTGCTAACATCTCCAACACATTTTCCATCATGGCATCTAAATGGCTTCTGTCTCCAGTGGTTAATGCATAATAGTATATTTCGTCTTTGACTTTTTCTTTCTTTACAAATTCACGCAGCACCTCCAGCAATACGCTAGAATATTGATCATAACCAGGCGGCATGTCAATCACAACATGCTCGTATCCTATTTTTTGATTGTCAGCCCCTTTTCCTTTTTTACCAGTCTCTCCCAAACGGTGAATTTCCGTCAATAGTTGCCTTATTTTTAACCGATATCTGCCCATATCAATTGAAGGCGTGTTGCCATTCTGATACCGGAAATAGTTCTTGTCTTTGCCTTCCGGTGCACAGAACACAAAATCAATGAATCCGTTAATTTCTGTGTCTGGAGTAATTTCTTCACCATCAGCTTTGTGAACTGCCGCCCCTTCCACATAAATATCCAAAAAAGTACAATCGTCATCCATCAAAAACTGATTCAAAGTACATTTCTGATATTTTTCTTGGAAAATCAGGTAATTAAACACACCTGACCCTGGACCTCCATGCGCCACCTTATACGCTTCCAGCCGTGTATCCTTATTTGTTTCAAAAGTCTTCTCATCTTTGACATAGAGTAATGTTTTTAATCCTGACCCCAACAGATCGGCATCAAGCAACAGCACTCTTGCATGGTCTTCTCCGTTATCAATAGCTTTCTTTGCCAATCCCAGTGCCTTAAAAAGAGAGAATGCAGTCTTCCCGCATCCTCCCTTTACTGAATGAACAACATGAAATGTTATCTTCCCCATTTTGAATTCCTCCTTTGCATGAACCATTCTCTTTACAGGTTGCTATAGTTATAGACCCTGCTCTCCTGAAATCCCAATGTTTCGCATGCCTTGTGTATCTCTTGCAATAATTGCAAAAAAATTTCCTCGCTTAGTCCTGCACAATATTTATTCCGAAAATCATACATCAGAAAAGACTCTCCTCGCCCCAAGTCCCTGAGCCATACTTCGTTAAGATTACGGATTACAGAGAGTACGATTCTTCGTGTTTCAAAAAGACCTTCTTCCATTATATCAGTCATTTCTTCATAAATAGCTTCCACGCTTTCCATATCCACCCATTCAAAGTTTCTATAGAAATATTCCCTTTTCAGCAAAAAACCGAACAAAATATCTACCACATTCTTTGCTCTTGAAATTACACCGTTTGCCAGCAGATTTCGAAGATACTGAGAAACACAGTTGTATTTCGGCTCCTGCAGCCCCTCTTTTACCAGTTCTTTTAAAAAATCCTTAGCATTTCGAGCCAATTGATCATAAACGGCAGGAAGCATATTGTCAGGCTTCTCTGCAAGTTTCAAGCCGCATAAAACTTTTTGGGCTTTTTCTGTCTTCGGATAGCAAAGCACAAGATAGGATTCTTTTAATAGACGAATCCCATCCAATTCATTAACAGGCTCAGTACTTCCTTTTTGCAGAAATTGGCGGTAATAATCGTTATTGATGCTTTTAACAAGCTTCCAGAGATCAATCCAGACCTTACATTGCCTGTCATCCCCATCATTATTCGTAAAAAGCTTTTTCATATATGCATCCAAGTCAACCTGCCCATGAGACATTTTATAAACCGAAAGCTCTTTTCCGCCATAATTTTCGTCATTGCAAATATTTCGGTTATAGAGATCCATTTCACCTATCTGCCTACCATGACTGATATATAGATAAACATCACAATCAGACCGCATAGCATTCTGTATTGTATAAAACAAATGCTCGTTAAACTGTAAGTGCGCAGTGGCATCTTTGTCCAGTACGCTCAGCCATCTGCCAATCGTTTCAAATTCTTTTCTGTAATACAACAGTTTTTTTTCAGTCTGCTTTTCCCGTGCAGACATTGTATGCAGCCATTTCAACTGGGCAGCAATATTCCTCTCCTCCAGTGTCTTCCCTGCCTGCCCTGCACTATAAAAACAACTTTCATCCATAAAAAAGACTATGTCAAACTCATTAAACAAGAATTCCAAATCCGGCAGAGAAAGAAGGTTAAAAAGAGTTTTATTACTCCATTGGAATTTTTTGATGCATTCTTCCTCTATCTGAAACATCAGCCGACTACCTTTTGCCGTTACCTGTTTAAATTCAAAAAGTTGAAGGTCGTTTTTGAAGTATTCTGTAATCAGCGTCGGCTCTGTGACCCGCCCCATGCATGCAAGCTTTATTGGACTTGTAGACGCGCCTGTCCTTTTAGAATGATTGATCTTTTCAATAAACCGAATGGAAGATATCTCAGTAAAACTCCCTGCATCTTGAAGAGGAACCGCTATCGAATATTGACCTTCCTGGGTTATAAATGTTTCTTCTCTATTTTTTCTCAGGAAAACCTGGTCTGAAAGGACAATAATATATTCTGCATAACGCTTCTGCTCTGCCAACAAAATGGCCTTTACCAGATTGCTTCCGTCCTTGTCAGCCAAATCTGACAGTTCATTAGCCAAAGCCCGTACCACTATTTCCATTGGATGGCATCTCGGTATTAAAAGCAGATTTTCCAAGTTGACTTTACAAAGTTTCCAACGGAGCAGCAATTCCAACTGCTGCACAAAATGCCCTCGTTCTTGCCCTGGCCCCGTCTCCGATATTATTATTACCAACTGTTCCAGGAGAAATAAATATGTTTTAGCATAATCGTCAATTAAACTTTTATATTCGTCATCCAACCTGCTGCATATCTGCTTATCTAATACAAGTAAATCTTCCCATATCTTAAGAGTTTCCTCGGCGCAATTAATCGGCAGGCTTCTTATTTTGCCAGCTTTAAAATCCTCCCATGTATCTGCCTCCATCACATATTGATGGAAATCATTCGAGAATATCCTGTTCTCCGCTGTCTCTTTCGTTTTTTCACCTGACCGTTGCATGAAATGAGCTCCTTAACCCTTTCCTTTATTTTTATGTGTAACATTTTTAGAATTGCTTGGCATTTTGAAATACTACTAAAAGTAAGTCATTTTTTTATTTTAAACGAGAGTTTGTCCAATCCCTTGCCACAAAAAGTCCTTTTTAGTATAATTTACTTTTTGTCTTTCGTCAATAAGATTTTGACCTTAACAGCTAAGTTTTATGTAGTGCTTATGTAGTTTTTGATAATTATTTTATCTGAAATGTTCTATATAAAAGTGCAAAGGGGCAAGTATCATGGTATTTAAGGATAAATGCCCTTTGCTGATGTCATCAAAGAGATGGGGTAGGACTACTTATAAGTACCTGTCTGGCTCATCATATTGCAGAATTTTATCAGGAACAGAAACATTTGTTTACCCTTTTTTATCATGCTGTCAATGGTGGCTCAAACTAAGGGGTATCCGGTTTATCATCCTGCAGCTTCGGCTTGGCGTCTTCATCCGGGAAAAACTGTTCCAGGATAGCAATGCTTTCTTTGGAGGTATACCCCCAGAGGATGGAGCTGAGCGCATCTATTGCTTCCCGCCGTTTCCGGTAATATGTGCGGAAGCTGATGTCCCGGATATGGGGGCGCAGTTTCTCTATAATCTCCTCCACATTCCTAAGCTGCTGTGGGGAGAGGAATGCGTAATACAGCAGCCAGTAGTAACTTTCGCCGTTCTTGTGCTTATTGCGGAGCAGGTCAATGGAGCTGTCCAGCAGCTTCAGCATCCGGTGGCTGCGCTCAATGCACTTGGCATGGTGTTCAATGCTGCGGTCAGACAGGTCTATCCCTGCCACATAGACGGAATCCAGGAAATCCTCAATGGAGCTCCCGTACTCGATCTCAAACCTGCTGCGCACCTGCTGGACGGACAACTCAAGGCTCCATACCACATCCCTGTACTTTTTCAGCAGCTTCCATGTGTCGTGGTACAGCGGGTTGTCAGTTATGCTTACTTCGTCCTGGTTCTTTTTCATGCCCGTTCCCTCCCTTCGTCAGCATCTTTCCCTATAGCGGAGAGGGAAAGCTCAAAAGTGTAAACCGGCCTGCCATCCCCACAGAGCACAGCCATCCCGAACCGGACAGGCGCCCCCTGCAGGTGCATAATATAACTTTCCCTGCAGCCGTCAGATAAAGGATATAACTTATATGTGGATTTGGGGCAGCGGAAGCAGGAAATCCCTTGTATTTCCAGCACCTGCGCCATTTTGCTGATGATGGCTTCCATGTGCGGTTTTGAAACGCTGGACAGTTCCGGTGAAACGCAGATCCCATGCCCCGCAGCCGGTGTGTCTGTCTCCGCTTCCGCTTCATCCGGCAGCGTAACATTGATATTCAGGCTCATGGCAACCTCGTCCTTGTCTATCAGGACATCCGAAATCTGGAACATGGTGGAAAGGTAGCCGCGCAGGTAGATCACGCTGCCGATCTTGCCGGGGAATGACATTAAGGAGATGTAATCAAGCCCGGCAAGCTTCTTCAGCACACGCCCTGCAGTAGTTTTGGAGATCCCCCAGCGGTCAGCCGCCTCGCTGTACGTCACCAAAGGCGAGCCGGTGCCGTTGCGCAGGTAGACGACAGGGCCGAGCTCAGAACCCTGTACCTGGCTGTCGTTATAGATGGCGGACAGCCACAGATCCAGTATAATGTCCATTTCGGAACAACGGCCTGCGCTGACTAATTCCGTGGCGGTGACAACGGGCATGAAGAAAAAGCCTGTGTCTTTCTGGCAGGGGCAGTTATAGTCCAGCACGGTGTTGTGTGTTTTCCAGTCGCGGATCTTGTATTTGATCACCTTGCCGCGCCCGAGGGAAAGGTAGGAGATAAGGTGGCGTTCCTGAAGCTCGTCCAGGATGGAGACTGCCTGGCGCTGGAAACGGGTGCGGAACCAGCCGGACAGTTCCTTTAACGTGCAGATCCACTCGCCGGGGTAGACGGTATAGCTTATCCCGTCTATGCGGCGGTAGGAAGTGCGGAAGTTTGCGTAGCTGCAAAGCACCGTGTAATAAAAAAGGCCGGAGCCCCCGCTTGTGCGAATGCCCCGGTCATCCATCAGGTTCCGGATAAACTGCCGGTAGACCCGGCAGCGTGGATAGTCCACAATCTGTTTTATTTCTAACTGGTATTCTGACATAAAATCCTCCATAAATTGTCAGCAGCAGCCTTGTTTTAGGCAGTGGGAGTCCATTTTTTTAAGTTCCACATACTTACCGCTAATCCTGGGCTCAAAATACCCCGCAGTTTCACTTGTAGCGATCCCACAGGGTATTTGATTGCCAAATAAGCCCGTATTGTGGTAGAATAAACCTGTCCAATCCGTGGAAACTGATTTAAGGCATCCACAGACCGGATAAAATACATGGCAAATATAGGCGGTATTATAGAAAATAAAGTACGGCTTGATGTAAAAACAGACCCTTGTGCCTGCTAATTTTTTGCTAATCGGCGTGCCTAAAAGTGGCTTCTGCTAATTTTCTGCTAATGGAACGAAAGTTGACTTAGTTACATGAAATTGTGCAATATGTAACATAAAGGCATAAGTATCATAGTCCTCTATGGGTAATTTTGACAAGAAAAGACGTGAAAAGATGTGTAAAGAGACCGCAGGGTACAGCGTGATTTTTCCTCCTAAGCGGAAGATCGGGTGTTCGAGTCACCTCACCAACGCTGAAATGCCGTAACTTTTTAAAGTTATGGCATTTTTCAGATTCAGGAGGGTCATTTATGCGTAAAATGTATAAAATATGTCTGTTATCTGCTGCGGTGTTTTTTCTGTTTTGCGGCTGTGGAAGTTCAGTGGATGAAAGAAAACAGGAGAGCAGTTCCGCCCAGGCGGCGGTAGAGCCGCCATCCTCAGAAAGTGAGGAACCTGCTGCCACGATCACCTTTGAAGCACAGGATATGGAGGGAAATACGGTCTCTTCCTCTGTTTTTTCAGGATCAAGGCTTACCATGGTCAATGTGTGGGCCACTTACTGTGATCCCTGTCTGAGGGAAATGCCCGGACTTGGCGAACTGGCCGGGGAATATGATGCAGAGGACTTCCAGATCATTGGCATTATCAGCGATGTGCAAGAGGGCGCGGATCAGAGGGTCATGGACTATGCGTCAGGCCTGATTCAGCACACAGGTGCGGATTACACGCATCTGCTTTTGAACGAATCCGTATATTACGCGCTCCTTACAGATGTGTCCGCTGTTCCGACCACATTTTTTATTGATGAGAACGGCGTGATACTGGACACAGTGATCGGTTCTATGGAAAAAGCTGCATGGGAGGAAAAAGTGAATGCGCTTTTGGAAGAATAGGCGGATGGGATGGTTATGGGGACTGTTTGCCGGGATTATATTTCTTGGCCTTGGCGCCGCTGGAGATCAGTTCGCCGTCATATGGAAAAAGGCAGTGATGATCTGCATGGAATGTATTGGGATTGGATGAAGTTATGAAGAGATCACGGTTGACCGTACAGCTTCTTTTTACCGTTCTCACAAACGGATATGTTTACGGTTTTTTAAATGGGAAGATCTATCAGGGAAAGATGAAATATGCCTGTGTTCCGGGACTGAACTGTTATTCCTGCCCCGGAGCGGTGGCTTCCTGTCCCATCGGGGCGCTTCAGGCTTTGCTGAACAGGCAGGGCTTCCAGATTCCTTTTGCTGCGCTGGGATTTTTCTTCCTGTTTGGGAGCATCCTGGGGCGTTTTGTCTGTGGCTGGCTGTGTCCGTTTGGGCTGGTGCAGGATCTTTTGCATAAGATTCCTGTTTTTCGTAAGAGAAAAAGGCTGCCCCTGCATTCTGTCCTGAAATATGGGAAATATGTGGTTCTGGTTTTTCTGGTATGTGTTGGTTCCATGTTTTTATTTGGCGGATTTGCCAAGATTCCGGCATTCTGTAAATACCTGTGTCCTTCGGGGACGTTGTTCGGCGCCATACCGCTTCTTGCCGGAAATGAAATGCTCCGCGGTCAGGCCGGGGGATTGTTTCTCTGGAAATTGGGGATTCTGATTTTGATCATCATTCTTTCAGTGAAGATATACAGGCCTTTCTGCCAGTATCTGTGTCCATTGGGCGCAATCTATGGTTTGTTCAACCGTTTCAGCCTGGTGCAGATTCATTGGGAGAAAGAAGACTGTATTTCCTGCGGCGCCTGTGAGAAGGCGTGCCCGGTGGCCCTTTCGGTCAATGAGATATCCGGTTCCCCGGAGTGCATAAGATGTGGAAAGTGTGTGGGGACATGCCCCACAAAGTGTCTGCACTTCACACAGGGAAAAAGAAGAGAGAAAAATTGATAAAATATGCACCCGCCAATCAGCAACAGACTGGCGGGTGTATGACTGTGAACAATTCAGAAATTATTTCAGCCGGAATCCGCTGGTCTGTTCCTGCAAAAGATTAACCTGCTCGAACAGTTCCACGCTGACGGTGGCGGATTCTTCGCTGTTGGCGGAATTGGTCTGCACTACCGCAGCAATCTGTTCAAGGCCTTCCGCTACCTGTGAGATGGCGGTCGCTTCTGTCCGTACCGCGCCGGTGATCTCGCCGATGGTGTCGTTGGACTGGAGAACCAATTCTATGGTCTTCTGCAATGTGGAGGAGACTTCCGTTACGATCTGATTACCCCGCTCTGCAGCTTTCACGGAATTCTCGATCAGATTCTTGGTGGCTTTGGCCGCCTGTTCCGACTGTCCCGCAAGGCTGCGCACTTCCTCGGCTACCACTGCGAAGCCTCTGCCGGATTCCCCGGCCCGGCTTGCCTCAACCGCGGCGTTCAGCGCCAGGATATTGGTCTGGAAAGAAATATTCTCAATGGTGGAAATGATCTTCTCGATCTGGGTGGACGTGGTACTGATATCCTCCATGGCCTCTACCAGCAGTTTCATCTGGTCACTGCTGAGCGATACCTGGTCTCCGGTAAGCTTGGCATTATCCTGGGCATGGGCAGCCATATCGATATTCTGTTTTGCACTTCTGGACAGTTCGTTCAGGGTAGCGGATAGTTCCTCCACCGCGCTGGCCTGTTCTGTTGCCCCCTGTGCCAGCATCTGGGAACTGTTGGAGAGATTCTTCGCATGATCGAACACCTCATGTTCCACTTTGCTGATATTGGACATAGCGGAGGAGAGTGAGGTGGTAAAGCTGTCAATGGATTCTTCAATGGAACGGAAATCTCCGATAAAAGGCACGGAAGTCGTCACATTGAAATTGCCTGTGGAAAGTTCGTGCAGAATGTGGTTGATATCCTCCACATACCGATTAATCTGTTCCAGAGACTGATGTAAAGTTCCGGACAGATCGCCGATCTCGTCATTGTGGCGGTAATCCAGGTCTATTTTCAGGCGGCCTTCCTGCAGGGGTCTGGTCTTATTGGTGATCATGAGAATCGGTCTCACGATGCGCTTCATGACATAAAATACCAGACTGATCAGGCAGACCAGCGCCAGACTCAGGCCTACAGCGGTGACTATGTGCATGGTAGAGACAATAGACTGCATATTCTCCGCACTGGCATCATTCAGGACTGTGCCCCGGGCGATCACTTCATCCAGCAGGCCCACCAGGACCGTCAGGTTGCCCTGGATCGTTTCCTGATAATATTTCTGAGCCTGTTCCGGATCGGTCTTCAGCAGTTCCAGTACATGAACGGCGGATTGATGAAGTTCTTCATGAAGAGGCTGCAGCCGGGAACGGAGATCAAGGATGGCCTCATCATCCGTTCCGGCCTCGCCATAGATCCATTGTCCCAGCACGCATCCGGTCGGATCCGTACTGCCGGTAAATTCTGTTCCCGCATACAGGGCATTGCTGAGATTGCTGGCCCATTTATAGTGGGCGGCCTCCGCCTGCTGGGCCCGCGACAACAGGGCGTTGACTGCAATGTTGTTCTCCTCGGAACGATCCATGAGGATGATGTTCTTGGTGGTCAGCACACTGAACAGCACCATGGACAGAAAGGCTGCCGCCACACGGGTCCCAACCATCAGTTTCACACTTTTTCGCATATCGTCTCTCCTTTTCGTTTTATGAGCCAAACACGAAGAGATATGCAGGATTTTCGCGGATGGCCTTAAATGGTTATGTGGTATGTACAAAAAATCCGGTCTCACTTTATGGTAACATAGCCGTATTTGGTTATCCTGCCATAAAATAAAACCGGAATGACACCGATAAAAAATGATATTGTCAGCATGTAAATGCATTGTACCATAGGCAGTATTTTATTTCAACAATATCTTAATATCAGAAAATATTGCCAGTAATGATGCAGCGATAGCCCGCTATATCTATCAAGGAAAGATCTGTTTCTGCTTGACAGTTTTTTCTCAATTTGATATTATGAAACTCCCTCTCGCAATATCCCTTTGCGGGAGAACAATTTCATAGCAGGTATTCGTCGGCAAAATCCGACGGAGACAGACCTACTTGGAAAGTAGACGAAATCTAAACTACCAGGAGGAAGCAAACATGATCACGATGGAGAACGTATGTAAATCGTACAGGGTTGCAAAAAGGAACGCAGGCTTTTGGGAAGCCTGCAAGGCTCTCTTTCACAGAAAATATGAAGAGATCCAGGCGCTTAAAGATGTCAGCTTTACCATTAACGATGGGGAGATGGTGGGCTACATCGGCCCCAATGGAGCGGGGAAAAGTTCCACGATCAAAATTCTAAGCGGAATATTGACACCGGACAGCGGCATCGTGACGGTGGACGGCAGGCGGCTTTTCAACAGCAAGGCTCCGTCCCTGACGAAGCAGGAGAAACGCAGCCGCATCGAGCACGTGCGTCAGATCGGCGTGGTCTTCGGACAGCGGTCGCAGCTTTGGTGGGATGTTCCGGTCATAGATTCCTTTGAACTATTAAAGGATATCTATTCTGTTTCTGACTCCCTGTACAGGGAAAATCTCGAGGAATTAACGGAATTACTGAATCTGCAAGAATTCCTGCGCACTCCGGTGAGGCAGCTTTCCCTCGGCCAGCGTATGCGCTGTGAGATCGCGGCGTCCCTGCTGCACAATCCGCGGATCTTGTTTCTGGACGAGCCCACTATCGGTCTTGACGCGGTGTCAAAGCTGGCAGTCCGGGATTTCATCAAAAAGCGGAATCAGACTCATGGCACGACGGTGATCCTGACCACTCATGATATGCAGGATATCGAGGCGTTGACAAAGCGCATTATCCTGATCGGCAAGGGGCAGATTCTTATGGACGGCACGCTGGAGGATATCAAAAAGGGTGATGCCAGCATCGATGAGACCCTGGCGGAACTGTACCGCAGCTACGAGATTTAGGGGGTGTGGGATGATGAAAAAATATTTTTCCTTTTTCCGGCTCCGTCTTGTGACAGGATTGCAGTATCGCTCGGCGGCGCTGGCGGGGATCGTGACACAGTTTTTCTGGGGCTTCATGGAGATCATGGTGCTGCGGGCTTTTTACGAAGCGGATCCTGGGGCCTATCCCATGACTATGGATGAGACCTGCTGCTATATCTGGCTGCAACAGGCGTTCCTTGCGTTTATCCAGGGAAATTTATTCGAACAGGAATTGTTGAGCAGCGTGACGGATGGTGGAATCGCCTATGAGTTATGCAGGCCGGTTTCCCTTTATGATATGTGGTTTGTAAGGACCCTGGCGGGCAGAATGTCAAGGGCCATGCTGCGATGTCTGCCGATCCTGGGAGTTGTGGTGTTCCTGCCTGATGGATATGGGCTGACTGCGCCTGTGGATATGCCGCATTTTATATTGTTTGTGATCACGCTCTTTTTAGGGGGAGCAGTGCTCACAGCAATGAGCATGGTTCTTTATATGATCGTCTTTTATACATTGTCCGCAAATGGCATAGGAATACTTTTCTCATCGCTTCGGGATTTTCTGACGGGAGCGGTCATTCCGTTCCCCTTTTTCCCGCAAAAGATGCAGCGTGTGCTGGAAATCCTGCCCTTTGCCGCCATACAGAATGTGCCTTTGAGAATCTACAGCGGAAACCTGACGGGGGCGGAGATGGAGCGGGCAGTTTTGTTGCAGATATTCTGGCTGGTCGTGTTGACGATTTTGGGCAAAATTCTCTGGCGGAGGGCGGAGAAGCGTGTGGTGGTACAGGGCGGCTAGCGTGAAGAGAAGTTCTAATTGCTTTAGCAATTTTGGCTCGCAGCATAGGCTGCTTCGCAAAGAACTTCTAAGTCTGCTTTGCAGACTTTCTTCACACTGAAGAATGCCCAAAGAGCGGGCATTCTTCCCATGAAAGATTTGTATTGTTGAAGCGGTGAAAGGAGTCTCATATGCGTTTATATCAACATTATCTATCCATTATCTTAAAAAGCAAAATGGAATACAAGGCGTCTTTCTTCATGTACTCCATAGGAATCTTCCTCAATTCTTTCAGTGTGTTTGCAGGAATTTTCTTCATGTTTCAGAGATTCACCAATGTGAAAGGATTTGTCTACAGTGAAGTGCTCTTATGCTATGGTATCTTTCTGATGGGATACACTTTGTCAGAGATGTTTGCCAGGGGATTTGATTGTTGTGCAGGACTGGTCAGGAACGGAGAGTTTGACCGGATACTGCTGCGTCCCAGGAATATCGTGTTCCAGGTGCTTGTGAGCAGGTTTGAATACGGACGGTTCGGGAGGCTGCTCCAGGCGGCGGTGATGCTGGCATATGGGATCCGTAAGAGTGGGATCAGATGGACAGGGATGAAAGTCCTGACCGTATTTTTGATGATCTTTGGCGGGATGTGCCTGTTTTCGGCAATCTTTATGCTGTGCGCGTCTTTTAGTTTTTTTACGCTGGAAGGGCTGGAATTTATCAATGTGTTCACCAACGGCGCGGTGGAGTATGGGAAATATCCTTTTGGGGTATATGGAAAGCGGATGCTGTGGATCATTACTTTTGTCATACCCTATGCACTGGTGCAGTACTACCCGCTGTTGTATCTGCTGGACAGAAACACCAACGCGGGATATGCTTTTCTGCCGCTTTTGGCGCTGTGGTTTCTGCTTCCGGCGTATGGGATGTGGCGCTTCGGAGTGAGACATTATAAGTCTTGCGGATCGTAAAAAATAAAATGCGGTCATATGACCATATTATACTTGACAAAAAAATATATATGCATATAATAAAATATACGGAGGAAAAAGAGTGACTGGTCAGACAAACAGGACAGACATTGTAACATTTTTGGAAAAGGCCAAAAGGCTGATATCGAAAGGAAAATATGATTTTGTGCCCAGAAGAAAAAATATGCAGGCGCTGGCGGCGCACGGCCTTACGATCACAGATGCAAAAGCCGAGATTCTGGCGCTTGTTGCTAATGATTATTATAAGGGCCCCAAACAGGATTTTGATCCCGAAAGAACTGGCGATATCTGGGAATTTAAGAAAGAAGTTGACGGAATGCAATTTTATGTGAAAGTGAAGATCACACAGGAAAATGGAGAAGATATTCTTAAATGCCTGAGTTTTCATGAGGCCGGGTTTGCTTAGACTGCAGGAGGTGGTATCGATGAGAAAATATTGTGAGGAATGTGGTAAGGAAGTCGAAACAAAGATTGTGACCAAAAGAGAAACTTATACCGTATGCGGAGAATCCGTTGAAGTTGATGCACAGGTCCTGGTATGCGCCGATTGCGGGGAAGAGTTCTACTATGAAGAATTTGATAATGCCACTCTGGTGAATGCGTATAATGAATATCGGAGAAAGCACAGGCTGTTATTGCCGGAAGAGATCAGACAGATCAGGGAACAGTATGGATTGAGCCAGCGCAGTTTCGCGAAACTGCTTAACTGGGGTGACAAGACGATCTTCAGATATGAGAACGGCTCCATCCAGGATAAAGCCCATAACAGTCTCCTTTTATTTCTGCGTGAGCCGGAAAATATGCGGGCTTACCTGACGGAGAATGAAGTCGCTTTCTCTGAAAAGCAGAAAGCCAGACTGCTGGAAAATGTAGATAAACTGGAGCAGGACATAAAATATGATCCTGACCGGAGATTTCTGCAACGGTTTTTTTCCACCATCCCGTCTGAGGAGAACGGATTCAAGGCATTTGATTATGAGAAATTCTGTGCCATGGTTTTGTTCTTTGCGCATAAAAATGCCGGACTGTTAAAGACAAAATTATTAAAGCTGCTGAATTATTCAGATATGATCTTCTATCGGGAGAACGGCATATCCATTTCCGGAACGAAGTATGTTCATCTGCCTTATGGGCCTGTGCCGGAGAATTATGATATTTTATTTGGAACAATGGCAGCCGACCGGATCGCCCATATAGAAGTGACGTATGATAACGGATATGAAAGGCATCAGGTCATTCCCGAGTGCGATGTCCCGGAGGGAATCCTGACGGATGCGGAATTGGCTGTGCTGGAACGGATTTATGATAGATTTGCAGAGTTCGGATCCGTTGAAATATCGAATTATTCCCACAGGGAAAAGGGGTACAGTTCCACTAAGGCGGGAGAAGTGATCTCATATTCATATGCGAAGGATATTCAGTTGGATCTGTAACAGATACAAGTACGAAATTGTCCGAAAATGACCTGGAAAATCAAATGTACAGGTTATCAACAGACAGTTCCTAAAACTATGATCGAGATTGGGAGGTTTGGATATGGGAAGGATTGTTGCCATGGCAGGCGGAAATCTGCGGTCAAATCACGCGATCAACAAATACATTGTGAACATGGACAAAAAAGAGCGGCATAACCTTTTATTTGTCGGAACGGCGAGCAAAGACGCGGAGGGATATATCGACAACATTAAGAATACATTCGGCCAGCTGGATTGCAATGTAAAGGCGCTGTGCCTGGTTACAAAAGAGTATGTCCCGCAGGAGATCGACGAACTCCTGGCATGGGCCGATATCATTTATGTCGGCGGCGGCGATACCTTTTTTATGATGGAGGTCTGGAGAAAGCACAGACTTGACAGGAAGCTGAAAGAAATCTATTTAAACGATACCGCCATTTTAACGGGCATAAGCGCCGGTGCGATGTGCTGGTTTCACTGCGGGTATAGCGACAGTGATATCTTTTGGGTCAATGGGGAGGTTGGATACGGATGGGTGGACGACATGCTGAATATCCACCCATATGCTTACTGCCCGCATTATGAGGAGCGGGCAGCCAGCTTTGACGGGATGCTAAAGGAAAAGACACTGCCGGGACTGGCAATGGAGTCAGACACGGCGTTTGTGGAACGGGATGGAAAGATCAGTTATGTCAGGGCCAATCCATCATCAAATGCGTACATTATGAAATTTGATCATGGCAGATTGGTAAAAGAGCAGATGGAAATACAATTGCTTGAATGATCCCGCTTTCTTTCAGTTCCGATCTCTCAAAGATCCATGCCGACACGATCAGTGTAACAGTTTTGTTTTTAACAAGGCGGTTAATCGTACTACCGGCCCAAAAGAGGGTAAAAATAATTGTTTTTTTATGGCGTGTAAATTATAATGGATACAAAATAAATATTACAGTCAGAAGGAGAAAGACTATGAAAAAAGTATGGGCATTTGGAATCATCACCGGAATCCTGATCGTTGCAGCTGTACTGTTGAGGGGACCTATGGCAAACGCCGATGTGGAGTATGAGGAAGTAAAGGTAACGGTGGTCAGTTCAGACACGGTACAGACAACATACAGGACGGGATATTCCAGGTCTACCACAACAGAATATGAGATCAAGGTTCTGTATCAGGGAAAGGAATATGATCTGAAAAATGCGCATAATGCGTATTCATACCGCGAGGGATCGACGGTCACGGCGTATCTTTCCAACGGAAAGCTGTATGCGAATGTAGAAGGCGTGCAGACTTCAACTCCTGTTGCCACCGCATATTTTGTGGCGCTCATAGGGGCGTTAGTCATGTTCTTTGTATTTATCTGTACATGGTCAAGTGAAGCGCAGAAAAAAAGGAGAGCGCGGAAAGAAGAGCAGTAAGGGAGCTGCAAAGGAAAAGTAAAGAGGGATCACATGAAGACATTATACGGCACAGGCAATCCGGCAAAACAGGCATCAATGAAACGGCAAAAGGATTTCTTTCAAAACTTTGACGAAAAGACCATTCCCCTGATGGAACTGATCCTGGAAGGAATGCCTGGAGGCTTTTTCATTTACCACGCGGACGGAAAGGAAGAACTGATTTATGCCAACAAGGCCATACTGCGGATATTCGGCTGTGATACGGAGGCTGAATTCCGGGAACTGACGGGATATACTTTCAGAGGGATGGTATATTCCGGGGATCTTGACAGTGTGGAGGAAAGCATTGCCACGCAGATCGCGAACAGCGTCTATGATCTGGATTATGTGGAATACAGGATCATACAGAAAGACGGGAGTGTGCGTTGGATAGAGGATTACGGGCATTTCCTGCATACGGAGGCGTATGGGGATATCTTCCTGGTGTTCATTGAGGACGCCACCGACAGGATGAAGCAGAGGATGCACAGGCTGGAAAGGGTGAACGAGGAACTCCGCAGCGTTAATGTGCGGGAGAGCCAGTATAAGAAAGCCATTTTATATGACGCCATCACTTTTTTCGAGGTCGATCTGAGCAAAGACAGGTTTATCGGAGATGCCCTGCAGTTATCGGAGGGAAAGGCCTATGATCTGTTTGAGTATATGAATCCGAAGCCCTATGCGAAGTACACGGATTATATCGAGTCCTGCGTGCGCAATGTGGCGCCGGAATCCCTGGAGGAGTACAGGGAATTTTTCGATATCAGGCGGCTGATCCGGTGCTATGAGACGGGAGGACTGGAACAGACTTTTGAAGGATGGATCATGGACGCCATGGGACAGAAGCGTCTGTGCTTTTACATACTGCTGCTTGGGAAAAATGAGTATACGGGTGATATCGTGACATTATTTGTGGTAAAGGATATCACCGATCAGATCGAGAAACAGAATCTTCTGCAGAGCGCCCTGCAGCGGGCGGAAACGGCCAATCTGGCGAGAAGTGTATTTTTGTCCAATATGTCCCATGATATCCGCACGCCCCTGAACGCCATTATCGGCTATACGGAACTGATCAGGAATCATGTCATGGAACCGGACAGGATCGATGAATATAATAAGAAGATCCGTATTTCCGGCGAGCAGCTGCTTGCCATTGTCAATGAATCCCTTGAGATTACCCGTATGGAGTCGGGAAAAGTCAATCTGGTGGAAAGCGAATGCCACCTGGCGGATCTGCTCGCGGAGGTGGAGAAAGCGGTGATGGTTGAGATAAACGCCAAATCCCTGCACTTTCTGTTGGACAGATCTGGAATCAACCGTTTTGCGGTGGTGGCGGATCACAGGCGTATCAAGGAGATTTTGTGCCAGCTGCTGGACAATGCGGTAAAATATACGGATCCGGGGGGAAATGTTTCCCTGACTGCCGAGGAGGTAGAGAACGATTTTCCGGGTTACGGCACGTATCGGTTTATCGTGGAGGACAACGGGATCGGCATCTCAAAAGAATTTATCGGCAGCCTGTTCGATCCTTTCAAGCGGGAAAGCAACACCACCCAGAGCGGAGTCCCGGGGACCGGCTTGGGCCTTACGGTAGTGAAGAACATGGTGGATATGATGAAAGGGGATATCGAGGTGGAGAGCGAGCCGGGAAAGGGAAGCCGGTTCACGGTCAGCCTGCGTCTGAGGCTTCAGGAGGGACAGGAATCCAACGGCGCCACAGTATCGGACAGCGTTGTGGATCAGGATTTCCTGAAAGGGAAGAGGGTTCTGCTGGTGGAGGACAATGAGATCAATATGGAGATTGCGGAGGAACTGCTCACCAGGCAGGGATTCCTTGTGGAGACGGCGGAGGACGGAAGCATAGGGCTGGAGAAAGTGGCACATTCCGAACCGGGATATTATGACCTGATCCTGATGGATATCCAGATGCCGGTGATGGACGGGCACGAGGCGGCGAGAAAGATCCGACAGCTCGAAAACCGGCAGCTGGCGCAGATTCCCATCATAGCCCTGTCTGCCAACGCCTTTGCGGAGGATTACCAGAGATCCATGGATGCGGGAATGAACGCCCATTTCCCGAAGCCCATCGATATCCATGAACTGCGGGAACTGATCCAGACGGTATTAGGCAGGAATAGCATTTCCTGATAACGGAACAGAAAGGTTTGCACAGAAATGAAATTTTATCATATAACGGAATCTCCCATTCGAATATATGGTCTTGCGGTGGCGGATAAAGAAAAGAGACAGTTTTGGAGATTGAAGCCCCACATTACGGATCTGCTGCCACAGTATGATTTTCTGGGGAAAAGGGCCGCAGGGGGCAGGGTTCGCTTTCGCACGGATTCCGCCGATCTCTGCGTGAGAATGACCCTGGCGCAGGCGAAGGAGGACATTAACATCCCTCTTTCCGGTTCCGCAGGGGCGGATCTTTATCTGGGAAAAGGCAGGGAATCTGTATTTTGGGGTTATGTGGCCCCGCAGGAACACACCATGGAAGAAATAACGGTGGAAAAGCTTTTCCATAAAAATACGCAGATGGAAACGGTCACCGTCAATCTGCCCAGAAACGACCACCTGCTCAGTATGGAGATTGGGATCGATGAGAACGCCCATATGGAGGAAGCGGAGGAATATTCCATTGAAAAGCCCATTGTTTTCTACGGCTCCTCCATCACGGAGGGCGGTTGTGCGTCGCGGGTTGGAAACGCCTACACCAGCATTGTGTGCAGATGGCTGGACGCGGATCACTATAATTTTGGCTTTTCCGGCTCCGCCCGGGGAGAAAGGGAATTTGCCGGATATATAGCGGCATTGCCCGAGATGAGCGCATTTGTCTATGACTATGATCATAATGCTCCCGATCCGAAACATCTGGCCGATACCCATGAAGAGTTTTTCAGGATTGTCAGACAGGCGCATCCGGAGGTTCCCGTTATCATTATGACCAGACCGGATGTGGAAGGAGATAAGAGCAATGCGGCTGAGCGGAGGGACATTATCCGCCGGACCTATGAGAATGCTTTGGCGGATGGAGACCGCAGGGTATGGTTTCTGGACGGCGGAACCTTTTTCGGCGATGAGGAACGGACGGAATGTCTCGTGGACGGAACCCATCCCAATGCGTTAGGCTTTATGAGAATGGCGCAATCGCTGTACCCGGTACTGAAAACCGCGATCAAAATGCCGTTTGCGCGGCGGAATGAGAGGAAGAATGAAAAATAAGACTTCTCGTGTCCTGACGGGCAGCTTTGTACTGATGTTCATATTATGTGCCTGCGTCTTTTTCTTTCTGATGAACCGGATGGCGGCAAAGAGCAGAGAGACTACCACGGAGATCAGCAATCTGTACATGGAGAGGATGAGCGCACAGATAGCAAGCCATTTCCGCACTACCATGGATATCAAGCTGGCTCAGGTGGAAAGTATCATTAAGACTATGCCACCCGATGGGAAGCTTCAGGGAGAGGAACTGACGGAAAGCATGCGCGTGAGCGCTGTTGCCAGGGAATTCGAATTCCTGGCGCTTATGGCGGCGGACGGCAGCTTTGAGCAGATTTTGGGCAATCAGGTGTCCATCCCTTATACGGAAGCGTTCCTGGAAGATCTGTTAAGCGGAGAGGAAAAGATAGCTGCGGCATATATCCCTGATCAGGAAATGGAACTGGTGCTGCTGGGCGTTCCCTGCGAATATGATATGGAAGACGGGCGAAAGAGTGTGGCGCTGGTAGGAGGCATCGATCTTAGATATGTCTACACAACGCTTGCCCTGGATAATGGTGACGAGAAGTCTTATTCCCACATCATCAGGAGTAACGGTGATTTTGTGATCAAAAATAATGCCGTAACGGAAGCTAATTTTTATGAGCGTATCTATGCGCGGGTAAAGAACATTGGGGAAAAGGACGCGGAATACTATGAGAGAAACATCCGGGATGCCATCATGGGCAGAACACTCTTTACGGATATCGTAGTCACTTACGGTGGGACGAAATGCGTATATGTGACGCCCCTGGCGTATTCCGAATGGTATCTGGTGACGGTGCTCTCTTTTGACGAACTGGATCATATTGTGCAGAGACTGGATTATCAGAGGCTTTACGCGTTCTCGATGGCGCTGCTGATCATGTTTTTGATTTTCCTCATCGTGTTCGTTCTGTACTACAGGATGACCAAAGCGCAGCTTGCGGAAACGGAGGCGGCCCGCAATGAGGCCATCAAGGCGAATAAGGCGAAGAGTGAATTCCTGTCCAATATGAGCCATGACATCAGGACGCCTATGAACGCCATCGTGGGAATGACCGCCATTGCCGCCGCCAACATGGACGACAGGGATCAGCTGATCAACTGCCTGAGCAAAATCACGCTGTCAAGCCGCCATCTCCTTGGGCTGATCAATGATGTCCTGGATATGTCCAAGATTGAGAGCGGGAAAATGACGCTGAATCCGGAGATCATCTCACTCCGGGAGACCATGGAGAGCATTGTGAGCATTATCCTGCCCCAGGTCAGGTCGAAGAACCAGAAGTTTGAGATTCTCCTTTCCGATATCCTGACGGAGGGAGTGTATTGCGACAGCGTCAGGCTGAACCAGGTACTGATCAATTTCCTGTCCAATGCCTATAAATTCACGCCGGAGGGCGGCCAGATCCTTTTCTTCATGGCGCAGGAGGAATCACCTCAGGGAGACCGATATGTGCGGGTTCATTTTCGGGTAAAGGACAATGGGATCGGGATGCCTCCTGAATTTCAGGATAAGATATTTGAATCCTTTGCCAGAGAGGATAACGCCAGGGTCAATAAGACGGAGGGTTCCGGTCTTGGCATGGCCATCAGTAAGTATATCGTGGACACCATGGGCGGAACTATCGAATTAAAGAGTGAGGTTGGCAAAGGAACGGAATTCCATGTGACCATTGATATGGAACGTGCTACAGGCAAAGAAGCGGATATGGCGCTTCCCGGCTGGAACGTGCTGTTGGTAAGTAAAAACGGGCAGGCCTGCAGGGAAACAGGGGCGCATCTTGGAGAAATGTCAGTCAACTGCGAGTGGGCTCTGGACGACAGCGCCGCCATGGATATGGTCGAAAAGCATCAGGGACAGCAAGACTCTTACCAGGCGGTAATCTTTGACCTGGAAGCGGACAACAGGGACGGTCTGGAAACAGCCCGGAAGATCCATGAGAAATATGGAGAGAAAGCGCCCCTGCTTCTGGCGGCGTCCTATGACTGGAGCGATCTGAAAGAGGATGCGAACAGGGTAGGTATCAGCGGTTTCATTCAGAAGCCTCTGTTCCGATCCACGCTCTACTATGGTCTGCTGCAATGTATGGATTCCGGACAGGAGATACCGGAAGTGCAGAAAGCGCCCAGAGAGGATTTTAGCGGCGTCAGGATCCTGCTGGCGGAGGATAACGATCTTAATTATGAGATCGCCAAAGAACTGCTTTCCAGCCGGGGCATAGAGATCGACTGGGCGGAAAACGGCCAGATCTGCGTGGAAATGTTTGAAAAGTCCCAGGTGGGTCATTATCAGGTCATACTGATGGATATCCGGATGCCTGTGATGTCAGGATATGAGGCGACACGGAGCATCAGGGCGCTGGATCGCGCGGATGCGGGGCTGCCCATCATCGCCATGACGGCGGATGCCTTTTCCGAAGATGTGCAGAAATGCAAAGAATGCGGCATGAACGACCACACCTCCAAGCCCATTGATATGGATGCGCTGACACATATACTGGCTCATTATCTGCAGTAAAGCTTTTGCGATGGTCTGGAACTTTTCTGCGGAAAGTCTTCACTTTTGTTCCGAAATAGTGGTCATGGATGAAAAACAGGCTGCCTTATGAGATGAGGCAACCTGTTTTCTGCGAGAATGAGCAGAGTCAGAAGCATATGGGTGCAGATGCCATGCTTGCATGGGCAGATGCAGACATATGCTTCTGACGAGCAACGCGAACGAGAAAGGCAAAGCCTTTCGAGTCTGCTCGATTTTGTCATGATCTTGACTTACTTTTCGTATTGCGTAAAATCTTACGGATCAGCTTGCAGATCAGCACGATCAGCAAAATGATGATCGCCAGCACTGCCAATATCACCCCTACGATCATAAAAGCATATTTATTAGGCTGTTTCAGCAGGTCTTTCAGGGAATGACTGTCTTCCACAATCTTCCTGCCCTGGGCTGTGGCATAGACCCGGGGAATATTGGCGATGCCGTCGCCGTCGGTATCCTCCAGGGATTCCATGTATCTTGCAAAGACGGTCCAGGCTTTCAGTTCTCTCCCGTTTTCCGTCACAATGGCATCCTCGATATTTTCAATGGGAGTGCCGTCCGCAAATTTAGGGGTTACGGTCAGCAGACCGTAGGAAACTTTAGTGACTGCGCCCAGCATCTGGCCGCTGTAGAGGTCGCCCACTACGCGGTAAAGCTTATCGTCTTCTATCTCCACGCGGTTCCCGTCGTGATCCCGCAGATAGCAGTCCGTAACCTTGTTCAGGATCAGCCGGTTGGGATTGTAGGAAAATTCCAGGCCAAAAGTGTAAAGCCTGGCAGCAGTCATAAGATCCGATATGGACGCGTCGATCTCCGCAACCGTCTTTAACTCCTTACCCGTCAGGTAGACGCTGATCACCGGATATCCGGGAATCTCATCGGGGCCGATGCCCAGGGAAAAGGAATTGAACACGTCCGTCACGGTGATGTCGCCGGTGGGGTAGGTATCGCGGACGCAACCGTTAGGCACAATAGCCACATCCACCGGATGCCCGTCATAATCTGCGGCGTTTTCCACCGTGTATACATAAGCGTCAGACATAAAGTTGCCCAGATTCTGATCGGTATGGGTATCGCCCAAATCCTCCTGAGGACAGAACACAACCTCATTCTGCGCCAGCACCTGATCGTTCGTATAGCCAAACTGTGAGAGGTACACCGAATCCACCAGATCCATCAGGGAATCAATTTTCTCCTGTGTGGCAAGATCGGGGGCAATATCATCCGTAATGGGAGTCAGGCCGTAATCCGATGCCACATCTATGCTCCATCTGCCGCTTTCCGTCTGGCGCATGGTCAGAAAGCCCAGGTTTTTGCCATATTCTCCGGCGGATACGATATAGGTATCGCCGTGCCGGATAGGTTCCTCCAGCGTGGTGTGGGTATGTCCGCTGATGATCAGGTCGATCTCGGGAACGCTTTTGGCCAGGATCTCGTCCTCCGACTTGCTCTCGTCCGCGTTGGTGCCGCTGTGGGAGAGACAGATGATCATATCCGCGTCTTCCTTTTCCTGGATCTCCCGGACCGTCTCCGCGGCGGCCTCGGAGATATCCTTGAATTTCAGCACGCAGGTAGGGGCGCAGGCCAGGGCGTCCGCACCGAAAACGCCAAGGATGGCGATCTTGATGCCGCCTTTTTCCACCATGATATAATCCTTTGCGCCGTAGCGGTCAAGGGCATCTTTTAACAGCTGCTGGTCCGCTGTCAGTCCCTCCGCCTCCATGGTCTCCCAGTCGATATTGCAGAGCACCATGGCGGGAACCGCCTCCCCGGAACTTCCTGCGGCGTCCAGAGCCCCGGCAAGGCCTTTGGAGCGGTAATCAAATTCATGGTTCCCTAAAGTGGTGGCCTCACAGCCCAGGGATCCCAGCATGCGCAGTTCCGCGGATTCGCTGCTGAAGATGGCCTGTACCAGGGTTCCCATGGAGAAGTCTCCGGCATCCACCAGCAGGGTGTCGGGATTTTCCGCCATCTGTTCATTGATCAGCGTCTTGATCCGGGCAAAGCCGCCCACCGTCACCGCGTCCTCATCTATTATGGTGGAAAAGCTGTCCAGATGGGAGTGGGTATCGTGAAAGAACATGATATCCACGGATTTCGGCGGGGCGGTTTCCGCCCGGGTTATCGTAATGTTAAACAGAAACAGGATCGCTGCAAGACATAGTGCAGCCGGTCTGATCAATCGTTTCATAAAATGTGCTCCTTTATGCTGAATCTGGTCTTATTATAGTATTTTGGATTTTTTTACGCAAGATTTTTTCTCATCCAGATATGGGGACAGCCTTCCTCGTCTCCGATTTCTCCAAATTCCACAAAACCGGATTTCCTGTAAAAGTCCGATACCCTGCACTGCGCGTGGAGCATCAGGCATCCGCCTTTTTTTGCCCGTACATACTGCTCCGCTTCCCGGATCATCATGGAACCTATATCCTGCCCGCGATACTCCTTAAGGACCGCAAGCCGTCCAAGGAGATAAGAATCCATCGCAGCGTCCCAGAATACGCGGCAGGTTGCCACAGGGAGCCCGTCCCGGTCATATGCTACGATATGGGTGGCAGTAAGGTCCGTCTCATCAAATTCATTCTGGAATCCCTGCTCCTCCGTAAATACCTTTTTCCTGATCTCCCTCGCGCAGTCGGGGATACTTTCATATATTACCGCTTTCATGGTGGTTTATCCTCCGGATTCTTAAATAGTTGTGAATGAAAACATTCTACTATGAAAAGATAGATTTTTCAACGTCTCTGCCCCTTAACTCGCAGAAATATGGTATAATAATCTTATTCAGGGCGATCAGAGGCCGATCGGTCTCCGATTTATAAAATGACTACAGGAGGATCCCAATATGCAGAAATGGGCCAGAGCACTTTATCAGCCGATGCTCCCTATGGGGAAAGACGGCAAGAGGATCACAGCAAGCGAAGAACATATCCTGCTTTCCAAAGAGGCTGCAAAGGAAGGAATGGTGCTGTTAAAGAATGAGGATTCCCTGCTCCCCCTGGCAAAGGGCAGCAGGGTAGCGTTATTCGGAAAGGCAAGCTTTGACTATGTAAAAGGGGGAGGGGGAAGCGGTGACGTGACCGTGCCCTATACACGGAACCTGTACCAGGGCCTGAAAGAGAAATCGGATCATGTCACGGTCTTTGAGGAATTATCCGCTTTTTACAGGGAGAATGTAGAAGCGCAGTACGCGGCGGGCAGCGTGCCCGGGCTTACGGTGGAGCCGGAAGTGCCGGAGGCATTGCTCAAAAAAGCCCGGGCGTTCACGGATACTGCTATCATCACCATCAGCCGGTTTTCCGGGGAGGGCTGGGACAGGAGTGTGCAGTCTTCCGGTCAGAAACTTGTCCATGTAGAAAACAGCAATCTCTATGAGACGGCGGAAAAGATCTATGAAAGAGGCGATTTTTACTTGAGCCGCAGGGAAGAAGCCATGGCAGACATGGTGAAGAAAGCTTTCCCGAAGGTGATCCTGGTCATAAATGCGGGAGGTGTGGTGGATTCCTCATGGTTTGCGGAAGATCCGGCAATCCGGTCCGTCCTCATGACGTGGCAGGGCGGCATGGAAGGAGGTCTGGCGGCGGCGGAACTGCTGGTGGGAGAGGGCAGCCCCTGCGGCAAGCTGGCGGATACTTTTGCAAAAAGCCTGGAGGACTATCCCTCCAGCGACAATTTCCACGAGTCCGAGGATCATGTGGATTACACCGATGATATCTATGTGGGGTACCGTTATTTTGAGACCATCCCGAAAGCCGCGGGCAGGGTGAATTATCCTTTTGGCTTCGGACTGTCATACACCCGGTTTTCTTTGGGAAAGCCGTCGGCGGAGCAGAAAGAAAATCATATAGAGATCACGGTGTCCGTGTGCAATATCGGGGACGTTCCCGGAAAGGAAGTGGTACAGGTCTATTACAGTGCGCCTCAGGGAAGGCTGGGCAAGCCTGCAAGGGAACTGATTGCTTTCCGAAAGAGTCGTCTGCTGGCTCCCGGCGAGACCCAGACCATGGTGCTGTGTGTTCCTTTCCATGCCATGGCATCCTATGACGACCTGGGCAAGGTCGCCAGAGCGGCATATATCATGGAGCAGGGCTCCTATCATCTCTATGTGGGGACTTCCGTCAGGGATGTGGTGGCGGATTTTGTCATGGAACTTCCCCAGAGTGTGATCGTAAAGCAGCTGGCCAACAGGCTGACGCCCACTTCCCTGAAAAAGAGGATGTGCGCTGACGGCAGTTATGAGGAACTTCCCATGGGAGAACCTTTTCAAACGGACGCCAGCATACTGGAGCCGCTTCCTTTGGAAAAGACCAACGGACTTGCTCCCGCTGTGAAGCCCCGCAGCAGATATAAGATGTGGGGAGAAGAAAAAAAAGTACATACCCTGGACGAGGTGGCGGAAGGAAACATAACCCTGAAAGAATTTCTGGCGCAGCTTTCCCATGAACAGCTGGCGGATCTGCTGGGCGGACAGCCCAATACGGGAGTAGCGGATGTGTTCGGCTACGGAAACCTGCCAGAGTATGGGGTACCTGATGTGATGACTGCGGATGGCCCTGCGGGACTGCGGATCCGACCGGACAGAGGAGTCTGCGCCACGGCATGGCCCTGCGCTACTCTGCTGGCGTGTACATGGAACCCGGAACTGGTGGAACGGGTGGGAGCGGCAGGAGGCGCGGAGATAAAGGAAAATAACATCGCCGTGTGGCTTGCTCCCGCAGTCAATATCCACAGAAGTCCATTGTGCGGCAGGAATTTTGAGTATTATTCCGAGGATCCTTTCCTTACGGGCAAGCTGGCAGCAGCCATGGTCCGGGGGATCCAGAGCAATCATGTGGGCGCCGCGGTGAAACATTTTGCTCTGAACAATAAGGAGACGAACCGCAAGAACAGCGACTCCCGCGCGTCGGAGAGAGCGATCCGTGAGATTTACCTGAGCGCCTTTGAGATCGTGGTCAGGGAGGCGGATCCCTGGTGCATCATGTCCTCCTATAACATCATCAATGGCCGCAGAGCCTCGGAAAGCCGGGAACTGCTGGAAGATATCCTGCGGGGCGAATGGGGGTTCAAGGGGATGGTCACTACGGACTGGTGGACAGCCGGGGAACATTATAAGGAAGTGAAAGCGGGAAACGATGCCAAGATGGGATGCGGATTCCCGGAGAGACTGCTGGAGGCTTTGAGGAAAGGCGTATTGAGCAGACAGGAGATGGAGATCTGTGCCGGACGGATCCTGGAGATGATATTAAAGCTGGATTAACATTTTTTTAATAAAATTTAATGTTTCATTTCGTGACATACTAAATAAAATATGATATGTTGTTATGAATGAGCCCCGGTCTTGAAAGGGCGCTGCATGATTTCCCATGAAAGGACGTAATGTTTATGGGCAGGAAAACAGATAACGAAATGAAACAGATCCAGCAGGGGCTGGAAGCGTTCCTGCAGCAGGAACTCCGGGAAATGGAGGCGGAGGAACAGCAGCGGAGACAGGAACCCCAGCTGTATACCATAGGGGAAGAGGAAGACGCGGAAAAGGAGTTGGACGTCATAGGGAGCGCATCCAGCAGGAAGAAAGCGCCTGTGAAGAAGCGGGTGAGAGAGGACTATTATATAGAAGACTGGGACAGGGCAGCCGGAGCGGGGCAGGGTCGCAGGCAGCCCCAGGATGAGGCAGGACGCCAGACCACGCAGGGTCGGAGGACGGCTTCAGGGAGCCGTTCCCCGCAAGCACAGAACACAGTTCCCAAGCGCCGTTCCAAAGAGAAATATTCGAAGGAACCTGTTAAAGCTTCCAAAAGATCAGCCGGAAAAAATTCCCGGAAAGCTGCCCCGGAACCGCCCAAGAGAGCAGGAAAGAAACGTGGTTCCGGGCTGAAAAAGCTTCTGATCGCAATGGTACTGCTGGTGGCGCTGGCGGGAGGCGGGCTCTATTTTCTGGTGGGAAACGTCTATGCCCGAATGAATCATGAATCCATAGATTCCGTTGCCAACATGCCCATGCAGGAGGACGGTGTGGTCAATATCCTGCTGATCGGAAATGATTCCCGCCAGAACGGGGAGGACGGACGTTCCGATGCCATGATCCTGCTTTCCATCAGCAACAGGACCAAGACCATTTATATGACTTCCCTGTTAAGGGATATGTATGTGGATATTCCGGGACACGACGGAAATCGTTTGAACGCGGCGTATTCCTATGGGGGAGCGGAACTTCTCATGGAAACGGTAGAAGAGAACCTGGATATTCCCGTAAACAGATATATGCTGGTGAATTTCGAGGCTTTCGCCAATCTGGTCGATGCCGTGGGAGGGGTGGATCTGGAACTGACCACCGGGGAACTGGAGTATGTCAACGGTTATCTGGTAGAGTATAATATGCTGACGGGCCGTCCCCAGGGTACGGATAATATGGACACCACCAAACCGGGCCTGGTGCATCTGAACGGGCCTCAGGCGCTGGCATATTGTCGGAACCGCTATATCGGCACGGATTTTGGCCGTACCGAGAGACAGCGGAAGGTGCTCACCGCTGTGATCGGGAAGCTGCCTGCGGCTCTTGGGGCCAATTTTGAGGACCTGATGGACGGACTGATGTCGAACCTGACCACCAACCTGACCCGAAACGAGTGTTACCGCCTGAGCCTGATGGCAGGAAAACTGCTGACTTACGATATCGTGTCGGACAGCGTGCCGCAGCCGGGCACATACAAAGACGCGACCATCCGCAAGATGCAGGTGCTGGAGGTGGACTTTGAGGCCAATATCAAATATTTAAAGGAAAAGATTTACGGTGAGACCGGAGAATGATATACTTGTATCATGTGCGAAAACAAACGATATGACAGGGAAAGGACAGGTAAGGAAAGATGGATGGTATTTTATTTATATTTGTAGGGATCATGTGCCTCTATGTGGCGATCAGGACATTCAGCGCACCGGAGCGCAACACGGTGTTCAACAAACGACCTATCGATGTGGTTGACGTGAAGAAATACAATCAGTTCTGCGGCGGGCTGATCCTTGGATTCGGAGCGGCGGCGGAACTTACCATTGTTGCCATGATGTTCACCACGGGGATCTGGAGTTCGCTCTGTACCGTAGGGATTATTGTGGAAGCGCTGCTGGTAGTATATATTTATAATAAGTTTGAACTGCGCTTTTTAAAGAAACGATAAAGAGCAAGGGGTTAGTAGTATGATGTGGAACAGGGGGAAAACAAAGGCGGTCATGCTGGCGGTGGGAGTCTGCCTGGTGACCGGCTGCGCAAAGGATATCGAGGAGGAGCCATCGGCAGCAGTGCTGCAGCCTCAGTCGCTGGCGGACAATGCGGTCTCCGCAGCGCCTGCGCCTACGCCGTCCGTGGAGCCTCCGGCAGAGGAAAGTCCCGCGCCGGAACCGGAATCCGATATCGTGACAATCACTATATCCGCCGCCGGTGACGTGACTTTGGGCACGCACCAGGAGCAGGATTACTGGAATTCTTTCCGCCAGGCATATGATCAGGCGGAGGATGAGAGTTATTTTTTTGCGAATGTCTATGATATCTTCAGCACGGATGATATGACGCTGGTGAATCTGGAGGGCCCGCTGACCCTTGCGGAAGAGGCCAGGGAAGGTCAGGTCTACAGCATCAAAGGCGATCCCGAATATGTGGATATACTTACCGCAGGCAGCGTGGAGGCGGTCAGCATGGGAAACAACCACACGCTGGATTACCAGCAGCAGGGCAGGGAGGATACCATCCGGGCGGTGGAGGACGCGGGTGTCGTCTATGCCTGCGAGAAGACCGTGGGAATCTGTGAGGTCAAGGGCATCAATATCGGCATGATCTCCGTCAATGAGGTGTCCCAGGGCTATCTGGTGGAGGATACCATACAGAAAGGGATCGCCGAACTTCAGGAGCAGGGAGCGGATCTGATCCTGGTCAGCTGCCACTGGGGTGTGGAGAGGGAATATTATCCGGAAGATTATCAGAAAATCCTGGGGGAAAAATGCATTGATTGGGGAGCGGACCTGGTGATAGGGCATCATCCCCATGTATTGCAGGGGATCGATGAATATAAGGGAAGATTCATCCTCTACAGCCTGGGGAATTTCTGCTTCGGCGCAAACCGCAATCCGCCGGACAAGGACACCATGATCTTTCAGCAGACCTTTACCTTTATAGACGGGGAAAAGCAGGAGGATCGGGAAATCAGGGTGATTCCCTGTTCCGTCAGTTCTGTGCCCGAACGGAATAATTTCCAGCCCACTCCTGCTGAAGGAGAGGAAAAGGCCAGGATCCTCAGCCGGATCAATGAGTTCAGCCTGGAATTTGGAGTACAGTTTGATGAGGACGGGTATATGCAGGAGTAAGCAACTTAAAACAGTTTCATAAAAAGACGGAACAGATTGCCGCAGGCGGCAATTGAATGGAGGGCATCGGAATGGAAAAAAGAAAGCTTGAGAAACTTGGGATCGAGACATCGCTGCTGGGATTCGGCTGTATGCGTTTTCCTGTGACGGCGGAGGGCGGCATCGACGAGGCGGAAGCGGAGAAAATGCTGGACAAAGCCATCGCCGCAGGAGTCAATTACATTGACACGGCATACCCCTATCATGGCGGCGAGAGCGAGCCTTTCGTAGGAAAGGTATTGAAAAAGTACGACAGGAGCAGCTTTTATCTGGCTACCAAGCTGCCCGTATGGAAGGTGGAGACCCTGGAGGATGTGGACGCTACTTTCAATGAACAGCTTTCCAGGCTGCAGACGGATTACATAGATTTTTATTTATTGCACGCGCTGAGCAGGGAACGCTTTGACAAAATACTGAAAATGGGCTGTATCGAAAGGCTGGAACAGCTGAAAGCGGAAGGGAAGATCCGTTATCTGGGATTCTCTTTCCATGATGACTATGAGACCTTTGAGCGGATCCTGAACTACAGGAACTGGGATTTCTGCCAGATCCAGCTGAACTATATGGACACCCATGAGCAGGCAGGCCTGAAAGGCTATCAGCTTGCGGAGAGCAAGGGTATCCCCATGGTGGTCATGGAGCCTGTGAAGGGTGGTTCCCTGGCGGCTTTTGCGGAGGACATCACAGGGAGATTCCGCAGCCTTGACCCGGAAGCGTCGGTAGCTTCCTTTGCGTTGCGCTGGGTGGGAAGCCTGCCCAACGTAAAAGTGATATTGAGCGGTATGTCCACCATGGAACAGGTGGAGGACAACCTGAAGACTTTCAGCGATTTCCGTCCGCTGTCCGAAAAGGAACAGCAGGAGATCGCAGGGATCGTGGAACTGATCAACAGCCGTGTGCAGAATGGCTGTACGGGATGCAATTACTGTATGCCCTGTCCCGCGGGAGTGAACATTCCCGGAAATTTCAGGGTCTGGAATACCTATCATATGTACCAGAATTATAACATGGTAAAGGGCAGGTGGGAGGAAGGCCTGGGAGAGGCGGCACAGGCCAAGAACTGCATAAAATGTGGAAAGTGCGAGCAGGTCTGCCCGCAGAAACTGTCCATCCGGGAGCATCTGGTAAAGGTGCAGGAGGATCTGGATAAGAGAGAGTTTGTTATCTAGATCGGGAAAGGGGGCAGTGCTGTGGAAAAGGCTTTTAAGCTGGATTTTGAAAACGACAGGATAGGCAGCCTGTATGTGAACTGCTGCGGCTGTTCACAGACCGAGAGCCTGCACAGCTTTGGCCCCGCTTCCAAGCCCCATTATCTGATCCATTATGTATTGAGCGGAAAAGGGATCTTCCGGTTTCATGACAAGGAATACCGTCTGGAGGCAGGGTACGGTTTCCTGATCCAGCCCAATGAGCTGGCCTTTTACCAGGCGGACGAGGAAGAACCCTGGACTTATCTGTGGGTGGGATTTGGGGGAAGCCGCGCGGAGGAGTACCTGACTTCCATGGGGCTCTCCGCCAGGCATCCCATCTTTTCCTGTGACAGGGATCAGGAATTATATACCATCGTGCGGGATATGATGGAGCACAATACTTTCGGTGTGGCGGATGACTTGCGCAGGAACGGCCAGCTGGGCGTGTTCCTTTCCGTTCTGGCGGAGAGCGCCGGAGTGGTTGCCAGAAATGAGGAGGATAAAGGAAATCAGTATGTGAAAAAGGCGGTGTCCTTTATCCAGAGCAATTACTGTAATCCCATCAGGGTCACGGATGTGGCCGACTATGTGTGTATCAACAGAAGCTATCTGTATACCCTGTTTCAAAATTATCTGGGAATGTCCCCCCAGCAGTTCCTCACCACGTTCCGCATCACAAAAGCGCGGGAACTGCTGGATTCTACTTCTTACTCCATTGAGAGCATCGCCCTCTCCTGCGGGTACAGCGATGCCCTGGTGTTCACAAAGGCCTTTCACGCCATGAAAGGCATGTCTCCCTCCCAATACCGCAAACAGAGTCACCGGGAGAATTCCAGGGAGCAGCTGCAGGAAGTGGAGGGGCTGATCGCGGAACTGCTGAAGCCGCAGGCGGCAGTTGACTAAAGTTTGGAACTCCTTGCAGAACAGGTATAGTTTGTGGTAAGATTGTTGCATGTGCGAGAGAAAAAGGAGGATGCTATGCAGGCAGCAAAAAAAATATTAAAAACTGTGGGTATGCTCATAATCGGTATATGTATGGGAGGTATTCTGCTTACATTGGCTTTTTTCATTCCGGTCAATACAACGAATCAGTCTGTTTCTTATAATATATTGGAAAGCGAGGGGTGGTATCCTGCGATTCCGATGGTGAGTGCTTCGTACGATACTTATTTTCACTCTTATTTGCCGGGAGTGCTGGATGGGGGTACGGACAGTCTCATGCTGATGATTGCACTGGAGCCGCGGACGACCAATGCCCTACACGCAGCCATGAATATGGGTGGATATGACTATTACTGGCATGGATATGTAACGCTCCTGCGACCGCTGTTATTTTTTTTCGATTATGGGGAAATACGTGTGCTCAACAGCGTGGGACAGTTGCTGTTGGTATTTTGCCTGAGCTTGATATTGTGGCGGAAAAAAGGAATACAGTATGCTATGCTGGAACTGACCTCTTATTTTCTGCTTATGGCGATGGCAATGCCCTTTTCCTTGCAGTATAGTTGGGTATTCTATATTGCAATGGGATGTACCCTGTATTTAACAATTGGGAAGGGAAAGAATCAAAAAGGGATAAAGCTTTATTGGATTTTTCTTTTCACGGGTATGCTGACAAGTTTCTTTGATCTTTTGACATATCCGTTATTTACATGGGGAATCCCGATTATCTGGTGGCTTTTGCTGCAGGAGGACAGAGAAGCGCTGTATTATATAAAACAGGTGGTCTGTACGGGTCTTTTTTGGATACTGGGCTATGCCGGAATGTGGCTTGGCAAATTCTGTCTGGGATCCTGGGTACTGGGACATGATATTTTTGAGAAAGCGTTTGGCGAGGTAGGCTATCGGATGGGCGTGGGGGGGGGCATCCCCCATGGGATTTACCGATCGGCTGGAAGTACTCTATGTAAACTGGAAACATTATGAATATAAGATTTTTGTGATAGTTCTGGCAGTGTGGTTTCTTTTTTTTATGATCAGGGCATTGAAAAACGGTATGAAATATAATCCCAGGGGGAAAGCGCTGGCTCTGACGGGGTTTTCGTCCGTGGTCTGGTATCTGGTGGCAGCAAATCACACTGCCGTGCATCATTGTTTTACCTATCGTATTTATAATATTGCAGTACTGGCGGTGCTGGCGATCTTAGCTGGCAGTGTGCGGGCAGGGCAATGGCAGGGAATGAGGAAGAGCATACGGCTTTTGGGTATTTTGGGATGTTGCGGGGTCATGGCATGTGTGCTGAGTCTTTTTGCCAGAGAGGATATCCTGGTGATAAATGGGGAACGGGAACACAGACAGGTACAGATTCAAGAGGGAACTCTCTGTGAGATGAGCTTTATTCCTTCTTTTCCTACGGTGACGAGCTTGGGCATATGCATGGATACGAAGTCTCAGAATGGTGTATGTAGGATCATTGTATCAGATGGAGAGAAAACGGTTTATGAGGAGGAAATCCCGCTGAAAGCATATGACGATACGGCTTATGCGGAGATCCCGGTACAATGGAAGCTGGAAAAGGAGAAAGAATATAGATTATGTCTGTCCGTTGAAAATACGGATGGGGAGACAGCGCTGTTTGTGACATGCGATCAGGATATGCCGCTTAGTGAATATGGGGAAGTGCAGGTAGACGGCATCGGCTGTGATGGGCAGATTCTGTCAGGGATTATCTACAGTTACAGACCGCTGTCCTATTTTACATTGATGTTCCTGGCGTTGACATGGATGGGGATTTTATCAGCAGTCTATGCGGTATCCGTGGGAAATAAGTCATGATTATCGTGTAACGCCCAGGATGCTTTGATTATCAGGGAAACGTCGTCAATTTCATTACCGAAAGATTATCCTGATCTTTTGAGATTGGTCTCAGGAGGGAGAATGCTCAGCGCTTCTCCCTTGTTTATTTTTTAAAACCTTTTCCCCTTATAATAGGTTATATATTTTGTAAGGCAGACAGCTCCGTCCCGGACAGGGCGGCGCGGCTGTTGACATAAGAGGAAGCATCATGGACGAGCGTCAGTGGATCTATGCCATTCAGAGAGGTGATAAGCGGTATCTGCAGGATATTGTCGAAAAATATTACGACGATATCTTCCGTTTTTGTACCTTTCAGACGGGCAGCAGGGAGGACGCCTATGACCTGGCGCAGGAAACTTTCCTGAGATTTATCCGGTATGTGGAGGGCTATCATTACCGCAATCTGAAAGGGTATCTGCTGACTATTGCCATGAACCTGTGCAGGGATCATCTGGCGGAAAAAGGCAGGCGGGAAGAAAGAGAGATCAGCTTTGACCGGGAGATCGACTGCGGGGGCGCTTCGGAAAGCGATCCCTTGTGGGAGTTGTATCAGTTTCCGGATCCGGATAAAACGGAGAGATCTCCCGAATGGAGACTGCTGGAGAGCGATGTGCATGACCGCCTGATGAAAATGCTGGTCGGTATTCCCCAGATGCAGAGGGAGGCATTGCTTCTTCATTATCTGTATGATATGAGATACCGGGAGATTGCGAAGCTTACCGACGTGTCGGTGTCCACGGTAAAATCCCGCGTAAAACAGGGAATGGAGAAGCTGCGGGGCGTGATGAACAGGGAGGATTTCCTGGATTAAAAAGCAGGATGAAGCTTTCAGATAAATGAAAGGAGGATTTCCGGAATGAACGGAAAGCAGGAACTGACAATGGTCAAACAGGACGAAAATGACAGGCAAGTAACGGTTCCAGGGAAAACAGGCAGCGTGCAGGCAGCAGTCCGGGGAAGAATCAACGATGGGGAAACAGCAGTTCAGGAGGAAACAGGCAGCGTGCAGGCAACAGTTCAGAAAAAAATCAACGATGAGCAAACAGATAAGCGGAGCATCAACGGAAGCAATGCAGACAAGCATAATATCCGCAGTGAACAGACAGCAGAGGAACAGGGAAGCAGCTGTGGATCGGCATTAAATGGTTTGCAGGATATCTGGGAAACAGCGCAGGAATTGAAGCCGGATCCTCACAAAAAACAGATCTCTCTCCTGGAGATACAGAATGCAATCGAATCCAAGAAGATCTGTAACATTCCCACTTTTGGCGGACTGATCCAGATCCAGCTGCAATATATCTCTCCCGCGTTCTGGGCGCTTCAGGGAGGATTGCTTGCGCTCATGGCGCTGTTTTTGCACCGGCTGCCAGAGCAGGGAGCGGAGCTGAAGGATTATCTGTGGTGGAGTTCCATTGCGGCGGCGTGGATGGGCGTGCTGTCCCATGGGGCGCTGGGAAAGCCTTTTTCCAGCAGAATGGCAGAGTTGGAGCAAAGCTGCTACATTAACCTGTCCCAGATGTGGACAATAAAGATGCTTCTGACCACGGGGGCGGATATTGTGTTTCTGACAGCGCTCAGCGGCGGTGTAGCGGTGCGCACGGATACTTTCTTCGGGAGGATCGCGGTATACCTGCTGGTGCCCTTTGTGCTGTCCAATATCTGCTGTCTGTCCCTGATCGGCGCGCTGCGGGGCGGCAGGGGGAAATATACAATGGCGGTCCTGGCTGTGCTGACGGCACTGTCTGCCATGTCGCCCATGGTTTTTCCGGATATGTATGCCGCAGCTTATCTGTGGGTGTGGTTTTGCCTGTTGGCATCAGGGGCGGCAGTGTTCGCGGGGCAGATCAGGAGTTGTTACGGCAGAATGATGAGAGGTGAACTGATATGTTTGAATTAAGGCTGGAAAAGGTTTCCAAAACATACGGGAACAAAAAGGTAGTGGATGGGATCGATTGTGTCCTCTCCCATGGGGTGTACGGCCTGCTGGGGGCCAACGGCGCGGGCAAGACCACACTTCTTCGTATGGTCTGCGGCATTCTGGAGGCAACGGAGGGGAAGATTCTGTGCCAGGGCATGGAGATCAGGAAAATGGGAGCGGAGTACCGCAGGCTGCTGGGGTATCTGCCCCAGAATTTCGGTTATTATCCGGAGTTTACGGCGAAGAAATTCCTGCTTTATCTCGCTGCCCTGAAAGCGATCCCCAAAAAAGAGGCGGCGGACAAGGTGGAGGAACTGCTGCGGCTGGTGGAACTGGACGAGGTAAAGGATAAGAAGATCAAGACCTTTTCAGGCGGCATGGTGCGCAGGCTGGGGATTGCCCAGGCTCTTTTGGGGGATGCGGAGATCCTGCTCCTGGATGAACCCACGGCGGGCCTGGATCCCAAGGAACGGATCCGTTTCCGCAATATCATCAGTGCGCTTTCCAAGGACAAGATCATTATCCTGTCCACCCATATCGTATCGGATGTGGAGTACATCGCGGATAAGATATTGCTGATGAAAGAGGGCAGGCTGCTGTTTACCGGGGATATCGAGCAGATGCTGGCAAAAGTCCGGGGCAAGGTCTGGGAGTGCTGCGTCCGGCCCGAGGAGACGGAGGAGTATCAGGCGCGGTTCTCCGTCAGCAACCTGCGCAACACAGAGCAGGGGGTAAAGCTTCGGATCGTGTCGGATGCCTGCCCTTTGCCGGACGCATCGCCTGCTGATCCTGACCTGGAGGACGTGTATCTGTACTACTTCCGCGAGCAATGAGCATAAAGCCATGTTCCATGGCCTGGCAAATGCCGCGAGGGTCAGATACCCTATATATGGTATTTGGCTTCAAAGAGGAGGAAAGAATATGATCGGAAAAGAAATTTACAAGATCCTCTCTCGCAGGATCGTATGGCTGGCGCTGATCGTGGTGACAGCGTTTCTGATTTTTTATGATACAAGAATCATCACAGAAGAGGGTATCATTGATGATGGAAAAGTCTATCAGGGCAGGGAGGCGGTGGCGCATGACAGAATGGCCGCGGAAGAATTTGCCGGGCCGCTGACATTTGAGACGGTGCAGGCGATCTGGGAAAAGTATGGAGAGCCGGTGAATCTCGAGCAGATTGCCTGGGAGGAACTGGAAAAGACAGCAGAGCCGGGGCAATATCATAATTACTACAATAATTTTGTGATGAATATGTTTACCGGAGTCGGCGAAGCGGTGCCGGAGGACGGAGAGATTACGCTGGAATTGGTGGAAGGACTTTCCATAGATAACCGTTATCTGGACGGAAGTTATACCTTCGGCTATGTGGGCAGGGGATGGAACTGGTACTGGGATTCTTTCTTTTTGACGCTGGTGTTGGTCTCCCTGGTGGTGATCATCGCGTTTTGTCCTGTATTTTCGGAGGATTACGCGTTCCGCACGGCGGATATCATCCTGCCCACGGTAAAAGGGCGTTTCCGGCTGTGGTGGCAGCGCACGGGGTCGGGCTTTCTGTTTGCCTCTGCTTATTACTGGCTTATGAGCGGTGTCCTGTTTCTGTTCCGATACCGGGTCTATGGTGGGGAGGGATTGTCCGTGAGCTGCGGTCTTACTTTTGTGCCTTATGACTATATGAGGGAAACCGAGCCCCTGTGGAAAGCGGTTCTGGGACTGCATTTGTGCGGATGGTTTTCCATGCTGGCGCTGGTTCTGCAGATTCAGGCAATCTCCTCGAAATGTAAGTCCAGTTTCGGCTCCCAGCTGTTGTCGCTGGTGGCTTATATGAGTCCTTATGCGGTGGTAAACGGGGTTTTGGGGAATCTTCCCTTTACCGCGTTGAATAAATATCTGCAGTATTTCTGCTACAGTATGCCGCTGACCTTTTCGGGAATGTTCGTGCAGGCGCCGGTATCGGGAAAGCGGGTGCTGTTGACATTCGCGGTGATCGTGGCGGTGGTTGCGGCTGTGCTGGGAGCGTGGAAATGGGGGCGGCATCAGGTGAGAAGTTAGGCAAGGGTATTTTTCAATATTGACAAAGGGCGGTCGCGTGATATAATGCTGTGAGCGGAACAATTTTATAACAGAATCGGGAGGATAAATATGTTTAAGAAGATTGTTATGGCAGGATTGGCGGCTGCGACTGTGTTGTCTGTGTCCGCCTGTGGAGGGGAGTCTGACGCGGCTTCCGGGACGACGGCATCGGATGTATCCCTGGAGTCCTCAGCGGCGGCATCCCAGACGGAGGAGGCTTCGGAGCCTGCGGGGACGGAAGAGCAGTCCCAGGAACCGGAGCAGGAAGAAGCGGCAGCTTCTTACGTTTTTTCGGAAATGCCGCTTGCGGCATATGAGGTGACAGGCCTTAGGATCGGGCCTGACGAGACCTTTTTCGATGGAACCATCACCGTGGACGGCTACGAATTTCAGAGTTCTTATCTCGAACTGACGCCGGGGGAAAACACGTTCGTACTGTACTGTCTCAAAGGGGGAGACTATTCTGACAGCGGCAGATCCTATGCAACGTCCATGTCAACCATTCATTCTCCGTCGGGCAGCAGCCCATGGGAAGCCCATGTGTATACCAGCGGCGATGGGTCTGCAGAGTATGTCCCGGAGGGCTACTCCAAAATTTTGAGGGAAGAAACCAGCGACTTTACGGAAGAGACAAATAGCGGCGCGATCACAAGCCTGATCGATCCTTGGACTGTATATATCAAGTTTTCTGAACTTTATCATCCGGATGCGCCGCAGGAAGATGTTATCTATGTCATTGATATTGTGTCGCAGGGCGAGATGTATGATGAGAGCGCTATCCTATCCACAATGGTGTCCGCTTTTGAACAGTATGGGGCAACCATTCAGGAGATATCCCTGGAAGATGCCATGGAAAAGGACAATATAGCGGTTTCTGAGAGCGGCGCGGAGTAAGGGTTTTCCTAAAACGACCGTTTGGTGAAAAATAGAAATCCTCCGGCTATGCCGGGGGATTTTTTAAAATTTGGGACATTGGTGTTGTTATCCGGTTTTTTTTTTGTATAATAGAAGTACAAGAATGTTAAGTATCGCAGGATACGGATCGGAGAGGGTATGAAAGATATTGTGTTGAAGAAGTTTGCGGAGGTGTTTGGGGACGCGGAAGGCGCGGGGGTCTATTTTGCGCCGGGACGTGTGAATCTGATCGGAGAACATACTGACTATAACGGCGGCCATGTGTTCCCCTGTGCGCTGACCATCGGTACTTATGGCGTGGCAAGGAAGAGGACGGACAATAAGCTGCGGTTCTTTTCCATGAATTTCGAGCGGCTGGGGGTGATCGAATCTTCACTGGAGGATCTGGTTCCTGCGGAGAACGCGGGATGGACGAACTATCCCAAGGGCGTGATGTGGGCATTCGGGGAAAAGGGCATGAAGATTTCCTGCGGCATGGATCTGCTGCTGAACGGAACGATTCCCAATGGTTCGGGGCTTTCCTCCTCGGCTTCCGTGGAGGTGCTGACAGGCCATATTTTAAGGGAATTTTTCGGATTTGAGGTGAACAACCAGGATCTGGCGCTGATCGGGCAGTATTCGGAGAACAACTTTAACAAGGTAAACTGCGGCATCATGGATCAGTTCGCCATCGCCATGGGCAAGGCGGATAACGCCATTTTCCTGGACACGGCTGACCTGTCCTATGAGTATGCGCCTATCGCTTTAAAGGGAGCGAAGATCGTCATTGCCTGCAGCAATAAGAAGCGGGGGTTGGGCGATTCCAAATACAATGAGCGCCGCAGCGAGTGTGAGACGGCGCTGGCGGAGTTGAAGCAGGTGGTTACCATTGATTCCCTGGGCGATCTTGACGAGGAGGCCTTTGAGAACAATAAGTCCGCGATCAAAGATGAGGTGCGAGTAAGAAGGGCGAAACATGCCGTATACGAGAACCAGCGCACGATCCGGGCGGTGGAGGCTCTGAAAGCCAATGATGTGGAGCAGTTTGGACAGCTGATGAACGCTTCCCATGTTTCCCTGCGGGATGACTATGAGGTAACGGGCGTGGAGCTGGATACCCTGGTGGAGGAAGCATGGAAGATCCACGGCGTGATCGGTTCCCGCATGACCGGGGCGGGCTTCGGCGGCTGTACGGTCAGCATCGTGAAAGATGAGGCGATCGACACATTTATTGAAGAAGTGGGGAAAGCATATAAGGCGAAGATCGGGTATGCGGCGGACTTCTATGTGGTGGAGATCGGGGACGGCCCCAGAACTCTGTAATAGAATTAATTTCCCGATTCAATCTGACAGGGGACTTGCAGAAGGAGATTTAGACAGGCAAAATGTACAAATTATATGAATAAGAAAGGGAAAATATATGATTCAGTCAGATATCAGAAAATTGGTCTCCTATGGCGTACAGACAGGTCTGGTGCCGCAGGAGGATGTGATCTTTACCACCAACAGGCTTTTGGAACTGTTTGGCCTGGAGGAGTTGGAAGAAGTCTCTGGGGAGGTTTCCATGAAAGTGGAAGACCTGGAAGAAGTACTCCGCAGTATGTGCGACTATGCGGTGGAGCAGGGAATGATCGAGGACAGTATCGTGTACCGTGACCTGTTTGACACGAAGATCATGAGCATGCTGATGCCCCGTCCCAGCGAGGTGATACGCGAGTTCCGCAGTTTATATGAAAATGTTTCCCTGGAAGCGGCTACGGATTACTATTATAAACTCAGCAAGGATTCAGACTATATCCGCAGGTACCGTATCTGCAAGGATATGAAATGGGTTGCGCCCACGAAATACGGCGACCTGGATATCACCATCAACCTGTCCAAGCCGGAGAAGGATCCCAAGGCTATTGCGGCGGCAAAGAACGCGAAGCAGTCGGGGTATCCCAAGTGCCTGCTCTGCAGGGAGAACGAGGGTTATGCGGGGCGCGTCAACCATCCCGCCAGACAGAATCACAGGATCATTCCCGTGACGATCAACAACAGCCAGTGGGGCTTCCAGTATTCTCCTTATGTATACTATAATGAGCATTGTATTGTATTCAATTCCCGGCATACGCCCATGAAGATCGAGCACGCCGCATTCTGTAAGCTGTTTGACTTTGTAAAGCAGTTCCCTCACTATTTTGTGGGCTCCAACGCGGATCTGCCCATTGTGGGCGGTTCTATCTTGAGCCACGACCATTTCCAGGGCGGGCATTACGAATTTGCCATGGCAAAGGCGCCTGTGGAGAGGAGCGTCACCGTGAAAGGGTTTGAAGACGTGGCAGCAGGCGTGGTGAACTGGCCCATGTCCGTGATTCGTTTGAGCGGCGCGGACACAGACCGCATCATCGCCCTGGCGGATGTGATCCTGGAGAAGTGGCGGGGTTATACGGATGAGGCGGCCTTTATCTACGCGGAGACGGACGGAGAGCCTCATAATACCATCACGCCCATTGCCAGGAAGCGGGGCGATCAGTTTGAACTGGATCTGGTGCTGCGGAATAATATCACCACGGAAGAGCATCCCATGGGTGTATACCATCCCCACGCGAAGCTGCACCATATCAAGAAAGAAAATATCGGTCTGATTGAAGTCATGGGTCTTGCGGTGCTTCCCGCCCGCCTGAAAGGGGAAATGGCAAAGCTGAAAGAGGCAATCCTGGCGGGAAATGACCTGCGGGCGGATGAAGACCTTGCGAAGCACGCCGACTGGGTGGAAGAATTTGCCCCGAAGTATGAGAAGATAGACGCTGCCAATATTGACGGCATCATCGAGAAGGAGATTGGCCTGGTATTTATGGAAGTGCTGGAGGACGCGGGCGTCTACAAGCGGACGGAGGAAGGGCAGAAAGCCTTTGACCGGTTCCTGGGCAGTCTATAGGAGAGGAAGAAAATTTGAAATTCTTGCTGGCAGCCATCAACGCAAAATATATACACTCCAACCCCGCCATATACAGCCTGCGGGCCTGCGCGGGGGAGGAGATGCGCCAGCATATCGAACTGGCGGAATACACCATCAATCAGCCGACACAGGAGATCCTGGCGGACCTTTACCGCCGGGAACCCGATGTGATCGGCTTTTCCTGCTATATATGGAACTGGCGTCATGTACAGGAACTGCTGGCAGAACTGCCCAAAGTGCTGCCTGATACCGGGATATGGCTGGGCGGCCCGGAAGTGTCCTTTGACGCGGATCAGCTTTTAAAACAATTTCCCTGTGTCACCGGGATCATGGTGGGAGAGGGTGAGGCCACTTTCCGGGAACTGATGGCGTATTATACCTGGCAGGGGAAAGAGCCTTTTTATTTAAAGGACGTGCGGGGACTGTGCCTCAGGAGCGGTTACACGAAACCGCAGGCATTGACGGATTTAAGCACGATCCCTTTTTTATATGAGGATCTGAAACCCTTTGCCAACCGGATCATTTACTACGAGACCAGCAGGGGCTGTCCCTACAGATGCAGTTACTGCCTGTCCTCCATTGATAAGGCAGTCCGTTTCCGGGATATAAACGTGGTAAAAGGGGAGCTTCAGTTTTTCCTGGATCATAAGGTGAAACAGGTAAAATTCGTGGACCGCACCTTTAACTGCAAACGGGAACACGCCATGGAGGTATGGCGGTATATCCATGAAAACGACAATGGTGTCACAAATTTCCATTTCGAGATATCCGCGGATATCCTGCGGGAGGATGAGATCGCGCTGTTAAACCGACTGCGCCCCGGACTGGCACAGTTGGAGATCGGCGTACAGACCATCAATCCCGATACCTTACAAGCGATCTGCCGTCAAATGGATATTGACAGGCTGGAGGCAAATGTGGCGGCGATCCGCAGGGGAAAGAATATCCATCTGCACCTGGATCTGATCGCGGGCCTGCCCTACGAGGATTATGAGAGTTTTGGACGCTCTTTTGACCGGGTGTACCGCATGAAGCCGGAACAGCTGCAGCTGGGCTTCCTGAAAGTGTTGAAAGGTTCTCTGATGCATGAGAAAGCAAAGGAGTACGGCATCTTCTATCTGGATGGTCCGCCCTATGAGGTGATTTACACGAAATGGCTGTCCTATGAGGATGTGCTGCGGCTTAAGGGAATCGAGGAGATGGTGGAACTCTATTATAACAGCAATCAGTTTACCCACACCCTGCCTGTGCTGGAAACGGTTTTTGAAAGTCCCTTTGCCATGTTTGAAGCGCTGGCAGGATTTTATGAGGAAAAGGGGTACTTCGTGAACAGCCCCGCCAGGGCATACCGATATCAGGTCCTGCTGGCGTTCGCCGCTTTATATGACGGGACGAGGGAGCCTGTTTACAGGGAACTTCTGACCTATGATATGTACCTGCGGGAAAATCTCAAGAGCAGGCCGGACTTCATGAAAGATATGATACCTTATAAGGAGCGGATCAGGGAACTGACGCGGCAGGAGAACAGGCAGAGGAACCTGACCCACATAGAGCCCTTTGCGTACCCGGTCTGGGATATGGAAGCGGTGAAAGCAGGGAAGAAAAATGAGAATGACATTTTTGTGACCTTTCATTACGCAGCGCGTAACCCCCTGACTCACGAAGCATCTGTGGAATATGTCGCAGTGGAGAAATAACAGTGTCTTTTTGCCAAAAAAATATAGACATCACTCCGGATATTTGTTAATATTAGACAAAGGAACATAATAATATCATGGGCAATCCGAACAGATTGCAGAGTCATGGGGGAAAGAATATGGATAATTTAAACAAAGCGGACATGGATGCACTTGGCAAGAACAGTCAGGAACTTCACCTGCGGATGATCGTGAAGAGATCGATCATGGCATTGGCGCTGGGAGGCGTGATGCTTGCCATATCCATCCTCATAAATTTTCTGACCACATATGTGGAAGCGGATCGGCTGGAAACCACCCAGTTCCTGAACCAGTACCGCCTGGGTTCCAAAGCCCTTACATATGCCGTGCAGGCCTATTCGGTCACAGGCAATGAAACCTATTACAACGACTATATGCGGGAACTCAATGAGGACAGGAACAGGGATATCGCCTGGGAGGGCCTGAAAGGGAACGATGTTACCAGTGCGGAATGGAGTGAGATGGAGCAGATCGCCGCATTGTCCGATGCACTGGTGCCATTAGAGGAAGAAGCCATGAGGGCGGCGGCCTCCGGAGATCAGGAACTGGCGATCTCCTATGTGTTCGGCGAACAATATGAGGCAGATATCGCCGTTATCAATTCCCAGACCGATGATGTGATCGATCGGATCCAAGGCAGGCTCGCGAGAAAGAAGAATGTGCTGATAGTCGTGCAGGTTGTGGTAGAACTGCTTTTCCTCCTGTCCTTTCTGTATGTGATGCGCCAGATCCTGGCATCCAACAGATTTGCCAAAGAAGAGCTGCTGCTGCCGATCAAAAAGGTTTCTGAGCAGATGGTGGCTCTGTCAGAGGGAGATTTCCATGAACCCTTTGATATGGCGGAGGACGACAGCGAGGTGGGAAGGATGGTTACTGCCATCCGGTTCATGAAAGAAAACCTGGTCAAGATAATCGGTGAGATCACGACCGTGCTGGAGCAGATGGGGAACGGGAATTATGACATTGCCCTGGAGCAGAATTATGTGGGTGAGTTTTCCGTGATCAGGGATTCGTTTTATAAGATCAGCGAAGAGATCCGGCATACCCTGCGCAATCTGCGCGATCTGTCAGAGCAGATCAAGAGCGGTTCCCTGCAGCTGGCGGACGCGGCTACGAACTTGGCTGATTCCAGCACCGTACAGGCGACCACCGTGTTTGACCTGTCCGCTCTGACGGAGAGCCTTTATGCGGATATGGAAAAGAGTGCCAATGATGCCCGGGAATGTGTGACGATCGCGTCCCAGGCGGGCGAGACCATGTCTGTGGGTAATGAAAAAATGAATGAACTGAAAAAAGCCATTGATGAGATCAAGAAGTGTTCGGAGGAGATCAGTACCATCATCGGAGCCATTGACGATATCGCGAACCAGACCAACCTGCTTTCCCTGAACGCCGCGATCGAAGCGGCCCGGGCAGGAGAGGCGGGCCGGGGCTTTGCGGTGGTGGCGGAACAGGTAAAGAATCTGGCGGAAGAGTCAGCCAAGTCAGCCAAGGAGACCACCCGTCTGATCGAGACAACGGTGGCCGCAGTGGAAAAGGGAAATCTGATCGCGGATCAGACAGCCGAAAATATGGGTGAGGTAATGAGCGGAGCCAGGCTTGCCACAGAGAAGATGTCTCAGATTTCAGAACTGTTGAGCCAGAACGTACATTATATGCAGAAGATCGATGCCAATCTGGGCAATATTTCGGCGGCGGTGGATGACAATGCCGCCACATCGGAAGAGACTGCTGCCATCAGCCAGGAGCAGAACGGGCAGGTAGAACGCATGGCGGATCTGATGGACAAATTTGTCATATAAATCTGAAGGACGGGCATATATTAAGAATAAGAGAGCAATCTTTTCAGAATCAGCGCGGGATAGTAGTGAAGGGGAGAAAAAAGCTGTAATGTACCAATTGGAAAAAATAAATAAAAAACTGCTGGGTTCACAGGTGGAAGAGGAATTGATGAATTATATTCTGCATGAACCGGTTAAAATAGGAGAAAAGATCCCAAATGAATTTGACCTGGCAGAAAGATTCGGTGTGGGAAGGAGTACTGTCAGAGAAGCCGTTAAAGCGCTGGCGAGCAAAGGAATCTTGGAGGTACGCAGGGGAGCTGGCACTTATGTGGTCGGTACGAGCACTTTGGAGGATGACCCGCTGGGGCTCGCCAGATTAGGAGACAAGTATAAGCTGGCGTTGGAATTACTGGATGTGCGCATGATGCTGGAACCGGAGATCGCGGCTATGGCATGTGAGCATATTATGCCGGAGGAAAAGGAACAACTGAAGCAATTATGTGACGAGGTGGAAGAGTTGTATCTGAGCGGGAAGAACCATGCGAAAAAGGATGTGGAATTTCACACCTGTATTGCCAGATGCAGCCGGAACAGGGTTGTGGAGGTGCTGATCCCCATTATAAATACCGCTGTCCTGACGTTTGTGAACCTGACTCAGCGGCAATTGATGAAAGAAACACTGGAAACTCACCGCGCGATTACGAATGCCATATTAAAGGGAGATTCGGTGGGAGCGAAATGTGCCATGAACATGCACCTGACATATAACAGGCAGCGGATCATGCAGATATACGAGGAGCATTTGGAGGAGGAAAAGAAAAAGCGGCATTGAATAAAGAGAGACATCAGACGAAAGAGAAGCAGCAAAAGAAAAATTAAGGAAAAGAAAATACGATCTAGGATAAAATGACCAAAAAAGGCAGGATTGCAGATGCAAAACTGCCCTCTTTTTTGTCTAAAAGAGAGAAAAAGGGCAAATAAACATCAGATGTATTGACTAAAAATACCAAATATATTAAGATAAATTTAATAAACATAAGACGTCTGATGTATAAAAACACCGATAACTACAGAAGCTGAATCTGTTGAAGGAAGCGCACTGAAACAGAAAATGCTGAAAGCAAACGAGCCCGCGGCGGACGAGGCCAAGGGCAGGTAAAAAGGAGGTAATATATGTCAGCTGCAACAGCTACATTAAATCCCACCAGGCTGGTAATCGCGGCAGTACTGGGATTGGCCATTTTATTGGTTCTGATTATTAAGTTTAAGATTCACGCGATGGTTTCCATTCTTTTGGGCGCATTGTCCATCGGTCTGATCGCGGGGATGCCCTTTGAGGACATTATCGCGGCGGTGAATGACGGGATCGGCAACACGTTGAAAGGAATTGCCCTGCTGGTAGGGCTGGGTTCCATGTTCGGCGCCATACTGGAAGCCTCCGGAGGCGCACAGTCCATTGCGGTCACGCTGGTCAACAAGTTCGGTGACAAGAGGGCGGCGTGGGCGCTGGGTATTACAGGTCTGGTGATCGCAATGCCGGTATTTTTTGATGCCGGGCTGATCATCCTGATCCCCCTTGCGTTCTCCCTCGCGAAGAGAACGAAGCGTTCTTCCCTGTTTTATGTGATACCGCTGCTTGCCGGATTGGCGGTAGGGCATGCGTTCATCCCTCCCACACCGGGGCCGGTCCTGGTGGCTACCATGCTGAACGTGGAATTGGGCTGGGTGATCCTGGTAGGCGTATTCTGCGGTATCTTTTCCATGATAGTGGCAGGCCCCATCTGGGGCGCTTACTGCGGGAAAAAGTACAATGTCCCGGTGCCGGAACATGTGGCGAATCAGGAAGATTTTGACGAGTCCAAGCTGCCCGGTTTCGGACTGATCGTAGGGATTATCCTGATTCCCCTTATCCTGATCGTATTGGACTCTATCGCGGGTGTGATTCCTGCCCTTGCTCCGGTACAGCCCATCCTTGGATTCCTGGGAGAGCCTTTTGTGGCACTGCTGATCGCTACCATCGTGGCAATGTTCGCGTTGGGGACCAGGCATGGATATTCTCTGCCCGAACTGGAAAAGATCATGACAAAATCGCTGGAACCCACCGGACTTATCCTATTGGTAACAGCCTGTGGCGGTGTGCTTCGTTATATGTTACAATATTCCGGTCTGGGTGATGTGATCGGGAACGCGGTTTCAAGCGCGAACCTGCCCCTGGTCATAGTAGCCTTTATCGTAGCGGCGCTGGTAAGGATCTGCGTGGGATCCGCAACGGTTGCAATGACCATGGCAGCAGGCATCGTTGCGGCAATGCCCGGTATCGCGGATCTGTCCCCCCTGTATCTCGCCTGTGTGACCGCTGCAGTGGCAGGCGGCGCAACAGTCTGCTCCCACTTTAATGACTCCGGTTTCTGGCTGGTAAAGTCCCTGGTGGGAATTGACGAGAAGACCAATCTGAAAACATGGACGATCATGGAGACGCTGGTGGGCGGAACAGGATTTGTGGTAGCGTTGATCATTTCATTCTTTGCTTGAGCGTGCAAAATATGCCCTCGTTCAAAGCGGGCGGAAAGGTGTAAATATGAGCGATATGAAATTAAAAAGTCAGGAAATGCGAAAACTGGCGCCGGAACTGGATCCTCTGAGGATCGGTACGGGATGGAAGCCGGAGGATCTGGGAAAGCCCCAGATCCTGATCGAAAGTACCTTTGGAGACAGCCATCCGGGAAGCGGACACCTGGATCTGCTGGTGGAAGAGGTGCGCAAGGGGATCGAGCAGGCAGGGGGCAGAGGCGCGCGCTACTTCTGCACGGATATCTGCGATGGGGAAAGCCAGGGAACCGACGGCATCAATTTCAGTCTGGTGAGCCGTGAGATGATCACCAATGTGATCGAGATACACGCCAGCGCGACCCCTTTTGACGCCGGAGTCTATCTGGCAAGCTGTGACAAGGGAATGCCGGCGAACCTGATGGGACTGGCGAGAGTGGACATCCCGGCGGTGGTAGTGCCCGGCGGCACCATGAACGCGGGCCCGGAGATGCTGACGCTGGAACAGCTGGGCATGTACAGCGCGAAATTCCAGCGGGGAGAGATCGATGAAGAGAAGCTGAACTGGGCAAAATGCAATGCCTGCCCCAGCTGCGGCGCATGTTCCTTTATCGGAACGGCATCCACCATGCAGATCATGGCGGAAGCGCTGGGCCTGGCGCTTCCCGGAAGCGCACTGATGCCTGCCACCAGCCCCGATCTGCTGGATTACGCCAGACAGGCGGGCGAGAGAGCGGTACAGATGTCAGGCGAGCCTGCTATGCGCCCCAGCAATATCGTGACGGAGGAAAGCTTTGAAAACGCGATCCTTGTCCACGCGGCTATCTCGGGAAGCACCAACTGTCTGCTGCACATCCCTGCCCTTGCCCATGAATTTGGCATTGAGGTCACAGGGGAGACCTTTGACCGGCTGCACCGGAACGCCCATTACCTGTTAAATATCCGTCCTGCGGGGAAATGGCCGGCAGAGTGTTTCTATTACGCAGGCGGCGTGCCCGCCATCATGGAGGAGATCAGGGAACACCTGCACCTGGACGTGATGACGGTCACAGGAAAAACCCTGGGAGAAAATCTGGCGGAATTGAAGAAAAACGGTTTCTATGAGCGCTGCGAGAAGTGGCTGGAGGAATTTGATAAGCGTTACAATGTGAACCTCACCAGGACCGATATCATCCGTCCCTATGATGACCCCATCGGCACGGACGGAAGCATTGCCATCCTGAAAGGCAATCTTGCACCCGAAGGAGCCGTGATCAAGCATACCGCCTGTCCGAAAGAAATGTTCAAGGCAGTGCTGCGGGCGAGGCCTTTTGACAGTGAGGAAGAATGCCTGGACGCGGTGCTGAAGCATAAGGTGGAAAAAGGCGATGCGGTATTTATCCGCTATGAAGGCCCTAAAGCCAGCGGCATGCCGGAGATGTTCTATACCTCGGAGGCGATCAGCAGCGATAAGGAACTGGGCAGGAGCATAGCCCTGATCACCGATGGCAGATTTTCCGGCGCGTCCACAGGCCCGGTGATTGGACACTGCAGCCCGGAAGCCGCGGACGGCGGCCCCATTGCGCTGGTGGAAGAAGGCGACCTGATCGAGATCGACGTGATGGAGAGGAAGCTGAACATCATCGGTGTGGACGGCGAAGAAAAGACACCTGAGGAAATGGAGGAGATCCTGGCCAGACGGCGTGAGAACTGGAAGCCCAGACCCCATAAGTACCAGAAGGGCGTCCTGCGGCTGTTCAGCGAACATGCGGCAAGCCCCATGAAAGGCGCGTATCTGGAATATTAGGCAGGAAGGAAGACTGCACCGCGACAGTAAAAATGCTGCGGTGCAGTTTTTTGTGTATCAATATTTGAAACCTTCTTCCCATTTCCGACAATATTAATAATGACGGGCCGTCAAAACACGCGGAAAAGAGGAAAGCAGCCATGGATGAACAGAAAGCCCTGCGGGAACTGAAACGCGGGAATGAAAAGGCTTTGTGCTGGTTCATTGACCATTATGTGGGGTATGTCAATACCATCATCTATAACATCATTGGCTCCTCTATGTCCAGCGCGGATCTGGAGGAAATATCCTCGGACGTCTTTTTCACCCTCTGGAGGAACGCAGGGAAGATCACACAGGGAAAGGCAAAAGCATATCTGGGCGGCGTTGCCCGGAACAAGGCCAGGGAATGTCTCAGGAAAGCGGGCTGGGAACTGCATCTGGAGGACGACCTGATCCTGGTCTCCGGGGAGGATCCCGAGAAAACCTTACAGGAGCGGGAACTGGCCCGGTTCCTTCGAAGGGCGGTACTGGCCATGCAGCAGCCGGAGCGGGAGATCTTTATCCGCTACTATTACTACTGCCAGCCGGTTTCCCTGATTGCGGAAGAAATGCGCATCAATCTTTCCACTGTGAAAACAAAGCTTCACCGGGGGCGGAAGAGACTGAAAGAAATATTGTCGGAAGGAGGCTATACAGTTGAAGATCAAAATTTCTGATATGATGGATCAAATGGAGTTTGGAGAGATAGACCTGCAGGAGAGGGGTAATTTTTCTCCTCAGCGGATCAGGGAGAAAACCCTGGAAAAGATCCATAATGCTCCAACAAGATCTTTTTTGACGAGGAAGATCCCCAGGGCGGGGATTGCCATTGCGGCGCTGGTATGCTGTTTTTCCATCACAGCGGCAGCAGGAGGCCTCATCAAATGGAATGGTTTCACCTATACGGACGGATTAAACCGTCAGGAGAAAGAGGCTCTGCTGAAAGAAGCGGGAACCGCGTATGCAGGAATGTTGGTTGACGAAAGAGATGGCAGCGTACATTACCTGGATAAGGAGGGCAACGAGATCATGGCGTTGTCCGCCGATGAGGCGGCGGAGTATGAGGCCGCCCGGAGGGAGGCGGCGGAACAGGCTGTGATAGAGAGCACTTCTCTGATAGATGTTTCCACAATGCCCCTGATCCCTTCCAGCATCACGGAGATAGAGACAGCGGAGGACGGGCAGTTTGCCGATCTCATGCTGGGCAACGGCCACATGATCCTGCTCCATCCCGCCGGGGAGGCTGGTTACAGGTTGGAAAAGGGCGACACGGTGACGATTATGCTGGATGCGGATCAGGAATGTTATCTGGAATTCGGAGTATATCTGAACGGGGACTTTGCCGGGAAAGAATTGTCCCGGATGCGGCAGCACTGTTATCAGTATACTGCTGCGGAGGAGGGGCTGTATCATTTTTCCGTCACATATGACAGTGCCGGTGCGGGGATGTTTCAGGATTGCAGTATAACGGTGGAATGAAAGCGTCTGTAAACATGAAGATCAACAGCCAGGATACAAACAGCGGGCTGTTGATCTTATTTGTTAAGGCAGCAGATAAAAATAAGCATTGCAATTGCAATGATTGCAAAAAAGGCATATTGTATTCCAAACAATTTTGAATAGGTATATTTTATCTTTTCATTTTTTGTATAATATTCTTCTTTTGAAAAGATACCAACCCATTCCTCCACAGGGCCCCGCGTTCCATTATTTCTTCTTTCCAACATTTTGATAGAAGATTCGCATAATTGGATCATTTTTTTAGTCCTGCGATCCAGCCCATAAAATATTGCTGCAAAAAATATCATGCCAGCACAGATTCCGCATTCCCATATGCTCAGATTGTTTTCTGCGCTGAGCAGGGAGATTAATCCTGCAACCATCAGTGATTCTAAAACAATAAAAAAATTCATGAGCTGCATTCTCTGACCAGAGTGAAGCTCGAAATAGTTCCATAACATGTCCATATAATCTTTGTCGTTCATGTCCATACCCACTTGCGTGCTCCGGCACGCATACCAATCAATAGTTGAAAGTTTACTTTCAAACTTCTTCTGTAAGATATTAAGAATCAATATAAGTGTATTATATGACATATTAATGGTATTATCAAGATAAATTATCAACATTATTTTTAGCAGTTCCCTCATGCGGGAATGGATACACGAATTGTCACCATTTATAAATTGGCAAAGGGATTTGGGATGGATTTCTGTTGACGGGTCTGTTATAATCTATTATACGGCATGACAAAAGGGAGATACGGATTCAAGATTATGATCAATAAAGTTGACGGAAATAATTACAATGTCTATACAAAACCGAATAAAGTAGATATTCCGGCCACGGATGAAAAGTTCAGCCTGGGCTATCAGAAAGAGGGATCCTCATCCGGCGCAAAGGATAAAGGTCAGGTGCCCGGGGAGGAGAAACAGCAGGCGCTGGAGCGAAGCGGTGTCAGGCTGGAACTTTCGGTGGGTGGACAGGCGGCGGATGCGGACAGGCGGAAACAGGCGGAGGCAGAAACGACCAAGGCCCAGGGCGCCTCTCAGCAGACATCATTGCTTGAAACGATACGGACATATATCGTGGCGGCCATAACCGCGGTTCGGGAATTTTTTTACAATATCTGGAATGACCAGCCATCGGAGAAAGGTTCGCAGGATGCCCGGTCACTGGAAAGCAATCCGCAGGATGCCGGATCGTCGGAGGGCATTTCAGAAGATACCCAGCTGGTGGAAAGCGATTCGCAGGAGTTTCAGTCACTGGCGGATATCGTAAGGGAAGACCCGTTGGTGGAGGGTGATCCACAGAGTGCCCGGCGATCGGGAACTGTTTTGCAGGATGCCTTATCAGGAACATCGCAGCTGCCGGAAGAAATCATAGACGCCTCCGACGAGAGGTCAGCCCGTGCCCTGGAGGAGGAACGCCGCAACCGTGAGATCCGGCAGTCCCTGCGTGAGGGGAACATGGAGCATGTTATCAGCCTTTTGACAGACAATGGGAGAAAGACAGTGGCCAAAAATTCCACGCTTTTGACCAGTTATGATAAAAACGGCAGGGTGGTGGAGCCAAGCGCTTCGGACAGGGAAAGGGCCCTGCATGGGGATAAGAATTCATGGAAACTATGACGCGGGCGTAAGGCTGTATCTGTCCAGGATGATATTGGAGCGGCAGGGCGGGATCATAACTGCCAAACGCAGGATGGAGCGGGGAACGATGTTCAAGGTGACTTTGCCATGCAGCAGCTGATATCACCGTAGGAAAGCAGGACGGAGGTACGATACAAATGCAGTTTAATTCATATGCATATTTATGCTTTTTGCCGATCGTTATCGCAGGATATTTTTTGCTGAACAGGTGGAGCGTGACCGGGGGCAAGGTTTTCCTGATCGCGGCAGGCATTTTCTTTTATACATACGCGGGATGGCGGATGTCCATCGTTTTGGGCCTGAGCATTTTAGGGAACTACCTGGCGGGAAGGATCATCCGTAAAAAGAGTAAATATCAGAAAGCAGCGTTGGCAGTGTCCGTATCTGCCAATGTCGCTTTATTGCTGTATCTGAAATATCGCGATTTCTTTATCGAGAATCTTAACCTTGCCTTTCATACGGCGTTTGATCTTAAGCACATCATTCTCCCGTTAGGCATCAGTTTCTTTACATTTCAACAGATCGCTTATCTGGCAGATATATACAAGGGGGAAGCAGTCGATACAGGGGTGGTGGATTATATGCTGTATATCCTTTACTTCCCCAAGCTGTTGATGGGGCCTATCACGCCTTTCTCCGATCTTACCGCGCAGCTGAACGATCCCGGATCAAAGAAGGTCGATTGGGACAACATAACCTGCGGGATTAAGATCTTCAGTTTCGGATTGTTCAAGAAGATGCTGCTGGCGGATACTTTTTCCGCGGCTGTGGCATGGGGATTTGAGAATATGGATGCGGCAACATCCATGGATCTCTTTCTTGTGATGTTGTTCTATACATTTGAGATTTATTTTGATTTCAGCGGATATAGTGATATGGCGGTGGGCTCTTCGATGATGCTGAACATCCGATTGCCGATCAATTTTGATTCGCCCTATAAGGCGCTTTCCATCCGGGATTTCTGGAAACGATGGCATATGTCACTGACCGGATTTCTGACAAAATACATTTACATCCCTCTGGGAGGGAGCAGGAAAGGCCGGATGCGGACAGGCATAAATACCATGATCGTATTCCTGGTAAGCGGCATATGGCATGGCGCGAACTGGACCTTCATATTATGGGGGGCGATACACGGGATCTTTTGCGTGGCGGAACGCTTTTTTGAAAAATATCAGAAGAAGTGTATGAAAGCGGTCAGATGGGGGATCACATTCCTGCTGGTCAGCCTGTTATGGCTGCTGTTCCGCTCGGATTCGATAGCGGAATGGCTGACCATGCTTGGAAAGATGTTCTCCTTTCAGAATATGAACATCAGTGACGGCCTGATCGATGTGTTCAACCTGCCGGAATCGGCTTTGATCAATGATATATTGCATCTGGGAAATATCATGGCTCAGGTAAGGGGGTTATGGCTTCTGCTCTTTACAGTGAGCGCATCTCTGATCTGCCTGATCCCGGAAAATAACTACAGAAGATTCCGCAAGAACGGCTACATATCCATGATATTTGCCGCAGCCGCTTTTGTGTGGGCTTTCCTCTGCCTGAGCAGCGAATCGGTATTTGTATATTTTAATTTTTAGGAGTGCGCGATGAAGATGAGACCTAAGATCTGGATGATCGGATATTTTGTGATCGTAGCGGGGATGCTGAGCATCATAGGCGGGCAGGTAGTCAAAGTTGACCCGTTTTTCCACTATCACAGACCGAATACGGAATTGTATTATTATCCGTTGGACAATCAGAGGAACGTGAATGACGGCATCGTCAGGCACTTTGAGTATGATGCGTTGATCACCGGTTCATCCATGACGGAAAATTTTAAGGCTACAGAGATGGATGCCATATTTGGCGTCCATTCTGTCAAGGTACCCTTTTCCGGGGGAAGTTATAAAGAGGTCAATGATATGCTGGCGCGGGCATTGAAGTGCGATCCGGATCTTGCCACGGTAGTCCGGAGTCTGGATATGAACTACTTTTTCAACACGAAAGATGTCATGCGGGAAGATCTTGGTGAATATCCCACATACCTGTATGATGATAATGTTATCAACGATGTGAAATATATCTTTAACAGGGATATCATCTTTAACCGTGTGTATTCTATGCTGCGGGAGAATGATGCGCCCGGGTTTGTTCCGGGGATCCTGGCATTTGATGAGTATTGTTATTGGTCCTTTCTATACCCATATGGGACAAATCTTGCAAGCAGAAGCGCGATCGTATCGGAAGGCCCCGTGGAGCCTGTTCATATCACGGAAGAGGAAAAAGAGATCATCCATGGCAATATAGAACAAAATGTGACCTCATTGGCGAGAGAGTATCCGGATGTGGACTTTTATTATTTTTTCCCGCCATACAGCGCGGCATGGTGGGAAGTCAAAGTGGCAGACGGGACGATATATAAGCAGATCGAAGCAGAAGAGTGTATCATCGAACAGATCTTACAGTGTGGCAACATTAAACTCTTTTCATTTAACAACAGGACGGATATCACAACGGACATAAATCATTACAGGGACAACGATCATTATGGATCATGGATAAACAGCCTGATGCTGAAATGGATGCATGATGGCCAATATATTCTGACAGAAGAAAATTATAAAGACTACCTGTGGCAGGAGTTATCCTTTTATACCACTTATGATTACAGCCTGCTCTATGAACAGGCAGATTATGAAAATGATCTTCTCGCGGAGGCTTTGCTGCGGGAAGAACTTACCGGTGTGGAACCCTTGGGATTATTGCCGGAGTGCGAGCCGAAGGATGCGGGCATGGAAGTAGTCGTAGAAGAGATAGGACCCTACGGATATCTTGTTTTTGAAAGCGAAGAGGATGTATGGGCAGATGTGCATATCTATGATGAAAACCAGGAAGAGACAGCCGTACCAATGGTGGATGGCTATGAAGCTTATGACATACAGCATCAATATATATGGGATGTTTCCCGGCTCACAGGCCGGGCCACGATCGTATATAACGGCATATATATGGATGCCGCGCAGGCCGGGAATGCTTCGGATGCCTTTTGTGATATCACATTATATTGATTCGGCTGCGGCTCAGAAATCTACCAGATCCCAGTTCATTGGCGTACCAAGCTTTGCGTCCCTGGAGATTTTCTTTCCCAGAAGCTCTTCATAATATTTTGTGTGAAGGCCGTTGGCAGGCCTTACGGAGCGGAGATTCTCCGGAGTAAATACATCCCCCGCTTGCATATCCCTGGCGATGAAAAGGGATCTGGAGTGTTCCCTCTCCGCTTTCTGCTTGTCCGTGAGATCGTAAGTTACCGTTCCCAGGGCTTTCTCGATCTTGCGGATATTGTCCACCATCTCCTTAAATTCCTCCGGTTCCATGGAAAAGGCCGAGTCCGCGCCTCCGTCGGCTCTCCTGAGGGTAAGATGCTTCTCGATGACTTTTGCCCCCAGCGCCACGCCGGCGCCAGCCACAGCGCTCCCCATGGTGTGGTCGGAAAGTCCCGCAATGCAGTCAAAGGTTTCTTTCATGGAGGGGATCGTCTTCAGGTTGATGTCCTCGTAAGGAGCAGGATAAGCGGATGTGCACTTTAAAAGGATCACATTCTCGTTTCCCGCTTCCCTGCAGGTCCTGAGAGCCAGTTCGATATCGGACATATACGCGATGCCCGTGGACATGATGATCGGTTTCCCGGTAAGCGCGATCTTCCTGATGAAAGGGATATCCGTTATCTCGAAAGAAGCCACCTTGTAGACAGGTATGTCCATCTCTTCAAGAAAATCAATGCTTGTCAGGTCAAAAGGGGAAGAGAAAAATACCAGTCCCATATCCTCTGCTATTTTTTGAAGCTTTGGCTGCCAATCCCAGGGTGTATAGGCAGTCTGATACAGTTTATAAAGCGTGGTGCCGTCCCAGAGGGTGCCCTGGGTGATCTGAAAGCAGGGGTCGTCACAGTCCAGCGTGATAGTGTCCGGGGTATATGTCTGTATCTTGATGGCATCGGCGCCTGCATCCTTTGCCGCTTCCATGATCTTCACGGCGCGGTGGAAGTCAAGATTATGGTTCGCCGACATTTCCGCGATCACAAATGTGGGCGCCGATTCGCTTATGATATGATCCTGTATCCTGATCTCCTTATTCATGATCCGTAGTGCCCTCCTGTTCTTGTTCCGGTCAGATCAGCCTTGTTCCGTGGCAAAGCTGATCTTGTCGTATTTTTTGCTCTCTCTGATCTCTCTCCATCTCTCAGAAGTCATCCGCATGAACGTCACGTCGTAATATACGCCTTTTTTGCAGATATGGTTCTTCTTTTCCTCCACGATCTCGCATCCGCAGAGTTTGTGGAGCGCTATGACGCCCTGGTTCAATGTGAAGATGTCCCCATATACGGCATTCTTTCCAAGTACGTCAAACACATAGTCATACATGCTCATCTCCAGGGAAAGCGCCGTCTTCATGCTTCGGAGCCTCTTTTCTCCCACATAGTATGCCCATCCAAGGTTTCCGTCGGGCGAACTCAGTCCGGTCAGGTTGATGACTCCGGCGGGTTCCGTGTTCACCTCGATCAGCCAATATCGGACATCGGGATTCTCGTTTATGGATCTCAGCCACTTGCGCTGCCCCTCAAGGGTAAGCTTTGGATCTGTGTTCATATATCTGGTGATGTCCGCATCCATGCGCCAGCGCATGATATTTTCCAGATCATCTTCCCGTATTCTTCGCAGTGTTACGCCCATAAAACTCCGTTTCCGCGCGATACCGCGCCAAAATATCCCGTGCGGCGGTGTCCCGCACAGAGAGATCATTCTTCCGTTTTACAGAAAGCAAGGATATCCTTTACTCCTTTGATCTCGATCGCTTCCTCCAGCGGTATCGAGATCCCGAATCTTTCTTCCAGTTCTCCGATCAGCATGACATGGGCCAGGGAATCCCACTCCTCCACGTCCTCGGCCATGGTGTCCGTTGTTATGGTCCCGTTGGGGACCTTGAGTAATTCCTCAATAAGTGTCAGAATCTTTTCCGTCATTTTTTTTCTCCCATCTTTTCTGCAGCAGCTGCCTGTAGGCCATAAAAACATGATACATCCTTTTTGGCGCTTTGGCTATCTCTATTTGATATTCTACCCCTCCGTCCTCCCGTTCCCCGCATTTCATGTAGCCCAGATCCTCGTAAAGATTTGCCACGGGCGCGTTTTTCGCGGTGGGGATGTATATTCCCTTTAGTTTCTCGAAACCTGCCTCTGACAGGTCGTGTTCCACATCCGTGATGATGGCGTGCTCTATGTGTTTTCCCATCACCCGGCAGCTCATGGTGAACTCCTCTATCACAGACACGTCCCCCGACACATCCACGATGAGCGCCGCAACCTGTCCGTTGTCCCCGAATCTATCCGTCACCCGGTACAGAAAGACCCTCTTTTCAGGGTTCTCAAGGATTTCCGCCAGTTCGGCGGCGGTGTATCTGACGGTGGTAAGATTGAACTGGTTCGTCTTGTTCACAAGCTGTAAAAACCGTTCCGCGCCAGCTTTGGGATCTTCCCGTATCAGCGACATCTCCAGTCCTTTGAGATAACCCTCAAAGCTTTCCGCCTGCTCAAGATATGCCGCCCGCTGGGCATTTTGGACATACTGCGCCGTCTTGTTTTGGTCTTCCGCCGTGATATGAGCTTTCTCAAAAAATGTGTGATAGATCCCGGTCATCGCTTCCGCCAGATCCTCAGGCCTGTCCGGGAAGTCAGGCACGGCCACGTCCGGGAGCATGGTCTTTACCAGCTCGCGCTCCGAGGCGCTGTCGTCGAAAAACACAGCCGAATCCACGCCTATGTTGAGTTCGGCGCAGGCCTCCGCGATGTTTTTGTCCTTGGGATCCCAGTTGATCTTCTTCACCGCGAAAGAATCGCTCCGCAGCACCATATGGGGATGCGTCTCGATAATGTCAAGGGCGTCCCGGGGATTGTTCCTGGAAATGATGCCAAGGAGGACTCCCTGCTTCTGCATCTGGGATATCACCCGCTGCAGGTTCTTGTAGGCAAGCCCGGCATGATCCTCGGACAGGTTGACGGGCGTGATGTCATTTTCCCCGGCCAGTCCACCCCAGAGCGTATTGTCCAGGTCGAGAAAGAGGATCTTCCTTGGCGTTCGGCTTTCGACCCTTGCCTTGTGGAGCAAAAGACCGCACAGCCTTTTCTGGGCGTCGTTGCTCAAGAGGATCTTGCCCATGTACCACATTTTTCTGGAAAAGGCATTTTCCTCCCCCATCTGCTCTATCATGTGGGCATAGGGAAAGGCTCTTACATTGTCATGTCCTTGGATCAGCTTATCCAGGCATTCCATCCAAATATTTTCAATCCGCCGTTTGATCCCGTAATCTTCGGCAGTCTCCGGCCCATACCCCCACAAATAGGCGTCGGAGACATAATATATCCTTTTGGGATCCAGCGCCCCGGAAAGCTGTCCGAACCAGGTCTGGATCTTTTCCGTGGCGACAGCAGGCGCTATCTCACCGCCGATCAGTTCCATCAGATCCATCAGCAGAAAAGTGACACGAGCGTCAAATATATGATAAGACGAGCCCTTGTCATACAGAAGGCCTAACTCATTTCCGTATCCCTCCGGCTCATATATCTCCACATCCGCCTCTCTCGCCAGCAGGCGTATCAGCGCGTTCATATTGACATTGGAAAGAACTGCGATCTTCAATCTGTTTTCCTCCGGTAACTGTTCATATGAAATCTTAACGGCTCATCCTGCGATACTTTATCTCTGCGATCTCCCAGTCCGTCTGGTTGTCGATATCCTGGACTTCCATCTCCGAGATCACCATAGGAAGAATATTTCCCACCATGAGCCTGCGGTTTACCTGAAAGGCCGCCGTCCTGAACAGATAAAACTGGCCCGCATCGTGATAATGGGGCTCCAGATCTTGCGAGCGGCTGTCAAGATATTGGGGATATTCAAACACAAGCTTTCCATCTTTTACGATCATGGCTCTCTGGGGCGGATAGGAGAATGCCGTCACCGGTATCAGCGTGTCCGCGTCGCTGGCCAGCAGAGCGTCCATGCCGCGCTTCAGCTTATCAGCCGTGACGAAAGGCGCCGTGGGATAGATACAGCAGCCCAGATCATAGCGCTCTCCCCGCTTTTCATATTCCTCCAGGACCTCCAGCAGCACATCATTGGTGGTGGCGAAGTCTCCCGCCGTCTTTTCGCTCCTGTAAAAAGGCACTTCCGCACCGTATCCTTTTGCGATCCGCGCGATCTCCTCATCATCGGTGGACACCATTACGGTGTCAAATATCCCTGACTGTGCCGCAGCCTCTATGGAATACGCAAGGATGGGCTTCCCGCAGAACTCCTTTATGTTTTTTCCCGGTATCCTCTTACTTCCGCCTCTGGCGGTGATGATCGCTATCGTTTTCATTTTGATGACCATGCCTTTCCACAACTTTTGGTCAGTCCTTCTCTTTTCTCCGAAGCATCCTCCACAGGAGGAGCGCACTGCCTGTCAGCACACTTACGCATTCGGCAGCATGCCAATACCATTTCCCGGAGAACCTCACCGTGATATTTCCGTCAAAGCCCTCCGGAAAGCTTATCCTCACATCATAGTCTTCACCGACAGATACGGGAAGTTTCTCGCCGCTGTCCGTGTTTTTGGCGGAATATCCTTTATAGTATAAAAGCGGCAGATCCACATAACCCGCGTCCCCGCTTGCGATATGGGCCTGGACTGTAAGCCCTTCTTTCACATAATGGGACAGGGTGACGCCCTTTGATGTCACGGGATCGTGATATGTCATATGTCCCATATCCGCTCCCTCCGGAAGATATTCCGCCCCCAGCACCGCAGAATAACCGATACCCTGGGGAGAATATATCTTCAGATAGCCGTCCCTGGTAAACAGCAGGTCATTGACCTGATACGCGCTGAATATCACACAGACAAGCACGATGAAAGCCGGGATCGCTCCTTTGGGCAGGAACATATCCTGGAACGCGGTTCTGCCCTCAAGCAGCCATTTTCCGGCGATACATGCCACCGTGACGGCAAGGACGGTCACTGCGGCTGTGATCCGTGTGGGAAACTGGAGCGAGCCCGCCAGAGAAGCGAACAGGCCTCCCAGCCCGCTTATCCTGTCCCATGGAAAGAGGTTTGTGGTCATAAAAAGCGTGATGCAGCACAGCGCAAACGCCACATCGCCTGCCCGCATTTCCGCCCGATGGTCCGCCGTCAGCGTTCCACTCGCCGCGTCCTTTCGCATACCCGCCCGCAGGATCAGCCATATCCCCATGCAGAGAAGAAGCGCTGCCCCCAATCCTATGGGCTCGGCATCCTGCATCCCTGTCTCATAAAAGCGTGACGAGGATCCCGCCGCCTGAAGGGTGTAGAAGATTTGCGCGGGATAAACGCCTCTTTCCTGGATCAGCACATTTGCGTTATGACCGAAATAATAGGAATCGGATACCATCAAGTCAATAAACGGCACCAGGAACCATGCGTTTATCACAGCTGTCATGACCACTACCAGCGCGAGCACCGTAAAAGTCTTTTTCCGAAAAGTTTTTTTCCAGAGGATAAGGCACATCAGCGCCACCGTTCCGCCCGCAATCTCACAGCTCAAAGTGTGTGACTGGATGATCCCCGAAAAACCGATCACCGGGATCGCCCAGTTCCACAGGTAGCCTTCTTTTTCCGGATCTTCCGTATAGATCTGATAGAATCCCCACACCAGCAGCGGCAGGAATACCATAGCCGTGTATTCGCCTACGGCGGCACGGTTGTATATATTGTAAATGCGGTACGGAGCCAGTGTGTAGAGCGCACAGCCGAACATACCGATATACTTGCTTTTGAAGCATCGCGAAAAACTCAGATAGGCGACCAGGGCGGTGGCAAGATTAACGACTCCCACATAGATCCTGTATGCGCTGTCCAGATTGAATCCTGCTATCCGCAAAAGCGCGGGGATCGCCAGAAAGGTATCCCCATAAAAGAAATTGCTGGCATAGCCATGCCCGGCAAGCCATGTGGAGCGCATTCTGGTAAAGATCTCGCCGTTTGAGATACTCCGGGCCAGCGTCTCTATCCTCATCAGATGATATATGAGGTCCGCGCCTATCATATTATAATCCACCAGGATAGGAAGGGACGCGGCAAAAGCCAGAGCCGGGACTCCAAAAAGCACAAGCTGCTTTTCCACCGGGAGCCGTTCCCTGCGGTTATACATCCACAGTACCAGTATCCAGTCCAGGAGCAGGCTGAACAGGATCACAAGCAGGAGATACACTCTGTAACATCCCTTGTCCGCCCATAGTTCAACGCCCCGTACAGTCACGGCTTCGGAGAGATCCAGTTCCGCCCGCACATTTTCCACGGGGCCGGTCAGTATGAAATCACAGTCCCGTTCCATGATTCCCGGATATATGGGGACAAAGTTGGCCAGGACTTGCCTGTACCCGTAATTTTCAGCGTTTATCCCGAAACTGCCGGGAGATTCCTCCTCTGTATCATAATACAGCCTCAGGGTATAGGCCCCCGCCGGAAGATCGATCCCGTCCCGAATCAGCATTTCCGTATTATCCACATCGGAGATCAGTCCGCTGTGTCCGAACAGAAGCCCAAGGATCCCGGGAAGCAGGAGCAGAAGTTCAAGGCATAACAATATCCGGACCTTATGATTTTGAAAAAACTCAGATTTTTTTAACACGTTTTCTTCTCCTCATGAGCCATACCACGATGCACAACAGCACAGAGATCAATGAGACGATCTCGCAAAGCCTCCAGAGCAGGGACTCATCACAGATCACAGGCAGTTCTATACTTCCATAGGGCGCAATATCCTTATCCCACACAATGCTGCTGCCAGTCATGATATGACCCAGCAAAAACTGTGTAGTCCCGAATGACACCGCCGCTGTGGCGAAAAGCGCCCGGAACTGCATCTTTTCGCCATATAATGTTCCAAGCTGAAAGAGCGTATGGCAGGCGGTCACTATCAGGCACACATCCGCGGCAATTCCCCATCTGGCGGGGCTTTCCATCATTGCGAGCATCACGGAAAACAGCATGTTTTTGTTCTGAAAGATATCCCATGGGAACGCGTATGTGCTTAAAACGATTGATATGGCTCCCGCGCAGGCTATCGCCGTGCCGAAGCGGATCCCGGACTTCTTTTCCGTGCCGGGCACGGCGTTTTTCTGACATGCTGCGCCGGTAAATGTAAGGTACAGATTTACAAAGACCAGCAGGATCACTGCCGCGCCGGGGGCATACGCGAATGCATTGCACATCCCGCCGGCCCATATCCCGGTGCTGTTCCCGGCAAAGTGGAACACCGTCAGGTACTGCGCGAGGCACATGCCGAGCCCCCGCACATCTGCCGCGATCATCACGCCCACGGCTTCGGGATCCCGCATCCGGAGCAGCATGGGTATCAGGAACCATGCGTTGATGCAGGCCACACCTGCAGCAGTCCCCGCGATCTTACGGAGAGTTTCCTTTTTCAGGCTTTTCCGCCACATGATCAGGAACAGAAGCACCGCCAATGCCGTCATGAGGAACAAAAATACCGTGGAACACAGGGCAATGAGGCTGAACCCCCATATCAGTGTTATCCGGCTCTTATCCCTGTCGGGTGGAGCGGCCATGTCCCGGTCTCCATAAAGTTCCCACAAGCCCAGAATGACAATGGGGATGAACGTCCATGCGAAAACCTCGCTCAGGTCTCCCGATGTGTACAGGCTGGCGATCCGGTAGGGGCACCAGGTGTAGAGCATCCCGGCGGCAAGTCCCAGCCTGTCGCTCCCCAGACATTTCCGGAAGCTGAAAAAAGCCGTGAGCGCAGTCAGGATATTAAAAAGAAAGAGTGTGAGCCTGAAGGCGCCGCCAAGGTTTATCCCGATCAGCCGGAACAAGACCGGAACGCAGTAAAACAGGTCAGCCTGAAAGGCCGCCGCGCTGTAGCCGTAGGAGGAATCTCCCAGAGTGCCCACTCGGATCGGAAATGCGTTCCCGAGATTTGTATAGATGCTTTCGATACGGGCAAGCGAGGCCGCCGTGTTGTTCCCCATGATCACATAATCGGTCATGAGCGGGATGGACACGATGCCCGCTGTCAGCAGGAGGATGATGAAGTTTTTTTTATTTCGTATGAAAGATCCTTTCATGACAGCATTCCCTCCTCTGCCCTTTTTTCCGTATCACGCTTTCTGATCCGTTCCCGCTTTCTGCCAGGGGCGCATGTCGCTGCCATGGCGATCAGGCTGAGCGCCGTTACAGCCTCGCCTGCGCGCCAGTGCCAGGGACTGACGAATCTGACCGATATATCTCCGTCAAAGTCGGCGGGAATGTTCACCGTAACGGTAAAGTCCTCACCCGCGTAACAATCCAGTCTTTCGCCGCTATCCGTGGCATAAGCCTGATAGCCCTTATAGTACAGCAGGGGAAATCCTGCTTTGGCCGATTGGTCGTTTCGGTTTACCATGTGAGCAGAGGCGCCAAGAGAAAGCTTTTCATAGTTATAAGCTTCCAGTCCTTCTTCGCACATCGGCGGCCTGTACATAAAATGCTCCGGCTGGGCGCCATAGGGCAGATACTCGGCGCCGGAAATATATCCCGTGCCCATGCCCTCATTGTTGTAGAACCTTATGGGCGAAAACGTGTTCATGCCCCAGTCCATCAGATAAACATTCCCGAGTATGACCAGGAAGCACATACCCGTAAAATATACCTTTCTGTATACGGTATTCTTGTTCATCATAACATATTTTGCCACCACTCCCGCAACGGCGGTGAGGCACACGTTGGCTATCGTAAGGAGCCTGTTGGGAAACTGGATGCTGGAAACCAGAGTGGCGGTCACCCGGTTCAGGGACTGTATCCTGTCCCAGGGGAACAGGCTCAGGCTCATCACCATGGCCATGACCGAGAAGACTCCCGCAATGATTCCAAGCCCACGCTCATATCCGGTCAGTTCCCTGGCTTTCCCCATAAAGAACAGATATAAGAGCAGGAACAGAGGGACGATCAGCGCCATGCCGATTCCCATTGCCGCGGAGTCCGCCATGCCGTTGGAGGCAAAGAATACGTTTCCCCCGTTGATAAAAAAGGTGAGGAACAGATGCGCCGGAAACAGGCCTCTGTCCTGGATGAGCCTTCCTGAGACATGATGTATCACGAAGTCCCCTGTCAGCATGTAATCCGCAAAAGGGATCAGGAACCACGCACTGAGGAGAATGCTGCAGATCACTGTTTTGGCCAATACAAGAAAGGTCTCTTTCCGAAAGACCTTTTTCCATAAAATGATACATAAGACGATCGTAAACCCGCCGACCATCTCGCAGGTCAGAAGATGCGACTGGATGAGCAGGGTGAATCCGGCAGTCAGGGGTACCCAGCTTCTCTGATAGGAACTTTCATGGATGTCCTGTGTGAACACCCTGTAGAAACCGTAAACGATGAGGGGCAGAAACATGATCCCGAGGCATTCGCCCCATGAACCGCAGTAATATGTTTTGTAGATCCGATAGACCGATACGGAATAGAGCAGGCTGCACAGCACGCCGACATAAGCCTCCTGGAATATCTTCTTAAAACATTCATAGGCGATCAGCACCGTGGCGATCACGACAACAGCCATGAACAGCCGACAGCTTGTGTTCACCGTAAAACCGATCAGGCGGAACAGCGCCGCGATATACAGCACGGTCTCGCCGTAAAATATGGGGGACGCGTATCCGTAGCCCTGCTGCCATTCCGGGGATATCCGGATGGGGAACTGCCCCGCCAGGAGCCCGTCTTTGATACCCTCCACGCGCATCAGATGATATCCCAGATCCCCGGCAAGTATGGTGTGATCGGGTATCAGGGGCAGCGCCGCGAGCAGCATCGTTACGCCGAGACAGAAAGTGACGGTCTTATTTTTCACGGGGATATGATATTTCCTGTCATACGCCGCGTAAAGATATATGCCGTTTATGAAAGACGCAAGACAGAATATCTCAAAGAGCCACATCCTGTTCATGGCATTGGTCTGTACTATGGTAAGGCCGTTTACCGAAAGGAAGCCCTCTCCCCCGTATTCCACATGTACGGTGATCCCATCCGCATTGCGGTAAAGCCACATATCATAATCTGTTTTATCCAGTCCCGAGAAGAGCGAGGCGCCGTTGGTCTGGAGCAGCTTGTCCGTGAGTTTCGCGTCAGTCACATAGCAGTGGTTCAGCATATCCGTATCGGTGACATAGTGGAGCTGTATGCGGTAAGTCCCCCTTGGAAGGGAGATATCGGTGAAATCCGCCAGGTTATCCGTAAATGCCACAGTGCCGTCCGCGTATATGCTTCCGGACTCCTCCGAATACTCGCCGAAAGCCGTTGTCATATCGGACAGGCCGTATTCATAAACGGCATTTTTGCCAAAAAGCCCCACAATGCCGAGCGCCATGAGCAAAAACTCCATCATCAAAATGATCCGGAAGCTTTTTTTCTTCTCCACATGAAGCTGTATGATCCTGGCGGGATTACCCATTTTGTGTCTCCTTATGGAATCTGTCTGCATTCAATATCTAAGGCCGCAGGATCCTGGCTGCGGCCTGACATTTTCGATTTTATCACAGATGCTATTTCATGTCAAAAGCTTCAAGACAGCTTTAACTCCACCTGGATATCCGGAGCCATTGCTTTCAGATCGCTTTCAAACTTTCGACCGTCCTCTTTATCGCCTATGACGCTCCCGTAATGCGTGGGGATCACGGCTCCGGGCTTTAATTCCGCGATGTATTTCGCCGCCTGCTTCCTGTCCATGGTATAATGCCCTCCGATGGGGATCAGCGCCACATCGCAGGATACTTCCCTGATATCCTCGTTTACATCCGTATCTCCCGACACATAATAACAGATGTCGTCCATTTCCACGGTATATCCCAGCCATTTTTTCATTTTGGGATGGAAAGGTTTCAGTTTGTTATAGGCGGGAACGGTCTGTATGACGATATCTCCCAGCCCGCAGGTCTCGTCCAGATGGAGGAACAGGCACCTCTCGGGTGCGATCCCTGACTCGGCAAGAACTTTTTTTTGCATGGATTCCGGAACAACTAAAAAAGTATCGTCCTTTTTTATCTTTGCGATGGAATCCGGTTCAAAATGGTCAAAGTGCTCATGTGTGATGAAGATGATGTCCGCGTCATGGCGGGGATCTTCGATCTGGAACGGGTCAAAATACAGTATCTTAGAGCCCGCTATCCGGATGCTGCTCTGTGTGTTGACTGTGATGTGGCTCAGGTCCATCTGCTGTGCCTCCTTCTGTAAATGTTTTTCAGGGGTTTCTGTGTCTGGCATAAAATGTATGTGGGCATTTTCCTCACATGCGTCGTATATTGTTTTTTTCAGGGCTTCGGCATAGCGCCCCAAATGATCTCTCAGGGCGTCCTCATGCAGGAGCCGGATATCCGTTTCCTCCCGGATATCCGAAAGGCAGTCGTACAGGGCGTCCAGGTTCCTGCCATACCAGTCCGGAAGCCGCAAGGCTTCGGCCAGGGTATCGTGAAGCGTTTCTTTGTCTTTGATATTATTTCCGTCTAAGGTACAGGTAAGCATATTATTGACTGTCTCCATATAAAAGTTCAAAGCTTTCGTAATGATCTTCCGTATAGTATATCAAGCCGTCATTGGAGAATACGATACGTTTGGCGCCCCGTTTGTCCGCGCCCAGGGTATCTATGTCGCATTCGGTATAGCTGCGGCCGTCCGCCTGCGGCAGGAGGCCCTCATAGTTGCCGAACCGGCTCCCGCCGATGCACTTTCCCGGCGCGTAGGGTTCCAGCGAACCGCCGCTCCAGCCCAGCGCCTCCGCCTCTTTCTTGGTGATAAAGTTTGGGGGCAGGTGATTGTACAGATGGATATACAGGGCAACATCTTCTTTGGTGGTGTAGGAGCCGTCCTCCGGGAGAGTGAGAGGATCGTCCTCGATCGAACCGGAACCGTCGTTGATGGAGGCTGTATCCGGTTCGCTGGGAAGAGAACTTTCCTCCGTGCTGTCGGACTCATCGGTATCGATATGAAAGCTGCTTTCATCATTTGGAGCAGCCGTTGCAGAAGAGCCGGATGCGATCTCGGATGATCCTGTGGAAAATGCTTCTGACACCTGCGGCGCTGTCTGGCTGCATCCCGTTGACAGGAGAAGCAGCAGGGACATCATGAACAGACATAGTCTTTTTTTCAAACTTATATCCTCCTGAGTTATCTGTTTTGTAGCAAAAGTGGTGATTCCAATCCCATTTTGTAATATCAGGAAAGTTTTGTCAATAGGACAGAGAGAGTTTTCAGATCCCTGGAAGCTGCCAATATTTTATATCCGCCCGATCCAATATTGACAAGCGGGTTTACATGGTGTAAACTCACATCAGAGGTTGACAAAGCGTAAACCGAAAGAGAGGACAAAGGAATGGCGGAAAAAGATATCAGGCTGGCAGAGGCAGAGAGTCGTTTTGCGGAGTTGGTCTGGCAGAAGGAACCTGTTTCTTCGGGCGACCTGGTCCTTTTGTGTGAAAAGGAACTGAACTGGAAGAAATCGACTACATACACTGTGCTGCGCAGGCTGTGTCAGAAAGGCATTTTGAAAAATGAGGGAGCGGTAGTGACCTCCGTCATAAAAAAGGGGGAGTACATGGCCAGGCGCAGCGAACAGATCGTGGAGGATGCTTTTGAGGGATCCCTGCCGCAGTTCGTGGCTGCGTTCATGAGCCGTAAGAAGCTGAGCCGGAAGCAGATAGACGAGATCCAGAAACTGATCGACGAATATAAGGGATCATAGTCCGGTCAAAAGGGGGAACAGGCATGGATATCAGATTATTGTTTTTGGAGATTCAGGTAGCGGTAGCGGTGCTGGTCATCCTGCTGGCGCGGCCCGGTCTGAGGAAGCTTCCCGGAGTGTATTCCTATCTGCTCTGGCTGGTGGTGTTTGCGCGGCTGCTGATTCCGGTGTCCCTTGAGAGCCGGTTCGGTCTGATGCCCTCCGCAGTGACAGGCGGGACGTGGCTGGAAGAAAATTTGAGCCGGGTGGACCGGATGGCGGGCCGTCCTGTGACGGTGAATGCTGGATTGGACGGCGCATATGGGAGTGGAAACATATCTGGAGCGGGTCATGTGGACAGAGTGCAGGGAACAGGTTCTGATGTGGGCATAAATGGCGGAAGCGTTGATGCAGGGATTCAATATGGTCTTGGTGCGATGACAGAAGCCGGCCTGGGCGCTGATGAGGATCATGGGGCGGAAAGTGTGACGGGAGCAGACACCACTGCGAGGAATGACGGTCTGCCCGGAAACAGGGCAGGCATTGACCCGGATCGGAACGGCACAGGGGAAAACAGGCTGCAGCCCGCAAGGGGAAACCGACGATTCCCAACAGCATGGGATATGATACTGCTGATTCTCTGGGCAGCAGGCGCGGCTGCGATCCTGTGCTATAACGCAGTGGCTCTGGTTCTGGTGAAAAAGCGCCTCCGCGGAGCAAGGCATCTCAGGGATAATATTTATGTGAGCGATCAGGTGAGATCGCCGTTCACGCTGGGGATATTTCAGCCCCAAATATATCTTCCCGCAGACCTGGGAGAAACAGAGCGGGAGTATATCATATGCCATGAGCAGGTGCACATCCGCAGAAAGGACTATCTGGTGAAAAATCTCGCCTTTCTGCTGACGGCGCTCCATTGGTTTGATCCCTTTGTGTGGACTGCCTTTTATTTTATGGAAAGGGATATGGAAATGTCCTGTGATGAGATCGTTATCAGAAAGATGGGGCAGGAGATCAAAAAGCAGTATTCTCAGTCACTGCTTGATTTCGCGAAAGGGAAATGCCCCGCAGCCATAACGCCCATCACTTTTGGCGAGAACAGCGTAAAGCAGCGGGTATCGAACGTCCTTGCTTATAAGGCCGGAGCCAGGTGGGCGGCGGTTCCGGGCGTTATGATCCTGGTTTTAGCAGCGGCGCTGATGTTTACGGTGCGCAGCGATGCACAGGAAGAGGGGAACGAAGCCATGTCCGGCACACATTCCGCCGCAGGGGTTCCCGCAGAGAGCTGCGGTTTTGCTGTGGTCAATGCGGGCGCGTTCCCGGAACTGATCCACGCAGGCCTTACGTTGGCGCGGAGATTCCCCGAAAGTGCGCTGGAATATTGGGCCAGAGCCTACACGGACAAAAACGGCGATCTGTTGTTCCAGCTGGCGGCGGATGAAGAAAATTTCAGACAATGGGACAAAGTGATACAAAGGGGCGACAGTTTTTCCTTTGGGGATTCCAGCCCATGGCCGTGGGAATACGATCACACAATCTTGCTGTCCCAGGATGCTTCCACGGCGGAGATCACGTTCCATATGAGGACGTCCGTGCCGGAATTTTATCTGGTGAAAGAAACGGTACGGATAACAAAACAGGATGGCCTGTACTGCGTGGATCACGAGAGCACCTGGGATAATTACAGCATCGGAACGGCGCAGGAGTATGTGGAAGCTTACGGTCAGGGGGGCATTTTCGGTGAAATGGATAACAGCGGAAACAGCGCTGGGGAAGAAAGCAGCCACACTGGCTATGCCGAAATGACAGCGCTCTACGATGATGCCTTTTATCGGACGATATTGAGTCAGCTTCTGGATGGCGGCGATCAGGAATTTTACGCTCGCTTTACCGATCCTGTGTCTGCGGCGCGGGAGTTGCTGCATCTGGGAGCGGGCACAGGCGAGGTGACGGAGTGGAACATGGTGTCGCCGGTGCGGCTTCGCAGCGCGGATACCGAACTGCCGGAATGGGCCAGCGAACCGAATCCCGACTGGCTGATGGCGTCATCCAGGGCCGGGGTGGGCAGCCGCGTTATTGTGACCTATAGCTTTGCCAAAGACGGCTCCCGGGTCGAGATTCCCATGGAACTGAAAGAGGAAAGTCTGGGGATCTGGGGTCTTGCGGGGGGAAGCATCCGGGAGGTTTACAACACGGCGTCCGAACCGGAGATGCTGGAGCATGACGAGGAGGGACACATACGCGGGGTCTATGTGATAGAACTGAGCAATTATGGCATTTACCGGCTTGGGGCGCACAGCGGGCTGACCTGTCTCTGGGCGGGGGACGTGGGGCGGTCTGCGGCGGTACGGAGTTATGAAAGGAAACTCTATATCTTTGAGAGTCCGGAACGCGCGGAGGAAAATTCCGAAAACGGAACGGAGGCAGTCTTTGTGGTCGATCTCCTCACAGGGGAACTGCACCGTGAACGCCTTGAGATCCCTGAGGATTACCGGGAGGTATTTCCGAAAGCAGATCTTGGGATAGAGGGCGGATTCGTGCTTATCTACGGATTTGGAAAGACCTATACCCTGCCACTTGAAAATCAAAATGAAGTTATCTGGAATCATAAGACTTTCCAACAGATGAGCGAGGAGGACAGGCAGGCGTATGGTGTGGAGAACAGGACGTATCTGTTGGAAAATCCCGATACACTGGTGCGACTGTCCGTCAGGGAACCGGAGCAGACCTCCGCTTTCATCGACCTGGATGGGGACAACGTGTCGGAGCAGGTGAGGCTGCAGGCAGGCTCCGGGGAACAGTGGCATACCGCCGGGTATTATCGGCTCCAGGTAGGAGAAAGCGCCGTGACGGAGATGGCCTCCCGTCTGCATAATGATATCTGGGCGTACAGTCCTGACGGCAAAGAGATTGTTCTGGCGTTATACGAGGATGGGGCCAGCGCCGATCCCCGCACATATCTTTTCGGCTATGAAAACGGCAAACTGCGGGCATTGGGCCAGTTCAAGGACGATATCAGGGCATGTGCCATGAAAGACGGTGTGATCAGCGGGAGGATGGGATGCCAGGTGGTACAGACGGATGCCGTTTATATGGATTGGCGCATCGGTGATTCCGGGCAATTGGAACAGGTGCTCCGGGAGACTTATGATTTTACCACGCTTAATGAGATCGAACTTCTGGAGGAACTGCCGGTACAGAATATGCTGCCTCCGATGGAGGAGGGCGTATATGTGGGGATCGATCGTTTTATCATTTCTCCCCAGACCGTGCGCTTCCTGCAGACCGACAGCACTTTCAGCTGGGTCTATGTGGAGGCTGAAGACGGAAGCCGCGGGTGGTTCCGGATGGAGGGCGGTATCGTAAAAGAACTGGATAAGGACTGTAGGGAAGTGTTTGACGGATTGCTGTTTTATGGCTGAATTTACAAAAATAAAAGACCGCCACACATAGTTTACTATGATGCCTGTGTGGCGGTTTTGCTATAAAATCAGATGCCCAGCTTCTGCATCAGGGCATCCTGCAGTACCTGTGAAAAATTGATTCTTAATGCTTCCGCTTCTTCATTTAACCATTCCGGTAGAGTGACATTTTTTCTTACGGATCTGTTATTATACATTTTTCTATACTCCAAAGTGTCACATCTAATATCATTGATAAATTCGCCCGGACGTAATTCTATGGTATCCCTTGGGGAAGGCGCCGGAATTTCTTTTCTTTCTGTTTCATATCCATACAAGACCAAGGCCAAAGCATCTTCAGCCATTTCTATTGCATGTTCTATATTATTTCCACAGGTATAGCAGCCCTCTAAATCCCGGAATACTACGGAATACTGCCCATTATCTTCTTTTGTAAAGACTGCTGGGTATGCATATTTAGCCATCTCTCTCACCTCCTGAAATTATATCTTAGAATCCTGCCTCTTTTTTGATGTTCTCATACGTTCCCCTGGGAATATCCTGTGACGGGTGGCGTGGTACGGAAAATTGTCTGCCCGTGATCTGACTGCACCATATATCATGATTTTTCCCATGCCGCACTAAATAGCATTTATTTTTCTTTAAGAGTTTGATTAGTTCGGAAGCTTTCAAATAGTGACCGTTCCTTTCATCGCATAGGTTGACATACTTTTATTATATACGCATTAATACGTATTGTCAAATCTGTTTTTGATTATACCAAAGCAGTTGCAAGCATCACATGTTGCATGTATAATAATCTTTAAGGCGGAGCAGCCCCAGGGAGGTATCACATGTTCGGACGCAGACAGACAAAGGAGTCATACGACAGGGAAAATCAGAGACCGGTTATCCGCGCCAGCATATGCACCGGCGAACAGGTGGCGGGCTTTAAGGACATCCATACGGGGAAATTTACAGAGGTCATGGTCATACGGGACAGCGGAGATATGGATGAATTTACGGCAAAATATGATATTTCTGTTTCAGATATCAGAAAAGAATGGTAAAATGGAATTGTATAACAAGTTCATGCCGCAACCGCGGCGGAAAGAGAGGTAAACATGCCTGATAAAGATTTTTTCCCTGACGGAACGCCCGTTGACGAATGGTTCTATGACACAAAAGTCCCGGCTCTGGAGGAACTGGGGAGGCAATATATCCTGACGCAGTATGATATTTTTGATGATGGAAAGGTTCACACCATGGAGATCCAGTGGCTGATCGACCTGGCGGCGCAGCGGGGCGGCGGTGTGATCGTGGTGCCCGCCGGAACTTATCTTACAGGCTCCCTCTTTTTTAAGCAGGGTGTCAATCTCTATGTATCGGAGGGCGGCACTTTGAAGGGAAGCGATGATATCTCCGATTACAGGCTCTGTGAGACCAGGATCGAGGGGGAAACCTGTCCTTACTTTGCGGCGCTGATCAATGCCGACGGCGTGGACGGCTTTACCATGTGCGGCCCCGGCGTCATAGACGGAAACGGCTTAAAATCCTGGAAAGCGTTCTGGCTGCGGAGAGAATGGAATCCTCAGTGTACCAACAAGGACGAGCAGAGACCCCGCCTTGTGTATATCTCCAATTCGCAGAATGTGCTGGTTGCGGATCTGCATCTGCAGAACGCGCATTTCTGGACAAACCATATTTATAAATGCAATCATGTGAAATACTTGAACTGTCGCATTTTCTCTCCCGCGAAGCCTGTGAAAGCGCCCAGCACGGACGCCATTGACATTGATGTGTGCTCCGATGTGCTGATCAAGGGCTGTTACATGGAGGTAAATGATGATTCCGTGGTCTTAAAGGGAGGCAAGGGCCCCTGGGCGGATACAGCGCCGGAGAACGGCGCCAACGAGAGGATCATCGTGGAGGACTGCGTCTACGGATTCTGCCACGGATGCCTGACCTGCGGCTCCGAGTCCGTGCATAACCGCAATATCATGATCCGCAGGCTGAAAGTGATGGACGGCGCGAACCTGTTATGGCTGAAGATGCGTCCTGACACGCCCCAGCTGTATGAGTATATCACGGTGGAGGATGTCACTGCGAGAGTGATCAATTTCATGACCATTAAGCCCTGGACGCAGTTTTTTGACCTGAAAGGCAGGACCGATATGCCCATATCCCGGGGAGAGCATATCACGATACGGAACTGTGACTGCCAGTGCGATACCTATTTTAACGTGGAGGCCCAGGAGGAGCAGTATCACCTGTCGGGCTTCACCTTTGAGGATCTCCGCATCACCGCCAACAAAGACAATTTTGCGGAAGGCATTGTGGAGAATATGACTGTGAAAAATGTGCAGGTGGACATCAGGCAGGAACAGGACGCGGATGCCTTTGGCCCGGCTGTGTTCGGGTCATGAGGGGTGGTGCGCCGACGAATCAATAACCGAACGAATATATGGCGCACGGGCAGAAGCGAGAAAGCGGAGCACATCACCGTCAGAACTAAAATGGCATAAAAGGGGCAATCTAAAATGAAAAAAACCCAGTTCAATGAAAGAAATATTTCCATGGTCATGGATATGTACGAACTCACCATGTCCAACGGGTACTTTAATAAAAAGGATCAGGACACCCTGGTGGCTTTCGATGTGTTTTACAGGAAAAATCCCGATGACGCGGGTTTTTCCATCTTTGCGGGACTGGAACAGGTGGTGGAATACATCCGAAACATGCATTTTGGCGAGGAGGATGTGGAGTATCTGCGTTCCAGGAAGCTGTTCACGGAAGAGTTTCTGGAGTATCTGCTCCGTTTTCGGTTCAGGGGCGATATCTATGCCATGCCCGAGGGGACCATCATGTATCCCAACGAGCCGGTCATGACCGTGGTGGCGCCTCTGATCGATGCCCAGCTGATCGAGACGGCGGTCCTTTTGCAGATCAATCATCAGTCCCTGATCGCCACCAAGACCAACCGGATCGTGCGCGCGGCCAACGGCAAGCCGGTGTCCGACTTCGGGGCAAGGCGAGCCCATAATGTGGACGCTGCAGTCTACGGAGCCAGGGCGGCTTATATCGGCGGCGCGGTTGGCACGGCCACCGTGCTGGCGGGGGAGATGTTCGGCATTCCCATTTCCGGCACCATGGCCCACAGCTGGGTGATGTCCTTTGAGAATGAATATGAAGCGTTCAAGGCTTATGCGGAAAGCTATCCCGACTCCACGGTTTTGCTGGTGGATACCTACGACGTGCTGCACAGCGGCGTGCCCAACGCCATCCGGGTGGCAGAGGAGATCCTGGCGCCCATGGGAAAACGGCTGAAAGGGATCCGCCTGGATTCGGGGGACCTTGCCTATCTGTCAAAGGAGGCGAGGAAGCTTCTGGATGAGGCGGAGTTAAAGGACTGCATCATTGTGGCTTCCAACAGTCTGGATGAATATACCATTTCTTCCCTGAACCGGCAGGAGGCGCTGATCGACAGCTACGGTGTGGGCGAAAAGCTGATCACATCCTCCACCACGCCCGTATTCGGCGCGGTCTACAAGCTGGCGGCGGTGGAGAGCGAGGGTAAGTTCGTACCCAAGATCAAGATCTCCGAAACCGCGGAGAAGATCACGAATCCGGGCATCAAGGAGATCTACAGGGTTTATGATAAAGAGGGCAAAGCGGTGGCGGATTACCTTACCGTGAAAGGGGAGGAGATCGACACCACAGCGCCTGTCCGCTATGTGGATCCCATCCATTACTGGAAGAACAGAAGCTTTGTGGACTGTACTTTCAAGCCACTGCAGAAGCAGATCTTTAAAAACGGCGAACTGGTATACACGCTGCCCTCCCTGGATGAGATCAGGAATTATGTGAGGGATCAGCTGGAACATGAGATCTGGAAAGAGGAGCAGAGGTTTGAGAATTCCCATACCCATTATCTGGATATGAGCCCTGCCATGTTTGAGTTGAAGATGAGCCTTTTGCACGAGAAGTAAGACCGGGAATATCCCGACATTTTGACAAAGACCGGGAACCTTTTTGGAATGGTGGCTATCTAATATAGGGAATCAGAATATTCATTCAGGGAGGAAAGCGGAGTTGCTGTCATTGTTCATTGGCATACAGATCGTCGGGATAGCGGTCTTGCTCATAGAAATCCTGTACATATTGCAGCAGAGAGCCTCGTGGATGCAGGTCAATCTCCTGATCATAGTGATCGCCACATTGGTGAATTTTGTGGGGTATCTGTTTGAGATCCAGGCTTCCTCGAAAGAGATGGCGCTCCAGGCGGTAAAATTCCTTTATCTTGGGAAACCGTATATCATATTGGCCACCTTTCTTTTTATCATGCGGTTTTACGATATCCATATCCCCAAATGGATCAAATACACATTATGCTCCCTGCATATCGGGATCAGCCTGTTGGTGTTCACCTGTGACAGGCATTTTCTGTTCTACAGCAGTATCGACTATACGCAGGAGGGATACTTTCCGCACCTGGTGCTGGGGCACAGCCCGATCTATAAGATATACAGCGGCCTGGTGCTGGTCTATCTGCTGATCCTGCTGGCAGTGGGGATATACAGATATGGCAGGACCATCGGCGCAAGGGAAAAAAAGCAGGTGCTGTACCTGACGGCCATCGTGGCGGTGTCGGGGATCGGTTTTGTAGTATATTTCAGCGGCATTACGAGAGGATACGATGCCACGCTTCCGGCTTACCTGATCAGTACCCTTCTGCTTCTGGTGATCATGCTGCGGTATAACCTGCTGGATACCATGGATCTGGCAAAGGAGCATGTGATCGATGAGTTCACGGACGGTCTGCTGGTACTGAACAAATACCACCAGCTGATCTACGCCAATCCCCAGATCAGGGTCATCTATCCCGATCTGGGCAGGGAGAACCAGGACACAGTCATAGAGAAGCTGGAATATCTGTGCCGGGATAAGAAGCAGCTTTCCTGGAACAAGCGGGTCTATGAAGTCCATGAAAAGAGCATCGTAAAAGGCTCCGCATTTTATGGCAAATTGCTGGTGGTGCGGGATATCACGGAAATCTACGAGTATACGATACAGCTTGAGAACGCGAACCAGGCCAAAACGGATTTCCTGGCAAGGATGTCCCATGAGATCCGGACTCCCATCAATGCGGTCCTGGGGATGGATGAAATGATTCTGCGGGAAAGCAGGGAGGAAGAGACCAAAAAGTACGCCCTGGATATCAGGGCGTCCGCAAACACTCTGCTGGCGCTGATCAATGATATCCTGGACACCGCGAAGATAGAATCGGGCAAACTGGAGATCATCCCGGTGGAATACGCGCTGGACAGCCTGCTGAACGACATTGTGAACATGATCTATGTGAAAGCGAAGGATAAAGACCTTGCTTTCCTATTGAAAGTGGAAGAGACCATACCGAACCAGCTGTTCGGGGACGATGTGCGGATCCGCCAGGTGCTCATCAATCTGCTGAACAACGCGGTGAAATACACGGAGAAAGGCAGCGTGACGCTGGAAGTCTCCGCAGGGACGGAGGGGTCGGAAGCGGAACTGCGTTTTTCGGTCAGGGATACGGGGATCGGCATCAAAGAAGAAGACATGCCGAAGCTGTATGCCGCCTTTGAGAGGATAGAAGAGGAGAGGAACCGGCATGTGGAGGGAACCGGCCTGGGCATGAACATTGTGGTGGATCTGCTGGATCTGATGGGCAGCAGCCTGAAAGTGGAGAGCGAGTATGGCAAAGGGACTGTTTTTTCTTTCTCGCTGCGCCAGGCTGTGCTGGAGCAGCAGCCCATCGGAAATTTTGAAGAGCGGAGCCGGAATCTATATCAGGAAGAGCGTTACACGGCCAGCTTTGTGGCGCCGGATGTGAAAGTGCTGGTGGTGGATGATAATGAGATGAACCGCCGTGTGTTCCGGGGACTGTTGAAGCAGACGCAGGTACAGATCACGGAAGCGGCCTCCGGCTATGAATGCCTGGATCTGGTCAGGGCGGAACGGTTTGACATCATTTTCATGGATCACATGATGCCGGAACTGGACGGCGTGGAAACGCTGCATCGGATGAAACAGCTTCCGGACAGTCAATGCAGGGATGTTCCGGTGGTGATCCTGACGGCAAACGCGATCGTGGGAGCCAGGGAAAAGTATCTGGAAGAAGGGTTTGACGATTACCTGTCAAAGCCCATACAGGGAGGCAAACTGGAAGCGCTCTTAAGGCGCGATGTCCCGAAGATCTCGCTGGAACCTGTTTTGGAAGCCTTGCCCGAAGAACAGCAGGCCGCTTTGGAGATCCCGGAACTTCCGGAGATCGACCTCGGTTACGCAAGGCAGTATTTTGAAGAGGATGGATTGCTTTTGCTGACCATGCAGGACGTATATCATGAACTGCCGGACATTATGAGGAAGCTTCAGGACGGATATGAGAAAATAAAGGCACAGGAACAGGGCGCGGTGGATCGTTACCGTATAGAGGTTCACGCGTTAAAGAGCAATGCGGCCATGGTGGGTGCGCTGATCCTCTCTAAGCTGGCAAGGCTTTTGGAACTGGCGGCGATAGAGGGAGACAGGAAAAGGATCGCGGCGCTGCACCCCATACTGATGGAAGAACTGGAAAAACACAGATACTATATGCAGCCGTTGGAGATTCAGGGAGGAGAGGAAGACGAACTATGGATATGAAGCGGATCTTGCTGGTCGGGAAATTTAACACGACAGTTCAGAATTTAAACCGCATTTTGGGCAAGGAATATCAAATGCAGCTGGCCTCCGATAACCCGGAGGTGGTCATCGGGATGCTGAAGATGGAGGAACCGGACCTGATTCTGATCTCCACCGGAGGGATGGAGGAGTACCACAGGGATATCTTTGCCCACATTCAGGCGAACCTGTCGTACATTCCGGTAGTTTATGTGGGAACGGAAGAAGAATTGCGGATATTTAAGGACTTTGAGGAATCGGAGCAGTTCCAGGCCATAGCCAGGCCGGTACAGATGCGGGATATCTCGTGGGCAATCTCACAGAAACTGTCGGGGATCACGGAGAGCGAGGAGGAAGCGGAAGAGAGGGCTCCGTGGGAGAAGAAAAGGATATTTATCATTGACGACAGCGGGATCCAGCGCAATATGCTGCAGAATCTGTTAAAAAGCAAATACGAAGTCATGACCGCCGGATCCGGCATGGAAGCGCTGCGGATGATGCGGAAATGGCTGCCGGACCTGATCCTGCTGGATTATGACATGCCGGATCATGACGGCAAAGAGATCTTTACCATGCTGCAAAAGGAGAAGAGATATTGTGAGATTCCGGTGGTATTTCTGACAGGGGTTAAAGAGAAAGAAAAGATCCAGGCGGTGCTGGGCCTGGTACCCGCCGGGTATCTCCTGAAACCTGTGGAACAGGGCAGGCTTATGGAATTGCTGGAGAACCTTGTCGGAAACAGTTGAAGGATGGCATGACAGAAAGGAAGATTTTGACATAAATTGGAAATTTCGGGAACCTTTTCCAGCTTTTGAGTATCTACCTTATATGGGGTGCGTTTTGTCTTGGATCATGGAGCATGCCAAAAGAGATAGAAAGAGGTTTCGAGGGCGATGAAACAAATTGAATTTTGTGAGCGAGTCAGTCAATACAGATACCAATTTTACATAACTGCCTATGCAATCCTGAAAAATGAAGCAGATGCGGAAGATGCTGTCTGTAACGCTATTTTGAACGGGTATGAACATCTGACGCAATTGAAGAATCCGAATAAATTCAAATCATGGATGATCACGATCACGAAGAACGAGGCATTGAAACTCCGCAATAAGAGACTGGAACTTCTGGGTGATGAAAATGTGGAGCGGCTGCTGCCGCCGGTTCAGGACAGTCATAATGAATTGTGGGATATCGTGCAGACACTTAAGGAAGAATACCGCATCGTTGTTGTGCTGTTCTATTACAACAATCTTTCCCTGCGGGATATTTCCAGGGTGCTGGATATCCCTGTGGGGACAGTGAAGTCACGCCTGAATCGCGGAAGGGAGTTTTTGAAGGAAGCTTTGGATGAATAGGTGGAATAACGGATATGAAAAAATTTGACAGAAAAATGAAAAAACGATTCAAGGATTTAGAGGTTCCGCCATCCTATGATGAGAAAGTGGATCAGCTCCTGGTCGATATCATGAAAAAGGAACCGATCCTGGAAAAGAAAAAAAGAAGCAGGCCGCTGCTTCGGCTCGCTGTCTGCCTGCTCTGTATCCTCTGTGTCGTTTCCCTGTATACTGTAGACGCAAAAGCGAATATTTTTGAAACATTTAAAGAAACTATCATGGATTTCCTGGGAAGAGGCAATTCCCAGGAAGACATTGCGGAGATGGGGGTGGAGACCGAAAAACAGCTGATAGAAAGCAAGCCTGACCTGATGATGGAACTGCAGGAATCGGTCATTGACAGTCACAGCATTTATCTGATGGTGAAGATAACGGCATCCTCCGGCATCCGGTTCGAGGAGGATGTTCTGTTTGATTATTTCTGTTTCTGTAAGGGGACAAACTACAGCGCGTATCAGCTTCTCAGCGGGGCGATCTCCTGTGAGTTGCTGGAGGTGAATGAGGATCGTCCCAATATAGCGACTTATGTGATCAGCCTGGTGTTTGACGAGACCCTGGAGGAGGGCGCTGCGGTGACAGCCTGTTTCAGGGATCTGACGAAAGATCCCTATTCCGACAGCCCCAAACTGCTTGTGGAGGGCTTATGGAGCATTACTTTTGACTTTTATCCCACGGTCACGGACCGGATAGAGATTGAGGGCACGCCGGACATGGTATTTCCCTTTATCAATACCACAGCGGAGGTGATGAACATTGAACTGACGCCTTTCGGGCTCATGGTGCGTGCCGATGTGTCCAGGTTTCCCAGCGATGAACTGGGAGTTTCGGATAACAGCATCGCGATCAGGCTGAAGATGATCGACGGAAGCGAACTGACCGTGGCAAGCCATGATCTGGAGGAGGACTGTTATACCCAGAGCGGAAGCGTGTCCGTCAGCAATGAAGGGGATAAGACTTACCAGCAGATGAATTTGGAATTTACCAATATGATCAATGTGGGAAAGGTGATGGGCATTTATATAGAAGATCTGTATATACCCTTTAAATAACGATATGAAGAAGAAAATGATCGCGTTGATGGCAGTCGGGATACTGCTGACGGGATGTTCTGCTTCGGTTGAAACAGGCGGTGGCAGTGGTGAAGCGGCGGGAGCATCAGGAACCGAAACAGCGTCAGAGCCTGTGGGGGAAGAGCCGTCCCAGGGAGGATCCGGCGCAGGAAATAAAGATGGCTCTGCGGGAGCATATGAGGTCGAAGCGCCACAGGAGAAGCAGTATACCTGGCAGGAATATACGGTCACGCTGCCCGACGGATGGGTGGGACGCTGTGTGATGGAGGAGAACGAGGCAGGTTTTTCCATTTACCAGAAAGCCTCCTATGAGAAAGACGAAGCCACCGGATATATCTGTGGGTTCTTCCGCACACAGGAGCCCGTGGAATATGATCATGGAAAGGTACTCGTTGCCTACACGGAGGACGGAACGCTCTATTATATGGCCCAGCCCACGGATGTTGCCTGTGATACGGAGGATGAGGAGATTGCGGGCGAATACGTCAGGATGTGCCAGCAGGTGCCGCAGCTGAAAGCTTCCCTGCAGATCGCGGGTTCCGGCGTTCATGGTAACGCGGACGAATATATGCTTCCCACCAGCAGCATCCTCCTGCTCGATCCGGCGGAACTGGCAGGATGGTCGGACAACAGCCTGTGGATCGCGAGAAACGAGATATATGCCAGGCATGGCAGGCAGTTTGCCAATGCATACCTGCAGCATTATTTTGACCGATGTACCTGGTATGAGGGAGAGATACCGCCGCAGGAGTTTCCGGAAAGCGTCCTGAACCAGGTGGAAAAGGATAACTTACAGCTGCTGGCAGCCGCCGAGGCGGAATATGACAGGCAGCATCCATATCCGAAACCGTATCAGGCATCGGAAACGGCAACGGAGGATCTGAACGGTGACGGCGCGGCGGACAGGATAGGCTATCGGGCAGCGGAACAGGGAAATGGAGAGATTTTCTGTACCCTTACCGTAAACGGAGAAGCCTATATCGCAAATGAACTTGCCGACGCTGTATCGGATATAAAGATGACGAATCCCACCCTGGACGGTTTTTATATTACGGATATCCAGGAAAGCGACGGCGTGTTGGAGATCGCCGTCCTTGACGAAGGGCCAAGCGAGGATCCGGTCACTTATTTCTTTCAATATGACGGCACGCTGTCCTGCATCGGATCCGTTTCCGGTTTCCCTTTTGCGGAAAAGAACGGGGGAGTGAACGGTTTTAACGGATATGGCGGTATCATGGGGCGTTCCCGGACAGACCTGATAGAGACCGCGTACATGTGGGATCATTGGTGGTATGACGGCATGAGGATCAGTGGACTGGGTCTGGGATGGCATGATCTCCTGCCCGCCTCCGGACATGCGCTGTACGAGGATCTGCCCGTGTGCTGTGAATGGGAGGAGACGTCAACCATGACGGTGATCCCGGCCCAGGATGAGGTGTTTTTCCTTGGCACGGACGGGGAACGGTGGATCCTGGTAAAGGGTAAGGATGGCAGCCAGGGCTACATGGCAGTGGAAGACGGAATAATCGTAAGTTTAAATAAACCAGCCGAAGAAGTATTTTCGGGACTGCATTTTTTTGATTGATGCAGTCCCGGATTTTTTTTGCCATTTGAAATCTCCGGGAACCTTTCCGTCCTCCAAAGTATCTTATTTTATAGAGCAGGGAGAACTGTGTGATGCCACAGGCAGGAACGCAGTCTCCCAAAACCGCATGGCTCGCTCTGCAAAGAGGGAGTCATGACTTTTATATTACATGGAGGAATGTGAAATGAGAAAGAAAATCTTAGCATTGCTGTTAGGTGCAGCAATGGCAGTTGGGGGGGGGTACTCTGGCCGTACCGGTGACAGCGCAGGCGGCTGACCCGTGTACGAATCCCAAAACGCACTTTAGTTCCTGGACACTTACGCCGGGGAACGGACAGATCACCATACAGTGGGCGAGCAGTATACCTAATTTCTGTAAGCAGGAATGGAGCGGCAATCGGATGTCCCTTTTGCTGGCCGAGGAAGAGATCGAGGGCGCTGAAGACAAAACAGCCTCCGACCTGAGTGGGGAAGCATTTGAGGATGGAGGTTATCAATGGGCTGCACAAGTATATGGGTCGGCTGACGGCAAGAAAACGATCACAGGACTTACAAACGGCACCACTTACTATGTATATGCGCAGATATATATTACGGATGGATTTAATGATACGGAAGGCCTCCATAAATTACTGCTTGTAGGCAATGTGACGCCGGATGCCAGTCTGTCCAATGCTCCGGTCGTTTCACCCTCCGACAGCAGTTCATCCAACAGCGCTTCTTCCACCGGCAGTTCGTCCGTCAGCGCTTCCGCTGGCAGCAGTGACCAGGAAAAAACAGTCTCCTATGAGGACGAAGTGACCGAAGAGATCGAAGCGGCGCCGTCCGGCTCTACCGTCGTTATGGACGAGGGTATTTCGGCGCTGTCCAATTCCGTTATGAAAGAACTGGCAGAGAAAGGTGACGTGTCCTTAAGGATGGAGTTTACATACCAGGATAAGGAATATGTGATCGTCATTCCTGCAGGCGCGGCCCTTGATAATGATATCCCCTGGTATGGTCCTCTGTACCTGGCGCAGCATTTCGGGAACAGAGCGGGAACCGCAGCAGCCGGAGAGGGCGGAACCTATGAAGTGAAGTCCGGCGACAGCCTGAGCAGGATCGCGAGGGCAAACAATATGACACTGCAGCAGCTGCTGGCAAAGAATCCCCAGATCAAGGATCCCAATAAGATCACGGTAGGACAGAGGATCAACCGATAGATCCTGAACCTGCATTTTCCGGCCACACAGGCCACCGGGAACAATGCCGTTCATGATCGGAGTACTTTCATGTCCTCCTGGATATCTTATCGGGCAATGTGGGAGAACTGCGCAATGTCATAAAACTTGGGTAGTATCAAACATATCAGATATTGAGACAGGAGGACTATGAAATGAAAAGAAGAATTTTAGCGTTGTTATTAGGTGGGGCGCTGGCAGTCGGAGGTCCCTTAATGATGCCCGCAACGGCGCAGGCGGCTACGCTATGCACGGATCCCACGGCGCACATGACTGCCAGTTCCTTTACGCTCACGCCGGGGAACGGGCAGGTCACGATACAGTGGAGGAGCAATATACCTAATTTTTGTGCGGGGTCATTTGACAATTACATGGACTTTATTGCAGCAGAGGGAGCGATTGAGAATGCTAATACCCAAACGATCAATGATTTAAGTGAAGAGGATTACAGAATGGAGTGTGCGGATGGACAGACTGGTGGCAGTTGTATTGTTGATCATCTTAAAAACGGTACATCTTATTCTGTATATGTTCAATTACATATCGGAAGAGACGCAAATGGGGACAATGTGTTTGGTGTTACAGAAGATCTTCATACATTGTTGTATGTAGGCGAGGTGACACCGGACGCCAGCCTGTCCAATGCCCCTGTCGTTTCACCGTCCGACAGCAATCCTTCCAACAACGCTTCTTCCGCCAGCAGTTCATCCGGCAGCGTTTCTGCTGGCAGCAGCGCTGAAAGAGAAACCGCTGCCTATGAGGATGAAGTGACCGAAGAGATCGAAGCGGCGCCGTCCGGCTCTACCGTCGTTATGGACGAGGGCATTTCGGCGCTGTCCAATTCCGTTATGAAAGAACTGCTGGCAAAGGGTGACGTATCTTTAAAGATGGAGTTTACCTACCAGGATAAGGAATATGTGATCGTCATTCCCGCAGGCGCGGCCCTTGATAACGATATCCCCTGGTACGGCCCTTTGTACCTGGCGCAGCATTTTGGGAACAGAGCAGGAACCGCGTCAGCCGGAGAGGGCGGAACCTATGAGGTGAAGTCCGGCGACAGCCTGAGCAGGATCGCGAGGGCAAACAATATGACATTACAGCAGCTGCTGGCCAAAAATCCCCAGATCAAGGATCCCAATAAGATCACGGTAGGCCAGAAGATCAACCGGTAAATATGGAAACAGTGATATAGATGCTAAGCCATGGAGTAAGATCTGTGGCTTAGCATTTTTGCTCCTCAAAAAAGCTGTGATCACCAAACACAGCATCACCAAAACAATATACATATTCCGCCATCATGATCAACAGGAAGTTCGATATCTGATCGAAACCGAATCCCGCAAACGGAAGCATATCGTAACGGATCAGCGGAACGCCAAGGTTGAGCAGCACCGCGAATGTCCCTTTCAGGAGCAGCATCAGGAAAATGCAGTCCAGCATATTCCGTCCCCAGGAGTAATGTACCTTTCTTTTCATCCGGATAAGTTCCGCCAGAAGCAGTGAGAATACAACAAGATAGAGAACAGCCGTCCAGTTCCCGTAGCGGCTCATGCACGCCGCCAGCGGATATGTCCTGAAATGTTGGGCCAGATAAGGAAAATGGTTCAGGCCGTCGCGCAGGAAGAAGCCATTCCACAGGCTCCGTTTGAGGGATATGCTGGTCCCGCATAATACTCCAATGATCCCGACCGTGATCGCAATGCAGAGGCAGAAAAAAATTCTGTCAGGGGCGTTAAGTTTCCATCCCCGGGTAAGGAAGCGGACAAATGTAAGGAGGCCTGCAATGATATAAAGAAAAAGCGGCGCGTATGCGGAAACAGACAGAAACAGCGGGATGGGCAGCAGAAATGAGCCCAGTGCGGCGATAAGGCCTGACACATCGCTTTTGTGCCGCTTGTATATAAAGAATGCGACACAGAAAAACAGTATGATCCCGCCTGTGGACATACATTCCTTTCCTGTTTCAGGATCCACTGACAGGCTCATGGCCGATAACAGAAACAGGGTGCCGAAGTACAGATATTTGATCAGGTGGGAATTGCCCTCCAGGTCTGTTTTCCGAAGAAGAGAAAACAGGACAGCGCATACGCCATATGTGAGCAGTGTCAGGATCGTTTCAGGAAAAAAGGGGTCTATCTTTAAGCTTGCAGCGGTATACAGGCAGAAGATCACAAGGATATACCGAATGAGCCGTAGATTGGGTCGGACGGAAAGATGCGCGTCCAGCCGGAGTCCCGTTTCCCGCGCGTCTCCCATTTCGGCGATGGCACGCCTGGCGGCTTCCTCACGGTCAGAGTTGTTTTGCCCCGCATATTCCATGCTGTCTTCCAGATGGTTTTGCAGTTCCCGCCTGACGGTGCGCCGATATGGTATGTTTTTTATGTATCCACAGACTTCATCCAGATACTTGTCTATCATTTCCATGTTAGTGCCTCTGCCTTTCTGCGACCCGATTGGTCTTTGCGCACATTCATCTCAGATGCGCGTTCTGCGGCATTCCATGAGATTCTGTCTTATGGCCCGATCAGGCCATTGATCAGCTGGCAATAGTTCTGCCAGTTTTCCTTTTTATCCTCTAAGGCATGGATGCCCGACAGCGTGATCTTATAATATTTTCTGATCCTTTTCTGTTCTGTAGGTTTCTCATAGGGTTCGATCCATCCCTGTTCCGTCAGTGACGCCAGGATCGGGTATAATGTCCCTGCCTTTATGTCACAGATATTTTCCGAACGTGAAGAGATCTCCTCAATGATCTCATAGCCGTACATATCCCTTTCGCGCAGTAATTTTAAGACGATCATATCAAAATAGCTGGCCTGAAACAGTTTTCTATCCATAAAGAACCTCTTTCTGCAAACGGATGCAATATTATATAGAAACTCGATAGTATAGACTATCTATACATTAAAATATCATATAACGATCAGGATGTAAAGCTTGAAAATAAATTTATAAAAAAGATTGACAAAGGCGTCTATAGGAGATAGACTATAAATGTCTATACATGATAGACGCACATCTGACGGAAGGAGCAGGATCATGGAAGAATACAGTCTGGGAGCGGTGGAGGGCAGGTTTGCGGATATCGTGTGGGAAAATGCCCCGCTTACTACCGCGGAACTGACAAAGCTTTGCGAGAAAGAACTGGGATGGAAAAGGACTACTACCTACACCGTATTAAAGAAACTCAGCGGTCGGGGACTTTTTGAGAACCGGGAGGGGACGGTGTTCGTGCGGATGGCAAAAGAAGATTTTTACGCGCGACAGAGCGAGGCATATGTGGATCGTTCTTTTCAGGGATCCCTGCCGGGATTCCTGACAGCCTTTACTTCCCGGCGGAAGCTGAACGAGGAAGAAGTCAGGAAACTGAGAGAGATTATAGAGGAGAATGAGTGATGGCGGGAACTGTGGGAGAAGATCTGGTCAGGGGGCTGCTGGAAATCAGTGTGCAGGCGGCGGTCATTTTTTGTGTGCTGGTTTTGGTAAGGGCGTTTTTTGCCCTTTGCCGGGCGCCGAAGAAATATGCCTGTTTGCTGTGGCTGATCCTGTTCGTCCGGCTGCTGATGCCCATCCAGCCGGAAAGCCCTGTGGGTTTGTGGACAAAAGGCGGTATGCAGTATGTTCTGGTGGAAAACAGGGGAGAGTATTCTGATCAGACGCTGGCGGGAGATGGCGTGTCTGCGTCGGCGGGAGCACAGAGTGCCGAAAATGCGGGAGCATGGAAAGAGCGACCGGAAAGCATAAATATCGGTATGCCAATGGGATCACAGGGAGAACAACAGGGCACGGGCAGCATGTCTGCACCGAAGGCCTTGTACAGGGGAAAAGGCATCTGGATGCCCCTGTTCGCTGTCTGGGGAACAGGATGCCTGGGGTGTCTGCTGTATGGGGGGATATCCTGCCTGCGTTTAAAGAGAAAGCTGCGGTGCAGCATAAAGCAGAAAGATAACTGCTATCTGGCGGACGGCATACCCACCGCGTTTGTCATGGGCATTTTTTCACCGAAGATCTATCTGCCCTCGGAACTGGGGGAGAAAGATATGGCTTATGTGATCCTGCATGAAAGGATGCACATCAAGAGGAGGGATCATCTGGCCAAAATGGCGGCTTATCTCATCACTTGCGCTTACTGGTTCCATCCGCTTGTGTGGGTGGCGCTGTTTTTCATGAGCAGGGATATAGAGTTATCCTGTGACGAGGCGGTCCTGCGAGTGCTGGGAGAGGACAGCAGGTGTGCATATGCGGATACGCTTCTCAGGCTGAGTGAAGGGAGATCCTGTCTTGCGGGAGCCCCCATTGCTTTCGGCGAGGGAGATACACAGAGTCGGATCAGGCACATTGTCAGGTACAGAAAGCCGATGGCTGCGGCTGCTGCGCTTGCGGTGATCCTGCTTTCCGGTCTGGCAGTATGCCTGCTCACGGGCAGGCCGTCGGAGGATGGCGATAAGGGCGGTATTCCCGCAGAGATGCTTTCGGAGGAAAGCGGAGAAAGCAGTGATTCCGGCGTGATACTTTCTGCGGAAAGCAATGGAAATAGGGAACCTGCTTCCGCAGATGGAGATCCGATTCAGCCCGCTGCAGCACAGGAAGACAACCGGAGCATCGGAGAAAACGCTCCTGATTCCATCAACAGCCGATTCCCCGGACCGGTGGAACTTTCCTCCGGGCATATTGTGACTGTTACAGGAGATGTATACAACATAACGATCGCCATTGACGGGGAGGCGTATAGGATGACAGACCTCTGTGATCAGGTCAACGCACTTGAAAGCATCCGGGAGTTCGGCGAATATATCGTGGTGGAGGGGCATATCAGCCCCGACAGCGCTTACTATGGCTTTTACAGTACCAGGAGCGGGCAATGGGAGTGGGAATATACAGGTTCGCTCCTTACGTGGGATGAGAACTGGAAAGCGTTGGATAACCCTGTGGAAAGCGTGATCTATGCGGGTACTGTTGGCAGTCAGGGCGTGATCTATGACTGGAAGATGAACATGATCGCCGTGTTCGATCTGGAAGAGGAATATATTTATGGCCTGAAACGGGAGGGGGACGATATTGCCATAACCATTGCCGGCTACGAGGGTGGGAGCCGGGAACTGCATTTTGATCATAAAGATTCCTTTCACACGCTGTTCCATTGGCGGTAACAGTTCAGACAGCCCCTCCCGCGAAGTCAAAATTGCGTTCCAGGGCAATCGTGATTGCCCTGCAATTTTTGCGAGACTTGCGGGCGCCAAAACGCATTTTTTTGCGTTTTGTGTGCATTCTCGTAACAGTTCAGTGCCCTGTCTGAACTGTTACCCATTGGCGAGATTCCGGTTAAGATATTTACAGATTTTTGCTTGCTTTTTCCCGGCTGATGTGGTATGTTAAATAAAAGCAAATTTTCTACAACATACCAAATACGGAAGTATTGCTTGCCGTATTCTATATTTTAATCCATTTAACAGGGGAAGTTTTTTATTCCTGCCTGTTTCTTTCAGAAAATTCATGCTTTTGATCCCAATTTTTAGCAGGAGTTTTTTGAAAGAGGAACTCCTGAAGAGCGGACTTTCCCGCTTCCTGTAGGAGGTCAGATGGAAGAAGTACAAAAGACTTTCAGGATGTTCCAGTGGCATCCGGCATTTTACGCCTGTACCCGGATTGAATTTTCAGGGGAAACGGAGGAGTTCCGTTTCTGCAATGAGTATCAGCTGGGTACGAAACCGATGGAGATCGATGTGCTGATCATCAAAAAGGATCCGAACGCGAAAATACAGAAAAATATCGGACGGATATTCCGCACCCACAATATCCTGGAGTACAAGAGCCCTGTAGATCATCTGGGGATAGATGATTACTATAAGGTGTGCGGATATGCGTGCTTTTATAAGGCGGATGCGCAGGGGGAGGATGCCATCAGCGCATCCGAGATCACCATATCCTTTGTGAGCCACCATCACCCGTACAAGTTGATCCGATATCTGGAAGAGGAACGGCACCTGTGCGTGGAGAGGCAGGAAGCGGGCGTATATTACATAAAGGGTGACATATTTCCCATGCAGCTGATCGTAACATCCCGGCTGTCACCGGAGAAGAACCTGTGGCTCAGCAGCCTGACGGATAATCTGCAGCAGGGAGAGCATATGGAACGCCTGGTACAGGAGTATGGGAAGCATAGTGACGATACCCTGTACAGATCGGCTATGGATCTGATAGTCCGTGCGAACAGGGAGAGATTTAAGGAGGGGAAAGAGATGTGCGAGGCGTTGATGGAACTGTTTGAAGATGATATAGAGGCTGCCCGGCGGGAAGGACGACAGGAGGGGCGGCAGGAAGGACGGAAAGAGGGACTGCTTGAAGGCATCTTTGCCATGATTGCGGATAATCTGGAGGAAGGTTTTTCCAGTGGAAAGATCATGCAAAAACTGGAAAAAAGATTTGCGCTGACGCCGCAGGAAGCGCGGGAGTATCTGGAGAAGTACGGCAGCTGACCGAATCAAAACTTGTCACTTTTTGTATTATATGCTATAATGTTGACACAGAAAGATATTGTGTCAACTTCTGAATTGAGTGTGCGCTGAAGCGCATGGAAACATGGTATACTATCCTTGTTCTGGTCGGATAACTGTTAAAAGCGGAGGAGGAGTGACTATGAATCTGGTTATTACTTTGAGCCGTCGTTTTGGCACCGGCGCCAGCATGATAGCAGACGACCTGTCGAAGAGACTTGAGATTCCTGTTTTTGATAAGGCATACATTGAGCATGAACTGGAAGGGAATGATTACCATGATGAGGCAGAGGTCATCAGGGAACTGGCGAATCATTCCTGTATCATATTGGGGCGCTGCGCTTCCGAGATTCTGAAAGATCAGCCAAATGTCTTCAATGTATATGTCTGTGCTGACAAGGAGGATCGCATCCAGCGGATCATGAAGAAGGAATGTCTTTCCTATGAAGACGCGAAGAAGATGCTGGAGCGCAATGACAGGGAGCGGGCAGAGTATTATCATGCAAATACCGGTAAAGTGTGGGGGGATGTGAACAACTACCACATGATCCTGGACACTTCCCGGCTGGGCGCGGAAAACTGTGCGGATATCCTGATGAAATATTTTGAAAGAGTTGAGATCATCTGACGTATGATATTGAAAAAGACAATAAATAAGGTTATTGTCTTTTTTTATTTACGGGAGTATAATGTGGATGCTCAAAACAGAGATGGGCCGAAATGGAGGGACTTATGTTTTTCATATATTTTTTGCTCTGGGTCATTTTTAACGGCAGATTCACTTTGGAGATCGCCGTTTTTGGGGTGGCGATAGCGGCGGCGATGTTTGGCTTTTCCTGCAGGTTCATGGGCTACAGCCTGGCAAAGGAAAGGCAGAATATAAAGAAAGCATTCCAGGTGATCGCTTTTGTCTTTTTGCTGCTGAAAGAGATCACGCTGGCAAACTTCGCGGTCATCCGCCTGATCCTTACCCAGAAAGAGGAGATAGTGCCGGAGTTGGTCTCATTCCGCTCTGATCTGAAAACGCCTTCGGCAAGGGCATTTCTTGCCAATGCCATCACCCTGACGCCGGGAACCATCACGGTGACGCTGGAGGGGGACAGATATCTGGTGCATTGTCTGGATGAGAGCATGGCAGATGGGATCGAAGATCTGGAGTTCCAGAGACGCCTGTCCAGGCTGGAAAGCGGGAGCGGGAGAAAGGAAATATAAGATGGGAAAGGGAATTGTGGGCCTGGAAACGGCATACAGGGGATTGTTCACGGCAGTGCTCATCGTACTGGCCATTCTGGTGATCCTCTGTCTGATCCGTGCTATCATCGGACCCAGGACGGCGGATCGGATCGTGTCCGTCAATATGATGGGAACCATGGTCATTGTGATCATCGCGATCCTCACAGTGATGATGGGGGAAGGATACCTGGCGGATATCTGCATTATCTACGCCATGATCAGTTTTCTGGCAGTGATCGTGCTGACCAAGGTATATATGGGAGTGTACCTGGAGCAAAAGGAAGCGGAAGCAAAGAACCGGGAGACGCAGCAAAAGATAGAGACTGCGGAAAAAGCCGGGATTCAGAACAAAGAGACAGGGGAAACAGAATTTGGGATAAAGAGATCCGGAGGTACGGCATGACGACAGCAGTGGAATGGATCAAATTTGCAGCGGGCGCCATTTTTCTCTTAATGGGACTTGCCATTTTTATATTGGAGATCATAGGGGTATTTCGTTTTAAATATGTGCTGAACAGGATGCACGCGGCGGCCATGGGAGATACGTTCGGGATCGGCTGTTCCCTGATCGGACTTATCCTGATGAACGGTTTTAACTTCACTTCTTTGAAGCTGTTCCTGGTGATTGTGTTTCTGTGGTTCTCGTCCCCGGTTTCGTCCCACCTGATTGCCCGGCTGGAGGTGGCCACGGACGAGGAGCCGGACAAGCATTACAAAAAGGCGGACAAGTCTGCCCGCGGAAAGGACGGGGCGGCGATATGACAATATTTACCTGTATCCTGCTGGGGTTTCTGGTGGTCTGCGCCATTGCGGCAAGCCTGTCCAAAAACCTGCTGAATACGATCCTGATCTTTATGTCCTACAGCCTGATCATGTCCATTATCTGGATCCTGCTGGAATCGCCTGACCTGGCGATCACGGAGGCGGCGGTGGGCGCGGGAGTGACCACCGTGCTCTTTGTGGTGACATTGAAAAAGATCCATGCGGTCATCAAGTCCGGTGATAAGACGGAGAAAAAGGAAGAGGGGAACGGAGAAAATGAGTAAAAAGGTTTCTCAGGAGCAGTATGAAAAAACATTCTCCTACAAGTTCAGGCGCTGGCTGGACGGCACGAAAGATCCTTTTCTTGATACCGTGGAAATGCGGCCTCAGGAAGAATTTCATGAGGACGAGGAGACCCTCCGGCAGCATGACGAGGATATCAAAGAGCACATCCAGCATGTGTATGATCTGGAGCACAACGCCGAAGTAAGGATATTCCGCGTGATCTACAAGGTATTCAGCGTTCTGTTCTGCGTCTTTCTGGTGGTGATGCTGTTGGAGGCGGTATCGGAACTGCCCACCTTCGGAGAAGCGGACAATCCGGTAAACAATGAAGTGGCGGAACGGTATATCGAGCATGGCCTGCAGGAGACCGGTGCAGTGAACATTGTGACGGGGATGATCCTGGATTACAGGGCTTTTGATACGCTGGGTGAATCCCATGTGCTCTTTATCGCCACCTGTACCGTGCTGATCCTGCTGCGAGTGGATAAAAAGGACAGCCAGGACGGTATCGAGGCGGACGACAGGCTTTACGAGCCGAAAGATGATGTGATCCTGCAGACGGTGGCAAAGCTTCTGGTGCCTCCCATCTTTAGCTTTGGCATTTATGTGATCCTGGCGGGGCATCTGGGCCCGGGAGGAGGCTTTTCCGGTGGGGCAGTGATTGGTGCGGGCCTGATCCTATATCAGAACGCTTTCGGCTTTACAAAGACGGAGAGGTTCTTCACCGCGAAAACGTATCGGATCATGAGTTTTGGGGCGCTTGCCTGCTACAGCGCCGCCAAGAGTTATTCCTTTTACACGGGAGCCAATCACATGGAGAGCATTATCCCTCTGGGAGATCCCGGGGCTATTTTAAGCAGCGGCCTGATTCTGCTGCTGAATATCTGCGTGGGCATTGTGGTGACGGGCACCATGTATACTTTTTACGCCATGTTCCGCAGGGGTGGCTACTAGGGTGGAATTAAGCCGCTGCAGAGCAGCGGCAGGGAGGTTAGGATGGATCTTACCAATCTGATGAACAATTATATGGAAGCAGTGGCAATGATACTGTTCGGCATCGGTTTTACCAATCTGCTGCTGCAGAAGAATCTGATCAAGAAGATCGTAGGCCTGAACATCATGGACACGGCAACATACCTGTTCCTTGCCCTCAAGGGATACATTGACGGCAGGAAAGCGCCGGTGGTGGTGGATGGGGTCCAGAGCGTAGAGGCTTATATCAATCCCATTCCCAGCGGCCTGGTGCTCACGGGCATCGTGGTGTCCGTTTCCGTCACGGCGCTGATGCTGTCGCTGACGATCCGGTTATACAGACGGTATCATACCCTGGATCTGGATGAGATATCCACCCTGTTGAGGAAGGAGAAAAAATAATGGACTTTGTTCGGAATTTTCCCTTTATGTCCATTATACTGTCGCTGTTTTCAGGCCCCTTAAGTTCTGTTCTCAACGAAAAATGGGCAAAGAGAGTCAATACGGCGGTGATTCTCATCGTCGGGATCATGTCCGCCTGTGTGCTGGGCTATGTGTTGGATACCGGGGAGGGTTTTATTTATTATATGGGGCATTTTCCCGCACCCTGGGGGAATGAGATCCGGGTGGGGGAACTGGAAGCCTTTATGGCGCTGTTCTTCTGCGTGATCATGCTGTTGAGCATGGTGGGGGGCATCAGGGAAAGACTGACCCAGATCGAGGATTCCAAGCAGAATCTGTATTATATCATGGTAAACCTGCTGCTCTGTTCCCTGCTGGCTCTGATCTATACCAACGACCTGTTTACCGCCTATGTATTTGTGGAGATCAACACCATCTCCGCCTGCGGGCTTATCATGATCCGCCAGAATGGCAGGACTTTTGAGGCGGCGATCCGGTATATGATCATGAGCCTTTTGGGCTCCGGCCTGCTGCTTTTGGGGATCTGTTTCCTTTACAGTATCACGGGACATCTGCTGATGAGCAATATCCAGCAGCAGGTGCAGGCGCTGGCGGCTTCGGGAGAATACCATATTCCCCTGATGGTGGCGCTGACGCTGATGTCTGTGGGACTGGCCATCAAGAGTGCGCTGTATCCCTTTCACGCCTGGCTTCCGGATGCCTACGGATATTCTACCGTGTCTTCCGCGGCCATCCTGTCCTCGCTGGTGTCAAAGGGCTATATCTTTTTGCTGATCAAGATATTTGACCGGGTGATCGGTTTTGAGATCGTCTGCGACAGCAAGGTGATCCATGTGCTTTATGTGTTTGGGATCGTCGGCATGATCATGGGTTCCATTAACGCCATCCAGGAGGGCAATATCCGCAGGATGATAGCCTATTCCTCGGTAGCGCAGATCGGGTATATTTACATGGGATTGGGATTGGGCACGGAAGCGGGCGTTGTGGCCAGCGTTTATCATGTGCTGTCCCATGCGGCGACCAAATCCCTGCTGTTTGTGGCGGCATCGGGCCTGACGGATGCTTCCGGCGGAAAAGTCCGGTTCGGGGACCTGCGGGGGGCGGGCTATCGGCATAAGCTGGCGGGGATCGCCTTTACGGTGGGTTCCCTGTCTATGGTAGGACTGCCCATGTTCTCCGGTTTTATCTCCAAACTGCTCTTTTCCCAGGAGGCGGTGGGGCATACTCATAAAATGCTGCCCACTCTGATCGCCCTTGCGGTCAGCACAGTGCTGAACGCGGTCTATTTTATGAAAACGGTGATCACGATCTACATGCCCGCCCAGAAAGGATCGGAGGCGGATTTGCAGGGAAGCAATATCAGCATGGTAGAGCAGCCCTGGAAGTCTGTGGCCCTGATCTGTTTCATCATCCTGAACCTGATGCTGGGATTGAATTCCGAGCCTATCATCCACCTGATCGAAAATGGGTTGGAGATGTTCTATTAGGATCTGGAGGTAAGTGTGAGAAGAATTTCTAACCGCTCACAGCAAGGGCTGCTTCGCGGAGAAATTCTAAGTCTCACACGGAAGAACGCAAGGACAGCGTTCTTCTTGGAACCGATCAGGTTCCGTGGGATTGGTTTGTGCCGCTGAAGCGGCATGATGGGAAGTTTGAAAGTAAACTTTCAAATATTGATTGGTATGCGTGCAGGAGCATGCAAGAGGGTATAAATATGGATATATGGATCTTATTGTCTATCTCGCTGCCTTCGGCGGCGGGCATCATATTGCTGGCGGCTTCTTTCATGGAACATATCAAAGAGAAGCCGCAGGCATCCGTAAAGGGACTGCATATCTATACGGCGGTCGTGCTGATGCTGTCGGTGGCGATAACATTGTATGTCGCATGGACGGGGGAGCGGACGCTGACCCTGTTCACACTGCTGGACCGGATCCCATTCTGTTTCCGGATCGATGGTCTCAGTCGTCTGTTCATAACGGTCGTGGGTATCGTGTGGCTTGTCACAGGCTTTTATTCCTTTGCATACATGAAGCATGAAGGGGAAGAAAAGAGGTTCTTCGGGCTTTATCTTCTGCTGTATGGCGTGCTGGCTGGACTGGCTTTCTCAGGAAATCTGGTCACGATGTATTTTTTTTATGAACTGATGACGCTGGCATCCATGCCCATGGTGCTGCACAATGGTTCCAGAGAAGCCATCATGGCATCCTTAAAGTATCTGTTCTATTCCCTGTGCGGGGCATATGGAGGGCTGTTTGGCATTGTCTTTCTGTACCGATACTGTGATTCCCTGACTTTTACGGCGGGAGGCACTTTAAATATGACTGCTGTCCGGGGGCACGAGGGGATTCTGCTGGCAGCGGTGTTTGTCATGATCCTGGGATTTGGCGCAAAGGCGGGCATGCTTCCCCTGCATTCCTGGCTGCCTGCGGCTCATCCTGTGGCGCCCTCGCCGGCGTCGGCGCTGTTGTCGGGGATCATTGTAAAATTCGGTGTGCTGGCGGTGATCCGCACGGTCTATTATATTGTGGGGCCGGAGTTTGTGAGGGGGACCTGGGTACAGTACGGATGGATGATCCTGACGCTGCTCACGGTGTTTATGGGCTCCATGCTGGCCTACAGGGAGCCTGTGCTGAAAAAGCGGCTTGCCTATTCCACGGTGAGCCAGGTTTCCTATATTTTGTTCGGTCTCTCCCTGCTGACCCCCGGCGCCATGACGGGAGCGCTGCTGCACACGGCGGCCCATGCCTTTGTGAAGTGCGGGCTGTTCCTGACAGCCGGAGTGTTCCTGTATCAGTGCGGGTACACCAGGGTGGATCAGCTGACAGGCATGGGAAAGAAAATGCCGAAAACGCTGTGGTGCTATACCGTTTTTGCCCTGGCGCTGATTGGTATCCCGCCCACTGCGGGCTTTATCAGCAAGTGGTATCTTGCGGAGGGCGCGCTGGAATCTGGCATCCCCGTCTTTTCCTGGATGGGGCCTGTGGCGCTGCTGGTCAGCGCGCTGCTGACGGCGGGCTATCTGCTCCCCATTACCATGAAAGGATTTTTTCCGGGGGAAGAGGCCGTTTCCCTGGATCTGTCGAAAAAGGAGCCGTCGCCGTTTCTGCTGGTTCCCCTTGCCGTGCTGGCGGCGCTGGCGCTGCTTCTGGGGATACTGCCTGATCCGCTGATCTGTTATGTGAGTGAGATCGTACTGTCTGTATTTGCGTAGAAGGGGGGGCTTGTGATGAATAAGGTTTTTATGTTGATCGTGATATTGCTTCCTATGCTTTCCGGCGCATTGGTTCCCATGATCCACTTTCGGAGCAGGAAAGCGATGTGCGTTTTTATCGAGATCAGTGCGCTGATCGATTCCGTGCTGGTATTCCTGCTGCTGCAAGATCCTCCTGCGGAAACGCTGACGGTGTTCCGTTTTACGGGAAACTTGAGCGTGACGCTCCGGATAGACGGCATGGGCGGATTATTTGCGGGGATGGCGGCGTTTCTATGGCCGCTGGCGCTTTTGTATTCCTTTGAGTATATGAAGCATGAGCAGAATGAAAAGTCCTTTTTCCTGTTTTATGTGATCACTTACGGCATCACGCTGGGCATCGCGCTGGCGGAGAATATCCTGACCATGTATTTCTTTTTCGAGATGCTGAGCATGGTGACGCTGCCCCTGATCATGCACACCAGGACCAGGGAAGCGATCCTTGCCAGCCGGAGTTATCTGTATTATATGCTGGGCGGCGCGGCATTTGCCTTTATCGGCATGATCTTTATCCTGATGTATGGGACTACATCTTCCTTTGTCATGGGCGGGGTGCTGGATCCGGGAAAGATTGGAGATAAGGCGGATCTGCTGCTTTTGATCTATGTGCTGTGCTTTTGCGGGTTCAGTGTGAAAACGGCCATGTTCCCTTTTTCCTCCTGGCTGCCGAAAGCGGGCGTGGCGCCCACTCCCGTGACGGCGCTGCTCCATGCGGTGGCAGTGGTGAACACAGGCGCCTTTGCCACCATGCGGGTGACTTATTTCAGCTTTGGCACAGAACTGCTCCGGGGAACCTGGGCGCAGGACGTGGTCATGACGCTGGTGATCGTGACCATTGTGTACGGCTGCAGCCGGGCGCTGAAAGAGACCCATATCAAGCGCAGGCTTGCCTGGTCCACGGTGGGCAACCTGTCCTATGTGCTGTTCGGGGTGGTGCTCATGACGCCCCTGGGACTGGCCGGGGGAATGGCTCATATGCTGTTCCATTCCTTTATGAAGATATGTTCGTTTTTCTGTGCGGGAGCGGTGATCTGCAAGACAGGCAGGAATTATGTCCATGAACTGAACGGTCTCGGACGGAAGATGCCAAAGGTCTTTGTGGCTTTTACGATCTCCGCTTTGGCTCTGATGGGCGTGCCGGGACTGTGCGGCTTCGTGAGCAAATGGAATCTGTGTAAGGCGGCGGTGGCAAGCGAGAACCCGCTGGCTTACGCGGGGGTGGCGGCTCTGATGATATCCGCGCTGCTGACGGCGGTCTATATGCTGACGATAGTGATCCGTGCCTTTTTCCCGGGGAAAGATTTTGATTATGAGACCATAGCGGATGTGCGGGATCCCGGCTGGCTGATGATCCTGCCATTGGTGATATTTGTGGCCGTGATGTTCTGTTTTGGGCTGCATTCCGGGCCGGTGATGGAGGTTTTGTGGGAGTTAGGGTGAAAAAGAGGTGTTTATCAATATGATAGTGAATGGAATGCTGGCTTTACTAGTGTTTTTCCCATTTGCGGCGGGAGCAGTCGCTTATTTTTGCGGAAAGAGGTGCACTGCGGCTGCGATCATATCCGTGGTAACGGAGGCCGCAGGTGTTTTATATCTGGCCTGTATGTTTGGCAGGCAGCAGGGATTCGCCTTTACTGTCTCTGAAATATGCGGTTTCGGGCTGCATTTCCAGATGGATGGATTCCGGCTGATCTATGGCTGTGTGGCGGCATGGATGTGGATGATGGCCACCATTTTTTCCAGGGAATATTTTAAGGCTCATGAGAATGTAAACAAATTTTACCTGTTCCTGTTGTGGACGCTGGGAGCCACCATGGGAGTATTCCTGTCCGCGGATCTGTTTACTACTTTCCTCTTTTTCGAGATCATGTCCTTTACTTCCTATGTCTGGGTGGCGCAGGAGGAGAACAGGCCCTCTTTGAAAGCGGCATCGACCTATCTGGCAGTGGCGGTGATCGGCGGGCTGGTGATGCTGATGGGGATCTTCCTGTTGTATCACTGTCTGGGAACGGTCACTATAGGCGACCTTTCGGCGGCTGCAGAAGCTTTTGGGGATAAGAGGATCCTTACTATCGCAGGTTGCTGTATGCTGTTCGGTTTTGGAGCCAAGGCGGGCGCGTTCCCCCTCCATATCTGGCTGCCCAAGGCCCATCCTGTGGCCCCTGCGCCCGCTTCCGCGCTGTTGTCCGGTATTTTGACGAAAGCGGGAATCTACGGCGTACTGATCTTAAGCTGCGAGTTGTTTTTGTATGATGCGGCATGGGGAAAGCTGATCCTGGCAATCGGTGTAGTCACTATGCTGGGGGGTGCGGTGCTGGCGGTGTTTTCCATTGATATCAAGAGAACCCTGGCCTGTTCTTCCATGTCTCAGATCGGATTTATCTTGGTGGGCATCGGGATGCAGGGTATGCTGGGACAGGAAAACGGATCGGCGGTACACGGAACCGTGCTCCATATGGTGAACCATTCCCTGATCAAGCTGGTGCTGTTCATGGCAGCGGGAGTGATCTATATGAACACGCATCTTCTGGACTTAAATAAGATCCGCGGGTTTGGGAGGAAAAAGCCGCTTTTAAAGCTGATCTTCCTGACGGGGGCGCTTGCCATCGGCGGTATCCCGCTGTTTGGCGGATATATCAGCAAGACGCTGCTGCACGAGGCCATTGTGGAGTATGGCGGCGGAATGATCATGAAGTCGGTGGAATGGCTGTTCCTGATCTCCGGCGGGCTGACGGTGGCTTATATGACGAAGCTGTATATGGCAGTCTTTGTGGAAAGGAACGAGGATGCCGGGCTGCAGGAGCAGTATGACGGCATGAGGAAATATATGAGCGGCGGCTCGGCTTTTGCCCTGGGCGGAAGCGCACTGATTCTTTTTCTCTGGGGGTTGGTTCCCCGTGCGACAATGGACAGGGCGGCAGTTCTGGCAGAAAGTTTCATGCATTTTTTTACAGTCGGGAGCAGGACGCCGGGAACGGCGCAGGAGGCGGATTATTTCAGTCCGAGTGATCTCAGCGGCGCACTGATCTCTGTTGCTGTCGGCGTTGTTGTTTATGTGTTCTTTATCCGAAAGGTATTGATGCGCCGGGATGAGAAAGGGGCAAGGACGTATGTGAGCCTGTGGCCTCAGTGGCTGGACCTGGAGGAACTGCTGTACAGGCCGCTGCTGCTTGGGGTGCTGCCTGCGGTCTTTGGAGTACTCTGCAGGATTTTGGACAGTTTCACGGATACTCTTGTGGTGTTTCTGCGGAAGACATTTTACCGTGACAGCCCTCTGCCCCATGAACTCTCGGAAGGAAACGCGCTGACATTTGCGGTGGGCAAGGTCATGAATGGAATCCAGTCCGTGGGGAATCACACCTGGCGGCGGAACGCGCCTGTATATAAGGATCATATCCACATTGCTGCCCTTTGGAACGAAGAGTTTCGGGAAAACAACAGGATCATCCAGAGGAGCCTGTCTTTCGGGCTGCTGATGTTTTGCGTGGGATTGACACTGACGATGATCTATATTATCTGGTTTTAGATAGCTGACGATTTTGGATCTATGAAAGAAAATATGGCGGCGTTCTCCATAAAACGAGGACGCCGCCTTTCTTTTCAAGCTGTTACTTTCCGGCCGCTTTCTTTTTACCGCTTCCCACAAGGAAGAAACTGCAGGCCAGGGCGATGACATACAGGCAGATGGTCACATACAGCACCGCCTGATAACCGGCGGGATTTGCCATCTCCGTGCCGCCATGTCCATTGCTGACCTGCTGGTTGAACTCGCCCACATGGTTGACGATAAAGGTTGCCAGCTGGTTGCCGGTCAGGCCCGCGATCCCCCATGCGGAGAGGGTGATGCCGTGGATGGCGCTGATGTTCTGCATCCCGTAATGGTCGGACAGCAGAGTGGGCACATTGCTGAAACCGCCGCCGTAGCCCGCGTTTACCACAAACAGCAGGATCAGCACCAGAATCATCAGGATGGTGGTCTGTCCCATGTTGGCGATGCCCTGGGTCACGATCACCAGCCCGGTTGCCGCAATGGAGAGGATGATCATGATCTTGTAGACCGTGTTCCTGTCTTTCATGGTGTCAGCCCACGCGGAGAAGCCCAGACGTCCGCCCGCGTTGAATACGGCGGTCACGGAGGACAGAACGCCTGCCATTCCTGCGAGGCCGATACACTTGATGATCATTTTTTCCTGGGAGATCAGGGCAAGTCCGCAGGTGATGTTGATATAGAACATCAGCCAGATGCCAATGAACACAACGGGCTTTGTTTTGATCACGTCGATGGCCCTTGCGCCCTTTTCCTGGGAAGCGGGCTCGTGCCAGTCGGCGGGTTTTGCCAGGAGCAGATGCCCCACGAACATCATGACGAAGTAAACACAGGCCAAGATCAGGAACATCTTATAGATGCCGCCCTCACCCAGTGAGTTCAGCATTGCCTGCATGATAGGGCTGGCGATGGCTTTTGCGGCGCCGAAGCCTGCAACGGCAAGTCCCGTAGCCAGGCCCTTGCGGTCCTCAAACCAGAGCATCAGCGTCTTCACAGGAGAGAGATATCCGGTGCCCAGGCCGATACCCATGATAAAGCCGTAGCATACATAGATACCGATCAGCGCCAGCATGCTGCCCTTGTGGGCGCCGCCGTACCAGATGAAGAGGCCTGTGCCCGCCATGCCCAGGGCAAAGCAGATGGAAGCGATCAGGGACGAGCGGTGGATATCCTTTTCCACCACATTTCCCAGAAACGCCGCAGACATGCCGAGGAAGAAAATGGCAAAGCTGAATGCCCACTCGGTAGCGCTCTTTTTATGACCGATATAATCGGCGATCTCCTGACTGAAGATGGACCAGCAGTACACGGTACCGATGCTGCAGTGCAGGAGAAGTGCGGGAATCGCCGCACGGATCCATTTGTTTTGTACTTTCATAAGTAATTCCCTCATTTCTATATGTATTTGACAAACTACATGATACGCTTTTTTGTGATAAAATGCAAGATTTCCTTTTCAGATCGGAGGGACTTGTGATACCATATCATAAAAGGCTACATAACCGCATGGATTCCTGGGATCTGATCTATAAAAACAGGTGCAGGAAAGATCTCGGGAGACCATCCGTTTGGGAGGGAGGACAATGTCCGGAGAAAAAATAGAGACAGGGAAAAGACCGATCATTGGGGGAAATGCAGCGCCCGAAAAGCTGTCAAGGCTTGAGAGCATGACCTTGTTGATGAAAGAGAATCTGCTCAGGAGCCTTACCATTGCCTGTGCGGCGATCCTCGCGGCGGCGGCATTTTTGTGTGACAGTCCCGGGGATATCCTGGAGGGGATGGGTAAGATCCTGACCTCCCGCAGCGTGCTGATCACAGATTATTTTGTGGTGGGCGGCATGGGGGCTTCCTTTCTGAACGCTTCCCTGGTGCTGACGCTGGGCATCATTCTGGTGCTTGTGGAGAAGATTCCCTTTTCCGGCCCTACCATGGCGGCGCTGTTCATGAACGCGGGATACGGCCTTTGGGGGAAAAATCCCATGACTGTCATTCCCATCGTCTTTGGGATACAGATTTATTGCAGACTCCATCATATCAAGATGAGCAGGCATATATACACGGCGCTCTACGGCACCTGCCTTGCGCCTTTTGTGACGGAAATCTATTTTCTGCTGCACCTGCCCGTCTGGGTGAGATTTCTTGCGGCTGTTCTTCTGGGGATCGTGATCGGATTCCTGCTGCCGCCCCTTTCCATGCATACGGCTTCCATGCATATGGGATATAATCTGTTTAATGTGGGGTTCTCCGCGGGTATACTTGCTTTTGTGGCGATGTGTGTCATGAATTCCCTGGGGATCATGAGCGAGACCGTTCTGCTGTGGCAGACAGGGCGGCCTGTAGGGATTGTTGTGGGATTGTACCTGCTGTTTGTCATTGTGTTCCTGATAGGATTTTTTACCGGCGGACGTAAATGGGACGGCCTGAAAAAGATATTCAGCCGCCCCGGCCGTGCGGTGACGGATTTCGTCCTGATGGACGGCGCAAGCCCTACTATGATGAACATGGGGCTGGTAGGGATCATCTGCACCTCCTATATCCTGCTGATCGGCGGGGACTTTTCGGGACCGGTGGTGGGAGCCATCCTGATGGCGTTCGGGTTTTCCGCCTTTGGCGCCCATGTGAAAAATTACCTGCCCGTGCTTGCGGGAGTGTACCTGTTTACCTTTGTCAGCCAGTATGATCCTACCACGCCGGGCATACAGCTGGCGGCGATCTTCGGTGTGGGGCTGTCCCCCATTGCCGGACAGTTCGGGATCGCTGCGGGGATTCTGGCGGGGATCCTGCACTCCGCGGTCGCCATGTGCACCGCCCGGTTCTACGGCGGGCTGAATCTGTATAACAACGGTTTCAGCGCAGGCTGGGTGGCGATCGTCATGATCCCCATGCTGGAAAGTTTTATCAATAATTATAAAGACAGGAAAAAAGAACATCAGAAAAAAGAAAAATAAAGAGGTGTCCAAATGTCACATAACGAAAAGAAGCTTGCAAACATCATAGAGGAACTGACCATGTTCTTCTTTTCCGTGGGAGCCAGGGATATCCGATCGGGTATCCTTGTGGAGGATGAGTCTGCGGAGATAGAATTTACCGCAGATTATCAGCCGGAATACGGAGATAAGCTGGATTCCCTGGTGAAGTATTTTAATGAGCCCAAAAATGAGGCCCTGGAGGATTTCTACTGGGAACTGACAGGGACCGGCGACCCGGGGGAGAGCAGCCAGCTGTTGATGATAGGCATGATGATAGACAGGGCGGATGTGGAGATTGGGGAAAAGCAGGTGCAGATCAGGCTGTATAAGGAATTGAAGCCGTGACGGGTCTCAGACCCTTTATTTTTCCGGATAAAGCCACCCCGCATATTCCAGGATGGACTGACTTTCCGTCCGCATATCGGATGTCAGTATCTGCTTCCTGTATTCTCTGGGCGACATCTGCATGATCTTGATAAAATAGCGGTTAAAGCTGGAGACGGAACGGAACCCCACCATCTCTGAGATGTTCAGCACGGATTCCTCGGTGCTGCGCAGCAGGTGGCAGGCTTTGGAAATGCGGGTATTGTTCACGAAATCCAGGGGTGAAGTGCCCATGATGTCATGGAAGACCCTGCGGAAATGCGTGGGGCTCCAGTGGCATAAGTCCGCAAGATATTCTATGGTAAACTGCTGCATATAATTTTCTTCTATATAATTCAGGGCAGGGGCGATAACAAGCGAATTTTCGGTCTTGCGTTCCGCCTGTGGCGCCTCTTCCTGTTCCTGGTCAGCAGCGCCCCCCCCATTTTTTTCAGAATGCTGTATGCGGTAAAGTTCTATATATAAGGAAAGAAGAAGTCCTTTGGCGCTGATTTGGAAGCTGGGCTTCTGCTCTTCCAGTTCCCGGATGACGGACTGCACCAGAGCGTGGATCTGAGGGTATTCTTTCTGGCTCAGGATGGGCTTGAAGCTGTTCAGGGAGTACCCTGCCAGGTCATGATCCTGCCATGTGGCGGGCAGCAGGTTCCTGAAAAGTTCCCGGGGGTCCAGATAGATATAAGACCAGTGGCTCTCCGTTCCCGACGCGCTGTAGGTGGTGTGAGGAACATTCTTGGGGATCACTGTCACGTCCCCTGCCCTGAACGACAGCTGCTCGCCAAAGATCTCGATATAGCCGCTTTGGGAGTGGCAGACGCCGATCTCCAGGCAGTTATGGAAATGCAGCCTGCCGCTGGGCACATCGGATATCTTCCAGTAGTCTCCGGAAAGCAGCAGCACCGGAAAATGCATGGGCAGGTAGTAGCTCCTGTATTCTGTTATTGTATTCTTGGGCTTTGGCATAGATTTATCCCTCTATACTATATATACCAATGAAATCGAATAAAATCAACCATAACTTGATGTAAGTGCTTACATTTTTGTTCATAAACTATTCATATTTTTTTGAATTATCCACATTTCTCAAAAAAAATCAGGTGAAATTGTTCACAAATTTCTTCCATTTTAAGGCAAAATGATGCAAAATTTCAAATCTCCGAAAAACAAACATGTTATAAATGGTCGTTTTTGCACAGTATTCTATTCATATTGCTTAGAAATAGTCGGCAATATGTATGATAATAGTTTTAAGTGAATTTAGAATATGTACAAATTGACGGCAATCGACAGGGGGATATTTGTACAAAGTATCAAAGGAGGTTACATATGGCAAAAAGTAGTAATGTCAAGCCAGGGGTAAGAACGAAGACTACCTGGAAAAACGCTTTGAAACGAGACTGGCAGTTATACCTGCTGCTGCTTCTGCCCGTTGCGCTGGTTGCGATCTTTAACTATGCAGCGTATCCGGGTCTGCGCATGGCGTTTATGAATTTCAAGCCGATGAAAGGCTATGCAGGCAGTGACTGGGTAGGTCTGGGAACATTCCAGAAGATATTCAAGGATTCAGATTTTATCAGGGCGTTGAGGAACTCCATCGTGTTCAATCTCCTGGATCTGTTGGTAGGTTTCCCCATGCCGATCATCCTGGCGCTGATGCTGAATGAACTTCGGTTCATGAAATTTAAGAAAGTTACCCAGACGATCCTTTATCTGCCCCATTTCCTTTCCTGGGCGATCATCGGATCCGTGGCATATACCATGTTCCGTCCTTCCACAGGCCTTGTGAACACTTTGCTGATGAATGCCGGCGTTATCTCAGAGGGTATCCCGTTCCTGAATGAGAAGTGGCACTGGGCGGTCACTTATCTGCTGATAGGCGTATGGCAGGGCATGGGCTGGGGCACCATCCTTTACCTGGCGGCCATCACCAGTATCAACGGCGAGCTTTATGAAGCATGTATCATCGACGGTGCCAACAAGTGGCAGAAGATGGTGCATGTTACACTCCCGGGCATCCGGGGCACCATCGTGACCCTGCTGATCATGAACCTGGGCCGTGTGATGGGCAGTAACCTGGAACGTCTGACGGCTTTTGACAATACGCAGGTCAGGGATTTCCAGTACCAGCTGGCTGTCTACATATACCAAAAAGGTATGGGTTCCGGTAAGTATTCCGAAGGTACTGCCGTGGGTCTGTTCCAGTCGCTGATCGGTGTGATCCTGGTTCTGTTGTCTGATAAGGTTGCCAAGGCGCTTGGCGAAGAAGGTCTGTTATAGGAGGTGAGAAGCATGGCAAAGAAAAATATGGAAGCGACTGCCTCTGACGGGAGCCGCGCGATCAGTAAATTTCATATCAGTGATGTGATTATCATTGTGGTGTTGGTTATCCTGTGTTCCACCTGTGTCATTCCGTTCTGGCATCTGCTGGTGAAATCCATTTCCGGCGATATGGCAGTTATGATGAAAGAGGTTTTCTTTTGGCCGAAGGATATTACTTTCGGCGCATACAGCAAGGTCTTTGCGGATCAGTCCATGGTGCGTTCCATGGGTTACAGTGTGCTGGTGACGGTGATCTTCACGGCGCTTGGCATGGTCACCTGTACCTGTGCGGCATATCCTCTTTCTAAGAAGCGGTTGAAAGGGAAAGGTTTCTTTACCTTTGTGCTCATGGTTCCCATGTACTTTACCGCAGGTATGATCCCGTCCTACATGCTGATGTTCAACCTGAATCTGATCGATTCCATGTGGGTACTGATTCTGCCCCTGATTTATTCGCCCTATAACATGCTGGTCATGAAGACCTATTTGCAGAGTACTATTCCGGATTCCCTGGAGGAATCGGCATTCCTGGATGGAGCAACGAATTTCCAGATTCTGAGGAAGATTGTGCTTCCTCTGAGCAAGCCTATCATCGCAACGCTCTCTCTGTTCTATGCGGTAGGACGCTGGAATGCATATGCGGATCATATGTACTATATCAGGTCCGACAGCAAGAGGATGATTCAGTATAAGCTGTATCTGCTGGTGCAGGGGGCGGAAGCTTCCATTTCGGCGTCCCTGGGAGATACGGGCGGTGTGTCCAATGTTACCACGCCTGAGGTTTTACAGGCGGCATGTATCATGTTTGTATCGGTTCCCATCATCATCATTTATCCGTTCCTGCAGAAGTATTTTGTAAAGGGAGCAATGGTCGGAGCCGTAAAGGGATGATAGTTTTCCCGGATGTCCGGGTATCTATAAACTATACACATATTTTTTAAAGGAGGACCTTATTATGAAGAAACATAATCTTCAGAAAGTACTTGCTGCGACACTTGCAAGCGTTATGGTAGTGGGTACTTTGACTGCCTGCGGCGGCGGTGATGATGCAAGCGCAAGCGCAGGCAGCAGTGCAGCTGCAAGCACAGGCAGCAGTGCGGCCGCAAGCACAGCCAGCAGCGAAGCGTCTCAGCCCGCAGCTGACGTAGTTCCGGGTATCGATGGCTTTGTTGCGTTTGAGAACACAGTAACCCTGAACATTCCCGTTTATCAGCGTGCCACACCTAACGGCGCTGCTGACGCGGGAGAAAATTACTGGACTGCATGGATCCAGAAAGAGTTCGGTGAGAAATACAACATCGACGTGAACTTTAAGGATTGGGTGATCCCTCGTGGCCAGGAGAACGACTCCTACGCATTGTGGGCATCTACGCAGAGCCTTCCCACTATCTGCTTCGAGTATGACTATCCCGACCTGACATTGTATCAGAGTGAAGGTTATCTGCAGGAGTATGATGTTGATTGGTTCAAACAGATCGCTCCTACCTATTGGGCAGCAATGGAAGAGAACGGATTGGATGAGTTTACCGAGATCAATGGGGAGAATGTCCTGCTGATCGGTACCAGACCTTATGGACAGACCAATTATCAGTTCGTGACTTTCTACCGCAAGGACTGGGTAGAGGCTGCAGGCTGGGATTCTTATCCTACCGATCCTGATGAACTGTTGCAGCTGTATGCTAAGATCGACGAACTGGGTCTGTGCAATGGAGATTATCTCCTTGGCGGTACCAAGATCGAGGGCAACGGCGTTGACCAGAACTATTCTTACAGAAGCTATCCTCTGGATAAGGAACTCTGGGCTACCACCGGTGATTATGATGTTCCCGCTCTGCCTACAGAGGCACAGAAGGCTCTTCTGAAGTGGAACAACCAGCTGTACAACCTGGGTTACATTGACAAAGAGTATAACACCAAGACATCTGATTATGCGATCAGCGACTTTGTAAGCGGTAAGTGCTTCACATGGTCTACTTATTCTACCAACAACATTCAGACACTGGATCAGTTCTATGAGGCTAATCCTGATGGCAAGCTGGGTATTGTGGTAAATCCTGGTCCCGAGACATATGCTAACGGAACCTGTACTGCTTTCCGTCCTAACAGCATCTTTGGACAGTACATCGGTTTCTCCGCTACCGCAACAGAGGATGAGATGAAGGCATTCGCTATGTACCTTGAGTGGATGAGCCAGCCTGATGTTCTCTTCACACTGCAGTGGGGCGAAGAGGGTGTGAACTTCAACTATGACGAGAACGGCACACCTAAGGCGATTCCTGTAGAAGAGCAGCCTGCAGACAAGGTAATGAGCCATAACAACAATGTAGATATGTGGTGTCTGGTTACCGCTACCGCTTCTCAGGGCAGCGTTGACAAGGACATTCAGGCAATCACTCCTGTAGGCTATCCTGATTCCGATCAGTTCTTCGAGGATATCAAGGCGAATTACGAAGGACAGCTGGCTTGCTACAATGCAGGTATGGCAGCTCCTGACTGTTCGTTCACCGTATCCATCGCTGCAAATGACGAGTACAAGACCACTCTGTACACCACATATGCAGAACTGCGTGACAAGATCGTTATGGGATCTGAGGCTGACTTCGAGGCTAACTACGAGGCAGCTTGCAAGACCTATCTTGATGCTGGTTACCAGGCAATCATTGATGAGAAGAAAGCTGCTTTTGAAGCAGGCAACTATGTTGAGCAGGCAGCACAGTTCTTCAAGTAAGATGGACTAAGCAATCAGTTTTTAACAGCCCTCCTGGCGCAGGCCGGAGGGCTGTTTGCTCTTTTGTGTGAAGTTATGGTTCTCGTGGCATTCGTTAAAATCCTGTGGACTTTGGTTCATTGCCCGTAGGAATAGATGCATGGCTCATTGACATATTATCTGGTCTTACATAAATCATATCAGTGAGTAACGATACTCAAAAAGCGGAGAAATACGATGAGATTTTCTTTTTATACGGTCGATGCGGTTTACTGCGATTTTGCCCTTGGCGAACGGCAATATGTACTTTATGGAAAAATCCGGTTCGACGCACTATGATAACTCTTTCGTCCTAAATTTCTGCTTTCTTTATAAAATCTTCCAGACTCTCTGCCTGTGCCGCCGTAGTCAGCCAGATGTTCAGAGTGTCCAGATCTTTCTGTGTATGAATCTTGTGACTCAATTTCTGGGGAACGTCTCCTTTGAGCGATAGCAGAAGCAGGATGGCATCTGCTTTTCCTTCAGCCATTCCCGCTGCTTTTCCCTCAGCCATACCTTCAGCCATGCCTTCAGCCATACCTTCAGCCATCCCTTTTAGTCTGACATATTCATCCATGGCATACCTGTCGCGTATTTCTTTCATGTGGGCTTCATATAACACCCATAAAGTCCTTCTCAGCCCCATGACCTTGATTTCCCTGATTGCCTCGATTATTCCAGGGTTTCGTGTTTTTGTACGAATCATATCCAGTTCCTCCTACCTCAATATTTGAAATTTGTCAATATATCTCCCGATATATTTTTAA
>JAMPFQ010000006.1:95014-162981 GCA_023664345.1 Lachnospiraceae bacterium | reverse complement strand
GCGGCTTGAGCCGACAGACACCCTCCCGGTGGGGAAAAAGCCCTGCCTGTCGCTGTGGGAGCTGGAGAAGCAGATCGGCTATGACCTTGATTCCCTTTCAGACCCTGTGGGGAAGAACATCACGGTCGGGGAGATGGTGGAGTGGTACCTTGCAACGAAAACGGCGGTCAAGCCAAATACGCTCATGAATTACAGATTTGTGCAGAACGTCCTCAAGGGCGAAACCTTCAATGACAAAAAGATTTCACAGGTCAAGACATCGGATGCGAAACTGTTCCTGATCAAGCTGCAGCAGGATGGGAGGAGGTACAGCACCATCAAGACCGTGCGGGGCGTCCTGCGCCCGGCTTTCCAGATGGCGGTTGACGATGACGTACTGATGAAGAACCCCTTCGGATTTGAGATGGCCACGGTGGTGGTGAACGACAGCGTGACGAGGGAAGCCATCACAAAGGACCAGATGCGGAAGTTCCTCAAATTCATCCATGACGACAATGTCTACTGCAAGTATTACGAAGTGGTCTATATCCTTTTCCACACGGGGATGCGCATCTCGGAATTCTGCGGGCTGACCCTGCGGGATATCGACCTCGAAAACAAGGTCATCAACATCGACCACCAGCTCCAGCGGACATCCGATATGCGGCTTGTGATCGAATCCACCAAGACCAATGCAGGGACAAGGAAGCTGCCCATGACGGATGACGTGGCGCAGTGCTTCCGGGCGATCATCGAGGACAGGGAAGCGCCGGAATACGAGAGGGTGGTGGACGGCTATGCCGGATTCCTTTTCACCGATAAGAACGGCTACCCGGAAGTGGCGATGCATTGGGAACACCGCTTCAACCACATGGTCAGGCGATACAATGATATCTACAGGGTGCAGATGCCGAACATCACGCCCCACGTCTGCCGCCACACCTACTGCAGCAACATGGCAAAGTCCGGCATGAACCCCAAGACACTCCAATACCTGATGGGGCATAGCGACATTGGAGTCACGCTGAACACCTACACGCATCTTGGATTGGAGGATGCAACGGACGAACTGAAAAGGATGGAGGAGCTGGAGAGCGCCAGAAAGGAGTTGGAAAAGAACAAGGAGGAGAAGCCCGTTTCACAGAAAATGTTCCGGGCAATCTGATATGGAAAGAACTACCTGCGCCCTGCTTCGGCAGGGCATTTTTTGCTTTGAAATGAAAAGAGGATATGATATACTAATATATACACTAAATTTGTAAAATAAGGGGAAAGATAAATTATGGAAATCGAAGAAAAAATGGCTGAAAAACCAGAGGATTGGCCGGCAAATGCAAGAGAGTTTGCTCTTGAATCAATATGTGAAAAAGTAGAAGAATTTAGGGAAAATCCATCATATAAAACAAGAGAAGTGCTATTATCATTAGTTTGCAATCATGATTTAAATCAGTCTACAGGAATTGGATTAATGAGGGTAACGGAATATGAAGTTGCTATTATAAATTATCTATATATGATTGGGGCGGCACATCAGATAAATTCCTTAAAAGTATATCTCTATGATTTGATAACTGAAACTACTCGTTTGCAAAAAATAATGTCATGGTGTAATCCGGTGTTAGGTGCTAATGATGAGGAAGCAGCAAGAATCAGTACATATGAGGAAGGTTTGATGCTTCCTCTGAAACTTTATCATTTTGCGTATCAGAAATATACGATTGAAAAAGAACTTCCATTTGCTGAACAATTGCTTGCTGTGGTTAATGGGGTAGTGCAAGAAAGCAGGACAGAAGATGAGATAGATTCCATAGCGTTTGCATATTCATCCTTATTATATGACATTAGTAATATGCATGGAAGTAAAAAAGAACGTATTTGGGAATTTACAAGAGAAGAACTATTGGAATTATTTGAAATGGAAGCTGAAATATTAAAGATGAATAATCAATCACCTATTGTGCGTCCTACTAAAGGTGTATTGATTATGCAAATAAGTAATTTCATCTTAAAATCAAGAAATAATTACAATGAGGACTATATATGTAAATATTTATCTAAAGATGTTGCTAGGGCAAGTATAACCAATCATCAAATTTGGATGAAAAAAACTGAATTATTAAATGATAAAAGAGAGCAGAAACTCGTTCCAGAGTTTTTTCAGGATACTTCTTGGATTAAGTACGATTGGATAAAAGATATTGATTTTACGGCAACAAGAACGTATTATGTATCTTGTTTTAGTAAAGCAATAAATAGTGACGAAATGCAAAATGATTATGGGCAATGTTTATATGGATATAAAAATGACAGAATTATAGATTTAATAGCTCCTATTGGAATAATGAAATTGAAGAAAAAAGATGGCGCAGATAATGATTTGCCAGATATGATAGAACGACCTTATATATCTCAAGTCATTGCATTTGATGTACTTTATGATGAAATAGAAGCAAAGAAAGAGTTGGAATATCTATTTGATGTCATAAGTATGTTTGATATGAGTGATGCAGAGAAAAAGCAATTCCTGCAAGAGATTCTTCAATATTGGATTTTATCTGTAAAAGATTATGAGTGGCATGAAGAAAAAGAAAGAAGGTATGTGATTTTTCTGTATGATGATTATGAATATAAGGAAGTAGAATTTGATGATACTTTCCTGAAAATAAAAACATCTTTGTTTTTAACACCGGATTTTATTATTGGGGATAATCCGGGGAGATGGGAAATCATGCGACAACTTTATGCTAAAAGAAAAGCGTTATTTAGTAGAGAATATTTGTTTTGTACAGACTGTTTGATGCAGGATCATGATGCAGCGGTTATGCAAATGCCAAAAGTATGCCCCGTGTGTGGTTCAAGTAAAATAAAGATAGTAAATCATGAAGAGTAGTAAAAGCCCCCAATTCCTACTACGTTTTTACTACGTTTGACGGCATCAACTTGCCCCGTTTTGCCTCGATTTGGCAATTTCGTTACATTTTTCACAATCTCTGTGAAAAATCCAAACCTCGCAAATCGCGCCAAAACACGGCAAATCAAGGCATTTTAGGAGGAAAAATTAACATGATTAAGATACTTTTTGTGTGCCACGGCAACATCTGTCGCTCCCCCATGGCTCAATTCGTACTGCAGCACATGGTTGACACCAGTGGCCTCACTTCTCGCTTCCATATCGATTCCGCCGCCACCAGCACGGAGGAGATTGGCAACGGCATCCACTATGGTACCATGTCCATCTTCCGCCAGCATGACATCCCCTGTACCGGGCACAGGGCGCGTCAGATGACAAAGCATGACTACGTACAATATGACTACCTGATCGGCATGGATGATGCCAATATCCGCAACATGATCAGGATCGCTGGAGGAGATTCTGAGCATAAGATACATAAGCTTTTAGAGTATGCAGGCAGCAGCCGGGCGATCGCGGACCCGTGGTATACGGGGGAGTTTGATGTGACATACGCGGATGTAGTGGAGGGGTGCGAGGCATTTCTGGAATATCTGCTTTCCTGGGGCTCAAGATTGGATGGGGCACATGGTTCATGAAATGATTCGGGATCCGTCTTCAGTATGCAAGCATTCACGCAGCGCAGCTTGTCATGGGGATCGAAGGTTCAGTGTATGTATTGGAAGCATCTGTACTTGTTTCAGACGAAAGAAAAGTACTGTGGAAGCGGACACAGAGGATGGCATCTCGGAATCGGAGAGCAATGAAGCAGAGGCTTCAACGGAAGCATCCGCAGAAGAGGATGCGGCAGGAATGTTCGGAGAGGCTGTATTGCGGGCAGACTGTTGAGATAGAAATGAAATAATGGAAAGGTCTGGTCCGTGCCCTTTGCGTCTGATGCGGACATCCGGGTATTCGGATGCAGTTTGTGAGAGACGGTGAGGTGCTGAAGGAGATGAACAGCCTGCGGGATCACAGTATGGAACTTGCGGGCACTTATATATACTATCTATGGATCATAACGGAAGTAAAGACATGCGATTTTAATGATGCTGACGGAGACACTGCCTCATATAGCAAGGGCGAATATGAGTGTATCCTGGGAAAGATGAGTTATGAGGAGTTGTTGGAAAATTGAAAGGAATGGCAGCAAATATAAAAGGAGAGAAGACCGGACGGATGGAACTGATAAAGATCACACCGGATTTCAAAGAAAAAGAGAAATTATTCGCACTGAACGATGAGGCTTTTCCCAAAGAGGAAAGGATACCCTCGGACAGATTTTTTGCACTGATCCAGGAACTTGGCTGTGATGCATGGGCGTTTTATGACGGGGGATTCGTTGGTTTTGCCGTCTTGCTGCCGGATGCGGATCTTCAGATGGCGTATTTGAGTTATCTTGCCATCGATGGGGTCTGTCGCTCAAAGGGCTATGGCGGCATGGCATTGGCGAGGCTGGCGGAAGTCTATGACGGATACCAGATCGCACTGGATATGGAGCGGATGGATGAAAGCGCGGACAATTATGATCAGAGGCGGCGCAGGCTTGCATTTTATGAGAGGAATGGTTTTCGGAGGGCCAGTGTGGGTTTTCGGTATTTCAAAATGGATCTGGAGATCATGTGCAACGGAGGCTGCTTCCGGGAACGGGATTTCAGGCTGCTGATCGGGAGGATCAGGCTGCCCGGTTTTGATCCTGTGCTTTATCCTATATCTTCTTAAATTCAGGACTTCTTTTCTCAAAGACGGTATAGTACCTGAATCCGCATTCTTTCAGTACATCGGCGGCTCTGTCAAAGGCATCGCCGATGTGCCGGGCGTCATGGGAGTCGGAGCCTACGGTGATGATTTCGCCGCCCAGTTCCCGATAGCGTTTCAGCACGCCCATGCAGGGATGGAAGTCTTTCATTCCGCTCTTGATTCCGCCGGTGTTCAGTTCGATCCCTTTTCCCTTATCCAGGAGTAGTTTCAGTATCTCGTCCAGGATGTCCCTGTATTTTTCATAGGAATAATTCTTATCTTTGTCAGGGCCGTATCTGACCACGTAATCCAGGTGTCCGTACACATCAAAATTGGAGAATTTTTTCAGGTTTTCCAAAATGGAACAAAAGTATTCCCCATAGGCTTCCTCTTCGGAACGTCCCCGGAAGAAGTCAGGATAATAGGGATCGCACCCATGGCATACATGGGAGGAGGCGATGATAAAGTCGAAGTCATAGGACTTGGCGTAGACCGCGTTCTTTTGCAGGACTTCGGGCTGCAGTCCCAGTTCCACGCCGAACAGCAGGCGGATGCGGCCCGCGTATTTTTCTTTCAGTCGCGCCAGGTCATACAGATAGGGATCGGTGTTCAGCAGGAACATGTCCGCAGGTGTATCGGGTGATTCGGGATAATGGAAATCATTGTGCTCTGTAAAACACATGTCAGCAAGCCCCAGGTCGATTCCTTGCAGGATCATTTCTTCCATGGGCGTGTCGGAATCTCCCGAATGGGAGGAGTGCAGGTGGCAATCTGATATAACAGGCATGATCTGTCCCCTTTCTGGAAAAACTTTATTCAGTCCGATTATAACAGGTTTGGATGTATTTTTAAAGAATTGGCAATAATTTTGATTTACATCTTGAATTATGGCAGGAAATTAGGTAAAATATGTTTGCTGATAAAATTTTGACAATCTGACAGGTATATCCAGTGATTCCTGTGAGGGCGTCAAAAAATATAAAATATATATTTTAGGAGGAGACTAAAATGGCAGTAAGAGTAGCAATTAATGGTTTCGGTCGTATCGGCCGTCTGGCATTCAGGCAGATGTTTGATGCAGAGGGATACGAGGTAGTGGCGATCAACGATCTGACCAGCCCTGATATGCTGGCGCATCTGTTGAAGTATGATACCGCGCAGGGCAGATACAAATATGCTGACAAGGTAGAGGCCGGCGAGGATTCCATCACCGTAAACGGCAAGAAGATCACCATCTACAAAGAGGCGGACGCTTCCAAACTTCCCTGGGGCGAACTGAAAGTTGATGTTGTTCTGGAGTGTACAGGCTTCTATACCTCCAAGGATAAGGCTTCCGCACATATCAAAGCAGGTGCCCGCAAGGTTGTTATCTCTGCGCCCGCAGGAAACGATCTTCCTACCATCGTATACAATGTGAACCATGAGACATTGAAGCCCGAGGATACCGTTATTTCCGCAGCTTCCTGTACGACCAACTGCCTGGCTCCCATGGCTAAGGCCCTGAACGAACTGGCTCCCATCCAGTCCGGTATCATGACAACAGTTCACGCTTACACCGGCGACCAGATGATCCTTGACGGTCCTCAGAGAAAGGGCGACAAGAGAAGAAGCCGTGCAGGCGCTCAGAACATCGTTCCCAACTCCACTGGCGCTGCAAAGGCGATCGGCCTGGTTATCCCTGAACTGAACGGCAAGCTGATCGGTTCCGCTCAGCGTGTTCCTACCCCTACCGGTTCTACCACTATCCTGGTAGCTGTTGTCAAGGGCGCAGTGACCAAGGAGCAGATCAACGAGAAGATGAAAGCATCTCAGACAGAGTCCTATGGCTACAACACCGACGAGATCGTATCTTCTGACGTGATCGGTATGACCTATGGTTCCCTGTTCGACGCGACTCAGACCATGGTGGCTCCCATGGAGGATGGCAATACTCAGGTACAGGTTGTTTCCTGGTATGATAACGAGAACAGCTACACATCCCAGATGGTTCGCACCATCAAGTATTTCAGTGAGTTAGCATAAAAAGGCGAAAAGAAGAATCGCTTACCCGATTCTTCATGTAAGATGGAAGACCTATAAGGTCCGGTCTGTTGGACCGGACCTTTCTTCTATTGTCAGCGGTAAAATGAAATGAAAGAAAAGGAGATCAAAAATGGGCTTGAACAAGAAATCTGTTGATGACATCAACGCAAAGGGAAAGAGAGTATTGGTGAGATGTGATTTCAACGTGCCTTTGAAAAACGGTGAGATCACTGACGAGACGCGTATCGTTGCAGCGCTTCCCACCATCCAGAAGCTGATCGACGATGGCGGCAAGGTGATCCTCTGCTCTCATCTGGGCAAGGTAAAGGAAGGCCCCAATGAGAAAGAATCCCTTGCGCCTGTGGCAAAGAGGCTGTCCGAGAAGCTGGGGAAAGAAGTTGTGTTCGTAGCGGATTATAGCGTGACCGGGGAGGCTGCCACCAAGGCGGTGGAGGCTATGAAAGAGGGGGATGTGGTCCTGCTCCAGAATACCCGTTTCCGCGGTACGGAGGAGACCAAGAACGGCGAGCAGTTCTCGAAAGAACTGGCTGACCTGGCCGACCTGTATGTATGTGACGCTTTCGGTTCCTCCCACAGGGCGCACGCTTCCGTGGAAGGCGTTACCAAGTGCATCACCGCAAAGGGCGGCGAGAATGTGGTTGGCTACCTGATGCAGAAAGAGATCAATTTCCTGGGCAACGCGGTGGAGAATCCCGTGAGGCCTTTTGTGGCGATCCTGGGCGGCGCAAAGGTTGCCGATAAGCTGAATGTGATCTCCAATCTGCTGGAGAAGTGCGATACCCTGATCATCGGCGGCGGGATGGCTTATACATTCCTGAAAGCGCAGGGCTATGAGATCGGCAGATCCCTGGTTGACAATGAGAAGATCGATTACTGCAAGGAAATGATCGAGAAGGCTGAGAAGCTGGGCAAGAAGCTGCTGCTCCCCGTCGATTCCGTGACCGTGACCGCTTTCCCCAACCCCATCGACGCTCCCGTTGAGATCGAGGTTTATGATGTGGCTGACATGCCCGCTGACAGAGAGGGCTGTGACATCGGTCCCAAGACCGCGGCTATGTATGCTGATGCCGTAAAGAGCGCGAAGACCGTGGTATGGAACGGCCCCATGGGCGTGTTCGAGAATCCTACCCTGGCAGCAGGCACCATCGCTGTGGCAAAGGCTCTGGCGGAGACGGACGCTACTACCATCATCGGCGGCGGTGATTCCGCGGCGGCGGTGAACCAGCTTGGCTTCGGTGACAAGATGAGCCATATCTCCACCGGCGGCGGCGCGTCCCTTGAATTCCTCGAGGGCAAAGTACTTCCCGGCGTCGCGGCAGCGGATGATAAATAAGTGCAGCCTGGTAACCGCGACGCCGTGTGTCGCGGCAGCGGATGATAAATAAGTGCAGCCTGGTAACCGCGACACCGTGTGTCGCGGCAGCGGCCAGTTTCTGCTTATGCGTAGAGGCCGGCGTGCAAAGGAGGATTGGCATGGCAGAATTTACAGTGGGCGAAATGCTGGAGATGCAGAGGAAATTGCGTGAGCGCTACAAGGATGTGTGGATACCGCTCACTCCGGAGACAGGCAAGGACCACCTCCTGTGGATGATTGGGGAGGTCGGCGAGGTGATCGACATTGTGAAGAAAAATGGCGGACGCAATGCTGCAAAGAACGCTGAGCTCAGGGCGCATCTTGTGGAGGAGATGGCGGATGTGCTGATGTACTACGGCGATGTCATGCTGTGCTACGGCATATCCGAGAACGAATTGAAGCAGGCATATACCGATAAGTTTGAGAAAAATATGACCCGCTGGAAAGCATAAAAGAAAGAGAAGCGAGGAAAAGATTGAAAATTTAAATTTTCAATCGCGAGATTTGTGTCTGTGCGCTGCTTGCCGCAAACTCGTTATGCGCAAAAAGCAGCGCAGAATGGAGAAAAAATGGCAAGAAAGAAAATCATAGCCGGAAACTGGAAGATGAACATGACTCCCAGTCAGGCGGTAGAGTTGATCGATACCTTAAAGCCGCTTGTAAAGAATGATGAGGTGGACGTAGTGTTCTGCGTGCCCGCTATCGATATCATTCCCGCCATGGAGGCGGCAAAGGACTCCAACATCATGATCGGAGCGGAAAATATGTACTTTGAGGAGAAAGGCGCGTTTACTGGCGAGATCTCTCCCGCAATGCTTGTGGACGCAGGCGTTAAGTATGTTATCATCGGACACTCCGAGAGAAGAGAGTATTTTGCGGAGACGGACGAGACCGTGAATAAGAAAGTCCTGAAAGCCTTTGAACATAATCTTACCCCCATCATCTGCTGCGGCGAGACCCTGACCCAGAGAGAGCAGGGTGTGACGATCGATTTCATCCGCCAGCAGATCAAGATCGCGTTCCTGAACGTGACTGCGGAACAGGCTGCTGCTGCAGTGATCGCATATGAGCCCATCTGGGCGATCGGAACCGGTAAGGTAGCCACCACCGAGCAGGCCCAGGAAGTCTGCAAGGCCATCAGGGAGTGCATTGGGGAGATCTATGACGACGCGACGGCGGCGGCAATCCGTATCCAGTACGGCGGTTCCGTATCCGCGTCCAGCGCTCCGGAACTGTTCGCCCAGGAGGACATCGACGGCGGCCTGGTAGGCGGCGCGTCTTTGAAACCGGATTTTGGGCAGATCGTGAACTACAATAAATAAAGATCTGATGTCTGGCCGACAGATCTGGCGGTTTGTCAGAAAGATGAGAGGATGCCATTGCGGATTTTGCGGTGGCATCCTCTTTTGTGCGCATGGTAAAATGTTGACACGGAAAGGCATTGTGTCAACTTCTGATTCCATGTGCGCTGGAGCGCACAAAATTATGGTAAAGTCTGTAAAACAAATCAGTAGCGAAAATCCATAAAGTATGATATGCTTTAACTTAGATTGACTCAATATAGGGCAGGTTTGCTGTATTGGATGAGATCGGAAGGGAGAACTGATGAGTTACAGTATCATAGATCATGCAGACGGCCCTACGGCATACTTTTACGCGGGAAAAGTGGGGACGACGGGGAATCTCGGAGGGGGCGGCTTTGTCTTTGTCTGGAACTGGATCAATATATTCGGACTGCTCATTGTAGCGCTTCTGCTTATTCCAAATATCATCTACGCCATAAAGCATAAGGGGGAGAGGAATCTCTGCGAAAACAGGTTCATGAATATTTTAGAGCAGATCGGGCGGTATGGCTCCATGCTGTTTATGGCAGTCTGCCTGAAGAGCGGAGGTTATGGATTTTCTTCCGTGGCGTTATTTCTGGTGTATCTCGTTGGAAACACACTGCTCCTCACAGCCTATTGGGTAGTGTGGGGGATTTATTTCTATGTGGCCAGAACGGAGGTGATCGGCTGGGCTGATGGCCCCACGTCGGTCTTTATGGCGGGAAGGCGCAGGGGAAAAGGAGCAGGGGCGCTGCAGATGTCTCTTGCGGCGCTGCCATCCTGCCTGTTTTTACTGAGCGGGATCACGCTGGAATATGTCCCGTTGATCATTTTTGCGATCATATTTGCGGTCGGGCATATTTATGTTACATATGCAAATGTGATACACCAAAGAAAGGAACCGGATCAAAATGATATTTGTATGTAAGAACTGTGGCGGAAACGTAGTTTACAGCCCGGAGCGGCACAGCATGTTCTGTCCCTATTGTGACAGCGTGAAAAGTGACGAGCGCAGGGATTTCCCGGACAGTGAGATTACCGTCTGTCCCAATTGCGGCGGTGAGATACCTGTGGAAGAGCATACTTCGGCGACGCAGTGCCCCTACTGCGATAATTACATGATTTTCAACCAACGGGTCGAGGGGGAATATACGCCAAAGAAGATTATCCCGTTCCAGATGGGGAAAGAGGCCTGCAAAAATTCCCTGCGGGAAAAGTTTAAAAAGTGTACCTTTGCGCCCACGGATTTCCTGTCGGAGGCAAGGCTGGACCGGATGCAGGGGTACTATGTGCCTTTCTGGTTCTACAGCTATGACGCGAACTGCCGGTATGACGGGGAAGGCACCAAGGTGAGAAGCTGGACATCGGGGAACACACAGTATACGGAGACCTCCTATTACAGGATCCACCGAAATATGGATATTGATTTTCAGGATATTCCTGTGGATGCTTCCATACAGATGCCGGATGAGGTGATGGATCTGATCGCGCCTTTTCAGTATGGGCAGATGGAGGATTTTAAGCCGGAATATATGTCGGGTTTTTATGGTGAAAAGTATAATATGACCTCAGACCTTGTGGAGTTCAGGGCCAGGGATCATATGAAAGCGGACGCGGAAAAGCTGCTCAAAGGGAGTATCTCCGGGTATGCCACGGTTTCACCCGGACAGAAAGACATCCGGGTGGAAGACAGCGTGGCGGAGTACGGCCTGATCCCGCTCTGGAAATATGATTATCAATATGACGGGCAGATGTATCCTTTTTATGTCAACGGGCAGACGGGGAAGATCGTGGGGATGCCTCCCATTTCCAAAAAGAAAGTCTGGGGATATACGGGCACGCTCTGGGCCTGCCTGACAGCTGTCATGATAATGGTTCGGCTGATCATGTCATGGTTCCTGGAATTTTTATAGGCGGAACAAGTTCCTGCAAGCAAGAACTTGAATAGAAAGGGCAGAAAATGAGTAACGAGATAAAGAAAGAGGCAAGAAAGCAATATTTCCGCTACTTCCGCATATGGTTCATCGGCATAGGCATCCTGTTGGTGATCACGGTCATTCTGGGGGTGGATTACGCGATAGCCAGCGATATACCGCGCACCAATCATTCAGCGCCTGCGGAGAGGGTTTACGATTATGCGGATGCGTTGACGGACGAGGAGGAAGATGGCCTGCGTGAGAGGATCGCTGAAGTAGAGGGCAGGCTGCACATTGATATTGTGCTGGTGACCATAGACCAGCCCATGAAGGGCGCGGAGGCCATAGAGCAGTCAGGATGCCGTTCCACGGACTGGGAACGGAATATGACGGAATATGCCGATGATTTCTGGGATGAGAACCGATATGGATATAATAAGGAATTTGAGGGCGATGGCTGCCTGTTTGTACATAACTGGTATGAAGGGCAGACCGGCGGGCATCTGTCCACCAGCGGCCGGGTGGAAACCAGGTTCAGCAATGCGGATATCGACGATGTGTTCGACGCGGTGGCAAAATATAACAGGGCGGCTCCCTACAAGGCATATATGGCGTATGTCAACGAGGTGGCTTCCATTATGTCCTCCGGCAGCAGCGGAACAGAACCGTTTCCTTTCATTCTTGTGATCATGGTACCCCTGGTCGTAGCGCTGGTCTACGCTATGAAGAACCTGCATCAGAAAGCGGCGCAGGATACCACCACCGCAAACACTTATGTGGAGGGCGGCAGACCCGTGATGAGAGAGCAGGCGGACGATTTTATCCGCAAGAATGTGGTTACCAGGAGAATTGAGAGCAGCAGTGGCAGCAGCCGGAGCGGGAGTTCCCACAGCAGCGGAGGCGGCGGCCATCATACCAGCCGGAGTGGGGCGAGCCATGGCGGGGGAAGCCGCAGATTTTAGGGATCATAAGACAGAAAAAAGCACTCATAACAGTATGGGTGCTTTTTCATGTGATCATACTCGCAGACACGGACGTTTTGCGCTCATTATCTCAAACCATCTGGTTTACTGCTTTGCTGATGCGGGAAACCTTGCGCGCCGCATTGTTCTTATGGTAAACACCCTTGCTGGCAGCCATATCGATGGTCTTGGTAGCAGCGCGGAGAGCGGTCTCCGCAGCAGCCTTGTCGCCGGACTCGATCGCAGCGAAAACCTTCTTTATGGCGGTCTTCACACTGGATCTGATGGACTTGTTTCTTTCAGCCCTAGTGCGGTTTACTATAATTCTCTTCTTTGCGGATTTAATGTTAGCCAAAGTCGTACACCTCCAATTTGTATACAATGATCGTTTTATGCTTTGTTTCACCTTAGCCAGACACGGAAGACTAATGTAAACATACTCTAATAGTCTAGTAAATTGTTGGTAATTTGTCAATACATATTATTGGTTTTTTTGCAAAAAATAGAGAAAAACGATTTAAGTGTGAGAGGGCTTATGGGAAATTTTCAAGTGAGGACAGACCTTGCCTTGGAGGCGCGGGAAAGCATCAGTGAAGCTGAGAGTGAACTGAGGGGGGTCAGAGTGGAAGAATACTATAAGGAAGAAGATGACATTCGTGTCACAAAGGTGACGATCGACACGAAGAACGCTGCCAAAGCCATGGGAAAGCCCATGGGCGTCTATGTGACCATGGAGGCGCCTGCCATGGTGGAGCCGGATGATGATTATCACAGGGAGATATCCGAGGGGCTGGCGGAGGAACTGCGGCAGATGCTTCCCGGTATGGGGCAGGAACAGTCCATCATGATCGTGGGACTGGGCAACCGTGAGGTGACGGCGGACGCTCTGGGGCCCCAGGTAGTGGACAATCTTTTTATCACCCGGCATATCGTCAGGGAATACGGCAAGGCGGCTTATGACTGTGACAGGATGAACCTGATCAGTGCGTTGGAGCCGGGGGTCATGGCCAAGACAGGCATGGAGACGGCGGAGATCGTGGCCGGTGTGGTGAAAGAGACGAAGCCGGATCTGCTGATCGTCATAGACGCTCTGGCGGCCCGCAGCACCCGCAGGCTGAACCGCACCATCCAGATCACCAACACGGGCATCCAGCCCGGTTCCGGCGTGGGGAACCATCGCAATGCGCTGACCCGGGAGAGCCTGGGGATCCCTGTGGTGGCGATCGGGATTCCTACGGTGGTGGACGCGGCCACTATCGTGGGGGACGCGCTGGAAAAGCTGCTCAGTGAGGAAAAGGAATTTGACAGCATGAAGTACCTTGGACAGCACAGGAATGTATTCTCGGAACTGAACAATATGTATATGACAGGGAAAGATATCGACGCTGTGGTCAAGCGGGTCAGCTACACGGTGTCGGAAGGGATCAATCTTGCCCTGGAAATGCGAATGGAGTGAGACAGGCGGGCATATAATGCTTAAGAGACAGCGGCAGAAAGGGAGTGCAGACCCGTAAAACGCAATATGACCGCACAGGGCAGGACAAAGTATCTCGTGATATTGGGGTTTCTGATCCTATTCCTGCAGGCGGTGTCCGAAAGCTGCGGGGCGGATGGAACACAGGAACCGGAAAAGACAGGCTTCAGGGACACGCTTTTCCAGGGACTGGCGGAGGACTGGCGCAATGCCCTGTATGGCTGGTTTGTTCCCCTTGTTTCTTTCGCGCAGGGCAGCGGGCATCAGACGCACTGGCTTTTACAGGGGCAGATCGACAGTCTGCTCCCCTTTTATGGATACTATACGGCGGATATGGATGATAATGCAAAAGAGCCCGCTTCCTTTCGGGAGATCCTGCTGGCGGAAGCGGAGGAGGGGACTTTCCACGAGGAGCCGTCCCCGTACATAGACAGAGAAGGAGCGGACGGGCAGTCTCTGGAAGAACTGCTCCGGGCGGAGAACGAGGCGGCAATGCAGATGGGGCAGTCCGGGGCGGGACAGCCCTTTGTTCCTCACGCCAGGCAGGCTCAGGTTGACCTGGAGCAGTTAGGCAGTTATGAGGATCTGGTGAAAGAGTTTTATACCATTGATGCCAACACCATGGCAGGCAGTGACCAGCTGGATGTGGAGAGGCTCCTTTCCATGGATATGACTGTTTCAAAGGAAAGTGAGGGCCCACAGATCCTGATCTATCACACTCACTCCCAGGAGGCATTTGCTGATTCCGTGCCGGGGGATAGGAGCACTTCCATTGTGGGAGTGGGGGACCGGCTGGCGGAGATCTTAGAGGATGAATATGGATATACTGTGCTGCATCACACGGCGCAGTATGATACGGTCAGGGACGATGCCTATGGGGAGGCGTTGCCGGGGATAGAGCAGGTGCTTGCGGAGAATCCTTCCATACAGGTGATCATTGACCTGCACCGGGATTCCGTGGCGGAGGGCACAAGGCTGGTGACGGACCTGGACGGAAGACCCACGGCCAGGTTCATGTTCTTCAACGGTCTGAGCCGTACCAGGAAAACGGGAAATATCGCGTATCTGTATAATGAAAACCTGGATGCCAATCTGTCTTTTTCTTTCCAGATGCAGCTGAAAGCGGCGGAATATTATCCGGGGCTGACGCGGAAAATCTATCTGAAAGGCTATCGCTACAATATGCACCTGCGTCCCCGAAGCCTGCTGGTGGAACTGGGTGCCCAGAACAACACGGTGGAGGAGGCCATGAATGCCTGCGACCCGTTGGCGCATATCCTGGATATGGTATTGTCTGGACAATGATGATAAATTCTGCTACAATCATAGCGTGAAATGTCAGAACAGCAGAAATGAGGGACGATCGGATGGCAGCAACAGACCAGAGCAAGATCCGCAACTTTTGCATCGTGGCGCACATAGACCACGGCAAGTCCACCCTTGCGGATCGGATCATAGAGAAGACAGGGCTTCTGACCAGCAGGGAGATGCAGGCCCAGGTGCTGGACAATATGGAACTGGAACGGGAGAGGGGCATCACCATCAAGGCCCAGGCGGTGCGGACCGTCTATAAGGCCCGGAATGGGGAAGAGTATATTTTTAACCTGATCGACACTCCAGGACATGTGGATTTCAATTATGAGGTGAGCCGTTCCCTGGCGGCCTGCGACGGCGCGATCCTGGTGGTGGACGCGGCCCAGGGGATAGAAGCCCAGACACTGGCAAATGTATACCTTGCGCTGGATCATAACCTGGATGTCTTTCCGGTGATCAATAAGATCGACCTGCCCAGCGCGGAACCTCAGCGTGTCATTGACGAGATCGAGGACGTGATCGGGATAGAGGCTCAGGACGCTCCCCTGATCTCCGCCAAGAACGGCATCGGGATCGAGGAAGTACTGGAGCAGGTGGTGGCGAAGATACCGGCTCCCTCCGGGAATCCTGAGAATCCTCTGCAGGCGCTGATCTTTGACTCCCTGTATGATTCCTACAAAGGCGTCATCATCTTCTGCCGCATCATGGAGGGCACGGTGAAAAAGGGCGCCAAGATCCGCATGATGGCCACAGGAGCCAGGCAGGAGGTCGTGGAAGTGGGCTATTTCGGCGCGGGACAGTTCATCCCCTGCGAGGAACTGTCTGCCGGGATGGTGGGCTATATCACCGCTTCCATCAAGAATGTAAAGGATACGGCGGTGGGCGATACGGTGACGGACGACGAGCGTCCCTGCGCGGCGCCCCTGCCCGGTTATAAGAAAGTACAGTCCATGGTATATTGTGGCATGTATCCTGCGGACGGCGCCAAATATCCGGATCTGCGGGATGCGCTGGAGAAGCTGCAGCTGAACGACGCTTCCCTGCATTATGAGCCGGAGACTTCAGTGGCGCTGGGATTCGGGTTCCGCTGTGGATTTCTTGGGCTGCTGCATCTGGAGGTGATACAGGAGCGTCTGGAGCGGGAGTACAATCTGGATCTGGTGACCACGGCCCCGGGCGTTATCTATAAGGTGCACAGGACCAACGGCGAGGTCATTGAACTGACCAATCCCTCCAATCTGCCCGATCCCTCCGAGATCGAGTACATGGAGGAGCCGGTGGTCAGCGCGGAGATCATGGTGACCAGCGAATTCATCGGCTCCATCATGGAACTCTGCCAGGAGAGGCGGGGACGCTACCTGGGCATGGAGTACATCGAGGGCACCAGGGCTTTGTTAAAATACGAACTGCCCCTGAACGAGATCATTTATGATTTCTTTGACGCTTTGAAATCAAGATCCAGGGGCTATGCTTCTTTTGACTATGATATCAAGGGCTACGAGGAGTCGAAGCTGGTGAAGCTGGACATTCTGATCAACAGGGAGGAAGTGGACGCGCTGTCCTTTATCGTGCACGCGGATTCCGCTTATGAGAGAGGCCGGAAAATGTGCGAGAAGTTGAAAGATGAGATCCCCAGGCATCTGTTTGAGATTCCCATCCAGGCGGCGGTGGGCGGCAAGATCATAGCCAGGGAGACCGTAAAGGCAGTGCGCAAGGATGTTCTCGCGAAGTGCTACGGCGGTGATATCACCCGGAAGAAGAAACTGTTGGAAAAGCAGAAAGAGGGAAAGAAGCGTATGCGCCAGATCGGCAATGTGGAGATCCCCCAGAAAGCATTTATGAGCGTGTTGAAACTGGATGACAGATAAGAGAGAACTGGAACTGTATTTTCATATCCCATTCTGTGTCAGGAAGTGCCTGTACTGTGATTTCCTTTCCGCCCCCGGTGACGGAAAGACGAAAGCGCGGTATATGGAGGCTCTGATCCGGGAGACAAAAGAGAGAGCAGGAGACTACCGGGACTATCGCGTAGTCTCTGTTTTTATAGGGGGAGGCACGCCTTCCATCGTGTCCCCGGAGAAGATATGTGTGCTGCTGGAGACGGTGCGGGCGGGATATGACCTGGCGGAGGACGCGGAAATCACGATAGAAGTGAATCCGGGCACAGTGGATGAGAAAACGCTGCACAGCTACCGCCAGTGGGGGATCAACCGCCTGAGTATCGGCCTGCAGTCCACAGACGACAGGGAACTGGCGGCGCTGGGCAGGATCCATACCTACGGACAATTCCTGGGGATATATCACACCGCCAGGAAATGCGGCTTTTCCAATATCAACGTAGATCTGATGAGCGCCCTGCCCGGACAGACCCTGCGGAGTTATCTGACCACGCTGGAGAAGATCCTTGCCCTGGATCCGGCCCCGGAACATATTTCCGCCTACAGCCTGATCCTGGAGGAGGGAACGCCTTTTTATGAGATGGCGCGGCGGGGCGAACTACAGCTTCCCGATGAGGAATGCGACAGGCTGATGTACGAGAAAACAGAAGAACTGCTGGCACAGGCAGGCTACCGCCGCTACGAGATATCAAACTACGCCAGACCGGGATATGAGTGCCGCCACAACTGCGGCTATTGGCGCAGGCGGGAATACCTGGGCCTGGGAGCTGGTGCCGCCTCCCTGATCGGGAACCGCCGTTTCCGAAACACAGATTCTCTGGAAGCATACCTGGCCGATCCCCTGGATGTCCGGGAGGACATCCAGGAACTCACTATAAAGGAGCAGATGGAAGAATTCATGTTCCTGGGCCTGCGGATGACAGAGGGCATATCCATTCCGGGATTTCAAAAAAATTTCGGTCAGGCTATAGAGGAAGTCTACGCCCCGGTCATAGAAAAAAATATCAAAGACGGCTTACTGGAATACCGGAACAAAACAACCCCGAAAGATCCTGCCCGCCTGGCCCTGACAAAACGGGGACTGGACTTAAGCAATATGGTCATGTCTCAATTCCTGTTCTGATGCCCTTTCTACAATCTGCGATATACAGGTCACGGGGCAGCAGGGTCTCTCTGAGGGTCATTGGCGAGATGCGGAGAGGAGACTCCGGCGATGCCCGCCCCCACGCGGGCATCACCGTGCCCGAGGCTCATCAGCTGATCCACAGAGAGACCCTGCTGCCCCGTGGCCGTCCCTTATAGCCGCCTTATAGCCATCTCCCGCAACTTCCCCCTGGTCAGGCACTATGGACGAAACCGCCTCATAAACTATTGTTAAGAGAGATCCACGGAGGCAGTATTTGAAAACATTTCAAAAACCGTTGACCTCAGAGGAAGAAGCCAAGTATATCCGACTGCTGCGAGAAGGGATCGGAGAGGAGTCCCGCAAGGCAAAGGAGATCCTGATAGAACGCAACCTGCGGCTGGTAGCGCATATCGCCAAAAAATACCAGAATGTGGATGAAGACATGGAAGACCTGATCTCCATCGGCTGTATCGGACTGATCAAGGCGGTGGACACTTTCGACGCCGGAAAAGGACGGCTTGCCACATACGCCTGCAGGTGTATTGATAACGAACTGCTGATGCTGCTTCGGGGGAAAAAGAAGATATCCAGAGAGGTATCGCTTTTTGAACCCATCGGCCAGGATAAAGAAGGAAATGAGATTCATCTGGTGGATGTCATAGAGCAGCAGCAGCCGGATATTGTGGACAGGATGGAAACCGTCAATAATATCAGGATGCTGCTGAAACTGATCAATGAGTGCCTCACCGACAGGGAAAGGGAGATCCTGATCCTCCGGTATGGTCTGGGAGGGATGCCGGAGGCCACCCAGAGCGAGATAGGAATAAGGCTTGGAATATCACGGAGTTATGTTTCAAGGATCGAGAAAAAGGCGCTGCTGAAGCTGCGTGAGCGATTGGAAGCGATCCAGCCGCCGCAAGCATAAATGCTGGTAACGGTTCAGCCATGGGATGATCTGGTCTGCGCAAGATGCCTGTGCAGAAAGCCCGATCGACGATCATTTCATGGGCCGAACTGCTGCCGATAGGAAAGCTGTTGAAAAAATGACTTGACATCATGATCCACATTTGATATCATTTTCGAAAAGGAAATTCTAATCTGTATATATGTGCGTATCAGGCGTTTCCTGCCGGATTTACCCTGTAAGAACAATTGAAATGTGATGCGTTTGTATGATATATATCAATAAACTGACAGAATCTTGCAAAATAGGGGATAAAATGCTATACTATTTCTATATTTTATCTTTGAGTTGGGGTATAAAGGAACATCAGTCATGATAGCCGGAGAACGTCCGGACAGGGGGTAGTATGCAGTTTATTGAAATGCCGGATCTGAAAGCGGGTATGAGGCTGGCAAGGCCGATCTATAACAAGCAGGGGGTACTTTTATATGAGAGGGATTCCCGACTGAACGCACAGGTGATCAACAGCGTGAAGAATTTCGGGCTGTTGGGCATGTATATATTGGATCCCTCCGAGCCGCTTCCGCCCATGTCGGAGGAGGATCTGGAGTTTGAACGATTCCAGACTATGACGGTCTTTTCCCTGCAGGAGGAAATGGGGAGGATCCTGCAGACCGGGAAGCAGAATAGACTGCAGACGATCGTCAGCACGGTCATAAAGAAATACGGCCATCTGAAAAGGAAGATCAATTTCTACCAGAATCTGCGGAGCAAGGATGATTATGTGTGCAGCCATTCCCTGAATGTAGCTATGCTCTGCGCCATGATGACGCATGTCATGAACCTCCGCGTGGACGAGCAGTTCCTGACAGTGGAGGCGGCGATCCTGCATGATATGGGAAAGGAAAGGCTGCCTAAGGAAGTGCTCTTCAAGCAGGACACGGAACCGGAGGACGAGGAGAGAATCTACAGGGAGCAGCTGGCGGCGCTGGATGTCCTGGATGATTTCTCCGAGGGAGCGGGTGTCAAGCGCATCTGTATGCAGGCGCTCCGGGCACAGCGGGAACTGACTGTCAACGGCAGGATAGATGCCAATGACAAAATGACCATGGGCGCTAAGGTACTGATCGTGGCAAACCGATATGACGAGGAGACCGCCATGGACCTGACAGGCAGGGCGGAGTCGGAAGTAAAGGCGCTACAGGAATTTTACGACTATCCGGGATTGTACGATCCTAAGGTCGTGGACGCTCTGGTGAGGGCTGTCAATATCCTCTTTGCAGGCGTCACCGTGGAACTCAGCACGGGTGACAGAGCGCTGGTACTTGTGGAGAATCCGCAGGATATCTTAAGGCCCACCGTGCTCAATTTCCGGGATAATGCGATCATAGACCTGTCGCTGCGCGGCAACGCTAAGATCAGGATAGTGGATATTACAAAGACTCTGGATAACCGCCACGTGATGGATAGCGATGTGGTGGCACGGATGATGTCCACGCTATGAGGGACGAGCGAAGCGAACCCTGAAAACCATCGGTTTTCAGGGTCTCTGCCCTGTGACTTGCAGGTTCATGAGATAATGTCCGCAAAGGGCAGAGTCAAAATATGTAAGATTGTTCAGGAACATTCTGATATCGAATTTTGAATGCTTGTTTTCATTAGTTTCATTTTTTCCCTGTTTTCCATAAAAGCAACTAATATAGAGAAGGAGACATATAACATGTACAGTACGGTCATTACAGGCGCACTGCAGGGAGTCTCGGCCTACCCTGTTTCCGTGGAGGTGGATATTTCTCCCGGGTTGCCCGGGCTGAGCCTGGTGGGTTCTCTGAGCCAGGAGGTCAGAGAGGCAAAAGAACGGGTGGGCGTTGCCCTGCGCAATGCAGGATTTCATCTGCCTGCCAGCCGCATTACGGTGAATCTGTCACCGGCGAACCGAAGGAAAGAAGGAACGTCATTTGATCTTCCGATCGCTGTGGGGCTGTTGGCGGCAATGGATCGGATCCCCGGTGAGAAACTGGAAAATACGCTTTTTCTGGGAGAAGTGGGGCTGGACGGAGAACTGAAAGGAGTTCCCGGAGTGCTTCCAATCGTCAGGGAAGCAGTGTCATGGGGAGTGCGGCAGTGCGTTGTGCCCGCGGAAAACGCGCTGGAGGGAGCGCTGATCGCCGGGATCACGGTCAGGGGAGCGGTCAGTCTGCAGGAATTGTTTTCCTTTTTGACATCGGACAGTGAGGAGGGGGAGGCGCTGCTGCCTGCGGTACAGCTGGATGCCACGAAGCTGTTTCGGGAGAGAGCCGCGGAGCGGACGCCGGATTTTGCGGAGGTCAACGGGCAGGAAACGGCGAAACGGGCAGCGGAGATCGCGGCGGCGGGATTCCACAACCTGCTCATGGTGGGCCCGCCCGGCGCGGGAAAGTCCATGATAGCCAAACGGATCCCCGGTATCCTGCCTCCGCTGACAATGGAGGAAAGCCTGGAAGTAACTTCCGTGTTCAGTGTGGCGGGGCTGCTGAGAGAGGGAGAGGCAATGGTCACAGAGCGTCCCTTTCGGAATCCCCACCATTCCATTTCCCTGGCGGCATTGGTGGGCGGCAGCACTGTGCCCAGGCCTGGGACCATATCGCTGGCGCACAGGGGAGTGCTGTTTTTGGATGAACTGCCCGAGTTCCAGCGGGCGGCGCTGGACAGCCTGAGACAGCCTTTGGAGGAACGAAAGGTACATATCGCGAGAGTGAACGGCACGGTCACTTATCCCAGCGATTTCATGCTGGTGTGCGCCATGAACCCATGCCCCTGCGGATTTTATCCCGATATCAACAGATGCAGCTGTACGGAAGATCAGGTCAGGCGGTATATGGGGAAGGTGTCAGGCCCGCTCCTGGACCGCATCGATCTGTGCGTGGAACTGCAGGCGGTAGATATCGCCAGCTTGAAGAGCCGGGAAAAGAACGAGGGTAGCGAGACGATCCGGAAACGGGTCATCAGGGCAAGAGAGATACAGGAGGAACGCTTTCAAAACACAAAGTATCGCTTCAACGGGGATATCGAAGCGGCAGATATGGAAACTTATTGTACCCTGGGCAAAAAGGAGCAGCAATACATGGAGCGGCTTTACCGGAGCCTGGATCTGAGCGCCAGGGCATATCACCGTATCTTGAAAGTGGCAAGGACCATAGCGGATCTGGCCGGGGCAAAAAAGATCGCCGTGGAGCATCTTCTGGAGGCATCTTTCTACCGCCCGGCTCAAGGATACTGGAGGTAAGGAATGGATCGGAATGATGATATTTTGTTTCTCACTCCCTTTGAGCGGGAATATCCGGCAAATCTGCGGAACATACCGGATGCGCCCGCAGGCCTGTACGTCAGGGGGAGGCTGCCCGTGGAGACGGACATTACCGTGGCGGTGATAGGGGCGCGGGACTGTTCTGATTACGGAAAATATGTGGCGGAGGGGCTGGGCGCTTTCTTTGGGGAAAACGGGGTGACGGTGGTCAGCGGCATGGCAAGGGGCATCGATGGCATCAGCCAATGGGCGGCGCTGGAAGCGGGCGGTACATCCATCGGAGTGCTGGGCTGCGGCGTGGATATCTGCTATCCGGCAAAGAACCGCAGGCTTTTTGACAGACTGCTGGAACAGGGAGCCGTTTTCTCGGAATATCCTCCCGGCACGCCGCCCAGATCCATGAATTTTCCGGCAAGGAACCGGATCGTCAGCGGTCTGGCGGACGCGGTGGTGGTAGTCGAGGCGCGGAACAGGAGCGGCACTCTGATCACGGTGGATATGGCGCTGGAGCAGGGGAGGGAGGTCTATGTGGTTCCCGGAAGAATCACCGACCGTCTCAGTGACGGCTGCAACAGGCTGATCAAACAGGGAGCGGGAATCCTGCTCTCTCCCGGGGAATTGTTAGAAGAACTCCGGGAACTGAAAGAACGGACGGGGCACAGAAAGGAGCCGCAGGAGGGACCGCCGGGCAAAAAGAAAAAGCGTCGGAAAGCGAAAGAAGAGCAGGAGGAGAAGTGGCTAAAGGACCGGACGGCAGAAGTCATGCCCAAACTGCGCGATATTTATCAGGCGCTGGATCTCTATCCGCGATCGGTGGAACAGATCATGACACGACTGTCACCGGATGTTACGCAGAGACAGGCCACGATCTGGCTGATCCAACTTTGTATGGAAAACAAGGCAGTCCAGGTGAGCCCGGGATATTTCAAGATCGTGCAGCAGTAGATCCGGTGATGAAGGAAGAAAGCGTGCCGGATCCAAATAAGCGGATTGAAAAAGTTCCGGTATCTGATATAATAGAGATACAAATGGGGGACACCGTGTAGAGAAAACAGACAGCTGCAGGGATCATGACGCGGCCGGGAGGAAAAGCAGCGGCGGAGCACGGCGAAAGATCGCAGAAGACAGGTTAGGAGAGTTTTATGGGCAGCGAAAAGACATACAGGGAAAAAACAAAGACCATACAGATCGGGGACAGGAAGATCGGGGGAGGCAGCCCGATCCTGATCCAGTCCATGACGAACACGAAGACGGAGGATGTGCGTGCCACGGTAGCGCAGATCCTGGAACTGGAACGCGCCGGGTGCGAGATCATACGCTGCACGGTTCCCACCATGGAGGCGGCGAAAGCGCTTGCGGAGATTAAGAAGCAGATACATATCCCTCTGGTGGCGGATATCCATTTTGACTATAAAATGGCCATAGCGGCCATGGAGAACGGCGCGGACAAGATCCGGATCAACCCCGGCAATATCGGCAGCGCCGACAGGGTGAAAGCGGTGGTGGACGTGGCGAGGGAACGGGGCGTTCCCATCCGTGTGGGAGTGAACAGCGGTTCCCTGGAGAGGGAACTGGTGGAGAAATATGGCGGCGTCACGGCGGAGGGCATTGTGGAGAGCGCCCTGGATAAAGTGCACATGATCGAGGAACAGGGTTATGACGACCTGGTCATCAGCATCAAATCCTCCGATGTGCTGATGTGCGTGAAAGCCCACGAACTGCTGGCGGGCAAGACGCCTTATCCCCTGCATGTGGGCATTACGGAGTCCGGCACGGTGCAGAGCGGCAATATCAAGTCGGCCATAGGACTGGGTCTGATCCTGCATCAGGGTATCGGTGATACGATCCGTGTATCGCTGACGGGCGATTCCGTGGAGGAGATTCGGTCCGCCAGGCTGATCCTGAGGACGCTCGGCCTGCGCAGGGGCGGTATAGAGGTGGTATCCTGTCCTACCTGCGGGCGGACACAGATCGATCTCATCGGGCTTGCCACCAGGGTGGAAAAGCTGGTGGAGGATTATCCGCTGGATATCAAGGTGGCGGTCATGGGCTGCGCCGTCAACGGGCCGGGTGAAGCGAAAGAAGCCGACCTGGGAGTGGCAGGAGGGATCGGTGAGGGCCTTCTGATCAAAAAGGGCGAGATTATCCGCAAGGTGCCGGAAGATCAGCTGCTCGCCGCATTAAAAGAAGAGTTGGATCATTGGCATGAAACCGTTTTTTGAGACATTTCCTACATTAAAACTGAACGATCCGCTGCATGACAGGATGGAGCAGGCCGCGGTGGAACGGGTCTCCGCGACCAAAAGGAAAGATATCCTGCGCATTTATCTGTACAGCACCCGGCTGATCCTGAAAGAAGATATCCGGCAGACGGAAAATGAGATCAAGAAGCAGCTTTTTCCCGATGCGGACCTGATGGTGAAGATACAGGAGCGGTTTGAACTGTCTTCTCAGTATACGCCGGAAAACCTGATGGAGGCTTACCGGGACAGCATACTGGAAGAACTGCGGGATTACAGCCACATTGAGTATCATGCCTTTAAGCAGGCCCAGATCGCCTATCCGGCGGATGACAGGATGGTGCTGACGCTGGAGGACACGGTGATCAACCGCAGCAGGGAATCGGAACTGGTGCGCGTGCTGGAGAAGATCCTGGTGGAGCGGTGCGGATTTTCCGTAAAGCTTGAGACGGCCTATCGGAAAGCCAGAACAGGAAAATTTGCGGAAGATGATGAACTGCGGCTGCAGATGAAAGTGGATGAGATTTCCCGCCGCGTGCAGAAGAACGGTCGGGAAAGTGTGGGTATGCCCCTGGAGGAAAATCTTTCCGCGCCCATGGGACAACAGGGAGACACCGGTTCGGCAAAGGCCGGGCTTCCTGCAGTGGATGTGGCTCCGAAAGTTTCCCAGGGCAGTCAGACCGGAAAGGGCACTGCCAGAAGCTTTCAGGGAAAGGATGGATCCAAAAGGAGCGAATTTCGGAAAGGCGGATCTTCCAGAGGAGAGTTCCGGCGGGGAGGCGACGCGTTCAAGCACTCCGAGGATCCCGATGTGGTCTATGGCCGGGATTTTGAAGGGGAAGCCATGCCTATCGAGGATATCATCGGGGAAATGGGAGAGGTGGTCATCCGCGGAAAGGTACTGAAGCTGGACATCCGCGAGATCAAAAACGAAAAGTCCCTCATCATGTTCAATGTGACGGATTTTACCGATACCATGACAGTGAAGCTGTTTGCCAAAAACGAGCATGTCAAAGAGATCGCGGGAGGTCTTAAGCCCGGTGCTTTCGTCAAGATAAAAGGGCTTAGTGTGATGGATAAGTTCGACCATGAACTGACCATCGGTTCCCTTGCAGGGATCAAAAAGATACCGGACTTTACCACGACCCGCATGGATACGGCGCCGCACAAACGGGTGGAACTCCACTGCCATACCAAGATGAGCGATATGGACGGCGTATCGGAGGCGAAAGATATCGTAAAGCGAGCCTATAAATGGGGGCATCGGGCGATCGCCATCACAGATCACGGCGTAGTGCAGAGTTTTACGGATGCCAACCATGTGTGGGATGATCTGTGGAAAGAGGAGCAGAAAAAGCGGAAAGAAGCGGGGGAGAAGGATCCTGATAAACAGGACTTTTTTAAGGTGATCTATGGGGTGGAGGCCTATCTGGTGGACGACCTGAAAGAGATCGTCACCGGGGATGGAGGGCAGTCCCTGGATGATAGTTTTGTGGTGTTCGATATCGAGACCACGGGATTGTCCCCGGTCAATAACCGCATTATCGAGATCGGCGCGGTGAAAGTGTCGGAGGGAAAAGTGGTTGACCGATTCTCTGCTTTCGTGAATCCCCAGACGCCCATTCCTTTTGAGATCGAGAAGCTTACCGGGATTCGGGACGATATGGTGGCGGATGCGCCCCTGATCGAGGAAGTGCTGCCGCAGTTTGTCCGGTTTTGTGACGGCTGCGTGCTGGTGGCTCACAACGCCAGCTTTGATATGAGTTTCATTATGGACAATTCCAGACGGCTGGGACTGCCCGCGGAATATACCTATGTGGACACAATGGGGATCGCCCGAGTGCTCCTGCCCCATCAGTCCAAGCATACCCTGGATGCCGTGGCAAAGACGCTGAACATCTCTCTGGAAAACCATCACCGGGCGGTGGACGATGCGGAGTGCACGGCCTGGATATTCGTGAAGTTCATCCGGATGCTTGCGGAGCGGGATATCCATACACTTGCGGAGTTGAACGCCCTGGGGACGGACAGTGAGGCGCTGATCAAGAAGCTGCCCTCCTATCACGCCATCATCCTGGCGAAGAACGATCTGGGGCGCATCAATCTGTACAGGCTGGTGTCCGCCTCTCATCTGACTTATTTCAGCAGGCATCCCCGGATTCCCAAGAGCATGGTCATGAAGTACAGGGAGGGACTAATCCTGGGAAGCGCCTGCGAGGCGGGGGAACTCTACCGCGCCCTTCTGGAAGGGCAGAGCGACATGCAGATCGCCAGGCTGGTGAACTTTTATGATTATCTGGAGATACAGCCCTGCGGGAATAATGAATTCATGATCGCCTCCGAGAAGATAAAAAACATTGATTCCCTGGAGGATATCCGGAATGTGAACCGGCGGATCGTGAAGCTGGGAGAGCAGTTCCACAAGCCGGTGGCGGCTACCTGCGACGTCCATTTCCTGGATCCGGAGGACGAGATATACCGCCGGATCATCATGGCGGGCAAGGGCTTTGAGGATGCCGACAACCAGGCGCCCCTGTTTCTGCATACCACGGAGGAGATGCTGGAGGAATTTTCCTATCTGGGAAGCGACAAGGCATACGAGGTGGTGGTCAAGAACACCAACATGATCGCGGATATGATAGAGACCATTGCCCCGGTGCGTCCGGATAAGTGTCCTCCGGTCATTGCGGACAGCGATAAGACGCTGACCAAGATCTGTTATGATAAGGCTCATGAGATCTATGGCCCCGACCTGCCGAAGATCGTGGAAGCCCGGCTCCAGCGGGAACTGAACTCCATCATCTCCAACGGGTTCGCGGTGATGTACATCATTGCCCAGAAGCTGGTGTGGAAATCGGTGGAGGACGGCTACCTGGTAGGTTCCAGGGGATCCGTGGGAAGCTCTTTTGTAGCTACCATGGCGGGGATCACCGAGGTAAACCCGTTAAGTCCCCATTACTATTGCAGCAAATGCCATTATGTGGATTTTGAGAGCGACGAGGTAAAGGCTTACGCGGGCAAGGCGGGCATCGACATGCCGGATAAGGCCTGTCCCGTCTGCGGGGAAATGCTGCATAAGGACGGCTTTGACATCCCTTTCGAGACCTTTCTGGGATTCAAGGGGGACAAGGAGCCGGATATCGACCTGAACTTTTCGGGTGAGTACCAGTCCAAGGCCCATAAATACACGGAGGTCATCTTCGGCGCGGGCCAGACGTTCCGGGCGGGCACCATCGCCACCCTGGCGGACAAGACGGCCTATGGCTATGTGAAGAATTATTTTGAGGAAAGGGGAAAACACAAGCGCAGCAGCGAGATCGACAGGATCGTGACCGGCTGTACGGGGGTCAGAAGAAGCACGGGTCAACATCCCGGCGGTATCGTGGTGCTGCCCATCGGCCAGGATATCAATTCCTTTACGCCGGTGCAGCATCCTGCCAACGATATGGCCACGGATACGATCACCACTCACTTTGATTACCATTCCATCGACCACAACCTGTTGAAGCTGGATATCCTGGGACACGATGATCCCACCATGATCCGTATGCTGCAGGATATGACGGGGAGGGATCCCCTGACCATTCCCCTGGACGGGGCGGACGTCATGAGCCTGTTCCAGAATACGGACGCCCTTGGGATTACCCCTGACCAGATCGGGGGCACGAAACTGGGCTGTCTGGGCATTCCGGAGTTCGGCACGGATTTCGCCATGCAGATGGTCATTGACGCCAAGCCCCAGGCATTTTCCGATCTGGTGCGTATTTCCGGTCTGTCCCATGGGACCAATGTATGGCTGGGCAACGCCCAGGATCTGATCATGAGCGGCACAGCTACCATCTCCACCGCTATCTGTACCCGTGACGATATCATGATCTATCTGATCCAGATGGGCGTGGAGTCGGAGAAATCCTTTAAGATCATGGAAGCGGTGCGGAAAGGGCAGGTGGCAAAGGGCAAGTGCGGCCAGTGGGAGGACTGGAAAGCGGATATGCTGGCCCATGATGTGCCCCAGTGGTATGTGGAATCCTGCCAGAAGATCGAATATATGTTTCCCAAGGCTCACGCAGCGGCTTATGTTATGATGGCATGGCGCATCGCCTACTGCAAGATCCATTACCCCCTGGCTTATTACGGCGCATTTTTCAGCATCCGGGCAAAAGCCTTTTCCTATGAGATTATGTGTCAGGGACAGGCTCACCTGGAGGCGGTGATGGCGGATTACAAAAAGCGTTCCGACAGCCTCTCCAATAAAGAAGAGCTGGCGCTGGGCGACATGCGGGTGGTGCAGGAGATGTATGCCCGGGGATTTGAATTTGTGCCCATTGATATTTTCAGGGCGCAGTCCAGGTCTTTCCAGATCATCGACGGTAAGCTGATGCCTTCCCTGAACAGTATTGACGGGCTTGGCGAAAAGGTGGCGGACGCCATAGTGGAGGCGGCGAAGGACGGCCCGTTCCTGTCAAAGGACGATTTCCGGGACAGGACAAAGGCGTCCAAGACGGTGGTTGACCTGATGGCGGATCTGGGACTTCTGGGGAATCTGCCGGAATCCAATCAGCTGAGTCTGTTCGACCTGTAGCCGCAGGCGCGGGTTGAGCGTAACAGTTCAGACAGGACAATGAGCTGTTACGGCTGAACTGTTATGATCTGTAATTTTTTTGAAAAAAGTGCTTGCATTTTTTTCAAATATGTATTATTATTAGCAAGTACTGCTGATGTAGTGCTTGTGATGGCTGATTGGTCAAGCGGTTAAGACGCCGCCCTCTCACGGCGGAAACAGGGGTTCGATTCCCCTATCAGCTGCTCTATTCAAATGAATAGCCCAACCCTGAAAAGTTCTTGGAGGCCATTTACATTGGCTTTCAAGGATTTTTTTGTGAAATGGACATTGGATAGGCTTAAATATCATGCAGATAGGAGAAGTGGAAGCGGAAAAGATCCTGGATGCAGATTTCCGGTCTGGCGAATGTGTTCAACCGGGTAAAAGAGTGTCAAAAATAAAATAAAAAACTTGCGCACTTTGATCTTTTGGTGTATAGTGGTTCACGATTACGATGTGCGCGGTACTATATTATAGAAGAAACTGAAAAGGGGACTTTTTCCAATGGCAAAGTATCTTGTGATCGTGGAATCACCTGCTAAAGTGAAGACCATCAAGAAATTTTTGGGATCGAACTACGAAGTAGCCGCAAGCAACGGGCATGTGCGCGACCTGCCGAAAAGTACGCTGGGGATCGATGTGGAACATGATTATGAGCCGAAATATATCACCATCAGGGGAAAGGGCGATATCCTGGCGAACCTGCGGAAAGAGGTAAAGAAAGCGGAGAAGATCTATCTGGCTACCGACCCGGACCGTGAGGGCGAGGCCATCTCCTGGCATCTGCTTTTCGCGCTGAAGCTGGAAGATAAGAAAGTATACAGAATCACCTTTAACGAGATCACCAAAAACGCGGTAAGGGAATCCCTGAAGAACGCAAGGGAGATTGATATGAACCTGGTGGACGCCCAGCAGGCGCGCCGGGTCCTGGATCGCATGGTGGGATACCGCATCTCTCCCCTGCTCTGGGCCAAGATCAAGCGGGGCTTGAGCGCGGGACGCGTTCAGTCCGTGGCGCTGCGCATCATCTGCGACAGGGAGGATGAGATCAACGCTTTTATCCCGGAAGAATACTGGACACTGGACGTGAACCTGAGCGTAGAGGGAGAGAAGAAACCGCTCACGGCAAAATATCACGGCACTGCGGCGGGAAAACAGGCTATTGCCTCCGAAGCGCAGGCCCGGAAGATCATGGATTCTCTGAAAGGTGCGGATTACATGGTCAGCGAGGTGAAGAAAGGAGAGCGGGCCAAAAAGGCGCCCCTGCCTTTTACCACCTCGACGCTCCAGCAGGAGGCCAGCAAAACGCTGAATTTTTCCACCCAGAAGACCATGCGCCTGGCGCAGCAGCTGTATGAGGGCGTGGATATCAAAGGCGAGGGTACGGTGGGACTGATCACCTACCTGCGTACCGATTCCACCAGGGTGTCCGAAGAGGCGGAGGCTATGGCAAGGGAATTCATCGGCGCGAGATACGGCGCGGAATATCAGGCGGCGGCTGTGGCCGGAAAGAAAGGCGGACAGAAGATCCAGGACGCCCACGAGGCAATCCGCCCCACGGACATCAACCGCATCCCCCTGGAGATCAAGGAGCAGCTGCCCCGGGATCTGTTCCGGCTGTATCAGCTGATCTGGAAACGGTTTACGGCCAGCCGCATGAGCGGCGCCAGATATGAGACTACCACGGTGCGGATCCGAGCCGGGGAGCATCTCTTTACCGTGGCGGCGTCAAGGCTTTTGTTTGACGGTTTTATGAGCGTTTATGTGTCTGACGAGGATAAGGAGGAGGAGAATGCCCTGTCCGGCGACCTGAACACCGACAGCAGGCTTTCCTTTGTCTCTTTCGATCCCAGGCAGCATTTCACGCAGCCCCCGGCCCATTATACGGAGGCTTCCCTGGTCAGGGCGCTGGAGGAACTGGGAATCGGACGTCCCAGCACCTATGCCCCTACCATCACCACGATATTGGGGCGCAGGTATGTGACCAGGGAAAATAAGAACCTTTATGTGACGGAATTGGGCGAAGTGGTCAACAATATGATGAAAGAAGCTTTTCCCACTATTGTGGACGTGAACTTTACGGCAAACATGGAGGCGCTGCTGGACGGCGTGGAGGAGGGCAGCGTCAGATGGAAGACCATCGTGTCCAATTTTTATCCCGATTTGGATGAGGCGGTGAAGCAGGCGGAAAAAGAATTGTCCGAGGTGAAGATCGAGGATGAGGTCAGTGAGGAAGTCTGCGAACTGTGCGGCAGGAACATGGTGATCAAATACGGCCCCCATGGTCGGTTCCTGGCCTGTCCCGGATTCCCGGAATGCCGCAATACAAAGCCCTATTTTGAGAAGATCGGCGTGATGTGCCCCAGGTGCGGTAAGGATATTGTGCTGAAGAAGACCAAAAAGGGAAGAAAGTATTACGGATGTATCGACAATCCTGATTGTGATTATATGGTATGGCAGAAGCCTTCCGGGGAGAAATGTCCACAGTGTGGTGAGATGCTTCTGGAAAAGGGCAGTAAGCTGGTGTGCCCCAATGAGAAGTGCGGATACAAGCGGTAACTTTTGTCAGAATTTTCAAAAAAGTCATAAAAATAAAATAAATTAACTGTATACAAGTTGTAAAAACCTCAAGATTGTGTTACAATGAGCAAGTAGTGGGGCGGTGTGGCACAAAACGGAGGAATGTGTATGAGCAGCGTACAGCTTTTGGATAAAACCAGAAAGATCGGGAAATTGTTGCACAATAACAACTCCAGCAAAGTTGTTTTCAACGATATCTGTAAAGTGATGCGGGAGATCCTGAATTCCAACGTGCTGGTGATCAGCCGGAAAGGGAAAGTTCTGGGCGTGGGCAGGGCGGAGGGCGTTGAGCCCATCCGGGAACTGATTGACGACACGGTCGGTGGTTTTATCGACTCCATGCTGAATGAGAGGATTTTGGGCATTCTTTCCACCAAGGAGAATGTGAACCTGAAGACGCTTGGCTTTGAGGGGCAGGATATCGGGAAGTTCCAGGCCATCATCACACCCATTGAGATTGCTGGAGAGCGGCTGGGCACGTTGTTCATCTACAAATGCGAACATCAGTATGATATTGACGATATCATATTGTGTGAATACGGTACCACGGTAGTGGGCCTGGAGATGCTGCGAGCGGTGAACGAGGAGAGCGCGGAGGAGAACCGCAAGATCGCGGTGGTGAAATCCGCCATAAGCACGCTTTCTTTTTCGGAGATGGAGGCCATCACCCATATTTTTGACGAACTGGGCGGCATGGAGGGGATTCTGGTGGCCAGCAAGATCGCTGACCGGGTGGGGATCACCCGTTCCGTTATCGTCAACGCGCTGCGCAAGTTCGAGAGCGCAGGAGTGATAGAATCCCGGTCATCGGGGATGAAGGGTACATATATCAAAGTGCTGAACGATGTGGTCTTTGATGAGATCAGGGAACTGAAGCAGCAGAACCAGAGGCATTAGAGCGCCAATGGATCAAAACAGGTGTGCAAAAGGAATTGCGCATGGAAGTCTGGAAGATAAAGGGATTTATTGTGGGGGCAATAAGTCTCTTTTCATTTTTTTAATAAAAAAACACAAAATTTATTGTTTTTTTGCTGAAATTCACTATAATAGAATAGAGTGGGTGTGTAAGGATCTTTGATTCATATGAGAAGAAAGGGGAACCATTTATGTTTCAGACAAATGTATTCGACTATGTCAGAGTCCTCGACAAGGCAGCCGATGCAAGCTGGCTCCGCAACGAGGCAATCTCCAACAATATCGCAAATGTGGATACTCCCGGTTACAAGAGACAGGATGTGGCGTTTGAAGCTGTGCTGAAGTCTGCTCTGGGAAGCAGCAGATATGAGACTACAGACGCGAAAGTGGCCTCCGTCAGGTCTGCCAGTCTTGCGCCCAGGGTCTATACAGATTATGCCAATTTCTCTTATCGTCTTGACGGGAACAACGTGGATATAGATAATGAGAATGTGATGCTTGCGGAGAACCAGCTGAAGTATCAGGGGCTGATCAGCAGCATCAATCAGGAATTTGCCAATCTTCAGGCAGTGATGAAATAAACAGGGGGTAAAAGAACATGAGTATGTTTGACGCTTTTAACATCAACGCATCCGGCATGACCGCACAGAGATACCGCATGGATACTATCTCTGAGAACGTGGCCAATGCCAATACCACCAGAACGGCGGACGGGACGCCCTACCGCAGGAAGATCGTGACTTTTCAGGAAAAAGGCGGGCAGACCTGTTTCAGCCAGGTGCTGGGGGAAGCAGCTTATGCGCACGGCTATACCGGAAAAGGGGTGAAGGTGAGCGGTGTGTATGAGGACTACGAAACGGAGATGACCATGGCCTACGATCCCGCCCATCCTGACGCGGACGAGAACGGATATGTTACATATCCCAATGTCAACATCATCACCGAGATGACCAATATGATCGATGCCACCAGGGCTTATCAGGCGAACGCCACCGCGTTCAATGCCAGCAAGTCCATGGCGCTGCAGGGTCTGGAACTGAACCAGTAAGATGCAATGATAAAGGGTAGATAAAGTTTTTAGGAGGGTATAATGGATTTGTCAGTAATTTCGGGAATATCAGGATTGACGGGGTTGGACAGGACTTCGTCAGTCTCTTCATTGACGGGAACTCTTACCGAAGAGCGTGAGAAAACATCGGGGACACTCTTTGAATCATTTTTGAACACTGCGATCGACAACATAAAGACTGCCAACGGCTATCTGTCGGACGCGGAGGATGAGAAGCTCAGGTTCGCCATGGGTGAGACGGAGAACACCCATGACCTGATGATCGCCATGCAGAAAGCTTCCACTGCATTGCAGTATACGGTAGCGATCAGGGATAAACTCCTTGAGGCCTACAAAGAGATCATGCAGATGCAGATCTGATCGATCGGATCAAAAAAAGCAACTAGGGGAGAAGTGTCATGGCTGACAGGCTAAAAGAAATACCGGCAAAGGTATTGGAATGGTGGAATAAATTTACGGCAAAGCAAAAGACGATCATCATCGCGATCGCTGCGGCTGTCATTTTTACCTTTGCCATTATCATATATGCGTTTACAAGGCCGCAGTACACACAGTTTGGGGTATATGACGATGCGACGGTGTCTGCGGAGGTCATCAGGATACTGAATGATGCGGATATCAAGCATAGGGAGTCCGCAGATCTGCTGACCATCGAGGTGGAGAAGAGTCAGGTGCCGGAGGCAAATTACGCGCTCGCTTCACAGGGCTATCGGCCCCAGAGCCTTGACTACTCTGCCTACATGAGCAGCGGCATGTCCACTACCAATTCGGATAAGGAGAGGCAGTATGGCCGCTGGCTGCAGGCGGAGCTGCAGCAGGCGTTCGGCACGCTGCAGCCCATAAAGGATGTTCTGGCATATGTGAGCATTCCCAAGCAGGACGGCACATTGATGTCCGGGAAGGAAGAGGCCAGCGCTTACATCCAGCTGACATTGAGCGGGAGCCTGTCTTCGTCACAGGCGGCGGCGATAGCGAGGTCGGCGGCGACCCTTCTGGGAAATGAGACTACCGCCAATATCACGATCATGGATCAGGATGCAAATATGCTGTTCGCGGGCGGTGATGATTACGGTACGGCGGGAATGGCCAATTCCATGCATGAACTGCAGAACCAGGCGCAGTCCATGCTTTCCAATCAGGTCCGGAGAGTGATCTACGGCACGAAGCAGTACGATATGGTGGAAGTGACCAGCCATCTGGTAGTGGATTTCTCCAGCTACGAGGAAGCGGTCAAGGAATATTCCGCTCCCGATGGCAGGGATCAGGGCATGCTGGCGGAACGACAGCAGTTCGAGTCCGAGAGCACTAACGGCCTGGCAGGAGTTCCCGGCACGGATTCCAACGGTGAGGGCGGGAACCTGAATACATATGTCAATCCTAACAGCGCGAACAGTGAATCGTCCTCTACGGAGACTGCCGAGAAATTCCTGCCCAATGAATATTCCAGGATCGGTACCTCCCTTGCGGGGAGCATTGATTATGACAGTTCTTCCATGGCCATAGCGCTGATCTCATATCATGAGTACTATGAGGAGCAGGTGGATGCCCAGGGACTGCTGGACGGCATCAGCTGGGAGGAGTTCAAGGCGGCGCACAGTGAGGATGTCCGTCTGTCGGTGGATGATGAATTTTACGATATGGCGGCGAATGCGGCCGGCATTGCCCGGGACCGCATCACGATCATCGCATATGAGTCGCCCATGTTCTTTGACAAAGAGGGCCTGAATGTGGAGGCCACGGATGTGGTCAGCGTTGTCATGATTATTCTGATCCTGGCGCTGCTGGTGCTGGTGGTTCTGCGCAGCATGAGGTCCAGGCGGGATACGGCGGAGGAGGAAGAACTTTCCGTGGAAAGCATGCTGCAGTCTACGCCCAGTGAAGTGGAAGATATCGATGTGGAGGCCAAGTCCGAGACACGCAAGATGATCGAGAAGTTCGTGGATGAGAATCCCGATGCGGCAGCGAACCTGCTGAGGAACTGGCTGAACGAGGATTGGGGCTAAGTGTGAGAAGAGTTTCTAGCCGCTCGCAGCAAGGGCTGCTTCGCGGAGAAACTCTAAATCTCACACAGAAGAATCCGCAGAGCGGATTCTTCCGGTCTTGCGGCGGTTTATAGATTGATTGTATGTGCCGCCGGAGGCGGCATGACGGGAAGTGTGAGAAGAAGTTTGTTGATTATGAAATGAGGGATACGGTATATGGCCAAGAACGAGGGACTGAAAGGGATACAGAAAGCGGCGATCCTTTTGATCGCGCTGGGGCCGGAGCGCTCCGCCGGTATCTTCAAGCATCTGAAAGAAGAAGAGATCGAGGAACTGACTCTTGAGATAGCGAATACCAGAAGCGTGACTCCTCAGGTGAAAGAGGATGTCATCAATGAATTTTACGAAGTGTGTCTTGCCCAACAGTATATTGCGGAGGGCGGTATCACATATGCCAGAGACCTGCTGGAGAAAGCGCTGGGCAGCGAGAAAGCGCTGGATGTTATCAGCAAGCTGACCGCATCGCTGCAGGTAAAGCCTTTCGAGTTTGTGCGCAAGACGGATGCTTCCCAGCTGATCAACTTTATCCAGGACGAACATCCGCAGACCATCGCGCTGATCTTGTCTTATCTGGCGCCCGGTCAGGCGGCGCTCATCATTTCCGCGCTGCCTCCTGACAGGCAGGCCGATGTGGCGAGGCGTATCGCGGTCATGGACCGCACCAGCCCCGATGTGATCAAGGAGGTTGAGAAAGTGCTGGAGTCCAAGCTGGCAAGCCTGGTAAATCAGGATTACACTATTATTGGCGGCGTGGACGCGGTAGTAGAGATATTGAATACCGTGGATCGCGGTACGGAGCGCCATATCATGGAAACTCTGGAAATTGAGGAGCCGGAACTGGCGGACGAGATCAGGAAGAAGATGTTCGTGTTCGAGGATGTGCTGCTGTTGGACGACAGAGCGATCCAGCGTGTGTTGCGTGATGTGGATAACAATGACCTTGGTATTGCGCTGAAGGGCGCCAACGAGCAGGTACAGAACGCGATCTTCAACAACCTTTCCAAGCGTCTTGCCGTTATGATCAAAGAAGATATGGAATTCATGGGGCCTGTCCGTATGAAAGACGTGGAGGAAGCCCAGCAGAAGATCGTAAATATCATCCGTAAGTTAGAGGATTCCGGCGAGATCGTGATCTCCAGAGGCGGAGGTGACGAGATTGTTGTCTAGGAATCTGGTAAAGCGGATGTATGTGGCGCCGTCGGAAGAAGAAGAGACCCGCATGATCGACACCAATGTGCTGGTGGAAAACCGTCTGGCGGAACTTGTAAAACAGAAAGGCGCAGTGGGTACGGACGGGTTTGTAGCCGGGCTGAACGCGGAACGTATCGAGGTCTTGCCGGAGGGAGAAGCTTCGCAGGGAGCGCAGGAGACAGGGGCCGAATCGGCGGCAGTTCTTGAACATGCGTCGGAGGAGGCGCGGAAGATCCTGGAGAATGCGGCGGTGGAAGCCCAGGCCAAGATCACGGATGCCCAGGTGGAGGCGGCGCGGATCCGGAAAGAAGCGCAGCAGCAGGCCGGGGAAGAGAAGATACAGATCCTGGAGCAGGCAAAGCGCCAGGGCTATGAGGAAGGATATGAAAGCGCCCAGGCGGAGGCAGAGAAGATCCGGCAGGAATATGCCCGCAGGGAACAGCAGCTGGAGGCACATTATCAGCAGCAGATCGATGAACTGGAGCCTCAGTTCATCGATGCGATCACGGATATTTATGAGCATATACTGGGTGTGGATCTGGGGAGCCAGAGAGAGATCCTGGCGCACCTGATCTCCAGCACCATCCGCAAGATCGAGGGATCGCACAGTTTTATCATTCATGTGTCGAAGGAAGACTATCCTTTTGTCAGTATGCAGAAAAAGCAGCTTTTAGCAGGAGCCGCCGCCGGCAGCAGCACCGTGGAAGTGGTGGAAGATATCACCATGGGACAGAGCGAGTGCACCATCGAGACGGACGGGGGCATCTTTGACTGCGGGCTGGGCACGCAGCTTTCGGAACTGAAGAAAAGGCTGATGCTGCTGGCTTATTCCAGGGAGGAATCATCTTAAGCAATGGGTTCCGTTAATTTTCAGAAATACAGCAGAATAAAGGAAGAGACTTTTTTCCGTAAAATGGGAAAGGTCGTCAATGTGGTGGGACTGACCATCGAATCCGCAGGTCCCGATGCGAAGCTGGGGGATGTGTGCCGTATCCTGCAGGGCAGCGAGGGAGCAGAACATGCTCCTGTCATGGCTGAGGTAGTGGGGTTCAAAGACGGGCGGACGCTGCTCCAGCCCTATGATTCCGCAGAGGGAATCGGAGCGGGCAGCATCGTGGAAAACACGGGAAAGCCCCTGAGGGTGGAAGTGAGCGACAGCCTGCTGGGCAAGACCCTTGACGGTCTGGGCAGGCCGCTGGACGGCACCGAAGTGGCAAATGGAACGCCCTATCCCGTGGAGGCCCAGGCCCCCGATCCCCTGACCAGGAAGATCATAGATGAGGTGCTCCCTCTGGGAGTGAAAGCGGTGGATGGCATGCTCACCGTGGGAAAAGGACAGCGTATCGGCATCTTTGCCGGATCCGGTGTGGGGAAATCCACCCTGATGGGCATGTTTGCACGCAATACCAAGGCGGATATCAATGTGATAGCGCTGATCGGGGAGCGTGGGCGCGAGGTGCGCGAGTTCATTGAGCGCGATCTGGGTGAGGAGGGCATGAAACGGTCCGTAGTAGTGGTCTCCACTTCGGATAAGCCGGCGCTGGAGCGCAACAAGGCGGCGAAGACCGCCACGGCGATCGCGGAATATTTTCGGGATCAGGGAAAGGATGTATTGTTGATGATGGATTCCCTGACCCGTTTTTCCATGGCACAGAGAGAGATAGGGCTTGCCAGCGGCGAGCCGCCCGTGAGCCGGGGATACCCTCCCAGTGTATATTCGGAGATGCCGAAGCTTCTGGAACGGGCAGGACGCGCGGCGGTAGGTTCCATAACGGGACTTTACACCGTTCTGGTGGATGGCGATGATTTTAACGAGCCCATCACCGATACGGCCAGGAGCATCCTGGACGGGCATATCATGCTGGACAGAAAGCTGGGGCACAAGAACCATTATCCCGCCATCGATGTCCTGCAGAGCATTTCCAGGTGCATGAGCCAGATCGCCACCAGAGAGCATAAACAGCAGGCGGGCAGGCTGAAAACGGTGCTTGCCACTTATAACGAGGCGGAAGATCTGATCAATATCGGCGCATATAAGAAAGGGAGCAATCCTTCCATTGATTACGCCATCAGCAAGATCGACGCGGTGAACCAGTTCCTGTGCCAGGATGTGGATGAGAAATTTGATTTTGACACGAGCGTGGAACTGCTTGCAAAACTTTTTGAGGATTAGAACGATCATGGCACGTTTTCGATATTCCATGCAGAGCATTCTGGATATCAAGCTGAAGATGGAAACACAGGCAAAGCAGGAGTTTTCAGCCGCCAGGGCAGCCCTGGACGAGGAAGAGGCCCGACTGGCCCGGCTCTATGCCAGGAAAGCGGAGTACGAAAAGGAGGCTGCAAGGCTTCGTTCGGGTACTTTGAATTTCAGGGATATGGAGGAAAACAAGACGGCGATCCTGTGCATGGATAATTTTATTGCAGACCAGAAAGTGCGCGTAAGGAAAGCGGAGCATGTGCTGGAACAGGCTAGGATAAAGCTGGCGGAGGTCATGATGGAACGAAAGACCCATGAGACTCTGAAAGAAAAAGCGTTCGATGAATTCCTGAGGGAGGAAAACCGGCGCGAGGGAAAAGAAGTAGATGAGCTGACAAGCTATACATACGGACAGAAACACGGCGTCCGGGCTTGATCTGTATGCTTTGAGGAAATGAGGGTAAGTATGGCTAAGGAATTGACTCCTGAAGCTGCTGCAGCAGAGGCGGAGAAGAAAAAGTTAAAAGAAGAGAAGATACAACTGAAAAAGGAGCAGAAAGAGCAGAGACGGGACGCCAAACGGCGGGCCAAAGAGATCTCCAAACAGGAGGAGCAGCTTTCCGAGGATGAGGACGGCAACGGCCTGGTCACTTTCTTTGCGACCATATTGATCGTGGTCCTCTGGCTGGCGGTGATCTGTGTGGTCGTCAAGCTGGATATCGGGGGCTTTGGCAGTTCCGTGCTGGCGCCTATCCTGAAAGATGTGCCCGTGGTCAACAGGATACTGCCCAAGAGCGCCCAGACGGAGACGACGGATCCGGACAGCTTTGGCGGCTATTCCAACCTGCAGGAGGCTGTGGATTATATCAAGCAGCTGGAACTGGAACTGGAGCGCATACAGAATGCTTCCGCCCAGAAAGACGTGGATCTGGAAGCCCTGAAAGCGGAAGTGCTGCGCCTGCAGGAATTCGAGGCGAGACAGACGGAGTTCCAGCGTATCGAGAACGAATTTTATGAGGAAGTGGTCTACGCGGAGAAAGGCCCCGGAGCGGAGGAATACCGCAAGTGGTATGAGGAGATGAACCCCTCAACGGCGGAAGTCCTGTATAAGCAGGTCATCGTACAGTTGGAGGAGAGTCAGGAGATTCAGGATTATGCCCTGGCTTATTCCGAGATGAAGCCGAAGCAGGCGGCCGGTATCTTTGAGGAGATGACGGACGATCTGGGGCTGGTGGCAAAGATATTGAACGCCATGAGTGCGGAGGATCGAGGCAATATCCTGGGGGTCATGGACGCCGAGGTGGCGGCAAAACTCACCAAGATCATGAATCCTGACACTTAAGGGAAACGGTGTGTCTGCCGATATATGGTATGAATGCCTTTCATGGCATTTATATAAAAAGATCTGAAAAACACGGAAAGGAGGAGAAACATGACAAGTACATCTGTTAAGGACGTGAGTTCCATGCTTACGAACCTGACACCTGTTATGGGAAACAGAGCCACAGGCATCGACCAGAGCGGATTTCAGGCAGTGCTGAACAACCAGTCACAGAAGAATGCGGGAAACCAGGCTGCGGAGAGCAGGCCTCAGGCAAACCGTTCCGCCACAGGGTCAAAGCCGGGTGATTCCCTGAAAGCAAAGGATGCGGACAGAGTGCAGCCCGGGGAGAAAAAGGCCTTTTCTGCGGGAAACGAGGGAGAAGAACCGGAGATGACTCCCGAGGAGATGGAAGAAGCCATGGCGGTGCTGGAAACGGCGGCTGTGGAACTGATCCAGAAGACTGCGGATCTGCTGCAGATCCCGGTGGAGGAAGTACAGGACCTTATGGAAGATATGGGACTGGAGAAACTGGATATCCTGGATCCGAAGCAGCTTGGCGCATTGTTCTTACAGGCTGGCGGCGTGGAAGATTCTTACGCGCTGATCACAAACGGAGAATTGTATGAGGATTACCAGGCTCTGATGGATCAGCTGGAAGCAGCCGTGCAGCAATGCGGCGAAAGGCTTGGTGTGGATTCGGTACAGATGCCCGTGCTTCTGGAGAAGATCCAGGAGAAGCCCGTAGTGCAGGGCGAAGCGCCCATTGTGGAACTTTCGGAGGAGAAGCCTGAGACAGAGAGCGTGGTTCCTAATGTGAGCCAGGCGGCCGTGCAGGATGATGCCGCTGTAGATACCCCGAAAGATACGACGTCAGGCGACAGAGGGCATGGGCGGAAAGAGACAGATTCTGATGACAGGGGACAGCAGAACGGCAATGCTTTCCTGCAGAATCTGAGGACGGAAGAATTCCGGCCCGAGGTACAGCAGACTACGGAGACGGCGAGGATGGCTGAGGCGGAGAACACCGAGCACATCATGCGCCAGATCATGGATTACATGAAAGTACAGCTGAAAGCGGACACCACCAATCTGGAGATGCAGCTTCATCCTGCCAGCCTGGGCACGGTACAGGTGCAGATCGCTTCCAGGGGCGGCGCGGTGACGGCTAACTTCATCACCCAGAACGAAGCGGTGAAAGCGGCGCTGGAGAGTCAGATGGCTCAGCTGATCGAACGGTTCGACGAGCAGGGCGTCAAGGTGGAAGCCGTGGAAGTGACCGTCCAGGCTCACGCGTTCGAGAGGAATCTTGAACAGGGACAGGGCAGGGGACAGCAGAATGGGGAACCCGCCAGAAAAGGCAGGACCAGGCGGATCGACCTGAACAATCCGATTTCCATGGAAGATATGGAAGAAGAAGACGCGCTGGCGGCTGATATGATGGCGGCCAACGGCAATACGGTGGATTACACCGCGTAAGAGCAAAACATCGAAAGGAGGAAGAAAGATCATGGCAAATTGGGCAGTGATCGAAGACGGCAAAGTTGTGGAATCCACTTCCCAGAGCTCATTGAAAAAGGCAAGCGAAGCAAGCAAGAACGGCATGGATAAGGACGCGTTCCTGCAGCTTCTGGTAGCACAGATGCAGTACCAGGATCCCCTGGAGCCTACATCAAATACGGAGTTCATATCACAGTACGCGCAGTTCTCCCAGGTGGAGGAGTTACAGAATATGGCAGCCACATCGGAACTGGCAAGGGCCACCTCGCTGGTGGGCCAGGAAGTGTATATCAAGACCACGGATTCCGCGGGAGCGCAGAGATATGTGACAGGCAAGGTTGACTACGTGGCATTTGAGGGCAACAAGGCATACCTGGCGATCGATGAGAAGCTTTATTCCCTGGATGACCTGGATACGGTAGCTGACAAGGATTATCTGGCAGCTTACAATAAAGGTCTTGCGTTCAGCCAGAAGCTGGCTAAGCTTCCCGGCGTATACAGCATTGGTCTGGGCGACGGCGAGACCATCGACGAACTGGAAAAGACCTACAGCGAAATGTCCGAGTATGAGAAGTCCTTTATCGCGAAAGATACCGCGGAACTGCTGAACAGCTATGTGGAAAGGCTCCATGAACTGCGCCTGCTGGCAGGAGAGATCGAAGGCGAGGGCGATACCGACCAGACGGAAGGTGACGGCACGGACAGCGGAGAGGCTGTGGAAGGCACAGAGGGGACAGAAGCAACGGAATAAACATGGACGGGAGCGGGGAAAGAGATGCAGATCAAGAATAACGGTTATCTTTCCATTGAGCAGCTGACAGAACAGTACTTAAACGGTACACAGAAGTCAGAGCAGGCCCGTGAGACCAGGGAGGGTCTTTCCTTTCAGGAGATCCTGCAGCAGAAGACATTGCAGGATGCAGGCAGTCTTAAATTCTCCAAGCATGCCTTGGGCAGATTGAATGACCGCAATATCGAGCTCAGTGAGGGTCAGCTGGAGAGGCTGAACGAGGGAGCGCAGAAAGCGGGACGGAAAGGGATCAGGGATTCCCTGGTGATCGTGGACGAACTGGCATTTATCGTAAACGTACCCAATCAGACAGTTGTGACTGCAATGGACAGCACAGAGACCAACGAAAACGTATTTACAAATATCAACGGAGCAGTGATCATGTAACCGGACCTTACAGGAGGTTGCGCTTCCCGAATGACGGACGGAGGCGGCTGCTCTTTTCAAAGAGGAGGAACAAGCACTATGATGAGATCGCTTTTCTCTGGCGTGGCAGGCCTTAAGACACACCAGACCAAGATGGATGTTATCGGCAACAATATCGCAAATGTCAACACGGTAGGATATAAGGGCAGTTCCATGGTATTCGCGGATCTGATGAGCCAGACGACCCAGAAAGCCAGCGGCCCTAACGCGGCCACCGGCACAGGCGGTACCAACGCCAGGCAGATCGGTCTGGGCGTTAAGGGCGGCGCCATCAACATCAATATCACGGGACAGGGTTCCGCACAGTCTACCGGAAATCCTTTCGATATTATGATCGAGGGTGAAAATTTCTTCGTGGTGAACAACGGCTCGGAGAACCTGTTCACCAGAGACGGTTCTTTTTATGTGGATGCGGCGGGCAATCTGGCCATGACCAGCACCGGATACAATGTCATGGGATGGCAGGTGGATCCGGAGACCATGGATATCAGACAGGATAAAGTATCCGCCCTGCGCATCATGAGCACGGCGAACCTGACCTACCCTGCGGAGGCTACTTCCCAGGCCAATATGGCGGGTATCCTGGATAAGAACGACAAAGATGCCACAAGTTCCAACGGCAAGACGGTGCACTTACAGTTCTTCGATGCGCTGGGTTACAGCTATACGGCGAAATTTGCCTTCAAGAAGTCCAATCCCCAGGCGGCTGCAACGGACGGTACGGTACCGGCGCAGGATCTTTACAGCCTGGAACTGGTGGACGTTCAGGACTCCAAGGGCAATTCCGTGGAACTGCCCGAAGGCGTTACCAAGGATGATCTGTTTGGCGATGTGGGTACGATACAGCACAAGGCGGGCAAGGTTTCCTTTGACGCTACCAACTATGAGTGGGCGGGCGCTGTCCTGAGGAAGAAAGGCGTTACAGGCACCGATGGGGTCATTGTAGACATAACGACCCTGATGGCAGGCGGGAAGATAAATACGAACAGAGGCGCCGCAGCCACGGTCAACGGCAAGACTGACGCCACGGTCCAGGATGGTCTGGATGCCGTTGCGAAAGCGTACGGGTTCGAGGGTTCCACGGAAGAGTTCCTGAACACACTGTGCAGCGTTACAAATACAACCGTTGCAAGCTCCACGCCGGAAGAGATGTCGATAGCGACGATGATGGAGAATCTTGCCGCGTCTCCGACTACTCCGAACGCATGGAACGTGCTTCCCACATATCCGGGCGCTACCACGGAGACGAACACTACTTTCGATACCGTTGGACGCATGTATACCGGCGTTGCGATCCATTTCAATGCCCACAACGGCGAATTCTACGGCGTCAACGGACAGCCCACGGTGTCCACCCAGACATTGAGGTTTTCCCGGATGGGAGGCAACTTCTCCGATGTTACCATCGATTTTTCACAGCTGTCCGAGCCGGACAATAAGGGTACGTCCACCGCAGGCGCTACCAGCGGCGACTACGACGGACTGGGAGCAGGACGCCGCATCGGCAAGATGATCGGCGTGTCCATCCAGCAGAACGGCATGATCTACGCAAGCTATGACAACGGCATGACGAAGCTTCTGGGCCAGATTGCTTCGGCAAGCTTCCCCAATGCCTCCGGTCTGGAGAAGCATGGTGACAATATGTATTCTGCGACATTGAACTCCGGTGAGTTTGACGGGATCGGCGTGGATATCACCGCGGGCGGCGGCAAGATGACCACCGGCCTGCTGGAGATGAGCAACGTGGATCTGTCTTCCGAGTTTACGGAGATGATCACCACACAGCGTGGGTTCCAGGCCAACAGCCGTATCATCACGGTGTCCGATACGCTGCTGGAAGAACTGACCAATCTGAAGAGATAATATTGTCGCCATAATTTTTTGAAACATTTTTTATCTTTTGCTCGCAATATGACTTGATATGTGCTATACTAAGGGAGCGGATTTTTCGCTCCCTTTCTAAGTGGACGCAGGCGGGGGAGGCTTGTATGATCGAAGTGACTAAACTGAATGGTGAAAAGATCCTGGTGAATCCTCAATTGTTTGAGATCGTTGAGGAAACACCGGATACGGTCATCACGATGACCACGGGGAAAAAAATAATTGTAAAAGAAAGTAGACAAGAGGTGAAAAATCTTGTAAAATTGTATCGAAAAGATATTCTTGCGGAGTAATATGAAAATTTAGGGGATTGTAGGTGATTATTGTGGACATAGCATCGTTGGCCGGAATACTTTTGTGTTTCGCAATGCTTATATTTGGTATTATCAGTTCGGCTGGTCCAGGGGGGTTTCATGAATATCTGGATCCTCCCTCGTTCATCATCACTTTCGGAGGAGCTTTCTTCTCCACACTGACTTCGGTCAGCCTGGCGAATTATATCGGAGGTCTTAAGAGTTTTACGCTTATCTTTAAGGCACCGACCCTGGATACGGCGGCAATGATACGGAAGATCATAGAATTATCGAATGTGGCCCGTAAGGAAGGCCTGCTCTCTCTGGAAGAGGCGGCATCGGATATGGACGAGCAGTTTTTGAAGAAAGGGATTCTGCTCATCGTAGACGGTACGGACCCTGATTTAGTGCGTGCAATTATGGAAACTGAACTTGTAAGCCTTGACAGCAGGCATAAGACCCGTATCGGCTTCTGGGATACATTGGGCAGCATGGGACCTGCCTGGGGTATGATCGGTACCCTGGTAGGTCTGGTGGATATGTTGTACCATATGGACGACGCGTCAACGCTGGGACCCGCAATGGCCGTGGCGTTGATCACCACACTGTATGGTTCGCTGCTGGCAAACTGGATCTGTATTCCTGTTTCCAATAAACTGAAAGCGGATAACTCCGCCGAGATGATGATGAAAGAGGTCATGATCGAGGGCCTTCTGTCCATTCAGGCAGGAGAGAACCCCAGAGTTATCGAAGAGAAGCTGAAGTCTTTCCTTGCTCCCAATGAGAGGAACAATCCTGAAGAAGAGGCAGGGGGTGAGGAGTAATGGCAAAGCGTCAGGAGGACACTCCCCCCGCGGGTTCGCCCGCGTGGATGTCTACATTCAGTGACCTGATGAATCTGTTGCTTTGTTTCTTCGTTATGCTGTTTGCCATGTCCACTTTGGAGGAGAGCAAACTCCACGAACTGGTGGCGGCGATGAACAATACCGTCAGCATCTTTGACGGAGGTGCCAACGCCATAGGCGACGGCATGCTGATCAGCAATGGCGTCAGCCAGTTGAATGAGCTGGACCAGTATATCAACAGTACCGGCAAGACCGCCGAAAGCCCTGATGAGGGCAAGGATATACAGGATTATGTACAGTCTCCCGAAGCCATGCAGGAGATCATGGAGAAGATCGAGGAAGCACAGCTGCTGGCGAACGAGGAACTGGCCGAGAATGTGGCGGAGGCTCTTCAGGAGGACAGCATCGCCGATCAGGTGGATGTAAGCTTTACCGCGCAGTATGTACAGCTTACCATGAACGGGGCGCTGCTGTTCGATTCGGGAAGTGCGGAACTGAAAACGGAATCGGAGCAGATCCTGCTGAAAGTAGGCGGTATCCTGCAGTATTACGGCAACGGCATCATTGAGATCGAGGGCCATACCGACAACGTGCCCATCAATAGTTCACAGTATCCCAGCAATGAGGAACTGAGCGATGCCAGGGCTCTTTCGGTATTCTATTTCCTGAAGGACAATACTTCGCTGGATCCTATGGATCTGAGGCACGCGGGAATGGGGGAGAGGGTTCCCATAGCGGATAATTCCACCGCGGAGGGCAGGAGCAGGAACAGAAGGGTTGAGATCAGGATCTATAATTCGGCGATGTGACAGCCGGGATAAGATGAGGGTGAATAAATATGAAAAAGAATCTATTGACGGTATTGATATTGGCATTGATGGTCGTGAACATCGTTCTTACCACCATCATCATGGTGAGCGTGATCAGCGCTAACAAGAAGACGGCGGATCTGGTGGGAAACATCGCCACAGCGCTGAACATCCAGTTTGCGGTCCCTGGCAGCGAAGGGGAAGCTGAACCAGCCGTACCGCTGGAGGATATCGTGGTATATGCGCTGCCTGATTCCCAGATGGTGCAGGTGCCCACCGCTGACGGCGGCACGGTATATTTTGTCTTTAACCTGTCCCTGTCCATGGACAGTAAAGGTGACGGCTACAAGAAGCATGGAGAGAGCATTACTTCCGGCAGTTATGATTCCATGATCCTGGATCAGGTGAATTCCATTGTGGCCGCTCATACCGAGGAAGAGTGCAGGAACGATATCGAATCTATCAAGAAAGAGATCCTTCAGGCTATTCAGGACTTTACTGGTTATAAATTTGTTTACAAGATCAATATCAGTGGTGTAAAATTTACCTGATGTGTTATTGTAAGGGGTAGATGAATAGTTTGATAGGAGGTGAGCTTGTGTGGGCGAGGTCCTTTCCCAAAGTGAAATAGATGCTCTGCTCTCGTCGATCGCGTCAGGTGAGATCAATGCGGACGAGATGCAGGAGACGGAAGAAAAACAAGTCAAGAACTATGACTTTAACCGCCCTACAAAGTTCTCAAAAGAGCATTTAAGGACGCTTGAGATCATCTTTGAACATTATGGCCGTCTGATCTCCACCAATCTTCCCGTATATCTGAGAAAGAATGTCCAGGTGGTGGTGGCGAGTTCGGAGACGGTTACGTTTAATGAATTTACCAATGCGCTGTCCAATCCCGTTATTTTGGGAATCATACATTTTGCGCCATTGAACGGCACGGTCATTATGGATCTGGCAACGAACCTTGGCTATGCGATGTTGGATCGAATGCTGGGAGGATCAGGGGTTCCTCTGGAAAAGAGCAGGGAATTTTCCGAGATCGAAATGACGATCATTGAAAAGATATTGGTAATGTTCACACAGTTATTAAGGGAACCGTGGAAGAATGTTATTGATATATCGCCTGTACTGCAGCGGCTGGAGACCAATCCCCAGTTCGCGCAGGTGATCGCCCCCAATGACATGATAGCGATCGTTACGCTGAACATGAAGATTGGGGATGTGGAAGGCTTTATGAATGTCTGTCTTCCGTTCCTTACTCTGGAAGATGTCATGGATAAGCTGAACACGAAGTACTGGTTTTCTACGATGCAGGAGAATCATGACGAGAATTATGAAGCTTACATTGAGTCATTGATCCGGAAAGCGGATATCCCTGTGAGGGCAGTCCTGGGCAAGAGCGTGATCTCTGTAAATGATTTCATGAACCTGCAGGTTGGCGACTGTATCCGCCTTGGTTCCAGAGTGGATGATGACATGAACATTTATGTAGGTAATATCAAAAAATTTACCGCATTACCCGGCGCCGAAAAGGATTCATATGCTGTCCGGATCACATCGGTAATCAGAGAGGAGGAGTAGAGGATGGATGGAATGCTATCTCAGGACGAGATAAATGCATTACTTAACGGCATGGATCTGCCTGAGGGAGACGGAGATGCCGAAGAAGTTTCCGTTGGAGCCGGTGAGACTATAACAGAAGTATCCAGCAGCGAACCATCAGCAGGCAGTGCAGGCCAGGATGATCTGCCTGAGATTCTTACAGACGTGGAGAAGGATGCCATTGGCGAGGTAGCCAATATCAGTATGGGATCCTCGGCAACGACCTTATATTCACTGGTGAACCGGAAGGTCAATATCACTACACCTGTGGTCCAGGCCGCAAGGTGGGAAAGCCTTTTGGCAGAGTATGAAAGGCCCTGCGTATTTATCCAGATCAAGTACACGATGGGGTTGGACGGTACCAACATCCTGGTGCTGAAAGAACATGACGTGAAAGTCATCACTGACCTGATGATGGGCGGTGATGGTACAAATACAGACGGGGAACTTGGCGAACTGCATCTGAGTGCGATCTCCGAGGCGATGAACCAGATGATGGGGTCGGCGGCTACGTCCCTTTCCACCATGTTGAAGACGACGATCGATATCAGCCCGCCGGAATCGTCCCTGTTGGATCTGACCACGATCAGGGCGGGAGAAGATATCTCTCCGTTCCTGGGAGGAACCTTTATCAAAATCTCTTTCCGCCTGCAGATTGACGATCTGGTAGACAGCACGATCATGCAGCTGTACCCCGTGGATTTCGCCCGTATGATCGTGGATACCTTTATCCATAATCAGGATGGCGGAGCGGCACCGGCGGCGGAAGAACCGAAAGCGGCGGAAACGCCTGCAGCACCCGCAGCGTCTGCGCAGGGAAATATGGGTGCGGCGCCCCAGATGGATATGATGGGGCAGCCGGATATGAGCGGTATGCAGATGGGAATGAACCCTCAGATGATGGGAATGAATCCCCAGATGATGGGAATGAACCCTCAGATGATGGGAATGAGTCCTCAGATGATGAACCCTCAGATGATGATGAATCCTCAAATGATGATGAATCCTATGGCAATGCAGAATGTAAATATTCAGCCTGCTCAGTTTCAAAGTTTTTCAACGGATATGAGCAATATCCCTGGAGGCGAGAATATCGGCCTGATCATGGATGTTCCGTTGGAAGTAACGGTAGAACTTGGACGTACGACTAAGTCGATTTCTGAGATTCTTAATTTTGCTCCCGGCACGATCATAGAATTGGATCGGATCGCTGGTGAACCTATAGATGTACTGGTAAACGGAAAATTCGTAGCAAAGGGAGAGGTAGTAGTAATTGAAGAAAGCTTTGGCGTAAGAGTAACTGAGATTATCAAGTAGGAGGAAGAAATAAATGGCAAAGAATATTTTAGTATGTGATGATGCAGCTTTCATGAGGATGATGATCAAAGATATTTTGACCAAGAACGGTTACAATGTCGCGGGTGAAGCTGAGAACGGTGCTAGGGCAGTTGAAAAATACAAGGAATTGTCGCCTGACCTGGTGCTGATGGACATCACCATGCCTGAGATGGACGGTCTGCAGGCGTTGAAAGAGATCAAGAAGCTGGACGGCAATGCGAAGATCATCATGTGTTCCGCGATGGGCCAGCAGGCAATGGTCATTGAATCTATCCAGAATGGTGCGAAAGACTTTATCGTAAAGCCTTTCCAGGCGGAACGTGTTCTCGAAGCCGTTAAGAAGGTCGTAGGTTAATGTCGGCATTGCTGGCAGGGACTGAAAGCGGTTACGCTCAATTTATAGCTGTTCTGGTGATATTTGTTCTGGTTCTCGGTGTTACAGCCCTGACTACGAAATGGATCTCGGGATATCAGAAGCAGCAGGGCGCCAACAGCAATATTGAGGTGATAGAAACCAGCCGTCTGACAAATAATAAATTTCTGCAGATCATACGGGTGGGGGAGACATATATGGTGATCGCTGTCTGCAAGGACACAGTTACTATGCTGGGAGAGATTCCCAAAGAACAGCTGAAGAGGTCAGAAGCGGCGGATCCCGGCATGGGATTCAGGGAACTGTTTGATAAAGCTGTCAGGAAAAACTCCGTAAATGCAAGCGAACCAAAGGACGATTCGAGTAAATGATAAAGTTTATGCGAAACAGAAAACGAATAATAACGATGATATGCCTGCTGATTACGGTGGGCATATTGTGTATTCAAAATTCCATGGCAGTATTTGCCATAGAAGACCGGGATCTGACGGGATCGGAGGAGAACCGTACCTATATCGATCCCCCGGGAACGGCGGAAACACCGGAGGAAGTGGCAGGGCTGAACACGGCGAATACTGTAACGGTATCCCTGGACAGCAGCAACGGCCAGCTGAACGGTGCACTGAGCGTCCTGATCACCCTGACGCTGATCGCGCTGATTCCCATGATCCTCATATTGATGACCTCTTTTACCCGGATCATCATCGTGCTGCATTTTACCCGTGCCGCACTGAACACACAGACGGCCCCCCCGAACCAGATCCTTGTGGGACTGGCGCTGATATTGACATTTTTTATCATGGAGCCTACCTTTACCAGGATCAATGAGGAGGCGCTGCAGCCTTTCCAGGCAGGGGAGATCACCCAGGAGGAGGCTTTTGAGTCTGGCATCCAGCCGCTGCGGGAGTTTATGTATGTCCAGACCCAGTTGAAAGATGTGGAACTTTTCATGGATATCGCCGGGCAGGAGTGGGATGGCAAGAATGAATCCATTCCGAACTCGGTCCTGATCCCCAGCTTTGTGGTGAGCGAACTGCGGATGGCGTTCTGGATAGGCTTTGTCATCTATATTCCTTTCATTATCATCGATATGGTGGTTGCATCCACCCTGATGAGCATGGGTATGATGATGCTGCCCCCTACGACGATCTCCATGCCTTTCAAGATACTGCTCTTTGTGCTGGCGGACGGCTGGAGCCTTGTGATAGGCAATCTGGTGAAGACGTTTTATGTGTCATGACGTAACAGGAAAGGAGAGTGAGGCCTGTGACCATCGAGGTGATATCGGATATTACGAGGGAGGCTTTATTCCTGATCATAAAGGTATCGCTGCCGGTGCTTTTGATCTCCATGGTGGTCGGACTGATCGTCAGTATCTTTCAGACAGTCACATCCATACAGGAACAGACGCTTACATTTGTGCCGAAGATCATCAGTATCTTTTTGGCATTGATACTTTTTGGGCACTGGATGCTGAACAATATAGTGGAGTACATGACCACTCTGTGGTCTAACTTCGGTATTTATAGCCGTGGATAAGTGTGAGAAGAATTTGAGATTCCACAAAGTGGGATCATAGGTGCTGGTGAGATATGATCAGTTTATCTTTTTCGACGTACGATCTGGAATATTTTCTGCTGATCCTGACGCGGGTGGCGAGTTTTGTCTTTATCGCACCTTTTTTCAGCATGGGGAACACGCCGGTGAGAGTGCGTGTGGGCCTGAGCGTTTTTACCGCGCTGCTGCTGTACCAGTCGCTGACGCCGTCGGAGGCGGTGGTCTATGATTCGCTGATGGAATATACTGTCATTGTGGTCAAGGAGGCGCTGGTGGGGCTGTTGGTCGGCTTTGGGGCGACGATCTGTACTTCCATCGTCAATTTCGCGGGTTCCATCGCGGATATGGAGACGGGACTTTCCATGGCTACGCTGATGGATCCGACAACCAGGGAATCCACCAGCATCACCGGTGTGCTTTATCAGTATATTTTCATGTTCATGCTGATCTGTACGGGGATGTATCGTTATCTGTTCGGGGCGCTGGCGGATACTTTTGTCCTGATCCCCATAAACGGCGCGGTCTTTCACGGAGATGCACTGGTGGAGGCGATGCTCAGGTTCCTGGGAGAGTATATCCTGATAGGATTTCGTATCGTGCTGCCGGTCTTCTGCACCATACTGCTGCTGAACGCTATCCTGGGCGTATTAGCCAAAGTGTCGCCCCAGATGAACATGTTTGCCATCGGACTGCAGCTGAAGATTCTTGTGGGGCTCTCCACACTGTTCTTAACGGCAGGGCTTCTGCCCGGAACGGCTGATTTTATTTTTGATGAGATGAAACGTGTGATCGTTTCCTTTGTAGGAGCAATGCAATGATTCGGTATGACCTGCAATTTTTTGCCAAGGAAGGGCCGGGGGGAGAAAAGACAGAACCCGCTACCTCCAAAAAACTGGAAGATGCCCGCAAGGAAGGCCAGGTGGCAAAGAGTAAGGAGATTGCCAACGGTTTCAGTCTGCTGGCGCTTTTTCTCGTATTGAAGTTTTACGTGGGATATATGGGAACGAACCTGATGGCCGTATTTTCCAATATCTATGACATGATTCCCGAGATCACCACATTTTATCATGGGTTTATGCCCCAGGCGGATGTGCGGGTGCTTTTCCGAAGGATGGTGCTGCAGATACTGATACTGATCGCGCCCATACTGCTTGTGGGTGTGGTGATCGCGTTCGTCTGTGATGTGGCGCAGGTGAAATGGCGTCCCACGGGAAAGCCCCTGAAGCCCAAGTTCAAGAATCTGAATCCGATCAACGGCTTTAAGAGGATCATATCAGTCAATTCGCTGGTGGAGTTGATAAAATCCATTCTAAAGATTGGCTTGATCGCGTATGTGTGTTATAATTTCCTTAAGGATAAATGGGTCTATCTGCTGAATGTTTTTGATATTTCGCTGATGCAGGGACTGCATATCATAGCCGATCTGGTGACGGATCTGGGCATCAGGATCGCGGCGGTCTATATGATCATCGCCCTGGGGGACTTCATTTACCAGAAAGTGAAATTCAATAATGACATGAAGATGACCAAGCAGGAGATCAAGGATGAATATAAACAGTCGGAGGGCGATCCTCAGATCAAGGGTAAGATCAGGCAGAAGATGATGGAGTCGTCCAGACGCCGTATGATGCAGGATCTGCCCCAGGCGGACGTGGTCATCACCAATCCTACCCATTATGCCGTGGCCATCAAGTACGACCCGGAGGTAGCGGATGCGCCGCTGGTCATTGCGAAAGGGGAAGATTACCTGGCGCAGCGTATCAAGGAGACCGCCAGGGAAAATCATATAGAGATAGTGGAAAACAAGCCGTTGGCGCGGATGCTCTATGCCAATGTGGACGTAGGGCAGGCAGTCCCGCCGGAATTGTATCAGGCGGTGGCGGAGGTGCTGGCGTTTGTGTACCATCTGCAGGGGAAAGTGTGAGAAGAGTTTCTAGCCGCTCGCAGCAAGGGCTGCTTCGCGGAGAAACTCTAAATCTCACACGGAAGGACGCAAGGGCAGCGTTCTTCCCGGAACCGATCAGGTTCCGTGGGATTTGTTTGTGCTGCCGCAGGCGGCATGACTGAAAAGTGTGAGAAGAATTTCTAAGGTTCATGCCAGAGGGCATAATGCGGAGAAATCCGCATGCAGAGAAATTCTAAATCTCACACTGAATGTGCGTAAATGTGTAAAAGGGGAGTATGATATTATGGGTATAAGGAGGTGCAGGGAGTGAATGTAAGATTACAGAAGACAGACGCTATGGTGGCGATCTATATCCTTGTTGCGTTCATCATGCTGATCGTGCAGCTGCCAGCCACTCTGCTCGACGTTTTCATGGCGTTCAATATTTCCATTGCCTTCGTCATTTTGTTTGTCTGCATGTTTGCCAAGGAAGTGCTGGAACTGTCTTACTTTCCTACGATCCTGCTGTTTACGACCATTTTCAGGATCGCCATGAACGTATCTTCCACCAGGCTGATCCTGACCACCGGTTCGGCCGGAAATGTGGTCAGGACGTTCGGCGAGTTTGTAGGAGGAGGCGACCTGATCGTAGGCGCGATCATCTTCATGATTCTGATATTGGTGCAGTTCCTTGTGATCAATAAAGGTTCTGAGCGCGTGGCTGAGGTAACGGCGAGATTTACGCTGGATGCCATGCCCGGTAAGCAGATGGCCATCGACGCCGATCTGAACACGGGGGCCATCGATGACAGGGAAGCAAAGGCCAGACGGGATAAGATCCAGCAGGAGTCCAGCTTCTTTGGCGCCATGGATGGTGCCGTGAAATATGTCAAGGGAGATGCCGTGGCAGGCCTGCTGCTTACGGCCATCAATCTGATCGGCGGCATTGCCATGGGTATGCTGCGCAACGGCATGGATGTGGGAACCGCATTGAACAATTACGGTATCCTGACCATCGGCGACGGTCTGGTGAGCCAGATTCCGTCCCTGCTGATCTCGCTGTCCACCGGTGTGCTGGTCACCAAGGGCGGAAAGGAAGCGGATTTCGGTCCTGCCATCGTACGGCAGCTTTTCGGCGTGCCCAAGGCCATGTATCTCGTGGGCGCAGCCCTGGCATTTCTTGGCATGTTTACGGAACTGAACACGATCCTGTTCCTGGGCATGGGCCTTCTGTATGTGGTAGGAGGCAGGATCATGGCGGGCAACCTGGAGACCGCAGGCATTGAGCAGGAGGTAGATACGGACGAGATCGCTGCGGAGGAGATCAGGCAGCCCGAGAATGTGAACAGCCTGCTCCAGGTGGATCCCATCGAACTGGAATTCGGATATGGCATCATTCCTCTGGCGGATGTGAACCAGGGCGGCGACCTGCTGGATCGTGTGGTGATGATCCGAAGGCAGATCGCGCTGGAACTGGGTACTGTGGTGCCCATTATCCGTCTGCGTGATAACATACAGTTGAACCCCAATCAATACATTATAAAGATCAAAGGCATCCAGCTCAGCGAAGGAGAGATTCTTTTTGATCATTATATGGCCATGAACCCCGGCTATGTGGAGGAAGAGATCACGGGCATCCCCACTTTTGAGCCCTCTTTCCACCTGCCTGCGATCTGGATCACCGAGGGGCAGAGGGAACGGGCGGAAAGCCTCGGCTATACGGTCGTGGATCCGCCGTCCATCATAGCTACCCACCTGACGGAGATCATCAGGCAGCATATTGACGAACTGCTGTCACGGCAGGATGTGCAGAATCTGGTGAACAATCTCAAGGAGACCAATCCCTCCCTGGTGGAGGAACTTGTTCCCAAGATGCTGGGTGTGGGAGAGATCCAGAAAGTGCTGCAGAATCTGCTGAAAGAGGGGATTTCCATAAGGGATCTTTTGACGATCCTGGAGACTCTGGCGGATTATGCACCCACCACGCGGGATACGGATATCCTCACGGAATATGTGCGCCAAAGCCTGAAACGCGCTATCTCTACCAAGTATTTCCCGTCCAATGAGACCACGAATGTGGTGACATTAGATCCGAAAGTGGAGCAGGAGATCATGGGAAGCGTCAAACAGACGGAGAGCGGCGCGTTCCTGAACCTGGATCCCAGCAGGTCGAGGGCGATCATAGACTCTGTGGGAAAAGAGGTCCAGAAGCTGGAAAATCTGGGAAAGAGTCCCATCGTGATCACATCACCTATCGTGCGCATGTATTTTAAACGCCTGACAGAGGACTACTACAGGGAACTTGTTGTGGTGTCCTACAATGAAGTGGAATCCAATGTTGAATTACAGTCAGTTGGGATGGTGACAGCATAATGATAATCAAGAAGTTTGTGGGAAAAACGGAAGAAGAGGCAGTGGAATCAGCCAAAAAGGAATTGGGCGGCGGCATTGTCATCATGAATGTGAAGGATGTGAAACCGAAAGGCCTGGCGTCCCTGTTCCGTTCCAGGCAGGTGGAAGTGACGGTGGCGCTGGAGGAGGAGGGAGATATCCCCAAACCTGTCCGCAGGGAAGTATCGGCGCCGGAGCCGGTAAAGAGCCAGGATGCGCCTGTTGTGGACAGCGCGGCCATGACCGCGGCGGCGGAGCGCTCCCAGAACATAGAGAAAAGGCTTGACAGCCTGCAGACCCTGCTGGAGAGCAGATTCCAACAGGATGAGGCGGAGAAGCAGGAGCAGAGCGAGAATGCACAGCTGACGGAAAAGCCGGAGGAAGAACTGAGCGAAGAGGAGCAGGAGCGCAGTAAATTTGTCCGTCTGCTGTATAATACCATGCTGGAGAATGAGGTGGACGAGAAGTATGCGAATCAGATCATAGAGGAACTGGAGAGGAACAAGAAGCCCAATATGCCCTTTGATTATATTCTGGCCAATGTCTATCAGAAGCTGATCCTGAAGTTCGGGAAAGCGGAGGGAATCACCCCGGCTGAGAAAGGCCCGAAGATCGTGTTGTTCCTGGGGCCTACCGGTGTGGGAAAGACTACCACCATCGCGAAGCTGGCCAGTGTCTTTACCGTGGTGGAAAAGAAGAAGGTGGCGCTTCTGACGGCGGATACCTACCGCATCGCGGCGGCGGAGCAGCTGCGCACTTATGCCAATATCCTGGAGGTGCCGTTCCGCGTGATCTACACGGATGCGGATGCCGGCCAGGCGGTGGATGATTTCCGTAATTTCGATTATATTTTTGTGGATACAGCGGGCCATTCCCATAAAAATGAGGAACAGCTTGAGAATATACAGAAACTTTATGACGCTGTGAAAGAAGCGGGAGAATACCAGACATTTCTGGTGCTCAGCGCCACCACGAAGTATCGTGACCTGACGAGGATCGCTTCCGGTTATAAGGAGATCACGGAGTATCAGCTGATATTTACGAAACTGGATGAAACGCTGACGCTGGGCAATCTGTTAAACCTGAAGCTTTACGCGGACGTGCCCATCGCTTACGTGACCTGCGGGCAGAACGTGCCGGATGATATTGAGCGCTTTAATCCCCAGAAAATGGTAAAACAGCTTCTGGGCGGTAAGGCGTAGAGAAGGACAGGATCCTGCGAGGTACTAAGATAGGAGGTAATGACATGGACCAAGCGGAACAGTTGAGAATCATAAAGGCCAGCCAGGTAAGGTCAAAGCCACTTGCCCGTGTCATGACTGTCACCAGCGGCAAGGGGGGCGTGGGGAAATCCAATGTCTCCATCAACCTGGCGATCCAGTTCCGGAAGATGGGCAAGCGGGTCATTATCCTGGACGCTGATTTCGGGCTTGCGAACATAGAGATCATGTTTGGCGCGGTGCCGAAGCATAACCTGTGCGACCTGATCTATCAGGGGAAGAACATTAAGGATATCATCACCTGGGGCCCCATGGAGATCGGATTTATCTCAGGCGGTTCCGGTATTGCCGGAATGTCCAATCTGAGTAAGGATTATCTGGATTATATCATCCAGAATCTGGCCCAGCTGGATGCGATCGCCGATATGATCATCGTGGACACGGGGGCGGGCATTTCGGACGCGGTGCTGGAATTCCTGGTGGCCTGCGGGGAAGTGCTGCTGGTCACTACGCAGGAGCCTACTTCCATCACAGATTCCTATTCCCTGCTGAAAGCGCTGTATCGGCATCCCAGGTTCGATTCCTCCTCCACCAAGGTAAAGATGATCGCTAACCGGGTGGGCAAGGAGGCTGAGGGAGAGGTATTGTTCGAGAAGCTGAACGCAGTGGTCTCAAGGTATCTGAAGATTCCGCTGATCTATCTGGGCAGCATACCTGAGGATGCTCAGTTGTCTCGGGCGGTGATGCAGCAGCTTCCGGTATCCTTGCAGAATCCGGGGGCCAAGTCCAGTGTGGCGTTCCAGTGGATCGCTGCAAAGCTTTTGGATAAAGGAGAGGCGGAACGCCAGCCTAAAAGAGGGATGGCAGCCTTTTTTTCTCACATTATCGGAAGGAGCAGGTAAAAGTGTGAGAAGAATTTCTAAGGCGTCTGCCGAATTACATTCGGCATGGGACGCCGCCTAAGAAATTCTACGGCTCGCAAAGCGAGCCTTTCTCACACGGAAGAATCGCAAGAGCAGCGATTCTTCCGGTCTTGCGACGGTTCACGGATTGTTTGTGCCGCCGCAGTGCGCAAGGGGGTATAAACATGCTATCAAAATTCATTTCGCAAAATGACAAGATCGAACTGCAGGCGATTGACAGAGGAGAGGAAGAGAACGCGGAAGCGAATAAAAAGGTATACATCAGTTCCGTGCTGGAGATCCTGTCGGAAGATACGCTGGAGATCGCAATGCCTATGGAACAGTCAAAACTGATTCTGCTTCCGGTGGACAGTGAGTATGACCTGGTGTTTTATGGAAAAAGCGGCCTTTACCAGTGCTTTGCCAGAATCGTGGACCGCTACAAGAGCAATAATGTGTTCATCCTGGTGGTGGAACTGACCAGCAACCTGCGGAAATATCAGAGGCGCGAGTACTATCGGTTCAGCTGTGCCCTTGAGATGTGCGCGAGGAATCTGGAGCAGGATGAGGTGCAGGCGATCGAGAAACGGCTGCCTTTCGCGCTGGTCTCGGGACGTCCTCTGAAGCAGAGCGTTATCGTGGATATCAGCGGCGGCGGACTGCGTTTTATCTCCTCCCAGAGGTACGAGCCGGAGAACCTGCTGTACTGCAGCTATCATCTGATAAAGGGAAAAGAGCAGAAGCAGTACGAGGTGATCGGAAAGGTGCTCAGCGCCAAAGAACTGGAAAACCGTCCGGGCGTTTACGAGCATCGTGTCCAGTATTATGATATGGATAATGAGACAAGGGAAGAGATCATAAAATATATTTTTGAGGAAGAGAGAAAAAGCCTTCAGAAAGAGAGGAAAGTTTGAAAATGAATTTTCAAATATTGATTGGTATGCGTGCTAAAGCACGCAAGGAGGTGTAATGATGGCAAAAAAAATTCTGGTAGTTGATGATTCTGCACTCATGAGAAGAGTCCTGTGTGATATAATAGACAGTGATGAGAGATTTCAGGTGGTCGCACGCGCGACCAACGGTCTGGATGCTCTTGACCTGCTGAGCAAAAATCAGTATGACGCAGTCGTCCTGGATGTGAACATGCCCAGGATGAACGGCCTGGAACTTCTGGGAGAACTGCAGAAACGGAAGATTCCGGCCAGGGTCATGATGGCCAGCACGGATACCAGGGAGGGCGCCAAGACTACCATGGACGCGCTGGAACTGGGAGCTCTTGATTTCATACATAAACCTGACAGTGCGGTGGACTGCCGCGCGGATGCCTTTAAGGACAGACTGTTAAAGGTTTTGGACGTGGTGGCGAACAGTCGGCTTCCCGTATTTGAATCCCGGGAGAAAGTAGCGGAAAGTCAGGCGAAAGTGGCTAAGATGGCGGATATTGCCAGGAAGTTTTCGTCCAAGATCTCCGGCACGAAAGTGGTGGCGATCGCCAGTTCCACAGGCGGGCCGAAAGCGTTGCAGGCTGTCATTCCCAGACTTCCGAAAGAACTGGATGCGCCGGTGCTGCTGGTGCAGCATATGCCAAAGGGCTTTACCGCGTCCCTGGCGGAGCGGTTGAACGATATCAGCAGCGTGACGGTCAAGGAGGCGGCGGAAGGGGACGAACTGCAGTCAGGCACCGTGTATGTCGCCATGGGCGGCATGCACATGAACGTGGTGACTTCTCCGGCAGGCAAATATGTGATACACTACACAGACGAACCCAACAGAGAAGGCGTGAAGCCCTGTGCCAATTATATGTATGAATCTCTGGTGAACAGCAGGTTTGACAAGATCGTCTGCGTCGTCCTGACAGGAATGGGCGCCGACGGTACTGCCGGGATCAAGAACCTGAAACCTCATAAGAATATCCATGTGATCACTCAGAACCAGGCTACCTGTACTGTGTACGGCATGCCGAGGAGCGCCGAAAATGCCGGCTTGTCGAATCAGGTGGTACCACTGGATGAGATCGCACAGGAAATAATTTTGAACGTAGGTGTGAGAAATTAGGCAGCGGCCCAGGATCGTTTGCCTGATCAGTAAGCACTTTGCCACACGGCAGAATGGAGGGTACTATGGACGTAAGTCAATATCTGGAGATCTTTCTTGACGAGACCAATGAACACATCACAAATCTGAACACGCGGATCATGGAATTGGAATCCGATCCTGAGAACATGGATACGATCAATGAGATCTTCAGAGCCGCGCATTCCCTGAAAGGAATGGCCGGAACCATGGGATTCAAGCGGATGCAGAATCTGACCCATGACATGGAAAATGTTTTTTCCGAGGTGCGCAACGGCGTTATCAAGGTGAATTCGGAGATCATCGATGTGTTGTTCCAGTGTCTGGACGCATTGGAGGAGTACAAGGATAATATTCAGGGATCTGCGGATGAGGGGACTAATGATAACGAGCCCATCATCAAGATGCTGAACAGCATCCTGAACGGCGGCGCAGCGCCCGCGAAAAAAAGTGAGGCCGTAAAAGAGGCGGCTCCAACGGATCAGCAGGCAGATGGGAACAAATGGGACAATGTGACGCTGGATGATTCCCAGGTCAATGTTATCAGAGAGGCTCAGAAGCAGGGCAAGAAAGTCTACGGCCTGAACGTCATGGTGCTGGAAAGCTGCATCCTGAAAGCAGCGAGAGCGTTCCTGGTATTCAAGGCGGTGGAAGAACTGGGTGAGATCATTGTATCCGATCCCAGCGCCCAGGATGTGGAAGACGAGAAATTTGATAAGGATTTCACGCTGATCATTCTCTCGGACGCGGAACTTGATGATGTTATCCGGGCTGCAGAAGCCGTTTCGGAAATAGAGAAAGTGGTGGGAGCGGAGGTCGATCTTGCCAATAATAAGAGCGTCCATGCCGTTACAGAGGAAGAGGAAGCGTCTGTGGAGGCGGAGCAGAAAGAAGAGACCGCCGTACAGGAAGCAGCCGCACCCACAGCGCCCGCGCCCGCGGCTGCGCCCACAGCGCCTGCGGCTGCCAAGGCGGAGCCCAAGAAACAGGCTCCCGCGAAACCGGTGGTGAACCGTACCGTGCGTGTGGATATCGAAAAGCTGGATTCCCTGATGAATCTGGTCAGCGAGCTGATCATCGCCAAGAATTCCCTGGTGTCCGTATCCAGCCAGGAACAGACGGATGTGAACAGTGCGTTTAACGAGCAGATCGAGTATCTGGAGAGTGTTACCACGAACCTGCATGAATCCGTTATGAAAGTAAGGATGGTGCCCATAGAGAGCGTTGTGACCAAGTTCCCCCGCATGATCCGCGATCTGTCCAAGAAGCTGGATAAGAAGATGGAACTGTACATGACCGGTGAGGAGACGGAACTGGATCGTACCGTGGTGGATCAGATCGGAGATCCCCTGATGCATCTGCTGCGCAATTCCGCAGACCACGGCCTGGAGTCGGCGGAGATCCGTGCCCAGAGAGGCAAGCCTGCGGTAGGTTCCATTTTCCTGGACGCGTATCAGGAAGGGAATACCGTTGTGATCGAGGTGAGGGATGATGGTAACGGTATCGATGTAGAGGCCGTAAAGCAGAAAGCGATCGAGCGTGGGACTATCACGGTGGATCAGGCTGCCAATATGTCCGATAAGGAGATCATCGATCTGCTGTTCCTGCCCAGCTTCTCCACGGCGAAGAAAGTCACTGATGTATCCGGGCGCGGCGTTGGACTTGATGTGGTCAAGTCCATGATCGAATCCTTGAGCGGCGAGGTGGAAGTCAAGTCCCAGCTGGGAGTGGGAAGTGTATGGACCATCCGGCTGCCTCTGACCCTGGCCATCATCCAGGCGCTGATGGTAGTGGTCGGCGAAGAAAAATATGCGATTTCCCTTGGATCCATCCAGACTCTGGAGGATGTTCCCGCCAGTGAAGTGAAGCTGGTCCAGAATAAGGAAGTGATCCATCTGCGCGGTACAGTCATTCCTCTGATTCGTCTGAACGAGGTGCTGGATGTGGAGAGGAAGCCCATCAACGAGGATAACCTGATCGTGGTCATCGTCAAGAAGGGTGATAAGCTTGCGGGTCTGGTCATTGATGAACTGATCGGACAGCAGGAGATCGTTATCAAGTCACTGGGCAAATATATCAAGCAGTGCAAGTTCATCAGCGGTGCAACGATCCTTGGCGACGGCGAGATCGCGCTGATCCTTGATGCGAACACCTTGATATAAGAACAGCTGACAGCGGCACTGTCCGGACAGGTGCAGGCCCGGAATCGAAAGGGGAATAGACAGATGGAATTAAGTGTAAACAATAATCAGAGCATCATAGACGAAGAAAAAGGCAGGACGGAAGGCGAGCCCATCCAGTACATCGTGGTGCGTCTGGGGGAAGAACAGTACGGTATCGACATCCGCAACATCGACAATATCGTGAAGATGCAGCGTATCACCCGCGTACCGAAGCTGCCGGCGTATTTAAAAGGCGTTATCAACATGCGCGGCGAGGTGATTCCTGTGCTCAGCATCCGTCTGAAGATGGGTCTGGAGGCTGATGAGATCACCAAGGCAACGCGTATCCTGATCGTAAAGCTGGAGGAAGAGGGGAACGTGGGCTTTATCGTGGATGAAGTCAAGGAAGTAGTCACACTGTACGAGTCGGATATTGAAAAGATTTCCAGCGATCTTACGGCGGAAAAAGGGAATCTTATCAATGCAGTGGGAAAGCATAACGGCGAACTGATCTCTCTCTTTGACCTGGCGGCGATCAGTCTGGAGGAGAACTAGTAAATATAAAGGAGATACATTCATGAGTGAAATGAGCTTAGAGCAGGTTACTGAGAACTATTATGACGTTCTCAAGGAACTGGGGAACATCGGTGCGGGCAACGCCATGACGGCCCTTTCCCAGATGCTGCAGTGCAAGGTGGATATGAAAGTACCTCAGGTCAGGCTTCTGGAATTTTCGGAGGTCGGCGATATGATGGGCGGCGAAGAACAGATCATGGTAGGCGTGTTTCTGGGCGTTGACGGAGATATCACCGGGAGCATGATGTTCATGGTGGAGGAGGAGAGCGCCCGGCATCTGATCCAGAAGATCACTATGGGTATGCTCCCGCCCGGTTCCGAGTTTGAGGAGATGGGCCTTTCCGCGATGAAAGAGATCGGAAACATCATTACGGGCGCATATTTGAATTCCCTTTCCACGCTGACTAATCTGAAGATATATCCTACACCGCCGGCATTGACGGTGGATATGGCGGGCGCGATCCTGAGTGTGCCTGCGATCCAGTTTGGAATCTTTGGAGATAATATCCTGTTGATCCAGTCACAGTTCTATGATGAGATCGAACTGGACGGATATTTTATCCTGATTCCCGATCTGGAATCATATGCTAAGATATTAGGGGCATTGGGGATACCTCTGATATGATATGTCAGCGAAAAGAAATAAGGTGTAGAGGGAAGAGACACAGATGAGCGAAATAATCAAAGTGGGAATGGCAGACCTCAAGACCTGTATCAGTCCCAATGGGATCACGACACTCGGACTGGGATCCTGTGTTGGCATTGCAATCCGTGATCCTGCGAATAAGATAGGGGGACTTGCGCATGTTATGTTGCCGGACAGCCGCTCGATCAAGGGGAGTCAGCTGAATATCGCGAAATTTGCGGATACAGGTATTGCGGAGTTGGTAAGACAGATGGAAAAGCTGGGTGCACAGAGAAGCCGCATGGTGGCAAAGATTGCCGGAGGCGCCAATATGTTCAACTTTCATGGCACAAGTTCTTTCGGCCAGGTAGGGGAGCGTAACGTGGAGGCTACCAAGGCGAAGCTGAGCCAGCTTCGGATCCCGATCCTGGCAGAAGATACCGGAAAGAATTTTGGAAGAACGGTTATCTTTTATCCTGAGACAGGAGATTATATCATCCGGGCGGTCGGAAGACCAGAGTATAAGATTTAAGATATGGTGAAGGGCAGTTTATGAACAGAAAGAATTTACCCCTTTTGCTGATGCTGACAGCGGGGGCTGTGACCTGTATCATTACATATATCATGGATTATTCCACGGTTGCAAAGCTGGTGTCCCTTTTTCTTGTTTTAGTTCTCTTCTATTTTCTGGGAAGCGTTTTGAAATGGACGCTTGACAGTTTTGAAAAACAGAACGAAGAGAGGAGAGAGCAGGAGAAAAAGGAAGCGGAAGGAGCAGAGGAAGGCTCTGAGGCGGATAACGGGGAACAGACGGCAGCAGAGGGCAGCGGGGAGACAACGAGAGAGCCGTGACCGGCAATAATGGGAAAGGAGGAGATGCGTTCCTATGGATGAGGCGGGCAGAAAGAAACTGCTGGAAGAGTATGCAAAGACAAGATCCGCGGATGCCAGAGAAAAGATCATATTGGAATATGCTCCTCTTGTGAAAGTGGTTGCCGGACGGCTCAGCGTGTATCTGGGATACAATGTGGAGTATGAGGATCTGGTCAGTTACGGTATTTTCGGCTTGATTGATGCCATAGACAAATTTGACTGTTTTAAGGAGGTCAAATTTGAGACTTATGCCAGCCTGAGGATCAGAGGGGCTATCCTGGATCAGATCAGGAAGATGGACTGGATACCCAGGACGATCCGGCAGAAACAGAAAAAGATCGAAACGGTTATGAGAGAGATCGAACAGGAGACGGGGCATAATGCCTCGGATGAGGAGATTGCGGAAAAGCTGGGTATCTCCGATGATGAGTATCTGGACTGGCAGTCTCAGATGAAAGTAACGGGACTTGTATCCCTGAACGAATATATGGAGCAGGGCAGTGATGTCGCTCAGGATTACAGCAGACAGACGACTTCCCGGTTTGAAGCGCCGGAAGAGAAAGTGGAGAGGGAAGAACTGACGCGGATGCTGGGAGAGGCACTGCAGCTTCTTACGGAAAAGGAGCAGAAAGTCATTACTTTATATTACTATGAAGAACTGACTTTGAAGGAGATCAGCAGTATTTTGGAGGTATCTGAATCCAGGGTTTCTCAGCTTCATACCAGGGCATTGCAAAAAATGAAAACAAAGATGGGCAGCTATATGGGAATCCTAACGGATAACTGATAGGGAGATTTCACTATGCAGAATGGATACTTTAAACTGGTCAATGAACCAGGCGGATATGGTGTCAGGTTGTATCAGCCTAAAGATGGCGGGGAACAGATCAGGATCGGAGAATTGTTGGAATATTTGGACGGCCTGGGGGCAGGCTATGATAGAAGGCGGCTGGAGATGCTTCTTCTGGATGAGGACGCGGAAGACTGCGTTTATCATCTGGGTTCGGATCAATGCCCTTCCTATCCGGAGACATATCATCTGGATGTCAGCGATGATGATATGTCAGTTTTTGTGCGTTTTGTTCCGGCTTCCGAAACGGGGAGCAGGCTCACTTTGAATGATTTTTTGAAAGATCTGCGGTTCAGCAACATCACACATGGTATCCGGATGGAACTGCTCCAGGATCATTTCCAGTCTCCCGGAATCTATTGCACGGATCTGCTGATAGCGAAAGGGAAAGAACCCAGGAATGGCACGGATGCCGTTATCGATTATAAGTTTAACACGGATAAGCACAGGCCGCCATCTCAGAGGGACGACGGCAGTGTGGATTATTTTAATCTCAGTATGATCAATCAGTGCAGAAAAGGAGATCTGCTGGCTACGATCATACCGGAGGACAGAGGCGAGGCGGGTTATGATATTCATGGGAAGCCCATCAAGCCCAGGGAAGTCCGGCGCGAAACGCTGAAGTTTGGCCGGAATATCGAATTGTCGGAAGATAAGCTGTCGATCCGGTCCATGGTTGACGGCCATGTGACATTGGTGGATGATAAAGTCTTCGTATCCGATGTCTTTGAAGTCAAGAATGTGGATTCGACCACGGGAAATCTTGATTTTGAGGGAAGTATCCAGATCAATGGGGATGTCATGGCGAACTTCGAGGTGAAAGCCGGGGGCAATGTTATCGTCAACGGCCTGGTGGAGGATGCCAGGATCATTGCCGGAGGAAATATCATCATTGCCAAGGGAATGAATGGTTCGTCGAAGGGCTATCTGAAAGCCGGCGGGGATATCATGGCAAAGTTCCTGGAGAATGTCAGGGTGGTCGCCGGCGGATATGTGGAGTCGGAAGCGATCCTGCACAGCAGGATATCCGCAGGTACGGAGGTCAAGGTCGAGGGCCGTAAAGGCATTATCGTGGGAGGCTATGTGCAGGCAGGTCAGAAGATCACGGCTAAGACCATCGGCACCGGCATGGGTGCGTCCACCATTTTGGAAGTGGGTGTCAATCCTCTGATCAAAACGCAATATAGCCGCATGCAGAAGCTGATGGCGGATATCGATAAGACTATCAGCAATGCGGAGGTGATTCTGGAAACATTTAAGGAAAAGCTGAAAAAAGGCGTTCAGTTCAATGAAAGCCAGCTGAAATACATGAAGAGTGTTATGAAGCTGGTGGAAGATAAGAAAGCTGAGAAAGCGCAGATGAATGGTCGGATGGAGAAGATGCGCGCCATGATGGAGATCCAGAAGCTTTCGGAGATTGTTGTGAACGATGAGATCTATCCCAGCACTACCATCATAGTCGGAGACAGTTCCAAGACACTCCAGACCAGCTATCATTATTGTAAATTTGTGAGGGAGCGGGGAGAGATCTGCATGAAGCCCCTGTAAGCCCGGGAAGAAGGTGTTTGTATGGCATTCGGTTCTATCGATCTGACTACGATATCCAGAGCGCAGGATTTCTCCGGTATCAAACAGAATGAAGATAACAAGGGGATGTTCGCGCAGACGTTCATCAGTCAGGATGTTCAGAAGAATACGGAGCAGCGTATCCGTGAAGTGCACAGGAGCGATGACCCTGAATGGCATCAAAAGAATCCGGATGCCAAGGAAAAGGGCAACGGAACGTATAATGGCGACGGCGGGAGACGCCGCAAGGGAGCGAAGCCGCAGGAGCGGGTAGTCATCAAAGGCAGAGAAGGCTTTGATATGAAGATATAGAGGACGGATCATTAAGATGGATATAATGGAAATCGTTCTGCTGGCAGCGGGAGGAATCGTATTTTTACTGAGTTTCCTGATACCGATGAAAAAAGAGGAGAGCAGTGAGGAAACCAGAGGATTGGCGAAGGAAGAGATCAAAACGCTGGTATCCGAGGAACTGGAAGCAGTCAGAGGGCATGTGGATGATGTGGTGGAAGAAGCGGTCAACTATTCCATAGAGAAGACGGAACGCTCTCTGGAGCGTCTGTCCAATGAGAAGATCATGGCAGTAAACGAGTATTCGGATACCGTATTGGCAGAGATCCATAAAAACCACGAGGAAGTCATGTTCCTCTATGATATGCTGAACGATAAGCATGCGAATCTGAAAAATACGGTGTCGGAGATCAACCGGACCGTGAAAGAAGCAAAAGAGACAAAAAAAGAAGCCGAGGAGGTAGTGAATACATTCCAGAGACTTGCGCCCGAAGCGGTGATCCCTGTAAAGGCGGACAGGGCAAGTATGCCGCAGAAGCCTGTGGCGGCAGCGCAGAAACCTGTACCACCGCAGGTTTTTGCAACAGCGCCTGTGTCGATCCAGAAAGCCGTTATGGCCCAGGAGCCTGTCAGGCCAATGGTGCAGCCCCTGGTACAGAAGCCTGTGATGGCGGAGCCCGTCATGTCGGCAGTGCAGCCTGTAGTAC
>JAMPFQ010000006.1:0-94914 GCA_023664345.1 Lachnospiraceae bacterium | reverse complement strand
AGCCTGTCGTGTCGGCAGTGCAGCCCGTAGTACAGAAGCCTGTGATGGCGGAGCCCGTCATGTCGGCAGTGCAGCCTGTAGTACAGAAGCCTGTGATGCAGGAGCCTGTCGTGTCGGCAGTGCAGCCCGTAGTACAGAAGCCTGTGATGGCGGAGCCTGTCATGTCGGCAGTGCAGCCCGTAGTGCAGGAACCCGTCAGGCCGACGGCGCAGCCCGTAGTGCCGGAGCCTGTCATGTCGGCAGTACAGCCCGTGCTGCAAGAGTCCGTCAGGGCGGCGGCACAGCCTGTGATGCTGGAACCTGTCATGCCGACAGTGCAGCCCGTAGTGCCGGAGCCTGTCATACCAACAGCTTCGGTTACAGTGCCGAAGCCTGTCGTGATGCGGGAACAGTCTGCCAGGCCACAGGAGGCCGCAAAGATGCCGATTCCTGTGATGGCGCCGGAACCTGCCAGGCCACAGGAGGCTATGGTGGTTCCTCCGCAGGCAATCGCCGCGCCGCCGGTCTTTGCGTCGGCTCCAACGCCTGTGGCAGTCCAGATCCCTGTTGCACCGCAGTCCTATGCGGCATCGCAGCCGTATGCAGCACCGCCGCTGACGGAGCCGGTTTCGGAATTTGGATCCCCTCTTCCGCCTGGAGCCATCAGTTTTACACAGGAAACGGACGGGCAGGGACGCAATTATAATGACCTGATCATGGAAATGTATCAGAACGGCAGATCGAATGTAGCGATTGCCAGAGAATTGAATCTGGGCGTAGGTGAAGTGAAGCTGGTGATCGATCTGTATAAAAATCGGAGTGAGAAGTAAAGTGAAGTTGCGATATTATTTACGAGGGCTGGGCATCGGTATGATCGTCACAGCTTTACTCATGGGAGTAGCTTTGAGAAATGATCAGCCTTTATCGGATGCGGAGATCAGGGTGAGGGCCATGGAACTTGGCATGGTGAGCGGAGATTCCCGCACGCTGACGGCTGTTCAGGATTCACAGTCGTCAGGCATCTCCAATGTGCCGGACGGTACGCCGGAGGTGACATCGACAGCTACGCCGGAACCGACGCCGTCGCCAACGCCTGATCCGCTGAAACCATTGCCTATGGTGACGCTGAAGCCGCCGACGACACCCGAGCCGGAGGTCGATGTATCCATACCGACGCCGATGGATGAGCCAACGCCTGAACAGCAGGAGAGCGTGACCTTTGTGATCCAGTCTGGACAGAGTTCCTATACGGTAAGCAAGTCCCTGGCGGAGGCGGGACTGGTGGAGGACGCTTCCGAATTTGACCGATATCTGGAGGCCAACGGATATTCTAAAAGGATCAGCACGGGAACATATGAGATCCCGGTCAATGCCACAGAGGAAGAAATTGCTAAAATAATTACCAGAAGCAGATAAAACCCCTTGCAAGAGGGGCTTTATTATGTTATAATGCATTCGCTGTGACTAAAAAACACGCATGCCAATTCGGCAATGGTGCCCGCGTATCGTGTATCATACGGAGGGTCGTTGCCGGAGCTTGCCGGATATCGACGCAGATCCGGCACGGGATCGATGAGGTTCCTGTAAGGCAGGGCGGAAGGATTCAACCAAACGGAGGTAGGAACATGAGCGTTATTTCTATGAAGCAGTTGCTTGAAGCAGGTGTCCATTTCGGACATCAGACCAGAAGATGGAACCCCAAGATGGCTCCCTATATCTTCACCGAGAGGAACGGCATCCACATCATCGATCTGCAGAAGTCTGTGGGCAAGGTGGACGAGGCTTACAGAGCAGTTTCCGAGATCGCGGCGCAGGGAGGCACTATCCTGTTCGTAGGGACCAAGAAGCAGGCCCAGGATGCTGTGAAGACCGAAGCGGAACGCTGTGGCATGTATTATGTGAACGAAAGATGGCTGGGCGGCATGCTCACCAATTTCAAGACGATCCAGTCCCGTATCGCGAGGCTTCATGCCATCGAGAGGATGTCTGAGGACGGAACTTTTGATGTTCTGCCCAAGAAGGAAGTTATCCAGCTGAAGAAGGAATGGGAGAAATTGGAGAAGAACCTTGGCGGTATCAGGAATATGACCAGGGTTCCTGACGCAATCTTTGTGGTAGATCCCAAGAAAGAGCGGATCTGCGTGCAGGAAGCCCACACTCTGGGCATCACCCTGATCGGTATCGGTGATACGAACTGCGATCCCGATGAACTGGATTATATCATTCCCGGCAATGACGACGCTATCAGGGCCGTTAAGCTGATCGTGGCCAAGATGGCTGACGCCGTTATCGAGGCAAACCAGGGAGAGGCTGTCTACACCGAAGCCGACGTGGAGACCAGAGCCGAGGACATCGAAGAAGTAGCGGCGGAAGAATAAAATAGACAGATAATAAAAATAACACAGCTTTGAAGCGGAACTATAATGGAGGTATGATTATGGCAGAAGTGACTGCGGCTATGGTGAAAGAACTGCGTGAGCAGACCGGCGCCGGCATGATGGATTGTAAGAGGGCTCTGAACGAGACCAATGGAAATATGGAGGAGGCTGTTGAGGTTCTGAGAAAGAACGGCCAGGCGAAAGCAATCAAGAAAGAAGGCAGGATCGCGGCGGAGGGTATCTGCCGCATCGCAAGAAAGGGAGATACCGTTGCGGCGGTGGTGGAGGTCAACTCCGAGACAGATTTCGTTGCGAAGAATGAGACGTTCCAGCAGTTCGTAGAGGCTGTTGCAGAGCAGGCTGTGAACTCTGACGCGGCGGATATGGACGCGTTTCTGGCGGAGAAGTGGAACGAGGATGCTTCCAAGACCGTGAAAGAGGTCCTGGTGGACAAGATCGCGGTGATCGGTGAGAAGCTGAGCATCAGAAGATTTGAAAAAGTAGAGGCTGCAGAAGGCTGTGTGGTTTCCTATGTGCACGGCGGCGGCAGGATCGGCGTTATCGTGGAGGCTAAGACTGCTGTGGTCAATGACGCGGTGAAAGGAGCGCTGACCAATATCGCCATGCAGGTGGCGGCTCTGAGCCCCAAGTATGTGGCAACCTCTGATGTGTCCGAGGAATTCAAGGCGCATGAGAGAGAGATCCTCGCGGCACAGATCGCGCAGGATCCCAAGATGGCAGGAAAGCCTGAAAAGGTGATAGAGGGCGCTGTCAACGGACGTCTGAACAAGGAACTGAAAGAGTTCTGCCTGTTGGAGCAGGTATATGTAAAGGCAGAGGACGGCAAGCAGACCGTATCGCAGTATCTTGCGCAGGTTGCAAAAGAGAACGGTACGGAACTGAGCGTTAAGAGGTTCGTTCGTTTTGAGACCGGAGAGGGCCTGGAGAAGAAGAACGAGGACTTCGCTGCTGAAGTTGCGGCACAGTTAGGCTAAGACAGATCATTTCATGTCCCACAGTTATCGCAGGATAACTGTGGGATTTTGTCGTTTACGGTCCATTCGTCAGGCTGACAACGTAATATTTTGTAGACAAAAGATGCAGGAATTGATATCATAATATGGGAAAGTATCGAACGGATGGGAGGCGGGATCGTGTTTTATTTGTTTCTGACAATGCAGGTGATCGTTATATGTCTTGTTTTTTTTGCTCTGGGAGCGCTGATCAGCGGGGACGGCTCCAAAGAGCAGAAACTGATGATCCTTTTTATCAGCGGCTCCCTGGTACAGAATGTGGCATATCTGTTCGAACTGACATCGACCACCATGGAGGCGGCGGTCACCGCCACTAAGATGGAATATTTGGGTTCCACTTTCATAGCCCTGCTTTACTGCAGGTTTATGTTCAGCTACTGCTATGAAAAGGAGCCGGAGGTCTTACTGCGGATCGTTTCTTACGTCAACATTTTTGTGCTGATCTCCGTGCTTACCTGCGATCGCCACACCTTTTTCTATCAAAAGATCGAATGGGTCACGGATGGCGCGAGCCATCCCCACCTGGAACTGAGTTATGGGCCGGGATTCGTGCTCTTCTGGGCTTTTTCCTGCGTGATTCCGTATATATTATCGGTGTACGCCCTGACCCATGCCCTGATCAACAAACCAAATAAAATGCTGGGCAGGCGGTACAAGGTCTTCTTTTTGCTCTCCCTGCTTCCGGTGGCATCCCTGTGGGCCTATACATCAAAATATATGGTGGAGTATGACCTGACTCCTCTGGCTCTGGGAGTTATGCTGTCGGTGGTGGTGCTGCTCATATGGAGCCGGAGAAATTATGACTTCGGGCGCATGGCGGCGGAAGTGGTCCTGAGGGCCATGGACGACGGCGTGATCATGGTGAACGACCAGAAGCAGATCGTCAGCTATAATCCCGCGGCGGCGGAGGTGTTTACGGAACTGAGTTTTCAGACCATGGGTGACAGCATAGAGGATATGGAGGATTTCCCGGAGGATATCCTGAATGAAGATGTCAAGAGCGAGTTCAGCCTGAACGGCCATTATTACGAGAGCCATGTGCGGCGTATCCTGGGACAGAAAGGACGGCTGCAAGGCTATGTGATCCTGGTCCTGGATGTGACGGAGACCAGGAATTACCTGGAGGAGATCAAGTGCGTCAGCGAGCAGGCGGAGAGAGCTAACACGGCCAAGAGCGAGTTCCTTGCCAATGTGTCCCATGAGATCCGGACGCCCATGAACGCCATCATAGGGCTCAGCGATATCATCATGGAGGAGAGCCGGGGCCGAAGGGTCTATAATTACGCTTCCGATATCCAGTCCGCTTCCAAGAACCTGCTGGCGCTGATCAACGATATCCTAGATCTGTCCAAGGTGGAGGCAGGCAGGATGGAGATCGTGCCTGTCAATTACTACCTGAAAGCCGCCGTGGACGAGGTGGTGAACATGATGGATATCGCCGCGTCCCAGCGTAAGCTGCTGCTGCAGTGCGAATATGATATGAGCCTGCCCTGCCAGCTGCACGGCGACGACGGGCGGATCAAGCAGATCCTCATCAATATCATGAACAATGCGGTGAAATTTACCCAGAAAGGGTTCGTCAAGGTCACGATAGGCGGCCAGCCCACGGAGAAGAAGAGCACCATTGACCTGATCTTGAAAGTACAGGACACCGGCGTGGGCATCAAGCCGGAAAACCTCCAGAAGATCTTCGAGGATTTCAAACAGGTGGATTCCAAGCGGAACCGGGGCGTGGAAGGCACCGGGCTGGGGCTTGCCATCACCAGGAAGCTGGTGGAGCTGATGAAGGGCACCATCGAGGTGGAGAGCGTGTATGGCGAGGGTACTACTTTCACCGTCACCATCCCCCAGAAGATCGTAGATCCCCATCCCCTGTCGGAGATGCCGGAAATGCCCGGAAAGGCCCAGGAACATGTGGAGACTTTCGTGGTCAGCAACTACAAAGTGCTGGTGGTGGACGATAATGTGATCAACCGGAAAGTTGCTCTGGGCTTTCTGAAAAATTACGAGTTTGAAATGACGGAAGCGGGAAGCGGGCAGGAAGCCATCGACCTTGTGAGGAAAACGAAATACAACCTGATCTTCATGGATCACATGATGCCGGAGATGGACGGCGTGGAAGCGGTACAGATCATAAGGAACGAGTGCGGGGCCAACGGCAGGGCGCCGGTGATCATCGCCCTGACCGCCAACGCCATGGGCGGCGTCAGGGAAATGTTCTTAAAGAACGGTTTTCAGGACTTCATCGCCAAGCCCCTTGACAGGAAGCAGTTAAACGATGTCCTGTCAAAATGGATCCCCAGCGCCTACAAGAAGATGCGGAAGCCGGAGGACAAAGAAGCGGTGCTGAAGCCCCAGATCGAGTATGAGGACATTGTGATCGAGGGCATTGATATCAGGGAAGCCGTGAAGCACCATTCCGGCGGAACGGAGGACTTTCTGGAACTGCTGCACCTGTACTGCCTGGACGGGAAGCGGAAGATCGCCCTCTTGAAGGAACTGATCCAAAAAGAAGATCATACCAATTACGGCATCGAGGTCCACGGGCTGAAAAGCGCTTCCGCCAACATAGGCGCCATGGAACTGTCCGCTCAGGCCAGGGAGCACGAGCAGGCTGTGAAAAGGGGAGACATCGGTTTTGTGAGGAAACATTTCGAGGAACTGATCTCCTGCTATGAGCGACAGGTTGACCAGATCCAAAGATACCTGGATACCAGAAACACGGTCACCCATGTGGAAGAGCAGGAGACGGATATGGGTGCGGGCATCGACCACAGTGCGCTCCTCAGGGAGATCAGGGCGGCGCTGGACAGCGTGGAGAATTTCCGTTCCAAGGAATGCGCCCGCAGGGTGGAGGAACTGCTGAAATACGATCTGGATCAGGGTGTTGAAGCCAGGCTGAAAGAAGTCCAGGAACAGCTGCAGATGTACGAGGACGATGTCGTGGAGAGCCTGTTGCGGGAATTACTGCAATGGCTGGAAGAAGAATCATAACAGGAGGACAGATAGAATGGCTAAATTGCGTATTCTGGCGGTTGACGATAATATCATCAATCTTGCCACCATCGAACAGGAGTTAAAATCAAAATATGAGGTCATCACCGTGAATTCCGGCGCCCGCGCCATCCGGTTCCTGAGCAGGGAGAAGCCGGTCCTGGTGCTTCTCGATATCCAGATGTCGGCCATGGATGGACTGGAGACCCTGCGCAAGATCCGGGAACTGAAGAACGGCGCGGATATCCCCGTGATCATGCTGACTGCCAGGAAGGACAGGGAAACCGTGATCGAGGGCACCAAGCTTGGCATCGTGGACTATGTGGTGAAGCCCTTTGACGCCCAGGATCTCCACATGAGGATCGAGCGTGCGCTGCGGAAAGCGGGAGTGGTTCCGGATCTGATCCCCCTTGACCTGATGCGTTAAGGGGCTGTCAGCACCCAGCTGTCAGACCAGCGCAGCCAGTGGGCCACATAGGCGGCATCCACTGCCTGACCGGACAGCACGGGATAAAACAACAGGAATAACAGGAAAACGGCTGTGCCGTAGAGGACTGCCAGTGCGGGGAATCCCCGGGCGGGCAGTCTTTTCTTAACATAAGGGCAGTTCGCGGAGCGTGCTGCCCATTGTTTTGCCTGCAGCAGGCCGTAGACGATCATCAGCGTCACAAAGGCCACGCTGGGAAAATAATGATAGGTGAAAGTGATCCGTGTGACAAAGGACCAGGGCAGATATTGAGCCAGATATCCGGTCAGCAGGAAAGCGGCGTTTCTGTCCTTTTTCAGGATCCAGAGCCGGAGCATATACAGGGCGGCAGGGATCCCGGGCCACCACACCAGGGGATTGCCGAAAGCGCTGATGCCCTCCCTGAGCCCGCCTGCGCCAGGGGTTCCGCTGACAATGGAGGAATAGTACCAGACGGGCCGTTTCATGACGGGCCACTGATACCAGGGCGAGGAATAGGGATGGGTGGCGTCCAGGGTGCTGTGATAGTGGAACATGGCGGTCTGGCTGTGCAGCATGCGGGCAAACAGCCCCTCCTCCGCGTAGCCTCTGAAGGGCAGGTAGGACAGCAGATAGATCAGGGCGGGGATCCCCACGAAAAAGAGCACGCAGAAAGCCAGGGTCCTTACCGTACAGGGGAGAAAAACTTTCAGGATGTGCCGGTGTGAGATCCCGTTGCTGATATCCTCCGGTGCGGATCTCGCATAGCGGTATTCCCGGTATCTGCGAAAGAGCACGGCAAAGAAGATCAGGGCAAGGCCCGCGCCCGCGTAAATGCCCGTCCACTTGCAGGCGATCCCCAGTCCCATGCAGACGCCGCAGGCGCCCAGCGGGAGAAAGGTTTTGGAAAGCGGGGTGTCATAAAAGCTTATCCGGCTGTAACAGTACAGGAAGAAATACATCAGCAGGACGAAAAAGGTCACATACACGTCGATGGTGGCGATCCTGGTCTGGGTAAAGTGCATGAAATCAAAGGCAAAGAGCACGCAGGAGAGAGCCGCCGCCGGGGTGTTCTCTGTCAGCTTTTTCCCGAACAGGTAAATGACAGGAACCATCAGGATACCCAGGACAGTGCCCGCAATGCGCCAGCCGAAAGGATTCATGCCGAACAGCGCCACGCCCGCCGCGATGAAGATCTTCCCCAGGGGCGGATGAGTGGTCTCATAAGTAGTCAGCCCGTTCAGAAATTCATAGGCGGTGCGCCCGTGGTAGATCTCGTCAAAATACATGCTGTTCCGGAAACTGGCACGCTCCGGGTAAAGGGACTGCTCGTCGAACAGGGCGGGATAGTCGGAAGCGTTGGCGGGAGCCAGCACATTGCCCCCCCCCATCAAGAAAGACCAGCTCCAGCAGGGAAGCGGCATCCTCCGTGAGGGTCAGGCACAGCTTGCTGCCGGGTTCCTCCAGGGAGATCGTCTGCCAGGTGAAAACATTGGCAAAGGTGATCTCCTGCGTATGGCAGGACCATTCTCCGCCGTCCCGTTTCCCGGTGGCCACGGTAAAGATCCGGTTGTGGGCGGGGGCGATATAATAGGCCATGGAAGCAGGCTCCGCCCCCTCAAAGCGCAGAGTGATGGTGTCGCCGTACTGCATGTCATAACGGCTCTTTGGGGCGGCGGTATCGCCCAGGTCGTACAGGGCGAAGCAGCTGTAGGCCAGGGTGATGAGCGCCATCCAGAACAGGTCTGCCCGGTTCACGGGCACAGGCCTGCGGGATGGGCGCGGAGCATAACGGGCGGGAGAGGCATTCTCCTCTTCATGGGAAAAATACTGCGGCACCCCAAACCGGTGCAGCACATACACCATAAGCACCATCCCCATGGACACAAGCATCAGCAGCGGCGCTCTGCGGTCGTAGTTCTGGGGATCGTAAAAGAACAGCACAAAGGCCGTATTGTAAAAGTGCAGGGCGGAAAAGCCGCCATAACAGAGCCACACGGACTTTACGGGCTTATAGATGAAAGCCAGCAGGAGCAGCGCCAGCCCCGGATACAGATACCGTTCGTGCATCCGCACGGAAAAGACGAACAGCGTCAGAATCAGTACGGCAGCGAGAAAAGGATATTTTTCCCTGTTTTCTCTGTGGAGCAGGCTCATGGCAAACACCATGACAACGATCAGCAGGATGAAAGCATATCCATAGAACTTGTAGGGGATCCCCAGGAACAACACATCCTGGCTGACCCAGTTCAGCCCCAGCATCCCCCAGAGATTGCAGGCGTTGACCGCCGCGTAGGGATAAGATTCCACAGTGGAGAAATACTGTGTCCAGACATTTTCCAGACCGAAAGGGACGCAGAGGCATACAAAGCCTCCCAGGGAGAGCAGGCCGTAAAGCAGATTCCGCCCCAGCCTGCGCAGGCTGAGACCGTCCGGGAAAGCCTGGTCCGCCACCCCTGCCAGAAGGATGGGAGAAAAGAGCAGCATCTGAGGCTTTAACAGAAGCCCTCCGCAGAAAGCAAGATACGCGGGGAACAGACGGCCCTTTGCCAGGAAAAGGCACAAAAGCAGCAGTGCCAGCGTAAAGACCGAGTCCACCTGCCCCCAGACGGCGGAATTTAAAATGATCACAGGGTTGAACAGATATGCGCCGCAGAGGAACAGCGCCTGTCTTTCGGAGTATCTTTCTCCGGCCTCCCGGTACAGCAGCCATCCGCATATCAGGTCACAGACCATGGCGGGCAGCTTCAGGAGGATCAGATGAAGAGCGGAAAAATAAGGGATATCCAGCGTGGAGCGCAGCCACCCGATGATGCCCAGCACATACATATAGCCGGGAGGATAGTCGGTGAAGACCTCCGGGGAATAAAAGCCGGCCGCCCCCACGGTATGCATCCTTTCCGCCCAGGCTGCGAAACAGGATATATCCGTGTCAAAGCCCTCTGACCGTGCCGCCGCCAGAAGACGCAGCAGCAGCGCGGCGAGGAACAGCAGAAATGCGGCTTCTCTGCCATTTTTATCTTTGGATTCTTTTTTTCCCCACAGAAAACCCTGATAACAGCAGACGGACAGCAATACACCGAACAGGACGGTCAGATGGATCACAGGCATAAAATCCTCCCAAACGCAAACAATAGTTTTCATGTTACGATTCTTAATTTTAGTATACCAGAAAATTTTTGATAGGAAAAGCGGATATATTGTGGTATACTAAAAAGCGGTATACTAAATCTTATGAGGCGGATGGAGGTAAGGATGAAGTTTGATATGCATTGCCATACAAAGGAGGGATCCTTGGACGGCAAAGTGCCTGTGGAGGAATTCATACAGGCTTTGATAGACAGAGATTTTGACGGGATGCTGGTCAGCGACCATAATTCCTACAACGGCTACAGGGCGTGGAAGAACAGCGCCAACAAGGCCTGGGCGGGGAAGTTCGTGGTGCTGAAAGGGATAGAATACGACACCATTGACGCGGGGCATATCCTTGTGATCATGCCAGAGGGCGTCAAATTAAAGATATTGGAACTGCGGGGGCTGCCCGTGAATTTCCTGATCGAGATCGTGCATAAGAACGGCGGGATCTTGGGGCCGGCCCATCCCTGCGGGGAAAAATACCTGAGCATCACCAATACCAGGCAGTTCCGCAATCGCCTGGCGGTGATGGACAGGTTTGACTTCCTGGAGGGCTTCAACGCCTGTGAGAGCGAGGAGAGCAACGCCAGGGCCATGGAGATCGCGGCGGAGCACGGGCTTCCCACTTTCGGCGGCAGCGATGCCCACAAGGCGGACTGCGTGGGGCTGGCTTATACGGAATTCCAGGGGGATGTCAGCTGCGAGTCGGATCTCATAGGCCTGCTGAAAAAGAAAGGCGTGGAGGCCTGCGCCTGCGGGGGAGAGTACTACAGGGGCACTACAAAAGAGCGGATCGGGAAAGCCAACAATCTCCTGGTGCAGTCTTTCTGGTTTTACAACCGCATCTGCAGTATGCTGCGCCACCGGAAGAGACGGATCGAGTTAAAGAAAATGTATATCAGAATTAAATAAATTATTACAAAATCTTTGCATTTTTAACTATTCTTCTATTGGAATTCATAAAATCTTAAGACACAAGCACCATATACTGTGATATAATACTCAATATGTAGTGGTATGCACTGCATGTTGAGTATTTTTTTCGCGAATGAGCAGAGTCAGAAATGGCAGCCTGTTGTCCGGGCTACTGTAGAAAGAGGGAAAGTATGAAAAGCATTAAAATGAAAAAACTGATGGCATTGGGACTTGCCTCCGCCATGGCGCTGTCCCTGGCAGCCTGCGGCGGTCCCCAGGGGGATAGCGACAGCAGCGGGAACCAGGGCGGAAATACGGGAAACGGCGCGGAGGAAAAAGAGTTCGTCTATGTGCCGGAATTCCAGGAGATCGAAGGGGAAAACATATCCTACTACAATATGAAATATATGGGGGATGCCCTTTATTATGACAGCTATCATTATGATGAGGCCACGGGAGTGGGCGGCGAGAGCATTATCAGGTATTCGCTGGCGGACGGCTCTTCCACGACCCTGCCCCTGAAGCTGGGAGAAAATGTGAGTCTCAGCGACTACGTGGTGGCGGCTGACGGAAGCATCGTGGCGGTGTGCTATGACTACTCCGGCGAGCCGGGGCCTGAGGGCTATGTGCAGCCCAAGAGGACGCTGTGCAGGTTCGATGCGGAGGGAGAGATCGTATTTTCCATCGACCTGGTGGAGACGCTGGGGCTGGATGAGGACAATGCGTATGTCCGGAACTTCGCGATGGACGGCGAGGGGCGGAGTTACATCAATATTGACAACAAGATCTACCTCATGGATGCGGAAGGCAATTCTCAGGGCGCGGTGGAGACCAGCGCGAACTGGATCAGCGGCATGGGCGGCGGCAGGGACGGTAAGATGTATTTCAGCTATTACGATGATGCTGCCCAGGGAAACAGCTATGTGCTGGCGGAGGTGGATTTTGACAAGAAAGCGGTGGGGGCGGCCTATAAAGGGTTCCTCAGCGGCAACGGGAACGGCCTGTACACAGGCGTGGAATATGATTTCCTGGTTGGTGACGGTACTTCCGTCTATGCTTACGACCTGGAGTCCCAGGAGAACGAGAAGCTGTTCGACTGGCTGGACAGCGACATCAACGGCGTCAACGCCACCTGTGTGGGCCAGTTGGAGGACGGCAGGCTCCTGGCGGTGATCAACGACTGGGAGACCAATGAGAACGGCCTGGCGCTGCTGACTAAGACCAAGGCTTCCGAGGTGGCGCAGAAGGAAACGATCCTTGTCGGGGCCATGTACAGTGACTCCACCCTGCAGGCGGCAGCGGTGAAGTTCAATAAGGGCAGTGACAAGTACCATATCAGCATCAAGACCTATGTGGATTATACGAACTGGACGGAGAACTCCTGGTCTGACGCGCTGACGAACCTGAACAATGACATCACCTCCAATAACTGCCCCGATATCCTGGACCTGAGCGGGCTCAATGTACAGCAGCTGGCGGCGAAGGGCGTGTTCGAGGATCTGAATCCTTTCCTGGATGGCAGCAGCCATTTCAGCAGGGAGGATTTTATCCCCAATGTGATGGACGCGTACACATATGACGGCGTCCAGGTCAGCATCCCCGTCACCTTTTCCCTCAGGACCATCATGGGAAAGGGCTCCGAACTGGGGGATAAGGACGGCTGGACCATAGACGAGATGATCGCCTATGCGGACTCCCACCCTGACGCGCAGATCTTTGATTATTCCAGCAAGGATTACATCCTGCAGATGTGCATGATGTTCAATGAGAACGCGTTCATAGACTGGACCACGGGAGAATGCAAATTTGACACGCCGGAGTTCAAGAGCCTGCTGGAGTTCGTGAACCGTTTCCCGGACGAGTATCAGTATGAGGACGGCATGGCGTCCACGCCCACCAGGATCCAGAATGGGGAGATCCTGCTGGATATGGTCTACATTTCGGATTTTGACGAGATACAGCTTTACAAGGAGATCTTTGAGGGAGATATCGCCTGCATCGGATTCCCTACCACGGACGGAGGCTGCGGCACCGGCCTGACGGCATATGAGGCATATGCCATTACCAGCAAGTCCAATTATAAGGAAGGGGCATGGGAATTCATCGAGAGCATGCTGACGCCGAAGGACGAGGAAGAGACCAGCAGGAGAGGGGGATACTGGAACTTCCCCAATAACAAAGAGCAGCTTCAGAAGATGGCGGAGGAAGCGGTCAAGGTCGAGTATCTGACAGATGAGAATGGCGAAGTCGTGAATGACGAGGACGGCGAGCCGATTGTGATCGGGGCGGGCCATGGCATCGGCTATGAGGACGGATGGAGTTATGATTACCGGATCCCCACCCAGGATGAGGTGGATATCGTCATGGAACTGATCGAGAAGGCAAGACCTGTCTCCGACAGCGGCGGTAACGATCAGATACAGAACATCATCATGGAAGAGGCGGCGGCCTACTTCCAGGGACAGAAGAGTGTGGATGAGGTGACGAACATCATCCAGAGCCGTATCAACATCTATGTGAGCGAGAACAGTTGAAATGAAAACACGTACCAAACTAAGCAAAAGGACAAAAAGGATCAAGAGGAGCTCGGGGCTGTTCATAGCCCCCAGCTTTCTTGGCGTCCTTTTGTTTTTTATCCTGCCTTTTCTGGTGGTTATCTATTACTCCCTGATCGACAATCCGATCAGCGGGAACTTTGTGTTTTTGGAGAATTTCAAGAGCATTATCGGAAACTCGGCGTTCCGCAAGGCGGTGCACAATACCCTGACGTTCTCGGCGGTGGCGGTTCCCCTGGCGGTGGTGCTGCCTCTGCTGATGGCCATTGTGCTGGAGCAGGAACTGCCTTTCAGGAGTCAGTTTCGGACGTTCCTCTTAAGCCCCATGATGGTGCCCGTGGCGTCCATCGTGCTGATCTGGCAGGTATTGTTCCATTATAACGGCGCGGTCAACGATCTCCTGGCGGTATTTGGCGCTGCCAAGATCGACTGGCTGAAATCGAATTACGCCCAGGTGGTGGTGGTGATCCTCTTTTTGTGGAAGAACCTGGGTTATAACATGATCCTGTTCATGGCGGCGCTGGCCAGCATCCCCAAGGATATCCTGGAGGTGGCGGATCTGGAGAGTGCCACGCCGCTGCAGACCTTTTTTTACATCAAGATCCGGTATCTTTCCTCCACCCTGCTGTTTGTGACGATCATGTCGCTGATCAACTCCTTCAAGGTGTTCCGGGAGGTTTACCTGCTGACGGGGGATTACCCTTACGATACCATTTACATGCTGCAGCATTTTATGAATAACAAGTTCAAGTCACTGGATTACCAGACATTGTCGGCGGCGGCTATCCTGATGTCGCTGGTGATGGTGGTGATCATCGGTATTCTGTTTGTGGCTGAAGACCGTTTCGGAAAGGATGTGGAGGGTTGAGCGGACAGAGTGCGGCAGTGCAGGAACAGGAAAAAACGAAGAGAAAGCCGGGCGCGGCCAGGAAAAAGAAGATCCTCCGTACCGCCAAGATTACCCTGGGGACCCTTGTGGCGGCGTCCTTTGCCATCCTGTTCCTGATGCCCATCATATTGACAATGACAAATTCTTTCATGGCGGCGTCGGAGATCTCGTCCAATTACGGCTCCGTGTTTGCCACCACAGAGACCGGGGGAAAGGTGTACATATCGGAGAAAGTCAACCTGAAGTTCATTCCTGATATGGTGTCTTTCAGCCAGTACGCCACGGTGCTCTTCAAGAGCCCCGACTACCTGCTGAAATTCTGGAATTCCGTTATCCTGGTGGGCCCCATCGTGTTCTTCCAGCTGCTGACGGCCTCATTCGCCTCATTCGGCTTTGCCAGGTACAGCGGGAAGATAAGGACGATCATCTTTTTTGCATATATCATCCTGATGCTGATGCCCTATCAGGTGACGCTGGTGCCCAACTATCTGGTCAGCGACTGGATGAACCTGCTGGATACCTATTGGGCCATCTGGCTGCCGGGAATCTTCTCCCCCTTTGCGGTGTACCTGCTGACCAAGTTCATGCGGCGTATTCCTGACGGCGTGATCGAGGCGGCGCAGATAGACGGCGCGGGAGAGTGGCAGATCTATCGCAAGATATGCCTGCCCCTGTGCAAGGGCGCGATCTGCTCCACGGCCATCCTGGTGTTCATCGATTACTGGAACATGGTGGAACAGCCGCTGATCCTGCTGTCGGACGGGGAGACGCACCCGCTGTCCGTGTTTTTGAGCAAGATCAATTCGGGCGAGATCGGACTGGCGTTTGCCGTGGCTACCATTTACATGGTACCCAGCCTGCTGATCTTCCTGTACGGCGAGGAATACCTGGTGGACGGCATTACTTATCAGGGCGGTGTGAAAGGCTAATTATATCTTTTGTGAGGAGAGGAATACGATGAACGAGAATTCCAGGAAGAAAAGAGAATGGGTCAAGACGGCGGCGATCATTTTCCTGTCGGTGATGCTGGTGCTGACCTTTTTCTCCAATACGATCATGAACTATTCCCTGCCGGAGGTGGCGATCCAGTACGTGCAGTCGGGAACCGTCACGGCGAAGATCCGCGGTTCAGGCGTGGTGGAGAGCGGCGATCCCTATAATATCGAGGTCAAGGAATCCCGTAAGGTGGCCAGTGTGGCAGTCCGTGTGGGCGACTTCGTGGAACAGGGAGATGTGATCCTGTACCTGGCGGACGAGGAGAGCGAGGAACTGGCGGCGGCCCAGGAGGCGTTGGACCAGGCGTGGAAAGAGTATGAGAAGCTGCTGCTGGCAGACAGCACCACTGCGGCTGGTATCCAGGCGGCGAATAATAATACTTCTACCAACACTTTCAGGCAGCAGATCACCAATGCCCAGAACGCGGTGACAGCAGCCCAGAAAAAGGTGGATGAACTGCAGGAATGGTATGATGCGTTTACGCTGCAGATTGCGGTAACACCCAGCACTGATAAGAGTGGGGAAGAATGGGATGATCTGGAGAAACAGCTGAATGATGCACAGACCAATCTGAACAATGCGACCAGCACGGAACAGGCGGCGCTGAATAAACTGAATGCGCTAAAGAATGAGCAGACTATGTACCAGGCTCAACTGGCGTATTACCAGAAGATTGTCAATCCTGGTTCTGGAAATGATGATTCAACACAGGAATCCCAGGCGATGGAACTGACGACACAGGCTGAGGCAGGAGAGGAAGAGAATGCAGACGGATCAAGTGATACGGCTGTGCAAACAGATGTTTCTGCAGCAAGTCCTGCGGCGGATACATCAACGACAGATCCCGCAAAGGAGGAAGCAGAACGGAAGATTGCAGAGATAAACGAGAAGCTGGCCAAGCTTTGGGATCAGATCCAGACAGCCACACAGACTTATAATAACGCGGTTGCGGCGAAAGCAAATGCCCAGCTTGCTTATGATAACGCAAAAAGGGCATATGATGATAGAAAAGCTGCAGGAGATACTTCCGGAACCATAGAAAACCTGAAACTCCAGCAGGCAGCAGTTGGTATCGACCTTGCGCATGCAAAGACCGACCTGGCGGAAAAACAAGCAGCCCTGGAACAACTGATAGGAACGGTCAACAGTGCAGTTTCATTGAGCAACCAGATGGATATCATCAACAAGGCCCAGGAAAAGGTGGATGAACTGACGGCGAAATCCGTCGGCGCAACCATCACTGCCGATATCTCCGGCACCATCACCGCCCTGAATGTCACCGCGGGCGCGACCACCTCGGCTGCAACCCCTGTGGCAGTATTACAGCCCGAGGGCAAGGGCTTTACCATGAGTTTCTCCGTGACCAACGAACAGGCGAAGCGTCTGGCCGTGGGGGACAAGGCGGATCTGGTCAACGCGTGGCGGTTTGACGATGTGGAAGTGACGCTGGCCAGCATCAAGCCCGATCCTGACGATCCGGGACAGAAGAAGTTGCTCACCTTTGACGTCACAGGCGCGGTCACCGCGGGACAGACCCTGAACATTTCCGTGGGACAGAAGAGCGCAAACTACGACTATATCGTGCCCAATAATTCGATCCGGGAGGACAATAACGGCAAGTTCATTCTGGTGGTCACATCCAAGTCCAGTCCTCTGGGAACCCGCTATTATGCCACCCGCGTGGATGTGGAGGTGCTTGCCAGCGATGACAGCCAGTCTGCGGTAAGTTCGGGAATGCTCACAGGCTACGATCCCGTGATCACCACTTCCACCAAGCCGGTGGAGGCAGGCAGGCTGGTAAGGCTGGCGGAGAATTAAGGGAAATGAGGCAGACTATGAAAAAAATTGTGTTGGGAATAAGCGGCGGAATCTCGTTCCTGATTTTTCTGATCCTGCTTTTTACGACAAATCATATCATAGGCGCACAGGAGTCCCAGCAGATGGCGGAGAGATGGAGCGACCAGAAGAATGCGGCCCAGGTCAGCTGTTTCTTCGCCACGGATGCGGGAACCACGGAGGATACCATCCTGATGTTCGAGCACGGCATAGACAGCGCTCTGACGGAGGCCTCCGTGGTGCAGGAGTCGGAGAATCCCGGGGCCAGGCTGTGGGCGGATGCCTACAGCGCGGACGGCAAGATCACCCTGACGAACAATAAGGCTTCGGTTTCCGCGGACGCCATAGGGATCGGCGGGGATTTCTTCCTGTTCCATCCCCTGAGACTGCTGTACGGTTCCTACTTTTCGGGAAATGACCTGATGCAGGATTACTGCGTGATCGACGAGGACGCCGCGTGGCAGCTTTTCGGTTCCTCCGATGTGGCGGGCATGACAGTGTACATTTCCGGGATTCCCCATATCGTCACCGGGGTGATAGAACGTCCCTCCGGCCGTCTGGCGGAATCCGCCGGACTGGAGAGCACGCTGGTCTATGTTTCCCTGGAGACGCTGGAGACGCTGGGAACCAGCTATGGGATCAATCACTATGAGATTGTCATGCCGGATCCGGTCACTGGTTTTGCATATAAGTATGTAAAAGAGAACCTGGGCTCTGACGAGAAGACTACGGAAGTGGTGGAGAACAGCGCCCGTTATTCCCTGGTGTCACGCCTGAAGATGATCGGGCAGTTCGGGATCCGTTCCATGAACGGAAAGGGCATTATCTATCCCTACTGGGAAAATATGGCGAGAGGCTATGAAGATATCCTGACAGCGCTCACGCTGGTGATGCTGATCGCTCTTTTGTATCCCACGGTCCTGCTGCTGATCGCTTTCATCTATTGGTGGCGGCACAAGGGCTGGACCCTGCGGGATGTGCGTCTGAAAGCCAAGGATAAGCTGGAGCGCCTGGTGGAACACATGAGGGAGAAGCGGCGGTCAGGAAGAAAGAGCGGAACAAGTTCCTGTAAACAGGAACTGGAATAAAAGAGACGGAACTGGAATCAAAAAACAGTCTCGGAACGGAAACGCCCGGAAGGAATTTCCAGCTGCGTATTTTGCAGATGGAAATTTCTTCCCCGCCCAGGGCGTTGAAGTGAAGAGACGGAACTGGAATAAAAGAGACGGAACTGGAATGGAGGAGATAGTATGAAAAAGTGGTTGAAAAAGTCATTGGCAGTGGGGCTTGTATGTGCCATGACGGCAGGACTGGCCGCCTGCGGCGGATCTGACGACAGCAGTGGTGGCGGAGGCGGCGGAAATTCCGGCGGAGGGAACAGTTCCGCCAATTCCCAGCTGGCAAAAGAGAATGTCTATAAAGTGGAGGAATTTGATTTTCCCCAGCTTGTGGACCAGCAGAACGGTTACGTAAATATATACAATACCGTATACCAAAATGACAGGATCTATATGGTGGCGGAATGCTATGACTGGTCAACAGGAGACGATGACTCCCAATATAACATCATATCCATGGATCCGGATGGATCCGACCTGCAGGTGGTAGAACTGGATACCTCTGACGGTGAGGAGGATAACGGTGACGGGGAGGGAAGCGCTTCCGAACCGACGGAGGGATCGCCCCTTGACGGCGCGGAGGCGGATCAGGAGGAGAATTTCGACATCTGGGAGTATACCAACTATGGGACTTTCAGGATAGCTTCAGACGGAAAAATCTTCGGCATCAAGAACTACAGTTATGAGGATTACAGTAACCAGGAAGATCCCATCAGTGAGAGACATGTTTACCTTTGCTGCTGGAATGAGGACGGGAGCCGCATATGGGAATCGGAACTGGAAGGGCTGCAGTCTTACGAGGAGGGCGCGGAATGGATCTATGTCAATGACCTGATCGCCGGGAAGGACGGCAGCGCGAGACTGCTGCTTGGCGGCGATAACATGTATAAAATGGATATCAGTAGCGAGGGGGAGGCTTCCGAGAGACAGCGGCTGTCCGAGGAAACAAATTCCATATTCGCCAACAGCCAGAATCTGATCAGACAGGCGGACGGCACGTTTCTGGTGATCTACTCGGACGAGAATGACTGGACGAAGAATTACATCACGACCTATGATTTCGAGACAGACACCTTAGGCGAGCCTGCAGAGATGCCGGCATCCCTGTGGTACAGCGGTTACGGTTCCTTGAGCGCGGGCGTTGCCAGCGACCTTGTTTTTGTCATGAACAACGGTATCTATTCCTTAAACTGTGGGGACACGGAAGTGACCAAAAAGATGGACTTTGTCAACTCCGATGTGAACATTTCCAACTTCCTTGGCCTGGTGGAACTGGATGAGAACAGATTTGTGGGTGTTTTCAGCGAGAATTACGGCGATGAGATCAAGGGAGCCGTATTTACCTACCGGGATCCCGCTGATATTCCTGATAAGGCCGTGGTTGTGCTTGCCGGTAACTGGATCAACAGCGACATGCGCCAGAGGGTGGTGGAATTCAACAGGGCAAACGACAACTACAGGATCGTGCTCAAGGAGTATGAAAGCTACAATACCTATGATGATTATACCGCAGGCATTACAAAGCTGAACAATGATATCGTCACGGGCGGTATGCCGGATATCCTGATCACGGGCGGTCTGCCCGTGGAGAATTATATTGCCAAGGGACTGATCGCGGATGTGGGCAAACTGATCGCGGAGGATCCGGAACTGTCCCAGGTGGAATTTATGCAGAATGTATTTGACGCGTATTCCGTGGACGGAACGCTGTATTATGTGATCCCGAATTTCAACGTGGTCACCATGATCGCAAAGACCTCCCTGGTAGGGGATAAGACCGACTGGACGCTGGAGGAGATGCAGCAGATCGTGGCATCCATGGGAGAGGATGCCCAGGCTATCGGCGAGACCACAAGGGACGGCTTCATGAGCCTGGCGATGCAGTTCTGCGGCCCCGATTTTGTGGATGTGAAGTCGGGAAAGTGTTCTTTTAACACAGAGAACTTTATCAGCATGATGGAGTATGCGAAGACACTGCCGGAGGAGATCGACTGGGATTCCCTGTATAGTGCGGGAGATTACTGGACGACCCAGGAGACGCAGTACCGCGACAACAGGACTCTGCTGATGATGATGTATATCAGCAGGATCAGTAACCTGAATTATCAGCTGAATGGTAATTTTGGCGAACCTGTGACATTTATCGGCTTCCCCACGGAGGAAGGACAGGGTTCCTATGTGAACGCTATCCAGTCCTTTGCGCTTTCCGCAAAATCCGCGAACCTGGACGGCGCGTGGGAGTTCATCCGTTATTATCTGACAGACGAGTACCAGAGTACGATGGATTGGGGAATACCTGTGAATAAGCAGATGTTCCTGGAGGAAGCCCAGGAGGCCACCAAGAAACCGACCTACATTGATGAGGACGGAAATGAAGTGGAATATGAAGAAACGTATTGGATCAATGACGAGGAGATTCCTCTGCCGCCGCTGTCCCAGGAGCAGGTGGATCAGATCGTGGACTTCGTGATGTCCGTGAACCAGGGATACTATTACAACGACAATGTGCTCAATATCATCAACGAGGAGATGGGCGCGTTCTACAGCGGACAGAAGAGCGCCCAGGATACGGCAAACGTGATCCAGAGCAGGGTTCAGATCTATGTGGACGAGAACCGCTAAAGTTACAGGGTGATGGGAATGCCCTGCTTTTGCAGATGGTTTTCCAGGGTCAGTTCGTGACCGTGTTCTTTCAGCCAGTTCTTGCAGAGTCTGTAATCGGGCATGACGGAGGCCACCATGTTCCAGAAATCTTTGGAATGGTTCATGTGGGTCAGATGGCAGAGTTCATGGACTACCACATAGTCCAGCACCCTGGGAGGGGCGAAGATCAGGCGGTAGTTAAATGACAGCGTCCCCCGGGAGGAACAGCTGCCCCAGCGGGTCTTCTGGTCGCGGATCGTGATGGAGGTGTAATGGCCTCCCGTGATGGAATGGTAATAGGCCGTCCGGGCTTCAAACTGGGCCCGGGCGGCGTTCTTGTATCGTTTTTCCAGTGTCTGCAGGCGTTTTGCCTCCGCCTGGGTGAGGTAAATGGTGTTCTTTTGCGTGGGCATGATCTGATCATTATCCTTTTTGGAATATGAAACTTGCATTTTTTTCTTTTATGTGTTATCCTAAAAATGAAAGAGGAGTAATCGCCCACAAAGTGGTTTACCTCCCAGCGTAGTTAAAGCCTACCTGTCTCGGCAAAGTACAAGGTAGGCTTATTTATTTTTGCTTATGATTCCTATCAATATAGGTAAGCAATGCGATTAAAAATGTACCGCCCAAAAACAACAGGCATAAAATTTCATAAGTACTCATCGCATCACCTCCCTTCTTATATGAATCTTGCGATTCACGCAAGTGCGGGAGGCTACCACCCTGTAACACGATTGCTCCATGACTGAATCATAGCATATATCGGAAAGACATGCAACCAAAAGAATATGGGTGCAATCTCCTCATCGGTAAGCTGCCATAACGGCTCCATGTGGGAATTGTCAAACTTCCAGTCATGCCGCCTCTGGCGGCACAAACCAACCCCACGGAACCTGACCGGTTCCGGGAAGAACGCTGCCCTTGCGTTCTTCCGTGTGAGATTTAGAATTTCTTTGCGAAATGCCCTCTGGCATGAGCATTAGAAATTCTTCTCACACTTTTTCGGTACCAGGTCATGAATATCGGCCATGATGCAATCATAGACACTGACAACACCGTAATCCGTGTGTAAGATCAAATTGCTTTTGGAAAACTCAAAACAGCATTTTTTGACTGTCAGTAAGTCGTCAATCTCCGTAAGCAGTTTGCCGCTGCCATAATCCCATATTTCCACAGGCTTTTTCCCGCCGTTGCTCTGCTGGACAGCCATGAGCCGTCCGTTGGTCTTCACCGTGCAGGTACTGTAATATGTCAGATCGGGTCTGACAGAAAACGGAAACGGATTCTCGGTCTCCTTTCCGGTTGCACAGACATAAAATTTCCCGCCGACAGAAAAGAACTCATCGTCCGGTGAGAAAAACGGATGCCAGCCGTTATTTTCAATGAAAACCTTTTCAGAAGACCTGAGGTCAACGATCACATAACCTCTCTGCTCTGTGCGATATGCCGCCCTGGTCTGCTGTGGGGAGAGCAACCCTTCGCAATAATATGTCTTAAAATGTTCCCCTGTTTTCTGACATTGGACTTCCTCTGACCATACCTCCGCATGATTCTTAAAATCAAAAACGACAATTTTCTCCCCCGTATACCATAAGGCCAGATTTTCTTTGGAATCAAGCATGGAATTCATACTGTCCCTATGATTTGCAAATGGAACGATCTCACCGCTTTCGGGCAAATATCTTTCAATGAGATAACTGTTATTCATCAACAGCTTGCCATCTGCGCAAAGAACCTGCTTATAAGTCATTCTTCCCGCGCCCAGCGACACCCGCTCCATCACATGACCATTTTCATCAAAATGATAAAGTACCTCATCTTCAAAGTCACCCACGATCCTGGTAATATAGAAATCATCCCTTGCCACAGAAGCAGCGATCGGCAGAAAACCATTGTAAGCTTTACCAACAAACTGATGACACCTTGCCTCGCCAAATCCGGCATTTGAATCCCGATACACAAACCCCTTGCGCATCTTCTCCATGATCGCCTGCGCGGTCTTGTTTTTCGTATCAAAATCACTGTCATAAACAGCTTCCTTTATTTTCCCATGGTTCAGACAACTCCTTACTGTGTGGCCATTCACTTCAATCAGCCATTCTTTCCCCGTATCAGGGTTGATAAATACCTTTTCCATCCGCAATATTTTACCCTCCCGATAAGCCTCGTTTTGCCGCCAGAATCAATACTTTAAACACACAAATTTCCAGTAACCTGTTCCCCAATCTGTCAAAGAATCCCATCAAAGTGCAGCATCCCATCAAAATGCAGGATACAGGCGGCGGGGCAGGGGAGCCGCCCTCCCCTTAAACCATCCTCCCCTGCGTAAACTGCGCCATATAAAGCCTATAATAAGCCCCTTTCTTCTGCATCAATTCCCTGGCGCTCCCTTCCTCCAGGATTCCCCCATTATCGATCACAAAGATCCTGTCCGCTTTCTGGATCGTGGACAGCCTGTGCGCGATCACAAAGGAAGTCCGCCCCGCCAGCAGCGCCTCGATCCCGTTCTGCACCAGCGCCTCCGTCTTCGTATCAATGCTGGAAGTGGCCTCATCCAATATCAGGACCCTTGGCATGGAAACAAACGTCCTTGCAAAGGCCAGCAGCTGTTTCTGTCCCACGGATAGGCCGCCGCCCCGCTCCGAAAGTTCCGTGTCATACCCCTTTTCCAGCTTCATGATAAAATCATGGGCGTTCACCGCCTTTGCTGCTGCGATACACTCCTCGTCGGTGGCATCCAGTCGCCCGTAACGGATATTTTCCATCACCGTCCCGGTAAAGAGGAAATTATCCTGGGTCATGATCCCCATCTGGGAGCGGAGAGAGTGCAAGGTCACTTCCTGCACGTCTTTGCCGTCTATGAGCACACGCCCTTGGGTAGCATTATAAAACCTGCTGACCAGATTGACAATGGTGGTCTTGCCTGCGCCTGTAGGCCCCACCAGAGCGATGGTCTCACCGGGCTTGATACGGAAGGAGACATCCTCCAGCACCATAACATCAGGGGCGTCCGAGTAGGCGAAGGAAACCTGATCGAAGACCACTTCGCCCTGTATGGAGGAAAGTTTCCCCGTGGCATGTTCGTCCGTGATCTCCGAGGGGGTATCCAGCACCTCAAAGACACGCTCCGCCGCCGCCAGATTGGTGATCAGCTGCTTGTAGAAGTCGCTGAGGTTCATGATGGGATGCCAGAACATGCCAATGTAGCTTCCGAAAGCCAGCAGTGTGCCCACGGACACCCGATCCGTGCCCAGGATCACGATCCCGGTATAGTAGAGGGCGGCAGTGCTCAGCCCCCAGCAAAAGTCGATCACGGAGCCGATGGCATCGTTGATGCGGCAGGCGCTGGTGAAGGCCTTCCTGTGCTCCTCCGTCAGCTGGTAAAAGGTATCGTCCGTCTCCTTTTCCGCATGGAAACTCTGGATAATGCGCATACCGGACAGATCCTCATGGACAAAAGCGTTCATGTTGGAGGCCTTTTTCCGGAACAGCTGCCATCTGCTGTGGGATCGGCTCTGGATATAGCAGACCCCCGCAATCAGGAGCGGCAGGGCGCAGAGGGACGCCGCCGTCAGTGCCGGGCTTTTCACCAGCATGATCGCAATGACCGCGCAGATGGTGATAAAGTCAGGGATCAGGGTGGTCACGCAGTTCCCCAGCACATCCTTTAAGGAGTTCACATCCCCGATGATGCGGGAGAGGATCTTGCCCGTAGGGCGGCTGTCAAAAAAGTGAAAGTCCAGCGTCTGGATGTGGGTGTATAGTTCCTGCCTGATGGTCATGAGGATGCTGTTGCATACCCGGTTCATAATGTGCATCCGCAGTTTGGTGAAAAGTACCATACCTATGTTCAGCCCCAGGGCAAAGAGGATCAGTTTCACCAGCCCGGTCAGGTTCCCCGCGCCGATATGACCGTCGATGGCGGTCTCTATGAACAGCGGGTTCACCAGGGACACGCCCACGCAGAACAGCATGATGCAGAGCACCAGCAGGATTTCTTTTTTATAGGCAAGAAGGTAGGAGAACAGCCGCAGCAGGGTTTTTAACTTGCTCTGTTCTGCGGTGCGTTCGTCTTCTTTAAAGGAATTAATCGGCATAAATGGCACCTCCCATCTGTAATTGCCAGGTTTCATAGTAAAGCCCTTTCCTGGCCAGTAATTCTTCGTGTGTGCCCCGCTCCGCGATCCGGCCGTTCTCCAAAAACAGGATCTCGTCCGCATGGCATACGGAACTGATCCGGTGGGCAATGATAATCTTGGTGGTATCCGGCAGTTCGTTCAGGGTCTGCTGGATGGCGGCTTCCGTCTCCATATCCAGGGCGGAAGTGGAGTCGTCCATTATCAAAATGGGATTCCGCTTCGCCAGGGCGCGGGCAATGCTGATGCGCTGCTTCTGGCCGCCGGAGAGTCCCACGCCCCGTTCCCCGATCACGGTGTCATAGCGGGCTTCCAGCTTCTCGATAAATTCCGAAGCCTGTGCCGCCTGGGAGGCGTTTTTCACCTGTTCAAAGTCGGTGAGGGCCTGTTTCCCAAGGCGCACGTTGTCGGAGATGGTGTCGGAGAACAGGAATACATCCTGGGTCACCACGGAAATATTCTCCCGCAGCTGTCCCAGGGAGAGCCTGCGGATATCCGTGCCGTCCAGCAGGATACGCCCCGAACTGCAATCGTAGAGCCGCTGCAGCAGCTGCACCATGGAGGTCTTGCCGGAGCCGGTGGCGCCCATGATGCCAAGGGTGGAGCCGGGAGATACATGGAAGCTGATGTCCTGCAGGATTTCCGTGTTATCCCGCTTGAAGCCTACCTGTTCAAAGGCGATATCACCTTTTACTTTATCCAGCAGTTTCGGCGTTTCTTCCTCCCGGATGGTGGGCGTTTCCCGATAGATCCTTTTCAGCTTGCGGTTGGATGCCACGGCGGAAGAGAAGCTGTTGGTGAGCCAGCCCAGCATTTCCATGGGCCATACGATATTGTTGGAGTACTCCACAAAGGCGCCCAGGGAACCCAGCGTAAAAGGCACGCCTCCCACCGTGTCGCCCCGCATGACCATAATGCCGCCTGCAAGGAGCACGGTGAGGGGCAGCAGCTTGGTGACCAGGGTGAACAACGGGTGGTATCTCACAAAGACCCTGGACTGCTTCATATTCAGTTCGTAGTAGCGTTTGTTGTGGGAGAGGAATTTTTTGATCTCAAATTTCTCCCTGGCAAAAGCCCGCACGGTGCGGACGCCCGCCAGGTTTTCCTCCGCCACGGTGTTCAGCTTCGCGTTTTCCTCGCTGATCTCGTCGTAGACCTGATCCAGCCTGCGCTCCAGAAAGATAGCCAGGATGCCGCAGAAGAGCATTGCCGCGGTGGGAATCAGGGCAAGCTTCGGGCTTAAGCGATACATGCAGGTCAGCACCAGGGTGGTATGGACTGCCACCTCGATCAAAAGCATCCCTACGTAGCTTAAGGCGTCCCAGATATGATCCACGTCCTCCTTTACCCTGGCCATCAGTTCCCCGGTGTTGTTCCTGTCGTAAAAATCCGCGGAAAGCCCTTGGAGATGGCGGAACAGGTTCCGGCGCATCTGGGCGCAGATCTTGGCGCTGATAAGGTCGAAGAGGAATTCCTTGGTGTACATGAACACGCACTTTCCCAGGCCGATGATGAGGAAGCCCAAAAGCAGATAGCTTAAGATCTCCAGCCGCCCGCCGGTGATCACGTCGTCTATCATCAGCTTTGTCAGCTGGGGAGAGAGCATATCCAGCGCCACGCCTACGATCAGGCAGAGCACAGCCACCAGGTATCCCCAGAAATGTTCCATGATATAGCTTGATACTTTTTTCAAGATTGCCTCGTTTCTGCACGGATAACGGACCGCGCGGGCCGCACTCAGGACGCAGGGACAGCGTTCTTCCAGGTCTGCACTGATTGTAGGGAGTACGGGCGAACTGCCATAGACGGGGAGGGCGTGGAAAACCAAAAAAAGTCCATGGCAGCATACCATGGACTCTGATCAGCGTAAGATTGAGCCTGAAAGCATGAAACTGCTTTTCAGGCGCTGAACTTCCGACCCTTTCCTGAGGTAACTGCGTTTGATGCATGATGGAATGCAACATAAGTAATCTTAGTCAATCTGTTAAACATAGCGTTACCTCCTTCTTTCATATTCCCGCAAACAATGAGCCAAGTGCCGTGCTTGCACGGACATTTGGCGAATGTCGCGAGGGTCAATCCACGTTGTTTGCAACGGGGATTGACTTGCGCGTCCGCTGACTGGGCTTTTGCGCGATGCATGAATAACTGTAATCTACACTACAACAACTTCCATGAATTGTCAACTGTAAAATTCAAATCAATTATATTAGACTTTGTATTCCAGTTATGTTATACTGAATGTAAACGGATGACTGTCTATGATTGGGAGGTGACAAAATGCCGAATACAAATTTGGAGATAACCCAAAAAGCAATGGAAGATTTTAAAAAGATCCAGGAGTATATGCTATTGGCAAAAGAAGAAAATTCTACAAAAACATATGCCAAATTGAAAAAAGAGTATTTATATCTTAAAAGCTTTCTTACAATAGCGGGTGTCAATCTTACCGATATCGATGAGATCAAAGAATGACCGGGTGTAAGAGACAAGCATAGTCTGATGTGATGGAGCAGCCGCCTGTTTTCAGGAGGCTGCTTTTTGCCGTCCTACACCATCGCCTGGTCCACCTCGATCACCGTAAAATAGTCAGGGTTGTCACGCCGGACGCGCTCACTGATGGCGGAGATCAGTGCCTCATCCTCCATGGGAAAACCGTAGGGAACCACCACATCGAAGATCAGGTTGGTGTGGGTGGGGCCTGTGACGATGCGGAAGTCGTGCATGGTGATCTGTCCGTCAATCTCCGCCAGATATCCCTTTACCAGTTCTTTCAGCCGCAGGGTCTCCTCATCCCCCACGCAGACGGGATCCATATGGATCACGGCATGGCAGTTTAAGGTGTTCCGAAGTTCGTGCTCTATGGTGTCGATCAGGTCGTGAAGTTCCAGGATATCGCCGTCCGCAGGCACCTCCGCATGGAGGGAGATCAGCGTCCGCCCAGGGCCGTAATTGTGGACAATCAGGTCGTGGATCCCCAGGATGGTCCGGTGGTCCATGACGATATCGTTTACCTGCTGTACAAATTCCGAATCCGGCGCCTGGCCCAGCAGGGGGCTGATGGTATCTTTTGCCGCGCTGTAGCCGGAATAGCAGATGAACAGCCCCACCAGGATACCGCACCAGCCGTCGATCGCCAGCCCCGTGAAATGGGATATCAGGGTGGAGAGCAGGACCACGGCGGTGGCAAGGGAATCGCTGAAAGAATCCGCGGCGGTGGCCAGCATGGCGGCGGAATCCAGCTTTTTGCCCAGCGTTCGGTTATAGTAGGACATATAGCATTTCACAAGGATGGAGACGACCAGGATGACCAGGATGAGAGGGGAAAAGGAAAGTTCTTCCGGATGAAAGATCTTCGACACGGAGGTTTCCAGCAGTTCCACGCCCATCAGCAGGATGAGGATGGCTACCAGGAGTCCTGAGATATACTCGATCCTGCCATGCCCGAAAGGGTGGTGGGGGTCGGGCTTCTGTCCCGCCATTTTAAAGCCGATCAGTGTGATGATGGAAGACCCCGCGTCGGACAGGTTGTTGAAAGCGTCGGCGGTGATGGCGATGGAATGGCTGACCAGACCGGCAAAAAATTTCCCGGCGAACAGGCACAGGTTCAGGAAGATGCCCACCGCCCCGCAGAGCATGCCATAGGCCTGGCGTGTGGCAGGACTTTTGATATCGCTGTTTTCACGAATAAATATTTTAGATAATAATGTGATCATGTATCCTCTCCGGGTTTCTGATAAATTCCATATTGATTCTATGTCCGCGGACGTTATTTCAGTATAGCATATTTGAGGGAAAAGGCAACAGGTTAGTGTTGCAAGAGGGCGATTTTCAGTGTATAATGACTAACAGATTTGGAAAGAAGTGGCATGAAAACAGATAACATAGATAAGGAGAGAATTATGAGCAAGAAACCGGTAGTATTGATGATCCTTGATGGCTACGGCCTCAACGAGAAAACCGAGGGCAACGCGGTGGCGCAGGCGAAGACCCCGGTGATGGACAAACTGATGGAAGAGTGCCCCTTTGTGCGGGGCAACGCCAGCGGCATGGCGGTGGGTCTTCCCGACGGGCAGATGGGCAATTCCGAGGTAGGGCACCTGAATATGGGCGCAGGACGTATCGTATACCAGGAACTGACCAGGATCACAAAGGAGATCCAGGACGGCACCTTTTTTGAAAATCCCGCGCTGCTGAAAGCGGTGGAGAATTGTAAGAAAAATAACAGCGCACTGCACCTCATGGGGCTTTTGTCCGACGGCGGCGTGCACAGCCATAACACCCATCTTTACGGACTGCTGGAACTGGCGAAGAGAAACGGTCTGGAGAAAGTGTACGTGCACTGCTTCCTGGACGGACGTGACACGCCTCCTGCCAGCGGTAAGGAGTTTGCGGAGGCGCTGACTGCCCAGATGGAGAAGATCGGCGTGGGACGGATCGCTTCCGTGATGGGGCGCTACTATGTGATGGACAGGGACAATAACTGGAATCGTGTGAAGCTGGCCTACGACGCCATGACAAAGGGCGAGGGTCTTACCGCCGAATGCGGCATCTGCGGCATCCAGCAGTCCTACGACAGGGAGGAGACGGATGAGTTTGTGAAGCCCACGCTGGCTTTGGACAACGGTAAGCCTGTGGCTACGATCCAGGATGGGGATTCCATTATCTTCTTTAACTTCCGTCCCGACCGTGCAAGGGAGATCACCAGGGCTTTCTGTGACGATGATTTCAAGGGCTTTGACAGAGGGGCGAGAAAGGACATCACCTATGTGTGCTTCTCCGATTACGACCCTACGATCCCCAACAAGGAGGTGGCGTTCCACAAGGTGGCTGTCACCAACACTTTCGGCGAGTGGCTGGCGGCAAACCATATGAAGCAGGCGCGTATCGCTGAGACGGAAAAGTACGCTCATGTTACGTTCTTCTTCAACGGCGGCGTGGAGGAGCCTAACGAGGGAGAGGACAGAGTGCTGGTCAATTCCCCCAAGGACGTGGCGACCTATGACCTGAAGCCCCAGATGAGCGCTTACGAGGTCTGCGATAAGCTTTGTGAGGCGATCCGTTCCGGAAAGTACGATGTGATCATCATCAACTTTGCGAATCCCGATATGGTAGGCCATACCGGTGTGCTGGAAGCCGCTGTCAGGGCGGTGGAAGCAGTTGACGAATGTGTCGGAAAAGCAGTGGAGGCCATCAGGGAAGTGGACGGCGCCATGTTTATCTGCGCTGACCATGGCAATGCGGAGCAGCTGATCGATTATGAGACAGGGGATCCCTTTACCGCCCATACCACCAACCAGGTGCCCTTTATCCTGGTGAACTATGACCAGGCTTATACCCTCCGTGAGAACGGCTGCCTGGCGGACATCGTTCCCACCCTGATCCAGATGATGGGCAGGGAACAGCCGGAAGAAATGACGGGAAGATCGCTGCTGGTCGAGAAATAAGACACGAGTGTCATGTTTGGGCGCCTGCATAATATTTTGCATGATCAAAGTCCCCGCAGTAAGCTGACGGGGGCTTTGACCCTCGCGGCATTCGCCAAGGTTCCAGGGAATCACGATTCCCTGGACTTGTGGCTTATTGCCCGCAGGAATATAGGACATCGCCGTGGGGCGGTGTCCTGTTTGTCGGAAGAAAGTGTGAGAAGAATTTCTAACCGCTCGCAGCAAGGGCTGCTTCGCGGAGAAATTCTAAATCTCACACGGAAGAATCGCAAGAGCAGCGATTCTTCCAGACTTGCACCGATTCATGGATTGTTTGTGCCGCCGCAGGCGGCATGACTGGAAGTGTGAGAAGAATTTCTAACCGCTCGCAGCAAGGGCTGCTTCGCGGAGAAATTCTAAATCTCACACGGAAGAATCGCAAGAGCAGCGATTCTTCCAGACTTGCACCGATTCATGGATTGTTTGTGCCGCCGCAGGCGGCATGACTGGAAGTGTGAGAAGAATTTCTAACCGCTCACAGCAAAGGCTGCTTCGCGGAGAAATTCTAAGTCTCACACGGAAGAACGCAAGGACAGCGTTCTTCTTGGAACCGATCAGGTTCCGTGGGATTGGTTTGTGCCGTAGAAGCGGCATGGCAGGAAGTGTGAAAGTAAACTTTCAAATATTGATCGGTATGTGTGCCGGAGCACGAAAGGGGGTATATGCATGAAAATCAGAAGAGCGGAAAAAAGGGACATGCAGGGGATAGACAACCTGTTGGACCAGGTGCTCATGGTGCACCATAACGGCAGACCGGACCTGTTCAAGAGCAATACGCGGAAGTATACGGACGAGGAACTGCTCGCCATCATAGAAGATGATGAGAGGCCCATCTTTGTAGGTCTGGATGAGGAAGGGAATGTGCAGGGATACGCTTTCTGCGTTTTCCAGCAGCATGTGAACGACAACATCCTCACCGATATCAAGACGCTTTACATCGATGATCTGTGCGTGGACGAGACGCTCAGAGGACAGCATATCGGGAAGCAGCTTTATGAATATGTGCTGCGGTTCGCAAAAGAGCAGGGCTGCTACAATGTAACGCTGAACGTGTGGGAATGCAATCCCGGGGCAAGGAAATTTTATGAAAGCTGCGGGCTGACGCCTTATAAGACGGGGATGGAGAAGATTTTGTAGAAAATCCTTGACATGTTTTTATATCGGGAGTAATATATTAAAAAATGAATAGCGGAACCGAAACCGTAGATGTGGAGATAAAAACAGTGTGTGATGCGGAAAGCATCGCGCAGGCACTTACAGAGAGACCGGATGCTGAGAAAGGTCAGAACGTCAGCTGTTAAATGGGCCACGGAGGGCGCAGGGAAAGGAAGAGATGTTTGAGGATTTATTTTTCCAAGTATATTGCGACGTTAGACCCGCGTGAGAGGTCAGGGGTATGATGGTATCCCGGTAAGGGCGCTTCTTTATGGAAGCGAAGCAAGGTGGCACCGCGGGAATAATGGATAGATAAAATGTTCATCCCGTCCTTGACAAATATGATTTGTCAGGGACGGGATTTTGTGTGTGCAATGAGCAGCGCGGGCCAGGATACAAAAACAACATTTGGGAGCTTGCTCACAAAATGTTGCTTTTGTATCCTGGCACATGCGGCGAATGCCGCATCATCCTCTGTTGCGCAAAGCGCAACAGAGGATGCCGCGCGAGCCAGGCGAGGTCGCCGCGCCGCGCATGACACAAAAAAAGTTCAGAAACCAGGGAAAGGAGAACGATATGAACACACGACCAACCCTTGCAGAATGTAAAAACCTTGCGGCCACAGGCAGCTACGGCGTGATCCCCGTCAGCACGGAGATCTTCTCCGATACCTCCACGCCCATCGAAGTACTGCAGATCCTAAAGAAAGTCAGCGCCCATGTATATCTGCTGGAAAGCGCTGAGGCGGATAAGAAATGGGGCAGGTACTCTTTCCTGGGGTACGATCCCCTGACGGAAATCACCTGTTATAACGGAACCACCAGGATCAAAAACCAGCTGACGACCCAGACCACCACAGAAGATGTCCGCGCCTGCATCCGGAATATCATCGAGGAGAACCGTAGCCCCAGGATGGAATACCTGCCTTCCTTTACCGGCGGCCTGGTAGGGTATTTTTCCTATGATTATATCAAATACAGCGAGCCCACATTAAAACTGGACGCGGAGGATGAGGAGGGATTCCAGGATGTGAACCTGATGCTGTTCCACAAGGTGATCGCCTTTGACAATTACAGGCAGAAAATCATCCTCATTGTCAACATCAAGACGGACGATATGGAAGCGAATTATAACAGGGCAGTGCTGGAACTGGAAAGCATGAAGCAGCTGATCCGGAAAGGGGAAAAGGCTTCTGGCACGCCCCTGGTATTAAAGTCGGATTTCAAACCGCTTTTCAGCGAGGAAGAGTACTGTGAGATGGTGCGGAAAGGAAAGCATTATATCAGGGAGGGTGATATTTTCCAGGTGGTGCTGTCCAACCGTCTGGAGGCGGAGATGGAGGGCAGCCTGCTGGATGTCTACAGGGTCCTGCGGACCACAAACCCCTCCCCCTATATGTTCTATTTTTCAGGGACGGACGGGGAGATTGCCGGAGCCAGCCCGGAGACGCTGGTAAAGCTGGAAAATGAAAAGCTGTACACGTTCCCTCTGGCGGGAACCAGACCCAGGGGCAGGACGGAGGCGGAGGATCAGGCGCTGGAAAAGGAACTGCTTGCCGACGAGAAAGAACGTGCGGAACACAATATGCTGGTGGACCTGGGACGGAACGATATCGGCAAGATCAGCAGGGTGGGAACCGTGGAAGTGGAAAAATATATGTCCATAGAACGGTATTCCCATGTGATGCATATCGGTTCCACGGTGGGGGGCATCATCCGGGAAGATAAGGACGCGCTGGATGCGGTGGACGCCATCCTGCCTGCGGGAACCCTGTCGGGAGCGCCGAAACTCAGGGCCTGCGAGATCATCAACGAACTGGAAAACAATAAGAGAGGGATTTACGGCGGCGCCATCGGCTATGTTTCCTTTACGGGAAATCTGGACACCTGCATTGCCATCCGGCTTGCCTTTTCCAAAAACGGCAGGGTGTTCATCCGTTCCGGCGCGGGGATCGTGGCGGACAGTGTGCCGGAAAAGGAATACAGGGAGTGCATCCAGAAAGCGGCGGCGGTCAGGAATGCCATTGAGATCGCAAGGGAGGGGCTGGGAGAATGATACTTTTGATCGATAACTATGACAGTTTTTCTTACAATGTATATCAGCTGACGGCTTCCGTGGAGCCGGATGTAAAAGTAATCCGGAATGATGAAATGACAGTGGAGGAGATCGGTGAGCTGGCGCCCTCCCACATCATCTTATCGCCCGGCCCCGGCAGGCCCTCGGAGGCGGGGATCTGCGAGGAGGTCATCAGGACTTTCCAGGGGCAGATCCCCATTCTGGGCATCTGTCTGGGACATCAGGCCATCTGTGAGGTGTTCGGCGCGACGGTGACCTACGCGAGGGAACTGATGCATGGGAAACAGTCCACAGTGATGCTGGACAGATCCAGCGCCCTGTTCCGGGGCATGGACAGGGAGATGGTGGTGGCCAGATACCATTCCCTGGCGGCAGATCCGGAAACAATGCCGGAGGAACTGTCGGTAACGGCCATGACGCCGGACGGTGAGATCATGGCGGTGGAGCACCGGGAGCATCCCATATACGGCGTGCAGTTCCACCCCGAATCCGTGCTGACGCCCAAGGGGCGGAGGATCATGGAGAATTTCCTGCAGAATGAAACAGCCGGCGGCAGGAAAAGTCCATTGACTGATCTGTCCGGCTTCCGGGGAAAAACTCCTGATAGTGCAATGAAATCAGAAGAAAATGCAACAGATTTAACAGAATCAGACCAATCAAATATAAGGGAGAACAGCGAAATGATAGGAGAAGCAATCATCAGATTATCAAAAAAGGAAGACATCGGGTACGAGATGGCGAAAGCCGTCATGAATGAGATCATGAGCGGCGAGGCCACGGATATCCAGAAGAGCGCGTATCTGATGGGACTTTCCATGAAAGGGGAGACCATCGAGGAGATCACCGGCTCTGCGGAAGAAATGCGGAATCACGCGCTGCCCGTGGAACACGATATGGATGTGCTGGAGATCGTGGGCACCGGCGGGGACGGTTCCAATTCCTTTAACATTTCCACCACGGCGGCCCTGATCGTATCCGCGGCGGGCGTTCCCGTGGCAAAACACGGCAACCGTGCGGCAAGTTCCAGGTCAGGGGCGGCGGACTGCCTGGAGGCGCTGGGGGTTAACATCTCGGTGGAGCCGGAGAAAGCGGCAAAGCTGCTGAAAGAGACGGGTATCTGCTTCCTCTTTGCACAGAAATACCACACGGCCATGAAGTACGTGGGGCCAATCCGTAAGGAACTGGGCATCCGCACTGTGTTCAATATCCTTGGGCCTCTGACCAACCCCGCCAGGGCCAACATGCAGGTCATGGGCGTCTATGACGAGAACCTGCTGGAGCCCATGGCGTACGTCCTTTCCAACCTTGGGGTGAAAAAGGGCATGGTGGTCTACGGCGAGGAGAAGCTGGATGAAATCTCCATCTGCGGCTCCACGAAAGTCGTTGCATTCCATCGCGGCGAGTATAAGAAATACCTGATTACCCCCGAAGACGTCGGTCTGCAGCGGGGGCAGGCAGGCGACCTGCTGGGGGGCACGCCCCAGGAAAATGCGGAAATCACCAGGGCAATCCTGACGGGAGAGGAGCGGGGCGCAAAGCGTGACGCGGCGGTGATCAACGCGGCGGCGGCTCTGTTCGTGGCAGGGAAGGCAAACGGCATGAAAGCGGCGGTAAAGCTGGCGGAGGAGACCATCGACAGCGGGAAAGCCCTGCGGAAGCTGGAGGAATTTGTGGAGGCCTCCAACAGGTAGTCCAAAAGCCCGAAGCGGGTATATGCTTGGAAAATGTGACGGCAGATTTACAGTACCGATCAGGAAAAAGCGTATGTGGAGGCGGGGAGTGAAAGACAGCTGTTTGAGAAGGAAACTCCCCGCAGCAAGCAGCGGGGAATTACCCCACTTTTTGGATGAAAGGGTGCCAGGATGCATAAGGAGGCTGATATGATATTAGATGAGATCGCGGCAAAAACGAGAGAGCGGATAGAGGCGGAGAAGCGCAGGCTGCCCCTGGCGGAATTGAAAGCCCAGGCGGCGGAACTAAACCGTGACACAGGTTTTCCCTTTGAGAAAGCGCTGGCAAAGCCGGGCATGAGCTTTATCTGCGAGGTGAAGAAGGCCTCCCCCTCAAAAGGAGTGATCGCGGAGCATTTCCCCTATGTGGAGATCGGAATAGAATATGAAAAGGCAGGCGCGGATGCCATTTCCATCTTGACGGAGCCGTTCTATTTCCAGGGCAGCAATGCATATCTTACCGCCATCCGCGGGGAAGTGTCGATACCTCTTTTGCGCAAGGATTTTACGGTGGACGAATATATGCTCTATGAGGCGAAGAAGATCGGCGCCGACGCGGTGCTCCTGATCTGCGCCATCCTTTCTCCCATGCAGCTTTCCGAGTATGCGGGAATCGCGCGGGAACTGGGGCTGTCGGCGCTGGTGGAGGCCCATGACGAGGCGGAGATCGGGACGGCGCTGCAGGCAGGGGCGAAAATCATCGGTGTCAACAACCGCAACCTGAAAGATTTTACGGTGGATATCCGTAATTCCGTCCGTCTCCGGGAACTGGTGCCAGGAGATATCCTGTTCGTGTCGGAGAGCGGCATGAAATCCAGGGAGGATATTGCCCGGCTGGAGGAAAACGGGACCGATGCGGTGCTGATCGGGGAGACATTTATGAGAAGCCCGGATAAGGCGGGGATGTTGAGAGAATTAAGGATGGGTCATTATGACAGTTAAGATTAAAATATGCGGTCTGTCCCGTGAAGAGGATATGGAATATGCCGATCAGATCATGCCGGATTATATCGGGTTTGTGTTCTGGGAGCACAGCCGCAGGTATGTCAGCCCTGAGCGGGCGGCGGCGCTGCGCAGGCTGCTGAAGCCGGAGATACAGGCGGTGGGCGTGTTCGTGGACGCGCCGAGGGAGGAGATCCTTTCCCTGCTTCGGGAGGGCGTGATTGATATGGCGCAGCTTCACGGCGGGGAGACGGAGGAGGATATCCGGTATTTGCAGGCGGCGACCGGAAAGCCGGTCATAAAAGCGGTCAAAGTCAGGAACCGCCGCGACGTGGAGGCATGGCTGGACTCTTCTGCGGATCATCTGTTGTTCGACAGCGGCATGGGGAGCGGCGCTGCCTTTGACTGGGGGCTGTTAAAGGATATCCCCAGGGAATTTTTCCTGGCAGGGGGATTAAGGCCGGAGAACCTGAGGCAGGCGGTGGAGACAGTCAGGCCCTATGCCGTGGACATCAGTTCCGGAGTGGAGACAGACGGTGTCAAGGATAGGGGCAAGATGCAGGAAGCGGTAGATCTGGTGCGGTCGATAACATAACCTGTGACTGTCCGGGATGATCGATGAAAGCAGATTGGTATGATGCAGGATAGAAAAGGAGAGTATCAACATGAGTAAAGGACGTTACGGAATACACGGTGGACAGTATATTTCCGAGACACTGATGAATGAACTGATCCACCTGGAGGAGTGTTACGAGCACTACAAAAATGACCCGCAGTTTCAGGCGGAACTGAACACTCTTCTGAATGAATACGCAGGCAGGCCGTCCCTGCTGTATTATGCGGAGAAAATGACGAAAGATCTGGGAGGCGCGAAGATCTACCTGAAGCGCGAGGATTTAAACCATACCGGCTCCCATAAGATCAACAATGTGTTAGGCCAGGCGCTGCTGGCAAAAAAGATGGGAAAGACCCGCATCATTGCCGAGACGGGAGCGGGACAGCACGGTGTGGCTACGGCCACGGCGGCGGCCCTGCTGGGCATGGAATGCGAGATCTACATGGGGAAAGAGGACACGGAGCGTCAGGCGCTGAATGTATACCGCATGGAACTGCTGGGCGCGAAAGTGCATCCGGTCATGACCGGCACACAGACCTTGAAGGATGCTGTCAACGAATGTATGCGGGAGTGGACGGGCAGGGTGAACGATACGCTGTATGTGTTGGGCTCCGTCATGGGGCCTCATCCTTTCCCCATGATCGTCCGGGACTTCCAGAGCGTTATCAGCCGTGAGGCGAAGGCGCAGATCCTGGAGAAAGAGGGAAAGCTTCCCGCCGCAGTGGTAGCCTGTGTGGGCGGCGGGAGCAATTCCATGGGGGCTTTTTATAACTTTATCGAGGACAGGGAAGTGGAACTGATCGGCTGTGAGGCGGCGGGGAAAGGTGTGGATACAGCGCTCACCGCAGCCACCATCGCCACCGGGAGTCTGGGCATCTTCCACGGCATGAAATCTTATTTCTGCCAGGATGAGTATGGGCAGATCGCGCCGGTGTACTCCATTTCCGCAGGCCTGGATTATCCCGGCATCGGGCCGGAACATGCCTACCTGCATGATATCGGCAGGGCGCAGTATGTGCCTGTGACGGATGATGAGGCGGTGGATGCCTTTGAGTATATCGCCAGGACGGAGGGCATCATCTGCGCCATAGAGAGCGCCCATGCGGTGGCTTATGTGCGGAAGATCGCGAAAGATTACAGCCCGGAACAGAGTATCATCATCTGCCTGTCGGGGCGGGGAGATAAGGACGTTGCGGCGATCGCAAGATACAGGGGGGTGGATATCCATGAATAATAAACTGAACAAGGTATTTGACACGCCAAACGGCAAGGCCTTTATCGCCTTTATCACGGCAGGAGATCCCACAGCGGACAATACGGTCAACTGCATTCTTGAGATGGAGCGTGCGGGAGCCGACCTGATCGAGATCGGCATTCCCTTTTCCGACCCCACAGCAGAGGGCGTAGTGATCCAGGAGGCCAATATCCGTGCGCTGAAAGGCGGCATGACCACCGACGGGGCATTTGAGATCGTCCGCCGCGTGCGGGAAAAGTCCCAGATCCCGCTGGCTTTTATGACTTATGCCAATCCGGTGTTCCATTATGGATATGAGAAGTTCTTTATAAAATGTGAGGAACTGGGGGTGGATGCCATCATCATTCCCGACCTGCCCTTTGAGGAGAAGCGGGAGATGGAGGAGCCTGCCAATGCCCACAATGTGGCGCTGGTGTCCATGATCGCGCCCACCTCGGAGAGCCGTATCCAGGCCATTGCTTCCGAGGCGAAAGGGTTCATTTATGTGGTATCTTCCCTGGGCGTTACCGGCGTCAGGAGCGAGATCAGGACGGACGTGGGAGCGATCGTGGAGAGCATCCGAAAGGTGACGGATGTGCCCTGTGCCGTGGGCTTCGGCATCAGCACGCCCGAACAGGCAGGGAAGATGGCGGCAGCATCGGACGGCGCCATTGTGGGCAGCGCCATTGTGAAGATCGTGGCGCAGTACGGGGACGATGCGCCGGAGAAAGTCTATCAGTATGTGAAGAGCATGAAAGAGGCGGTGCTTCAGGTATAGTAACTGAAAGATTTAAAATATTGACTTTGCCATGTTGAACTGCTATACTTTAAAAATAAAAATTCAAAAGTACGGAGGAGGAGAGGGGAAAATGAAACCAAGTTATATTGTGATTGGCGTAATTGTATTAGTGCTTCTGTTTATTGTGATGTATATCAGGGAGTCGATCAACGAGAAAAAGGGAGTAGACAGCGCGGACAAACAGGCAATCAGGGATATTGTAAACAAACTGGTGCCTGGTGCGGAAGAATATACGGCGGCGTACGCGACCTGGGAACTGAAAAATTATGGCGGCGGCGGAAGAACTGTTACCACGACCACCCGTTATTGGTATTATGCCGTAGCGTTTAAGCCGGGAACGATTTATGTGATTCCACTCACTTATAATGGAAACGCTGTGAGCCATGGAGAGCCCATCTGTCTTACCAGGGAGAATGTGGGCATGGTGAACGCAAAGGAAGGTGAAAGCTGGGCGTCTTTCTATGATCTGGAAGGAAAGGAAATTGTATCAGTTGCAGTGATGTTCTACAATACAAAATCAGATAAGTATCATCCTGTCAATATCCAGCAGAAGGAAGAGCAGGTGGCGTTTGCCGCGTTTGCGAAAGAATTTATGGATGATGTCAATGGATATCGTCAGGTGAAGGTTTCAGGAAAACCATTAAAACCTTTGGGATAGTATCATGAGTGATAACCTGCAGACGTAAAGATCTGCAGGTTTTTTGTTTGGACAGGAAATAACAGATGGCTATTCGTGTCAAACAGTGTAAATTTTTGAAAAATATTCATGCAATTTGATGCGAAAACACGCACTAATATCGCTTGATTTTACATGAATATCTGCTATACTATAAGTGACATTCTTCAGGGAGGGCTGCTTATGTATCGCAAGATTATGGATTATTTAAGGGAATGGAAAGAAAACGAGCACCGCAAGCCCCTTATCCTGCAGGGCGCAAGGCAGGTTGGCAAGACTTATTCCATGCTGGAGTTCGGGCGCACATATTATGAGAATGTGGCTTACTTTAATTTTGAGACGAATCCCAGGCTAAACGAGACTTTCAACGAAGACATCAGCCCGGATCACTTGATCCCGGTCCTGTCCCGTATCGCTGGGCAGACGATCGTGCGGGAGAAGACGCTGATCGTCTTTGACGAGGTGCAGCTTTGCGAGCGGGCGCTGACATCGCTGAAATATTTCTGTGAGGATGCGCCCGGATATCACATCATTGTGGCGGGCAGCCTGCTGGGAGTCGCGGTGAACAGGAAGCAGTTCTCCTTCCCGGTGGGCAAGGTGGATATGAAGACCCTCTACCCCATGGATATGGAGGAATTTATGCTGGCTCTGGGCGAGGATATTCTGGTGGAGCGGATCAAAGAGTGTTTTCGGACGGATACGCCGCTCCCGTCCGCGCTGCATGACGCGGCAATGCAGCTTTACCGCCAGTTCCTTGTAGTGGGGGGAATGCCGGAATGCGTACTGCAGTTTGTGCAGACCGGGGACTATATCCTTGTGCGCCACACGCAGGACACCATTCTGGCAAGTTACCTGAATGATATGAGCAAGTATAATAACTTAAACGAAATCAAGAAGACAAGGCTTACCTACGATAATATCACCGTCCAGCTGTCCAGGAAAAATACCCGCTTCCAGTATAAGCTGATCAAGAAAGGCGGGCGTGCCTCGGAATTTGAGAATGCCATCGAATGGCTCTGCCTCTCCGGTATCGTTTCCCGTGTGTACAAGGTGGAGCAGGTAAAGAAGCCTCTGGAGAATTATCGCGATATTGACGCGTTCAAGGTTTATGTTTCCGACCTGGGCCTGCTCTGTGCAAAGAAAGCCCTGACGGCCAACGACGTGCTTTATATGGGGGAGGAACTGAACGACTTTAAGGGCGGAATGACGGAAAATTATGTCCAGGTGCAGCTGACCGCCAACGGCTATCAGACTTACTATTGGGAGTCCCAGCGGGGGGCGGAGATCGATTTCGTGATCCAGCGGGAGGGCAGGCTGATCCCCATTGAGGTCAAGTCCGCCGACAACACGAGAGCCAAGAGCCTGAAAGTCTATATGGAAACCTACAGGCCCGACTACGCCATCAAGCTTTCCGCGAAAAATTTCGGCATGGAGGACGGAAAGAAAACGGTTCCCCTTTATGCGGCTTTCTGCATCTGAATGCCCCGCGGGCAATGAGTCAGGTGCGTGCCTGCGGCGGGGGATTGGCTATGTCCGCTCGCTTTTGGCAATGGAAACGCACTGGAGGACAATGTTTTCAACAGCAAGTACTGCCGTGATGACCAGCATCCTGTGGAACGACTGAAAGAACGCAGGCAGGGACCATCCTCTGTCGCCGTACAGGAAGCGTCCTAAAACGCCAGTCAGTACGATGCCGTCATGGTAATCGACCAGCAACGCGTTGGCGTAATTGATGCCCAGGTCCACAGTGCATAAAAGGCTGACGGCAAGCGCGGCCAGGGAAATGATTTTTGCCGGTTTGAGCAGCCGGCTTCTCTTGAAGTCCGGCTTACCGTCAGCGGTTTCTGAAGAAAGTTCCGCCAGTTTCTCCCCTGCGAAAAACTCCGCGGCCGTGATATCCAGCAGGAAGCAGATGTCATCGATCAGGGCGGTGTCAGGCAGGCATCTGCCAGTCTCCCATTTGGAGACAGCCTTATTGGTCACGCCAAGTTTTTCGGCGAACTGAACCTGCGTCATGCCCTGCGCTTTCCGGCGCGCCGCTATGAAATTCCCTGTTTTATTCCGATCCATTTTACCCGCTCCTTTCAGGACTATTATAAACTTTTATGAAACAAAAAGGAACCTACTGACGGTAGAATTGCGGTAGAATCGCAGGCGCCCCGTCATGCAGCTTACCTGCCTGAAAAAGCAGCTTACCGCAATTTGCTTGCGGAGGGCTGTTTTTTTGTCTATGATGCAATGAGCAGCCAATGGCGATCATGAACCTTTGGCTTATGATATCGAAAAAAGACACAGGGAGGAGCATATGGAACAGGTGATTCAGGTAAAGGGGCTAAAGAAATATTTCGGGAAAGTGAGGGCGGTGGATGATATCAGTTTTTCCGTGGAGAGGGGGGAGCTGTTCGGATTCCTGGGGGTGAACGGCGCAGGCAAATCCACCACCATCAACATGCTGTGCACGCTCTTTCAGCCCACTGCCGGGGAGATCAGGATCGGCGGCAATGTGCTGGGCAGGGAGGATGAAGCAATCCGGCATCTGATCGGGGTGGTATACCAGAATAACTGTCTGGACGACAGGCTGACCGTGCGGGAGAACCTGCTGATCCGGGGCAGCCTGTACGAGAAAGACAGCAGGAAGCTGAAAGGGAACATAGAGCGGGTCTGTGGGCGCCTCAGGCTGGAGGAAACACTGGACAGGCATTTTGGCAGGCTTTCCGGCGGACAGAAACGAAAGTGCGAGATTGCAAGGGCCCTGCTCCACACGCCGGAGATTCTCTTTCTCGACGAGCCTACCACAGGCCTTGACCCGGCCACCAGGAAGACGGTGTGGGAAAGCCTGGAAAACCTGCGGCAGGAGGGAATGACCATCTTTCTTACAACCCATTATATGGAAGAGGCGGCAAGATGCAGCCATATCGCGGTGATGGACAGCGGCAAGATCAGGGAGTATGGAACGCCCTTTTCCCTGAAAGAAAAGTATTCCAGGGACAGACTGCGGCTGATGGCAAGGCCGGGGATGGGCGCCGCGCTGGAGGAAAGGCTGGAAAGATGGCGCCGCAACCTTTCAGGGCAGGACAGAGAAAAGCGTTTATATGACATCTTCCTGCAGGACAGTATGATGGCAATACCGGTTTTGAAAGAGACCGAAGAATTGCTGGAAGGCTTTGAACTGGTGCAGGGTTCCATGGATGATGTTTTCCTGAATATCACGGGAAAGAATCTGGAGGAGGCATGACGATGAGGGAAATATTATATTTGGCAAAACGGAACAGTCTGGTGTATCTTCGGGACAGGAAAGCGGTCTTCTTTTCCATATTGTCCATGCTGATCGTGCTGGGGCTGATGGTCATTTTCCTGGGCAGCATGAACAGCGAGAATCTGGTGCTCATGCTGGAACAGTATGGGGGAGCGCGGGACGCGGCCCGGGATGCGGAGAACGCGAAACATCTGATACAGCTGTGGACGCTGGCGGGGATTCTGATCGTCAATTCCGTCACGATCACGCTGACGGTCATCGGGATCATGGTACAGGATGAGGAACAGAGCCGTCTTGCCAGTTTCTATGTGACCCCGGTGAAGCGGGGGAAGCTGGTGCTGGGGTATGTGCTGGCGGCGTGGCTTACGGGGGCGTGCTTGAGTATCCTGACCCTGGCAGCAGGCGAACTTTATATGGTGGCCAGAGGATGGGGACTGCTCCCCGTATCTGTGCTGGCGGCCATGTGCGGCATGATCTTCCTGAATACATTCGTGTATGCCGCCCTGGGGTATCTGTTGGCCATGTTCATCCACAGCTACAGCGCCTGGGGCGGGATGCTGACCATCGTGGGGACGCTGGTGGGTTTTGCGGGAGGCATTTACCTGCCCATGTCAGCCTTTTCGGAGCGGCTGCAGACTGTGTTGAAGTGCCTTCCTGTGCTACAGGGGATATCCCTGATGCGCAGGGTCTGCCTGGAGGGGATCACGGATACCACATTTCAGGGGATGCCCTCTCAGGCGGTGGAGATCTTCCAGGAGGACATGGGGATCACGCTGACGGCGGGTGAAAGGATCATAACTATAAAAGAACAGCTTTTCATTTTGCTGTTATATGGTATAATAGCTATATGTATCGCGGTCATTTTAAACAAGGGACGCAGATTAAAGGACAGGACGGACTGATATCATGAAGATAACGATACAGGACCGCCCGGATGGCGAGGAGGATGAGATCATTGTCCGATGCCGCCATCTGGACGACAGGATGCTGAAAATGATCTATGCCCTGAAAGCAGGGCAGGAGAAACTGACTGTCCTCAGGGAGGGGAAATTTGTACAGGTGCCCCCGAAAGAAATCTACTATTTTGAGGCGGTGGATAATAAGGTGTTCGTCTATCTGGAAAAGGATGTCTACGAGTGCAGGCTTAAGCTGTATGAATTGGAGCAGAGGTTTGCGGAAACGGATTTTTTCAGGGCGACCAAATCTACCATTGTCAATCTCGCCTGGGTAAAGAGTTTCAGTCCCGCCTTTAATGGCCGGTTCGAGCTGCTGATGAAAAACGGGGAAAAGCTGATCGTGTCCAGGCAGTATGTACCGGATCTGAAAGCAAAGCTGGGACTGTAGACCGGATTTACAGATTGAGGAGAGGTGGTTCATGTGAGCAGGCTGAGATATTTATTTCAAATCTATACCATGGTGCTGACCGGCGTTGTGTTCGCGGTGGCAGTGTTCACCACCGTCGTCAATCCCATAGAGCGGGTGGAATCAGCGCTCCTGTGGCAGATGTCGCTGGTGTCGGGAATGTGTACCTTGATGTCGCTGGTCGTTTATCCATGGCGCAGGGAGATGGGCAAGGTGGAAGCCATCGTCAGGACGATAGTTCATTATGCCCTGATCAATGCGGTAGTGCTGGGCAGCGGGGTGCTGTTTGACTGGTACAATCCCTCTGAGTTCAGCAGTGTGGCCGCCATGATGCTTTCCATCGCCATTATCTTCGGGGTCATAACGGCCATTTCCTGGAGAAAAGGGATAAAGGAAGCGGATAAGATGAATAAACGTCTGGAGGAGTATCAGAAAGAAAAGAGTAGAGAGAGAGATCATGCGGGAAGCCAGCTTTGACAGAGCGAAAGCGTGACAGCTTCAGATCCATGAAAAATGGCATTCGAAATTTTTCGAATGCCTTTTTTCGTGGATTTTTATAATCTGCGAAAATACAAAACCGCATGTGTATGCCCTGTTACAATGTACAGATACACTTTTACCAGATATCAACTATGAAAGTATAGTTCCTTTTTCAGTTTTTGTCAACAGTACTTGAAAAAATTGTGTGAAATATCCGTTCAATATATGTGATCCCGGCTTTTACAAAAGCTATTAATGGTCAAAAAAATGGTCAAGGAGGAAAGAACATGCCAAGAAGAGGAGAAAACATCAGAAAACGAAAAGACGGTCGATGGGAGGGGCGATACCGATATGCAGACAGTGCCGGAATCGTCCGTTCCCGGTCGGTTTACGCAAGGACATACAGAGATGTGAAAGCAAAGTTATCCGTGGCAAAAATAAAGTGCGGAGAGCCGGATCAGTCGGTTGAAAAAACATGGGACGAACAAAATAGCATAACATTTAATGACAGTGCCATGGAATGGTTTGGATATATAGAAGGGAAAAGAAAGCATTCCACATGTGTCAAATATCGAAATATCTATGATATCTATATAAAACCCATCATTGGAAATATTCGGATCAGCGAGATCTCGCAGGACATGGTCAATTCCGTATTCCCTCATAATATCGAGAAATCTTGCAGTATACTCAGAAGCATTTCATGCGTCACGAACCAGATCATAAAATATACGGCGGATCGTTATCAGATAGCCTGTCACTCTGTTGTGTGCGACGGGAACAAAAAGATGCGCAAACCGATAGAAGCGCTTTCCAGATCAGAACAGGCAAAACTCATACGATATCTGTACAGTTTCCCGGATGTCAGCAAAACAGGGATCCTCTTATGTCTGTCCACCGGGCTGAGACTTGGAGAGATCTGTTCGCTGAAATGGGAAGATATCGATTTTGAGAACCGGATCCTGTATGTCAATCGGACCGTCCAAAGAATTTCCGTACAGAACCGAAAGACGAGGACGGCCCTGATGGAAAGCGCCCCCAAAAGCTGCTTTTCAAAGCGTGAGATCCCCATCACCGATGACATGGTCAGACTGCTGCAGCCCTATCGCGAAGATACCGGCTATGTACTGTATGGAAGTAAGCCCATGGAACCAAGGACATACCAGAACAGGTTTATCAAGTATCTGGAAGCTGCCGGAATAGAAAAGACCAATTTTCATATCCTGCGCCATACTTTTGCGACAAACTGCATAGACAGCGGAACGGACATCAAGAGTCTGAGCGAGATCCTGGGACATTCCGATGTGAGGATCACATTAAACAGATACGTGCATCCCACAACCGAAATAAAACGCCAGCATATGAACACACTGGCTCTTATTTATGGTCAATATAGTGGTCAAGACTGTATATAGATCCTTTGAAATCGATATGACAGACTGTCATTTTCGCAGATTATAAAAATCTACGAATACATTATGACCCAAATATCACAAGAAGATCATGGAAAATTTACAAAGGACAACAGTGGTCCTGGATCAGGGAGAATATGCTTTTCAGGGAAAAAAGATCGGGAAAAATGACGGACATGCACTGCCATATCCTGCCTGCGGTGGATGATGGCTCCAGGAGCATGGAACAGACGATGGATATGCTCCGGATCGCGCAGAGCGAGGGGATAACGGCGATGATTGTGACCCCGCACTATAAGGAAGGCCGCCATAACGCCAGTCCTGCCACCATCATGGAAAGAATCGGGAAAGTGCAGGAGGAAGCGGAAAGACAAGGCATCTTCATCCCGCTGTATCCGGGAAATGAGGTCTTCTATTTTGACGGCTTGCCGGAGCGGCTGGAAAATAACGAAGTCCTGAGCCTGAACCACACGGATCGTGTGCTGGTGGAGTTCTCTCCCACGGAGGATCATACATACATCCGCAATGCGCTTGACAGCGTCAGGGCGGTGGGATATGTGCCGATCCTTGCCCATGTGGAACGGTATGGATGCATGGTCCGGGATTGGAAGCGTGTGAGGGAACTGAAGCAGATGGACGCGGAGATCCAGATCAATGCCGCCAGTGCCGTCGGCCAGCTGGGGAAACAGATCCAGAGGTTCATCCATGATATCTTACAGGAAAACCTGGTCGATTATGTGGGAACGGATGCCCACGATGCCCGGGGCAGGGCGCCGCAGTTCCAGAAATGTTACCAGGCGCTGGTAAAAAGATATGGGGAATCCTATATGGATGAAATCTTCCATGAGAACGCATCAACAATAATAAACGCGGAGTAAAAGGGATATGCAGGAACAGAACAACAATATGATCGAGATCGATCTGGAAGAACTTTTAGGGTTGGTGCTGCATCGGCTGTGGCTGATACTGCTGTGCGGCGCGGTCGCAGGACTGGCGGCGTTCGCGGTGAGCGCTTTCCTTATCACGCCTAAATATGAATCAACGACAGGCATCTACGTCATGAGCAGGCAGGACAATTCCAATTTTTCCTACAGTGACGCGCAGTTCTCCACGCTGCTCACCAAGGATTATGAGGAACTGATCACTTGCAGGTATGTGCTGGAGACCGTGATAGAACAGTGCAGCCTGCCGGATGGGTTTGAGGACTTGAAAAAGCGTGTCACGGTGGAGAACACCACGGACACAAGGATCATATATATCACAGTGAAGGATACCAATCCCGCGATGGCGCAGTACATAGCCAACAGCATCAGGGAAGTGGCGTCCGAGCACATCACGGCGGTCACGGATGTGGAAGCGGTGAATGTGGTCGATCTGGCAAACCTGCCGAAAGAACCATCTGAGCCATCCGTCCTGATGTGGACGGTCCTGGGAGCAGCTTTAGGGGTGCTTTTGAGTCTGTTGGTCCTGGTCATCCAATATGTGGCGGATGATACGATCAAATCCTCCGAGGATGTGGATAAGTACCTTGGATGGGGAACGCTGGCGCTGATTCCGGTGATAGAGGAAGAAGCCGATGAGAAGAGTACAGCAGGGAAGCATGCAGTCAAAAAGAGGCCCGCTCCGGTCAGGACAAAGGATGCGGGAGCGATAGACCAGAGGAAGGACAGGAAAGACAGTCATGCAGGAATTTGAGATCAGACAGACAAACCTGGATTTCAGGGCGAGAGAAGCATTTAAGACTTTAAGGACAAACATAGAGTTCTCGGGGGACGACATCAAAGTGGTCGCGCTGACGTCCGCGACGCCCAACGAGGGAAAATCCTCCGTGAGTTTTGAACTGGCGCTGTCCTTTGCCCAGGCGGGCAAGAAGACCATCCTGATAGACGCGGATCTGCGCAAATCAGTGATGAGGTCCAGATATAAGAGGGGAAAGATCAAATACGGGCTGACGAACTATCTGGCCGGGAAACAGGAATTCTCGAATGTGACCTGTACCACGGACGTTCCAAATTTCTATATGGTGTTCGCCGGGCCCGTACCGCCGAACCCCAGCGAACTGCTGGGCAACAGCAGGTTCAGCGCGATGATAGAGGAGTGTAGGAAAGTGTTCGATATAGTGATCATCGACACGCCGCCTGTAGGGAGCGTGATCGATGCGGCGATTATATCCAAGCACTGCGACGGCGTTGCCGTTGTCATGGAGATGGGGGCGATCAGCTACCAGTTTGCCAGGAGGATAAAGGAACAGCTGGAAGTGGCCAACGCGAAGATCCTGGGCGTAGTGCTCAATAAGGTGGATATGACCGGAAAGGGATACTACGGAAAATACTATGGAAAATATTACGGAAAATACTACGGGAAATACTATGGAAAGTATTACGGGAATTATGGGAACGAGTAGGGCGTGTCAGAGATAAGGCCAGAGAGGTGCGTGTATGGAGAACAGCTACGGCGCGAATGCAATGGATCTGGGAATAGCGGGTTCCGGTGCGGAACCGGAAAAGAAACCGGCTGCCTTTTATGTGATAGACGGCACCGCTGATCCCGGGCGGCAGGCGCGGGAGATTCCCGGAGGGAAGATCGGATACAGGATAGTAAAGAGGGTGTTTGACATTGTGGCATCTCTGGTGGGCATGATATTACTTTTACCGATATTTCTGCTTGTGGCTCTGGCTATCAAGATAGAGGATCGCGGCCCGGTCTTTTTCGTACAGGAAAGAAATGGGATAAACGGCAAAGTATTCCGGATGTACAAATTTCGGAGCATGTGTACGGATGCGGAGAAAATGCATCAGAGCCTTCTTGACCAAAATGAACTGGACGGCCCGGCATTCAAGATGAAGAACGATCCTCGGCTCACTAAAGTGGGGAAAGTACTGAGAAGGACCAGCATCGATGAACTGCCGCAGCTTTTGAACATATTAAAGGGAGAAATGAGCGTGGTCGGCCCAAGGCCGCTGCCTACATACGAAACGGAACAATGCAATGCGTACCAGAGACAGAGGATGCTCGTCAAGCCGGGACTTACCTGCTATTGGCAGTGCAGTGGCAGAAATGATATCCCGTTCGATGAGTGGGTGGAACTGGATCTTAAGTATATCCGGGAAGCGGGCATCCTGACCGACCTCAGGATCATCCTCAGGACGGTGGGCAGTGTGATCGGCGGCAGAGGGGCGTACTGATGAATACACTGGGCGAAAGCCCGTGTAGATAAATGGAATCATGTACCTTGACAACTGCATATCTTACATCGTGAAAAACAGAACGGATTCTTAAAAAAGGGATTGCACATTACGTCATCCTGTGATAAACTTATGCCGTAAAGAGGAAGAATCAGTCGCATTTTCGTGGGGATTCACGGTTCAAAGTGCATGTTCGGGCAGTTCGCCACAGATTCAACTTTTTAAAAAAGGATAGTGGCGGAGACCTGTAGGGAATCATCTGTTCCCGCCACTGTAAAGGCAGAAGGAGGAAATGGATGGGAAGACCACAGGATTCACAGCAAGGCGGCTATGACATCCCGCAAAAGGAACTGGAATCGTCCCCGGATGTGTTCGCGGATATCCTGAACGCGCTGGTGTATGAGGGAGAGCAGGTGGTAGACTTTCAGCGTCTCAGTCAGGCTGAGACAGAGACCCGCTACAGGGATCAGAAGCGCAGGCTGAGAAATCAGTATGAGGATTTGGGCAGATATGAGACAGGCAGGGAGGGAAATGTGAAGATACTGTACCTGGTGTCCAACCAGTCGCAGACAGACAGCAGGATGCTGCTGAGGAAATGCGGCTATGTCGGCGGCTATTACAGGGGACAGTATGAGCAGCAGATGAGAGAAAGCTGCCCGGTCATGGAACTGGTGCTGTACTGGGGAAGAAAGCGGTGGCGGACATCACGCTCGATGCGGGAACTCTTCAAGAGAAAGGATCTTCATCCCAAGGCATGGAAGTACATAGACGATGAGAGGATTCATGTGTTTGAGATGCGCCATCTGCCCAGGAAAGTCATAGAGAGGTTTCGGAGCGACATGCGAATCATCCTGGAATACCTGGCGGACGAGGAAGGCGCGGATAGGCTGGAGCAGAAAGTCAGCCATCCGGCAGCGCTGATGGAACTCATGTGGGCGCTGTCAGGGGATGACCGGTATGGAACAGTGATGGAAAGCCTCATGAGCGGAGAGGGAACGGAGGAAGGAGGGAAATGGACTGTGTGCAAGTTGATGGATAAGTATTGGGGAGGCGGAAAACAGGAAGGGCTCCAGCAAGGGCGTCAGGAGGGCATAAGGGTGCTGATATCCACATGCCATGAATTAGGGGCAACCTTTGAAACAACAGCGAGCAAGGTAAAGGAAAAATATGCGCTGGATGATGCCAGGGTAAAGGAAAGCATGGCGTTGTACTGGCAATGACCGCCAGATAACAGAATAGCAGAGAGGATAGGATTCCCGGTGTAAGATATGCAGTTGTCTTATACCGGGAGTTTTTGGTTGGAGAAAAGATTTCTATTTGGAAAATGTCAGAAGTATATTGGATCTTAAGTATATCCGGGCAGAGGGGCGTACTGATGGAAAAAACATTACTTTCTATTGTCATACCTTGCTATAATGCGCAGGAGTACATACAGCTTTGTATTGATAATCTTGAAAACCAGACTTTTTCAGAGTGGGAAGCCATCTTTGTCAATGACGGTTCTACAGACGGAACAGGCGGGCAGTTAGATCGATTACTGAGCGGAAAAGATAAATATAAAGTTATCCATAAAGAGAATGGTGGAACAGCCAGCGCCAGAAATAAAGGCATAGAAGCCGCGTCGGGCAGATATATCACTTTTCTGGATGCCGATGATGAACTCGCTTCGGACATGTATGAAAAAATGGTTTCTCTTATGGAAGATACAGGTATCGATCTGGGAGTATGCGGGTTCTATTTTAAGGTAGAACAGATAAAAAAAGGAAAGGTGCAGACGACGTACCTTGAAGAAAAAAAGTACCCATCCGTACATTACAGGACACCAGAGCAGATCAGAGAGCATCTGGTGGATATGTGGGATTCCGATATTTTATCCAATGTCTGGAACAAGATGTATAAGCTGAGTTTGATAAGGGAAAAAGATCTGTACTATAGGAATGGCCATGTTTATACGGAGGACAGAGTATTTAACAGACAGTTCATCGAAAATTGTGGCAGCCTGGCCGTTACGGAACAGTGTCTTTATTACTATGTCAGGGAGAGGACAGGTTCAACAACGGAGAAATATAGGGATGATTATTTCCTGATCAGATATAAGGAATACCACGAGTTTCAGGATCATTTCAAGAAACTGGGGATATGGGATGACAAGGCAAGAGAATATACCTGTCGGGAATTTACGGAGCGCATCAGCGGCTGCCTGGAGAATATTTTCCATGCGGAAAAGCAGCTGAGCGCCAAAGAAAAATACATGAGGATCGGGGATATCATCAGACATGAAGATGTGCGTGAGGCGGTAAGTTATGCCAGATGCAGAAGCAGGAAAATGAGGTTGTTAGTTTTCCCGATAAAAATGCGGAACACGCTGCTGGCCTATTTGATGTATGGGATGGTATATCATATCCGCAGATCAGATCCGGCATTGTTCCACAAACTGAAAAGCAGAAGATAGGAGAAAAAAGTGAAACCACCGAAAGACCACTGGGTCATCCAGATAGAAGTGACAAACGCCTGTATCCATACCTGCTCCAACTGTACACGCTTTTGCGGACACCATAAAAAGCCTTTTTTTATGGACTATGATTTCTTTTGTAAGGCGGTAGATTCCGTGATGGATCATCCCGGCCTGATCGGCGTGATGGGAGGCGAGCCGACCATCCATCCGGATTTTAAGCGGATGTGCATGTACCTGGCGGATAAACTGCCTGAGGGATCAAAACCTGACAGAGGGGGTATGAAGCTTCCTACGGACAGCTTCATTGAAGTAAGACGGGAACTGGAATTAAATAAATACGAAATTTATCCATATGAGGATGGGCCCAGGCCTATAATCCGGGGAGCCGGGTTATGGACATCCATGACGCCAAAGTATCTGGAAAATTATGAGATCATCCAAGACGTATTTAATTTTCAAAATCTGAATGATCATCAGAATATTTCTTTTCATCAGCCGGTATTGATCTCCAGAAAAGATATGGGGATCGGCGATAAGGAATGGCTTCGGTTGAGGGAAAACTGCTGGGTGAATCAGCAGTGGAGCAGTTCGGTGACGCCTAAAGGGTGTTTTTTCTGCGAAGTGGCAGCTGCATTGGATTTCATGTATAACGGGCCGGGAGGACTTCCGGTCGAAAAAGGATGGTGGAAACGCCCGATCGAGGATTTTGCGGAGCAATTCCAATGGTGCGAATACTGTGGTATTCCGTTGGAGACTTTCGCCAGGGATGCCAGAGAGGGCATAGATGATATTTCTGATACAAATTATGCTGTGATGTCAGCAATGGATAATGTCCGATTGGTGGACCAGAAGATAAACCGAGTAGAGATCAAGGATGGCATCATTTCAGAAAAAAGCAGGAGATCCGCCGCAGAATATCATGGTGTTACCTATATGGAGGATGCGCAGGATCGTGTATCGGGAAGCACTCCAATCTACGCAAGGAACCTGTGTGGCGTCATGATATACCGGGATGAGGCGGAGAGGGACAGGGATGGGGAAACCCGGGAATGGAACGGAAAACACCTTAAGGTATTGCAGACTGTCCTGGAAACAGATCCTGTGAGTTGGCAGCATCTCATGGAGGATCTGCCTGCCCATGCATATATCGTGTTTATGACTGCCGGGATCCGTATGGGTGAGGGATTTGAAAAATTGAAGCATTGTGCGGTAAACCCGGGAACATTGCACTGGATAGATTTTCCGGTAGAAGGACGCAATCCATACATAGATAATGGTTCCGAACTTACAGCAGGCTGGTGCACTCTGGTCAATAGGGACGCGCTTTCGCTCACAAACATTTTTGAAAGGATGGGACTTGATGGAAATAAAGGAGAATTTCTGCGGATCGATACTTCTTTGTTGGGGGAATTGCGGACAGGATGGGATGTGGATAAACAGGTATGCCTTTCACAGGAGATGGATGAACTTATGCTGGGAGTTTACGACCGTTCGAATGAAAGATCAGTCAGAAAGCGCCGCATCAATAATGGCAGACGGTTAGTGGGCAAATTTATAAAACAGTATGGCATGGCTCGCTCAATCGGATATGGGATAAGGATCGTCCAGAAGTATGGAGTGAAGCTTACTGTTCAGAAAGTGAAGAACCGGGTGATGTGAGAAAGCCACAGACCGGGCTCTAAAACGGGAAAAATATGAATACATCGGGCGAAAGCCCGTGTAGATAAATGGAACCATGTACCTTGACAACTGCATATCTTACATCGTGAAAAATAAAACGGAGTATTGAAAAAATGATTGCACATTGCGGCGTCTTGTGGTAGACTTATGCTATAAAGAGGGAGAATCAGTCGCATTTTCGTGGAGATCCACGGTTCAAAGTGCATGTTCAGGCATTTCGCCACAGATTCAACTTTTTAAAAAGATAGTGGCGGAACTAGGGACGGCAGGAACCATCTTTTTCCGCCGCTGGAAAGGCAGAAGGAGGAAAATAGATGGAAAGACCACAAGATTCACAGCAGGGCGGCTATGACATCCCACAAAAGGAACTGGAATCGTATCCGGATGTGTTCGCGGACATCCTGAACGCATTGGTGTACGGGGGAGAGCAGGTGGTAGATCTGCGGCATCTCAGTCAGGCAGGTACGGAGACCCGTTACAGGGACCAGGAACGTAGGCTGAGGAACCAATATGAAGATCTGGGCAGGTATGAGACAGATGAGGAAGGCCATGCGAGGATACTGTACCTGCTAGCCAACCAGTCGCGGACAGACAGCAGGATGTTGTTGAGGAAGTGTGGCTATGTCGGCGGCTGTTACAGGGGGCAGTATGAACAGCAGATGAAAGAGATCTGCCCGGTCATGGAACTGGTGCTGTACTGGGGAAAGAAACGCTGGAGGACTTCACGCTCCATGCGGGAGTTTTTCAAGAGAAAAGCTATCCACCCTACGGCGTGGAGGTACATAGACAATGAAAGACTCCATGTATTTGAGATGCGCCACCTGTCTAGGGATATCATAGGGAGATTCCGGAGTGACATGCGGATTATCTTGGAATACCTAGCGGATGAGGAAAGCGTGGATAAGCTGGAACATGAAGTCAGCCATCCGGAGGCGCTGCTGGAAGTCATGCAGGCATTGTCGGGGGATGATCGGTATGGAACAGTGATAGACAACCTCATGAGAGAGGAGAAAACGAAGGAAGGAGGGAAATGGACCGTGTGCAAGCTGATGGATAAGTATTGGGGAGGCGGTCTCCAGCAGGGACGGCAGGAAGGCCTCCAGCAGGGACATCAGGAGGAGCGTCAAAAGGGCATAAGGGCGCTGATCTCCACATGCCGTGAACTAGGGGCAACTTTTGAAACGACAGCGGACAAGGTAAAGGAAAAATATGCGCTGGATGATTCCAGGGTAAAGGAAAGCATGGCGTTGTACTGGCAGTGACCGCCAGATAATAGAATAGTAGAAGGAATATAATTCCCGGTGTAAGATATGCAGTTGTCTTATACCGGGAGTTTTTATTGGTGCTGGACGGTATCTGTACCTTGACAATTACATACCTTATATCAGAAGACAGAGTAAGCGGAAAAAGGATCCTGTTGACAGTAGAGAATGAATCTGTTACAATACATTTAACGAAAGAACATTTCTTTCATTGTGAAATTCTAATCCTGTTCGGGGTTGCTTACCGGATATATCCGGTTCCGGCGTTATCAGCCATATTTCACATAATCATAAAAATGGCTGACAGGAGAAAGCTGACGCTGCATCTTATGTATGGCCGGAAAGGGATGTATGGGGAAGATTGACATACTAGATAAGAGATTTTTTGAAGACAGAACGCGTTTTGCGGAGTTGGTCAACACAGAGATCTATCGTGGAGAGAGGATATTGGTTCCGCACGAACTGGAATCTTTAAGGAGAAGCTATCCGTCCCTTGGGACTGTTTCAGGTGAAAAGACAAGGGATGTTCTGATGCGGGACAGAAAACATGATATCTGCTACGGTCTGGAGATAGAGACCGAGTCGGATTACAGCATGCCGCAGAGGGTCATGGTCTATGATGCCAGCGAGTATGAACATCAGATCCGGGAGATACATAAAATCCACAAAGAAAAAGGGGAATATGTGGATTACCGTTCCAGGAAAAGCCGAATGCAGCAGGATGATTTTCTGATCCCAGTGCTGACTATGGTCTTGTATCTGGGAGAGGGACAATGGAAAGGGAAGCGGGGACTGTTGGAATTGCTTCGGATTTCGCCAGAACTAAGGAAGCAGCTGGGCAGCCGATTTCAAGATTATGAGTTTCCGCTTATAGAAGCAGACTGTGTTGACCCGAAAAATTATGATACAGACCTGAGGGAGTTTTTCCAGGCAATGCAATGCCGCGGGAATCTGTCCCGATTAGAAGAACTGTTCCATAAGGAAGGCAGGGAGAAACTCAACCATGAAACCGAGTTGGTCATCTCGGCGCATCTGGGAGACAGGAGACTGTTCCAACAGGTAGAGGAGGGAGTGCTTATGTGCAAAGCATTGGAAGACTTGAGTAAAAGAGAAAGAGAGATTGGCAGGCAGGAAGGCACAAAGCAGGGAGCAAAACAGGAAAAAGAAAGGGTGCTGCGTAAGATGCTCCAGGCAGGACTGGAAGAGTCCCTGATCATGAACATCCTGAACTGCACAAAGGAAGAAGTGACCGCTGCGAGATAACGGCGGACGGGTAACGATAACTGAATAAAAAGGAAAGGAAACTCCTGATGTAAGGTATGTGATTGTCTTACAGAAGGAGTTTTTTGTTGGAGAAAGATGCTGGCAGGTAGTCAGTTTATGTGACTGTTTTTATAAAGCAATAACGAGGAATAAAATGCAGACATGGAGAATGACGGTATGAAAAAGATTCTTTTGGTAGTTACATACAAAACGGTCAATTATGGCACTGTCTTGCAGACATATGCAACTCAAAAAATGTTTGAGAAGTTGGGTGTGACAGTAGAAATCCTGAATATGGAATTGCTGTGGCACTCCACCAGAAAAAAAAGAGTTATATTTTATCTGAAAAATGCAGAGATAATGGAATTGATAAGTCGAAAAGGCGGTGTTTATTTTAGCAAAATAATCGAAAAGATCAACAAAGATTACAGACATAAATTAGAGGCGAGACATAGGGAATTTGATTCTTATATAAGTGGGAATCTAAGATTAAGCACAGAGGTTAAAGACTGGGATGACGCGTCCGTGCTGGCTGGAAAGTACGATGCGGTGGCGATAGGAAGCGACCAGGTATGGCTGCCGTCCAGTGTCATGACGGATATATACACTCTTGCATTTGTACCTGAGGGGCAGACTAAGATCGCTTATGCGCCCAGTTTCGGGCTGAAAGCAATACCACGCAAATATTGGGAAAAGTATAAGCAAATGTTGATGGGCTTTCGGTATTTGTCCGTAAGGGAAGAGAGCGGAGCAAAAATAGTGAAAGAAGTCAGCGGATTAAGCTGTGAAGTAACGGCTGATCCAGTGTATATGCTCAGCAGGCAGGAATGGCTTCAAGAAATACCTGATAATGTTTTGTACACTGAGCCATATATTTTTGTATATTTGCTGGGAGATAACAGATGGCAGAGGGAAATGATCGCCGGGTATGCGAACCGCCGCGGACTTAAGACGGTTGCAATCATTCATCTGGAACAATACATAAAGTATGATGAATGCTATTATGATGTGAAATTGGTAGATGCAAGTCCGTGCGACTTTATCAATCTGATCCGGCATGCGGAAGTGATCATTACGGATTCTTTTCATGGCACGTCATTTTCTTTGATAGAAAATAAAAATTTTTTTGCATTCAAAAGATACGGAGATCAAATTAAAGGGTCTACAAATACAAGGATGGATTCGCTGTTTGACACATTACATATAGACAAGGCCAGGCTGCTTACGCGGACATCGGATATGCTTGAAATCGAAAAAAGAGAATTGGAATATGATAAGATAAATGATTTATTAAAGGGAATGTGCGAATCTTCTTGGAAATTTGTGGAAAGAGCGCTAAGGTGACGGATTATGACGGATGACTTTAAGTTAAAAACGCAATGTTGTGGGTGTGGGGCCTGTGAGAACATATGTCCGAAAAACTGCATCATCATGAAAACTGATTCGGAAGGATTTTTATATCCGTCCATAGATGAAGATAAATGTGTTAAATGCGGTTTATGTAAAGCGGTCTGTCCGATTCAGAATCCTGTCAGGGAAGAGCCGTTTGAGCAGGAGGCATACTTTATACAGAATAAAAACCTGGATGTGCTAAAGGATAGCACTTCCGGCGGTTTTTTCACCGCATTGGCCGAATATGTAATATCAAAGGGCGGCATTGTCTATGGTGCTGCTATGAACGAGAAGCTGCAGGCAAGGCATATTGGGGTCTGCAATACAGACCAACTTGGACGGTTCAGAAAAAGCAAGTATGTACAGAGCAGCACTGCCAACACATACAGGGAGGCCAGACATGAATTGGAAAAGGGAAGGATGGTGTGTTATTCCGGAACGCCCTGCCAGATTGAAGGATTCAAGAAATATCTGGGAAAAGATTACGAAAATCTGATCACCTGCGATGTTGTTTGTCGGGCTGTTCCATCGCCGCTGATACTGAAAAAATATATCGATTATATAGAAGAGAAGAAAAAAAATCGGATGGCTGATCTGGTTTTCAGAGATAAATCCGTTTACGGATATAAGTATAGTGTGATTACTGCCCTGGATAACAAAAATGGGAGAATTTATCAGTGTGGTGTAGAATCGGATCCTTATCTCCGAGCCTTTTTCACAAATGTCAGTGTACGGCCATCCTGCTATAAATGTTCCTTTAAAAAACAGTACCGTGTCAGTGATTTTACAATGTGGGATGCATTCAATGTGGGGAGATTTTCCAAGGAACTGGATAATGATCTGGGAGCAACTCGTGTACTTGTACATACATCAAAGGGAAGAAGGATTTTTGAGCAGATACAGGATCATTTCAGAATCTTCCAGACGACTCCTGAAATGATCACGGATAAGGTGAAAGAAATGTATGAAAGCGTTGAATACAATCGTAAGCGAGAAGGATTTTTCCAGGATGCAGAAAATATGGCGGGAAAAGAATTATTCCAGAAATATTTTCCGGATACAGTACGTGTCAAAATAGAACGAATGGGCAGACAGGTCTGTTATAAGCTGGGTATTTACAGCCTGATTAAAAAAATGTTTGTCAGAATCTTGAGGAAGTATTAAATATGGAAAAACCAATAGTCAGTGTGATAGTGCCTGTTTATAATGTGATGGCATATCTGAAAAGATGCATTGATTCGATCAGGAAGCAGACATATGGACAACTTGAGATCCTATTAGTTGATGACGGTTCCACAGATGGTTCGGAAAGAGTCTGTGACGAATATGCAGACCTTGATCGCAGAATCAGGGTGATTCATAAACAGAACGGCGGATTGTCTGATGCCAGAAATGCCGGGATAGAGGCAGCAACAGGGCAATACATAGCATTTATAGATTCAGATGATTTTGTATCCAATCTTTTTGTGGAAGTAATGCTAAATGCGTTACAGGATAATCAGGCGGATATGTCAATGATAAAAAAGGAAGTACCCTTTTGGGATGGTGAACAGCTGGAGGACAGTGTGCCTCTGTTAAGGGAAATGAACGAAGATATCAGGATAAGTATTCTAAATCCCCACGATGCATTGGAACGTATGTTTTATCGGGATATCAATACAGGGGCGCCGTTTAAGTTCTTGAAGCGGGAAATATTAGGCGACATCCGGTTCCCTGTAGGGTGGCTATATGAGGATGTGGCAACTACTTATAAAATGCTACAGAGTTCAAGGCGTATAGCAGTTGTTGAAGCGCCGCTCTATGCATATAGAAAAAGGGCGGACAGCATTATACGGCAGAAATACGATTCGAGGAAACTGACCATGTTGTCTGTGATGGAACAGGTGGAGAAAGATATATTGTCCTATGATCCAACATTAAAAAAAGCATTTTATGCCAGGAAGTTTTCCAGTATGTGCACTGTTTTTTTACAGATACCCGAAAGAGAAAAAGAAAGCAGGGAATTGTTTTGGAACAGGATAAAAGAAAGCAGGATGATGGTTTTGTTTGATCTCAGCCCATATCTTCGCCGAAAGGACAGGATAGGTGCAATGGCGTCTCTTCTTGGAAAAGATGTCCTATATCGTGCGGGGCGCAGATTTGGACAGAAAGGGACGATGTACCGATAAAAACACATATTGGATCTGTAATGAACAGGAAATGAAAGGACGGATCAATTTTTGAGGCTGAAAATAAAATTAAATGGAATTGTTTATTTCGTGCTTTGGCTGTGGATTTTTACTAATTGCTTTACGGGACTTGATGCTGATTTGTTCTTGAGGTTGAAAGGTACTAATTCCAGTCTGCATATACATAATATTTTAGCCATATTTCTCATATTGCTTGCGTTAAGCAGGAAAGAATGGAAATTTCCTAAAGGATATATTTATGTCTTCCTCTTTTTTATTGAGATGACGTTGATCTGGCTGATAAATTTGTCTAAATATGGCGTAAATTCCGGATATATTTCTACTGTATACGGAATCGTTATCATGGCGTGTGTTGCAGGTCTGTCTGACTGTATCGATGAAAAAGTGATAAAACGCATATTTGAATCAGTTGCACTTGTAGTAGCGGTTTTGATCATGAGTAATATATTGATTCATATGCAGGATATTGTGAGGGCATTAAGAAATGGATGGGCACACCCCACTATTACAGTTTTTTTTGGGGGCGGCGTTAATCTGGAAGCTACTTGGATGGCTATGTTTGGTGTGTTTTTCAGGGATAAGTGGAAATATAAATATTGGTTGTTTTCCAGTTTGCTGTCGGTAGTGTATATATCCAGAACAGGAATGATGCTTAATGTATTGCTGATTCTTATATATCTGTATCAAGATAACCGGCAGCAATTATTCAAACGGATTCTGGTAGTGTTGGTTTTGGTGGGGATGATATTTTCTGTTTCATATAGTATAGGGTTGCTGGATAATGTTTTGAAAAGATTTTCTAATATAGGCAACGAGGCTGGCAGTCGTGCAAGGCTGATTATGTGGGAAGCTTCCTTAAGGGGAATTTTTGATAATCCATTGGGTGTAGGGTGTGGTAATGCGATGGATTTTCTGAGCAGTGCATACAATCTTCATCGTTCAGAGTCAAATGTACATAATATTTATTTACAATGTCTTTTGGAAAATAACATAGTAGGATTTTCTATGCTTATAGGGGGAATATTTAAACTTGTGTGTAGACAGTTAAAAAACAGATTTTCAGATCCCTGTGGGATGTTTCTGCTTCTCTATGCATTTCAAGGATTCTTTCAGACGACTCTGAAAGATCCGTTAATGTTCTTAGTGCTTGCGTTCTATTTTGTTTTATCTGGCAGAAACAGGATGGAAGAAAAAAGTATAAGAAATATATGAGGAGGATGATATGGTCAGATTAGTGTTGTCTTTTGATGATGGAAGGTGGGATGCCTACCGTGTGCATAAGGATATTTTAAAACCCCTTGGAATGCCATTTACATTGAATATCACCACTGGATATATCGACAGTACTATAGCTGAGAGTGATAAACCCTGTGGGGTGCAGCCATTGTCCGAAAAAGAAGTAATGGAATTGGCGCAGAGTCCATTGGTAGAAATCGCAGGTCATGGGCACAGGCATGATAATGATATTCAGAATCTCCTGACAGGCATAGAGGAAATACGGAACAGATATATGCATGAACCGGATATGTCATTAGGGATGGCAAGTCCAAGTTCGGCTTTTGATAGGGGAAATATGGTTCAGGCGGTTGAGGTGTTCAAAAAAAACGGGATACTTTACATGGCATTGGGAGACAGAAAACAGGTATTTACATTTTTCAGGAGATGTGTAAGACGGATTAACAGAATGATACATGTACCCTGGTTGTATTACTGGATAAATAAAGTATCTGTTTTGGACAGGGAGGATACTTTCTGGCTGTACAGGGTGCCCGTATTGCGTGATAACAGATTGAAAGAAGTCAGATATTTTATAGAACGTCTGATGGAAAGCGGGGATTCTGTTTCCTGTATATTGATGTTCCACAGTATCTTGAAACGAGGAGAAGCGTTTTACGAGGATCTGTTCAGCTGGGATTATGATGATTTCAAAAATTTGTGCGAGTGGCTCAGCAAGTTGTCGGATAGAGGTGAACTTAACGTCTGTCTTACAAGGGAAATGGTGAAATAGTTAAAAACCGGAGGTAAATGGAAAGTGAAAAAAGTATTGTTTATCTGCAATACATATTTGCAGCTGATCAATGCCATCCAAATAAAAATTAGTGGTTTTGATAATGATCATTCAGAAAAATACGAGGTTGACCTGCTTTTGTCGGACTACTCTCGCAATACGGAGGCAGTTGCAAAAAAGCTTGAGGAACTGCATATGTTCAGGCGCGTTAAAGAAGTGAAGATAAAAGAATATACTTACACACAAGGCATAATCAGGGATTTTTTTGATGTCATGGCATTAAATTTTGGAAAAAACCAAAAGTACAGGTCGCTTCTGTGGGATGATATGATATATGACATGATATTCAGTTTTCAGTATGGGGTTTTGACATATACCATTTTTGATATGAATCAGGAAAAAAATAAGCAACCAGAATGTATCTTTTATGAAGAGGCGATAAGCAGTTATGCAGATGTCATACTGCGGAATCCGGGTAAGAGAATTTGGCTTACAAAGCTTCTGAGGAAGATGATTCCGCGTAAAGATATGTCAGAATGTTACCATAAGTTTTACTGTTATTATCCTGAATGTGTCCCAGCGGAATATGGATTGGAGTGCAGGCAGATCACAGCGTGGAGCCGGGAAGATCAAAAGTTAAGAGATATATTAAATTACATTTTTGTGTATATTCCTGAGAAACATATATTTCCACAAAAGTATATCTATTTTGCTACTTCGACGGATATTGATGGAAAACCTGTAGGAGAAACGGAGATCGTGCTGAGGATTGCAGACCTTGTGGGAAAGGAGAATCTTCTGGTAAAAATGCATCCTCGTGATGATAGGACAATATATGAAGACAACGGATTGATCGTCAGCCGGGAATCGGCTATCCCTTGGGAAGTGGTTCAACTTAATCATGACTTTTCAGGGCATATATTTATCAGTCTGAGTTCTAACAGCGTACTAAGTGCTACAGCGATATTGGGAGATGATGTAAAAGGTTTTTTCCTTTCCCCTATGGTAAGGGGCAAAAACCAAGAAGTTGATCTGGAACTTATCACAGAGATGGATGAAGTGGTAAAGCAGCTGCATTCTAAAGGGAAATGCATGAATATCCAGATGGTATCGGATTTTGATCAATTTAAGGAACAAATGGAAAGGATATGACGTGATGGATCATATTTCGGACAATGCGCTTCCCTCATGGAAGCAGCTGACAGGCAGAAAGAAAAAAGCATCTGATCCATATTGGAATGATGAAAATATGATCTGGACGCGCGGAAGCGGAGAATCCATCCGGCTGATTCTTCAGAAGTTTCAGACGGTAGCATGCCAGGAAAAGGTCATGATCTGGCTCCCCGATTTTTTCAGCGCGACAACAGAAAACCTTTTTTGGCTTTCCTTTGTATCCGTTTTGAGATACCCGGTTACGAAAACACTGGATCCGGACTGGAAATGGATCAGGAATGAAGCGAAAGAAAACAAGGTCGATATTTTTTTGCAGGTTCATTATTTTGGCAGTATTCATGATACCGGAACTGCCAGGGAATTCTGCAATAAAAATAAAGCGGTATTTATAGAAGATTGTGAGCACATGCTTCTTGGTGGAAATATATTGCGGGAAAGAGGAGATTTTGTCCTGTTCAGTCCGCATAAAAGCCTGCCGATCCCTGAGGGTGGTATCATCAAATGGAATGTTGTGGATGAGCGCACAAGATCCATAGTGGAACTTATGGAGAAGGATATATCAACGCCTGTTCATTCTTCCGCTTTCTTTTCTTGGAAATGTAAAAAAATTTTCCAGAAGATCCTGAGGAAAAACAGAAAGTCCACTTATAGCCTTACGGAACATTATGGAGATACTGCTGAACAGACACAGACAGGCGTATCCCTGTCAGAACAGTCGAAGGCCTGGCTTATGGGTTATTCCTATGAGGAACTGAAGGAATATGCCTATATGAGAAGAAAAAATCTATGCATGATGAACGCACTGATGGCAAGGATTGCGCCGGAAAGTTGTTCCCTGCTGCCGAAAGAGAGTTTTTGTCCTTATGTGGCGGCTTACAGCCTGGAAAATGTAGCTGATAAGGACAAGGTGATTGATACCATACATAAACTGGGGATTCCCATGACATTCTGGCCAGACCTGCATCCGGATGTGGAGAGGTTGGAAAGTGCGGAAACAGCAAGGATTCTTTCCAGAAATATCCTTGTGCTGCCGATACATCAGGATATCAAGCCCATGCAGCTGGCAAAGCGCCTGAATGTCATTGATAAGTGTGGGACAGGCAGCCCGAGATTGTCAATGCACTGGATAAAAGGTGATGATGTTGAGGCGAAAGGAATCCAGAGAAATCTGCCAATAGAATTATTAAGTGTTGCTCAGGACTGGAAGTATGGATACGCCAAGGAAAAGGCGCAAAAGTGGCGACCTGACAGGGCAATCATCACGGATCAGGCAGGGAATCCGGTAGGAATCCTGCAGGCGCTTGTAAAACGTGTGGCTGATATACCTGTAGCAGTCAGGGTAAGAAGGGGGCCTGCTTTTATCAAGGAATATCATAACCTGGAAAATATGCTATATGTTATGGATCTGGTAAAAAAGAAATATAAACGGCCAATATTCTATGAGCCTAATATAGAGTTTTCTCCATCGGGTCTGGCGTTGCTGCAGGCGCATGGGTGGAAGTGCTGGAACTATTTTGGGTTTCCGTCAGGAATCATAGATTTGACCAGACCATTGGATGAGATCAGGGCAGGACTAAGTGCGAGATGGAGAAGCAACCTGAGGATTGCGGAGAAAAGTGGGTTGCGAATGTTGATCGGCAACGAGCGTTATCAGGATATTTTGACATTATACCAGGATCATGCCAGAGCCAAGGGGTTTAAGGCAACAGACGAGAAAATCCTTTCCGCTCTTTTTGAGATGGAACAGTGTCCCTTTGTATGTTATCGCGTGGAGAATGTAAGGAATGAGATCATATCATGCTGTGTAGTGTATCTGCAGTGTTCGTTTGCGTATTATTACATAGCCATGAGTTTTGAAGAAGGCAGGGCAGTATGCGCAAATCATTTTATGCTTTTTTATATATGTGAAGATTTACAAAAAAGAGGAATACAGCAATTTGATTTGGTCGGAATAGAACCTATTCATACAGAGCAGATCGCGCAATTTAAGGATGGTATGCGTCCAAGGCATTATGAACTGTCTGGAGAGATGATCTGGCTGCCGGGAATGTCTTAAAGCACATAATAGGCAGAAGAATAGTGCCTATGCCATAAGGTCGCGGAACAGATAGATCAGGTGGCAGAAATTTTGTTTTAGATATGAGAGTGAAAGTGTGGAAGTAAATTTTCAAATATTGATTGGTATGTGTGCTGAAGCACGCTGGGGGTATAATCATGGAACAGATTAAGAAAAATGAGATTATGATTAACAGTCCTCGGATTGTCAAAAGTGAAGGATATATGCGGCTGGAAGCAGACACGGTCTGGAACTTTGCAGATGAGAAAATAGAAAAGACACTTTTTTTCGAGGTGGAAGAAAAATGGGGACAGTATCTGACTGCGGAATCAAGCGATCCTTTTGTGCTTGCATTGCTGGAACTTGCAATGGAAAAGCAGTGCGATATCAGATACGAGGAGCCTATGTCGGAGGATCTGAAGTATCAGTTGGAAACATATATGATTCCAATCCTTTCTTCCGAATTGAAAGAATACTACAATATAAAGCTTAATGGGAAAACGACAAGAGAAGTAATAAAATCTGAAATGGTTGTTGGAACAGGTTTTTCAGGAGGTGTGGATTCCTTTTATACAGTATTGGCACACAAGGATATTCCATATGAATCAAAGCGGGTCACACATCTTTTGCTGGCATTAAGCGGTGCAGCAATGGCAGGCATGACAGAAGAACTGGATGCAAAATGGTATAACGAGGAAGTGAAAAGATTCCGGCCATTGGCCGAAGAAATGGGATTGCAGTTTGTCGGTGTTAATTCTAATGTTTCGTTGTTGAATCTTTACAGAAAAATACAGAGAGGGGCAGATCTTGTAGTTACGGCATCTTTTGTTTATGCGCTGCGGAAACTGTTTGGAGTTTATTATTGGGCAGCAGCTGAAAAGGCATCAGTAGGTAAGGAGGATGATGCAGATGGAAGAATCAAAGCACCCTTGGCAATTTCACTTGTGGGGTCTGATGGGTTGAAATTTTATCTATCAGGATGTGAAGTTAGTCGTGTCGAAAAAGTTGAGTATATAGCGAATGATTCCGTGGCACAAAAGGGACTGACTGTATGTGGAGAGGTTGATAATTGTGGGCATTGTTCTAAATGCCTTCGAACAATGTCGGAACTGTATGCCATCGGAAAGTTGGACAAGTTTGGGGCAGTCTTTGATGTGGAAGATTATAAAAAGCATTTTAGTACAAAACTTGCTCGAGAACTGGCATTAGATTATTCGTTTTATACTTCAGAGATTATAAAAAGTATGAAAGAGCACGGGATACATATTCCGATCAGTGTATATCTTAAAAAAAATTTATATTTTAAGATGTACTATTTTCTGAAAAGAAAGTTGAAGAATAATAGGTTTTTAATGGATCTATATTATAACCATGGGTGGGATCAGCGTCTGGGGGAGGGCAGGCACAGCAAGGAACTGATAGATGCCCGAATGAAAGGATTATCATAGTGAAAAACAACAGCAAGAGGACGTACAATCCTGCAAAAGCATCTTTCTGGTATACGGTTTGCTCTGTGGTACAAAAGGGCATCAATATGCTTTTGATTCCATTGTATGTCCGTTTGATGAGCACAGAAGAATATGGTCTCTATACATTGTTCCAATCGTGGGAATCCATAGTGCTTATATTTACGACACTGAATCTGGCGGCATATGCTTTCCATAACTGTCTGATCAGGCATGAAAAAATGCGTGAACAGGTGACAGGGGCATTTTTGGGACTGCTGTGCACCTTAACAGCGGCAGCATGTATGATATTTGGCCTGTCTATTGGCTTCTGGGAGGAAGTATTTGGATTTTCAGGTAAATACATTATAGCAATGGCATTGGATTCCATGTTCATAGTTGCTATCGACCTGTGGTTCGCCAGAAAGAAGTTTGATTATCAATATCAAGGTATAGTGGTCGTTACGATCCTGAACAGTCTGCTGAATTTAGGTGTGGGGCTTGCGCTGGTATCATTATCTGATGAAAAAGCGTTTGCTGCTGTGCTGACAAAAGTCATGATACAGGGGGGGATAACGCTTGTACTGGCAGCCGACATCTGGAGAAAGGGCAGGTGCTTTTTCAATAAGGATATTTGGAAATATGTTTTGTGTTTTAATATTCCATTGATCCCGCATTTCCTTTCGTCCAGAATCCTGCAGCAGGCGGACCGCGTGATGATCCAAAGATTTTGTGGCACGTCACAGGCGGGTATTTATGGGTTTTCCTATAAGATATCGGAGGCAATGGGACTGTTTAATTCAGCGCTGTTGTCGAGCATGATACCTTGGACATACCGTAAATTAAAGGAAAAGAAATACAGTGAGATATATGGAGGAGTCTTTCCCACATTATTGTTGATAGGCGGATTGAATCTGCTGCTCATCCTGCTGGCTCCGGAAGCAGTTACGATATTGGGGACGGATGAGTACCGGGAGGCGGTTTACATTATCCCGCCGGTGGCATGCAGCATTTTTCTCATGTATCTGTTCAATGTATTTGTGAACATAACATATTTTTATGAACAGAAGCAATTAGTGGTAGCAGCATCCGTGACGGCTGCAGTTTTAAATGTGGCGCTGAACTGGATGTTCATTCCGAAATTCGGATACCTGGCAGCGGGATACACTACTTTGGCAAGTTACATATGTCTGGCGTGTATGCATGGTGGAATGTATCTGTATACATTGCGCAAAATGGGAATCCGGGAAAAAATCTATAACCTTCCCCATATTTTCCTGTTGGCAACAGGTTTTACAGCATTGGGGATTGTCAGCAGCTTATTTTACAAAGGTTGTGTGGTGCGGTATCTCATAGTTGTTATTATTTTGATCGTGACGTGGGCAAACAGAGAAAAACTGTTGCGCCTTATAAAAAAGACTACATAAGGAAGGATGTTCAAAATGAAAGTAGTTGCTATGATTCCCATCAAACTAAATAATGAACGCGTTCCGGGTAAAAATGTCAAAAGGTTTTCCGATCATACTCCACTGATGGCACTGATCCAAAAAGCCTGCCTGAATGCTGGAAGAATAGATGAGACTTTTGTTTATTGCAGCAGCACGGATGTCAGGGAGTATGTGCTGGATGGTGTAAAATATCTCCAGAGACCGGTCTGTCTGGATGCTGATACCGCAAACTGCAATGATATTATCAGGGAATTTATGAAAGTGGTCGATGCTGATATCTATGTGGTATCCCATGCAACAGGACCGTTTACCAGAAGTGCAAGCATTGATACATGCATCGAAAAGGTTGCTTCTGGGGAATATGATTCCGCTTTTCTGGCCAAGAAAATGCAGGAATTTCTATGGCAGGATGGCAGTGCAATGAATTTTGACATTCAGCATTTCCCGCGGACCCAGGATTTAAAACCTGTCTATGCGGAGGCGTCGGGGGCGTTTGTGTTTACCAGGGAAACTTTTAAAAAGTTTGACAGAAGGGTAGGCATTAAACCGTACATTCATGAAGTAGATGAGATTGAAGCGGTGGATATTGATTATCCGATTGATTTTGAAATTGCAAACGCAATCTATATGGGAGGGCTATGGAATGAACATTCAGATCAATGACTGTACGATCAGGGATGGTGGATATCTTTTTAAGAAAAATTCACCAGCGGAATTTGTCAGTGGTGTAATGCAGGGACTTATTAATGCGGGCATTGATATCATTGAGGTCGGGTTTTTGCAGGATGCGGTAAATGGTGAGACGCTGGTTTACAGGAATTCGACGGAAGCCCGCAGGTTTCTGCCTGTTGATGCAGAAGCCGCTCGATTCACGGGGTTTTGTGATAATAGCCGATATTCATTGGAAAACCTGGATGGGTGTGATGGAAAGGCTTTTGAATATCTGAGGATCTCTTTTGCGAAACATGAAGCGGATGCGGCATTGAAATTTGTAGCCGGCGCCAAGGCAAAGGGTTATAAGATATTTGCCAATCCCATGGACGCACCTTCTTATACAGTAGGTGAATTATGTGAAATGATAGAAAAAGTAAATCGCATTCAACCATACGCGTTTTCCATAGTTGACACATTTGGCACCATGTATATGGAGGATTTGAAGAGTATTTTCGCACAGGTGGATCAGAGGCTTGATAAGTCCATCCGTGTCGGACTTCACTCCCATAATAATTTGCAGCTTTCCAATGCCCTTGCGGAAACAATGATCGATATGGCTGTGGACGCGGACAGGGATATTGTGGTGGATGGATCTTTGTATGGAATGGGAAGAGGAGCCGGGAATGCGTCCACAGAGGTATTGGCGGCTTATCTTAATGCAAGGCATGGTAAAGATTATTCGATCAGTGTACTCTTTGATACGATCGAACGATACATCAGTCCCTGTCTTGACAATGAGGCTGTTGACAGGTGGGGGTATGATCTGCCGATGCTGATATGTGGTATGATGGGTTCACATGTGGATAATATTTTCCATCTCAAAAAGATTTCTTCCTGTAATAGCAGTGAGATCTTAGAGATCATTTCAAGGCTGGACAGTATGAAGCGTAAGCGTTATGGATCAAATTATTCCAAGACAGATTTTACTGATCTGGATGAAATATACACCCAATATGGCAGAGATAGGGGGAAGATAGGTTGAACTGCGCGGAATATTTAGTTGATTTCCTGATACAGAAAGATGTCACGGATGTATTTGGTTATTCAGGAGGATACATTGTGCCATTTATGGATGCGCTGTATAAGAGGAGAAATGAGATCAAAGTGCATGTATGCTATAATGAACAGGGATGTGCCTATGCGGCAGATGGTTTCGCACGCTTGAGTGGGAAAATGGGTGTTTATTTTACAACATCGGGGCCGGGCGCTGTCAACGGATTAGGCGGCTTGGCTGATGCCTGGTTTGATGGGATCCCATTAATGGGAATATGCGGCAATGTTCCCAATAAGGAGAGAAAGGGTTATTCGGGAATACGGCAGAACGGATTTCAGGAAATGGATATTGTCTCGATAACGAGAAATATTACAAAATATTCGGTAACGCCGAACTCTGCGGAAGATTTTCCGGATATTGTTTCTACGGCATATAATGCAGCGATGATCGGCAGGAAAGGAGGCGTCGTTATTGATTTTCCATATGACATCCAAAAAGCCGGTATTGTTACTGGGTAATGGCGCACGTGAATCAGGTGCGTCAGAGGTTATTTATCGATTTATGGACAAGACACATATTCCGGTACTTACATCACTGAATGCAGTTGATATGATTCAGGATAAAGACAGGATTGGATTTATAGGAACTTATGGCAACCGTGCAGCAAATATGATCATGGCGGAATGTGATCTGGTAATTGCAGTCGGTGTTCGTCTCGGCTTGAGGCAGATAGGCAGTCGTCCTGAAATGTTTGCTCCGAATGCGGCCCTCATAAGAGCCGACATTGACCAGGCGGAGTTGAGCCGCCAGATAAAAAAGGATGAAGAGAAGTATTTAGTTGACGCTACAGATTTTATGCTAAAGATACTTGAGGAAAACATACCAGATTATCATGAATGGAGGGAAAAGTGTTTTAAATTGCGTGATCATCTGGAAGGACAGGATGATGAATTAGGAAATCTGGCGGTGAAGAAGTTAGGAGAGATGCTGCCGGAAGATCCCATTGTTGCAGTCGATATCGGGCAGACAATGTGCTGGACAGCCCAATCGCTTAGACTGAGGGGAAGAAAGGGGCGTATTTTGATCGGCGGAAGCTATGGCGCTATGGGAGTAGGTCTTCCCTACGCGATCGGAGCCTCGATTTATCAGGGTAAAGGGAAAGTGTTTTGCATTACTGGCGACGGCGGCCTGCAAATGAATATTCAGGAACTGGAGGTTTTGGCAAGAGAAAATCTCCCGGTCAAAATCATTGTTTTTAATAATCATGCATTGGGGAAGATCAGTGAGGTACAGGAAAAGTCCTACAATGGGAGATATGCCCAGACAACGGAATTCAGTGGATATTCTGTCCCGCATTTTGAAAAGATCGCTAACGCTTATAACATCAAAGCGGCAACCCTGCCGTCTTATGAAGCCTTAGATCAGTATAAGGAATGGTTTGAAGACAATGATCCCTGTTTGATAGATATTACCCTGCCGTGGGATACAAAACTTATTCCCAAGATTGAGTTTAACACTATGGAAGTAATACCCAGGCTGGAGCCATGTATTATGTCGGAAGCAGTTAGGATTATCAGTTAAAGGATTGAATTGGTCTATATTGTAGGGAGGTCTGATGATTAGTTTTTTGGTAATGGATGTAGATGGGACATTGACAGACGGTAAAATATATATGGGAGAAGATGGGGAAATCTTCAAGGCGTTTAGTATAAAAGATGGATATGGAATCAAAGAGTTGTTGCCGGAAAATGATATTGTTCCCATTATCATCACGGCAAGAAACAGTAAAATACTTGTAAACAGGTGTGAGGAATTAGGAATCAAAGAGATTCATCAGGGAGTACGGAAAAAGATTGAGCGTCTGAACGAAATCATATTGGGCTATTGCTCCGATGTAAAACAGTATTCCCTCAAAAATGTGGCATACATAGGTGATGACGTCATTGATCTTCCCTGTATGGAGCAGGTTAAAGAGGCAGGCGGCATTGTTGGATGCCCGGCTGATGCGGCTAGAGAAGTTGTATCTATTGCAGATTATGTCAGTGATAGAAATGGCGGTGAAGGGGCAGTAAGAGACTTTATTGAATGGCTGGCAGAAGATAGATCAAAGCGAAAATAAGGAAAGTTCCAAAACCAACAGGATGGTCGTAGGAGAGATACAATCATAACTTGATCTATCAGGTTTTATATATCAGTAAAATGAACAAGTGGAGGAAATATAAAATGACCCAAAAACGAATCCTAGTAACAGGCGGCGCCGGCTTCATCGGTTCCCACCTTTGCGAAAGACTGCTGGATCAGGGCAATGAGGTGGTCTGCCTGGACAATCTGTTCACAGGCCGAAAAGAGAACATACAGCACCTGATGGACAACCCCCGTTTCGAGTTCCTCCGTCATGATGTGGTGGAAGACATTTATGTGGAGTGCGACCAGGTCTATAACCTTGCCTGTCCGGCGAGCCCGCCCCACTACCAGTACGATCCGATCAAGACGGCCAAGACCAGCGTGTTCGGGGCATTACATACATTGGGGCTGGCGAAGAGATGCCATGCCAGGATCCTACAGGCCAGTACAAGCGAGGTGTACGGCGACCCGGAGGTCCATCCCCAGCCGGAGTCCTACCGTGGCTGCGTGAACCCCATCGGGATCCGCGCCTGCTATGACGAGGGGAAGCGGATGGCTGAGACGCTCTTCTTCGATTATCACAGGCAGCACGGCGTGGATATCAAGGTGGTGCGCATCTTTAATACTTACGGGCCGCGCATGAGGCCGGATGACGGAAGGGTTGTCTCGAACTTCATCGTACAGGCGCTGAAAGGGGAGGACATCACCATATACGGGGACGGCCTGCAGACCAGAAGCTTCTGCTACGTGGATGACCTGATAGAGGGCATGGTGCGCATGATGGATAGCCGGGACGACCTTACCGGCCCGGTCAATCTGGGGAACCCCGGGGAGTTCACGATGCTCCAGCTGGCTGATATGGTGATCCGCCTGACAGGCTCCGGCTCGAGGATTGTCCACAGGCCCCTGCCCCAGGACGATCCCACGCAGAGGAGGCCGGTGATCGAACTGGCCAGGGAAGAACTGGGCTGGGGACCGGCCGTCAAGCTGGAAGAGGGGCTGATGAAGACGATAGATTACTTCAAAACGATGATATAAGGAGTTAAGTGCAAGGATGAAGATAGCGATAGCTGGCGCAGGATACGTAGGATTATCGATTGCGGTCTTACTGTCACAGCACCATGAAGTATATGCGGTGGATATCATGGAAGAAAAGGTGGAAATGATCAATCATGGCATCTCGCCTTTACGGGATAAAGAATTGGAAGAATATTTAGGGCATCACAATCTGCATCTGACCGCGACCACAGACGGGGACAGGGCATACAGGGATGCGGATATGGTGGTCATTTCGACCCCCACCAATTATGACCCGGAGAAGAACCATTTTGACACCTCATCCGTGGAATCCGTCATGGAACAGGTGCTGCGGGTGAATCCGGGGGCGTATATGGTCATAAAGTCCACGGTTCCTGTGGGATATACCCTTCAGGTACAGGAAAGATACGCGACGGACAGAATCCTGTTCTCACCGGAATTCTTAAGGGAGGGACGGGCGCTATACGACAACCTGTATCCGTCGAGGATCATCGTCGGGGCGAGAGAGGATGTCCCGGGTACATACGCGGCGGCGCAGCGATTTGTGGGACTGCTGAAAGAGGGCGCGGTCAAGGAGGATATCGAGGCTGTCATCATGGAACCGACGGAAGCGGAAGCGGTGAAGCTTTTCGCAAATACCTATCTGGCCATGAGAGTATCGTATTTTAACGAACTGGACAGTTATGCGGAGAATTATGGACTGGATCCGGGGAAGATCATCCATGGCATGTGCCTGGATCCCAGGATTGGTGATTATTACAATAATCCGTCCTTCGGCTATGGCGGGTACTGCCTGCCCAAGGATACAAAGCAGCTGCTGGCCAACTTTGCGGAGGTTCCCAATGAGATGATGGGGGCGATTGTCAGGGCCAATGACACAAGGATGGATTTCATCGCGGACCATATCAGGAAACGACTGGAAGAAACGGGCTGCAGGACGGTGGGCATATACCGCCTCACCATGAAAACAGATTCTGATAATTTCAGACAGTCCGCCATTCAGGGAATCATGGCAAGACTGGACGGCCCGGATATGGAACTCATTGTCTACGAACCTGCTATCACGGCGGATGAGTTCGCGGGCTATGAGGTGATACATGATCTGGAGGAATTTAAGGAAAGATCCGGGATCATCGTATCAAACAGAAAGAGTGATGAACTGTCGGATGTGACAGACAAGGTGTATACGAGGGATCTGTATACAGTGGACTAGACAGGAAAGGAGCCGCAGGAGTCCTGCGGTCAGGTAAAAGAAAATGAGCAACATACCGGAGCATGAAAACGGAAAAAAGAAGAAACTGATATATCTTGTCCTGGCGGTCCTGTTCGCGCTGGCTGCGGTGGCGGCCCTGGGATATCTTGTTTACCACAACGGACAGGTCAGAAAGCAGCAGGAGGAGTACGAGGCGCTGCTGGGATCCATGGCGGCGGCACAGACACCGGCGCCGATGCCCACATCCGTACCTTTGCCGTCGGCTGATACCGCCGGAGATCAGGATGCGGCTGCACCGGGCCGGGAAACGCAGGACGGGGAAGCGCTGGCAGATGCCAGCAGCTTTGAGATCCCGGAGAAAGGGATTGATTTCGATGTGCTGCATGAGACCAATGAGGACATATACGCCTGGATCACGATCCCGGATACAAACGTGGATTATCCCGTGCTCCAGCATCCCACGGAGCTGGACTATTACCTGGACTACAACCTGGACGGTTCCAAAGGGTATCCCGGGTGTATATACAGCCAGTTCCTCAACGCTAAAGATTTCAGCGATTTCAATACGGTGCTGTATGGGCATAACATGAAAGCGGGGACCATGTTCGCGAACCTCCATTATTATGAGGATCCGGTCTTTTTTGAGGAACATCCGTATGTGTATATCTATACGGAGGAAGGCCCTCTGGTGTATCAGGTCTTTGCGGCCTATGCCTTTTCCAACGTGCATCTCCTGATGGGTTTTGACCTGTCTCAGGAGAGCCTGAGGGAGTTATACATAGATAACATTTTTTCCCTGGAGGGGATGAACGACAACTTCAACAGGGATGTGGAGGTGACGGCGGACAGCAGAATCCTGACGCTGTCCACCTGCATCACAAACCAGGCGGATAAAAGATATCTGGTTGCCGCCGTATTAGTGGCGGACGGAAGAGATCAGGGATCGGTCGCCGCCGCGGATCAGCATTAACATGGTATCTTCCGGGAGACCGGTTGATATAGAAGCGAGTGCCACACGCAAAGGTATCCTTTGAAAGGAGGAGAGGTCAAATGAAAAAGAGATTTTTAGCTTTCGCATGCGCGGCTGTATTGACTTTCGGCATGAGCATGACTGCATTTGCAGCCAGCAGCCCTACCGGAAGCGGCACAGCGAGCAGCAACACAGCGAGCGCTGCGGAAGCTGCGGATGATTCATCCAGTTCCGCAGACACTACAAGTTCCACGGAAGTGCTGGTAAAGACGGCATCCGGCCAGGCAGTCACTCCTGAAGTGCTGTCGGGTTATGTCAGCAATACCACCCTTTCCACATCTGTTTCCGGAGCGTCCATCGCTCCTGTAGGGAACAAGGCGGCTGTTTCCATGATAGCTGCTGCATATGACAAGGTAGGCGCTAATGCTGTTATCGCCACAATGGTGGATATCAGCGTGCCCGAAGGCACAGGCACTGCAACATTCACGCTGGGAGTTCCCAGCCTTGTTGCGGGCCAGTCCGTAACGGTGCTCCACCTGAAGAGCAGCACGGAATGGGAAGTACTGCCTGTTTCCGCTGTTGGTAATGGTACTGTGACGTTCACCATGAGCTCCTATTCACCTGTGGCTGTTGTCCTGAACGCGACCGCGCCCAAGACCGGTGAGGCCAATATGGCGGTCATTCTTATGATCGCTGCAGCAGGCATCGCTGGCGCTGCGGTCTGCGGCGGCAGATTTGCCAGAAGCTGAACCAACGGAGCCATAGATCGATCATGCATGATTGATTACTGAAAAAGTTCTGCATAAAAGCGTGTGGCACGAACTTTTTCAAGCACTGATGTATTGAGACATGCATTCTTATTTGGAGTGAGAGACATTGAAGAAAAAGCAGGATAAGAGAGGAAGGACGCGCAGGCTGTTTCTCCGCATACTGGCGGTGATCGCCGTGTTCCTTGCGCTGGTATACGCGGGCGCAAGGATCATGATGTATTCGGGGAGGAACCGGCTGCGGGATAACGCGAATTCCAAAGGCCCGGATATGGTCATGGATGATCCGGAGCCTGTCCAGGACAGCAGCTATGTGTGGCAGGAAGGCTGGGTAAGGTATAACGGGGATGTGTATGCTTATAATGAGGATATCATGACATTCCTGGTGATGGGAATAGACAAAATGGGAGAAGCGGAAGCGAACAGGGACCTGACGAGCGGGGGCCAGAGCGATGCCATATTTCTCCTTATCATAGATCCACATGAGGAAACGATCAGCATATTTGCGGTCGATCGGAACACAATGACGGACATCATCATGGTGGGAGTCGGGGACGGTGGGACGGATGTGGTCACCACAGCGCAGCTTACCGTGCAGCACGCTTTCGGGGATGGCGGGGCTAAAAGCTGTGAAATGACCAGGGACAGAGTGTCGGAACTGTTCTTTGATCTGCCCGTCCATGGCTATATCTCGGTCAATTATGAGGCGATCCCATACATCAATGACGCGGTGGGCGGGATAGAGGTGGTCATTCCGGAGGATGTGGCCGGCGCCCGGAAAGACTGGCATACCGGCGATACGGTGCTGCTGAAAGGGAATGACGCCATCACTTTTGTGAAATGGCGTGACATCACTGTATACGAGAGCGCCCGGCTCCGTACCAGACGGCAGAAGACCTACCTGACGTCCTTCGTGGCGAAAGCGATCGCTGCCACAAAGCAGGACATCACGATGCCGATCACACTGTACAACAAAGTAAAAGGGTATACGGTCACGGATATCACCGTGGATGAGATGGCTTATCTGGCATCCGAACTGACGGGGTATCGGTTTTCCGGAGACCAGATCTATACCATGGAGGGCGAAACGGTCATGGGCGAAATGTATGAGGAGTTCTACCCGGACATGGATGCCCTCAAGGAGCAGATGATCGAGATCTTTTATGAGAAAGTCGATCTGGACGAAGAGTGAAAGGACAGCAGATGATGCGGAGGATCATAAAACGCGGATGGCGTATCTTTTTATATGGATTCATTCCCGCGAGCAATGAGCCAAACGGCCATGCTTGCATGGGCATTTGGCGAATGCCGCGAGGGTCAATACCCCGCTGCTTGCAGCGCTTCAAATCCCATGCCTCGTTGCTTGCAGCGGGGTTATTGACTTTAATAATGGCCTGTGCATGTCCGGCACAGGTATACGCGGCTGACGCGGTGACGGCATTCGGATCGGCTGCGTATACGGAGGAAACGGGAGGGGGAGAGTTTCCGATAGGCATATACATCAGGGCAGAAGAGGCGATCGGAGACTACCACCTGGAACTTTGCTATGACAATGCGCGCATGGAGTACGTTTCCGGGGCGGATTCAGAGGAGGATGGCATGCTGGCTCTGGATGGGACCGGCACGGGAAATGAGGTCAAGGTATTCCTGTATTTCAGGGCTGTGGGCGGCGGAGAGGCCGGCATCGCGTTCACATCAGCGGAGGCTTATACGGCGGATGGGAGAGAAGCTTTTACGATCACGGAGTTTGCCTATGCGCCTGTGAGCATCAGCGGAGAGGATGTGACAGGGGTCTCTTTCGAGGAAATGCTGAACGGCCCGGGAGCGGTCGGGACGGATCAGCCGGACACAGGCGGGACGGACGCGGACGCGGGTCAGGCGTCGGGAACCCCTGATATCGCAGAAAGCGCCAGCCGATCGGATCATGATACCGACAGCGCCGCGGACGGGGCGGGCAGGACGGAGACCGAACACAACATTTCAACGGCAGAGTCCATCTATGAGCATTCCCGACAGGAAGCGATCGAGAATGACCGGGCCAGGATGCTCTGGAGATTCCTTTCTCTTGTGGTGTTCTTCATGGCGGCTATCGTGCTGGCTTTCATCATCGTGAAGATATGGAATGCCATAAGGAGTGAGCGGCAGGGATCGGATGGCGATCCGGACGGACCGGAGAGATTCCTGTTCGAATTTGAGACGATCCCGGAAGAAAAGGAAGAGGGAGCCTGGCAGCAGGTCAGGAAGGATATCGATGCCCGTGAGCGGGAGGGCAAAAACACGCAGAGACTGGAATTCAGGAGGGTCAATGATCAGGAATATGACCTGGAGGTCAATGAACTGGATTACGATATGGAAGTGGAATACCTGGATCCTGGGATCAAGTATGCTGATTTAGAGACGGAACAGGATCCGGAAACATGACAGCCCCGGATCAGGGAGGGATGATAGGATGTCTGATGGGAACAGGAACACACATCTGCTGCCAAAAGCAACATATGACCGCCTTGCCGTTGGGGAAAGGATACGGCTGAAACGCACCCTTTCCGGATTGACGCAGGAGGCAATGGCCCGGAGAATCGACCGTGCGCCGAAATACTATGCGGATATCGAGAGGGGCAGCTGCGGGATGTCAGTGGAGACGCTGATGGCTATCTCCGCGTCTCTTGCCATGCCGCTGGATTATATCATCTATGGGAAGAGCCTGTCTGACCGGGGACAGGAGCAGCACACTGAGGAAGTGGCTGTTATCGAGAGCATGTTGGACAACGCGGATGCCCAGACCCGAAAGCACGCGCTTGATATGCTGAAACTGCTGCTGGAGGTCTGCCCGGGACTGTGAAGGGCAGCGTATTTATCTGTTGACGGGATGCCAATGATTTACAAAAATCCTGTTGACAAACCCGCGGTATCTATGTATAATTAATCAATGTGTGAAGAGAAGTAACGCGATTATCATGCATGGGAGCCGCTATGTTAGTAAACTTATCCGATGTATTGACATCTGAGGGCATGCAGGTTCGGGAAAGCGCAGACCTTGAAATGAAAGGCTTTGAGAGCCGGACGGGAAGCTATGAGATCATCGAGAGATCTCCGGTGTCGTTCACTTTTACCAATATCGAGGACGGTAAGGCAAGAGTGGAGGGAGGCGTCAGGCTGAGGTTCAGGGCTGAATGCGATCGGTGTCTGGCAGAAGTGCCTGTGGCGCTGGAACTGAACTTTGACAGAGTCGTTGCGCCGTCGGATGCAGCTGCGGAAGAGGAGATTGATGACCTCAGTTTTATGGAGGGTTGTCATCTGAACGTAGAGACTTTTGTGTACAATGAGATCATAGGTAACTGGCCGTCAAAGATTCTGTGCAGGGAGGACTGTAGGGGCATCTGCCCCAAGTGCGGACAGAATCTGAACATAAGGGATTGCGGGTGCGATACTTTTGTCCCGGATCCTCGTATGGCTGCTATACAGGATATTTTCAACGCGGGTAAGGAGGTGTAATGATATGTCTATCTGTCCTAAAAATAAATCTTCCAAGAGCAGGAGAGATAAGAGAAGAGCAAACTGGAAGATGAGCGTTCCTCAGTTGGTAAAGTGCAGCAAGTGCGGCGCACTGATGATGTCTCACAGAGTTTGCAAGGCGTGTGGTTCTTACAACAAGAAGCAGGTTGTCAGTGTTGACTAATTGAAGAGTTTCAGCAGTGTTGGGCGTTCATAGAACGCCCTTTTTTCTGTACAGGATAAATCTTTAGAAAATCTTAAACATTTTCAGGAAGAAAATACAAGATTTTATTTTGCCGGGATGTTATGATGGAATCTGTGGAGAGACGGTACGGATCGTTTCAATGGCATCGGAATGGAGGATCGGTATGTATAAACGGGTCATGGTGATAACGCTCATGTTTCTATGCATGTTTGGCCTGATATGGGGCGGCAATGGCTGTAGGGCATTTGCTGTGGACATTCCCCTTGAGGAGGGGGCGCTTTCCGGCGATGTGAGGATGCTCAAGCAGGAAAGCGGCCGCTATGTCATGCAGGTGACAGTGGAAAACAGCGGGGAGGATTTTGCGGGAACGGTACAGGCGATCTTCAGCGCGGATTATGACAACTGTGCCTATCATACGGAGATCGATCTCCCGGCGCAGGGCAGGAAGCAGTTTACGGTCACTGTGCCGGAACGCGCGGCGGATGCGGTAAACGGGGCATGTCAGTTGAATTTCCTGGATGAGGAAGGCAATGTTGTCCAGTCTGTTTTTATGAGGGATGTGTTTAACGATATCACATCGGGGATCCCGGTGGGGATCCTGTCCGATCGCTATTTGGACCTTACTTTCATGGATGCGGGGGGAGAGCCGTTTTATATCAGGGGGCTCAATTATCCCCTGGAACTGGTCGAACTGGACAATGACAATCTGACCGGGTATCTGGACGGGCTGTATTTTCTGATCATCGATCAGTTCAATACCTCCACGCTGAGCGATGAAAATATCCAGGCGATCCAGGACTGGGTAGCGGGCGGCGGCTGGCTGATCGTCGGCACAGGTGAGTACGCGGAGCAGACCCTTTCCGGTTTTGGAGAGGATTTCCTGGACGTGGACGTGTTGGGTGTCAGCGAACCGGGCGAAGAAAATATTGCGATGGTCAACGCGGACAGATATGGATATTATTATGATTATATTGACCAGGGCATCGATTTTGGCCAGATGGCAATGGCGGATCTGGATTATGATAGAATGTATGCATATACGGTGACGTCTGAAAGCGGGGCAAATCCTGCTTTCAGCTGTGCCATTGGGGATGGTGCGGTGCTGCTGCTCTATTTTTCGCTGGGTGAGGAGGAACTGCAGAAGATGTCTTCCGACACCATACAGAGCATCTATCAGGAAACGATGTATCTTTCCGGCAGTTACCAGAATATCAGCAATAATTCCGACCTGGAGTATGTGGGGCAGCGGGCGCTGGCTTTTATAGACAGCCGCAATTCGGACGTGGATTTTTCCTGGCTTAAGGCGCTGATCCTTGTTTATGTGGTGCTGGTGGGGCCGATCCTGTATCTGGTCCTGCGCAAATGCAGGAAGAGCGAATGGTATTGGGTGGGAGCGCCTGCCCTGGGGATCCTTTTTATCGTGGGTGTTTTCCTCTTCGGACGGGGCCTGAACGTAAAGGACGCAAGGGTCTATTCCGTCACCGTACAGCAGGCTGACAACAGCCAGGCGGACACTTATATGCTGGCATATCATTCCGGCGTAGAGCCATGGAAATTATATCTGCGGGACGAGTATGAGGTGGCAGGGCCGGGGTTCCTGGGGTATGGCTATTACAGCAGAGGCGGCGCTGCCATCACGGATTATCATTATATCGTGGGCAATGACAGCCAGGGCCTGTCCGTCGGATTAAAGCCCCGGGAGAATTTTGAGAACGGGTTCCTCTATGCGGGGAAGAGAGCGGAGAGCGTGGGAAGCTTTATCGGCACGGATCTGAAAGGCCTTGGCATCGGAAGCCCGGAGGGGACGATCATAAACGGCACGGGCCGTGACCTGGCATATATGGCGGTCTGGAATCACACTTATATCATGGTGTTTTCCGATGTGCGGGCCGGAGAGACCGTTGATCTGCAGCAGGCGGTCAGGGACGGCAGATGCGTATATCAGGACGCTGTGCCCTATTTTGACAATCTGCTGTATAGTATGGTGGGGATCCACGGTAATTTCAAGGATTATGCACAGGATGATATGGCGGCGCTGCTCATTGGCCTGGGCGTTGCGGAGGAGAAGAGCCCGCAGCAGGGAGCGGTGATCGTTGCGGGAGTGGTGGAAGATTATGATAAGGCTGTGGCGGACAGATGCAATGAGACCGCTTTCGGCTGCATTTATTCTTATATAAAGACAGGAACGGGGGGTGGACGGTATGCTGCGGATTGATCGATTATATAAAGATTACGGCAAGTTCCGGGCGGTCAATGATCTGACGCTGCACATTCCCAAGGGCGACCTGTTCGGCTTCGTGGGGCCTAACGGCGCGGGCAAGACCACCACGATCCGCATGGTGTGCGGGCTGATGCTGCCCTCCGCGGGAAACATCACGATCAACGGCGTGGACGCGGTGGCCCATCAGCGGGAGATCAAGAAGCAGATCGGTTATGTGCCGGATTTCTTCGGGGTATATGATAATCTGAAAGTAAAGGAGTACATGGATTTCTATGGCTCCATGTACCGCATGGGCACAAAAGAGATCCAGAGGATATCGGACGATCTGTTGGAACTGGTGAACCTTTCCGACAAAAAGGAGGTCTTTGTGGATACCCTTTCCCGGGGCATGAAGCAGCGACTCTGTGTGGCCAGGGCGCTGATCCACAATCCGGCGCTGCTGGTGCTGGACGAGCCTAATTCCGGTCTGGATCCCAGAGCAAGGGTGGAGATGAAAGAACTGCTGCTGAACTTAAAAGGCATGGGCAAGACCATCGTGATCAGTTCCCATATCTTATCCGAACTCTCGGAAATGTGCAGCAGTATCGGCATCATGGATCACGGCAATCTGGTGGCGTCAGGTCTGATCGAGGATGTGATGGACAGCGTGTTCGGGAGCGATCAGCTGATCGTCACGCTGGAAGGAGGCCAGGAGACGGCAGTGCGTATCGCAAACGAGCATGTGGGCGTGAAAGTGACTTCCATAGGGGAGAAAGAGATCAAACTGACTCATTCCATGACCAAGCCGGAGATCGCTAAGATGATCGGCGAGATGATAGCCCATGATGTGGTGGTGACGGGCTTCCACAAGCAGGAGGGCAGTCTGGAAACGCTGTTCATGCGCGTCACGGACAATGAGGAGCAGAAAGGGGGACAGGACAATGCGGCTGAATCCGGTCATTAAGAGAGAGGTGCGGGTGCAGTCCCGCAGCATGAAGATCTGTTGGGGCGTGTTTGCCTATGAGTTGATACTGGCACTGGTCTTTTTCCTGGCCATGATGGTCATTCAGGATGAGAACCAATATTCCACCAACAATATCTATAGTATGCTGGTATGGCTGTATCCCGTGATCGCGGCGGCACAGCTTGTGATACTGGCGCTGATCGTGCCTGTCAGGACGGCCTCCGCCATATCGGGGGAGAAAGAGCGACAGACCTTTGATATCATGATGACCACCAGCATGACGCCTTTTTCCATCGTCATGGGGAAAGTGCTGACAGCGATCATACAGAGTATGTTCTTTGTGGTGGCCAGTATGCCCATCATGGCGCTTTCCTTTGTGGTGGGAGGGGTGTCGTGGAGTTATCTGTTCTGGTTCATCGCGGTGGCTGTCCTGATGTCATTCTTCGCGGCAAGCATCGGGATCCTGTGCTCCTCGATCTGCAAGCGGAGCGTCGGGGCAGTGACCATGGCTTACGGGTTTTATCTGATCTTTTTTGTGGTCACGGCGCTTCCGAGCCTGCTGGGGGAGTATGTCTCATATACGCCATATTCCTATTCAGGCATGCACTACACACATGGCGGCGTTATCTACAGTTATGAGGAAAATCTGTTACTGTTTTTACTGTTGAACCCGATCATGTATCTGGTAGAGTTCTTTGTGCGGATCATGGCGGGGCAGTCGCTGGTGAACGATATTCCCACTGTTTCGGGCATAACCCAGACCAGGGGGCCGATCAATCTGGTGGCGGTGGGAAATCGGTGGATGATCCTTTCCACAATCCTGTTCCTGGCGGTTTCGTTCCTGTTCCTCTGGCTTGCGGCGAAACGGATCGATCCGATCAAGAGGAAAGCAAAGAAGCAGGCCATGCGGCGGGCGGCGCAGGGAGCACAGGTGTCAGGAACGGCGACGGAGCAGGGAGCATGGACGTCAGAAGTGGCAGCGGAGCAGCTTGCGCAGGGAACGCAGGCATCGGGAACGGTGACGGCGCAGACGGTTCAGGGAACAGGACAGGCGAAGGACGAATAGGCATGTCTTGAAAAGGAAAAGGTGCATGATGGACGACAGGGCATACCTGATACAGCAGATCAGGGCGTGTAAGCGGAAAATGAATATGGCAAAGCTGATCGACTGCGGCATCCTTTTTACCGCCGCAGGGGGTATCCTGGGAATGCTCTGTGAACTGGCGTCCCTGGTCTGGCAGTTTTACTATGTGCATCTGGCGGCGGGGCTGTGCTTCGGAGCGGGGCTTCTGGCAGGGCTGGGATATGCCTGGTACAGGCGGGCGGATATGGCGCAGGCCGCCGGGCGGCTGGATTCTTTCGGGCTGAAAGAGCGCATGATCACGGCCTATGAGCAGAGGGACAGTGAAAAGGAGCTTGCCCTGCTCCAGAGGCAGGACGCCCTGACCCATTATCAAAAAATGCGGGAGCAGATCAGGATACCGCTGAGACCGGATCTCAGGCATGTGCTGGCATTGGCGCTGTCGCTGGCGGTGGTCATCGGCCTGGCGTTCATCCCCTCCCCGGTGCGCGGCCAGGCGCTGCTTCGCCATCAGGTGCAGGAGCAGGCCGGGGAGGAGCAGGAGAAACTGGAGGAACTGGCGGACGCGCTGGAGGGTGTGGAGATGGACAGCCTGACGGAGGAGCAGCGTGCCAAGCTTCAGGAGATGGCGGATGCCCTGGATCTGTCCCGGCAGGAACTGGCAGAGGCAAACTCCTGGGAGAGCCTTGCCGCCGCCACGGAGCGGCTGGACTATAAATACGGGCAGGCGGCCCAGGGTCTGGCGAGCCTTGCCAGCCAGCTTTCAGATCCGGGCGCGGCAGGGATCGCCAGTGCGGAAGCGCTGGCAAAGGCTCTGGCGAACCGGAATGGCTCCCAGCTGGCGTCAGGGACTCCCGGCACAGGTTCCGGCGGGGAGAATGGCAGCAGTGAAAACGGAGACGGTTCCGGTCAGAGTGACGGCGGCCAGGAAGGCCAGGGAGATGGCAGCGGCCAGGATGGCTCTGACGGCGACGGGCAGAATAGCAGTAACGGGAACGGTCAGGGAAACGGAAACGGGCAAGGCAGCGGAAACGGAAATGGCCAGGGTAACGGGAATGGAAACGGCCAGGGCAGCGGAAGCGGGAATGGACAGGGAAATGGCAGTGGAAGCGGCAACGGCGGAAACGGCCGGGGAACCGGGAGCAGCGACGCAGCCCATGATTATGTCAGCATTCCCAATGCGATCGCCAATGATCCGTCCCTGACAGGCAATCAGGACGGGAATCAGGACTCGGATTATTTCCGCCAGCAGAACGGCCTTGCATGGGAGGGCGACCATGTGGACTATGATTCCGTGATCGGAGAGTACACGGACAGCGCCTATGAGGGCATTGCCAACGGCAAATATCCCAGCGGCATGGAACCGGTGATACGGGATTATTTTGAGAACCTGAATAAGTAGCGGATGGAAGATGGCTGAGAAAGGAAGCATGCCAAACATTACGAGGAGGATCGCAATGTCAGAAATAGAACAATACCAACAGAAGATCATGGAATGTGAACAGGAGATCGGCAAGGGGATCATCGGCCAGAGGGAGATCATCCGTCAGGTCATGCTGGCGCTGCTCTCCGGCGGGAATGTGCTGCTGGAGGGTATGCCGGGACTGGGCAAGACCATGCTGGTGCGCACCATCGGCCAGGTGTTCCTGCTTTCCTTTAAAAGGATCCAGTTTACGCCGGATCTGATGCCCAGCGATGTGACGGGAACCAATATCATGGTGAAGGACGAGAGAAAGAGCAGCTTTCGGTTTGAGAAAGGCCCTGTCTTTGCCAATCTGGTGCTGGCGGACGAGATTAACCGCGCCACGCCGAAGACACAGTCCGCCCTGCTGGAGGCCATGCAGGAGCATACGGTGACGGTGGGCAATGAGAGCCACAGGCTGGAGGAGCCTTTTTTCGTGCTTGCCACCCAGAACCCCATCGAGCAGGAGGGAACCTATCCCCTGCCGGAGGCACAGCTGGATCGTTTTATGTTCAAGGTTCTGGTGAAGTTCCCCAGCAAAGAGGAACTGCGGGGCATCGTGGGGCTCACCGAGGGGCAGGATGCGCCCGAGATCCGGGGGCTTCTGAACGGGGAGGAACTTCTGAAAGTGCGGAAACTGATCTTACAGATCCCCATTGCGGACGCGGTGATGGATCATATCCTGGAGCTGGTGCTGGCAACCCATGCGGAGAATCCCTATATCAGGGAGGGCGCCAGCCCCCGTGCGGCACAGGCGCTGGTCCGGGCGTCCAGGGCAAGGGCTTTTATGGAGGGGCGGCTGAATGTGTCTTTCGAGGATGTGCAGAATGTGGCGTATCCGGTGCTGCGCCATCGTGTGTTCTTAAGTTTTGACGCTATTTCGGAGGGCGTCACTGAGGATATGGTGATCCGACAGATTATAGAAGCAAAGGAAAAGAGTCTGTATGCTTGATTCAAAATTTTATGACACATTGTCCAGGCTTAAACTTCGGATGTCCCATAAGAGCAGCCTGAATATGTCCGGCAGCCGCAAGTCGGTGCAGAAAGGTATCTCGGCGGAATTTTCGGATTTCCGGGAGTATATGCCCGGGGACGATCTGCGCCGCATGGACTGGAATGTCTACGCCAGGCTGGACAAGCTGTATATCCGCGAGTACCTGGAGGAAAAGGAGGCGGTGGTCTCCGTGCTGATCGATACCAGCGCGTCCATGGACTACGGTGCGCGGAGCAAGGCGGAACTGGCAAAAGATCTGGCGGCGGTGGTCAGTTTCCTGGCGTTGAACAACATGGACAGGCTGCTGCTCTACGATATGAAAGATATGGGGAAGGGGCTTTCCGTAAGCGGCGGGAAAAACGCGTTCGCCAAAGCGCTCCACTGGCTGGAGAAGCTGACCTTTTCCGGGGAGGCTGACATGCTTTCCGCCGTAAGGAAGATACAGCGCAGGGGGCCGGGGGTGACGGTGCTGATCAGCGATTTTTTGCATTCCGCTATGTTGGATGTGGAAAACGCGGATTATGAGAAGCTGCTGCAATATCTGGATTACTGCAAGCAGCGTCCGGTGATCCTGCACACGCTGGCCGGAGAGGAACTTCGCATTGCGCTGGAGGGGACGCTGAACCTGATCGACTCCGAGACGGAATCCAGGCTGCGCCTGACGGTGGACGCCAGGGCCATCGACCATTATGAGCGGGAACTGAAGCGGCTCATGGAACGCATGAAAAAGGGCTGTTCCTCCGGCAGGGGCGCCTATGTGCTCTGCGATACGGACAGGGACAGGAACCAGCTGGTGTTCCAGGATTTAAGGGTGATTTATGATATTTGAGAGTTTATGGCCGCTGGCGCTGCTTCTGTCGATTCCGGTGGTGATCGTTTTATATCTGTTAAAGCCGAGAGGGAAAGATTATAGGATCTCCTCGAATTTATTGTGGGAAAAACTATTCCGGAACCAACAGTCCAGGACGTTTCTGGAAAAGTTTGTCCACAATATCCTGATGTATCTCCAGATCCTTATCCTGCTGCTGCTTGTGCTGGCGCTGATGTCGCCATACATACACAGGGAGGGCAGGAGCAGAGGAAATGTGATCCTTGTGCTGGATACCAGCGCCAGTATGCAGCATGACGCGGGAAACGGCAGGACGCGCATGGAGGAGGCCCTGGAGCAGATAAGGGACATGATCGCAGCCTCGGAGGAGACCGCTTTTTCCATCGTCACCAACGACTGTATGGGAACGGAGCTGCTGGCAGTGGGGGTAAAGGACAAGAGCAGCCTTTATGCGGCGCTGGAGCAGATAGAGTGCTGTGACGGATCGGGAGATCTGTCCGATGCGGAGAGCGTGGTGGAAACGCTCCGGGACGCCGGAGCGGAAGTGATCGTGTTCACGGATGGCAGCGGGGCGGAGGACGCCATGAGTTTCTCCCGGTATTTTGATGCGCAGGTGCTTGTGATGGGACACGCGGTGAGCAATGTGGCGAATCATTTCCTTTCCCATGTGGAGAGAGAGGAACAGGCGCCCCTCATCACCTGCGCGTCCAGTATCGCCAATTACAGCGACGCGGAAGCTTCCATGGAGGTCAGCCTGTATCAGGGCGATAGATTATTGGAGGTCAGACAGCTGACGGTTCCCGCAGGGGAGACCGCTCTGTGCTATTTTGAACCCTTTGCATGGCAGGGGGAGGCACTGCGCAGCGAGATCGGATCTGTGCGCTTTGCGGGAAGCAATGAAAGGGATTCTCTGGAAAGGGATAATACAGCGTATGCCATTCCCGCACAGGCAAGCCGGATCGACGCGGTGCTGGTGGGCACGGGGAACATTTACATTGAAAAAGCGTATCAGGCGGCTGCGGGGATGAGCCTGCCCAGGGTGGACAGTGACGGTGCGCCTGCGGAGGATGCTCAGGTGATCCGTATTTATGATGCGGGAGCGGGAAGCAGCCAGGCGGGAATCAGTGCCAACAGTGCAGAAGCGGCGGGCGATCCTGCGGGAAACTATCTGGTATTCCGCGGTACGGAAAACGCTACCGGCACAGCGGAGCGGGTGATGCTCACGGTGACGGACTGCGACCTGACGGCGGGGCTGTCCTCATTCCTGATTGGCGTCAACGTGACGAAGGTGTATGAGATCCCGTCCTGGGGGACCGGATTCCTGTGGGCGGGCGAGCAGTGCGCCGGTTATTACGGCGAGCATGACGGCATCAAGGAAGTGGCAGTGGGCTTTGACATCCGGGAATCGGATTTCCCCTTAAAGGCGGAATTCCCGGTGTTTATCGCCAATGCCCTCCGTTTTCTGGGGGATACCTCGCTGCTGGCGGACAATATTTATGAGGCGGGGGAGGCTGTGGCATTCCATCCCCAGGCGGACTTTGACGTGGACATGCTGGTGGCGGACACGAAGAAAGCGGGTCTGTATTCTGTGACGGCGGGAGAGATCACGGAACCGTATGTGGTGCGCTTTGCCGCCGCAAAAGAGTCCGATGGACGTCCGGAGGCGGAGGGAACCGTTGACCGGAGCGCGTACAGCAGCCGGCTTGTGAAAAAGCAGCTTCGCAACGTAGCGCTGGCTGTCGTCCTGATCCTTATGGCTGTGGAATGGATCCTGTATGTGCGCCAGACGCGTTATCGCGGCAAGTTTTACCTGATCGTGCGCGGGGTGGGCGTAATCTTGATCCTGCTGGCGCTGTTTGGCTTTTCCGTCAATAAGCGCAGCGGGGCCAACACCACAATATTTCTGGTGGATATCTCCAACAGCAATGCCGGGAACCTGCCGGAAATGGAAGCCTGGCTGGATCATGCCCTGACAGAGATGCCCGGGAATGATCAGTACGGCATTGTCACGTTTGGGAAAAATTCCCTGGTGGAGCAGTTCCTGACGAAAGAGGATCGTTTTTCACAGATTATGTCCCTGCCGGATAAGACTGCCACGAATTTCGAGGACGCCTTGTCCCGGGCGCTGGTCATGATCCCGGCGAACGGAGCGGGGCGGGTGGTCATTTTAACAGATGGCAAAGAGACCAGGGGAAATCTTGCCGATACCGCCTCCGCGCTGGTCTCCAGGCAGGTGGAACTTCTGGCCTTGGTCTATGACATCGGGCAGGGGCAGGATGCCTATGTGGAAAATGTGGAACTGCCCAGTTATCTGTACCAGGGCGATTCTTATTCCATGACCGTGACGGTGGAGAGCAATTATGAGACCGATGCCCAGATTCAGGTCTGGATGGGGACCATGCAGACGGCGGGCTATGACGTGCACTTAAACCGGGGCAGTAATCAGTTCCGCTTTCAGCAGAAAGTCACCGGCGAGAGCGTGGAAAGCTTTGAGGTCAGGGTGGTGGCTGCGGGAGATACCTGCGGGGAAAATGACAGCTACCATGCCTATTCGGTGGTGGATTCCGTGCCCAGGGTGCTTCTGGTGTCGGGGCTGCGGGAGGACAGCAGCCAGTATGAGAATCTGCTCCGGAACGTGGGCAGCAATTATAGCGTGGTATCTGCCATCAACGCGCCGGACACGCTGGAGGAACTGCTGGAATATAAGAGCGTTCTGCTGGAGAATGTGTACCTGTCAGACCTGCCGGAGGGTTTTCTTGATAATATAGAGACTTATGTGAAAGATTACGGTTGCGGGCTGGTCTGCCTGGGCGGTGAGGAAAGCTATGCCCTGGGCGGTTACCGGGAAACGGTGCTGGAGACTGTGCTTCCGGTGGATATGGAACTGCGGGGCGTGGATGAGATCCCCTCCATGGCCATGATCATGGTCATCGACCATTCGGGGAGCATGGGTTCCAGGACGGCAACGGGCGCCACGGACCTGGATCTGGCCATCACCGCTGCGGAGGCCGCGGTGGATCAGATGCGCAGTGCGGACTATGTGGGAGTCGTGACCTTTGACGATTCTTTCAGCTGGGTGGTGGAGCCTGTGCAGGCTTCCGATAAGGACACCATCAAGGCACAGATCGAGACCATCGCGGAGGGCGGTGGGACCACCATAAAGCCTGCCTTATGGGCGGCGTTGAACGGCGTGACGGAATGCGATGTGAGCATCCGACATGTGATCCTTTTGACCGACGGGCAGGGGGAGAGCAGCAATTTCAACGATATCGCAGCGGGATATGCCGAGGCAGGCGTAACGCTGTCCACGGTGGCGGTAGGGCAGGGTTCGGACACAAGGCTGCTGAAACAGCTGGCGGACAGGTGCGGCGGCCGTTATTACTACTCGGATATGTCGGAGGAGATCCCGAAGATCTTTGCCCAGGAAGTGTTCTTGAGCGGTGATACCTATCTGCAGAACGGCACGTTCAGCCTGGCGGTGAATGGCGGCAACGAGATCACAAGGGGGCTTTTTGAGGAGGGCTGGCCGCTCCTTTACGGCTATATCAGTTCCACGCCGAAGGCGGCCTCCCATGTGCTGATCGCTTCCGAGAAAGACGATCCGGTGCTGACGGTGATGCAGTATGGCCTGGGACATACCGTGGCCTGGAATACGGATGTGACTGGCCGGTGGACTGCGGGCTACGCAGGGGAAAGCGACTATGCGCAGTTATGGAAGCGGATCATCGATTACAGCGTGGGCAATGCCTCCATCGGTGAGGATACGGTGGATGTGACTACTGCGGGGGGATATACCAGCATCGTCTATGACGCGCTGGATTTCGGCGAACAGACGAAAGTGGAGGCAGTGTATACCGATCCCCAGGGCAACACGCAGACGGCTCCCCTGCATGCCACGGCTCCGGGGATCTATGAGGCAAAGCTGGATACGGACATCACCGGTATCTATAACTTGAGCGTGCGGCGGCTGGACGACGGAAATATCACCAATGCGGTGACCACGGCCATGGCGGTGCAATACTCGGACGAATACAAATTTGATGTGGGAACCGGGACGTTCACCGGCTTTGTGGAACGGTACGGAAGAATGCTTGCCCCTGAGGAGGATTTCTGGCAGCAGCGGCGGAGTGATGCCAGGGAGCGGTATGAACTGACAAAATGGCTGATCCTTCTGGCGGTTTTGTGGTTTGTTTTGGATATCGCGCTGCGCAGGTTCCATTTCCTGCCCCAGGATACGAAGCTGTACCGCATGATTGCGCAGCGATTGGGGCAGCGCAAGGGAGGCGCAGGAGCCGGAACGAAGCGCGGAAAAGCACAGGGCAGTGCGGCAGGTATCCCGGCGGCGGAGGCAGGTAAGTTGCAGGATGCGGAATTTTCAGCAGGCGCGGCTTCGGGCGCTTTTGCCGGAACAGATGCAGGCGTTTCTGTCGGGGCGGATGACGCAGGCCGGGCAGCGGCTTCCGGTCAGGCAAAGAAAGGGAAGAAACCGAAAAAGGCGGACAGGGCGCAGGAGTCGCAGGCACTGGATACGTCGGCTTTGCTGAAGAAAAAGGATCAGAGGAAGCAGTAAACACAACAACTTATCATTAACGCAGACAAACATAGATTATAAAATATTTTGATATATGTATTGCTTTCGTGCGTACATAATAGTACAATAAGATATATTTTGAAAAGGAGAGATGAAGTAATGGCAGCAAAAACGGCTAATTTGTACGCAAGAATAGAACCGGAGGTAAAAGAACAGGCAGAGTCTATTTTATCAACACTTGGCATCCCGGTATCCAGTGCAATCAATATGTTTTATAAGCAGATTATTTTAAACAGAGGACTTCCTTTTGATGTAAAGATACCAAGAACAAAGCCTGTCAATATAACAGAACTTTCAGAAACGGAATTGAATGCGGAACTTGAGAAAGGGTATGCAGACATGATTGAAGGAAAAACAAAGCCTGCAAAACAAGCATTTGCAGATATGCGCAGGGATTACAGGATATGATTTATGAAGTGGCTATTACGGAACAAGCTGATGCCGATTTGAGAGGTATTTATGAGTATATCGCTTTTGAATTGCAATCTTTAGAAAATGCGGCAGGGCTGCTTGACAGACTGGAGAGACATATTATAGGGCTTGAAAATTTCCCGGAGAAATTCAGACAATATGAAAAAGAACCTTGGAAAGCAAAAGGACTTCGGGTAATGCCTGTTGACAATTATCTTGTATTTTATATTTCTGATAAAACGGCTGCACTTGTGACGGTAATCCGGGTTATATATGCAGGAAGAGATATTGATAATGAACTTATGAGATATACAATTTTTCGGTATAAAAAATAACAGCTAATGTTTCCCATAAAAATCATCAAATCACATTTGAAAATACATTTTTTATCAGCGGAACGGCATATGCCGGAAAATCTACGATGGTAAAAAGGCTTGCTTTCCTGTTTGACCTATACAAGGGATTTGCAGGATTGGCACGACTTCATCCGGCGAACACCGGAAGAATATGAAACGTGGGTAAAAGGCGTATCGAGGGAATGTGAGATACTGGAATTGCAAATCCTTAGTACATTGAGTACCAGAGGGGAAATGACATTTGTAGACACAAATATTTCCATAGAAACACTGAAAGAAATATCAGACTATGACCATGTACTGATTATGCTGGCTGACCCTGATATATCAGTGAATCGATTTTTTGAAAGACCAGACAGAGAAAAGTAATTCTCCTGTAATTTACGACTCTTTTCTCCATTCTGGTTTTCGGGTTATTCCCGCAGGCAATGAGCCACAAGTCCAGGGAATCATGATTCCCTTGGACCTTGGCGAATGCCGCGAGGGTCAAATACCCCGCAGCTTGCTGCGTTGCAAGATTGATACCCCGTCAGCTTGCTGCGGGGTCTTTGACTGTCAGAGACGAAAGCAGGAGTATTGAGGATACCCTTGCTTTGGTTGAAAATGAATTTGGTTTGCAAAGATAGAGAGGGAGGTAACACATGAAATCATCAAGAGATTTACAGAACCAGTTAAGGAGCATCGACCACAGAAGCTACCCCGCGTACAAGGCGCTGCGGGGAAGCTATCAGTTTAACAGTTATCAGCTGAATATCGACCATGTACAGGGTGATCCCTTTGCGGCCCCCTCCCATGTGAGCGTTTTCGTGCCCATGAAAGCGGCGGGCTTTCCGGAGTTCTGCCTGAAAGACACCCTCACAAGGAATGCCCTGGCGGATCATCTTGCGAGACAGTTCGGCGCCCAGGTGAACCATTTTACCTTTAAGGCAAAGGGGTCCGGTAAGAGCGGCCTAATCTCGGTGACCCGCTGCGGCCAGGAGGTGCTCTGCCGTACCGCCTGCGAGGTCAGCAAGACAGGGATCACGGCGCGTTTTGCGGTGGGATTCCCCGCCAATGGCAGAACCATCAACGCGGGGGAACTGGAGAAGATTTTGTTTGATTATCTCCCGGTGTGCGTGGAAAAGGCGTTTTATTATCGGAACCTGAACGCCGCTGCCGTAAAGGCGGCCATCGAACTGGCGGAGGATCAGGCATACATCAGGAGCCAGCTGAAAGAGAGAAAGCTGGCGGCTTTTGTGGCGGATCAGGCGGTGCTTCCCAGGGAGAGCGGCATTTCCTCCCGTCCCATGAAGGATTCCGTGAAGTTCATCTCCCCGGATTCCCTGCGGATAAGCATGGAACTGCCCCACAAGGGAACGATTACCGGAATGGGCGTTCCGGAGGGGATCACGCTGATCGTGGGAGGCGGCTATCACGGCAAATCCACCCTCTTGAACGCACTGGAACTTGGCGTGTACGACCATATCGCGGGGGACGGAAGGGAATATGTGATCACCAAGGAGAGCGCCCTGAAGCTGCGATCCGAGGATGGTCGTTTCATCAGGGATGTGGACATTTCCCTGTTCATCAATGACCTGCCAAACAGGAAAGACACCCGCAGCTTTTCCACCGATGACGCCAGCGGGAGCACCTCCCAGGCGGCGGGCATCGTGGAGGGGATGGAGGCGGGCAGCAGGGTGTTTTTGCTGGACGAGGACACCTCCGCCACCAATTTCATGGTACGGGACGCGTTCATGCAGAGCGTGGTGAGTCCCGACAAGGAGCCCATCACCCCGTTTTTGTCCAGGGCAAGGGACTTGTATGAAAAAGCGGGGATATCCACCATTTTGGTGGCGGGAAGTTCCGGTGCCTTTTTCCATATTGCGGACACGGTGATCCAGATGGACAATTACCGTCCCATTGATATCACGGAGAAAGCGAAGGCGCTCTGTGGGGATTTCCCCTTACATGCAGGAGATGCCGTATCGGAATTTAAACTTCCCCAGAGCCGCCGTATCATGACCAAGGACGGGGACGCTGTGGTGCGCCGCCGGGATTACCGTTCGGGAGAGTATAAAAAAGACGAGTATGAACGCCTGAAAGTCAAGGTGATGGGGCGGGACGGTTTTTCCCTGGGGAAACAAACTGTGGATCTGCGCTACATAGAGCAGATCATTGACAGTGAACAGACGGCTGCCCTTGGCCTGATCCTGAAGTATGCGGTGGAGAACCTGATCGACGGCAAGCGGACGCTGCCGGAAATCGCCGGGTACATCATTTCCCAGCTGGAAAAGAAGGGCCTGGAATTTTTCGCGGAGGGCAGCTACATCCCCGGCGGCTACGCCATGCCCAGGCCCCAGGAGATTTACTCCTGCCTGAACCGCTACCGGAGAGCGTAATGTGAAAAATGCAGATGTGATTTTGAGAACAGGGAACTGCGGGCAATGTGCAGTTCCCTGTTTCTGCTTCCTGATCGTATCTTGGACATGTGCGGCATTTGTAACAGTTCAGTGCGCTGTCTGAACTGTTACCGGCATTTTTCTATCTGTTTCAAAATTTTGGGAAATAAGGTTGACAAACGCAAATCAATTGTGTACAATCTAAATTAGATTTTATGCAATATAATTTTACAAAATCAGACCAAAAGCATTCCTATAGAGAATGAAATTTGAACTTTGACAAAATAAAATCTCCCCG
>JAMPFQ010000005.1 GCA_023664345.1 Lachnospiraceae bacterium | reverse complement strand
TGTTGACACAGAAGGGCATTGTGTCAACTTCTGATTCCATGTGCGCTGAAGCGCATGGAAACATGGTATCATATTAAACATACCAGGATACATAAAAATATACATAAGAGAAAGCGGAGGGGTATTATGATCAATTTTGTAACAACTGTCGCGGTAATCGTGGTCATCTGTCTGGTTGTGATCTTTCTGACCGGCTATGTAAAGGCATCGCCTGACACAGCGCTGATCATATCAGGTCTTCGGAAGAAACCCAAGGTACTGATCGGTAAGGCTGGCATCAAGATCCCTTTTCTGGAGCGGAAAGACGCTCTGAACCTGCAGCTGATCCCTATCGATGTAAAGACATCCAGCGCGGTGCCTACGGCGGATTACATAAACATCAACGTGGATGCCACCGTAAATGTCAAGATCAGCGACAACGAGGAACGCCTTAAGCTGGCGGCCCAGAACTTTCTGAACAAGAAGCCTGAATACATCGGCCATGTTGCCAGAGAGGTCCTGGAGGGCAATGTCCGTGAGATCGTGGGCAAGATGGCGTTGGAGGAGATGGTTTCCGACCGGCAGAAATTCGCCATGCTGGTAAAGGAAAACGCGGAGCCGGATCTGGCCGCGATGGGTCTGGACATCATCAGTTTTAACGTGCAGAATTTCGTGGACGGCAACGGTGTCATTGAGAACCTTGGTGTGGACAATATCGTAAAGATTCAGAAAAATGCCGCTATCTCCAGGGCAGAAAGCGAAAAGGAGATTGCCAAAGCGCAGGCGCAGGCAAAACGTGAGGCTAATGAAGCCGAGGTCAACGCGGAATCCGAGATCGCGAAAAAGAAGAATGAACTGGATATCCAGAAAGCGGAATTAAAGCGCGAGGCGGATGTGAAACGTGCGGAAGCGGATGCGGCGTATAAGATCCAGGAAGAGGAACAGCGCAAGACCGTTGAAGTCACCACCGCAAACGCGAACATTGCCAAGCAGGAAAAAGAGATTCTCTTAAAGCAGAGAGAAGCCGAGGTTATGGAGCAGGCGCTGGATGCCCAGGTCAAGAAGAAAGCGGAAGCGGAAAAGTTCGCGAAACAACAGTTCGCCGATGCACAGCTTTACGAGCGCCAGCGTGAGGCAGAAGCGAAGAAGTTCGAGACGGAGAAAGAATCCGAGGCCATGAGGGCGCAGGCTGACGCTAAAAAGTATACCATGGAGCAGGAGGCGGAGGGTATCCGTACCCGCGGCGTAGCCGAAGCGGAAGCAATCCGCGCGAAAGCTGTGGCAGAAGCGGAAGGTATCGAGAAAAAAGCGGAAGCTATGGCTAAGATGGGAGAGGCAGCCGTATTGGAAATGTACTTTAAAGCATTGCCCGAGGTGGTAAAGAATGCCGCGGAACCTTTGTCCAATGTGGATAAGATCACCATGTACGGCGAGGGAAATTCCGCAAAGCTGATGAAAGACGTCATGGGAACAGTGGTACAGATCACTGACGGCCTGAAAGAATCAACAGGTGTTGACCTGCAGGCGGTACTGTCAGGATTCCTGGCCGGAAAGGTGGCTACCACGAAGCAGAACCATGATCCTGCGGCAACGTCTTCCCAGGATTCATACAAATAAATAATCAAAGACCCCGCAGCAAAGCCATGATATCAATCTTGCACGCAGCAAGCTGCGGGGTCTTTGACCCTCGCGGCATCCGCCAAGGTCCAAGGGAATCATGATCCCCTGGACTTGTGGCTCACTGCCTGCGGGAACAATGTGATATCCGCTTTTCCCAATCGCTCCTAATGATACCGTGATCAGATATATCAAGAAATTTCCCGCCGGATGCCCTGATATATTCCCGCTTTGTTCCTTCATAGGTAAGTCCGCATTTTTGAGCAATCCTGCCAGAAGCAGGATTTTCAACAGCATGGGATATCCCAACCCGGTTTATCCCGACTTCGGCAAACAGAAAATCAATGACTGCTTTGACAGCTTCAGACATAAGTCCCTTGTTCCAATAAGCAAAACCCATGCAGTAACCAAGTTCCGCCCATTCGCTTTTTTCATTCAGATGAACGACACTGATATTGCCGATGGGTGTCCCTGAATATCCCATAACCCAATTATAATTATTTGGTTTATCATAATCAGCACACCAGACTTCCAAAAGCTGCCTGGTAACTTCCGATGTTTCATGAGGACACCAGGTCAGGTATCGCGTAACCCTTTCATCACGTGCCCAGTTCTCATACATAGCCTGGGCATCGTCAACGGTAAATTTCCGCAATACAAGCCTTTCCGTATAAATAGTCTGTGTTCCCTTATGTGTGATCATTTTTAACATCCTCCCACCAACCACCAACTTTAACGAATAGTTGGCGTTCCACACACAGCAGCCTTGTTAACCCATATCAGATCACGCCAACTATTCGTTAAAGTTGGCTTTTGCGCATAGTTGGATTCAACTCTTCTTTAACCCAACGTAAAGAAATATGCCGCCATCTGTGCGCGTGAACTGAAAGCCTCCTCATTATCGATCAGTTCCGTGACTTCCTCACGGGTATAAAACCTTGCCTCGATCTGTTCGTTTTCGGAGGAATTATCCTCAAAATCACCTTCAACCTCCACAAAGGCAATATAGGTCGTGGTATCGGAAAAAGCGACCGCTGCGAAAGAAGGCGGCAGGATCTTTTTGATCTCTTTGACCTTCAAACCTGTTTCCTCATATAATTCTCTGGCGATGCAGGTCTCGATATCCTCGCCGTCCTCCAGCATTCCCGCGCATAGATTGTATACAGTCCTGTTCACACCCATACGAAATTCATGAAGTAATAAAAGCTTATCATTATTGGTTGCAACAATTGAGACTCCGCTGGGCTTGGCTCCAAGGTCGTCGGCGCTGTTGAGATTTCTCCGGCTGACGATCTCGTACTTCTTTTCCCTGCCCAGTTTATTGAGGTATGTGATCTCATAATTTTTGAGATATCTGCCGTCTTTCACTTTCTCAAACCGTATCAGTTCCATTTTCCACCATCGTATCCTTTCTGTAAGTAATCCTCATCGAAGCTGCTCCCGCAAAGGCTTACTCGTCTTTTTTCTGGTGATCTCCACCAGCCCTAAAGGCGTCATATCCACGATCGATGTTCTGACCCTGTCTCTGTCGGCCAGATGTTTTAACAGGGCCATGACCTGTGCTCTGGAAGTCTCCTGCGACATATTGATAAAGTCTACGATAATGATACCGGACAGGTTGCGCAGACGCAGCTGCAGGGCGACTTCCCTTGCCGCCTCCAGATTGACGGCCAGCACAGCTTCCTCATTGCCCTTTCTGGCCTCGTATTTGCCCGAATTAACGTCGATCACGGTCAGGGCTTCCGTTGGTTCGATCACAAGATAACCGCCCGATTTGAGCCATACACGGCTCTCCAGGGCCCCCGCCATCTTACTCTCTATGGCGTACAGTTTGGAAAGCGTCAGCAGGTCATCCTGATAAAACCGCAAGGGCCTGGAATCCTTATGGGTATCACGATATTCCTGAAGCGACTGATAAAGCTTCTCATTGTCCGTTACGATCTCCTGGTATTCGTGCTCTTCAGCCAGTTCCTGTATCGCCGTTTCCACAGCGCCGGGCGCTTTCTTCAGGCAGGAATAACAGCTTCTGTACCTTGCCGTATGCAGCAATCGGGCATATTCTTCCATCAGCGCAAAAAAAGACTCCTGCAAAGGCTCTGCCTCGTCCGCCGCTTTTGTCCGGACAATACAGCCTGTGGGCGGCAGAGGCAGAAGGTTCGTGAAAATGCTGTCCGCAGCCAGGCGTTCCGCGGAGGACGCGGACAGCAGATTATTCCAGTCCTGGATCAGTTCGCCGTTCCGGGCAATAACGCCTTCTGTAAAAAGATCCTCCGTCCTTTTTCTCAGCGCCTCTCTCTTTTCTTTCCCAAGTTTTGTGGAATAACCGATCCGTTTTGCTCCCATTGCTATCACAAAACAGTCGTTGGAAAGGGAGATATGGGCGGTGACGGATGCCTGCTTGGTCTTCTGCGCATCCTGCTCCACCTGGACCAAAAGAGTATCTCCCTCCACCAGCCGTCCGTCATATGGGCGGTTCAAAAGACAGGGAAAGACAGCCTTTTTTAATGACAGGAAACAGATTTCCCTGTCCCCGATCTCCACAAAGCAGGCACCTATATTTTTGGCCATATTCTTGATCTTTCCGATGTAGACCGCACCGATCTTGCTGGACGTTCCTGACAGGACGCGGACCGCGGTAAGTCGGTCTTTCCGGATCAGAAAGGCGCAGTCATGCCCCCGATATGTGGTAAAAAGGATCTTTCCCTGTATCGTATCACATTCCGCAGCCTCTTTTTCTGATATGCTCAGGGAATTTTTTGCCGGAATCTGTCTGCTCATACTCTTCTCTCCTGCTATTGTTACAATTCCTGCACGATGCCGATCTCATCCAACGGCACCAGTCTGGGCCGCTCTTTGGTGCCCATATTGGCATATACCTCTTCTCTGGTGATAAGCAGGGCGTTCTCCTGCAAAACTTCCCCACAGTCCGCCAGCAGCGCGCCTATGATCTGCATGGGCTTGATATTGCCGCCGCTGGATGCGTCAACCAGCATATAAAAGGCAGCGCCTGACCATTCCAGCCGATAGATCCCCGGTCTTAAGTCCACTTCCCGGCTTCCCTTTTTTGTCTCCTTGGTGATCGGGATATGTTCTTTTTCCAGAAATCCGGGCAGGACAGCCGCCATATCCGCTGCCGGTTCACGCCCCTTTCGGAAGCGCACCGTATAGGAAGCCACCGCTACGCTGGCCATGGCGTTTCCCGCGCCCTCCGGCAGGACTTTCACCGAAACCACCTCCAGTCCCGGTACGCTGGCACGGTTGAGCCGCTCCATGATATCCTGGCAGGACTCCATGGAATTAACCTCAATATCCATATATTCCCCGTTGCTGATCAGGCCCACTCCCAGGGGCGCCGCAAAGGACATCACCTGATGGGGGCTGAATCCCGTGGTATATCTGACATCGATCCCTGCCCGGCGGATGGCTTTCTGGAAAAAGCGCATGACGTCCAGATGCCCGATGAAGCGGACAGGGCCGTACTTTTTAAATTTGATCCGAAGTCTCATGATCGACGAAATCTCCTTATTGGTAAACTTCTAAGTCATTCCGGGAAGAATCCGCAGAGCGGATTCTTCCGGCCTTGCACCAGTTCATAGATTGTTTGTGCCGCCGATGGCGGCATGTCAGACTCTGAATCTCACACTGAAGAACGCAAGGGCAGCGTTCTTCTCATTGATTGTTTGTGCCGCTGCCTGCAACGGGGTTATTGACTGTGCTCCCTGGGTTCAAAGCAGATTCCTCCGCCGAAGCTGGCCGCGCCGCAGCCCTGGCATTTCAGCTTACAGTTCTCAGAAGTTTCCTCCCGCTTCGCCCTCTCCCACTCCCTCGCCAGAAATTCCTTTGTCACGCCGCAGTCAATGAAATCCCAAGGCAGGATCTCATCCACACAACGCTCCCTATGGGTATAAAAATCCACAGAAAGCCCGCACTCTTCCATGGTCTCAAGCCATCGCTCATTGTCATAATATTCGCCCCAGGCGTCATAAAAGCTTCCCTTTTCATAGACTTTCCTGATGACTTCGCAGAGCCGCCTGTCGCCCCTTGCCAGCACGCCCTCCATCACGCTGGCATCCGCCTCGTGCCAATTGTACTTGATGCTCTTCTGGTTCAGCTGTTCGGAGATGGCCGTCCTGGTCTGGTATGCCTTGTCCAGGAACTCTTCGCTGGTACACTGGGCCGCCCACTGAAAAGGCGTGAAAGGCTTGGGCACGAAAAAGGAGGTGCTCGCCACGATCTGCACCCTGCCATTGACACGCTTTTCCTTTGGGACCGTGTCAAAAAAGACGGCTGCGATCTTGTTGGAAAGTTCCGCGATCCCTCTGATATCCTCCGGCGTCTCCGTGGGAAGTCCCAACATGAAATACAGCTTTACCCTGGTCCAGCCGCCCTCGAAAGCAAGGGCTGCGCCTTTCAGGATGGCCTCCTCGGTAAGCCCCTTGTTGATCACATTGCGGAGCCTCTGGCTTCCCGCCTCCGGAGCAAAGGTCAGGCTGGATTTCTTCACATCCTGAACCTTGCTCATCACGTCCAGCGAAAAAGCGTCGATTCTAAGGGATGGAAGCGAAATATTCACATGCTGCCTGCCACACTCCTCTATCAGAAAGTCGATCAGTTCCGGCAGTCTGGAATAATCGCTGGAACTTAAGGAACTTAAGGAAATCTCCTCATACCCTGTATTTTTCAACATTTCCAGGGCATACTTTTTCAGCGTCTCCACATCCCGCTCCCTGACCGGCCTGTAAATCTGTCCCGCCTGACAGAAACGGCATCCCCTGATACAGCCCCGTTGGATCTCCAGCACCACCCTGTCCTGAGTGATCTTGATAAAGGGAACCACCGGCTTCATGGGATAATAGGTGTCCGTCACGTCCATCTCGATCTCCTTGCGTATGACGGCGGGAATCCCCTCCTCCACGGGCGCAAAAGAATGGATGGTACCGTCCTCGTTATAAGCAACCTGATAAAATTGGGGCACATACATGCCCGGCAGACTGGCGGCACGGCGCAGGAATCCTTCCCGCCCTGTCCCCTCTTCCCTGCATTTTTCATACAGGTCGATGAGATGCCGGTACTGCGTCTCTCCCTCGCCGATGTAAAAGAGATCAAAAAAGTCTGCCAGCGGCTCCGGATTATAGGCACAGGGGCCGCCTCCGATCACAATGGGACAGTCCTCCCCGCGCTCTTTCGCCAATAAGGGAATTTGCGCCAGATCAAGCACCTGTAAAATATTAGTGTAACACATCTCGTACTGGATAGTGATGCCCAGGAAGTCAAAGTCTTTCACCGGATCCTGGGACTCCAGGGCAAACAGCGGGATCTGTTCCCTGCGCATGATAGCGTCCAGATCCAGCCAGGGGGAATAAACACGCTCGCACCACACGTCCTCCATGGTGTTGAACATATCGTATAAGATCTGGATCCCCAGATGGGACATCCCAATCTCATACACATCGGGAAAACACATGGCAAAGCGAACCTTTATCCTGTCCTTATCCTTTATCACGGAATTCACCTCATGCCCGATATAGCGTTCCGGTTTCTCTATCGCCATCAGAATATCATCTGAAAGCGCCAAATGATCGTCCATACCAATAACCATGCCTTTCCGTAACCTGCGACTTCCTGACAACGAAAGCGGAAGCTTTTAGTGTGTGCAAGCCGCAGACACAATCTTCCTCATGCTGACCCATGCCTTTCCGTAAATTCCCGCACTGACCCCTTGTGGGAATCAATTTCTCCCCATCTGTCCGCTGCAGGCCAGCTTCATCCGCTTTACATCCTCCGCGGTGATCTCCCGCTCCGAATAGCGCGCCTGTTCGTAAATATCCGCCATATCCGGCAGGGAAAGCTTATCGCCGCACTCTCTCGCCGTCATAAAATTCAGTCCGCTCCTGTCATCCGCCGTAGTCTTACCGGACAGCACACGCTTTTTATATAATCTTCGCACCCGTTCCACGGGAGAAAAACGCTGGAACAGGCCTCCGCCCCTGCTGACGGGATCTTTTTTCTCAATACTGCACTTTTCCCTGATATCATAAACTTCAGCCTGACCGGTAACGATGTCCGCATAGCCCGCCCTGTCGTCAAACTTCTCCCTTATATAGCGGATCAGCCATTTGACAGCCTTAAACAGCACATAGGCGCACCCGCAGAAGAACAGGATGATCACCACATATTCCAGGACTTCCCAGAGCCAGAACGTCTCCGCCACAGGCAGTTCGCCCAGCCCGGGATCATTATTTCCCCGCATCGGTTCCTCAATGGGAACTGGCTCCCCCGGCTCTTCTCCGGCAGGAAGCAGGCCGATGAGAAATCTCAGCACGATCTTCAGCCCCTCTCTTAATACACGCAGAATCGGTTCCAGCCACTCCACGTTCAGGCTTAAGACCAGGATCAGCGCCCCGATCAATGTATATGGCAGCACAAAACCGATCCCTGAGTGCAGGATCTCCTTCGCAGGCAGATATCCGGCGCTGGATCTGTTCACCTGCAGAAAACTCAGATAGTGTTTCAGGTAATGGATGAGCAGATAACAGGCAAATACGCCGATCAGGATGAACAGATAATATCCGTCCCAGTCCGGCATATCCTCCTCCCTGTGGAACATGAAATTCGCCGCCACGGAGATCCCCAGCGCCGTGACCGGATGGATATTGCCGGAATAGACGGTTTCATTCTCTTTCAGACGCAGCATAAAAGAATAAATGACATACGCCGCCGTACAGACCACACAGGTAACCGCCCCGCCGATGGAAAGCAGGGACGCAGCAGCCAGCGCCGCCGCCAGAACCGCGCCATGGCACAGCACGAAAAGCCAAAACCGCTCCACATAATACCTGACCAAGAAAAAGGCAATGGGGATCAGGCCGCAGACCGTCCACAGCAAAAGATTGGGATTCCCTGCCATGGGCTGTTCCGCCAGCTTCATGGCAATCCCCAGCGCTGTCATCACCAACGGGAAAAAGATCCAGTGGTTCATCACGGAGGTCAGTATCTCTATCACAAACTCCAGTCTTTCGGTCTTTACCATATCATACCTCTCTCACTACCTGTCAATGTGAATAAACCGCGCCTGTTTCCGTATCTTTTCCGGAAGTTCCGGTTCCTCTTTTCCAAAAACAGGATAAAACCAATAGAAGTCATTCCCCGCGTCCGCGTATTTTTCCAGAAGCGCCAGAAAATCATCGTACTGATTGGGGGCGACGAAACAGGTAATGGTTCCTTTTGCCTCGGAAAACAGCCTCTCCTCAAAGCATCCGGTAAAATCCGCCACAGGCTGCTCCAGATCCAGGCGTGCAAGCCCCCTGCAGATGGTATCGAACTGGCCGTCCCCCGCTTTCGCGGCGATGGAAAGGGGTTCATGGGTCCTGATATCCACACCGTTCCCATAGCACGCTGTCTGAATCCCCTGCCGCAGGAAAAAGGCGCTCAATCCCGCAACCAACTGCAGGGACGCTTCCACGCAGTCCTCCCTTTTCATGATGCCGTTATCCTCCACGTTAAAAAAGATACGGATGGATTTCAGGGCGGTATAATTCTTCTGGTTTACTTTCAGTTCCCCAGTCTTGGCGGTGGCTTTCCAGTTGATGCTGCGCATGTCGTCAAAGGGCTGGTATTCCCGGATTCCCCTGTATTCAAAAGGATCTTCCAGCAGATGACGTCTGGACAGCACTTCGCCGTTCAGCTGTGTCAGAGAACGGCGCATCTCCGGACTGTCATAGGGCCTGGGATATACATAGATCTCCGCGTGGAGGAATATGTCGTCCACCATCAGGCTGGTCAGGAAGATGTCGGAGGCCACCAGGCTGGCGCCGTCGATCTCATAAAAGCCCCGCCTGCCGCCAGTGAATCTCAGCGTTCTCGTGATCTTCTCCCCGCCGCCCACGCGGAACATATCGTTCCGGTAAAACTGATCGGTGGTCCGGGCGCCCTCCACGCTGTCCCCGAACACCAGATGGCGGTCTGTCTTGAACTTTACTTTCAGCATGGGCAGGGGCAGCTTCTTTTTATTTTGGATGATCTCTTTCAGCGCACTCTCTTCCCCTTGGAAAATATGCTCTCTGGCAAAGCTGATGTCCACCGTCAGGTTCTTGTTCCACAATTTCCGGTAGACCGCTTTCTGCAGCAAAAACAGCAGGAAAAAGAGCAGGCCGATGCCTAATAATTTTATCATGCTGTAAAATCCTCTGTGGGCACGGGCGTGGTATCGAGCAGCTTCCGGATCAGTTCCATGGCGTTCTCGCTCCCGCCCGAGCCGTAGCCAAGCACCAGCCTGTGGGCCAGGACAGGCACTGCCAGCGCCTTCACATCGTCCGGCGTCACATAATTCCTGCCCTCCAGGTACGCGTAAGCTTTGGCACAGCGAAGCAGCGCCAGGTTCCCTCTGGGGCTGACGCCCATGACGATATTGCCGCCCTGTCTGGTGGCATCCACAAGGGAGACCATATATTCCATCACGCATTTATGTACAAAGACCTGGCCCGCTTCCTGTCTTGCCTGCAGCAGTTCCTCCAGGGTCAGGACGCTCTGCAGTTCATCCAGCGGCTCTTTTGTCAGGTAGCGCTGCAGGATGGCCAGTTCCTCCGCCTTTCCCGGAAGCCCCATGGAAAGCTTCATCATAAAGCGATCCATCTGCGCCTCGGGCAGGGGGAAAGTGCCTGCGGTCTCCACAGGGTTCTGTGTGGCGATCACGAAAAATGGATTTCCCGGTATGTAAGATTCCCCGTCGATGGTCACCTGTCTTTCTTCCATGCATTCCAGCAGTCCAGCCTGGGTCCTGGGGGTGGCTCGGTTGATCTCGTCCGCCAGAAGAATGTTGGTAAAGACAGGGCCTTTCCTGAGGACAAATTCATTCTCTTTGCTGTCAAAGATATTCAAGCCGGTGATGTCGCTGGGAAGCAGGTCAGGGGTAAACTGGATCCTGGAGAACTCTCCCGCGATGGTTCTCGCCAGCGTCTTTGCCAGCTTCGTCTTTCCGGTCCCGGGCACGTCTTCCAGCAGCACATGCCCGTCCGCCAGCAGGGCTGTCAGCAGGAGTTTTGTGGTCTGTTCTTTTCCCACGATCACCTTTGCGATATTTCCAAGTACCTTTTCACCCAATGCCTTTCCGTTGCCTTCCATCTCTGTTTTTGTTCCTTTCCTGAGGTAAGATTTTGCTTTTTACCATGTTGGTGCAAAGTCCCGGGCAGAGACCCGAAAAATCAGAGATTTTTCGGGTTCGCTTCGCTCGTCAAATGGGCAAAAAAGCATCTGCTCGAGCAAGCTCGGCATCTGCTTCTTTGCCCACTTGACTCTGCCCTTTACGGATATTCTACCACAGAATGAGGTATATTGCTATTCCAAATTTGGCGAAAGGGACGGAGCCCTTTCCCATCCCCCACTTCACCTTGCCGGGATATTGATCATCTGCCCCACTCTGATCTTGTCGCTGTCCGCGATCTGGGGATTGGCTGCCATCAGGGACTTCAGACTGATCCCATTTCTCACGGCAATACGGGAAAGCACGTCCCCATCTTCTATGGTATAGCCTTTCATCACCACCACGATATACTCGTCACCTCTGTTCAGGCCGAACATGGCGTTCCCGGACTCCTGGATACGACAGAAGCCCTCCTGTCTCATGGTCCCGTCAAACTCATCATAAAAATACAGGACCGCATGTCTGCCCGCGTTCTGCGGCCCAAAAGCCAGATGCGCGTTCACACGGCAGGGATAAGCGTCTTTTTCTTCCATGGTGAACTCACGGCTGATGGTGATCCCCTCCAGCAGCTGCCCTCTCACATCCTCGGGGATGCCGGATTCCCCACACATCGTGATCTGCACAGGATACTCCACCCTGTCAATATCCCCGCCGCTTATGCTGAACGTAGGCCCATCTGTCATATGCAGGGCCAGCGTGGCGTTCTGCCCGGCCAGCCGGTTCAAAACATCCGTGGGCACGATAACGGAATCTCCCACCGTGACATTTACATTCTGCCCCTTTCCCTCCTGGATCGCCACATCCAGCTTTTTGAGCATGTCATTCCAGTCTGACGCAGCCATATTGCCTGGCTCGCCGATAACGACCGTATGGCTTATGATCGCGCTGACATCTTCCGCGGCTGCCGTCCGCGTACTTCCGGACGCGGACGACAGCGCGGCGGTGAGCGTCACCGCAAATATGATCGCTGTTTTCTTCTTCATTTTTACCACACATTCTACCGCTTTTGCGGATTTTGATTCTTTGTCCATATTTTATATTTTTGTTCCTCTGTAAGGAATATCATCCTCTTTTTTCAGTATTTCCCGCGAATACATAAAACATAAATTTTCTACGCTGGCAACTTTTTCTAATTCAGCCGGATAACGGACGCCGCAAAAAGATTTGGTACGGCCTGTTCTAAAATGATAAAGCATACATAATTTATAATAATCAAAGGTTGATGGTATGCCGCATTTGCCTATTCCGAATTTATTCGGATATAGGCAAGTAAGGCAGACTATGTTGCTGGTGTAATATGCGTGACGTGACTACAGAACAAAGACTTCGCCTGGTACAGCAGGTTCGATCCCGCTACCATGAAAATCAATATGACCTGTCCAACAGGGAACGCATCCTGTATGGGAAAAGCTTTGTCAGGGAACCCTCGGACAACATGACCCGGGAAGACCCCGACACAGACCCCAGACCCTTTTCCACGTTCAAGATCCGCCTTGTGATCGCCCTGCTCCTGGGGGCAGCCGTCATCTCCATGGACCGGAATGACATCAAGATCGCCGGGATCACCTCGGAACAGATCTATCAGGTGATCTCGGCGGATCTTGAAGAAAATATAGAAAAAGTAGTAACAGCCATGTCTCAGGATACTGTCATGGATCCCGTGACGGAAGATTAACTCCAGAAGTTGTATTTTCCGTTGGAATATGCGTTCGCCCTGAATCCGGCGGCATTGTAATAGTCGGAATAGCTTTCCGCGTTGGCATCCGCATAGTCGGATACGCGGGAGGCCAGATAATTCAGCTTCGAGAAGAAACCGCTCTCTTTCGCAAAGAGTGCGTTCATATCTGCCCCGGAAGCGGTTGATGCGGCTGCGGATCCTTCTGACGCCGCATTCTCCTGTGCCGCGCTTTCCTGTCCTGCGGACTGTGCCGCACGGGTCTTCTCAAATCCGGCCCTGGCGAAACTCAGTGTGCCGTCCTTTGCCACAGTGACTCCCAGTTCGGCCAGTTCCTGTGTATATTCCTTCACAGTATCCTTTGCGGTCTGGGCATAGAACAGGTTCAAGGTGTCGGAAGACTTGCCCAGGTTTTTCAACATATCGTTGTATTTGTCCACAAAGTTCTGCAGGTCGGAAGCAGTGACATTTTCGCTGCCTGCGGACAACAGCCTGTCAGTGGAGGCAACTGTCTGATCCGCGGATCTCTCCAGCTTCTCATAGTCCGTTTTCTTTGTGGCATCCGCCGCCTTATTCGTTTTGGACAGGGCGTTTGCCAGGGAAACATTGGAATTGTTCCCATTGATGTAGTTAAGCAGTGATGTCCTGTTGGCAGGAAGTCCTGCCCTCTGGGCGGACCTGTTCAACATTTGTGTGGTGATTCTCATAATAGTAACCATGCCTTTCTGTAACCTGCGAATTTGGGCCACAGGCACAAATTTGTGATTGAAAAAACTCTGTTTTTTCAATCTACTCCTCGTTTTTGAAGCGTTTGATTACGGATGAATGTTAGTGAGGCATTGCCTGCGACGCTTCTGCACAAACTGCCTCACAGATATATCGCATCAACTCCTCACGAAATTCGATGTCCAGATATGTGACGGATGGCTGCAATAACTGTTCATGGTCTGATAGACCCTCTGGGCGGAAACACTGCGGTCTGATCCCGTCCCCGAAGCAGTTTTTCCGGCGCCGGACTCCGTCTGCGACGCAGTCTGCGCACTGTCCGCGATTCCCATGGATTCCTGCAGCGCCTTGCGGAACGCTTCCTGAAAAGCCGTCTGGAAATCGGTGGAAGATACGCCTGAGATTCCCTGGCCTGCAGCTGTGCTCCCGCCGCTGCCCGCTGCCTTATCGGCGTTCCCGGCATAATATTTTTTCAGCTGCTCATAGAAGTTCATCATGTACAGCGAATTTGTCATATTCATGCCATAAGGATCATAGCCGCCCGCATTCATGAAATTGTATCCGAATAGATTATATCCCATGCTCCACGCCTCTCCTTTCCTCGTTTATGATCGTCATTTTACGCCGTCTGAATCAACAACCCCGCTGCAAGCAACGTAACATCAAGCTTGCAACGCTGCAGAGCAGCGGGGTATGTGACCCTCGCGGCATTCGCCAAATGCTCATGCAAGCATGGCACTTGGCTCATTGCCCGCGGGAATGAAAACCCATTCTTTTTGCTGACACATATTATATCGGGGAAAACATCCCGCAAACAAGTCAAATGTAACCAAGCCGCCTATGATCGGAATGAACGCTTTACAGGCTATTGTTCAACATCACCGTAAGCACAAACTTATTTTTCTCCGCCTCCCAGGACACTCCGCCCCGATACCGCTCGGCGGCTGTCCTGATGTTGTGCATTCCGATGCCGTGAGCCTCGCCGTCGGCCTTGGTGGTGGCGGGAAAAGCGCTCCCGCGGCTGATCTTCAGTTCTCCGTTAAAACTGTTCTCCACTGTCAGAAGAAACATATCCTGTCGGCTGCGGGAAGACAGGCGGATAAAACATCCGCTTGCACCTGCGCCCGGTCTCTCGCAGGCTTCTATGGCATTATCCAGCGCATTCCCCAGGATAATGCACAGATCCGTGGGCTGGATCCTGCACTCTTTCGGAAAGATCAGGCTTTCCGCCTCAAAACAGATTCCCGGAAGCTTCTCGCAGGCTTCATGATATTTCATGAAGAGCAGGGAATCCACCACCGTGCTGCCCGTCTGGAACGGAATGTCCAGCTTCCCCAGCGTCCGGCCCAGCTGCTCCAGATAACCGGGGATTTCCTCCCCGCCGTCCCGCCGCCCGATCAGGTTTTCCAGCACCGCCAGCTGGTTCTTCATATCATGCTTCATGGAACGGACGCCGGAATAGATGCGTTCCAATTCCCTGGCATGTTCCTCCATGCTGACGACCTGCTTTTCCAGCACCGCCCTCCTGTTGCGCTCCTCGTTCAGGGTCAGCATTTCCTGGTACAGCTTCATGCTATAGAGCACGGAAAACAGGCACAGGACCAGCAGCAGCGGGACAATGCCTATGAGCAGGGGAAACGCCTCAAACAGCGTCTTTGGCATCACGTCCCCCGTGTTAAACGTAAACATAATAGTCCGAAGCAGCGTGCACAGCAGGAAACTGCTTGCACAGGGAAACAACAGGAACAGGAATTCCGTCCTGTGGACGGGCAGTTCCCGGTTCTTAAAGATCCTGCGCACATAGCGGAACGTGCCATATATGACCGCAAGAAAGATCAGCGTATAGGACAATTGCTGAAGGAATGCCAGAAGTTCTATCAGGGACATATAATCCTCCAACGCCACCGTGGTATAATTGCGCTCAAACCACTGGTTGCTGAGGTCCATGGCCTTACTCCAGAAGACGGAAAGAGAAAACGAGAGGAAACGCCCTGTCTCACTGACCGCCGCAAACAGCATGGTAACCAGGAAAAGCTGCTTCCTGCTCCCCTGATAGAACAGAAAAGAGAACAAAAGCAGGATCCCGTAGACCAACAGCTGCTTAAAAAGGCTTTTCATGCTTTCCGCAGGCGTTGCCAGGGAGACCACGATAAAAACATCCAGGATCTGTTTGACCGCAAACCACAAAACCCCGGGGAGAAATATCATCCACCGGGATCCGGGACGGAATCTTAATCTGAAAAAGTGACGGTACATGAGACATAAGATCACGGACCATATGACCCGCATGACAAAACTCATCACTTCAATGCTCAGGTAATAAGTTTCAGACACAGGAAACTCCTTCCTGTTTCAAAAAGTTCATGTAAGCGGTTACAAAGTCGTTGTATTTTTCCTTTGAAAGGTAAATGGTCTCGCCATTGTTCAAAAAGATACTGTCCGCGCTGTACTGGGCGATATACGCCATATTCACCAGATACCCCCTGTGGCATCGGAAGAAGCCATCCCCCAGCAGTTCCTCCATGTGGGCCATGGTGGCATAGATGGTCTCCGTCTGGTTCAGGGTATGGATGTCCACCTTGCGCCTGCAGTTCTCCACATAGATTATCTCGCTCTTTAAGAGGGTAAAACTCCTTGATTTCGTCTGGAAAAAAAGGGATTCCTCCCTGCCACGGATGCGCTTCTCCGCTTCCTTTAACGCCTCCTGGAACACACTGCTGAACTTGTCTTTCACCAACGGTTTCAGCAGATAATGAAAGGCCGACACGTCAAAGGCCTCAAAAACATATTCCTTCAGCGCGGTCACAAAGATCAGGACCGTGTCTTCCTTTCGCTCCCGCAGTGTCTTTGCTATGTCCATTCCGTTGGTATCGGACATCTGTATATCCAGAAAAAGTATATCAAAGCGCTGTCTCTCAGCCAGAAGCTGTTTCCCGGAACAATAGCATACCACCTGGCTTTCAGGCGCCATTGTCAGGATCAGTTTTTTGATCTGCAGACAGATCTCCTTTTCATCGTCACAAATTCCTATGTTCATGCCTCTCGTTCTCCTCCCTATCTATATCGGTAGTTTTCCGGAAAATCTGGGGCAAAATGTAACGAAACGTATGAAAAAATGTAATCAAAGCCAGCGGCGGTTCAATACCACTCTCCCACGGTGAGTTCTCCCGCCAGTTCCAGCGCCTCTTCCAGGTTCTCCGCCGGAGCCGCAAAATTCCATTCCTCCGAGCGGATGAAGATTTCTTTAAAATTCCCTGTGACGGCCAGGTATCCCAAGGCCCTCATCCGGTTTGGCGCCGCATCGTATACAGTGGCGGAACCGCCCCTGTCCCGGTACATGGCGTCGCGGCCCAAAGTGACGTTTGGCGCATGATAGGAAACCGTCCCCTCCGCCGTTGTAAAGCTGATGTCTCCCTTGAAAAAACTGTCTTTCAGCAGATAGCGGTAATACCATCCGTCCACCGTCACCCGACATTCCTCCAGGGGCTGCCCTGTGCCGCCCTCCCAGCGGACGCCGTCCAGGGTACGGCTGATCTTTACGGGCAAGGGCACTATGGCAAGGATAAGGAGAATCAGCGCCGCAGATACCAGCAATGCCCTTTTTCGCTGCAGGCGCTTTTTCAGGGAACGGAGCGGGGCGGCTTCTCTCAGCCTGACGGCGGCATTATCCGCTACCGCTGCATTTTGGGAGAGCTTCTCGTATTCCTGTCTGCAGGTTTCACAATGGGCTAGATGCGCCTCCATAAAACCTCTCGTCTCCGCGCTCACCACATCATCTATATACAGCGGAAGAAGATCTTTTATGATACTACAGTTTATTTCGTTCATCATGATACACCTCTATTCAATTGCCGTTTGCGGCAATTTGTTCCGTTCTCTGCACTTCAGTCCCCTTGGTGGGGAAGGATTCTTCAGCCGCCAAAGCGTCTGAAAATCCTTCCATGTGCCGCTCTCTGGCACATTGTGCTTCCCGTTTCGAGACTGTTTTTTCAATTGCCGTTTGCGGCAATTTGTTCCAGATAATCATTGATCTGCTTCTTTGCCCGGTAAAATATGACGCGGGCCCAGCCTGCGCTTTTGCCGAACAGCGTTCCGATCCGCTCGTAGGAAAGTTCCCCGAATACCCGCAGCGTAAAGACCTCTTTATAGGGTTCTCTCATTTCATGCAGGAACCGATGGATGCAAAAAGCGGTCTCCTCATCAACGATCCGATCCACCAGGGACGGCCCCGGCGCGTCGGTATTCTCGTCCAGGGGCTGTTCCGCGTAAATCTTCCGCCGCCTGCAGCAGGTGTAAAAGGTATTTCTGGCTATGGTGAAAAGCCATGCCCTGATATCTTTCCCGCCGTCAAAACCGTCGATCGCTTTCAGGGCTTTCACAAACGTCTCCTGGGTGATCTCCTCCGCCAGGCTCTCGCTGCGGGCGATGCCGTAGATATAGAAATAGACGTCCCTGAAATAATTCCGGTAAATGCTGTCAAAATCCATATCGCGCACTGCTTTTCACCTCCCTTGTATCCGGCTGCTGTATCAATAACGGTCGAGAACGGAAAATGTTACAAAGAAAATCAAAAAAAGCCATTGCGCTGGCGGCTCCTCCGGCTGCCTGCAATAGCTGATGGGGTGTTCTGTGATCCAGGTCAAACTTCAGTATGTATGATAACATATGGGAAAAGAAAAGTCTAGTATTATTTTTTGTTTTTGATACACTGTTAGTACAGTTGTAACAGTTCAGCACCGGTGGCGTCCGGTGAGCTGGCGCCAAGGGAACGGCACGCCTCCGTCCCTTAGCTTTGAACGATCACCCACAGAAAGGAGCACCAAATGAAACTTGAAGAGCAAAAGCACGTTCAGGGAACCTCCCGCGAAGACGAGGAGAAGCACCTGAAAGAGACACTCGATGTGATCCATGCGAACATGGATAGCTATGGTCGTCAGGTTCGGGAAATGAAAGAAAATATTGACGAGATGCTGGAACATTACCACGATAATGACGCCGAGGTGTATGTGATCCTGAACAACACCATCACCCTGCACGACCACATGAAGCGCGCCCTGGAGCGGAACGAAAGGGCTGCGAACAAGCCTTATTTCGGGCGCATCTGCTTCCATGACGAGGCCCTGGGCAAAGAGGAATCCCTTTATATCGGCAAAGGCGGCATCTCCCGGGACTCCACCCATCAGGAAGTGATCGACTGGCGTGCCCCCGTGGCCAACGCCTACTACGAAAACGGCCTGGGAAGATGCAGTTACCCCTCCCCCGGCGGCGCTCCCCTGTGGATAGACCTGCGGTTAAAACGCACTTACGAGATCGAACAGGGAAAACTTCTGGATTATTTTGACAGCGAGGTGATCTCCAATGACGACCTGCTCACCAAATATCTGGCAAAGAACAAGCAGGCCGTGCTGGGCGAGATCGTCGCTACCATCCAGAAAGAACAGAATGACATCATCCGCAAGTCCCCTTACCACAATATGATCGTACAGGGAGTGGCGGGTTCCGGGAAGACCACCGTGGCCATGCACCGGATCTCCTTTATCCTGTATAATTACGCGGAACGCTTCCAGCCCAGGGACTTTTATATTGTGGGCAGCAACCGTATCCTGTTAAATTACATCACCGGCGTCCTGCCCAGCCTGGACGTCCGCGGCGTACACCAGATGACCATGGAACAGCTTTTCGTCAGGCTGCTTTACGAGGACTGGGATGGGAAAAAATACCACATCCGCAAAAAAGCGCAGAACGCGGACAGCGGAAACATCAAGGGAACGGACGGCTGGTTTCACGCGTTGGAGCGGTTTTGTGACAGGCTGGAACGGGATATGATCTCCACAAAATCCATCTATCTAAACCCCAGACAGTTCGTCGAGGGGATCGAGAACGGCCGATCCGGGATCTATGACAGGAGCGGCGGGGAAACGCCTGACGAGAGTGCGCTGATACTTTTGATGGACGGACAGGCTGTGGAACGGTATATCCGGCAGAATCCCCATGTTTCCATCCAGAGCAAGATCAACATGCTGAACGAGCGGCTGCTGACCAGGGTGAAAGATGAATTTCTGGGAAAAGGCATCAAATACACGGAGGCCGAGCGGAAAGCCATCCTGAAAGCTTATCGGAACCGTTATGGCGGCAGGAACTGGAAACGGTCCACCTACAGGCTGTATGACGATTTCCTCAAAGAGCAGGCGTCCCTGCCTGCCAACAGCGAAACGATCGATCACCTACAGACGAAAGCGCCCGGCTGCAGCCCCGACGCGGATATGCCGATCACGCTTCCCGGCAATGAGTTTGACATCTACGATCTGGCGGCGCTGGCTTATATTTATAAGCGCACCAAGGAGACAGATGTCATCAGCGAGGCGCACCACATTGTGATCGACGAGGCACAGGATTTCGGAATGATGGTATACCACTGCCTGCACTTCTGCATCAAGGACTGTACTTACACCATCATGGGGGATGTGTCCCAGAATATCCGCTTTGGTTTCGGGCTGAACGACTGGGAGGACTTAAGAAAGCTTCTTCTGGACAACGATCCCATGTCCAGCTTCGGCGTTTTGAAAAAAAGCTATCGCAATACGGTAGAAATTTCCCATTTCGCCACAGATATCCTGCACCATGGGCAATCGGTGCGCTATCCTGTAGAACCCATCATCCGCCATGGAGAGCCCGTAACGGTGCAGTCCGTTCCGGACGGCGATGCACTGTGGCAGGCAGTCGTCCAAAAGTGCCATGAATGGCAGGAAAAAGACCTGCCTACCATTGCCGTCATATGCAGGGATCGGGAAAGCGCCGATAAGGCTGCCGGGGAACTTGGGAAACGGATCGAGATCATGGAGACAGACCCGGAAAAGGCCGAATTTGGCAACGGCATCATAGTGCTTCCGGTGGAATATACGAAAGGCCTGGAATTTGACGCCGTGCTGATTTTAAATCCCACCAGGGAAGAATATCCTGTGGATGACGGACACGCAAAGCTTCTGTATGTAGCAGCCACCAGAGCGTTGCACGAACTCTGCGTGCTGCATACCGGAAACCTCACCAGGCTGATCGCGGATCCTGTGCCGGAAGCGGCGGAAATGATGCCGGGCGAAGCGGTTCCGCAGGAAAAAGCAGTTTCAGAAAACTTTATACAGAGGAATGTTCCGTCAGGGAATCCAGGCAATAAAGACGCTTCCGGGAGAACTCACGGAAATGCATACAACACAAGAAAGCCCCGTCCGGTCGCCGCAAGTCCAGAAAACATACCTGAAATGAGGGCTGCATCTCCTGCAGCGTCCGTCATGCAGGTGTATAGAAACAACCGTCAGCGCCAACAACCCCGATACAAGCCTCGCGAGAATAAAGCGGCGGAAAATGACCGTTTTGGTCAAAATGTCTCAACCAGTCAACAAGTCCAAAATGCCCCAAGCAAAGATAGTGACCATGCTGGTCAAAGTGATCCGACAGACGCCTGCACCCGTCAAAGCCCCGAATCGCACTTTCCTGCCACGAACGTGACCGCTATATCCTCCCAAAACGGATATCCGGATTTCGGGGACTTTCCTCCCACCGAGAAGCTTCGTCCCGCGGGGCATGCCAGGATCGATCTGGCCGTGCGCTGGGTGATGAAACAGCCTGACGGTCTGTATTTACAGAGCCGCTACGGCATCCTGCGGCTTTCACCTGTGGGCAGCGGCATTGTTCGGATAACTTTTGCAAAAGGCGGGAAACTTTTAGACGGTATACATCCACAGATCAAAGTGGACAGACTGGAGAAATTCTGGCTTTATAAAGAATCCGGGCAGACGGTCACATTCTCTACAGATGAACTGATTCTTCAGGCAGACAAATCGACAGGTGCGATCCGCTATCTTGACCATAACAAAAAGCTTTTGCTGGCGGAACGCAACAGGGAATGCAGGCAGCAGGAACCTATTCCCGGCGGAGGATTGCAGTCATGGCTCTTTTTGGAACCCGCCAGAAAAGAACAGCTTTTCGCCATTGGCCCCAGCGGCACTAAAGCGCTCTCCCTACGGAGAACAGCACGATATATCTCCGCCATGGACGAACTGCCCTTCCTGTTCTCCAATCAGGGTTATGGCATCCTGGTCGCCTCTGATGCCCCTGTGATCTACTGTGACCTGCCGACATATGGCACTTACCTGCACACAGAAAAGGAGGTTCAGATGGACTACTATTTTATCGCGGGGAAAAATCCTGATATGCTGATGAACGCCTGCCAGTTCCTGAAAGGAGAACTTTGATCAGGATCATAACCTAAAAGCGTGCCGGCTTTTTGGCCATCATCGTGAAAATATTCTGCAAAAGAATACCCAGCACGGCTCCCAGTACGTTGGCTGATATATCGACCACCTGCGCTTCTCCGATATGTAATGCATACTGGGCCAGTTCAATACAGCCACTCATAAACGCCGCCCCGGCCAGGTGGCGTTTCCACGCCTTTTCAGCCGGGAATGCGCTGACACTCAGGAACCCAAACGGAAGAAACATGATAACATTTTCCACCGCAGCCGCCATATACCAGGGATCTTCAAATAAGGAACCTATACCGATGAAGTCTTTCGTCACAATATTTTGTCCCAGACGTCCCCAGACCGTCTCGCCGATAAGCAGCACCAGGTAGATGCAGAAGAAGAAAAATGGCACCCACCTGTCTTTCCGCAATATTTTCCTATACAGCAAAGTCAACGCCAGCGATATCAGAAACGCTGCCGGAAAAAAGCGGAGAAAATTGTTTGTTATCTTGTTCCAGAGATCCATCATGTAAATCATCGGAGTTTTAATTCTTCATAAATACTGCCACAGTCATAATCTGGCGAAAATCTCTCTGCCGCACTACAGATACGCACAATCTCTTCCAGGTCTTCCTCCAATATCTCCGCGATCATTTCCGGAGCTATCCCTTTTTTCATCTTTTTACATACAAGACGAATAAGGCTTTTTTCTTCGCCTTCCACAAAACCTTCCGCACGTCCTTCTTCGCGTCCCTCCGCACGTCCCTCTTCACGTCCCTCCGCACGTCCCTCTTCACGTCCCTCCGCACGTCCCTCTTCGCGTCCTTCCACCCTGGCTTCCTGACGCTCCAGCATGAGCTGCCTGTCAAATGTGTAATCCAATGTCATTGCTTTCACTACCTCCCATCGATGTGCCGCCAGGAAGTTCCTTAATACATTTTCCTCTATACAGCGGTCTATCGCCCTCTCGATCGCGTCTTTCAGGTCTTCATGGCCGTTGTCCGCATAAAATTTTCTGACCAGTTCCACAAAGGTCATGTATTCCCTTAACCAAGGACAGCCATCCAGCAGTTCCCGGTTCTTCCCACTGTTGATGTTATACACTCTGCATACCAGTTCGATTTCCGGCTTCTCCATCGGTTTCTGGAATGCATCGGACAATTTCAGGTCATATTGCTCCGGCTGCTCCTCATCCCCATTGTAAAATACCGCAAACCGCGGCGTCGGTATCGTCACCAGCGACCTTCCATAAATGTTGCGATCATTGACATACTTCTTCAACATCACGGAAAAGTAGACCAAACTCCTTATCGGCATGTTCGGACATACCGTGGACTGGTGCTCATAGATACTCAGGCTCATATCAAGGACAAACGCCGCATCATTCCTTACCGTCAGCGAGATCCCCTTGTCGAGGTTGTGCATCTCCACCGCTTCCGGATTCCTGTAATCCGAACGGTTCACCGCATTGTAAAGCTGCAGAGCCCTTTCCCTGTCCTCCATCAGCATGCTGAAAACATCACTCTTGTACTCCCTGTTGCCTTTCATCATTTTTCCTCCTTGCGTATATGCAGGAGCCATGGCATTTACCCTGCCTGATAAAAACTCCTGCTCTTGTTATAGTGGGGTTAAAAGCATGAATTTTCATGAACAGAATAAACACTAACGATAACCGACAAACATGCAGCACATGGTATGGATACCAAGGCCATGCCTAATGTGAAAAATATGCTTTGATTATATTATAACCGATAAACGGTAAAAGTCAATACGGAAATATGAAGTTTGACTTTTTTATGCACTACTGGATCCAAAAGTTCTATTCCGCGCGGTCTGTGTCTATTATCACAAAAACATATTTGCTTTATTTAAAGATTGAATATAATCATGCACTTTTTATGAATCTTAGGCAGCAGCGATGCAATGGACTCATATATCGTCGAGCGGATCGCGAGCGCGAAAAAATCCATATATCATTTATCCTGGAAAGATTTCAATCCAAATTCCAGCCGCCCTAACCACATGGCATATATGTGCTTTCAACAAGATCTGCTCCAAACGATTGAATCAAAATTAGTGGAGGGTATTTTTTATAAAGATATATTTACATTTTACAAACGGAAAGAACGTATTAATAAAATGAATAACTTAATGCAATATGATTCTTATTGGTGTGGTTTTTATGAATCTAATGGGCAGATTCCAAGATTCCCCAAACTGAATTTCCTTATCATCGACAGTGCAGAAGTCATATTTGCAAGCTACGAATACAAAGATAATTACTGCTCTGTTTTCGATGACAAGATTGTGAACATCATGTTGGCATATTTTGAAGAATGCTGGTCATTATGCAAAAAGATCAAGGATTATGATGGCTTTCATCAACCTGAATATGAATCAGCGATTTCTGATTCCAGATAATGTGTCAGAGTGTATAGAATGCGCCGCCATACGCACCTAAACAAGGCCACATACAAAATGTGGCCTCATTTGGTTAGTTGTTTTTTAAGCTATCTAACCACTTGATAATATAATGCGAAATTATATTACCCATGATAGCACCTAGCAAAGCTACTATGAACTCTGTCATGACGGCCACCCCCTTTCCAGGGGGTGGTGCTCCGTCATACCTTCGGTACAACAATTATATTTTACAACCTTACATTAAATATTTCAATATATATTTGTGGCATATTTTTATTTTGTAAAAGATTGTTGATATCTGATGGGGATTTTTATATACTTTAGGCGCTGTGAAACAAATCCCATTGATCTGAATGTTCAGGAAACGGTATGCTGTCTTTGGCAAAAATTGGGGGATTTCTGCGGATAAGGAGATTCCTGTACATACTTCTGCTGGAAAAAATCCGCAGAAAAGATACTGAAACATTTCCGTTACAAGAATCCCCCTTGCTTTTTGTAGATATTGAATATTTTAAGTCAGAAGAAATATGAACCATGTAAAAAATCTAATAGACTTTTGTAAAAACCCATGTGTCATCACTACCGACACCAAATATGTTATCTGAATCAGTAAAATTTGATAATGTTATTGTATCCCCATAATAATTTACGTCAGCAAACAGCCTCGTATGAGACCACAATATATCAATATCTATTTCTATCTTATCATTTGCTTCGTTGAATGTAATAGTCCCATAATTACTTCCATTTAAATAAATATGCCCATCCTTTGTAAATTCATAAAGCAATTTGGTATCATTCCTTTCCCAAACGCCTATAATGTTACTTTGGGGCGATTTTATAATGCTTAATAGAGACATAAAGACTATTATAATAACTGCAGCTATACCTCCGCCAACCACATCCTCTATTTTAACATTTTCTACTTTTATAATCGAATCAAACATTTTAAATCCTCCTAAATTTTTTATTTATCCTTTTTTCTTGAAAAAATAATATTAAACATAGCATGAAGTATAGGGAAAAAAATACCGCGTTTGTTGTTGAATTCTCTATTACACGTTCAAGAATCAAATTATTTACACCGCATAATTTCCATTGCATACTTATTATGAGGTGCTCACTCAATTCTAATATATTTATAAATGCAATTACAAAAGCGAGAATGACCACAACTATATTTGATTGTTTTTTAGTCCCATTCACGCTTACTGATATGAGATTTATTGTGACGCAAGCGCAAACACAAATCATCATAAATATGTAGCTTTGCTGTTGACAAAAAAACATAGTCAATATAAAACCTAATATATTGAAAATAGTGTTTAAGCTAAATATTATTTTCTTCTTCTTATACAAAAGAAGTCCAGACATAATAAAAACCAAAAATGCTACAAAAAAAATACCCGTAGCTATATTAATAAGCAATTTATCATCAATATAATTTTCGTTGAACACAAAAAAAGTTTCGTAAAATTTTGTTTGTCCATTTACTACCCCATTCATAGACACGATAACAAATGAGAACAATACAAATACAAAAGACACCAACATCCTTAATATAGCTGCCATTCTTTTTGACATGATATACCTCCATTATATGTTTCGAGAATATTATTATAATTTAATCGATATACTTTATGGTGTTATATTATCATATTTTTTAGAATTATGAAAGCCGGAACATACTTTCGATAAATATAATCCGTTTATTCGAAACGCACTAGCCGCACAATCCAGCGGACTGCTGTTCACATATTTGGAGTTGATAAATTCCAGCTACCAAGGAATGAGCGTCATGCTGTGCTTTTCGTAATCTATCTGGCAGGTTCAAAATGCAGCCACCTGCAGATATCATCCGGCATGTTTTTATCGTTTCCTTCCCTAACAGGGATACAGTTTCTCCACCGGGACATCATGGGGATTTCTTCCTGGAGAAAGTAAAACAGAAATAATTGGTTATTATTTTGTTACAGAACAGAGGTCAATTACATAAAACCATGTGGGATGCAGTCTTTGTCCTTTTAGAACACCATAATATGGTATTCTAATCCATTAGACCAATTTACATCTACCACTATTACACATATATTGTGGTTTCTTAAAGATGTAGAATCGAAAAGACTCCTCATTTTTCTATTTCATATTTACATTACTCACAAAAAATCGTATAAAATTTTGTTTCACGTGCAATAACCATTTACCATCTATCATGGATACTTACAGTTCAATAGCATTTTTAAGCCATTCTTTACATCGCAAAGTTTCACTTTCAATAATAGGTGTAATCTTTTTATAATTTACCGGTTCAGTAATTCTATTGTTAGTTGAAAGTTCAGAAATATCTTCAAGGGCTCGGTCACTCACACCGAGTAAAGAAATAAGAGTTTCAAATCTTGCCCCGCCTCGTGAACGGTTAATAAGAACCGCAAACTGTTTTCTAAACACTAACGAAAAACAAAAACCATGATAAGAATCCGTCACAATATATTCTGCATTCATCAAGTGATATATATAATCATTGACGTTTGCATTCCTAATAATTCCGCACTCATTTAAAATTTCCTTCTTTTGATCCGGCTTAAATTGCTTGTCTGTGATTGAAACTACTTTCAGATTCATTCTTTCGGCAAAAATCTTAATTTCATTTGCATTCTTTTCCGTTGGATCAAGCATATAAGCAAACAAGTATTTTCCTTCTGTTCTAATCACTGCTTTATCGGCAAGTTTTTGCCAAGAATAATTACTGCACAGAAAAACAGGATCTAACACAAGAGTTGCATGAACTCCGAATCTGTCTCTGCATATATCAACGGCTTCAAGTTCACGCACTGCAATGCTGTCAAAACGTCTCATAAGTGCCCTTGCCTTTTCCATTTCTTCTTTTGGAAAAAATCTCGCCGTATTTCCAAAAGAAGTTGAATATGCTATTTTTTTCTTACTATCATTAACAAAATCCAGCAGAAATGTATAACCTATCTTAATAAAAGCATCATAATACCACAAAACATCTGATCCTACAATAAACGTATCAATATATTTGTTGTTTTCCGACATCTCTTCCATAGACCTCTTCATAGTCATACGATAACCATTTTCGAGATTAAATTTCCCCGCCTTTTTTCGATCAAAATCTGGGGGTGAAACAAATGTTACGGAGTATCCCTCATCCGATAAATAACGATATAGAGCATAACATGTAAGCGTTGAACCATAATTTGACCATGGAGTCTCGATCCACCATCCTAAAATACCAATATCCATAAGGGCTTTTTCCGCATATCTTAATGACTTTGAAAAAGAATCTCCCTTTTCAAGATGTTCCAAAAAGCACTTTCTCATCTCCGGCTTATGTGCTGGTCGAATTAGAGCACCATTGCTTTTTTTTGCAATATTTATTACTGTCTCATAGGGAATTTCTTCTTTCTTATCAAGTTTTTCAGATATATCATTAAATAACTTCAACCCTTTTTTTGAACTACAGAGGACAATTGATGTTCCTTTACCGTCATTCAACTCTTTCTTATATCTATCTATCCCCCAAAAATCTCCGAGAGTAAGATCTCCTACTCTCAACGGTTGAGCATACTGACAATAGAAACAAGCCTCACGTGTAAATAACCCTGAATGAAACGCTCTAAAATATTTTTCATCATAATGCTCATAGTATATGCTTCCGTCGCCAAATGTAATATTCAATAAACTTCCCCAGCCGTATTTCTTATCACGAAAATCAACAGATTCTATTTCTCTCTTTTGTGAAACCTCCTCAAGAAACTTATTATATGCTAATGGGGAAGGCACACCTAGACATACTATATCAATAGTATACAGATTATCATATTCTTGTCTCAGATATGATTTTAAACCATCTACCTGACAAGGGCAGCCACTGAACAATACATTTTTTCCAATTTCCAGTTGTTCTTTTATTTCAGAATATACATCGCCGATTTCGCTTTGCACATACTTTGACTTATACAGCCGTGGCAAATTACTTTTTTCAGCAACTTTAATATGATGGACTTTCTTGAAGTTTTTTTCAAAAGCTGCACCGTAAACGGTTCCATTCATATTCAAAATATGTTCTGCAATACATGCAAAAACGCCGCCGCTACTCCCTTGTTCTCTATATTGAGATCTTGCCCAGACAGCAAAACACTTTGGTTCTTGATTCAAATGAGGGCTCTTTGTAATAGATGGACATATTTCAGCGCATAACCCACAATCAATACACTGTTCGTTGATTTCCGGCGATAAAAATCCTTCATTATCACTTTGCATTTCTATAGCTTGGTTAGGACAAACATTTAAACATGCCGAACATCCTGTACACTTAGATTTTAATAGAGTATCTATTCTCATCTTTTCCCTCTCTCTTATCTTCGTTCTCTCAAAACAGTAGTTCTAGTAACTTTCCCATCATTAAGTAAATCGAAAATATCATAATATAGAAGGTTATTTCCTGCCAGATTAATAACAGTCTGCCAAATTTTAAAACTAGGAATCTTCGGCATATAATCAATGTACAAGAGAGACTTTTCATCGGTTGGAAACGACACAAAGCAAATTTTTTTCTCATAAGGCAGTTTTACAAATTGAGACGCGATATCTTTATCTTCGGTATACATCATTACAAAAATATTATCCCAATTAATTCTCTGAACTCGTCTTCTCCAACATTCTTCCGCATTACTAAATGTTTCATAATGATTAAAATGCAATAAAATATCGTCGCATTTTGCAATTGGATAACTTTTGCGCTGTGTTTCATCATATCCCAATGAATCATAATCAAGAGGCAAACTTAAATAATATTTGGGATTACCAAGAAATTTAATATAATCGTTATCTAAAAAAAACATATTTATTGTAGGCGAATTAAATTGCAAGCCTAATTTATTATACGTAACACTACCCCAACAATTCTTAGAGAAAATACTCGGTTTGGATATTTTAAGACGATTGTATTTTTGTACAGTAAAACCATCTAAAGTCATTGGGCGAATTGGGATTATTGCCTCATCAGAAAAACCACAGGAAATTATTTCGTTTCTGATTTTAGTATATTTGTCATCCGTTTCAAGCGCAATCACATAATTAATATTTTGGGGATTAATATCAGCTTTTTTAATATATTGATATCCATAAATTTCCTCGTAATATATATCATTAGTTGTAATTCCTAAAATATCTAATTCACCCGTATCTTCATAATGCCGTGCAATACATAATCTCAAATTTATCATCGCATGAATTCGGTCTGCCCATAAAATCGCAGTAGGCTTGTTGGCTTGTTCAAGTGTCATATTTTTTTCCTCCAATAATGTGCTATAATCTCTAAATCAGTAAATGCCAATCCTTTATATTAATATTTCTCATTTTAATTAAAAAAGCTCTTGGCAACCATCGAAAAATGTGGTTCTTTGATTCCATATATAAAGTAATTTTTTCAATTAGGAACAATTTCATGATCCAAATTCCTCTCAAAATTATAACGAGTCAGTATTTAAAAGGGATTAAAGCTTGTCACTTTATAACTATGCATTTTGCACGTCAGCGTTTACAAGGGCTTGAAGTTTTCGTTATATTTCAATACGGAATTCAAGCCATAATTATACTTTTCTTTGGTTTATTCGCATTTTTTTCCGAGAAATACCGACGCTATTTTTTTTACTAATTCTCTTTTCTTACTTTTTATAGGAAACCACTTATTGATTTTATTATAGAGAGTCATAAACACTCCATCTTGATAAAACTCCAACTGATTATTATCAATAGGGACTAGCGGCAAATTTGCATGCACTTTTTTGTCCAATAACTGCCAATCCCAAAGACCAAGCATATTTATTTTGTTTTTATCACCATAATATTGATCCTCCAAGTGGAAACATTTAAAAAAAACACGGTCTGCATATTTTTCGGACATAAGAAACTTTTCATATTGAAGTCCTGTATCCAAACTCTCTAATTCAAGCAGGCTTTTATGCTCTTTTAAAAAGTTTGAAACAGCGAAAGCATAATCTAAAGTTCCTCTTGATATTTCATCATGAATATACTTTTCCACAGCAGAGAAAGAGGTCTTCTCAAAAACCGGAATCACTTCTGAATCACTTGATTTGTAACCGATACAGGATGGTCTGTAATCGGAAAAAATAAATTCATTAATAATCCCTGACATAGAAGGAGCAAAACTATAAAAATTGTAAATATTAAAATTATATTTTTGAGCACGTTTTATGGATTCAAACCCATTGCCATGCACATAATAGCAGTCTATTGGAAACCCCAGTGCCTTTACAATCGAAGCCTGTAGCTTACCGCTATAACCCAAATCAAAAATTGCGTCAGAGGGGCCAATATAAGTTTTAAAATACCTGCTACAAAGCTTACGATTTTTTTCAGCCTTTTCTTTCGAATACGAAATACGGCTCATTTGTTTTAAAAAGAATAAACAATCATCTGCACTTGCAAAATTATCGTCCAAGCATATGCCTTCCTTTTTGTACTTGGACACTGCTTCCTTATCTAAAGGCCTTAGAACAGCCTCATATGTATCCATTATGCTTATAGGAGACTGCTTGCTCCATGATATATTGTCCAATATTCCTAGAATATCTAATTCGCTTTCAATTTCAAAGGGTATCATGGATTTACGACTTACATAAATATAATTTGACTCAGGGGCATTTACATAACACTTTTCCCGCAGCTGATCATAAACCTTTTTTAGGTAAAATCCATCCCGGGATGTAAAATGTATCTTTTGAATTCCCCTTTTCTCCGAATGCTCAAGCATCCATTTTGCGATACCAAACATATGCATTCCCACAGGAAACATCCCTATAAAATAAGGATCACAGTTATAATCTGAATCAGGTTTAAATGAACAAAATGGATTGTCAAACATTTCATTTGCAACAAGTTTATATAGGCAGCGAACAGGAAACTTTTTCAGATGAGTTGAGAGGTCTATAAATGAATTTCTGTTATCTACTGCATATCCAATAGAGTTTCCTGTATATTGATCCCCCAACGTATTAAATAAAATATCTTTTGTTTTAGGCAAAAAATAAGCCTGTATCCCCTTTGATTTGGGCACAAGATAATCCGAGTTCCAGTTATCTCCTATATGAAGTATGGTATTCGGAGATAATACATTCTCGCTTTTCAGCATATAGTCAAATAGCTTGCCAGTTGCCTTAAGTTTTTTACAGTCGGAAGACAGATACAGTTTTCTATGTTTATCGTACCCGTTATCTCTCAGAATTTGCTCAACTGTTGTCCTTTCAAGATACATATCAGAAAGTAAAATAATGTCTTTCCCCAAATAAGCCGAAAGTTCGTAAATTTCCTTTCCTATCTTTCTTTCTGACGCCATATCTTTTTCCAGATTCAATTCAGCTTCATACAAAAAAACACAATCATCATGGGGAATACCGAAAGACCGCTCCATTTCTCTATATATATCTGCTAAAGTTATATCCTCTTTACCCGAACTCTTAACTGAAGCCTCCTTTCTGGCGTATTTCTCGGCAAAAACTCTAAAAGTACGGAAATGCTGTTTTATACTTAGAGACTGCTCCCACTGAATAAGGTCATAAATTTCCTCCGGCGCAAGAAGTGGCCTTAATATCAATGTATCAAAAATGTCAAGAGAAACTATTTTTATATCATCTGAGCATATAAGTTCTTTCAGCGTTTCCAAACGGCTGTTCCACGCGGTGGTTTCGTTAGTACAAAAGCTATCATCCTCTCGACACTCTTCAAATTCTGTTTTATTGAAATACTTTAGGAATCTATCTTTCAATTCTGCTTGTTCACAATTTAAGGGATTCTCAGTATTAAATTTTACATTATATGACCAAATTCTAAAATATCTGTCTTTCCATTCTTGGATATTACCTTTGTACTCTTTCAACAAATCAAACTTGACTAAAAGGTCATTTACTATAGAAAATGAGTAAATTAAATCTTCCACATTTTTTTTCGCTTTTTCCAAATTATGTTGTCTCGCACTTACCGTTGAAGACTCGGAATTGCGGTAATAAAAATATCCGTCGTGAGAAGAAAAAGCCATTTTATCTGCAAATAAAAATAATACAAATGATAACGCAATATCCTCGGTCATTACAAAATGCTTATCGTATTTTTCCAAAAAGGGCATTGCTTTTTTCCATAACTTCATTGTATACAACTTATTCCACATTGTATGTAATCCGAAAAAAAGACCTTCATCTTCCGCAAGAACTTTCAAAATCTCTTTTCCACAAAGACACTTTCTGTTATGACAATAGTTGTATGTAGCATTATAAATAGTTTTATTTCCATTTTCATCTATCGAAATAAATTGTCCCATTGTAATATCTGATTTTTCATTTTCACTTTTATCAACCAGCAGTCTAATCCAATCCACAGTTATATAATCATCTGCATCAACAAACATTATATAATCCGCACAAGATGCTTTTACTCCTGTAAGCCTTGCTTGAAACAACCCTTTATTTATTTGATGTGTAACTGCTTTCACATTTTCATGAGTAAATGCATATTGTTGGATTATTTTTTTATTTGTTTCATTTGTAGCATCATCCACCAATATAACTTCAAAATTGCGATACGTCTGTTTTAATATGCTAGTAATACATTTTTGAAGTAAATTATCCGAAACGTGATAAACGGGCACAATAACCGAAACCAAGGGTTCCGTTATTATCACACTGCATTTTTTTTCGTCCATATTTATTTGTTCCTCTGTTAGTATCGTCTTCCATTCATCCTCTGATAAGCCCCGCACACAGTCTTAGCGTCCCCGACCATCTGCAAGACCCCTTTCTCAATCCACACCACCTTAGTACAGTTCTCCAATATCGTCCCCATACCATGCGACACCATGATCACCGTGCTCCCCCCATGTATCATCTCTTTGATCCTCTTCAAACTCTTCTTCCGAAAAAACTCATCCCCCACGCTGAGCACCTCATCCAGTATCAGTATCTCCGCCGCGTCGCCCGCCGTGGCGATGGCAAAGCCCAGCCTGGACACCATGCCGGAGGAAAAGTTCTTCACCCTCTCTTCCATGAAATCCTGCAGTTCCGCGAACTCCACGATTTCCTCATAATGCTCATCCAGAAATTCCTTGGAATACCCGATAATGGAGCCGTTCAGATACACATTCTCCCTTGCGGACAGTTCCATGTCAAAGCCCGTCCCCAGAGTGAGCAGCTGCACTTTCCTGCGGTCTATGAGCACTTCTCCCTCGGTGGGCTTCAGCGCCCCTGATACGATCCTCAGCAGGGTGCTCTTCCCGGAACCGTTGGTACCGATCAGCCCCACCACCTCTCCCGGAAGAATATCGAAGCTGACATGGTTCAGCGCAATCAGTTCCCGGAATTTCATCTGGTGGTTGATCTTCTGAATCACATACTCCTTGATGCCGGATGCGGCGCTGGCAGGCACTTTAAAGTTCATTGTCACGTCCCGCACGGAAATGATGGGATGCTCTCCCTCGTCCTGCGGTCGGCTGCCCATTTCGATATATTCCAGTCCCTCAGTTCCAAAGTCCTGGTAATCGAAGTCTTCGTATTCATTTATTTCATAATCGAAGTCCTCATTGTCATAGACTTCATAGTCAAAATCCTTATACTCAAAATCGTCATAATCTAATTCCACATACCCGATCTCAAGTTTTTCCAAGTCATCAGATTCCGCTGTCTCTCCCTCATTTTCCGGAAAGCTGACCTCCGCTGAAGTTTCAAAATCCCCTATATCCTCAAATCCGTCCGGTGAATCATAACCTGCCTGGCCATCGTAATTTTCGGAGGTTCCATAATCATCCAGATTACTTATTTTTTCAATAGAATTAAACCCTTCTATAAATTCCAGTTCATCAGGCGGCCTGTTCATTCGATCTATTCTGGCATTTCGTTTTTTCGTCTTCTTCATTCTCGCTTAAATCCTCTGCATGACCAGATTTTCATTTTTCCTGAATACAAAATACCCTATCGCGAAGCTGAGAACTCCCCAGACAATGATTTTCACCCAAACCATGGGTTCCGGCAGATTCCCATAGAGCATGATATCCCGCGCAAACCGGACATAGTTATAAATCGGATTCGCGTTGACCACTTTCTGCATGATCTCACTCAGGTTATCCACCGGGTAGAACAATGCCGACATATACATCCACAGGGTCAGGAACACCGAGTATAAATACTTGATATCCGCGAAAAAGACATATAAGATACAGAGCGCATATCCGATCCCCATGGCAAACAGCAGCATGAAGAACGCGTCCACGGGGAACAGGAGCATATATATATTAAACTTCACCCGGAAGACAAGGAGCATCAGCACATACGCGACACAGGAATAGCCGAAGTTCGTCAGCGCCGTAAAGACCCTGGCGATCACAAAAGTCTGTTTTGTCAGCTTTACCTTGAGGAGCAGCGAACGGTTGTCCACAAGCGCCGTCATCGCCGACTGTGTGGCGCCGGAAAACAGCTGCCAGAAAAGGGATCCCGTCAGGTAATATATGGGGTAATTCTCAATGGAGCGCTTAAAAATAGTGGAAAAGATCATGGACATGACCGCCATGGTAAGGAGCGGGTTCAGCACGCTCCACGCAATGCCCAGATAGGATCTGGCATATTTCCTTTTCACTTCCCTTGCCACCATCTGTTTGATTGCAAAGAAATATTGTCTGCGTTCCCTGAGTTTTTCCTTTATTTTCAATGATCGTTTCTCTCCCACCGCACAATATGCGTCCATGCTCTCAACTGCTTCCTGCCATATACCAGCCATTTATACCATCTGATATGCCGCAGGTTCTTTCGGACGCGGCGTCTGTGCATCCCACATCTGACAATGCTGCCCTCGATCCAGGCGCTCTCCCGGATCGTTCCTTTCCGCATCCCGCTAAAGACAGCCAGCCTGCGCAGGATATACAGATCCCGGATCTCTTCTGCTGTCAGCCGGGCGGCTGTTTCCCGATAGTTCCCCGGCAGCACATCATCGGAAAAAAGCAGTCCTCCAAAACTTACCGCCTCCGGCATTGACGGCTTGGCCATCAGCAGCGTAAAGAGCCTGTTCACTGATCTTTTCATGCCGCTGCGGTCCAAATTTCTCCGGGAACCTGTCAGAGCAGATTCTTCCTCCGCCCTGGCATACTGCTCCAGGAAACATTCCAATACTTTCTGCTCCTTGCGCAGGACTTTCCCATTCGGATTCCCTTTCGGATCCAGGCGGGGCAGATACCTGCCGTTCTCCTGACAGTATCCCACCGTCATGCCCTCATCTGCGCCGCATACCGCTTCAAAGAGGGAGTTACTGAAATATACCTTCCGCCTCAGGCCTGCACGCGGCGAGAAATACCATGCATGATAGTCCCGGATATCCGCGTCATCGGGGATCTCATACAGGCCAAAATAATAGCCCTCCAGACGAATATGGGGCATACGGCTCCGAAGCAGCGTTGATAAAGACTGTTGGAATGTTCCCACCCAGCCGCTGTCCACAATGGCGTAAGGAACGTCTGAAAGCAGCCCCTCCTGCTGCAGATAACCCATGGTGTTGTCATATGCTTCCATGGAATGAGCCTTTACATAGTTCAGAAACTGCGGCTCTTTTCTCAGGATATCTTTCAGTTCCGTTATCCGGCGGCGGTCCAGGATATCCCTGTATGCCTCTTTCCGGCCGATCCGCTCCGCCACTCTGAGGGCTTCCTCCTCCGTGAGCGCGCCCCGCTTTAAGACCCGCTCCAGCGTGACCTCCATCCCGTTCGAACAGATCTGTTCCAGACCATGCTCCATATCCAGATGATATGCGGGAACCCGCATGGCATACCGGGATACGTGGAGGTATCGGCATTCTACAGGCAGCTTCCGAAGTTCTGCCAGTCTGCGGGCCGCCAGACAGATCTGATGCCCATCCCTGCTCAGGAAATAGAGTCGTTTCTTCCCTGAACGGACGGCCTCCTCCAGCGTCCATCCGGCAAATCCCATGATCGCCGGGATAAATCCGTACAGATAAAACCCTGCGCCCGGAGTCGGTTCTGACAGCTTTAAGCTGCTTTCTGTCCGGCAGGCGGCCTTGCCGTACAAGGGATGCCCGCCCGATATATCCCTGTATGATCGAAATCTTTTTGATAAATCCTGCATCATGATCTTGTCATATCTTTTAAACCGATCCTGAACGATTGCCTTGATCTATGTTTTGCCCTATGGCAATATTGCCAGTTCAAGGGGCGCTCATCGGAACGCCCCTCCGGGATGCGCTCATCCCATTTTGATAGAAACCATACTACTCATGTGCTTCTCTTAATATTCTCCCGTCTTGGGCGACTTGACCCCGGCGGACTTCACCTGGGAAGCGTCCAGCACCATAAATGCCACAGGTGAAAATGATGTGAAAGTTCCTGTTGCGGTCAGATCGTCTCCCACGATAGTCTGTCCTACGACTTCCCACTGGTAAGGAGCGAACGGACGCCTGTGCAATATATAGACCAGATCCCCTTTCTTGGCAAAGGCGCTTACATTAAAGGGAACCTGTATTCCACCCGCGGGGATGGTACCCTCAAAGCTTACGTCGATCGTTGCGGCAAGATGCGCGGATGAGGATACATTGAGATCCGTTAATACCTGCGCGTTTGAAGTGACTCTTACCACTTCGTCAGACAGTTCTTTGGAAGGCTCCTCCGGCAGCACACCTTTTACAGGTGTGGTAACGGATTCAGAAAGAGAAATGGTCTCTGCCTCCGGGCTGGGTGAAGCCATCACGGGCAACGCCATAGCGGCTATCATCGCTACTGCCAGCATCATTCTGTATAACTTTTTCATTGGACATTTCCTCCTTTCGTTTGATAGTTGGTTTCTATATATTAATACCGGCTGCCCGGTAGTAATACCGTTTGTCACAGATCTGCTTCCCGGTAGAACACGTTGACGATCAGGTCATACAGCGCCTGCTCATCCACATGGAATTCCTCATATACATCTTCTTTTCCCACCGTTCCCTGCACGGAGATCATATCTTCCTCTCCAAAGCTGCAGTCCAGCACAATGGTGCTCAGATAGGCCGCCTGATCGGCGGTAAAGCTGGTGATCATATGCTGTGAGGCCGTATTGAACAGCTTTACGGGGAGCGTGATGTCCTTTTTCGTGCCCTCCTTTACTTTGGCGAAAAAGGCCATGAGATACTGCTTCTGTCTCTCGATCCTGAGGTTATTGGCGCCCAGTTCCTCCGTTTCCACCTGGCGTTCCTGTACATAATGCAGAGCCTGCCTGCCTGTCAGGGTCAATGTATTGCCCAGCGCCAGTTCCGGCGTAAAGCGGGACAGGTCTTCGATCACAGTCACTTCCACGCCGCCTGCGGCATCGTTCAGCTGGGATACCGCCTTGATATCGATCGCGGCATAACCGTGGATGGGAATGCCGTAAAAGAGGTTGGAGACCGCCTGCTCCATCAGTTCACAGCTTTTCTCCCGTCCATCCCCATAGGCGTACTGTAATGCCAGCTGGGCTTCCTCATCATACAGGTACAGGCCGTTGATATCATACATTTTGATCTTTGTCATGGTATCCCTGGATATATTGATGATCTTCAGTGTCCTGGCGTTCTGATCCAGGACCGCCAGGATAATGGTATCGGCCTGCCCCCCTTCGCCCGGGATCTTTTCTTTCTGGATATCCTGCCTGCTGTCAATGCCCAGGCACAGGAAAATGAGCAGATCGTCATTGTACTCATATATTTTGTTGTGATAGGCGATCTGCCCCTCTTCCAAAGATAGTTCCTGCTCACTGCCATCGGACTGCAAAGGCAGCATTGGCTCCGCCTGCAGCGCCGCCGCATGGCTCTGCAGCGCCGCCCTGCCCATCATACGGTAGACCCCGAATCCGCCCGCCAACAGCGCCAACAGTAAGAGCACGACCACAAGAAGCACGATCAAAACACGTTTTATTCTCTTCCCTGCCATTCCCAACCTCCATGCTCAAGACTTCCCCGCATGCTACTCCTGCAGCAGGACCGCATGCACCAACAGCCTCTTCTCCGCATCTGCCTTGTTAGGCATACAGGTTGACATGGTAATGATCCTGTCCTGTGAAGTCACTGTGAGATCCCTGTTGATATTGGCGCTCATATCGCGGATATCGTAGATCGACTGCAAAAATCCGGCATAGATATCCTCGTCTGCAAAGTCAAAGCTGTACAGCAGGTGCCTGTCGTCATAGACATGGGCGGCAAATATCTGATAATGGAGCTCCCTGTCAGGCAGATAGATGATAACTTCATCATTCTCATCAAAAAAGTCCCGGTTCTCAAATCTGTGCAGTTCTGTGAACATGGTCTTTGCTTTCAGGTTATGCCCGTAGAGCACGGTATTTGCGTCCGTAAAGTCGGCGGAATTAAGGCTTTCGATATAGATACAGCCGGGATATCCGGGTGAACCGTCGATATTATGGTTCAGATAATAGCCGTCATTTGACGGATGCCGCAGGACCGGGTAATCTATATTGGTTCCAGGGATGGTTATCCAGGCGATGATGTCTTCGTTGACTGTCCATAAATATTCGAAATCAACCTCCGTCTGGCCGTTTCCAGGTTCTTGCGCGTTTCCGTCAGATCCCGCCGGATCCTTTCCCGACAGGATGCCGATAACCTCCTCCGAACCTCCGGAGAGCAGCGCAGTCTCCTTTATGGAACGATACAGTTCTTCCAGTTCCTCCTCCGTGTGTGTCGGCGCGGAAGCTGCCTCCGCCAGTTCCTCCGCCTGAGACGCCGAGGCTGCTTCCGCGTCCGGCCTGTGGTATATCTGTCTGCTGATCCATACTCCGAAAAAGAATACCAATGCCAGCCCCACGATCCCGGCGGCTATCTTGATGATCTTCTGTCCCGATGTCTTCTGCATTCTTACATTCCTCTCTGTGCATATAACGGTCCTGACAGGGCAAGGACCTCCTCTCCGCTGTTTTCAACCCGTGGCTGCCTGTGGTACAGCTTCTTCGCCATATAGGTCAGCCTGGACGGCACAATGGCAGCCGCAAGTGGTCTGGCCACATACAGCCAGCCAATGGGATACAACAGCCCAAGGTCTTTGAAATTCCGGTATCTGAGCTTCATCTCATCTATCCGGTACTTGAACTTCCTTTTCCGATAGGAATCGGCATCCTCTCTGTAACAGAACAATTCCTGCTGGATATTCCCGCCGCGATACCCCAGCCGCATCAGTCTCATGAACAGTTCATAATCCTCACACCGCCATGTATCCTTGGAAAAGCGATAGGCTTCCTGGGTGTCAAAGATGCTCCGCCGGATCATCACCGATGGATGGATGAAAGGCGAATAGCGCAGGAAAGAATGCTTCATGGGGAACTCCGGCATGACCCTGTGCCCCCACACGCCTCTGGAATCGATCAGCCGGGCGTTACAGCCCACATAAGCGATCTCAGGGTGGTTTTCCATGTATTCATACTGTACAGCCAGCCGTTCCGGATCGCTGATATCATCGTCGTCCATCCTGGCAAGGTATTTTCCCCTGGCCACATTGATGCAGGTGTTCAGGGAATACGCCAGCCCGCAGTTCTCATGGCTGTGGATCAGAGTGATCCTGTCGTCAAGCTGCTCATATTTTTCAAGCTGGCGGCAGACAGCCGCGTCCGATCCGTCGTCGTAGATGATAAACTCAAGATCCCCGAAAGTCTGGTTCAAGATGGACATGACCGCCTGGTCCAGATATCCGCTGTTCCGCTGATTGTATATACTCATGATCACGCTGATCTTCGGCGCTCTTTTTTCGTCCCTGCTTTCTTTCAATGTTTCCTCATTCCTCCGCCATCCGTCTGACCGACTCTCTTCTTTTCATTGTTTCAGACCTCCATAGATCTCTCTCATGATCCTGTCTGTCCTGTCCAGGTTAAAGTTCTCCGCGACCCTGTGGCACACACATGACATTTCTGCCCGTTTCTCCGGGTTGTCCTTCATCTTTTTGATCAGACGCGCGTATTCGCTGACCTGTCCGCTGCGGCACATATAACCGGTCACGTTATCCTCCATATATTCCCTTGTGCCGCGGCAGTCGGATGTGATCATGGGCAGTCCCGCCGCCATGGCCTCCAGCGCCGCGATCCCAAGGCCTTCCCGCCTGGACGGGAAAACAAAGCAGTCCGCGCCCTGGAGCATCCGGGGGATATCGTTCCGAAATCCAAACAACTTTACCTGATCCTCTATGCCCTCTTTCCTGGCCAGTTCTTCCAGATATCCCTGTCGATAACCCTTACCGCATATGCCATAACAGATATCGGGATCATGCAGGCTGGCAATGGCTCGGATGATCACCTCATGGTTCTTATTGCGGTTCAGTTCTCCTACCGATAATATGTAAAAGATGCCGTCCCTTATCCCCAGGGTCTTCCGCACTTCTTTCCGCATATCCGGATCCGGCGCGAAACGGGATGTCTTCACCCCTACTCCGGGGATCCTGTATACCTCTTTTCTCTTTCCGGCCAGGCATCTGCGCGCCCGGGCATCATCCTCCCCGTTGATGGTGATGATGGTATCCGTATGTCTGGCAAGCAGGTACTCCGCCGGAAAGAACAACAGCCAGTTCAAAGGCGGCGCCCCATCATAAAAATGAAATCCGTGGGCCGTATATAACACATAAGGACCCGACGGACCGCATGCCATGGCCGCCAGTCTCCCCAACGCCCCACCCATGGGATTATGGCAATGGACGACACTGATCTTTTCTTTCCGCAGGATGGAAATGATTTCTCTCAGCGCCCGCATATTGCGCAGGAACCTTAAAGGGGACTTCTGTATGTCGATGGGATGGAGCCTGATCCCCATCTGTTCCAGCGATCCCATATCCAATTCATATATGGGATTGGCAAAATTGGAGGCATAATGGACCTCATAACCCTGTTCCATCAGTATTTTCACGTCATTCATCTCAAATTGCGGCAGAAAACCGCCAATAGCCGTAATGATCAGTATTTTCTTCATCTTCCTCTGCCGCTGCTTCGTTTCATGCTCCCTATATCATATACGTTTTAAACATACTTATTATATACGTCCATAACGTGTGTCGTCAACATAATTATTTCGCAGATAATAAAATGATCACGGAGGATAAATATGATATGAAAGAAACTTATGACCGGCTCGCCGCCGGGGACAGAATACGCTTAAAGCGCACACTGCTGGGTTTTACGCAGGATGAGATGGCAGAACGGATCAACCGCGCGTCAAAATACTACGCAGACATAGAACGGGGCAGCTGCGGCATGTCCGTGGAGACCCTGATGGCCATTTCCGCCTCCATGAATATGTCCATGGACTATATCATTTATGGAAAAGAAGATGGAGAAGACGAAAAAGGCAGCCATACCGAGGAGGTGGCCGCCATTGTAAATATGCTGGATCACGCCCAGACACGGAACAGGAAATATGCCCTGGATATGCTGAAACTGTTCCTCGCCGCCTGTCCGGAATCGTGAACCGCACAACAGTCGGCATGATAGTCGAAAGAGCGCCAATCCCGTTGAGATCGACGCTCCTTTTCGTAACTTTGCAGTGTTTCAGGGGTTAATGATTAATACTTTTTATTTCAGATACATGCTGACCTCTCTGGGCACCCACGCCGCGAAAGTCAGGCTGCCGTCCTCATTTAAGATAAATGTGTCGATCACCAGGTCCTCCATGCTGCTGCCGCCATAGCCGCCGATATACAGCGTTCCCAGCGTATAGTTTTCGGCATTATATAACTCAGCAGGAAATGTCGCGCTGCCGCCCGCGGTATCGGAAACCGCCTCGTTTACCAGCCAGGACTCGATGACATAAATTCCATCCCTGTCGGGAAAGACCGTCTGCACCGTATTCTCCATCCTGACGCAGTACTGCTCCAGGTTCTCTGAGGTCAGGTTCCCTGCCCATGCCATGGCTTCCGCTGCCTCCGGGGGGACTTCAACTTCCGTCCCGTCATCCTCATCGGGCGCGTTGACCGCATCGATCAGCGCCTGTGCCTTCACCGGGTCGGCCAGGGAGGCGTCCAGCTTCAGTTCGAACAGCGCGTTCAAGCCCTCATAATCCGTATTCCTGGAAATGCTTCCCGCAGCCTCGTCATAATGATAGAGGCGCGTGTCATAAAAACTGGTGTCAGTGACGCACAGATACAGTTCATGATCTGCGAAATATGCAATATTATCGCACTCCGACAGCCGGTAAAGCACACCGTTTTCCACAAACTCACTGTAATTTCCGCCCATGGACGCCGCGTTATACTTCCAGGGCTCCAGGCCGCCGATCAGGGGCGACACGAAGAACTCACTCTTCTCCGCATCCACCGCAGCGCCATCCTCCCTCTCAATGGCTACCACGCAGTAGGTACTGTCGTTCCGCACATTTCCGTTGATCCTGCTCCGGTACTCGGACAGGTTCTCGCCGGACAACAGCCCCAGCACGGTCACCTTATAACCGCCGAAACTCTGGCTCTCTCCCGCAATCTCCGAAATGCCATTGCTGCCCGTTTCCGCACTCCCTGCCTGCCCTGCGGGGGGATCTGTGACCGCGCCCTGGGACGCCTGCTCCGCAAAATGGCCCGCAAGGCTTTCATCCCCGAATTCTTCCGCCACCTGGGACGCGCTCCTGTACTGCCATGCCGCCACGGCGGTGATGGAACTGGCGGCTACAACGGCAGCCGCGATCACTGCGGCGGAGGCTCTCTTATATTTCTTTGATCTCATAGACTCTCTCTCCTTTACCTGGTTTAAGATCTTCCGGTTCAGGATATCACCGGGTTCCTCCCTTGGAGTAAGGACACGTGTCAAAAGCTCATCCAGCTCACTTTTCATAGTAAACACCCTCCAATTTCTGTTCCAGGATCTTCCTTGCATGATACAGCCTGCTCTTTACCGTTCCCTCCGGCACTCCCGCTGCAGCCGCGATCTGCGAAACACTCAGTTCCTCCATGTAGTACAGGAGAATGACCGTCCGTAACTTCTCCGGCAAGGCGTCCACGGCGTTCCAGACCATCCTGTCCCGCTCTTTCTCCAGGACCCGCTCTTCCGAGGTGGGGCTGCCATCGCTGATATATTCCAGTCCCTCTTCATCCAGAATGTCCTGCGTTCCGGCGATCCGTTTCCGCCAGGCGAACTTGCGCTTCCTGTTCTTCCAGAGCCGCAGCGCTACGGACAGGCAGTAGCTTTTCACATTTCCCATGGGATCGATATCTTCCAGCAATTCCATGGTTTTCAGCCACGTGTCCTGATACAGTTCGTCCGCTTCCTGCGCGTTCCCGGTCAGATGCCTGCAAAAGGAATAGAGTTCCCTGCCATATGTATCAATGCAATCTGTCAGTTCCTGCTTTGTCATTACTGCTCCTATCCAAAGACGTCTTTTGTGAAGGAGTTTTGTCCTTCAACTGTATATTGTAATGAATCGGATAAAGGTTCAAAAAAATGATGGCAGGGATATCGCACCCTGCCATTTCTTTTTCTTACATTCAGTTGCTGCAGCCGCAGTCCGGCTTGTCGTCGCAATCCCTGCATTTATCAAAAGCGGGATTGAACGCGTAGAAGTTCTTGGAGTTCAGTCTGTCCTGTACGATGCGGAGGGCTTCGCCGAACCTCTGGAAATGAACCACCTCGCGCATGCGCAGGAATTTGATGGGCTCGCATACATCCGGCTCCTTGATCAGGCGCAGGATATTGTCATAGGTGGTGCGGGCTTTCTGCTCCGCCGCCAGGTCTTCCATCAGATCCGTAACAGGATCTCCGGTCACCTGAAACTCTGCCGCAGAGAAAGGGAATCCTCCGGCGGACTGGGGCCATACGCCCACGGTATGATCCACGTAGTAATTGGCGAATCCGCTCTTCTCGATTTCTTCCATGGACAGATTGCGGGTCAGCTGGTGTACGATGGTGGCCACGATCTCCAGGTGCGCCAGTTCCTCGGTACCGATATCCGTCAGCAGTCCCGCCACTTCGCGGTCAGGCATGGAATACCGCTGGGACAGATAACGCAGGCTGGCTCCCATCTCGCCGTCAGGCCCGCCGTACTGGGAAATGATCGCCTGTGCCAGCATCGCATTGGGTTCTTTGATATTCACGGGAAACTCTAATCTTTTCTCATAACTCCACATTTAGCTGCACTCTCCTTCCCAGGGCAGGGGCGCCATACCCCAGCGCCATTCCTTGTTGCTCTCAGCCAGATTGGTGTTCAACGGATAATACTTCATGGAAAATTCCTTTTCCATCTGATTCTTGATCCTGTTGTAATGGTTGAAATACTCCATGGCATTGCGGTCAAAGGGATGAGTGTCCAGATACAATGTGAGATCCGTCAGCACAAAGCACACAATACCGATATCCCTCAAAAGCTGCTCCTTATTATTGCCCATCATACACATCTCCTTCCTGTAAAAGGTTTATCCAGTTCAGGGAAAATGGTGCCCGCACAATAGGCTTTCTCCAGGTCGTCATACATCTTGTCAAATCTCTGCCAGGGCACATAGGCCATGGCTACCGGAAATTTGTCAATGTTATTCTCATACAAGTAATCCTGCATTTTGAATCCTTCCTTTTAAGTTGTTTTCATTGATATATAATATGTGACCGGGGAAAATTGGTGTTTGAACGATGGGAAAAAGTTTCGCACAGAAAACACCGGCATCCAATCATGTGGATGCCGGTGTCCCTCTTCGATCCGACAATCTGGCGGACAAAACCGCTCAAATATGATTACTTATTTGCCGCATACTGCTCGTTGATCTCAGCGATGATCTGGTCATAGCCAGCCGCTCTGATCCCATCCAGACCGGACTTGAACTGATCCAGAGTGATCTCGCCGCAGATGTACTGGGATCTCAATGCTGTAGCCTGAGTATCCAGATCCGCACCGTTCAGGGAATATGACTCAGAGTTCACCTTGAAGGAAAGCGCGGGATCAACCTCTGCCAAAGGAAGCGCTGCAGCGTAGGCTGCGTTCTGTGCGTCGTCTCTCTCCGTGGTAACAACGGGAACGGTTGTAGCCTCTGTGGAGGGAAGGAATGTCAGCAGCTGGTTCAGACCCTTGTAGTTGCCTGCCAGTTTCTCATCTTCTGCATCCAGCTTCACAACTCTGCCCTGATCGTCGCGCTCATAGTTGATGCCTTCCAGACCGAACTGGGTCAGTACCTGCATCTCAGGATCGCTCAGCTTGTCAAGGATGGTCAGAGCTGCCTCAATCTTCTCGGGCGTATCCAGAGTAGATGCGGACAGGGTGAAGAATCCGTTATATCCAGCGGTTGCAAGGGTATGGCCGTTTACAGCGCCGTACAGAACCATGGAAGCAGACTCATCAGGATTTACCACAGAAGGAGTATAGGTTTCTTCTGCTACGAAGTAGTTCCAGATTCTCTTACCGGAGTCAAGAACGTCGATATACACGCCGTTGTCACCTTTCTTACATCCGTCAGACCATGTGTCTGTTCCTCTGGAAGGCCAGTCCTGAGGCATAAGCTCTTCATCATAGAGTTTCTTGATGTATTCCACTGCCTCAAAGTACTCGTCCTGCATCCATACAGGAACCAGCTGTCCGTCCACATCAGCCCATGCATTGCCGCATCCGAACCATGTCTGGATGATATCAAAAGGACCGGTGTAGGAAGTCATTTCCATAGGATAAGTACAGAAACCTTCATGCTTGTCATTGCCGTTCTTCATGGCTACCAGCATGTTGTACACGTCTTCAGGAGTAGCGTTCTCGGAAAGTTCCACGCCCAGAGCCTCAGCCCAGTCCTGACGATAGCAGAGACCATAACGGCCTACCACACGAGTACGGGGAAGGGCGATCAGCTTACCGTCCACGGTCAGGTTCGCCGCAACAGCCGGGGACATACCTGCAAGGTTGGGGTACTTCTCAGCATCCCAGATGTACTCGTTCAGGTCTACGAACGCGCCGTCCTTTGCCGCACGCACAACGTCACCTGTCATGGTTCCGCCGTAGGACATGATCATGGGCATAGTCTTGGGGCTTGCAAAAGCCAGTGAGTTGGTCTCTGACAGCGCATCGTTCATAACCCATGTGATATCGATGTCATGACCTACATAGTCCTCGATCTGCTGGAAGATCTGCTCCGCGTAATCACCTACATTGTTGTTGCCCGCGTTCAGATCGATAACGCTCCATGTGATGGTCTGACGCGCAATGGGGGTAGATGCTGAATCCCCGCCTGTGGATGCCTGGCTGGAACCTGCCGTGGACGCCTGGCTGGAACCTGCTGTGGACGCCTGGCTGGAACCTGCCGCGCCGTCGTCACCGCCGCCGCAGGCTGCAAGACCAAGGGTCATAGCAGAAGCCAGCGCCAGGGCAAAGACTTTGCTTAAACTTTTTCTTTTCATTTTAATCCTCCTTGTTTCTTCTAGTCTCCCTTAAAAAGAGAGACTGATTTATGAAAACGGGAATATCCCGTAATCACCGTATGGTGCGGCTGATCTGATCAACCCTTTACCGCGCCTACCATAACGCCCTTTGTAAAGTACTTCTGTACGAACGGATACACGATCAGGATAGGTACGGTAGCGATAACAGTACAAGCCATCTTAACCGCTTTGTCGGGCGGTGCGCCGAACATATCGTAATCCAGCATGGTATCGGAAACCTTCGACGACAGCAGGATAATGGAACGCAGCTGGATCTGGATCGGATACTTCTCCGGTGTGGACAGGTAGATCATGGAATTGAAGTAATCATTCCAGAACCCCACGCCGTAAAACAGGGATATGGAAGCGATAACGGGCTTTGACAGGGGAAGCGCGATCTTAGCGAATATCTGCAGATCGTTCGCGCCGTCCATGTAAGACGCCTCGTCCAACTCCACAGGCAGTCCCTGGAAAAACTTCTTGATGATGATCATATTAAAAGGATTGATCAGTCCGGGCAGGATCAGCGCCCACCAGCTGTCCAGCAGGCCGTATGCCTGGAATACCAGGTAGGAAGGAATCATGCCGCCGCCAAACAGCATGGTAAAGATAACCATGTTCATGAGCCAGTTGCGTCCCCTGAAATGGGATTTGGACAGAGGATACGCAAAGGTCAGGGAAAACGCCATACAGCAGAATGTTCCCAGTATCGTCAACAGAATGGAATTCCTCAATCCTCTCAGGATATTAGCCGTCTGGATCGCGTAACGATAAGCGTTGATGGACCACACGCTGGGTATGATGAAGAACGCTTTCTCCGTCAGTTCTTTCTCTGTGGCAAAGGAGCCTGCAAGCACATATAAGAACGGTAATACGGTACTTAACGCAATCAATCCCAGCACAACATAGATGATCACATCCACAATGCGGTCGCCGGTACTCTTACGAACCTTGGCGCCCTCTTTCACTTTATGTTCTTTCGCCATGTGTCACATCCCCCTTTCTAATATAGTCCGCTCTCGCCGAACGCTTTGGCCACCCTATCGGCAGTGAGCACCATGATCATACCAACAACGGATTTGAACATACCTGCGGCCGAGGAGAATGAATACATTCCGCTCTTGATACCCTTCGTGTAAATGTAGGTATCGAACACTTCCGCCCTGGCCAGGTTCAGGTCGTTCCTCATCAGGAAGATCTGCTCATAACCTGTGTTCAGGATACTTCCCACACGCATGATCAGCATCATGACGATGGTCCCACGGATAGCGGGAAGGGTAATGTGCCACATCAGTCTCCAACGCCCTGCGCCGTCCACTCTCGCCGCCTCGTACAGTTCCTGATCCACGCCGGAGAGCGCCGCCAGGAACACGATGGTGCCGTAACCTGTCTCACGCCAGATATCCTGGCCTACGATCAGTCCCCAGAACGTGGAAGATTTCTGCAGGATATCAAAGGTCTGTCCGCCGGACAACGCCCTGTAGATCACATTGAACACACCGTCGGTTACATTGAACAGCTGATAGGTCAGGCTGGCTACGATAACCCAGGATACGAAGTGGGGGATGTACACCAGTGTCTGCACTACTCTCTTATAGCCGCTGTGCCTTACTTCATTTAAAAACAGAGAAAGAATGATCGGCGCCGGGAAATAAAAGATCAGCTGCAATAAACTGATTCCCAGGGTATTGGTCAGCAGCTTCAGGAAATCGTTATTGCTGAAGAACTTTATGAACTGATCAAATCCAACCCAGGGGCTCGCCCAAATCCCCTTGAAAGGAGAATATTCCTTAAATGCGATCACCAGACCGCCCATAGGAATATAGCGGAACATAATAAAGTAGATGAATCCGGGAAGCAATAAGAAGTACAGCCATTTGTGCTGCACCATATACTGCCAGGTGCTTTTTTGTTTTGGCACGATCACCCGTCCGTCAGAGAGGGTAACGGCGCCTTTTTGTTTCTTAACTTTCTCTGCCATAGGAAACCACCTTTCATAATTAGTCATAAAACGGATAGATTAAACAAAAATGCATCCTTTTTACTAATAAAAATTTTAGTCTCTTTTTAGTAATTACGTCTATAATCATCTTATTTACTCTCGGATTCCTTTGTTGAAAACTTTCAATATGTGTCCTCTATCAGCCGCTTCTTTGTGCAAAACTCAAAAAAATAATCATTAAATTTATTTTCTGATTACAAAAATAAATTTAATGATTATCCAAAAAGACGGTTTTTATTTTGTCTTTTAGTATAATTTGCGGAATTTTCCAGGCGTCATGCCTGTACTCTTGCTAAAAAAACGTATAAAATTCTGGGCGTTTGTATAATTAAGCGCCGCGGCAATGTCCGCCACTGTCATATTTGTGTTCAATAAAAGCCTCTTGGCCTCCTCCAGCTTGTACTCCTCCAGGAAATCGCTGAATGTCTTTCCTCTCTCTGCCTTTAATACTTTCCAGATATACGTGGTGTGGACGCCCAGGCTCTCCGCGCATTCCACCAGGGAGATGTCTCCATTTTTCTCACGGATCAGCTGTTCGATATCCTCCAGCAGGGAGTAGGAACGCTTCTCCATCAGTTCGCTGCGCGCCTCCAGGATCGGATCGATCAGGTTCCTTTTGATATACCTTCTCTCCCGGGAGGGTTCCAGCACCTCCAGCAGTTCATCATAAAGCCTGCGGAGCCCGTCCGGATACAACGCCTCCATATCCACCCGGATCTCCATCGCAGTGAGCAGGATCGTGTCCACAAACCGCAGGACATACACCACAAACTCATCCTGATCGTAATTTTCCTCTGTCAGATATCGGAAAAATTCATTTGCCGCCTGATAGCACTGCGCCTTGTCTATGTTCTTGATCCCCTGCTGCATTTTTTTCTCATAGGATGTGTCATAGGGCGTTTCGGATGTCATGGCGCCGGTGAGATAAAAATAACAATCTGTCAGATCGGTACCCGGATCTGCCTGCCTCTCTCCCTCTCTCGCGTTTCCCGACCGGACAAGCGCGCGGACACTCTCCCGGTATGCCGCATTCAGCCATGGATCCGTATGGGTTGCGCTGACTCCCATCAAAAGCGGATAACCGCAGGTCTCTCTTGAAAATTTCTGAAGTTCCGTATAGTATATCTCTATCTGCTTAAACAGTTCTTCCTCATCGTTCCCGCCAAGTATCGCCACAATGGCGCAGGCATTATAGATGGGCGGCATCCATGCCAGATCTTTCAGCTGCTGCGGCATTTCCTCCACGATCTTCAGACATATGACATCTTCCTTGATATTGCTCTGGGTCTCTTCCTCTTCTCTTAAATTCAGCACCGCCACTATGGTGACAAAGCACTGCCACGGAGGCAGGTCAAGGTCTTTCACATATTCCTCATACTCCTCCTGGGTGGAGACATCGCCCCGGATCAGGCGCAGAGTGAACATTTCCAGAAGCTTGTCCTGCCTCTGGCGCATCAGCTTCTGCAGCTTCCGACTGTCATCTTTCAGTACACTGAGACTGCCGCTGAGAAATTCCAGTTCTTTCTCCCCCGGCGCTTTCCGTGTGGTCTCCCCATCCGCGATCTCCACCAGTCTGCCGATGGGACGGTAGAGCAGGTATGCCGCCACAGCAAAACCGATCCCCGCCAGCAGCACCAGCAAGAGGAAGCGGCCATAGGGAAAACGGTAAATATCCTTTTCCACTGCCACGTCATGGAACACAAAACAACTCCAATCCCGTCTTTCCAGGGCCCTTTCTGCCGCCGCCAGAAAAATGCCCCCCCCCGCGCTTAAAATGGGGCTTTCCGTATTTTCCTCCAAAACCCTTTGGCAGAGGTCGTTCCACTCCGGATCGGTGGAAAAAACTGCCTGACCCTGGCCGTCCAGGATCACAATCTCCTCCCCTGCCCCCAAAAGCGCTCTCAGCCCCTGCTCCCACCCGGATATGATCCGATCCCTGTCGGTCGCGCCGTCCACATCCTGTTCGATGCCAATCCCTTCCTGTTCCATGCTCTCCTCATCAGTCAGGGCAAAATATTCCTCCGTCCAGACCACTGCATGATCCGCCGTATTTTGGGCTTCCCGCAGAGCATTTTCCCGGCACTCTTCCCGAAAATCGCAATAGGCGTACACGAAAAAAATCAGAACAAGGACCCCCATCAGTCCCCCGAAACAGCAAAATATGCGCTGCCGGTATGAAAGCGTGTTTTTTCCCCTATGATCCATTCCTTTAACCTCGTCAAACCTTCTGCATCTCCGCCACTGTTCAGATCCAGCGCCGCAAAAATATATTTCCGCCTCAATCTGACAGTTGCGCATTTTCTATTATTTTACTGCCAAGGCAATCCGTTGTCAAAGTCTTAATGAATATAATTATATGCTATATTTCATTGTAATACATATGATCTGCTACACATAGTACTGCGCCTGCGCGTTCCAAAGTTCGCTGTATTTCCCTCCCTTTTCCAACAGTTCCTCATGGGTTCCCTGCTCGATCACGTTTCCCTGGTGGAATACGGCGATCTCGTCGCAGAACCGGCAGGAGGACAGCCGATGACTGATGTAGATGGCTGTACAGTCGGTGACGATATCATTGAAATGGGTGTAGACCTCATGCTCCGACACAGGGTCAAGCGCCGCCGTGGGCTCGTCCAGTATGATAAAGGGCGCGTCACGGTACATGCTCCGGGCAATGGCAATCTTCTGCTCCTCCCCGCCGGACAGTTCCACCCCCTCTTCCACGTACACGTCTTTATATAATCTCGTATCCAGTCCTGCCCCCTGCCCCCGCAGCCAGTCTGACAGTCCTGCTTTCCCCAGGCATTCCCTGGCCCGTCCGGCGTCCACATCCGTCCCTGCCGCCACATTCCGCCCCAGTTCCAGCGCCAGCAGCTGAAAATCCTGGAACACGACGGAAAAGACGGACAGGTATTCCCGATAATCATATTTCCTGATATCGATGCCGTTTAACAGGATCCGCCCCTCCGTGGGGTCATAGAGCCTGCAGAGCAGCTTGATGAAAGTGGTCTTGCCGGAACCGTTCTCCCCCACCACCGCCAGCCGCTCCCCCACCCGGAACTTCATGCTCACATGGCGCAGGGCGTACTCCGAAGCGTTGGGATACCGGAAACCGACATCCTGAAATTCCACCTCATAATCCCGGTCATTGCGCTTCTCCACAGTCAGGCTGCCCTGATACATTCCGTTGGGGATATCCAGAAATTCAAATATTTTGTTCAGGTAATATGCGTTCGTTCCCGCCTCCGCCATGGTGTTGAGGATAGATGCAGCCCCGCCCGCCACGGCGTGGACCGCTCCCACATACCGGGTCACGCTTCCCACGCCAAAGGCGCCGAACCATGCTTTCAGGCAGACATACAGGTAGATGAATCCCATCATCAGATGAGACAGCATGACATTCCCCGACCTGCACCTGCCAAGGACTCTCCGGAATCCGTTCTCCAGCTGTCCCGATTCCTTTTTACAGACCTCCTCCAGTATGTCGTTTCCGTAAACTTCCTGTTTATACAGCCTGATATCCGCGGCATACTCCAGTGTTTCAAAAAAGCGAAGCCCATACCACCAGAACAGCCGGTTGATCAGGGTGGCAAAATCGCCGTATGCAAGAGCCACAGCCCTTTCCGCCCTGCTGGCCAGGGGGCGCAGCAGGATCGTGAGCAATATGGCTGCCATCACTCCCGCCAGCACCGCCTTCAACCATACGCTCTCCCTGTACTGCTCCGCCACCGGGCTGGCAAACAACGACCAGGACAGCAGGACGCCGCCCGCGATCTTAAAAAACGCCTCCAGAAAAGTCTCCATGTGCATCATGAACAGGGTAAAACCATATCGCATGGAATCATTGTTCCGCTCAATCTGGGTCACCCTGTCCAGGGTATCCGGATCGTCCATCCGCTCAAAGTCCGCATCCAGCAGTTTCCTGCCATAGATCCTCTTCCCATGGTGCACATGAAAGCAGGATTCCTCCGCCGTCTTCCACCGGAAAAAAACTCTCTCCAGCAGGGAAGCCGCCACAGACATCGCCAACACCAGAAGCACCCACCGGAACAAAACCTCCGTCCTCCGCATCCCCGCCAGTTCGTCCAGGAAACAGGCTGAAAAATACAGGGTGATATAGGGGGATACCGCTTTCAGCAGGCTGCTCAGGACAGTGCTGAGCAGGTAATTGGGGAAATGCTTCCACACTGTTTTCAGGGCGCGTATATAAAGTTTAATGGTTTCTTTTGCGGAAAGCTTTACCGTTGTGTTTTCCGACTGTTTTGATCTGCTCATGTGTGAAAGTCTCCTATTCCAGTTCCTGCTTGCAGGAACTTATTCCGTTCTCTGTATTTCAGCGCCCCTGCTCTTGCCCATCCTTGTAGTACTTGCTCTGTATCTCGAACAGTTCGGCGTATCTGCCGCCCAGATTCATCAGTTCCTCATGGGTTCCTTCCTCCAGAATGCCGCCCTCCCCCAGCAGAATCACCCTGTCGCAGAACCGGGTGCTCGCCAGCCTGTGGGAGATATAGACGGCGGTACTGCCTTTGGTAAAGTCCTCATACCGCTCATAGATATCCCGTTCCGCCAGCGCATCCAGGGCAGCGGTGGGTTCATCCAGGATCAGCACCGGCGCACCCTTGTACAGCATCCGGGCCAGCATCAGCCGCTGCAGTTCCCCGCCCGACAGTTCCACCGCGTCTTCCGGGTAAACCTGCCGGTTCAGCTTAGTGTCACACTGCCCGGGCAGCCGCAGGATGCACTCCCCTATGCCCGCCTGCTCCAAACATTCCTTTACCCGCTCCCTGTCCGGCGTGCGCGACTGGGACACATTTTCCGAAATGGTTCCCGCCAGCACGGAAAAATCCTGGAACACGGCGCCAAACAGATCATAATAATCCCGCCTGTTATACGCCCTTATATCAATGCCGTTCATCAGCACCTGGCCGGAATCCGGATCAAACAGCCCGCACAGGAGCCTGATCATGGTGGTCTTTCCCGCGCCGTTCAGCCCCACCACCGCCAGCTTTTCCCCGGCCCTGATCTTCAGGTTAAAATGCTCCAGCACCGGCTTTTCCGCATAGGGATAACAAAACGTCACGTCCTTGAACTCAAATTCATATTTATCTCCCGGGCAATGCTTTATCTTCCTGCCACCCTCAAGCAAAAACGGCTCCTCCATCCCGCAGAATTCCCTGACGCTGGAAATCTCCAGGCTCTCCCGGTACATTTCCCCCACGCCGGACAGAATCCCCGTCACCTGCGCCGTAAATCCCGAAGCCGCCGTAAAATAAAGCAGGAATTCCGCGGCGGACAGCCCGCCCTGCAGCGTGACCGCCAGCAAGTAAGCGTAAGCGAGGCCGTTGCGCAGGAGATCAAGTGCGATCCCAATGATATCAGCGGTCAGGTTATTCTTCTCGCTGCGGACCCTGAAATCCCGAAACAGCCTGAGCGCGTCCTGTTCCAGATCCCAGAGCCAGTCCTGCATCCCAAATATCCGGATATCCTTTGCCAGCTTCCTGTTTCTCACACAGTTATAAAAGTAGTTCCCTCTCCTGAGGATATCCGCCTCCTCCCTGCGGTGGGCATAGCCCCATCTGTCAAAGCGGCGTGTCCATGCGAAACCAATCCCGGTGATCAGCGTGGCCATCACCGCCAGCGCTGGTTTTACCCTGGCCATCAGGACAAGGTAGATCAGGAAGCAGATCACATTTTGGGAAAGCCCACGCAGCGTCTCCCAGAACTCCCGCGTGGCGGCCCTGTTGCTCTGGATGGCGCTTCGGGCGCTTACCCTTTTATCCTGAAATTCCCTGGAAAACAGCAGCGCGTAGGAACAGGTTCCCAGCTTCCGGTCGATCTCCTGGAGGATGCCCAGCCGCACCTGGTTCCTGCCCACCCATTTTATAGTCTTCACATACGTTTCCACACCGTTCAGGCAGATCATCACCAGGGAAAAGGCAGCAATCGTAAGCAGCAGTTCCCGCAGGGTTCCGTGGTTTTCCAGCAGCCGCAGGAAAGACGGCGCCATGTACAGCGCGGTCACGCTGACCGCCACCCCGGACGCCACCTCCGCGCCCAAAAGCCCCAGCACGCCCGGCACAGCGGCGGCATGACGCAGCATGTACAGGAGGTTGCCTGGCATGTGGTATTGAGGTTTGGGAGAAGTGGGGTTATTGATTTTCATTTTCCGGTTATCCCTTTCTGTTTGAATTGTGCGGCTGATGACTGCCTTGAATACGGACATATTATCATAACCAAAAAAAGACACGGCGTTTCGGTGACGAAATGCGTGTCCTGGGGGATGAAATGTCTTGACTACTGCGGCAGCAATATCTCCGTCGTAAACGCGCCATCCTCGCTGTTGCGGCTGATATAGCCCTGATAGCGGTCCACGATGGTATCGATCCTGACCAGCCCATAGCCATGCCCCGCCCCTTTCGTGGTGAGGAAACGCCGCCCTATCTTCTGCTGCTTCTTTAAAGCGGTGGTATTGGTAAAGGACATATAAAGCTGGGTCTGCTTCATATCCATATAGACCCGGATCAGCCTCTCCTCTTTCGGAAGCTGCATACAGGCTTCTATGGCATTGTCAAAAAGATTCCCCAGGATAATGCACAGGTCGATCTCCTTTGTGGTCAGGGCGACCGGTACATGGGCATCCGCTTTCACCGCGATCTCCCTGGATCTGGCCAGGGAGATCTTGCTGTTCAGGATCACATCCGTCATTTTATTTCCTGTTTTCAGCGCCGTATCCACCGTGTCCAGGTCTACCGCCAGTTCGTTCAGATACCGGTTCAGCGCCTCCAGGTCACCCTGTCCTGCATACCCTTTCAGCACCTGGATATGGTTGCGGTAATCATGCCGCCAGCCCCTGGTCTGGCGGTACATATTCTCCACCTCGGCATAATGCACCGCCAGCAGGTCGCTCTGGTACTCCGCTATTCTCTTGTCGATCAGTTTCTCCAAAAATAACATAGGCGCTCCACAAACCTAAAAACACATGATAATGGCACGGTTCAGTCCGTCGTAGCGCTTCCTGGAAAGAGGCAGGGAAACGTCATCTTTTAGAACCACCTCCGTGCGCGTGCATTTTTTCACAAACTGCAGATTGACGATATAGGAACGGTGTATCCGGTAAAACCGCTCGTCCAGCAGTTCCGCCATCTGCCCCAGCGTCCGCTTCACGCTGTAACTCTTCTCCCCATGAACCGTCACATAGTTCCCCATCACTTCCAGGTACCGTATCTTTGCCAAAGGGATCCTGACGATCCCCTCCGGCACAGTGAGCGTCAGCTCCCGCTCCCGGTCTTTCAGCCGTTCCATGGCGCGGTCCAGCACGCCGCACAGCTTCTTTGCCGTCACCGGCTTCAACAGGTAATGCAACGCCTCCACATCATATCCCTGCGCGATATATTCCATATACCCCGTCACAAACACGATCTGGATCCCGGTTCCCAGCTGCCTGAGCCTCCGCGCCAACTCGATACCGCTCAAATCCCCCATCTCAATATCCAAAAGCAAAACGTCAAACCCCTGATCCTCCTCAAAAGCAAACAAAAACGCCTCCCCCGAAGAAAACCTGTCGATCCGGATCTGATACCCCGCTTCCCTGTTCCACTCCCGGATCAGCCCCTCCATATACGCCACATCCTCCCGCCTGTCATCACAAATTGCAAACCGATACATATCCCTGTTTTCTCCTTACAATCATCCCCAACCTCGCCGCATCCGACGCTTGCAGAGAATTATTAGAAATATGGCAACTGATTCTTAAATTGAAAAAAGCGTCAAATGATTTACTCCGTCATTGGCGCTTATCTTATAGATTTCTTCCTTGATACTGTATCGTTACCACATAAACCGTTTTGTGCGGTTCGTCACATGACCTTGTATTTATCCAAAATGCTTTTTCTCCAATTCTGCAAACACTATCTCTGCGTCGGCTGCCTCTGCTCCGTTTGCAATTTCCTGTTCGGATTCATAGATAGCTTGGTCAATGCGGTTAATCCCTGCGAATTTATCATACAATTCACTACTCATTACGACCAGGTCGCTATATCCGTTTTTGGTAATAAAAATAGGCTCCTGCTCCTTGTGAGCAATATTGGAAATTTCGGTTGTATTACGTAAATCCTTGATAGGCATAATAAGTGGCATAATGCTTCGCTCCTTTCTTCGACATAATTATAGCATAATTATGCGTTAAAAACAATGGAAACATATGATATACTTACCGACTAATATAACTATAATAAATACAACAATACTAAATATCCATGTCCATTTATTCCCTAAATTCATTGTATATCCAAAACCACTTTGCGGCCTCTTGATAACCACTCTTTTATCTTCTTTATTGAAATATAATCTTCCAGTTACCCAGCCATCATCTTTATTGCCTGTTTTCATAAAATCCTCCTTGCCGGCCTCTGATTTATGTACTTGATTATAACCTATTTATTTGCCTTTTGCTTACAATGTATATTGATTTCCTTGACATACAATCTGTCTATTCCATTGCCATAATTGACAATATCCCTGAGATAACGATACCCATACTTTTCGTACAAACCTGTATGTATCGACGGGATATATGTTTGATCAAACCCATTTTCCCTTGCGTACTTGTTTGCAAAGGCGATCAGCTTTTCACTGATCCTGTGCCCGCGATAATCCTCCGCCACAAAGACACCTGATACCCACGGATATATTTCAGGCAACGGATAATAGTCTTTCTTCCTGATATAGGCTATTCCTACGATCCGGCCATTCATGATTGCCACAAATGGGGTTTCCCAATCAGTAAACGTCCATGCCCGAAGTTCGCCCAACATATGGTTTTTAACGTCTTCCCACGAGAAATTTTCCACAAAACAGATTAATTCATCCGCCAGGTCTGTGCCCTTGTCTACTTTTTTTATCTCCAATGTGTCCATACGGATAAATCACCTCACAATCCACATAACCACTGTTCCATGTCCATCAACTGCTTCGGCGGGCGTCAGGTTTTTTAGTGGCTCTTTCCCCACGCCGTCCCCACCGCATCACTTAAAAAGCCGCAGGACATCCGTCCTGCAGCTTAGTATACCACCTCTCCCTCACTTTTTCAACGCCTCTGGCAGCCTGCGCCTGATCACGCGGTTCTTCAGATCTTTCCAGTTAAAGGGGATCAGCGGATAAATATAACTGGTCTTCGCCACTGTCCTATTGCAGGCAATGGCCAGAACCGTGACCAATATCCCTCCGATATATCCCCACAGCCCGAACCACTGGGTCAGCAGCAGATTAAGGATCCGCATGAATTTCAGCGCATACCCCAGTTCATAATTCTGCTGGGTATAATTGGCCACCGCCACGAAAGCCATGTACAGCATGACCTCCGCGCTAAACCATCCGCTGTTCACCGAGAACTCTCCCAGCACCAGCGCCGCCAGCACACTGAGCGGCGTGCTCAGCATGTTGGGCGTGTTCACCGCCGCCAGCTTCAGCCCGTCTATGGCCAGTTCCAGGATCAGGAACTGCCAGATCAGCGGAATATTCGGCTCCTCCTTTAACAGGATAAAGGAAAAGCTTTCCGGCACCCATTCGCTATGGTTCACCAGCAGCAGAAAGGTGGGCGTCAGGATATAGGTCAGAATGGAGATCAAAAGTCTCGTGATCCGCAGGTAAGTCCCCGTGATAGGCGGGAAATAATAGTCGTCCGCCTCCTCCACCACATCAAATATTGTAGTAGGCAGAATCATTGCCGAGGGGGAATTGTCCACCAGGATCACGATATTTCCCTCCAGCACCTGGGCTGCCGCCGCGTCCGGCCTCTCCGTATATTTGAACTTGGGGAACGGATTGTACCACTTCTTCTGGTAAAGGCACTCCGCCAGGGATTCCTGGTTCATGGTCAGGGCATCCACCGTAATGGCGTTTATCTTGCGTCTGACCGCCTCCAGAAAATTGTGATCCACCCTTTTGTCCATATAGCAGAGCACAATGTCCGTGTGGGAACTTTCCCCCGCGTTGAGCATTTCCATGCAGAGATCCGTGCTGCGGATCCTGCGGCGGATCAGGGCGGTGTTGAACACCACCGTTTCCACAAAGCCGTCCTTGGAGCCCCGCAGCACCTTATCTTTCTCCGGCTCCTCCACGCTTCTGGCGGGGTAGGTACGGGAATCGATCAGCAGCGCCTTGCTGTAGCCGTCGATCAGCAGGATGAACATGCCCGACAGCAGGGAATCGATCACCGTATCAAACTGATCGTTGACCTCCACTTCCACATAGGGGACAAACTGCTTGGAGATTCCGTGCATGTCCTGCGGCATCTTGTCCGGCGTCAGATCCATGAGATACTGCAGCAGCTTCTGTACCAGGTCGTCCTTACAGAATCCGTCCACCAGGTACATGCAGGCTTCCTTTCCGCCCACATGGATGACCCGGTAGATAATATCAAAATTGCGTCCCGCCCCCAGCACATGGTTCAGATATTCCATATCCTGTGCCAGAGAGCCGCTTATGGCGGTTTTCTTTTCTTCGCTCAAATTAAAACTCCCCTTCCGAAATAATCTTGCTTTTCATTATTTCCCAAAGAGAAGTTTTTTATCCTGTCAATTTATGATTTTGTGGTGCTCCCGAAACCGCCGTTGCGGATTCCCTCCGCATCGTCGTCCACGGTGATGCCGTACTCCAGGAAAATCCCCTGTACGATCCCCGTCCCCTGCTCCACCGTCAGGGTCTTTCCCTCGTTGGAATCGTTGGTGAGTTTCACGAAAATATGTCCCTCATTGTCGGAATAGAAATAATCGCTGTCAATGATGCCAACCGTATTGTTCATCTGCAGCCTGTATTTAAAACCAAGCCCGCTCCTGGGATAAAGCTGCAGCACCCAGTCCTCGTCCATCTTCACCCGGATGCCCGTGGGGATCTTTATGGTGGCCGCAGGCGGCAGGAAGAAAGCGAAAGGCGCAAAAAAGTCATATCCCGCGCTGCCCTTTGTGGCTCTCCTGGGCAGTTTCAGGGCTTCATACATGCCCCGGATCTCTTCCTCCGAATATTGTGGGAAATCCTCTTTCACCGCCTGTAGGAACAAGGCCTCACTAACTTTATAAAATTGCGCTATTCCTTCCATATTTCTCCGTTTCTTCCTTTTCAAAAAGTATCACAATTCCTGCCATTGAATACAGGCTGACCCATATCTCCTTTATCTGTGCTTCATCCACAACAACTACCCGCATTTTCCGGCCTTTCCGTTATCTTGTACCCTTCCGCGTAATCGCCGCAGTACAGCACGGGAACCGTCACATCTTTCTGCGCTAAGGTTTTTGGCACATCGATGACCCGCTGGTTGGAACTGCCCTTCCAGAGCAGCTGCCCGTCCTTTTTATCCGCCATGAATTCCCCATCCACCAGCACATCCACGTATTTCATCATGGCGTAACCGTATATATTTTCCCACACGTCACCAGTGTAAAGCCAGATCGTCTTATGCGGGTACTTCCGCTTTACTTCCGCCATCAGTTCCCTGACTTCCATTCCGTTGGCAGGATGCAGCGGATCGCCGCCGGAAAAAGTGATGCCTGAAATATAATCCTTGTCCAGCTGCTCGAAGATTTCCTGCCTGGCGGCCTCATCGAAAAGCAGTCCGCCCTCCGGATCCCAGGTAATGGGGTTATGGCATTCCCTGCAGCAATGGTTGCAGCCCGCCACCCACAGTACCACGCGGAGCCCGTCGCCGTTGAGCATGTCATCCTTTGTTATATTATGATATCTCACATTGATTTCCTTTCCGCAATCTCTGCCATCTTGGCATCGTTCAGTCTGGTGTCCCCATGTACCCGGGAATAGGACAGATAACCGTTCATACGCTCGATCTTCGTCAGATTGCGGCTGCCGCACTTGGGGCACACGTCCATTTCCAGTTCCTGATGCCCGCAGTCGTCGCAATAAGCCAGGGAAAGATTTACCCCTTCATAAAATCCCATATCCATGGCCCGGCGGATCAATGTCTTCACCGCGGTGATATTATAATCAATGGGATATTTCACATACTGGATCTTACCGCCGTTGCAGAGATTCCAGAAACGCTCTTCCTTATCCTGCTTCTCAATGGGCGTGATATCTTCGCTCACATGGCAGTGGAAACTGTTGCTCACATACTGCCTGTCGGAAACGCCCTCCACGATACCGTATTTATTCCGGAACTGAGTGACCTGCACGCCGCAGAGATTCTCCGCAGGGGTGCCGTAAATGGCGTAAAGATTCCCGTCCGCCTCCTTGAACTCATTTACCCGGGCGTTGATATATTCCATGACCTCCAGGGCGAAAGCGCCGTCCTCCACCAGGGATCTTCCGTTGTAAAGTTCCTGCAGTTCATTCAGCGCCGTGATGCCGAAGCTTGCGGTGGCGGATCGCAGCAGCGGCTTGATCTTGTCATGCAGCCCCAGCTTTCCGCCCAGGAAACCGCCCTCGCAGTATGCCAGGGGATTGGTGGACGCCCTCATCTCGCCAAGGTAGGCGTAAGTACGGATATGCAGCTGGCGGATCAGGTTCAGGTAATAGTCCAGCACCTCATAAAAATCCCGGCTCTCCTTCCGCGCCTTTGCCAGGATCATGGGCAGATGCAGGGATACCGCACCGATGTTAAAACGCCCCACAAACACAGGCCTGTCCTGGTCGTCCGCGGGATGCATGCCACCCCTCTCGTACCAGGGCGAGAGAAATGCCCTGCATCCCATGGGGGAGATGATCCGCCCGTACTTCTTATAGATACTTGCCACATAGCCCTTTCCCGTCAGGCTCAGCCAGTCGGGATACATGGTCTTTGCAGAACACTCCACGCCCGCCTCAAACACGTCCTCAAGGGGCTTTCCGGGGCCGTGCAGGTTCTCGTCATACAGGAACACGATCTTGGGGAACAGCACGGGCTTCTTGCAGTCTTTCTTGCCCTGGCCGTTCTTCCTCACTTTCAACATGGTGATGGTGGCAAGTCTGGCAAATCTTCCAGTCCCGGTTCCCGCCGTCACGGTGATAAAAGGATAATCGCCCCGGCTGCTTCCCACGGTGTTGAATTTATATTCCCAGCCCTGGAATCCCTGCTCGTATTCCCTGACCACATCCCCGTAAGCTTCCTGCTCCGCCCTCTGGTCGTCGACACCAAGCCGCTTATATTTTTCCAGATATTTTTGATAAGATTTCTCCGCATAAGGCTCCAGGATCAGATCCACGCTGGGCACGGTGAAACCACCGTACTGCTGGCTTGCCGCGCTGAGCACGATGTCGCCGATCACATCAAAGGCCACATCAAGGGACTTGGGCTCGTTATACCACACATTTCCCATCTCGAACCCGCCGCTCAGCACATTCTGCACGTCAAAAAGGCAGCAGTTCATGGTGTCCCTCCTGGCCGACATGTCATGGATATAGATATAGCCGTCACGACATGCCTGAATCTCCTCGGTGGTCAGGAAGAATTTCTGGTACAGTTCCTTGTTCAGCTGATTGAAGATCAGGCTCCTCTTGGTGGCCACCAGGGCGGAGTCGGTGTTGGCATTTTCCTTGTCGCCTATGTACATGATGGACTGGCTCTTTTTATAGACGTCATCCAGCATACGCACAAAATCCTGCTTATAATTGCGATAGTCCCGGTAACTCTTTGCCACAATGGGCTTGACCTGCTCTAAAGCGCTCTCCACGATATTATGCATCACGGGAATGGGGATCTGATCCACTTCCATCTCATTCACCTTATCGATAACATACTGACAAATGTGTCGCTCTTCTTCCTCGGTAAATTTCGTCAACGCCCTGTAAGCGCTCTTTCCTACCGCGTTGATCACTTTCTGGACATTGAAAGCCTCCGTACTGCCATCTTTCTTTATCACATAGACTGTCCTCTCAGGCTGAAACTCCCCGGCATAATCCACATTTTCCGTTATCTTCTGGTCAAAGTTACTGCTCATCTGCTCCATTCCCTTCGTGAAACTCGTTGAAAAAGCGCAATATTTGGGGCTTTCCAACACTTTCCCCCTATATATTGTGTCCATTACATTACAGTATAAGGAAGTTTTCCTCTCTTGTCAATTCGATATATATCATAAAAATAAACAAAAAAGGCATCTGATTTTTAGATACCTTTTCCATTGTTCAATCCGTCTGTGATTTTGATCGTTTCCACAATATCCGTCAGCCATCGGCTGTACTGCTCTTTGACAGAGGCCGGGCTGACCACCACCGCCTCCCGTCCGATGCCTGCCAGCCACCCGAAAAACTGGCCGCTGACCGCCACCTTTACCCTGACGCGGAAAATGCGATCCGTCATGGGGCGGATATCGGCATCCCTGCCAAACCGATCCAGCACCACGCCTATCAGCCTGTTGGGGAACTGTAATGTCACGCTCTCCTCATCTCCGCTGTACATGCCGAATGTCTGGTTGGTATAGGCTGCGGGATCCACTCTGGCGAACTGCTCCATGCCCTCCCGCTTCTGCTCCAGCACCGCCGTCTTTCCCATCTTGTCCACACGGAAATGCTTCATGACGCCGTCCGTACTGTCAAAGGCCGCCAGATAATAATTTTCTTCCCGCCAGATCAGCGCCCAGGGGCTTACCGTTCTCTCCGCGTTGACCCTGGGAACCAGCTGCTTCCGCAGATTCCAGTCCAGATACTGGAACCGGATCTGTTTATTCTCCTGAATGGCTCTGTGTATACTGTCCACATTATAGTAGATGCTCTCGTTTTCCGTCTTGATCCTGCCCGCCACGAACACCTGCCTCTGCAGTTTTCCGGCGTCATACTTTCCCGCCATCTGCTCCAGTTTCCTGATCAGGCTCCGGGATTTCCGGGTGGTGATGAACCGGGAGGACTGCACCGCATCCACCAGCAGCTTCAGCTCCGCCAGTTCAAACTCCCTGCCTGCCATATAATAGCCGCCGCCCAGCCTGCTGTGCACCTGTATGATGTCATAACCGAACTCGCAGAGTTTGTCGATATCGTCATAGATGCTCTTCCGTTCCGAATGGATTCCCTGGGCATCCAGGTAGGCAATGATATCTGCGGTACTGACAGGATGGTTCTCATCCGTGGTTTCTGACAGGAACTTGATGATATATAAGAGTTTTAATTTCTGCCCCGCTGATTTTGCCATATTTTAAAAACCCCCAGGATCCCTGGATGACCGCCCGGCTTCACGACCGAAACGGAACCGCCATGTCACATACCATATGCAGGTCCGTGATCTCATGATCGGGTATCCACGGTGTATCGTTTGTTCTGTCCCCATGGTGATACCAGCAGGTGGGGATCCCCATCTGCATACCACCTTTTATGTCGCTGGTGAGAGAATCTCCCACGATCAGTATTTTAGATCTGTCTTTCTCCGGGATCTGCTCCAGGCAATACCGGAAAAATCCGCTCTGAGGCTTCGGAACTCCGATTTCTCCGGAAATAAAGATCCCGTCCATGATCTCCTCAAGCCCTGAGATCCTAAATTTATTGTGCGCTACAGCGGGCATACCGTTGGTAATCACATACTGTCCGACTCTGCCCTGCAAGGATCTGACCACGGTCAGTCCGTCGTCCCTGAACCGGAACACACTGCCCAGGGCTTCCTCATATTTTCTGTGAAAAGCCTCCACATCAACGCCTTGGAGCCCATATTCACGAAAGAGAGTGGCAAAACGACCGATCTGCAGTTCTTCCCTGGTGATCTCCCCGAGTTCCAGACGCTTCCAGTAGTCGTCATTGATCCGGGAATAACGCGCGATCTGCTCCTCCGTGATCTCCCGCCCTATATCCTGAAAACATTTTTTCAGGGCATATTTCTGGGAATAGGGGAAATCCAGGAGCGTATCGTCCAGATCCCATAATATCGTGGTATAAGAGCTGCCCATGCCTTAAGCCTTGCCTGCGCTTTCTGCGGCCTCTGTTTCAGACACCTTTGCGGCATTCTTTTTCTTGGCCATGGTGATGCCGATGGCAACAGCCGCGCCTGCAACCACGCAGATCACAAGGAACTGTATGAAATAGATCAGAAAAGTATTAATAAAACCTGTCATGATAATGCATCTCCTTTTATTTCTCATTGGAAATCATTCCTGTTTTCCACCTTTTAGTATACCAATCACGACATTTTCCGTCAAGCCTGTTATCGGCTAGAATAAAAATAAAATGTAGCTGTTACGCTCTGATGGTGGCTTGGTGATTTGCGGATAAAGAGACGGCAACTTACGTATAGAATCTTTTCAAATAACTGCATTTTGAATTTTACTTACTGTATGCCGGGTATTGATCGATCATTTTAACGCTTAACCAATGTCTTTCAACTTTTACGGCATATTTTAGTTCATATGTGGGAATGCCTTTTGCAATCGCGTTTTTAATGTCATTGATTTCTTTTGTGACTTGTTCTTGATCTGCGTACCATCCCAAAAAGCTTGTAGGCTCTCCCCAGAATGTAGCGCCTCCGGTGCTTACGCCAAAAAGGGCAAATTGTGGTGAATTTTTTCCACCTCTCATTTTTTTCGAAGAAATCACTTTATAACAAGTAGAAATAACATTCTCGTTCGGAGATGTAATTACAATAGTTCCCGTAATCTTCACATTATTAACATCATTCTTCCTGGCAATTTCAGTTGCCATCAGGCTATCCAGCGAAACATTCAATCTATTGGAAATCAATAATAGCTTTTCAACTTCTGGAAACCCTATCCCCTGTTCCCATTTAGAAACCGCCTGTCTGCTTACATCTAATAATTCAGCTAAATCCTCTTGAGATAAATTTTTGTCTTTCCTTATCATTTTCAAATTATCTGCAAAACTCATATGCGTACCTCCCTATCGTTTATGTTCTATTTCTAACACATATCTTCTTGGGATTCCACCCATTTAATGTTGCGTTTACGCAACTTAAGGTAGCATTTAAGCTAAATTTTGATTTGCAGGCTTGATTTTAACGGATACACAATTACGAAAAGGGAGAAAAATTTTAATCATTCTATAAACTCCGTTTATTCATATGGAATCCCTGACCCTTTATAGACAGCCAGCACCCTGTCATACCATTCATCATGGTAATCCACCTGGCATCCCTCGCAAAGCATGTTGACCTCCTCGGCCACACTCTGCGCCAACTCTTCATCTGCACAGTGATCAAACACGATTTTTTGAAGAAGTCCCCTATGATAATCAAGATTGGAGCAAACAGAATCAGGAAAGTTTTCCGGGGTCTTGCGCACATCGATCGCTCGTTTCACCCTGTCATATTCTTCCCGATATTTCCCTGCCTTACGCCCTTTCAGCAGTTCCTCAATTTCTGCCCCGCCTGGTTTCCCAAACACATCATACCTGTCAATACACGTTCTGAGGCGATACCAAAGCCCGGCTGGCGTTTCCCCGATCGGCTCAAAACCGTTCGTTGTCAAGTAATCATCCAATAGGTCAAAAAAGAGCCACAGTGCTTTCTCATCATCCGGCTCATACATGGAAATGATATGATAACCTCTGGAATCATGCATTCCATACTTTGTCTGCACAAAATCATGAAAATTCCCAGGCAGGATACAGTGGTCATCACCAAATCCAAGCGTATACAGAGCCGCCCTGTAACCATCCAGGAAACTGATAAGCCTCTGAAAAGAATTGGCCGCCAGATACATACCGGGACGGGCTCTGAGCCTTTTCAGAAGATCACGTTCCTCCCCCGATATGTCCCTGATCTCCTCATCGCTACGCATAACTCCCCTCCTGCCCCCACTCCCCGGTTTCCATAAAGAGTTCCGCCTGTCGGTGCGCCTCCTCTATGATTCCCTTATCATATCCCATCAGTTCCAGAAGCCGGATGGCGTTCCTGGTGTCGGCCCTGCCCACCTGCAGCTTATAGTCGAACATCACATCCCCATCCCTTACTTCTTCTGAGAAATGGTAGTTGTCATATTCCTCCTCCAGAAGCCGGGTCAGTTCGATATCGTGGGTGGCCGCAAAGCAGAGCGTCCGGGACATGCGCAGGCTTTTTAAGATCTGGGTGGATGCGGCAATCCGCTCCACCGTGTTGGTGCCCCGCAGCACCTCGTCCACAAAGCACAGCACCCTGCCGCCCTCTTTCACCGTGTCCAGGATCCTTTTCAGCGCCTTGATCTCCACCATATAATAGCTCTCTCCCGATGCCAGGTCGTCCCGCAGCGCCATGGAGGAATAGACCTGATAAAAAGCGCTGTGAAAGCTTTCCGCCGCACAGGTATGTATGGTCTGGGCAAAAACGGCATTGACAGCCACAGTCTTTAAGAAAGTGGATTTTCCGGAAGCGTTGGAACCGGTCAGCAGCACGCCCCTCTGCGCCCTGATGCCATTCTTCACTGGCCGGGAAAGCAGCGGATGATATCCCTCCTCCATGGAGAGACCGTTTTCCTCTCCAAACACAGGCAGACAGTACCCTTCCGTCAGGGAACCACGGAAAAGTCCTACGGCAATGGCAGTCTCCAGGAATCCCACAATGCCGATCAGCGCGTCCACATCCTCGATATGCCCCCGCAGATGTTTCAGCATGGTATTGAATTTCAGCAGATCTACATGGAAGATCATCCTGACATAATCCAAAAGGGTCTCCAGAATGTTTCCGCTGGACTGTCCTCTGCCCGGATCCATGACCCAGAAAGAATTTCGCCGCATGGCCTGCATGGCTTTTCTGTGGAGGCGGATCTCCTCCCATTCTTTCCCGCACACGGACGCCTGCACCTTTTCCAGTTCGCCGCAGACATCCAGCAGCCGCATGATATACGCAAAGCTGGTGATATAGGGATCGATCTCGCTCTTTTCTTTAAAATAGGTGATAATATTATAGACCGCCAGCGCCACCAGCCCGATGATCCCCATGGGGAAATTGATCCACAGCATGGCAGTGAACGGAAGAAACAGGAAATCCTGGATCAGACTTTTTCGGTTGGAACGGTCTCCCAGATAATCCAGATTGTCCAGATAATCATACAGGGAGAACTTCCCCGTATGTCCCAGATTGTTCATCTGAAGCTGCACTTTCACCCTCTCGTCAGGATGTTCGGCAAAAAACTGCACCACCTCCTCCAGATGCAGCAGTTCCCCCTCCTCCTGTCTCAGGGTTCTGAGCACATAGTACAGGTACTCCTCCCCCGACGCGGAAAGGGTGTAATTCATTCGTTTAAAGATGTCATCCATCCCCAGGTCGTTCCAGGTGATATCATCCAGCTGACCCGGGGAGGGATGGCGCAGGAAATAGCTTCCGATCCTGACGAAACGCTCCGGCGCGTATTCTTTTTCGATCAGCCTGCCGCCATCCTCGTAGAGGGAGCGCATGAACTTCTTCTCCGCCTTTTTCGTGCGGTACGCGTCCAGAAGAAAAAGCGCAAAAGCCACCGCCGCAGCCGTCAGGATCAAAAGCATTACATTTCCCATAAAAATATCTCCATTCTGTTCCGAAACTGCTTTATGCCACCAGGAAGAACTTGATCAGGAAGATCGCTGACAGCACATAGGTCAATACGGAAACATCCTTTGCCTTACCGGTAAACAGCTTGATCACGGTGTAAACGATGAGGCCAAGGCCGATAGCATGTCCAATGGAACCGGATACGGGCATTGCGATCAGCATCAGCGCTACAGGCGCCGCCTGGCTGAGATCGCCGAAATTCACATTCTTCAGGCCCGTTACCATGAGCACGCCCACATAGATCAGCGCGGAAGAAGTAGCCGCCGCAGGAATGATCGCCGCAATGGGCGCCAGGAACATACAAGCCAGGAACAGGATACCCGTGGTCAGCGCGGTAAGGCCGGTGCGTCCTCCTGCCTCCACGCCGGAAGCGGACTCCACAAAGGTGGTCACGGTGGAAGTACCTGTCAGGGAACCTGCAACCGTACCAACTGCATCCGCAAACAATGCCTCTTTCATCTGGGGCATCTTGCCGTTCTTGTCCAGCATGCCCGCACGGCTTGCAGTACCTACCAGGGTTCCGATGGTATCGAACATATCAATGATGCAGAATGTAACCACCAGGGTGATCACAGTAAACCAGCCGATCTCCATGAGACCGCCAAAGTTCAGTTTGAAAAGCGTGGTCTCCGCCATATCCTTGAAAGGAGGGAAGAAAGACGCGGTGCTTAAACTTGCGAAAGGATTGACTCCCAGGAAGATTGCCTCGCCCGCCCAGTAGATCACACTGGCTGCCAGCATACCCAGGATAACGGCTGCCTTGACACCTTTCTGTGCCAGGACGATGATCACGAAAAGTCCCACAAACATGGTCACAACGGTGAGCACCATGGTACCGTACCCGCTTCCCATGTTGGTCTGTGCAAGGCTGGGGGTCAGTGCGCCGAAGAAATCACGCATTGCGTAGAACGGCCCGCCGGTCTCGGAATAAACGCCCGCGTTGGAACCCAGGCCGATGTTCATCAGCATCAGGCCGATGGCAGGCGCAATGCCCAGCCGGACACCCAGGGGAATGGCGTCCACGATCTTCTCTCTCACATTCAGCACGGAGAGCACCACAAACACCAGGCCCTCGATCAGGATGAGGCACAGCGCCGCCTGGAACGATGCCAGGTAGGTCATGCCGGTGATGCTCACGATATTGGCAACCACCACGGCAAAAAAGCTGTTCAGACCCATGCCGGGAGCCATGGCAAAGGGCTTGTTGGCCCCGAAAGCCATGACCAGCATACCGACCGTTGACGCGATACAGGTGGCAAGGAACACACCGTTCCACAGGGGCGATCCCGCGTCAAAATTGGTCAGCAGGTTGGGGTTCAGCGCGATAATGTAGGCCATTGTCATAAAGGTTGTCAGCCCGGCAATGATCTCTGTTTTCACACTGGTCTTGTTTTCTTTCAGTTTAAAGACTTTCTCTAACATGTTTCCCTCCTAATTTTAGTTCCGTCTCTGCACTTCAACGCCCTTTGCGGGGGAGGAATTTTCATCTGCACAAAACGCATCTGAAAATTCTCCCGGGCGTTTCCGTTCCGAGACTGTTTTTTTATTGCCGTTTACGGCAATTAGTTCCGTCTCTGCACTTCAACGCCCTTTGCGGGGGAGGAATTTTCATCTGCACAAAACGCATCTGAAAATTCTCCCGGGCGTTTCCGTTCCGAGACTGTTACTATGTACTCTATTGTTCAAGCGTTGATCAGGCGCTTTACAATCTCATCACATTTCGCGTATATGCTCTCCACGCTGTCGCCGATGTTGAACTCGCCGTTACGGTAAAGTATCTTTCCATTGATCATGGTCATGCATACGTTGGACTTGCTGCCGCTGTACACCAGATTCTTGGGGATATTGTGGATGGGCTGCATGTTAGGTTGATGCAGGTCGATCATGATGATATCGGCATACTTGCCCTTGGCCAGCACGTCCGCTTTGGACAGGTGCATGGCCCTGGCGCCCTGAACGGTGGCCATGCGGAGCACTTTCATGGCATCCGGGCTTGAGGCATCACCCTCCCGCACCCTGCTCAAGCCTGCCACCAGGAACATCTCCCGGAACATGTCCAGACAGTTGTTGCTGGCGGGGCCGTCCGTACCGATGGCCACAGGAATCTTCCTGCGCTCAAAATCCGCTATGGGAGCGATGCCGCTGGCCAGCTTCAGGTTTGACGCGGGATTGGTGATCACATACATCCTGCGCCTGCGGAGCACTTCCATATCGCTGTCATTGACATGGACGCAGTGATATCCGCCGCCGCCAAATTCAAACACTCCCATGGTATCCAGGAACATGACCGGAGTCATGCCGTACCTGGCCTTGCACTCTTCCACCTCTTTCGCGGTCTCGGCAAGATGCGTGTATACCGGCGCATGGTATTCGTGAGCAAGCTTGGATATGTTGTAGATCAGTTCCTTGGAACAGGTATATTCCGCATGGAAGCCCAGCTGATAACTGATCAGGGAATTTCTCTTGTTCCATTTTAAATATTCCTCCTCCAGCTGCTCTATGGAGGAACTGAAATTATTCAGTCCGCTGGTGAGCACACAACGCATCCCCATATCCATACAGGCCTCCGCAATAGTGTCAGGAGTGAGATACATCTCAAATATGGATGTGATGCCCGCGGTCAGGTATTCCAGAATCGCCAGCCGGGTGAGATGGTAGATATCCTCGCCGGAAAGCTTTGCCTCCAGGGGAAATACCTTTTCGTTCAGCCATTTGTCAAGGGGCACGTCGTCCGCGTAGGAACGCAGGAAAGTCATGGCGGAATGAGTATGGGCATCCTTGAATCCCGGCATCAGCAGATTATCCTTACAGTCGATTTCGATATCCCATTGGATCCTTGGCAGATCCTTTGCCCATTCCCCCGCCAGTTCCTCCTGGGACGCGATATACGCGATCTTCTCATTTTTTACCCATATTTCTCCGCGAAACACAGGCTTGTTCTTTTCCATCGTCAATATCCGGGCATTATATAATCTTATATTCATTTGATCGATTCTCCTCCGAATCCGAACGGGAGCAGTTCTTTCAGGCCAAACTCCCTGTAATCAGTCACGCTCCTGGCAATGAGCAGCGTCGTATCCTCCGTCCCAAATTCCTGTAGCACCTGCCTGCAGATTCCACAAGGGTACGCGTAATCCGTGGGATCCGAGCCCTCCAGCCCTCCCGCTACCGCCAGAGCCTTTATCCTGCGCTTTCCATCGCTGACCGCCTTAAAGACCGCCGTCCGTTCCGCACAGTTGGTAGCGCCGTAGGACGCATTTTCAATATTGCCGCCCTGGTAGAGGCTTCCGTCCTCCGTAAAAAGCGCCGCTCCCACCAGATAATGGGAATAGGGGGCATATGCCATCCGCCTTGCCTCCAGGGCCTTTTGGATCAGTTCCTGCTTCTCCCGGTCATTCATCCTGCCTGTCATTTCACTCCTTTCTGAAATCTGAAAAACAGCCTGGCCTCTCCTGGGATGCATTCTCCGCTGCCTTATAGAAACGCCATGCCTTTTACGACCTCCGTCACCAGCTTCTTGAAATTCGGAGCCGCCATATCCGCCGCCTCCTGCACTTCCTCATGGGTCAGGGGACTGTCCGTCATGCCCGCAGCCAGATTGCTGATACAGGAGATGCCGCAGATCTGCATGCCCATATGGTTGGCCGCTATGGCCTCCACCACCGTGCTCATGCCTACCGCGTCCACGCCCATGCCCCGGAGCATCCTGATCTCCGCCGGAGACTCAAATGAGGGGCCCGTCAGCTGTGCATAGACACCCTGCTGTAAAAAGATATGGTTCTCCTTTGCCGTCTTTACGATCAGATCCTGCAGCCTGCTGTCATACACATGGCTCATATCAGGAAAGCGCACCCCAAGTTCCTCCATATTTTCCCCGATCAGAGGATTGGGCGCAAAAACAGAGATCTGATCCTTTATCATCATCAGGTCTCCCGCGTGAAAAGAAGTATTAACGCCCCCCGCGGCATTGGTCAGGAACAGGATCTTCGCTCCCATCAGCTTCATCAGCCGGATGGGGAGCACCACATCACTGATGGGATATCCCTCATAATAATGCACCCTGCCCTTCATGCAGACCACAGGAACCTCACCCACAATTCCGAAGATGAACCTGCCCGCGTGTCCGGGCACTGTGGACACGGGAAAGCCCGCTATCTCACTGTAGGGAATCTCCGCGGCGACTTCGATCTGCTCCGCGTAATCGCCCAGTCCCGATCCCAGCACAATGGCTGCTTTGGGCTGGAAATCCGTCTTTTTCCTCACGTCCTCATAACAGTTCAGCAGTTTTTCATAGACCTTGTTCATAAGCGTGCCCTCCCTGTTTCAGTACTGTCACTATATAGAGTCAAACCCATTATACAAAAAAACATATTAAAAAGCAAATTATTTGTTTTATGGGAGATAATATGGTACAATGTTGACACAGAAAGACATTGTGTCAACTTCTGAATCGAGTGTGCGCCAAAGCGCACGGAAACATGGTACAATGTCCGCAAAGGGCAGAGTCAAGTACCCGAAAAAGCAGATGCCGTGCTTGCACGAGCAGATGCTTATTCGGGAATCTGACGAGCGAAGCGAACCCGAAAAATCTCTGATTTTTCGGGTCTCTGCCCGGAACATGCAGTAACATAACACAATATTAACACAGTCCAAAATATGAACGCAAGGATCACAAACACTTTATGAAAAAGATACAGAATACATTTTTAAAACATATCGACCCACAGAAACTGCTGACCATCTGCTTTTTTGCCCTGTATTTTATCCTGGGACTCTCGCTTCTGTTCCGGCAGCCTTTCGGCGATCCTCCGGATGAATTCAACCGTTACCTGATTCCCCGGTATATCGCGGAGCATGGCACGCTCCCCAACGGCTTTGACGAATCCATCCGCATCCCGTCCTACGGCTTTTCCTACGCGTTCCAGCCCATCCTGCCCTATATGGTCCAGGGCTATTCCATGCGGCTGGCAGGCTGTTTTACCCAGGATCCTGATTTCCTGTTCTACACCGCCCGCATGGTGGATTTTGTGTTTGGCCTGATCATGGCGGTGTTCCTCCTGCTGCTGGGCAGGAAGTGGTTTCAGAACCGGGCGCTGCAATGGCTCTTCTGCTTCCTCACCATGTTCATGCCCCAGAGTTTCTTCCTGCATACCTATGTCAATACCGACTCCTGCTGTATGATGTCCATCGCCGTCATACTCTATGGCCTGACATGCTGCCTGCAGGATCATTTCCGCTACCGTTCCTGCCTGATCATGTCCATCGGCATCATACTGTGCGCCCTGTCCTATTACAATGCCTATGGCTTTATCTTAAGCTGCATCCTGCTCTTTACCGCACATTTTCTGTCCTCACAGGGCGGCCGCATCCGCCTGGACTGGAAGCCACTCCTGAAAAAGGGACTCTTTATCAGCGCCCTTGTGCTGCTGGGAATCGCCTGGTGGTTCATCAGAAGCTATATCCTCTATGACGGGGATTTCCTTGGGCTGCGCACCAGAAGCCTGTGCGGCGAACTTTACGGCAATGAAAACATGAAAGCGGACGTCCGCGTCACCTATCAGTCCATGGGCTACAGTGTGCCCTCCATGCTGTTCCGGTCGGATTTTCTGGTACTTTCGATCAACAGCTTCATCTGCATGTACGGTCCCATGATCGTCACCACCGCGCTGTGGATCTATCGGTTTTACAAGTTCCTGTTCCTGGTCGGGATCCTGGGGAGCATACTGCCCACGTCCCTTATGGGCAGAAAAACGAAAGGCATCGATTTCTCAGGCCGCACCGCGTTAAACAGGTTCTTTCATGCAAACATGGCGCTCTGCATTCTTATCCCTTTTATCCTGAGCATCATCTATTCCTACGGTACCGATTACCAGCCCCAGGGACGATATCTGATGCCCATGCTGCTCCCGCTCTGCTATTACTGCGTCCGGGGCCTGGAAAAAGCGGTAAGCATGATCCCCGTCCTGGCCGCAAAGCTGAAAAAGCCCATGAGCGAAACCGGATCCGGTCATCTGCTCACAGGCCTGTGTGTGTTCCTTATCCTGTTGATCGTTCTTTCCGCTTTCATCACCGTGTATGGGCACGCGTTCCCCTATTACGCCGAACTGCAGGTCAGATGATGATGCAGACCATGCCCCCATTGCTGTCATTTACGATCTTCTGCATGGTATCCTGCAATTTTATCTGGCTTTCCTCACCGATCACCGCCACTTTTGCAGTGATTCCGTCATTTACCAGCTGTTCGATGGTCTTCCCGAAAATATTGGTGTCCCAGATACCGTTCTCTTTATCTGTCTGATCGATGTAACTGATCAGGTCGTCTGCCTGTTCCTGCGTTCCTACAATGGGAGCGATCTCTGTCTCGATGTTTGCTCGGATCATGTGGATGGAGGGACTGGAAGCCCTGATCTTCACACCGAATTTATTGCCGTGTTTGATCAGTTCCGGCTTCTCCAGGATGATCTCATCCCGATCCGGCGTCACTACGCCGTATCCTTTCATCCGGACCATATTCACCGCGTCCAGGACTTTCGCGTACTCATGCTTCATGGCCGCGAAATTCTTCAGCTTGCTGATCAGCTGGTATTCATCCGCGATCTGCTCTCCCACCATCTCTGTCAGCATCTCATAATAATAGGATTCCTCCACATCCAGCTGCACCCTGATCACGCCGTCAGAAAGCCTTACCGCATCCGTCTTGCAGCGTTTTATGTACTCACTCTCCATCTCGATGGGCTTCTCAAGGACATTGCGGATGGTGCTGTAGTCTTTCATCAGAAGCTTCACTTTCTCAATGATATCCTGTTTCATCCGGTTGTCATTGGAGAGCATCTCCACCCACTTGGGCATATAAAACTCAATGGAAGAAATGGGAAATTCATAGAGCACTTTCTCCAGCAGCATGTTGATATCGTCTTTTTTCAGCTGTTCGCAGTTCACCGTGACAGCGGCTACACCGTACTTTTCACCGATCTCCGCCGCCACCGCTTTCGCTTCCTCCGAATAAGGCTTCTGGCTGTTCACCAGCACCAGGAACGGCTTGCGGAGCTTCTTTAAGGCCAGTATGGTCTTCTCCTCCGCCTCCAGGTAATTATTCCTGGGAAGTTCCCCGAAACTGCCGTCCGTGGTGATCACCAGGCCTATGGTGGAATGATCGTTCATGACCTTATCCGTACCGATCTCCGCCGCCTGGGTAAAAGGGATCTCATAGTCGAACCATGGCGTCTTCACCATGCGCTCCACGTCCTCTTCCATATGTCCAGCGGCGCCTTCCACCATATATCCCACACAATCGATAAGGCGCACCGAAACAGGTATGTCACCGCTCAAGACTACTTTCGCCGCCTCATTGGGAATGAACTTGGGTTCCGTGGTGGTAATGGTCCTGCCGCCCGCGCTCTGGGGCAGTTCATCCTGCGCCCGCACTTTTGCGTGCTCATCCTCCATCACGGGAAGCACAAGTTCCTCCATAAAGCGTTTGATAAAAGTAGACTTTCCGGTGCGCACCGGTCCCAGTACGCCTATGTAGATTTCTCCTCCGGTCCTTTTTTGTATATCACGATAGAGATCGTATGTATTCGATGCATGATCCATAGGGAACCCCTCCTAACATATTCTGCTATATGTATATGAGAGGGGGCATGAAAACATTACTCTTTCTTATCCGCGCCGTTCTCCATGCTGTCTTCCAGCTTCTTCAGAGTGCGAGAGGCAAACTCTTTGCCGCCCATGCCGAAAGCGATCGCGAATGCCACCGCCAGGGCAGCCAGAACCAGCTTGAATGTGGTGTTGACGATCTCTTCCGCGATACCCAGCTGGCTCAGTACCATAAATACGCCCACCGTCAGGATCGCGCACTTCGCGATCAGCCCGTAAGCCACATGTCCGCGCTTCACCAGCGCCCTGGAAGCCGCGGAACCTGCCACAAAGCAGATCGCCAGGATCAATACCGCACTTAAGACCGCAGGCATGTATCCGATCACAGCGGCGCCGATATCAGTCAGCACTTCCAGCTTAAGAACATTTACGCCCTCTACCACAAAGAAGATCACTACCACCACATTGACCACTGTGCCCACGAATTTGGACAGTTCAAACTTGGCATTCTTCTCTTCATCCAGCAGTTTGGACAGTTTTTCATCCAGTCCGGCGGATGCGATCAGGCGCGTTACGATCTGGCTCACAAACTTGCCGATCATGCAGCCGATCACAATGATCACCAGACCCACGAAAATGTTGGGGATGAAGCTGAAGATCATATCCAGCATATGTACCGCAGGAGTGGAGATCACGCTGATGTTCAGCACATCCAGCGCCATCACGATCATGGGGATCAGGATCAGCACATACACGATGTATGCCAGTGTCCCGGAAAGCTTCGCGCTGCTGGGAACCTCAACGCCCGCTTTCTCCTGCAGCTTATCCACATTCAGCTTGTTGAACACAGGAATCAGAAGCTGACGCACCAGTTTTGCCACAAAACAGCCCACCACCAGCACAATCACCGCCGCAACAATATTGGGAATATAGCCCCAGACCGTGTTCAGCAGCCCCGTGATGGGAGAAATGACCTCTCTCATGCCCAGCACGGAAAAGATGCCGGGAACAAAGAGCAGGAATACCAGCAGATGAACCAGCTTTCCTATGAACTCCTTAGTGCTTCCGCCTTTGCCGTCACCGTCCGCGGAGTCCAGCTTGTCAAAGAACTCACCTACCTTGCCCTTGCCAAGCAGCTTCAGTACCAGCGATTTCACGATAGCCGCCACCACAAAAGCCGCCACCAGGATCAGTGCAGCTGCGATCACGGACCATATGCCGTTGCCGATGGCAGCCAGAAAAGAATCAATAAACCTCATATGCTTCCTCCTCTTGATTTTTTATAAAATTTTAACATATATAGGATAATACCGCAACAGATCTTTTTCTATTTCAACCAAGTTTTCCTATTTTTTCAGAATCCTTTTGAAATTCTTCTTGCCGCGCTTTACCACCATGCCTTCTCCCATAAACCGATCGGGCGCATAAGAGGTCTTTACATCCGTCACTTTCTCGCCGTCCACGGTGACACCGCCCTGCTCCACGGCACGCCTCGCCTCGGAGCGGGACGCGGTCAGCCCGGAACTGGCCAGTACCCCCAGGATATCGATGGCCCCGTTCAGGAAATCGCCGTCCTGCAGCTCATAAGCAGGCATCTCCGCGGCATTTCCGCCCGTGAACAATGCCCTTGCGCTCTCCTGTGCTTTCGCCGCTTCCTCCTCGCCATGGATCATCTTGGTCAGTTCAAAGGCCAGAATCTCCTTGGCCTGGTTCAGCTGGCTGCCCTCCCATTTATCCATCTCATCGATCTGCTCTAAGGACAGGAAAGTCAGCATGCGCAGGCATTTCAGCACATCCGCGTCGGCCACGTTCCTCCAGTACTGATAAAACTCAAAGGGCGATGTCTTATCCGGATCCAGCCACACGGCGCCTTTCTGAGTCTTCCCCATCTTCTTTCCCTCGGAATTCAGAAGCAGGGTGATGGTCATGGCATAGGCATCCTTGCCCAGCTTCCTGCGAATCAGTTCCGTGCCCCCAAGCATATTGCTCCACTGGTCGTCGCCGCCGAACTGCATGTTACAGCCGTATTTCTCATACAGGCAGAGGAAATCGTAACTCTGCATGATCATGTAGTTAAATTCCAGGAAACTCAATCCCTTTTCCATGCGCTGTTTGTAACACTCCGCGGTAAGCATACGGTTCACGGAGAAATGAACGCCGATATCCCGGATAAATTCAATATAGTTTAAGTCGCGCAGCCAGTCCGCGTTGTTCACCATCAGAGCCTTGTCTTCACCGAACTCGATAAAGCGGCTCATCTGCTTCTTAAAGCATTCACAGTTGTGGTCGATGGTCTCCGTGGTCATCATATTCCGCATGTCCGTGCGCCCGGAAGGGTCGCCGATCATGCCGGTGCCGCCGCCGATCAGGGCGATGGGCTTATTTCCCGCCATCTGTAGTCTCTTCATCAGGCAGAGCGCCATAAAGTGGCCCACATGAAGGCTGTCCGCCGTGGGATCGAAGCCGATATAAAATACCGCCTTTCCGTTGTTGATCAACTCCTTGATCTCCTCCTCGTCGGTCAGCTGCGCCAACAGCCCCCTCGCTTTTAATTCATCAAATACTGTCATTTTATTTTCCGTACCTTTCCTGTAATTTTAGTATCCTGTTTTAAAACAAAGATATGGTATCATGGATGGGGAGATTTTTCAAGAACCTGTCACTCCCTCCCGCAGTCGCCGCAATCCTCTTTTCCAGTCCTACGCCTTATTCATCATCAGTTTCGTCATGGCCTGGTTGAGACCGTCTATTGTCAGCTTGTACATAGGGAAAAGTTCTTTCACCGCGGTCTCCGCCTCCCGCCACGGAGCCCTGCCGGGCGCCATCTTGGGATTCAGCCATACCACCTTTTTATACTTCTTCTTCACCAGCTTCAGCCATTCATACCCTGACAGGCCGCCGTTAGGCCCCCTGTAATTCCCGGTATCCGAATACAGTTCCTCCGGCGCCATGGCGGCGTCCCCCACGATGATCACCTTGTAATCGCTGTCAATATTGCGGAACATCCATTCCGTGTCCACCCAATCGCCGTTCTCGCACTCCGGGGTCTTGTACACCTTGCTGTAAATGCAGTTGTGGAAATAGTAAGTCTTTACGTCCTTGTAATGATTGGACTTATGCACCGCCTGGAACAGGTCGTTGAGCAGGCTGCTGAAGGGGATCATTGTCCCGCCGGAATCCATCAAAAGCAGCAGCTTTACCGCATTCTTCCTGGGCTTTTGCATGACAATCTGCAGACAGCCGCCATTGTTGCAGGTCTTATCCACGGTTCCGTTGATGTCCAGTTCCGTCTCCGGGATATCCAGCCTGCTGGAAAACTGCCGCAGCTTGCGGAACGCCAGCTGGAACTGCCTGTTGTCCAGCACCCTGTCGTCCCGGAAATCACGGTATTTCCTGGCACCCACAACAGAAAACGCGGACTGATACCCCGTCTGTCCTCCTACCCGGACGCCTCCCACATTGCCGCCCATATTGCCGAAGGAAGTCTTTCCCATGGTGCCGATCCAGAAGCTGCCCCCGTTGTGTTCCTCGTTCTGGTCTTTCAGCCTCTGCTTAAAGGTCTCCTCCACCTGCTCCTTGTCCACCTGGATATCCTCCATCTGGTTTAAGTGGGCGCGGGCCTCCTCATGGGCAAGTTCCAGCATATCGGACTTGTCCAGCCAGCGGAGCATCTCTTTCCCCACTTCCGTCTCCTTCTGCGCCGGGCGGAAGCACTCGTCAAAGGCCATATCAAATTTGTCAAAATCCGTCTCGCTCTTTACCAGGATCATCCGCGCCACATAGTAAAACCGGGTCAGGGAACTGCCGCACAGCCCCTTGTCCAGCGCCTCCTGGAGGGTCAGAAATTCACCCAGCGTGACCCGCAGCCCCTTTTCGCGCAGGGCCTGAAAAAATTTTATGAACATCCCTAAACCTCCGGCAAAATCTGTTCGTTGAACTGAAAAGGATTCCCCAGACTCGGGGCAAACACCGATCTTCCGCTGATCTGGATCTCTTCCGTTCCCTCCGGAATGCTGATGCAATCCCCCATGCTCTTGCTGGGCAGATCATAGATACCATATACCCTTGCGCTTCCCTCACCGATCAGGAAAGTCTTCTCCTCGCCGTTTTTCAGTTTTCCCAGCTTCCGGCATTTTTCTCCCTGGATCATTACTTCTTTCTTATTTTCCATATCAAAGACGGCGCTGCTGGTAATATAGATCTTAACCGTCATGAGACAGGCCGCAATGGCCTTTTCCCTGTGGATTGTCAGTCTTCTCATTTACAAATTCCGCTCCTTGCGTCAACGCTCATTCATATCCCGATTCGGCGGATTCAAAGTTGATTTTTCCCGGTTTCATTTCCGAAGATATCATTCCCATCCTGAATCCGTTCTACTGTCATGAAACTATTTTATCTTATAGGAAATTTCGCCCTGGTTGGGGAAGAATGCGAAGCATTCTTCGAAGCGTCCGTCAGGACGCTTTTTTATAAGTTTCCCTTTTCCTGCCTCACCAGTTCCAAATCCTCGTCCTTTTTCACCACCGTGCCCACAAAAGGCAGTTCCGCTTTGATCCTGTCAGCGGGGATACCGCCGATCTGCAGCGCATTGATCCAGTCGATCAGTTCGGAGGTGCTGGGCTTCTTACGGATATCCCGGATAGCCCTGATGTTGTAAAATACCTCCATGGCGTTCTTCAGCAGGTTTGCCTCCACATCGGGGAAATGCACCCGCACAATCTCCTCCATCAGGCGCTCGTCGGGGAAATCGATATAGTGGAAGATACAGCGGCGCAGGAACGCGTCGGGCAGTTCCTTCTCCGCGTTGGATGTGATGATCACAATGGGACGGTGCTTCGCTTTCACCGTGCGTTTCGTCTCGTTGATATAAAACTCCATCTGATCCAGTTCCCAGAGCAGGTCGTTAGGGAACTCCAGATCCGCCTTGTCGATCTCGTCGATCAAAAGCACCACCTGTTCCTCACTGTCAAACGCCTCGCCCAGCTTTCCCAGCTTGATATAACGGGCGATATCATCCACCCCTTCCTCGCCGAACTGGCCGTCATAGAGACGCTGGATGGTATCATATACATACAGTCCCTCCTGGGCCTTGGTGGTGGATTTGATGTTCCAGATCAGCAGCTTTTTACCCAGAGCCTTTGCCACCGCCTCCGCCAGCATGGTCTTGCCCGTACCCGGCTCACCCTTGATCAGAAGCGGCTTCTTGAGTGCGATCGCAATGTTCACGCTGGCCATCAGTTCCTCGCTGGCCACATATTCCCCCGTTCCCTGAAATCCCTGCAACTCCATATATATCTTCCTGCCTTTCTATTCCGGTCTCCCCATTCCAGCGCCTCTGCGCTCCCATTTCGAGACTGTTTTTCTTGAAATCCATACAGTTTCATGTTACCATATTCCTGTTGTAAAATAAAGGAATTGTTACAATAATTTCATGATCAATATTTCGACTCGGTTCCGCCAGACATCACTGGTACCGAACTGTTACTGATCAAAATAAGGAGACGGTTCATCATGATTAAAGATATGTTTGAGAACAAAAAGAGTATTTCCTTTGAGGTATTTCCTCCCAAGAAAGACGGGGAATTTGACGCTGCCTTTGAAGTATTGGACAAGATGGCGCTTCTGCAGCCCGACTTTATCAGCGTCACATACGGTGCAGGCGGAAGCCGTTCCGGCAAGACGATGGAGATCGCGTCCTACATCCAGAACAAACTTAAGATCGATGCCGTGGCACATATGACCTGCGTGGGAAACAAAAAGGAACAGCTGCTCCAGGTGGCGGCAGGATTAAAGGAAAAAAATGTAAACCACATCCTTGCCCTCCGGGGCGACCGTCCCAAGGATATGAGCGACGAACAGTTTGAATCAAGGGATTTCGCCCATGCAAACGATATGATGAGTTTCCTGAAAGAGCGCACCGACCTGCACATGGCGGGCGCGTGCTATCCCGAAAAGCATTTTGAGAGTTTCAGCATGGAATCCGATCTGAACCATTTAAAGAGAAAGCAGGACGCGGGGGCGGAATTCTTCATCAGCCAGCTTTTCTTTGACAACGATTTCTACTACAGCTTCCTGGAAAAAGCGGCCAAAAAGGGAATCACAATCCCCATCTGCGCCGGGATCATGCCCATCACCACCGCCAAGCAGATCGGCACCACGGTGACACTCTCCGGCTCCACTATACCGAAGGTGCTGGCGGATATCTTTGCCACCTATGGGGACAACCCGGAGGAGATGCGCAAGGCAGGAATCGACTTTGCCATCCGTCAGATCCGGGATCTGCAGGAAAACGGCGTGAACGATATTCACATTTATACCATGAACAAGCCCAAAATGGCGGCTGAGATCATGGAAGCGATCTATCGATAAAACAGCAGAAAAATCACCAGCCCTCCGTCCGCTTGACGGCTGGTGATTTTTCGTTCTTTCATCGTCAAAAATAACTTCCTGCTCCAGCTTAAATTTCTCCGCGATCGCGTTGATGCCTGCGGTGGATCGATCCGTGATGGTATTGATATCCTCCACGGATGTGGTGATGCCCGCAATATATCCCGGCAATTCCTTTCAACATGAAATCACAGGATTATTTCAGGATATAAAACTGACTGTACAGCAGCAGCCAGTTTGCCCGGAACCACTGCATGATCTGCCAGTAGCCGCAGCCCCGCAGGCCATAGGTTTTTATCAGGTTGAACTTCTCCTGCAGGCTTCGCACATCCTCGAACCATACCTCATGTTCCGTACCGTTTTCCACATATCTAAAATAGGGGCTCTGGGCAACCGGGTCAAACAGGATCTCCGCCCCCTGCTCCACCGCGATCCGGACTGCCCCTACATTGCTGACGGTAGTCGCCGCCGTGATGCCTCTCTCATAGGGCAGGGGCCAGTCGTAGCCATAGTTGGGGATCCCCAGGTCTATCTTCTCCCTGGGGATCTGGGTCAGCGCGTACTCCACCACCCTGCGCACCTGGTTGACGGGCGCCACCGCCATGGGCGGCCCGTAAGTATATCCCCATTCGTAAGTCATCAGGAGCACATGATCTGCCGCCTCTCCCAGCGCCCGGTAATCCTTTCCCTCATATAACAGCCCCGTCTGATCCGACGACGTTTTCGGAGCCAGCGCCACGGAAGTGTGATATCCCGCGTTCCGCATGGCCTCCGCCGCCTGACGCACAAAGGCGGAAAAAGCGTCCCTGTCCTCCGCCAGGATATATTCAAAGTCGATATCCAGTCCCTGATACCCTTTCTCCTCCATAAGCGCCAGCAGATTCTGTATCAGGCTGTCCCGGTAAGCCTCATTATTGACCACGGAATGTATCAGCCGGTTATTAAAATTACCGTCAGGACCAAAAGGCGTCAGGGTGAGGACAGGCTGCGTCCCGAACCGGAGCGCCTCCCTGATCATCCATTCGTCATCTCCATAGGACGGCGGAATCAGTTCTCCCTCCATGGTAAAACCATAAGAAAAAATGGGCAGTTCCGACAGATAGGGAAGCGTCTGTTCCAGCACCTCCGCATTGATAAAAGGATAGGCATATCCGCTGACCGAGATGGCCCTGCCCGCATTCCGCACATTGTCGTTCACCAAAAGGGCTTGCCCAACGGCAAGCCCATAAGGATACTCCAGCTGATTGTCATAAATAATCTGTTCCGCACCGACTCCAGTGCTGTCCGCAATCCTGTCTACCGTATCGCCCGGCTTTACCACATAAATCTCCATAAACAGGTCTCCTGAAAAGACTTTACTTCAATCTATGATGCTGCCCTGAGCCATATTCCTGAACAGACACTCTGATTTCCCACGCCGGATCCGCATTTTCGCGCTCTTTATCCGATTTCATCGGACGTTTGCCCGTTAATGGCGCAGGGCAGAGACACTGAAAACCGTTGGTTTTCCAAGAATGCAAGGCATTCTTTGTCGCTCTCGCTCGTCAAATCCCAACTTTCTTACAGATATCCTGCAAACAACACTTGTCACAATAAGGATGGGGCCTGGCGGTGCACACCGCCCTTCCATGGTCCACCAGGCGGTGGCAGAAATCGCTGCCTTCCTCCGGGGGGATGATCTTCCAGAGTTCCTTTTCCACTTTCGCGGGCTCCCTGATGCCGTCCACAAGCCCCATGCGGTTCACCAGACGGATGCAGTGGGTATCCGTCACAATGGCGGGCTTCCCGAACACATCCCCCATGATCAGGTTGGCGCTCTTTCTACCCACTCCGGGCAGGGCAAGCAGCTTGTCAAAGTCATCCGGAACCTTTCCGCCGTATTCATCACGGAGCATCTTCATGCAGGCGCTGATATCCCTGGCCTTACTGTGCCCAAGCCCGCAGGGTCGGACTATCCTTTCAATCTCTTCCACGGTCGCATCCGCCAACGCATCGACATCGGGAAATACTTTATACAGCTCCTCCACCACCACATTCACACGGGCATCCGTACACTGCGCCGCCAGCCGCACGCTGACCAGAAGCTTCCACGCCTGGTCATAGTCCAGGGTGCAGTCCGAGTCGGGATATTCCTTTTTTAATCTCTCGATGATCTCCAGGGCACGCTGTTTCTTTGTCATCTGTATCTTCTCCAAGTTAATGAAATTTATCGTAAGGCTTTTTGATCGTGCATTCAGGCTAGATACAGTCTAGCACATTCCTGCCATGATTCCAAGGGGATTTTCTCTCCATCGATAATGTTCTCCGTTCCATGTTTTTCCATCCTCTCTGTTCTTTATGCTGTTTTTTGTACGAAAAAAACCCCGGGCGAATCAACTTCCGCTGCTTTGAGACGCTTTACACGTAGTTCTCATAAGGGTTCGCACCATCCTCCCTTTCTCTGAAGTCAATAACCCCGCTGCAAGCAGCGGGGTTATTGACTTGTATTGGATTTTATAACAGTACATACAATCCGGTTCTTTCTGTCAAGCGTCCGTCTTATAAAATATCGATCTGACACATTCTCATGGTGGTCAGCGCTGCCTCATGGCTCTCAGGGGTAACTCCCGCACAGCAGGACGCATCCACGCTGACATTGATCTCCGGATAGAGGGCCTTGATGATCAGCGCATTGGAAACCACACAGATGTCCGTGCACAGTCCCACGACCTCCACTTCCTCCAGATGATAGTCCCGCCAGCCCAGGTATCCGAAGCTTGGCTTGTTGATATAAATTGCTCCCGGCATTTCCAGTCCGTCCGCAATCTTCCAGCCCTCCGTTCCCTCTATGCAGTGTTCCACCGGAAGATGCCTGCCCTCGTTTGTCTCCAGGTAATTCTTCTGGTGGGTGTCCCTGGTAAAGATGATCTCATCCCCCGCTTCCCTGTATTGCGCAATCTTATTCCTCACATTTTCCACGATGGCTTCCGCCTCTTTCGTCCCCAGGGAACCGTCAATGAAGTCTTTCTGCATGTCAACCACAATCAGTGTTTTTTTCATCCTGATACCATCCTATGCCGTCTTTTTCTCTAATTCTTCAATCCTGCACTCAAGCTGATCGATCTTCTTGATCAGCAGCCCGACTGACTCCCTTTCCAGCTTGCAGGCATTTATGTCATGCTGCATGGTATCAAGACGCGTTTCTATCTTGTCGATCCGGTCGGACAAGTTCTCCTGAATCTTATACATCTCCCTTATCAACAAGTCTTCATATACAGCAAGCTTTTTTTCAAATCCGGCATTCATCCGCTCCTCAGATTCCGCAATTCTTGCACACATCCGCTCCTCGGATTCCGCAAGCCGGGATTCCAACCTGGCATTCAGCCTCTCCTCAGACTCCGCAATTCTTGCACACATCCGCTCCTCGGATTCCGCAAGCCGGGATTCCAGCCTGGCATTCAGCCTCTCCTCAGACTCCGCAATTCTTGCACACATCCGCTCCTCGGATTCCGCAAGCCGGGATTCCAGCCTGGCATTCAGCCTCTCCTCAGACTCCGCAATTCTTGCACACATCCGCTCCTCGGATTCCGCAAGCTTTGTACCAACAACAGACTCCATCATATTCTGTAATATTTCTATATCTTTTTGCTCTAACATTCTATCCCTCCTGATTTTACTCCGGTTTCTGTACTCCAATGCCCTTGTACTAAAAGAAATCTCATCTGCACAAAGTGCAGCTGAAAATTTCTTTCGGGCATTTCAGTTTTAAGACTATATGTTATATTTTCACACTATTTCAACTTGTCGGAAAGCATATCCCGCTTTCCTCATGGCTGCCTCTCGCCGAACATGTAAGCATGTTCTTTCGCTGATATTCAGCATATCACAGTTCCATCGTTTTTTCAAGCACTAATATTTTTTATTGTGAATCACCAGCAACAATCCAGACCGTCTGCAGAAATTAGATCTTACGAAATTTATACGAACCGAGAGCGTATGCGGCACTCCCATATTCTCACACAAGATTTATCGTGGAATTCTCCAGGACTCCGGGCAGGAACATATAGATATTCCCCCCGCACAACTCGTCAAAATGCTTCTTCGCCTTCATGAACGCTTTCCATTTGTCCAATGTAAAATCCGGAAGCCCATGCCTCAGCGCCACATCCACCAGCCGCTTCTCCATGATGCACGCCCCATTGGGCAGGGAAATGGCGTCGCACAGCTGGATCAGGATGTCGTAATCATCATACTCGGTCTCTTTCAGAAAATTCCGTAAAAAATCTTTCTGTTCAGGGGAACAGTCATATTTCCCGACAAAAGTATTGACATCTTTCAGCGGAAAAGAGTGGGTCAGGCAGATGCGGGCGATCTCCTCCTGCCCCAGCCCCATCATATAATCATATCCGTCAAAAATATGCAGTATTCCCTTGATGCCCGCCCGGCGTCCTATATCATGCAGCAGTCCCATCACATACGCCTTGTCACAGTCCATGTGCCCTGCCTGTTCGGCAATGAGCCGGGCATTTGCGGCCACCGATCTGCTGTGCTGCTCCCAGGGGCCGGGACAGAACCGCGCCCCTCTTTTCAGTTCCTGTTCCGCTTCCTCCAATGTCAACATTCTCTTTTCTCCAAAGCCTGAATTACAGCGCACAACACATATGCGCCTTTTTTCACCGTCATTTCCTGTCAAAAAAATCAGCACAGAACTGATTCCACTTCACCTCATACTCTTCATGGGAAAGCATTTTCATATCTTCCACATGAAAGATACCTCTGCTCCCAGCCTCATGCGCAAACTCCAGAAGATATCCTCCCAGATCCTTTTCCAGGAATGCCCTGACATGGCCGTAGCCCCTCCGGTATGCCAGATAAAGTCTGGTATGCCCGTCCGCCGAAACATAGCGGCCCTCATGCTCCAGCACGGGGATCACAATATCCTCCGCCTCCCGGATAAAGCTGCCCACCGCCTGGAGTTTGTCCTGATCTATGTAGAACTGGGAGGGCTGGATCTGACTGACAGGCAGATCGAACGTCTCCACTTCCTCATATTCTTTCAGAAGACGGCCGTCTTCCGTGTAAAATCTGCTGATATGGCCTGTATAGAACCGAAAGGTGTCCAGAATCTCCTCCATATCCGTGTAATCATGATAATACACCCTGGCAGAATGCCCATCCAGTATCCGAAAGCTACAGGGACGCCCGTCTACCAGAAAGGCACCGTGCTGCCGCAGGATCTCCGGTTCAAAACGCTCGTCCGTATATTCGTTGATCCTCTGTATTTCCATTTCTCTTTTCTAACCTCTATCTGTCACAGCTGCTCCGTCAGCTCACAGATCTCGTCGATCATGCCGCCGATGGTCTCTATGGTATCCAAAAGCGGGGCCTCCGTGGTGATGTCTATGCCTGCCAGTGCCGCCAGTTCCACAGGCGCCAGCGTGCTTCCCGCCGCCAGCACTTTCTTCCAGTCCTCGATGGCACCTGCGCCCTCATTCTCAATGCGCTTGCACATCTGGGTGGCAATGGTCAGTCCTGCGCTGTAGGTGTAGGAGTACAGTCCCATATAGTAATGGGGCTGGCGCATCCAGGTCAGTTCCGCGCCCTCGTTGATCTCCACCGCATCTCCCCAGAACTTCTGCAGGGTATCCCTCATGATATTGCTCAAAGTTTCCGCCTGCACGCTGCTCCCCGCATCCACCAGCCTGTACACTTCCCTCTGGTAGGCCGCCTCCATGAGGTGGGTCACAAAATTGTGATAATAGGTGTTGCCGATCATGCAGGTCAGCACCCAGCGCCTGAACCGCTTATCCTGGCTGGTCTTTAACAGATAATGGGCCATCAGAAGTTCGTTCATGGTGGAGGGCGCTTCCACAAAATAGGTTGACACCTCCGTGTCAAAGATGGACTGGCTGCCGTTACAGGATTTAAAATGCCCCGCATGTCCCAGTTCATGGGCCAGGGTAAACACATCCGACATCTTCTGATTCCAGGTCAGCAGGATATAGGAATTTTTCCCATAGAGGCTTGCGCAGAAACCGCCGGTGGATTTCCCCCTGTTCTGGGCAAAATCCACCCAACGCTCCTCATAGGCGGTGCGCACCATCCGTACATAGTCCTCTCCCAGGATGGAAAGCCCTTTCTCAATATACTCCCTGGATCCCTCGATGGTCACCTCCGGCGCATAGTCCGGATCCACGGGGAGTTTCAGGTCCGCAAAAGTCATCTTATCCAGGCCGTGGACTTTCTGGATCAGCCTGGCATATTTGCGCATATGGGGAGCCAGTTTCTCCGTGATCAGGTCGATCTGGCGGTCATAGAGCTCCCGGCTGACCTTCTGGCCAAAGAGCAGATAGTCGAACACCGAGCCAAAGCCCCGCAGGTCAGAAAGCACTTTTTCCGTCTGCACATTGGCATTATAGGCCGCAGCCGTCACGTTCTCATACTCTTTTATCTTTTTGGAAAAGGCATCAAACGCCGCCCGGCGCACTTTCGTATCCGGCTCGTACTCGTAGTCGTCCTCAAAAAGGGTGTAGCCCAGCGGATATTCCTCTCCATCCACCACAAAAGGATCAAACTTCATATCTGTCAGCTTGGCGATATTGTAGACCTCATAGGGCGTATCGTAGATGCTCCGGCTCAATGCCAAGACCACCCGTTCCGCCTCGGGATGCAGCCTGTGGGGCTTATCCCGCAGAATATCCTGCAGGAAATGTCTGTTGCCGCTGCTGATGGCAATGGCTTTCTGAATGACCTCCTCATCCTGCTCCATGATCTCGCTCCTGATAAAGCTCAGGCTGCTCCGCAGTTTTGCGGCCAGGCGGCTGATCCTGCCGTTCCTCTCCTGGTTATGATCATCATAATAGTCCACAGATACCGCCAGGTCACAGTAACTGCCTGTAAGCGTCATCAACTCGTGCACCTGCCTGTACGCTGTGACGCAGTCCTCTATCCGCTCCGGCGTGTCCAGATGTCCCTTGTACTTTTCCACGATCTCCCGGGTCAGTTGTTCCATCTTCTCCGCATCCCGCAGCATATCCGCCTCCGTGGCATAGATGCGGGACAGATCCCAGGTCAGTTCCTCCGGCACCTCTTTCCTGCCCTTTAATTCTTCCGCCATTTTCCCGTCCTCCTGTCTGTTTGTTTCCATTTTTCTTTCCCTGTATCCCTCATAAATGCAATGTCGAAAGCATTATTACTATTGCTCATTGCCAGCAGGAACCAACTATCAGGAACAATCACACAAATCTCATATCAAACATAATTGCCGCTTCCATCCCCTCCGGCAATTCCCGTCCGTTCTCTTCCAACGCCAAAAGAATATCCGCCTGCAGCGTCTCCGAAGGCCTGCCATACGCAAACCTGCTCCGGATGGCCGACAGGATCCTGTAGTCCTCCTCCGCAGGCATATTCCTGCGATAGAGACGCACCAGCCAGGGCAGGCGGCTCCAGGAACTCTCCCGGAGAAGAAGATTTAAAAGATACCTCCTCTGGTGTTCCTCCTGCGCGTTGACACAGGCATGGTACAGCCGTTCCGCTCCCGGATAAAAGTCCTTTCTCCTGATGGAAAGGTAAGCAGCCTTGGAAATATCATTCCTGTCATCCAGAAGATAGCGCCAAAAAAGTTCCTCCTTCGTAAAATCTTCCTGATGACCCAGCGCAAGAATGGTGCATTTCACCGTCTTCCGCTCCGGCCTTTCCAGACATTTCATCAGCGCCGGTACATTCCCCCGGCTGCTGTGCTCCCCCAGTCCCAGGATTGCATACTCCGGCCTGTCATCTTCCAGATGCCTCAGATAATATGCCCTGATATCCATGCTGCCATGGCGTTCCAGAATGTAGACTGCGTATTCCCTGATACCCCGGCTGCTGTCCGTGAGCATCTTCTCCAGCCCCGGCCAACAGGTCTTTAACCGCTCATATTTATATTCTACCGCCATCCTGCGTACCACCGCGGAGGAGTCAGTAAGATAATCCTCCGCCCGATCCAGTGTACAGTCCGGCATCCCAAGGATGCCCCTCACCAGAATTCTTTTCAGACAGGATATCTTTTCCCGTTTTAAAATGGTATCCGCCTCCTGTAGGGTAAAAATGCCCCCTCGCATCAGTGCGCTGTATAAGACTTTCCGCACTGCAGGCTCTTTGCCAAGAATCCTGTTGGCATCAATCTCTTTCAGCGCCGAAGTCATCCTCGCTTCCACCCGGTCACACAGCCTGCCCATCTGTATTTCCGTCCGGCGGCGGCAATCCCGCAGATGTTCAAAGGCCGGCATACTGTCAACAAGTTCCTCCGCACTGACGTTTTGCAGATACTCCTCCAGAATCTCACAGGCTGCATCCCGCACATTCCGCACCCAGTCATTCACCCTGAAGAACATCCAGAAAAGCATTCCCTGATATTCCGCCATCTCATACAGGCATTTCTCCCTGAAATAGCCATTTGGATGAAAAGACCCAAGGAGCAGTACATAACGGTAGGACTCTTCCGGAAGTTCCTTTTTAATACGCTCCAGGGAAACTCCCGCCCAATCTATAGTCCATTCCAGCGAAGTAAATCCCCTGAACTGCCCGCAGACCTTTAAAAGCTGCTGTCGCGTCAGACCTTTCAGCTGCACCGTCACAGCCTCGCCCGCATGTCTGATCAGGACGGCATCCTCCGTGGCAAAAGCGCTGTAGGCGGCTTTCAGCCCGGTTAGATCCCCTGACTCCAGTTTCCTGATCCAGTCTTTGATCTGTTCCGTCATTGTATGGCTGTGTTCCGGCATACTATTCACCATGGCTGATAAACCTTTAGAATTTATGTCAGTTCCGATGATCCTGTCTATCAACGCATTTATTCTTTCTTTATCATACATAGATACACCTTCCTGTATGTTCCGACCGCTGAGCCAGGCGGCTGTTCTGCTGTTCTCTACACTTCCCCGCCCGATCCAACGGCCGCACACAAAGCTTTCAGTTCTTCCACACGTTCCTCCTGTCCCACAAAGCCATACGATCCCAGAATCCCCAGAAGCTGCTCCCTGCCTGTGGGAGCGCACTGCGCCGCAGCCTCCTTTAACAGCGCAAAATACTCATCCGTCATCATCCACTGCACCAGCCGGAACTGACCGTGCCATCGTCCTTCCCTGGGAACCTCGTTCAAATGCTCCAGCAGGAAACAGACGCCCTCCGTTCCGTTATGTACCGCGATACGGCGTATGATAATGACAAGCTGGTGCATCATATCCGGTTCAAAGCACTGATCATCCATCATATGCAGCAATGTGACCATATCCTCCAGCGCAAACATCTGGGGATTTTCCTTCCATTCCTTCTGGATGCTGTGAAAATCCATCCAGGTGTCCATTTCAAATCCGTCCCCGTCAAATCCGGGAATGAAGTCCTGCTGGATCCCCGCCATGAATTCCATCTTTTCCCGCAGGGACATGCCCTGATACGTCCCCCGCCTGTAATCCTTATATTTTTCCATCATCTCGTCGCGCATGGCTTCCCTTTGCAATTCACGCTTCAGATAATGCAGCGTCAGTTCCGCGTCCTCCGCCCGGGTACCCTCCTCATATGTCCTGTGAATGCTGTATGGGCGGGAATCGCTTACAATGCCAAGCGTCCAGGAACCGCCCGGCATTTTCCTGTATCGAAAAATAGAACAGACCGTCCCGTCCTCGTCCGCAAACTGCCCCTTATACTCGGTCTCGTGCCTTACATTCCACATAGAGGGCTGCCTGGATATCCATTTTTCAAACTGCTCATATGCTTTTTCAATCTCCCCATCCATGATATGTTTCCTCCGTGTCGTGATTCATGGACTCTGGAGTGTCACTTTCCAAAGGCAAATCTATCTCTACCCTTTTAGAACCTCTAGCTCTCCCATTGTCCGTTTGCCCAAAATCCAGCAAATACCAGTTCAACTCTATGGGCGTAGTTACATATTGATTTATGATTCGATAATATTCCTCTGCGGATATCATTTCTCTATCGCAATCATTCCTGTAATATCCAATGAATTCCCCGTTTTCCCACCTTTTCCCGACTTCTTCTTCCCTTTCCCACTGCATTGTATCTTCCTGAAATTGAGAAAACATCATTAACTCGTTCATTCCCGCGCCTATGGACAATGTAACACCCCCTTCATAAAATGTTGTAGGAAACCCTCCATATGAGTAATAATCTATTGTGTCTTTCTCTCTATTATAATAATACATAGCATATGGGTTATAAAACCCGTTCTCCCATTGGCCGTTTTCCCATATCCCCATGTCCCCTGCGCCTAATATCAATTCCGGCAATCCGTCATTTGTCAAATCACACAGACTATACCATATACCTTCACGTCTCCCAACCATGTATAGTTCAATGTCAACATATTCCCACTCTCCTCCTTCATAAAACTTTTCCATAGCAGAATTCACATCTAAATCATCTACTTCCTTCAAAATTGATTCGTATTGTACCAAAACCCTCCCGTATAGTTCCTGCCATTCCCCCAAAATACATATGGACAACTCTTTTTCTTCGAATATTTCAGGCAGACTGTCTTCACTAACAAAGTCCTCATATAACGCTTTCTCTCCGTTTTTGCATCCGGATAAGACCAGAAAACAGAAAACTACTATCGTAATTTTGAGGATACTTGATTTCTTGTTCTCTTTATATATGTTCTCGGCTTTATTCCTCATTCGCCCTCCCCGCAATACTCATTATAATATTCCTCTGCCCTATCGCATCGGTCTTGTTGCCCTTGGTATTGGGCATAGTATGTTCTTCCCCCTTCACTACACTTACTTTCCATAATCATGCACCGCTCATAACTAACCATAAATACTCATAATATGCATTTAACCAACCGTTTTCACCTGGATGCTCATATTCCTTCACAGTCCTCTTCCTCCAGCACCTTCTTATACTTACATATGTCTATTTTATCAGAGAAGCAACTTTTTTACTATATAATCTCTCTCTTGCTTTATGACTTATACCCCGATCATAACGTCAAATGCCCCCTGCAGGTTCAGCTGGCCGTAGCCCTCATCAAGTTAGAGGGAGTCAATGGTAAATTAATGTCAGGCTCATGTCCGATTCTCTGACTGCTTCTTTACATTACCGATAATACGTTCCTCATACTTGTCTTGAGACGTTTTTGTATTTGTGCCTTGTTCTGTATGAAAACTGCTTATACACACCGCCCAGCTCACCAAATTTTTCTGCTATTTCGTCCAAGTTAAATACATCCATTTGGACATAAAGAAATTGATATCTATCCCGCTCCTCCAGCAACTGCTATATTGCCTCCACATAGTCTTTGGGCAAGGCAAAAGATTCCTGTTCCCAAAGGCACAGCTATACCATTGCAGAATCTTTGCTTCATCATCTCCGGGCCAGTTTCCGTCCAGTCCGGGATGTCCTGAATTGGCATTCATTACGATCAGCCGCTGCCACGGACCCAACAAGAACGCTCCATTACTCTGCCTTACTATATCCGTACGGACTCCTTCCAATTCTGCCAGTCGCAAGCCATTACTGTCATCTAATCTGACTACGCCTTCTGCTACAGTCTCTTTATCATAAATAAACCTAAAGTTATAGACCGAATTGTTTCGTATAAACTGCTCGCCTACCATCCGGCAGGCAACAGCCCAGCACCAATTGGTACGGTTTTGGATGAATTCATTTTTACGCAAAATAGTTAATCTTCCCCTGCACAGTCAAACTTATCTTAAATCCACAAATAATTTTTTTCTTCTTATACATTTCAATCATCCTGCTCGCTATCCCATGCTAATTCAAATTCAAACCCTGTTAACTTATTTTTTTCCACTGCTTCTTTAAATTCTTCTGATACAAATACTACTGTTCTTCGTACATCAACAATTTTAAAAATGTGATGCCTTTTTAATTCGTCACACTCTTTGAATGCATACTTCGTAAACACCATGATCCTGTTGCTGTTGTTAAAATTGATGTATTTTGCTTTTTCATAGTCCACTACATCCAAAACCGCAATTACATTTATTCCATAGTAATCCCCCTCATCAAACACAAGCTCCAGTATCTCAGCCGAATCTTGCAGATACGGCTGCAGGACCTCCAATGCCCTCTTACTGAAAACAGGTATCGTAAACCCCGGCGTATCGCTTAACGGCAGCTTTTTCTCCGGTTCCATACGCTGTACTTCCAATGGAATCCACCCCCATTTCAGTTCGTGTCCGTCAAACCTCCAATATTCCTCTACAGAAAAATCCTTCACCGGTTCCAAATTATCGTATTTATCTACATCAGACTTTAATTTCCATATTTTCATATTTTTGTATCCTCCCTGTCATAAGATATGTTCTGCGATAAACCGCGCCACGCCGTCCCTGTCATTGCTTTCCGCCACATGATCCGCAGCGTCCAGGACGTCCCTGATCGCATTGGAGACAGCCACGCCCATGCCGCAGTTTTTGACGGGCTCTATGTCGTCGTTATCATCCCCGAAATAGACGGCGTCTTCCTGTCTGATGCCTGCGGCGTCCAGCATGGCCCTGATCCCGTTCCATTTTGTTGCCGCCCTGCTCATGATCTGGATCAGGCTGCCCTCCGCCACCGTCATATAAGTATCCGGGGGCATTGCCTTTTTCGTTTCCGGCAACAGGTCATTTTCTTTGCCGCTCAACAAGATCTTGTATAATACGCTCTCCGTGGGCAGAGCGGGAAATCCGTGGAATACCTTTGGATTCCATTCCGGGATCGGCACATTGGAAAAAATACCGTCCCCGGTTTCCAGGGACAGGATCACCCCCGGTATGCTGGTTACTTTTTGCAGGATAGCCTCCGCGCTGGCACGGGCGATGCCGTTTTCCATCACTCTCCGGGGCAGGAGGATCCTTGCGCCGTTCAAGGTTGTTATGGCGTCAAAGCCTATTTTGTCCTGATAAGATAAAATAGCCCTTTCCGGCCTTGCGGTCGCCGCCATCAGGAGGATTCCCCTGTGGTGACACTTTTTCAGGACAGCGCATGTATATTCCGATATGGATTTGTCCGTGCGAAGCAGGGTCCTGTCCAGGTCCGTTATGATCGCTTTCATGATGTTGCTTCCATCCCTCCTGAGTTCTTTGTCCTTATTCTTCCAAAATGAGTTTCACGCTTGTTGCATTTCCATGATACCATGATCACAGACCGATCATGGTATTGATGGCCATTCGGCCGCTGACTGCCTTGAATATGGACTTATTGTACCATAATTCTGTGCGCTCCAGCGCACATGGAATCAGAAGTTGACACAATGCCTTTCTGTGTCAACATTTTACCATAGCGCCGCACAAATATCCATAAAAACCATCTCAATAATCTTTGTGATGGTAACAGTTCAGCCCCGATTTCCTATATGACGATATTCAGGAATATGTGACAAGGCTTGATGGAATTGAGAAAAAGAACCGGATATTCTACTTCACAAAATCTGCTCTGGATAAGGAGATAAAAGGCAGGGCTCCCGCCCATAAGGATTCACGATCTGGGGCATGAATCCGTGAAAACCACTTTAGACACCTATTCACACCTTTATCCAAATAAAGATCAACAGCTGGCCGACAAACTCAACCAATTCCGAAGAACAGCACCGCCAGCAGAAGAAACCACTTGAAACCTGCCGCAGATTGTGGTATATTGAATATAAAGAAAGGTGCCTGCTCCAACAGACACCTAACAGGAACCACCGATAGACGGTTAGCCCACAATATGTTTAGCTAAAATAGCCGCACAGTTTCGCAGACAGGGCGGCTATTTTTGTGTTTTATGATTATCCTTGCTTCCGATGGCATATCCAAGACCAAACGCTGTCAGCACAAGGCTGATTACTGCTATCAATCCTTCAATCGTCAACATCCACTCAGCCCTCCTTTCCCAAAGAGGGGGTAAACACCCTCTTTGTTCCCTTTCAGGTTTCTATGTACACGGAGGGTCACAGTCCCTCTGGAGAGGGCTAACCGCCTACCATCCTGGTAGTCCCAAAGAGATATTACCATATTTCAACGGAAATTTCAACATCATCCGATTTGAAGCAGGAAAAGTACAGGCATCAAATTTTCAGTGTCACGCTGTAAATAAAAAGGCTAAAAACGTTTGCACACCCTCTTAGCCAACTCGCCTTGCCAGAGTCTCCTCTTCACATCTCGCTCACGCCACAGAAAATATTCCTGTTGCCCCGGCTCCTGTATATTACGAGTTATCGAAGAATACACTGCCAATTTACTACTTAAACGTAGAATCTTTTCATTAGAGAACTTTCATGAATCAGACGGAGGCGTACTGCCCCGTTCTGAGCGGACTTGGGGAGCGCATTTAGCAGTGTTGAACCAACTGTGTTGCTCCGTCCGCACAGAACAGGACAGTGCGCCTCCGCCGTCCCTTTATCTGCAAACCAACAAACCGCCGGACACCACCGGGTCTGAACTGTTACTTGTGATAAGATCAATTTCCCATAAATATCGGCTCTAACGACATTGAAGTTACACAAATACTATTGGGACTTCAGCTTAATCGTGAGGCATTTCAATGATTTGCAAAACAGGATATTCTTCCACATCAGAGTACAGGGCATTAAATTCTTCCGTCATGGATTCATCTATCACATATCCCTCCTCCGATGGTGTATAAATACGCGTGTCATAATACTGCCTGCCGCCTGTTTCATATGTTGCAACCGCAATCCAGGCGGATTCACCTGATTCCGTCATAAAAGGCTCATACAGATATATATCAATAAATTTTCCTATGGCCTTATTATTTTCCCTTACATCAGGGAAAACAAAATCAGCCTGTTCCAGATTGAAATCCATTTCTTCAAAAGACTTAAACCTCTCTTCGCAGTCCCTACTTTTATCGGCAAAGAAATATATTTTATAGTCCTGATCCTCCTGAGCCGGTACCGTATAAAGCAGCCAGCCACAACCCAGAGCATCACAGCCCCCATATAACAGCATCCCTTTTTCAACAGAATCCATGCTCTTTGCATCCTGCTGCCTTTCATTTGCAGGAATCATCGTCTCGCCTGAAACATCCGCTTCGGAACATACATCCGGCAAAGGCGTCTCCCTATGACCGTTTTCCCTTTCGGAAATCTCACCCGCATCAGATATTACACCAAAATCATGATTTACGGCTGTATCATCATTCATGGCGCAGCCATTCATAAAAACCAGCATCAATATGCCTGTTACACAACAAAGTTTTTTCATATAGTTCACCTTTCTCATGTCTCAATTTATCCCTACTTTGGGACAAATATCAAAAGCATAACATATAAACAACATCCTTCATTATTTGTATTTGCAAGAAAAATAAAGAGTCAAATGCACTTTAATGAGGGCACTATTTCGTAAATAATACCTGCATTCTCCAGTTCTCTTGCTATTTCTCTAATCACTTGTGCCTTCCCTTGATACATATTCTTAATACCTTCTTGAAGCACTTGCCTGGCGCATATTAAATTGCAATCCACCTTTTTAGAAATAAATCGTAATTTCTTCATATCTATTGCATTTCCCGGTTTAATCGATATATGGTATTCCGTTATATCATCAACTGTCTCAGATGTGGATTTTATTTGCACATAGTTTCTTTTATCTAATCCACTGATTCCCCTGTCTAAAGTTACCCGTTTCGAGCCATGAAAGCCATCAATCTCAACTTCAAAGAGAACTACATTCTCTAAAGCAGGTCCGCCGGAAATCACAATCCTTTTCTCCCCTGTTTCCTTATCATAGGTAACCAGCACTGGTTCATTTTCTATTAACTCATAATGCATACCCGCAGGCGGAGAAGTCTGAGGTTGCAGCATGATCCTAAATATCCAATTATTATTGCTGTTTATATTTGCAACATCATAGAGACAATTCTCCAACCAATCCGGCCAGGTCTCTTTGGGATGAATCTCTTTAAATATACTCCAAACCATATTGCGCGCTTGAAGATAAGAATACCTCATACTTTTCATCAATATAATCTCCTATCTCAAAATTTGAAATTTGTCAATATATCTCCCGATATATTTTTAAAATTTATATCATCATCCATAAATGGATGGGATGGTTGGTGGGGTATTCTGCCGATCCATATCCATACGCTTACCCTATCAGTTCTCGCTGGGTCTTATGCCCTGACATTCCTTCATTCTGCTTTATGGATAAAGGCACGGGGCAGACTTGTGCTTTGTTGCTGCCTCTCTGGGCTGATGGAGAAAAACTCCTTGTCCCCGTGCCATTACCGGCTCGCTTTGTTTTCAGGCTGCCACTTTTAACTGCTCCCTGCGGACAGGTCCGAATACTTTGCCCGGATCGTAGGTTTCTTTCTTCTTCGCTAACGTGTGGATCAGCGTCAGTATCTTTTTGCTGACCGCAACCAACGCCTGCATCTTCCGGAGCGGGTCTTTCTCCCTCGTTTTCAGATAGTGGTATAACTGTTTCATTTCATCATTTGTGGCGACCATTGTAAGCGCCATCTGGTACAGCACGCTCCGGAGGTTCTTCCTCCCGCGCTTGGATATTTTTGTCCCGCTCTTGTTCTTGCCGGAACTGTCTTCTGTGAGGTTATAGCCTGCCATGCGGCTCATCTGCCGGGGGCTTTCAAAACGCGTCGGGTCCCCCAGTTCCCCAAGACATGCCGCCAGCGTTACAACGCCAATCCCCTTTATGCTCAGCAGGAAATCTGCATAACCTGTCTTTTTCAATTCCGATGCCATCTGTCCCTCCAGTTCTTCCGTCTGCTTTTCCAGAAGTTCCAGTTCCTCCAGCATCAGCCGCAGCTTCAGTTTTGCGGCTTCCTCCCCGTAATCCACTCCTACAGAATCCTTTGCGGCTTCCACAAGCTGCCGGGCTTTCTTCCTCCCGACGGTTTTCTTTACCGCCTTTTTTATCTCCCCTGTGATGCCGTCCTCTCCCAGTTCCACGATGAATTTAGGGAACGGGCAGGCTTTTAATATATGCCGTGAAGCTTTGCCGGAAAGCGGGCATTTGAACACTTCCGCGTATTCCGGAAAATATTCATCCATGACTGCCGTGATTGTGTTCTTCAACGCATTCTTGCGCTTGTTCAATCCGGTTCTGGCTGTGGACAGACCACGAAGCTGCGCGTATACATCATGGGGCAGGTACAGCTCAAAATACCTTCCGTCTTTTACCAGTTTTGCGATCGTGAGCGCATCCTTTTTATCCGACTTCGTCTGGCTGTTGTCATCCAGTTCCTTTGCCTGTTTCGTCGCATATGGGTTCACGAGGACAACCGCGATCCCTTCCTGCCTGTCAAGCCAGTTTGCAAACGCTTTCCAGTAGTGTCCTGTCGGCTCCATCCCGACAACAACCTTTGCGAAATTTTCTGCCTTGCATATTTCCCCGATTCTTGCTAAGATGGTCTCGAAGCCGCCTTTGCTGTTTTTAAACTTCAGGGCGCGGCTGTGCTCTATGCCCCTGAAATCAACAAACCTTGCCCACTGGTAGTTTTTGGCGATATCCACGCCAACCACAAGGGTGTCTGTTGTGATTGCTAGTAATTTCTGTTTCAGGCGGTCTTCGTACTTTACTTTCATTGTTATAAAATCTCCTTTGTTTTTTGATGTATTAAGTCGTCAAACTCATATATATCATACGGGGAGATTTTATTTTGTCAAAGTTCAAATTTCATTCTCTATAGGAATGCTTTTTGCAGCAAAAACATCATATGCTCTAAGCACAATAACCGGACAGCTTATGCCATTATCAGCAGGGACGCCATGAATCATTCAGGGCTATTCTTTTAAAAGCGCTTTCACATAATCCGCGGTAACTTCATCTGTCAGTTTTTCATTCATTTCACCGCTTAACTTCCCGTTATAAACAAATTCATTCCCACCGTCTTCATAGATACGGATTTCTGTGTATGGAATCATTCCCTGGGGTCCTGCTCCGGAAACATACAGGACTCCTATAACGATTTCCTTTTTATTATCTTCATCGATATCCTCAAAAAACACAAAGGACACTCCCTCGCATAAGCCGGTCTCCCTGATGTTATGATCTGATACATACGGAAACCGGTAAAGAACTTTTTCATTTTTCAGCAAATAGAATGAAGCATCGGTGAGCGGATCTAAATTCTCAGCATAAAAATCCGGCATACAGGATACGAACGTAACTTTTCCCCACTCGTTCAGAACCACTTCAAATGATTGGTCATCTATCCTGCTTCTGTCAATGACTTCCATAAATTGATCATCCGCTGCAAACATATCATTCTCTTTAAAACCAGGGTCTGTTTTATTTGAATCCTTCTGCTCCAATAAATAAAAAGCCTCAATATCTTCGTAGTTTATCTGCGCCTCAAAATAATCGTTTCCCGCAGCATGAACGGCAGGCATGACCAAAACCAGGGCATCAGGTTTCAGGAAACAACTCACGTTTCCCGGAATACTGAAGGGTGAAACTGGCTGATATTCCGGGGACTGTAGCCGGAGCATTTCCGCAAAACTGCCTTCATCATGGGATGTAATCGGGCTTGTCGGAAAATATGCCTTCTCAAAGAAAACCTTTTGAAAATCGTCATTTGCATCATACAAATCTTCAAACAAAACCTCCTCCATTGTCTGCATATCTATGTTAAAAGGGATCACATCATTGGTTCCATATGCGCCTCCGCCGGTAGCGCTGGTTCCCCAAAAGACCATGCTGACTATCTCCGCATTCTGCAAAATAATCTCAACCTGATAATCAATTGTCAAACCGGCATCCGCAGGGAATAAAGAATCGTCAACCCGGGCAAATTCCTGTACTTTTGCAAGTATCAGATCATTCAATCTCTCTTTTCCTTCCCCTTCAAAAAACGGATATTGGATACTGACCGAGCTGTTTTTATTGGGCGCCTCAGTATAGACTAAAATGGAATACCCCGCCTCCTTTTCTTCTGCATCAGATATGCCGCTATTTACAGATTCCTGCCCGTCAAGTAAAGAACTTGTTTCTTCTTTTTCAAAATAATTATCCAGAACCTGACTACTCTGTTCCACATTTCCCTCAACACCATATGCATCTTCACTCGTTACATTCTGAGTTCCGCTAAAGCTATCCTGTTTATTATCTGAACATGATGGTAATGACAGAATCAACATTAAGGACATTACTGACAAAATAATTTTTTTCTTCATGACTAATTTCCTCCATCAAAGTGTTTGTATTTGTAGCCATTGTTGGCTGAAACCTGGTAGCTAAAAAGGAATTGACAAGTGAGAATCACGGTACGGAATCACCCCTCATTTCCGGTGCCTGCACATTCTTCAGCAAAGCAAAATCAACTGCATCCGCCATGTTTTTTAAAACACTTTCTGTCACGCCGCAGCTGCTCCCACCCATGACATTCATGAGGATAAAACAGCTTTCCGAATCCACGAATACCAAAGCCTTGTCTGTTCCCAAAGCACACATGACCATTTCACCGCCGGAAGTAACATACCCGAACTCCTGATAACCGGATACATCGCCGATCTTCAGCATTGTCTCATTAAAAGTTCCTTTTACAGTCCGGGCAAACTGAAAATCAACCGTTCCATGATCCTGCAGCTCGACATCGCCGTCAAATTGGAAAGTGCCGTCCTCATAAATATAAGCCCAATATCTCCTCAATGGCTCCTGCATAAAGTCCCCGCCCACACGGAACGCTAATTCCTCCTGACTGACCACATTGATATCCGTGTGCAGTTTTAACCCATATCTCTGTATGATCTCCTCCAGCTGATCCGCCATGTCCTGCGTATAGACATTATATAAGCCATATCTTGTTTTGTCTATTTCCGTGGGTCCGTCCCCGATCCCCTCCAAAATAGCATGGTCCGAATCGTAAGCAGCCAGAAATGCCTGCCACTCTGCCATTGCCTGGGCTTCGGGACTGCCCTGATATCCCGACAGGCCGATCATTGCGTCTGTCTTTTCTTCCCTTTCATCCGGCATTCCGGTTTCCGGGACCGGCTGCACATTCCCGCCATGTTCCCCGGTTGGGGCAGGCGGGACGGGGGGCGTCACCGGTATCAGTAAATCCCTGAGCCCGAACCAGTTTGCCGCAATTGCCACCGCAGGCAGCACGATCAGAATCAGGATCAGGCAGAAACACGCCACCACAGCCTTCCCCCAATAAGGGATCAAACGCTTATAAGGCCTGACCTGCGAAGCCCTCTCCTGCTCCACGATGTCAAGGTATTTGTCATCCACATACTGAAACGCCTGATTTAAAACAAAAACATTCATGCGGTCACCCCTTCCCTTTCCAGATATGCCCTCAGGCCATCCCTTGCTTTGGAAAGCATATACTTAATCTGGCGCTGCGTAAGGGAATATTGCTTCGCCAGTTCGCCGATGGAACAGGAGTAGTAATATCTTCCCAAAAAGACGGCGCAGTCTTTCCGGTCAAGCGTTCCTAGATAGCAGTTCAGTAGCCTCCCGATCTCTTTTGCCTCCCATATTCTTTCCACATTCTGCCGCATATCCGGGATACATTCGTCCAGTTCCACGAAAAGGGCGTTCCGTTTTCCCGCCAGGCGGTAATCCAGGCGGTCAAAGGAAAGGTTTCGGGCAATCCGCGACAAAAAATGTTTCAGGCTGTTCGGGATGGTCGGCGGAATGGCGTTCCACGCCCCCATATATGTATCATCAATGATTTCCTCTGTATCCAGGGCATCATGTAAAATGTTGTAAACCAGACGGTTCAAAAAGACATTATATTTTTTGTCCGTCTCCCGGATTGCAGACTCTGACCTTTCCAAATATAATTCAATGATTTCAGCGTCTTCCATGGATTTCCTCCTGTGCTTCCCATAACTATTTCCATATATCATCCTGGTAAACCTTTTGGGACACATCGTCAGTATCCTTGTCTGTAGATGTCGAACAGCCTGCCAACTTATCCCTTCACTTACTTAGTAGGAAAAAAATGCTTCAGGGACAAAAATTTTTATTATTTTAAAATCGATTGATGAAATATGCGAATCCAAATAACCCCTTTACACCTTGCCCCCGTATTGTTATAATGAAGTCAACAACCTCTACCCATTACCATTATAGAAAGCAGGTGATTCTATGGCTGAGGGTGAGATGTTGCGACTGTCAATAGAAGAGTTTTCAAGAATACAGCGCTATATGCTGCTGGCCGAAAAAGACTCTGATGTCTATAAAGCGATGAAGGAAAGATATATCGATTTAAAGGTTATTCTTTCTTCCTCCGGTGTTAATCTCACCGAAATTGACAGGATCAAAGGATAACTCTCCAATCTATGACGTTTTCAAAGAGGCTGCCATATGAAAATGACAGCCTCTTTCTTTTCATAAGGGAGGCAGCTTCTCCACCAGTTCGTCATGATAATGCGTCGTGCCGTTCCTGCGGTCAAATTTCTCTGCCATATCCTCCGCCCTGTGATAATAATATTGGTACAGATCCTCCACCCGGTACTCCCCGCTCTCCTGGTACAGCGGGAACGAGGCGTCCAGGGAAAGCATGATGGTGTCGCTCTCCCGCTCCTCCATCATTTTCCTGAAAAACAACGCGATGTAGATGCTGTTGTCGTAAATTTCGGAGGGATCCCTCTCTTCCTGCCAGTCTTTCCAGTGAGCCTTGTAGACCCGCAGCGCCCTTCCCATCATACCCCGGTAAGCGTTACAGTACAGAAACAGATCCCAGCACTGGAATTCCGTATCCTGCAGTGTCTGGCGCTCCAGGATCCGGCAATACTTCCCCGCCTCCTCAAATTCCCGCCTCCTGAGATGGTACTTCATATAATTGTTTTTCAGCCGCAGCCAGGATGCCATCCTGTCGTGCCCGCAGCGCAGGGTAAAATTCTCGATATCTTCCGCCAGTTCCGCCGCCTTCTCAGGCTCTCCGTTCTGTAGCCAAAACTCGATGACCGTGTTGCGCTCGCAGGCCTTACAGTCACAGTTTCCGTCCCGGGGGAGTTTCTCAAAGGCATAAAATGCTTCTTTTGCTTTTTCCGGATCGATCTTCTCATAAAAATCATATAAAAAGTAATAATAAGGCCGCAGATTGTAGCCGCATGCCTGACTGCGCCTCTTAAAGTCCTCAAAAAATTTCCGGCAGTCCGACATGGGGATCTGGTAAAAGTCCTTACAGTTACTTATGATCCATTTATACACCCACAGCACATGATCCATTTCATTTTTATAATTCTTGTCAAAGCAGGTGGAGGGTGCGTCCGGATAACGGTCCACTATGGCAAGAACCTCCGGGAAGATCACCATCATATCAAGACTGTCCCCGTAAAAACAGGATTCCTCACATAAGTCCAACCGGAAAAAGATCCGAAAGGAAGTGTCATCATGGGCGTCCGCCGCCTCTATGGCAGTGCGCATGGCTGCGGCTTTTGCTTTCCCATGCTCCATCTTGCCATAGCCGCGTTTCAACGCTTCGGGATCATAAAGATCCTCCATCCTCTCCTCACTCATCCGAAAGCCCCCTCTCCATCAATGCCAGGATATTGCGGTTCAGCATCCCCAATTCGTTATTATGTAACACAAATCCTCCGATCTGTAATGCCTGCACATATAAGATCTCCACCAACAGCTTCAGATCCGGTTCCGCCTCCACCGCCGCCAGCTTTTTCACCAGCGGGTTATTGTAATTAAAATACAGCACCGCCGCCGTATCGCTGGGAATCTCCGCCGCAAAGGCGTCCAGCATCTGGAAGAACATGGAATCCGCCTGGGAACGGGATGCCGCGATCTGGCGCTTTAATAAAACTTTCTCGTCCATCAGGTAAAACGTGGGCTGGTTATAAGGTGAAAAATATTTCAGTTCCGCCCGACAGTCATAGGCTTTTAATATCCGGTTCGCGGCTTTCTGGAACGCGAAGCTTTCATCCTGGTCGTCCGGGATCAGATCCTCCATCAGATCCTCCACATTCCAGTCGTCCACCGCCCGGACCTCCAGATCGTACAGCTGTCCCAGCCTTATCAAAAGATCCAGGGAATGGACATAGGACACGTTGATCAGCATTTTATCCTGGGCAAAAAAGATCTGGGAAAGCTGCTTATATTTTGCCGCCGTAGGCGCGTAGACCAGCGGTTTCCCACAGGAGCGCAGGTCATATCCGGTCTGGGTCCCCCTGGTGGTCTCGAACTCACAATGATCCACCAGCATTTCAAACAGTTTGGGGGAAGCCAGCGCCAGGGACATCAATGTCAGTCTGTGGATGCGGAAAAAGGTATCGAACAATTCCCTGTTTTCCTCCGCCATCTCCGCAATATAGTCGATCAGGGCGTTCTCAATGTCTTCCCTGGCCTGATCCAGCACCCCGTCCACATAAAAGCCCTCCCTGGACGCCGTGGGGCGCAGATCCGTGGCGTTGATGATGCATCTGGTAAAGACCGCCCAGTCCGGGATCAGGTTGTCCCCCTTTTCCGTCAGGAGCATGTTTTTCAGGTAAATGCGGTGGCTGCCCTTTGCCGAGGGCAGCACGGGATATTTTACGATATAGGCCACGCCGGACACATTTCCCTGCTCGCTGCGCAGGGGCACACAGTCCAAAAACTGCTCCTCAAACATCATCTGTCCGAACAGCAGCAACTCCTGCCTGTTGGTCTTTCGCCCCTCCCAGGGCAGGTAAATAGGATTGATCTGCTCTTCCTTTCCGTGGATACGGACGATCACGGGAAAAGGCAGCAAAATGCCATAATAAGTAAGCAGCCTGCGGATGACCTTTTCCGTAAAATAAGCCTCCCTGCCCGGTTTGGCCTCCAGGATCACCTGGGTGCCGAAAGGCAGATCCCCCAGGGAATCCTGTGGCAGTTCGGCAATGGTATAAGTGCCGTCCGGCTTCCCCCGCCACTCCAGCACCGGGAAGTCACCTTTACAGGATCTTGTCCGCATCCGTATCTCATCCGCTACCATGAAACAGGACAAAAGCCCAATCCCGAACCGGCCGATATAATCCGTCCTGATCCGGCCGTCTTTCGGGCTCCGCTTGGAGGATTCCCCGATGACCGCAAGGAACTGATGAATCTCCTCCTCCGTCAGCCCCTGCCCGTTATCGGAAAAGACAAGGCGGCTGCCCTCCTCGATCTCAAGCAGGATCGTGCCCTGATCCGCAAGGGGACTCTGGTCTGTGCCGCTGTCCTCGCCTGGGACAAGATTCCGTGCTGCGCCGTTTTCCTCGGCTGCAAGATTCCGGTCTGCGCCGCTGCCCTTTCCTGCGGCGGGTACTCCCGCCGTCTCCTGCTCCCACAGCATCCGGGCCGTGATGGCGTCCACGCCGTTCTGCAAAAGTTCCCTGATATAGACATCGGGACTGCTGTACAAATGGTCGGACAGGATCTCTATCATCCCGCCCAGATTCACCTGAAAACGATATTCACTCATCATTTTAATAACCATACCTTTCCGCAACCTGCATCTTTGACTTTCCATTCAGAATACCATGAAAAACATCAGCGCTTTCTCCCACAGAGACTGCTTCCCCAGAATCATGACGCCCCAATCCTCCGCTTTCTTTCCGAAAGCCTTCAGATTTCCGTTTGGCGTCATATGCCGCCCATGCCGGTTATGCTCCCGCATATCGGCATCCACCGATGCGATCAGGATCCTGGCCGCGTGGTCGCAGTTGTTGGTATAAATATGGTACAGGGGCAGGCTCTCGTCCTGCCCCAGCTGTTCCAAAGCCTGTTGCAGATCCGCTTTTCCGCTTTCATCCTCCTCTGCGGCCCATTCCGCATACAAAGCCTCGAACCGCTCTCCCGCCGCAATATAGGGAACAGCCTGTGCCGCTATGATCTCATATTCTTCCTCCGTCATCGGCCTGTACAGCGCCATGTCATAATTGTCCGAAAGCTGGTCTGCGTCAAGAACCAGATCTCCCGTCCGTAAAAACGCTTCCGTCTCCTCCCGCGTCATGGTTCCCATGCTCATTTTCCCCACACCGCTTTTCCCCAAAAGACATTCACCCAAAGATCTCTGCATCCCGTTAAAGCTGAGGACCGTTCCCCGCCCCTCTCCGTCCACAAGCATCACAATGCTGTGTCCAAGGCCTTTCATGCCGTCCGCGTTGACGATATAGTACAGCATACACTCTTCTTCCGGGATAGACGTGCCGCGCACAGTGAGGCGCAGGGAAAAGCAGAGGCACAGATAGGTTGCCGCAAGGAGAAACGCTGCTGCCACAAAAATATGTTTTCTCCTATATCTGATACGTTTCATGTCTTCCGCTGCACTTTTCCTTTATTATTTTTCCTGCCTGCAACAGCAGTATATCTTGTTGCGCTGCTGAAAGTTCTTTCACCAGCCGGGCTTTGCGCACATTAACTCTTCACGGTAAAGACAGGTTCCATCCGTGCCACCGGCGCCGCCATGCCGTGGGCTGTGTGCACCGCGATCACTTCATTGATATCCTTATAGGCATAGGGCGCCTCCGCCCGGATCGACTCCTCCCATTTTTTCAGGATGTCTTTTCTGCCTTTTAAGTCATTACGGGCCGGGTCAATGGGTGTGATGATGTGGAACGCTTCCATAAAGCTGCGAAATTCCTCGTCATTCCCTTTCATGGCATCTCCCCGGGACTTCTTCCGCCCGGCGCCGTGGCTGGCGCTCCAGAGGGAATCCGGATTCCCCAGCCCCCGGAGCAGATAGCTGGAACTGCCCATGGAGCCGGGTATCATCACCGGCTCGCCGTAACAGGCAAATGCCGTGCCCCCCATCTCCTCACAGCCTCCGGCACAGCAGGCGCCTTTCCTATGGATATAATATGTTTCGTCCCCGATCCGCTTTTTCCAGATATAATTATGGGGCGCGTCATACAGAAGTTCCATGCCAAACTCTCCCAGCACGCCGGTAAGGGCGTCCTGTATCATAAAGCCCAAAAACAGGCGGTTTGCAAAACCGAAATTGGCCGCATTGCCGGAAGCCGACCGGAAACGCTCCCAGGCGTCCGATGCCCCGCCTTTCTCCGGTATGGGATAAATCTTATTTTCGGGATGGGGCAGCCCTGCGGGGTAAATATCCTGGCAGATCTTGCGGTTCAGCAGGCCGCCGTGATGCCCGATCATCAGAGAACCCGCATGGAGCATTATCACTACGGCTCCCTTTTTAATCTTCCATGCGTTGGCAGTCTGACCGTCATATACCTCCGCAACCCTCTGCACTTCCAGGAAATGATTGCCGCCTCCGATGGTTCCGATCTGGTCGTCATAGGTCAACCGATCATAATCTCCGATAAAATCTTCCAAGCCTTCTGTGCGTTCAGCCCGCAGGCTTCCCCGGAACACGGTGCGGTTCAGCCATTTTTCCTGTATTTCTTTCTGAAAATATTTCCACAGACCGTTCTGCCCGCTGTCTCCACAGGTTTCCAGCAGTCCCTCCAAGCCATAGCGGAACATTGCCTCTCTCTGCCTCCCCGTCATGGGAATCTGCCTGCCGCCCTGGAAAAAAATGTGGCGGATCCTTTTTGTCAGTTCAGGAAGCTTCTCCCGGATCTGTTTCTCCGACAGATCGGTGGTATAAAAGCGCATACCACAGTTAATATCATTGCCCATGGCCTGGGGAACCGCGAAGCCTTTTGTCATCATCACCGTTCCGATGGGAATGCCCGCGCCCTTGTGGAAATCCGGCGTCAGGATGATCTTCTCGATCCGCTGGCCATCCTCCCGGAAGAAGCCCGGCGCTGTTTTCAGCCTCGCAAGCGTTTCCTCCAGCGCCATCATCTGATGCAGTTCCGCCACCGCGTTCTTATCCGGCGCGGAATCCTCCGGCAGGTAGCAGGAGATCACATTTTCTCTGTCCTTATATTTGATCTTATGTATCATAAAACTCCTTACAAAATGATATCTTTTCCGTTGCCGCTTCGCTCCGGCAAGGAAAGGTCAGGCTTTCCTGTCAAAAGTAGACGCGTCCCTGGTGTCCAGCACGCTCATGAAAGCCTGCTGGTCATTGTGGGGAAACAGCAGTTCCATATATAGATTCCCCAGCAGACTCTTTACCGTGTCGTCGTCGATATGGATATCGGGAAGATTGTTCTTCTCCAGACGCCTCAGCCTTTCCAGAATTTTCTCTATGTTCTGACGTTCCGATGATCCCGGCTCCGGCTCATCACAGGCAGATGCTGGCGGCGCAGGTTCCATGATCGGTTTCGCCTCGGGAATGTTATACACCACATTCCTGCATGTTTTCACAAAACACTCCGGATCATACTCCGCCAGATAGGCCAAATCATCCATGGTGAGCACTTTTTTATGATGTATCTTAAGGTATATGTTGACCAGACGAGTGTCTTTCCCCATGGCGGCCCTCCTTCTTCTTAAAAATGCGGAATCTTTTCGTATCTCACCGGAAACGCCTTTCCCTGTTCCCGGCCCTGTTTCCTGCCTTGCTCCTTGCCTTTTTCCACATTCTCCTGATCTCTCATCAATAACGTCATATATTCATGTCTCCATTCTCTGTTTTTTCTTGCTTCCTTTACGGCTTCCTCCAACTTCTCCACATAAGAGTCCCCCGGTTCCTTTCCCGCCACATAATCCAGAAATGCTTTTAACCCGCCGCCGACATCATCCATTTCTGGTAGTAACGGCTTCTCCTGGGCAGTTCCTTTGTGTCGCTCACCTGCATTTCTATGTCATAGACAACATCTTTATCATCCTGCACATACACGTCCAGTCTGACACTTCTGGCATCCATATCCGGCTTGATACTCTTCTGCAGTTCCGGGTATTCAATATGATCTATCTTAAGATCCGGCAGAATCCTCTGCAGCAATTCCTTGCACAGTTCCGGATCCTGCATCACTTTTCCAAACATAAAATCATTGGAAATGCTTCATTCTTCCCATTTTGTCTGTATGGGCTGCATGAAATCCATGCTCCCTGTCTGTTCCGTTTCCATATCCATCCTATCCCTTCCCCGCTTCTTATATCTTATTATACACATTCTCCCGACAAATTACAATAAGCCGAAAATCCGGTTCACGGCATTTGTAACAGTTCGGCCACGATGGTGTCCAGCGGCTTTTCGGGTTGCTGCCAGAGAGACGGCGGAGACTATTTGGGTTCCTGCCTTTTCTGTAGACAGGCAAAGGAGATTAACGTGGTATCTTATTTTGTGCCGTTGTCTTCACTTAAGCCCACGCATAAGACAATGAAAGAAAATGTGGACTTTATCAAAATCAAAGACCCCGCAGCAAGCTGACGGGGTATCCATCTTGCAACGCAGCAAGCTGCGGGGTATTTGACCCTCGCGGCATTCGCCAAGGTCCAAGGGAATCATGATTCCCTGGACTGGTGGCTCATTGCCCGCGGGAATAAAAGATTATGCTGTTATTCATATTAACAATATGATTTCAAAGCCAATTCAATTATTTCTGGATTGGCTTTTCTCTGTTTTAATGATCACTTGACTTAAGGCACACGGGCATGGTAAGATCATATCGCTGAAGCATCAACACATTAAGATTGGAAGGAGTGATTTCATATGAGAAATAGAGCGGCTAATTTCATGAAAAAATGGGAGGGAACATTATATTAACCCTCCCTGATAAAACGGAGGATTTTTATATGTTATTACAATTTCATAATTTAGCAGTCAGAAATGCAACTGTTCAAGACGCAGCATTATTATCGTTCTGGTGGAACGACGGAAAAATCATGGCTCACGCAGGTTTTCCGAATGGAACTGGCGAAACGGCCAGTGAAATTGCCGAAAGTCTCAAAAAAGACACTGACGACGACAGACGTCTGATCATTGAACTTGACAAAAGACCTATCGGTGAAATGAGTTATGGCAGGGAAAGTGAAGATACGGTCGGAATCGGAATTAAGATCTGTGATTTTTCAGAGCATGACAAAGGGTATGGAAAAATACTTTTAAGTATGCTTATCTCTTCCTTGTTCCAGGATCTGGGCTACAAAAAAATAATTTGTGATACCAATGCAAATAACAAGAGGGCCCAGCATGTGTATGAAGAACTGGGGTTTAAAAAAATACGGTTCAGGGGCAACTCTTGGAAAGACCAGCTTGGTAAACTACAGTCCTTTATTGACTATGAACTGTATCCGGAAGATTTTGTCGATTTTGCTAAATAGAAGTACTATACTCAACTTTCCCATAAAAAAGCGTCCTGCCGGACGCTTCGAAGAATGCTTCGCATTCTTCCCCAACCAGAGCGAAGTTTCCTATAAGGTAAAAAACAGGCTTCGCCTATTCAACTCCCCTGCCCCTCAATCTTGAGAGGTGGGGGTTGCTTTCTGCTTTCATTTCCTGCATAATACTCTTATGAACATCTTTCACATCCCCGTCCCATTGTCATGGAAAACATTGCCCGTTATATTTACACTGGCTTACAGGGCGGTTCGATTATGAAAGGATGGATGAAAGAAGAAAATACAATGATTACATGCTGTTCTGAACGCATTGATTATGAATAAGAGTACAACAATTATTAGTTTGCATTCAGAAAAAACATAATAAGCAACACAGCGTCAGAGCGTATAGAAACTTGTTTCTGAGCCCTAACCAACAGAACTTGTGCATATTTACAGAGTACAGTATAATGAACCTATAACACCAAAAAGGAGCACACGCCATGGACCTGACAGAACAGTTATGGACATTGCAGCAGATATATCAATATGAAAATTCCTATTATGACAGCGAAAAGAAGCTGCGCCTGTACCGCATACCCTCGGATATCCCTGCGAATCAACTGGAGGCCTTGAAACAGGCCGACCGCATGCCGGGACAGATTTTTGTGCCTGAACATGATGAAATATGGGATGCCTTTTATGCCCTGGCGGATTCCTGGACGCTTGCCGAAGCCGCAGACGCTTTTATCGCGGGGCTCTGGTCGGCTCCGCCCCTCTGGCAGTCTGCCCTGGCGGCAAAAGTCCTCGCTCCGGCAACGCCCCACCATGCATTTTTACCCTATGGCGGATCTGCGGATACCTGCACGGTATGCGGCTTCCACAAGACCGCCGTGGATGCCGCTTATCTGTGGATGCGCCGCATGACAGACGGCGTTCCCCTTGACGGTGACCCCACAGGTTATGTGTATGCCCTGCGGGAAATGGCCAAAGCAAAAGAACGCCCGGTTCCCACAGCATACGATCTGTGGACTTTCCGCGCCGTTCTGACCGTGATCAGAAACATGCCCTCCGGCTCCAGATACAGCAAGGTAAGGGAGGCCCTGCATAAGGAAAAGCTTTTGCCCCTTTCCTCAAAAGGAAAATGCCAGTCTCTGCTGGAGGTCCTAGCGTTGATCGGTATCCTGGACACACCTGAACATCCCGGCATGATCGCACGTTTTACCACTTATAAAGAGCGGGATCTGCGTCCCTTAGTCCGGGTGGAAGCGCAGGCTCCGCTGGCATGGTGGGATTCTTCCGCAGGCGTCAACGAGGCTGCCCTGGAGAAAATTTTTAGAGAAACCGACTGCTCTTCCGTCTCCCTGGCGGATCGTCCCGCCCCCATTCCGCCCCTGTCCGAGACAGTGATCGGCAGACTGGCTCAAAAGAAAAAGCCCCGGAAAAGACTGCCCGCATCCCCGGATGCCGGGAAAGGGCCTGCCCAGGCCGGGGATGTATATGCCGTCCGCGTCCGGGATGACCTGTGGATCACGGTCTATTGCCATCAGGCGGAAGAGAAATATGTGACCATAGAATACCTGGACGGTATTTTCTCCGAAATGCCCATGAAATCACAGCTGTTCAGCGCTTTCCGACTCCGCGACGGCAAAAGATGGCAACAGCGGGTATCGGGCATGGACAGGACTACCGGGGTGAAACGTGTCGCCCGGAATATCCCCATGCCGCAAACTGACCTTGCCGAGCCGGACAGAAAGGCTTTCGCCACCGCAAACAGCCTGGCACATCTGGCGCGGTGGTGCTTTCGGGAACTGCCCTGACGCGTCACTTTTCAGCCGCTTTTAGCATAGTTCCTGATCCCATCATTGCTGTCATACAGGTACTTTCGCAGCAGTCCTTCCGCTTTCCCTTTCCATCTTTACTTATGATATGGCGTCCCATTGTTGATGCAAAACGCCCTGTAGATCTGTTCCGCCAGGATTACCCGCATCAGCTGGTGCGGAAAAGTCATATCCGAAAAACTGACCGCCAGATCAGAACGCTCCCGCACGGATCCATGCAGTCCCAGCGAACCGCCGATCACAAAGGCGATATGGCTGGTTCCGTTCACTGCAAGCCTTTCCATCCATCCGGCGAACTCCTCTGAAGAAAATCTCCTCCCTCCGATCTCCAGAGTGCAGACAAAGGCGTCGTCCCGGAGTTTCTCCAGAATGCGCCCTGCCTCCTTCCCTTTGATCTGCTCCGCCGCCGAAGTCCCTGCCCCGTCGGGCGTTTTTTCATCCGCCACCTCGATGATCTCCAGCTTACAATAACGGGAAAGCCGTTTCGCGTATTCCGCAACGGCTTCCCTGTAAAAACTTTCCTTTATCTTTCCAACACACACTATCGTGATCTTCATTTTTCTTCAAACACCATTCCATACACCTGATCGTCAATGAACTGTTCCAGAAAGTCCTGATCCAGGTTGACAAACTGATGGTTCAGCTTCTCCCTCAGATACGCGGTGCGGTTAAAATAGCATACCTCCTCGGAGTCATCACTGATGCCCAGTTCACGGTCTATCTCCCGACCGTCAAAATTCTGCCTGCACCACTCCAGCATGGTGCTGCGCAGGGAATTCTCCGATGCCGCCTTTCCGGCAAATATCCTGGCGTTCTTCATGGAGACCACGCCAGCCACCACGAACAGGACAAACACCGCGCCCATAACACCGTAAAACAGGTAAGGATTCCCCAGGTTCAGGGGAAGTATGCCCGCGATTCCAAGCATCACAACGATCAGGCCCAGGACACCCACAAACAGCAGCACCCATGCAGAGGATCTGTTCTCGTCCGCACGCTGGGAACTGTCCTGATACAGGGAACCGTTCCCAAATGCCCTGCGGGCAGCGACCGCTTCTCTCAGCTGTTCCTCCGCCCCGTCCGCGTCAGTCTGTCCCCCCGCCGCCCTCTGATTCTCCTGTACAAGAAAGACCTGCATCATGCTCACAGCTCTCTGTTTGTTTTTCCGGTCAACAAGAAGCTCACAGAGGCCATCTTTATCGTCACGCTTTAATTCCACCCCCAGGATCTGTTCACTCTTCAGAAAAGCTTCCAAAGCCTTCATCTGATCTTCGTCACCAAAGGTCAGCGTCACCCGCTCATCGATCTGCTCTTCCTCCACCAGCGCACAGCCGCAGTCTGCGCAGACCGTGAACCCCTCCCGATACTCGCTCTTACACTTCGGACACCATGGCATATCATTACCTTCTTTCTCCAGAAGAGCGCTTCCAGCTGTACTTTTTCCGTCACTGTCCCCCCATTGACAGTGACGCTTTCCCCATTCGTCAGCAATGTAACACTCAAAAACTTTTCACAGGACAGCATCTGCTGCAAGTGTCAGGCTTTCTTCTCTCACCGGGCCTTTGCGCTCAGATATTCGTCGATTCCTTTCGCGGCGGCTTTTCCCGCCCCCATGGCAAGGATCACCGTAGCCGCTCCGGTAACGGCATCACCGCCGGCATAAACGCCCTCTTTTGTGGTCTGGCCGTTCTCCTCCTGCGCCACGATACATTTCCACTTATTCGTTTCCAGTCCCTCCGTGGTAGACGAGATCAACGGATTGGGAGAAGTTCCCAGGGACATGATCACCGTATCCAGCTCCATCAGAAATTCGGAACCGGGGATCTCCACAGGGCGGCGTCTGCCGGAAGCATCCGGCTCGCCCAGTTCCATACGGATACATTTCATGCCGGTCACCCAGCCTTTCTCATCGGCAAGGATCTCCACCGGATTGGTCAGCAGATCGAAGATGATGCCTTCCTCTTTCGCGTGGTGGACCTCCTCCACTCTGGCAGGCAGTTCCTCCTCGCTCCTGCGGTACACGATATGCACTTCCGCGCCCAGACGGAGAGCGGTTCTCGCCGCATCCATGGCCACGTTGCCGCCGCCTACCACGGCCACCTTTTTACTCTGCATGATGGGTGTATTGGAATTGCCGTCAAACGCTTTCATGAGGTTGCTTCTGGTGAGATATTCATTGGCGGAAAATACGCCGTTGGAATTCTCTCCGGGAATACCCATAAACTTGGGAAGTCCCGCACCGGAACCGATGAACACGGCATCAAATCCCTCTTCTTCGATCAGTTCATCAATGGTCACAGCCTTGCCTACCACCACGTTGGTCTCGATCTTTACCCCCAGCGCCTTTACGTTCTCGATCTCCTTTGCCACCACATCCTGCTTAGGCAGACGGAACTCCGGGATACCGTATACCAGCACGCCGCCGGGCTCATGCAGCGCCTCGAAAATGGTCACGTCATAACCCATCTTCGCCAGATCTCCAGCACAGGTCAGTCCCGCGGGGCCGGAACCGATCACGGCAACGCTCTTTCCTTTCTTCTCTGCAGCACCCTCCGGCTTGACGCCGTTTTCCCTTGCCCAGTCAGCCACAAATCTCTCAAGCTTGCCGATGGAAATAGGATCGCCCTTGATGCCCCTGATACATTTTCCCTCGCACTGGCTCTCCTGAGGGCACACACGACCGCATACCGCGGGCAGGGCGCTGGACTTGCTGATGATCTGGTAAGCCTCCTCGATATTTCCCTCCTTTACCTGTTCGATAAAAGCAGGGATATCGATCGCCACAGGGCATCCCTTGATACACTGCGCGTTCTTGCAGTTGATACACCTTGCGGCCTCGTTCATCGCCTCTTCTCTATCATACCCCAGGCACACCTCGTCAAAATTGGCGGCGCGTTCTCTCGCATCCTGCTCTCTCACAGGAATCTTGGTCAAAACATCCATTATTTTTCCTCCTATTCAATTGCCATTTATGGCAATTCCTAAATTTATTCTTTTGAGGGAATCTCCTTTATTGCCAGATCCACGATCTCGTCAACGGTAGGGTTCGCAGAAAGCCCGACTGATTCAGGATAATAGATCAGATCGGTCCCTCCCGGATGGTCAATGCTTTGTTTGAACTTCATCACCATTTCATGGTGCGCTTTCCCTGACAGCTTTTTACCTGTCTTCTTATCCCGCATTGTCATGATCGATCCGACCAGATCGACCAGTTCCTCCCTGGATAACTTTTCAGACATATTTCCTCTCTTTCCGCCGCACAAACAGCATTTTGATCAGTGGAAAATTTCCCCCTGCTCTGTTCCGATCAGCAATTTCCGCATCCGCCGTGGTGGGTGTCTCCCTCCTCCAGCTTCAGCATGGCTCTGCCTTCCGCCGTCTTGTAGATCTGCTGGCGTCTCATGGCCTCGTCAAAGTTTACCGCGTGGCCGTCAAACTCGGGGCCGTCCACACAGGCGAACTTCACCTGGCCGCCCACGGTCACGCGACAGGCGCCGCACATGCCGGTGCCGTCCACCATAATGGGATTCAGGCTGACCACGGTGGGAATGTTCAGTTCTTTCGTCAGCAGGCAGACAAATTTCATCATGATCATGGGACCAATGGCGATGCACACATCATATTGCTTTCCCTCCGCCACCAGATCTTTGATGGTCTGGGTCACCATGCCGCTCCTGCCGTAAGAACCGTCGTCGGTGGTCACATAGAGATTCCCGGCGACCGCCTCCATCTCTTTCTCCAGAATCAGCAGATCTTTGGTCTTGCTGCCCACGATCACATCCGCGGCCACGCCCTGCTCATGGAGCCATTTCACCTGAGGATACACGGGAGCCGCGCCCACGCCGCCCGCTACGAACAGAATCTTCTTCTGTTTCAGGCTCTCCACGTCCTCGTCCACCAGTTCGGACGGGCGTCCCAGAGGGCCCACGAAATCGCGGAAAGAATCTCCCTCGTTTAATGCCGCCATCATCTTCGTGCCTGCGCCCACGCACTGGAACACAATGGTCACAGTACCCTTTTCGCGGTCATAATCACAGATGGTAAGCGGGATCCTCTCTCCCTCGTCATCCATCCTGACAATGACGAACTGACCGGGCATACACCTCTTCGCCACTCTCTTTGCCTCTACCTCCATCAGGTAGATGTTTGTGGTAAGCTCACTTTTTTTTACAACCTTGTACATACCTTTCCACCTCTCTATTCCTCATCGGAATCATCTTCTATTACCGGCTGTTGCTGTTCTATCACTATCTCCGTCAGGCTCAGCCGCCCGTAACGGTCCTGCTGGAGTTTGAACAGAGCTCCTGTATACGCGTTCACCGCAAAATTATTGCCTGTCTTCGTGAGACTGCCGTCCGCGCCGCAGTAGATTTCCGAGATCACATAGAAATCATCCACTCTGTTGATATTCGTCACATACTGATACTCATACTGATACCGGTCGCCGGATTCATCGAAATGTCCGGAAGCGTCATATACCTTGCCAGTGCTCATGGCGTACTGCATAATGGATTCCACCGCCTGCTGCGGTGTAAACTCCGTGTTCATGACCAACTGATAGGTCCGCTCCGTCACATCTCCCGTGACCCCGTTCTCGATCTTCGCAAACTTATAAGTGCTCCTGCCCAAGGGCAGGTGGATGGGGCCTGAATAAAGCTGGGACGCGTAGGTGGGCGTGGAACCGTCCGTGGTATAGTAGATCTCCTCCGTATCCTCCAGCACCTCTATGTCAGTGGGGAACTCATAATTCCCGCTGTACAGGTTCACTTTCGGCGCGGGTATCTCATCGATCTCCACATGAAATTCCCCCGATATCGGCTCACTGATGATACCGTTGTCATTGATGAACACTGCTTTCACAAGATGATCTCCATCCTCCAGGACAATGGGGGCGGTGTACGGTGTGCTCTCTTCGCCCGGCTCGCTGCCATCCAGCGTATAATAGATCTTTCCACTGCCGGAAGCAGACAGCTTCAGCAGCTGCACAGCCGTATAGTAACCCGGCTTGATGCTGAATTCCGGCTGCCTGGCCAGATACTTCTGGTAAGTGGAGATCAGCGTCGCGTTATTGCTGGCAAGCAACAGGTCGTTGATGGTCTGGTAATCCTCCCTTGCGCTGTAAATGGCGATCAGTTTACCGTAAGCGCGTTCCAGCTGTTCGCCGGTGGCATTGGTATCCCTGGCAACTTCCCTCAGAAGAAATTCATATTCAATTTTATTATTCTTCAAAAAATAGATCTCTGCCAGACTGAACTTCAATTCTATATTGTCTTCATCCAGTTCCAGTGCGCGGCTGTAGCATCGGATGGCGCTGTCATATTTCTGTCTCTCCACATACTCCTGTCCTTTCTCGATCTGCCATTCAAGAGAATTATGACAGTAGAGAAAAAAACCGTATGCAGATGCCATCAAGATAAGCGCTGCTCCCAACACCACCCAAAGCTTCCAGAGACTCTTTCGCCCTGGATGCCGTTCCTCCGGCTTCTCCTGTGCGCCGATATCCTCCAGCATACCGCTGATCGTCAGTTCCATATCCTGCTCCAGTTCGGGATCAAAATCGGGAACGATATGGATATCTTCGCCGCAATGTTCGCAATACAGAGATCCGTCTGCCATTTCCGCTCCACATTTGGGACACTTCATAGCTTACGCCTCTTTTCTCTTATGAAAAAACCTAAAAAAGTCCTGTTATCACACCATCGTCGTTTACATCGATCCGATACGCCGCAGGCTGTCCCGGCAGTCCCGGCATCGTCATCACATCCCCGGTCAGGGCCACCACGAACCCGGCCCCCGCTGAGACATATACCTCCCTGACGCTCATCTCAAAGCCCTCCGGCCTCCCAAGAAGCGCGGGATCGTCGGACAGGGAATACTGGTTCTTTGCCATGCACACAGGCAGTCTGCCAAATCCCAGTTCCGTAAGCTTCTGCAGCTGCTTCTTCGCCGCCGTGGTGAAGTTCACTCCCGCCGCGCCGTAGATTTCCCGCGCCACCGTGACGATCTTCTCCTCCAGGGAAGCCGCATCGTCATAGAGCACATGGAAATGGCTCTCCTTATTCTCCAGGGTCTCCAGCACTTTCCGCGCCAGGTCGGTTCCGCCCTCGCCGCCCTTTTCCCATACCTGTGAAAGAGCAAACTCGCAGCCGCACTTCCCGCAAAATTCCCTGACAAAAGCAACCTCCGCCTCCGTATCCGTGACAAAGGAATTTAATGTGACCACCACCGGCACCTCATATTTGTGCAGATTTTCAATATGCTTCTCCAGATTGACGATTCCTTTTTTTAAAGCGTCCAGATTCTCGCGGCCCAGTTCCGTCTTTGGCACGCCTCCATTATACTTCAAAGCCCGGACGGTTGCCACTAAAACTACGGCATCCGGTTTCAGTCCTGCCATCCGGCACTTGATATCAAAGAATTTCTCCGCTCCCAGGTCGGCGCCGAATCCTGCCTCCGTGATGCAGTAATCCGCCATTTTCAACGCCGCTTTCGTAGCCCGGACGGAATTACAGCCATGGGCTATATTGGCAAAGGGCCCGCCATGCACCAGGACAGGGGTATGCTCCAGGGTCTGGATCAGGTTGGGCTTCATGGCATCTTTCAAAAGCGCCGCCATGGCGCCCACCGCCTGCAGATCCGATGCCGTCACCGGCTCACCGGCATAGTTGTATGCCACGATGATGCGCCCCAGCCGTTCCTTTAAATCTTTCATATTTTCCGCAAGGCAGAGGATCGCCATGATCTCGCTTGCCACCGTGATGACAAAATGATCCTCCCGCACAAAGCCGTCCGCCTTATTTCCCAGACCCACCACGATATTCCGCAGCGCCCGGTCGTTCATATCCTCACAGCGCTTCCAGACGATCTGTCTGGTGTCGATTCGAAGCGCATTGCCCTGGTGGATATGATTGTCCAGAAGAGCCGCCAGCAGGTTATTTGCCGATGTGACCGCATGGAGATCCCCCGTAAAATGCAGGTTCAGATCCTCCATGGGGACCACCTGGGAATGACCGCCTCCCGCGGCACCGCCCTTGATGCCGAAACAGGGCCCCAGGGAAGGCTCTCTCAGGGCAATGACCGCTTTCTTTCCCAGCTTTCCAAATGCCTGCCCCAGGCCCACGCTCACAGTGGTCTTTCCCTCTCCCGCGGGAGTGGGGTTGATGGCCGTCACCAGGATCAGTTTCCCGTCCGGCTCACCCTGCAGGCTCTCTATGTATCCGTCTGAGATCTTTGCCTTGTATTTTCCGTAGAGTTCCAGATCATCCGGTGTCATGCCCAGCTTTTCCGCCACCCTGGCAATGGGTTCCAGTACCGCCTCCTGCGCGATCTCAATATCTGACTTCATATAGGATATCCTTTTCCTTTCCTGATCTGCTATATCTGTTCTTCCAAAAGCTGCTCGAACTGCTCCGGGCTCATCAGGATCTTTCTGGGCTTTGTGCCCTCTTCCTCGCCCACCACACCAAACTCGCACAGCTGATCCATGATCCTGGCCGCCCTGTTGAAACCGATCTTCAGGACACGCTGCAGCATACCGATGGAAGCCTTGTCCTTCTCGATGATAAAACGTCCCGCTTTCTCGAACAGTTCATCGATCTCGCTGCCTCCGTCAGAAGCCCCGCCGCCTCCGATCGCGGAACCCATGCTCCTGATCTTCTCCTCGATCTCCGAAGCGTATCCATTTCCCAGAGCCTGGTTCTTCAGGAAATCCACCACATCCGACACTTCCCTGTCTGAGACAAAAGCGCCCTGTACGCGGGCCGGTTTGCTGTAGCCCTGAGGGTAGAAAAGCATATCTCCTTTTCCAAGCAGTTTCTCCGCTCCGTTCATATCCAGGATGGTGCGGGAATCCACGCCGCTGGAAACAGAGAAAGCCACACGGCTGGGCATGTTCGCCTTGATCAGTCCGGTGATCACGTCCACGCTGGGCCGCTGGGTGGCGATGATCAGATGGATGCCCGCCGCCCTGGCCAGCTGTGCCAGACGACAGATGGATTCCTCCACCTCGCCGGGACACACCATCATCAGATCCGCCAGCTCGTCCACGATAATGACGATCTGGGGCAGCTTTTTCGGCGCGTCCTCCTGTCCGTTCTGCGCCATGGATTCCACCTTTTTATTATATCCTTTCAGGTCGCGGACATTATGATCCGCGAACTTACGGTATCTGTCTTCCATTTCCGACACGCCCCAGTGGAGCGCCGCGGAAGCCTTTTTCGGATCTGTCACCACAGGGATCAGCAGATGGGGGATCCCGTTGTATACGCTCAGTTCCACCACCTTTGGATCCACCATGATCAGCTTCACGTCATCGGGATGCGCCTTGTACAGGATGCTCATGATCAGGGTGTTGATGCACACCGACTTGCCGGAACCGGTGGCGCCGGCGATCAGCATATGGGGCATCTTGGCGATATCCGTCACCACCACCTGTCCCGCGATATCCTTTCCCACCGCGAAAGCGATGTTGGAAGGGAAATCCTTAAATGTCTTATTTTCCAGCAGATCCCGCAGCGCCACGGGGATGGTCTCCTTATTGGGCACCTCGATGCCGATGGCAGCCTTGCCGGGAATGGGCGCTTCGATACGGATATCCGTGGCCGCCAGGTTCAGCTTGATATCGTCCGCCAGCCCCACGATCTTGGACACTTTCACACCCTGCTCCGGCTGTAACTCGTACCGGGTGACGCTGGGACCCTGGCTGATGTCCGTGATAGTGACCTTTACGCCAAAGGTGCTCAGGGTCTGCTGGAGGCGCATGGCGGTCTCCTTTAATTCCTGGGTGGTATCCACTGACGCAGCGGCACCTTTCTGCAGCAGGTTGAGCGGAGGGAAAGAATATTGCTTCGGCATCTGCTTCTCCGCCCGGTTGACCTCTCTCTGGATGCCGGATTCCACGCTCTTCTCCTCCGGCGCCAGCCGTGCCGTGGGCCGCTGACCTGCGGGACGCTCCTCCGTATCCTCTTTATGTATCCTGATGTCCTGATCCGGCATACCCGCCATGGACAAGCCACCCGCAGATACTGCCGATGAAAAGGCCGCCTGTGTCGGCGCCGCATCCATCCCAAACATGGCATCTGACATCAGATCGGATCCAAACATCCCGTCCGACATCATTTCATCTTCCAAGTCACCCGCCGTCTCAAATCCCGGGCCTGCATCCGGTCCCATGCCTGCACCATACCCTGACCCCGGTTCGGATGCGATCTTTGGTTCCTTACCGGACACATTTTCAACTTCCGGCTCCCAATAAACATCCTGACCATCTTCCCGGAAAGCGTCTTCATTCAGCTGTACCTGGTGCATGGTCCTGATCTGTATCCTGTCAAGGTCAAACGCCGGAGCCGATACGGATGCCTCCATGGATCCCGCATCCGCAGATTCCGCGGAATAGCTTTCATTTTCCGGTTCTTCCTCCGTATATATGATCTCATGCACATCATCGCTGCGGTGCTCTTCCGACGGCCTTGCAAGGGCTGTATCCATCATAACGCCGGAAACCTTTTTCTCCATGCGCAGGATCTTCTCATTTTCCTTTTCTTCCGCCTTCAAGCGGCGCTCCTCTTCCCGTCTGGCCCGTTCTTCCTCTCTTCTGGCGCGCTGTTCCTCCTGCTCCTCATGCCTCCTGCGGTTCATCTCCCTGCGGCGCTGAGCGTCCTCCCTGGACAGTTCCCTGACACGGCTTCCGCCCTTTTTCACACTGCCCAGCAGGGATCTCTCGGTCAGCAGGATCAGGCTGACCACAGAACACAAAAGCACCACCAGTACCGTCCCTATGGTCTCCAGATAATGCTGCAGCAGATAGCTGATGCTGCCGGAGATCACGCCGCCCCCTGTCTTGTTGTCGCGGCTGTTTTCATAGATGGCCTTGATATCATAGGCATCCAGCGTGCCCGCTCCCTTTGCCAGCAGATCGCACAGCACGCCCGCCATCAGGCAGAGCACGACCCCTGAGACCAGTTTCCGCACCGCATTGGGATTTCCCTCATTGGCAAACCAGAACGATACCGCAAAAAAGATCAGCAGCGGAAGTATATATGTGATCAGTCCAAAAAGCCCGAAAAGCACGCCGCTGACGGCGTTTCCCACAGGGCCCACGATACCGAAATTACAGCAGAACAGCAGGACCATCGCAACAAACAGAACGATCAGGCCTATCTCATGGAACAGTGCGCTGTCCTGTGACTCCTGCATTTCCTGTACCTCTTCCGTTTTCCTTTTCCGGGAAGCGGTCCCTGTGGTCTTTTTGTTTGTACTTTTATTTGAAGATGATGTTCTATTAGAAGAAGCCATCTCATCCAACCTCACTTCTCATAGTCTCATAAACGCACTGTTAAAATTATACCATTTTTATACGCACTTGTCACCATGGATTTTTTATGGCCGATCCGGAAAAACGGGATAACAAATGCATATGGAAATCACGTCATTCATGTGATATACTAAAAGCATAACAATCAACTTTTCACCGATAACAGGGAGGTGAGCTGACATGCCATCAAATGAAAAGGAATTAAATGTCAATCTTTTTGATCAGCTTGAAATTGTAGAGCGGATCAGGAGGGAGGCGCAAAGGGGTGGTCTTGATGCCGTCATGGAACAATTAGATATTGAACAGGCTGCTATAGAAAGGAAGCTATATCAAAAACCACCGCTTATAATGGAGTAAGCAACAAAATTTCAGGGAGGCAATGCACTTTAGATATTGTGCCGCCTCCCCGGCTCCGTCCCTTTCCCTAGATCAGTTCATGCAGCTTCGCGATCGCCTTATTTATGCCGCCCACCTCATCAATGATCCCATACTTCACCGCATCTTCCCCCACCAGGATCGTTCCCACATCCTTGGTCAGTATCCCTGTCTCCGTCATCAGTTCCTCGTATACCTGCTTATTGGCTCTGCAATGATTACAGACAAAGCTGGTGATCCTATCCTGGATCAGCTTAAAATATTCAAAGGTCTGAGGAACCCCGATCACGGTTCCATTCATCCGCACGGGATGGATCACCATGGTCCCTGTGGGCACGATAAAGGAATAGTCCGTGCTGACCGCGATCGGCACTCCGATGGAATGGCTGCCTCCCAGCACAAGCGAAACGGTGGGTTTGCTCAGCGAGGCGATCATTTCCGCAATGGCCAGCCCCGCCTCCACATCCCCTCCCATGGTGTTCAGCAGCACCAGAACGCCATGGATATCTTTGCTGTCCTCTATGGCCGCAAGGCTGGGCAGGATATGTTCATATTTCGTGGTCTTGGAATTATTGGAAAGATTTTCGTGCCCCTCTATCTCCCCGATGATGGAGATCAGATGGATGTCTTCCATCTTTCCGTTTTCGTCCAGTTCTGCCTGTCCTGTCTTTTCGATTCTCTCCTCTTTCTTTTCCTCTATCTCCAGCTTTTCTTTTTTCTTTTCCTCTGACATGGCGTCTTCCTTTCCCTATGATCGCATGGCGGACTCGCAGATGAGCAGGCTCGAAAGGCTCCTCTTTCCCCGCTCGCGCAAAAAGAGAGCAGCCCGCCTTTGACTGCTCTCTTAAGATTCCCATTTTTATCTGGAAAAATACATATTTCTCAATGATCGAAATCATCATCATCCGCCACCAGGACATCATAGCCGCCCAGATCCTTGCCGGGATCCAGCTTGTAATCCATAATGTGTTTCTCATGCTTTTTAGGCAGGGGCAGCGGATTCTCAAGAAATTCGATCTTGGGTTTCTCCTGTTGCCGCGCCGCTTCCAATGCTTTTTCCTCTGTGATATCGCTGCTTTCCGTACTGTCTTTCATTTCTTTTCTGTCCGTTCTTTCCACTATCTCTTCCTCCGTATCCCGCGTATGGACCGCCATACTCTCTCTGATCCCCAGACCGGCCAGGACCGTGCCAAAGAAAAAGAGGTAAACGTCCCCGCTCATTTCCTCCGCGAACATCCCCATGCACCGCATGAGGACCGCCACGATCAGGCAAAAAATCCATACTGTAAATCTATCCACTTCTCTTTCGCACCAGAAACTAAAGATTCCCCATGCCATAAAACAGAGCAGCAGCACGATCGGCCACAACGCCTTATGATCGGGAAATGGCACGGCAAGCCGTACATCTTCCCATCGGTACGATCCCGCCCATGTCCGGACGATCTCCCCCACAGGCTTTCCGCCGATCTGCGCAGTCCCAAGCAGGCAGCCTGCGGCACCCAGCAGAACCCCTGAGATACAGCCGGACAGTCCACGAAAAATCTTGTTTCCCGCATCCTGCCTCTTCATAACGATAATGCCCGGCATCAGGGGCAGAAGCAAAAAACCCGCTACGTCCAGATAACACAGGACAGCCGCCATGACACCGCCGATCAGCCAGACCCCCCAGCCAAAAGTTCTTTCCACTCCCCGGGAAGCAAACAGCAGTACCAGCGAAAAAAACAGCATATACAGCATTTCCGGTGAAAGTTCCAGCGATCTTTGTATCATATATGGCGAAAGCATGAAAAAAGATACCGTCATAACTGCCGAAATCCTGCCTGCCAGCTTCCGCACGCCGACATATAACAGCGCCACACCGGACATCTGCAGCACGATCTGGAGCCATACCGCCGCTGCCTCTTTATTTCCCATCAAAAAAAAGCACAGGCGGAGCATCCATATATACAGACAGGCCGCTCCCCGTGAAACCGGAAAGAGTCCCTGCCCGTCTTCTGAAATATATGCCAGATCCAGATACACCGATCCGCCGGACACCATATGGGAATCAGACCGCATCTCCACTATGCGAAGAAAGCATCCCGCCGCAAACAAGACCAGAATCAGTATCCTTTCCATCCATGCCAGGGATCTTCCCATATTTCGGAATCCCGCATCCAGCTCCGCCGCCATCCGGTGCAGCAGAAACACCACAGATCCCGTGGCCAGCAGATAACCTATCGGCATGGCAACTCCAAAGCAGGCAGCCGCTCCGAGAAGATCACAGAGCGCCCTGCCGGTAACTATCAAAGCCGTTCCGACCATAAGCATATAGAGCAGCCACATCAGACAGCTGAATGCGTTTTTCTTCCAACTCATTTGTATTTTGATCCTTTATCTGTTGACCCGGCGTCCGGTCTACACAATCTTCTCAATGTTATAGCGGGGCCGCTGTTTGACCTCAATATAGATCTTGCCGATATATTGTCCCACCAGACCGATCGCCAGAAGCTGCAGGCCTCCCAGGAACCAGACGGACAGGATCATGGATGTCCAGCCGGGGACCACATGCCCGGTAAAGTAAGAGACAAACGCATAGACCGCCGCCAGGACCGCCGCAAAGATGATGAACATCCCCACCCCCAGGATCAGGCTGATAGGCTTGACGCTGAAAGAGGATATGCCATTGAAAGCAAGCGCGAGCATCTTCTTAAAAGGATACTTGGACTCACCTGCCACGCGTTCCTTACGGTCGTAATAGACGCAGTCCGTCTGGTAGCCGATGAGAGGCATCATGCCCCGCAGGAACAGGTTTGTTTCCTTGTATTTGGAAAATTCCTCCACCGCGCGCTTTGACATAAGGCGGAAATCCGCATGATTGTACACCGTTTTGACACCCATCAGGTCCATGATCTTATAGAACGCCTGGGCCGTGGTCCTCTTAAAGAAAGTATCTGTCTTACGCTCTTTCCTCACGCCATACACGATATCGTTCCCGGCGTGGAATTTATCGATCATCTCCTCGATAACAGCCACATCATCCTGCAGATCTGCGTCTATGGAAATGGCCACATCGCTCATATCCTTCGCAGTGATCAGTCCCGCTGTCAGGGCAAACTGATGCCCCACATTGCCCGCCAGCTTTACGCCGTGCACCTGGACGGGATACATATTATGTTCTTCCTCGATCAGTTCCCATGTGCGGTCCCTGCTCCCGTCATTGACAAACAGGATGAAACTGTCCTCCGCAACTTTTCCCTTTTGAACCAGATCGGCAAGTACTTCCCGCAGCGCTTTGGAAGCGATCTTCAAGACCTCCTCCTCATTATAGCAGGGAACCACGATAGCCAGCTTGTCCATAGATACCTTCCTTTCGCACATCCACAGTGACGTTCTGCATCATTCGTCCCAATTATGATATACGGCCTGGACATCATCGTCCTCTTCCAGCATATCCAGCGTTCTCTGGAGATTCTTGATGGCAGTCTCGTCCGTCAGTGTCACGTAGTTCTGGGGGATCATGGTCACTTCCGCGCTGAGCATGGGGATTCCTGCGTCCTCCAGCGCTTTCCGTACCTCCTCCAGGCTGTCCGGATCGGTCAGCACCTCGAAGCTGTCCTCCTCCTCGTTAAAATCCTCCGCGCCCGCATCCAGCGCCGTCATCATCAAATCGTCGGGTTCCATGTCGCACTCTTCCCTGTCAATGATGATCTGGCCCTTTTTATCGAACATAAAGGAAACGCAGCCGGGGGTACCGATGTTTCCCTGGCCCTTGGTAAAAGCGCTCCTCACGTTGGCCGCGGTGCGGTTCTTATTGTCCGTCAGCGTATCCACGATGATGGCGATGCCGCTGGGACCGTATCCCTCATAGGTCATATACTCATAGTTCACATTTCCCACATCGCCGGCTGCCTTTTTGATGCCCCTGTCAATGGTATCGTTGGGCATATTGTTCGCTTTCGCCTTGGCGATCACGGTGGCAAGCTTGAAATTATTGTTGGGATCGGGGCCGCCCTCCTTTACCGCAACCGCGATCTCCCTGCCGATGATGGTAAATATCTTGCCTTTGGCAGCATCGTTCTTTTCCTTTTTATGCTTGATATTCGCAAACTTAGAATGTCCTGACATGATAAAATACTCCTTTTCCTGTAAATTTAACGGTTTCTCAAAACGCCTCCTGTAAGCATATCATTTTTTACCGCTTTCTTCAAGGGCGGATTCTTCCTCTTTCACCGGAACCCTTTCAGGGGCGCTTTCCTCTTCCGCCCTCTCCTCCGGCAGCTTCGTTACCAACACGCTCTTTATCATCTTGTTTTCCACGGATAATATCTTAAAATTATATCCCTTATAATCCACATCGAACTGCTCGTCCGGTTCAGGGATTCTGTCCAGCCTGGAGATCAGGAACCCGTTCAGGGTCTCAAACTCCTCATCGTCAAAGGAAATGCCGAAGCGCTCCTCCAGTTCCTCCAGGGGCGTCTTTCCCTCCGTCACATACTCGTCGTTGCCTTTGTCCTCGATATACTCTCTATCCTCATCGTACTCATCCAGGATATTTCCCACGATCTCCTCCAGGATATCTTCCATGGCAAGGAGCCCGTCCGTCTGACCGTATTCATCCACAACAATGACCATCTGCAGCTTGTCCGCCTGCATCTCCCGGAACAGTTCGTTGATATTCTTGGTCTGGGGCACGAAATAAGGCTCCCGCATCAGCCCCTCCAGTTCCCGCAGGGGACAGTTCAGTTTGTCGCCATCCGCATGGAAGCGCATGGCGTCTTTCAGATGCAGGATACCGATGATATGGTCGATATTCTCCTCATACACCGGATAACGGCTGTTCTTTCCCTCCAGCATGAACATGATGGCATCACTGAGCACTGTCTTTGCATCAATGGCCACCACATTCTTCCTGTGAGTCATGATGTCCTGGGCTTCCTTATCGCCAAGTTCAAAGATATTGGTGATCATCTCCGCCTCGCTGGCCTGGATCACACCCTGCTCATGGCCCTCATTGACCATGTTGATGATCTCTTCCTCCGTCACATCCGTTTCCCCCGACCTGTCCCTGATGCCGAACAGCCGCAGGATCGCGCCCGTAGTCACCGTCACAAGGCCCGTAAAAGGAGAAAGGATCCTGGTCACGAAAAATACCGGGGTGATACAGGCATAAGCCCACCGTTCCGGGACTCTCGCCGCCACTTTTTTGGGCAGCAGCACTCCCAGGGTCAATACTATGTACAACAACAGCAGCGTGGATAAGACCGCCGCCAGGATCAGGATTGCTTCCGCAGGCATACTTTCAAGCTTCTGCTGTCTCTCCGCCAGTGTGGAGAGCCACCTGGACATGGCACCCAGCATGGTGCTCAGATGCACCGCTCCCAGGATCACATTGATCAGAGTGGTGATCAGCTGCACCGTGTTGACGTACTCCGTGGGATCTCCGATGATCTTCTGCAGCCGGAGGGATCTCCTGTCCTTATCCTCCTGGGCGCGCCTTTCCACCTCCTTGGCGTTCAGCGCCGTGATGGCGGCTCCAAAACCGTAAAAAAACATATCTACAAACAGTAACACAATGAAAATGATAATACTGGCAGTAGGTCCGTCGTCGTCCATAAATCCGTTCCTCTTTCTTCCTTCCTTTGTTTTATAATATCCCTAAATATACCATTTTGGCTTCTGTTCGTCAAGAACTGGATCGCACGTGAAAACTGTATCGTGCGAACAGCGCCTATGTATCCAGTTCCAGGCTGATCATCAGGGCTCTGTCCACTTTTTTCATGATGTCGCCGTCCAGATGGCAGACCTTATCTTTCAGCCGCTTCTTGTCTATGGTGCGCAGCTGCTCCAGCAGCACCACGGAATCCTTATCCATATCATAAAGGGAAGCGTTCAGTTCTATGTGGGTGGGAAGCTTCGCCTTGTTCATCTTTGAGGTAATGGCAGCGCAGATGATAGTGGGGCTGTGCTTGTTTCCCACATCGTTCTGGACGATCAGCACGGGCCGGATCCCTCCCTGTTCCGATCCCACCACAGGCCTTAAGTCCGCGTAATATACATCTCCTCTTCTCATAATGCCTCCATATTGCGTGTTTTCATCTATGTATGGTAGTATAGACACTTTCAGGAAGGCTATTCAGATCCAGCGAAATAATTCCCCCTCTTTCCGGTAGATCCTGGGGATGCGTCTGCCGATATCACAGACCAGCTCATAATGAAATCTTCCGGACATTTCCCCAAGCTGTTCCGCGCCGATGCGCTCCCCGCCGTCGGCGCCCAAAAGCACCACTCTGTCCCCTTCTTTCGCTTCCGGGATACGGGTGACATCCACCATGAACTGATCCATACAGACCCTGCCCAGCACAGGCGCTCTCTTCCCGCGGATCAGTACATATCCTCTGTTGGAAAGGCTCCTGGGGTAGCCATCCCCATACCCTATGGGCACGGTAGCCACACGCATATCCTCCCCTGCGGTAAACGTGCCGCCATAGCTTACGGACTGTCCCTGATGGATCGTCTTTACCCAGACCAGGTGACTGTAGAGAGACATCGCCGGTCTCAAAGGCACCGTATCCCTGCCAACTTCCTTTGAGGGATACAGCCCGTACAGGGCAATCCCCGCCCTTACCGCATCCATGTCCGCCTGGGGCAGTTCCAGAATCCCGGCGCTGTTGGAACAGTGCTTGAACGGGATGGTAAGCCCCAGCTTCTCTTTTATCATACGGATAAAATCCTGAAAAGATTCCAGCTGTCTTAAGGCACTGGCCTTATCATGCTCATCCGCTCTGGCAAAATGGGTAAAGATGCCCTCCACAATGATGCCGTCAGCATTGGACAGAGCTTCCACAAAGCGGAGTCCCTCCTCGTCGGGCGTGATGCCAATGCGGTTCATGCCCGTATCTGCCTTGATGTGGACCCGTATAGGCTTTCCCGCCTGCTCCGCCGCCTGTTCCAGCAGAGGGATGGTATCCATGCGGAACACTGCCGGTCTCAGTCCCTCCTCCGCCAGATGTCCATAGCAATAGGGAAATGCATGACCAAGGATCAATATGGGCTTCCTGATGCCCGCTTCCCGCAGTTCATGGGCCTCCTCGTATGTGGCTGCCGCAAATCCCCAGAGAAAGTCAAGGGGTTCCAGCGTCCGGGCAATGGGCACGCTGCCGTGGCCATAGCCGTCCGTCTTGATCACGGCGATCATTTCCGTCTCCGGGGCAATGTTCTGTCTCATGTTCCACATGTTCGCAAGAATCGCGTCCAGGTCTATCTCCGCATATCCTCTCTGATATTGTTCTAAGGTTTCTTCCAGTTTGATCATAGTATATCGTGTCCTATTCCAGTTCCGTCAGCGCTTCCGCGATATCTCCCGCCATACAGCCCCGCCGCCCTTTTTGGGCGGCTGCGGCGTCGCCCGCTCTGCCGTGGAGGTATACCGCCAGAGCGGCTGCCGTGAAAGCATCCTCCATCTGCGCCAGCAGCGTGCCGGTGATCCCTGCCAGCACGTCCCCGCTCCCTGCGGTGGCCATGCCGCTGTTGCCGCAGAGATTGAGGTAAGCGGAACCCTGTTCCCTGCATACGAAAGTTCTGGCGTCCTTTGCCGTGACAATCACATGGAACCGTTCCGCCAGTCCCTTTCCGTGCGTGAGCAGTGACTGTTTCAATTCCGGGACGGGCACTCCCGCCAGCCGGGAAAGTTCGCCCACATGGGGCGTCAATACCACGCTCCTGCCTTTCGCTCCCTGCTCCTCCAGCAGCTGCCGCAGCCCGCCGTCTTCTGCCAGCAGGTTCAGGCCGTCAGCGTCGATGACCAGCGGCTTTCTGCCGTATTTCAGCACCTGGCGCAGGCTGCTCATGGCGGACTGGCTTTTGCCGATGCCGGGACCGATAATGACCGAGTCCGCCCATTCCAGGCTCTCCGACAGTTCCCATGGTGTGCCGAACAGCGCCTCCGGGACCGCCGTCTGGAGGATCGTCCTGTTTTCCTCCGGGGAGATCACCTTTACCATGCCCGCGCCCGTGCGGTATGCGGCTTTTGCCGCCAGGACGGCGGCTCCCGCCATATTGACGCTGCCCGCCGCCAGCAGCACTTTCCCGAAAGCGCCCTTGTTGCCGTCGCCTGCCCTCTCAGGCAGCAGGCTCTCCGGCTCCCCCGCGAAAGTGAACGTCTCCGGTTCCCTGCCGAAAAAGCTTCTCTCCGTGATCCCGATGTGGGCGGTCACGATCTCTCCCGCCAGGTCACAGCCCGGATACAGTCCCAGCCCTCTTTTCTGGAAACCGAAAGTGACCGTCGCATCCGCTCTCACGGCGGTTCCCCGGACTTTTCCGGTGTCGGCATCAACGCCGCTGGGAATGTCCAACGCCAGCTTGAACCCCCTGCGCTCCTGGAACTCCTCCACCGCCCGGGCATACTCCCCCGTGATCTCCCTGGAGAGGCCTGCCCCGAATAAGGCATCCACCATAATAGTATATTCATTCCTCTCCGGCACGCTACTGAAACGTACCGGATAACTGTCTAAGATATGCCGCTGGGATTTCCACTGCTCTGTGGCTTTCTCCTTATCTCCCACGCACCAGACCTCCGTCTGCCAGCCCTTTTCCGCAAGCAGCCTTGCCAGGGCAAGCCCGTCGCCGCCGTTATTCCCCACGCCGGCGAGGATCAGCGCACTTCCTTTCTCCCAGCGTTTTAAAAGATATTCCAAAGCGGCCAGGGCGGCACGCTCCATGAGCACCATGCCCGGAACGCCGATCCTTTCCGTGGTGTTCCTGTCATACGCTTTCATTTCTTCCGCCGTGACAAGATATCGTACCTTACCGTCCATATCGATCCTCTCCTCCATACCTGTCAAGTGTACGCCTGTTTTCACAAAACTTCAACAAAAAAAGGAACCATGAATGAAATGTTCGCCACTCATGGTTCCCGACAGCATCAGCGCCGCACGATCGCCGATACCGTATCACCGTCCGGAATACCGTTCCTATCAATCACGCGGGGATATCATCTTCACCAGCTATATCAATAGTATATGCTCTCCAACCGGGTGTCGGACGGACGGAGAATGCAAACCACATCATCATCGATGGATCTGAGTTCACCCTTATCATACAGGGACAGTTCACCCTCGTATCTGCTGAGGCTGTAATCGCTGAGGATCAGGATCTTTTCGTCCCCTATCGCATAATGATCATACACATCATCCGCAATCTCCACCACCTTGCCATCCATATAACACCGCAGGGTTCCCCTCTGCTTCTCCATATCGTAATCAGTGTAAAAACAACATACTCCCGATTCGCTTTTATATGACCCCACAAGCACATCAGATGCGGCGAACTGTCCATCCACATAGAGATCGCCCCTGCGATCCTCCACATCCGTATAATATATAGGAGAACCATCCACGAATCTATACATGGGATACCCGACATTCAGCGAGTAATAATAGGACGGCATGCCGGATTCCAGCAGTTCCGTGTCCGAAAGCTTACCGTCTTTTACCGTTATCAGATACAGATTCCCTTCATCCGTTTCGGAATCAAAATCATCCAGATATAAGATCCTGCTTCCGTCAGGATCGATCTCGAATCTCGGGCCCAGATCTTCCAGTTCAACGCCAAGAGGTATCATCTCGCCTTTCTGCGCCAGAACAAGTTCACATGACCCCTCCAGCTGTTCCTCCAGCTGTTCCTCCAGCTGTTCCTCCAGCCATTGCGACAGCCATTCCGCCAACACCACTCTATTGGATGCATATGTAGTAGCGGATGCAACTATCTGTGAGATTTCCAATCTGTCAAACTTCTCCAGATCCAGCAACGCGAACAATACCGCCTCCGCATCTGATGCTGCCGTGCAGATACGGATACTTGCCACGCCTATCTCCGTCTCTTTCCTGCCATCATGATAACACAGCATGCCTATACGCATACGTGATATAGCCCGTTCACACACATCGAACAGAGCATCTCTTTCCGATTCTGTAAGTTCTTCGTCCCCCACTTTCATATCACACGCAAAGAACCGCTCTGCGGTCACATCCATCTCTTTCAGATAATAGATACCGCCCGATCCATATACTTTTATGACTTGATCCACATCAGAAGCGATTTTCTCGCGTTTCCCGTCGCTCCCGTTCCTGTACAGAGCATCATTTTTGGTGTAATATATCGTTTTAAAATCATCCGATATATGATATACCCTTTGAACACCGCTGTCAATCTCCTCACTGTCCCTGCCCATGGTCCAGAGATAAAGCGTTCCCTCATCGTCGATATAGTAAACCTGTCTGCCGTCGTCAGAAGCGGCAAATCCCTCCACATCCCCGGCAATACTATTCTTATCACCCTTTTTCAGGTCATAAGAGTAAAGCTTATCGCCACCTTTCACATAGGTCACATATGTGGCACTGTCATTGACCACATATTGGTCTATATCTGAATCGATCTTGACCGCTTCCTCGCCCGGCCTGGAAAGACTGATGTAATAGATCGGCCAGCTTCCCCATTCGATTCTGTCCGGGAAGAACAGATATTTCCCGTCATCGCTGATCGTGGTATCGTATGAAAGAGCCCAATTCATGCTCAGATCAGCGTTATCCATGTCGCTTTCTTTTACAAAGTGTTCGGTGACCTGTAAAGGATCTTTCGACTTCAGTCCAGCGAAAAATAACTCCCTGTCCTTCACATAGACCGCACAATCATCCTTTGATCCACTGCTCTTACGGGAAGCGGCAAAGATGCCGGCGCACGCGATCAGGATGACCACGGCGCATGCCGCCACGATTCCAAACACTGGCCACTTCTTCTTTTTCCCGGCAGCCCTGCCTCCCACTGGCTGACCTGCAAAAGTCGCAGACTGCTCCTTTGATACGGCGGCCAGGCCTGTGCCGCAGTTATCGCAGAAGAGCGATCCCGCGGGAAGCTTCTTCCCACATTCAGGGCAGAAAACATATTCCCCCGGCCCTGCCTGAACCGGCTCTTCGGCGGCTGCCCGGACGTCCTGCCTGGGCTGTTCCGGTATCGGTGTTCCGCATTCGCCGCAAAATCTGGCGCCATCTTCAAGTTCTTTTCCGCATTTCGAACATTTTATCATCGTGTTTCTTCCTGTCAGAATTTTATATTGACCACATTTGTGATCTCATCATTGATTATGTCAAAGCGACAGATATACGGCAATGTCTGTCCTACGATCACCGGCGTATAATAATGGCCGTCCTCCAGATGAGTGATATAATACGGTATCCCGTCAAGTTCCGGAAATTTGCCCCTGATATCCTCATAACTCCCCTCCACAAAGCCTGAAAGGGAACTGCTTCTGACTATCGTTGCCTTGCTCTGATCGCCTGCGGCGTCCGTAGATGTCACAAGATAATAGTAATTCTGCTCGTGGCGCACCTGCACCATCCCGCCCAGTTCCGCGGACACGGGATATACCGCGATCACCTTGAAATTGCTTTTGTTCACGACATAGATGGCGTTTCTTCCCATGCTCGGCAGGTAGATCCTGTTGCCGTCGATCGTAAAGGACCTTGTATAGCATCCATCCAGGTCTTTGATGTAAGCCGTCTTCTTCAGCGTCAGCGTCAGACCGTTGGCCGCTCTCTTGTAAATATACATGGTCCCCGTCATGGAACTCCACACATAAAACTGCTTGGTCTTCGCGTCATACTCTATGTAATGGGGTCTTTCGCCCACATTGTCGAAGCACTCGATAACCTGGAATCCCGCTTCCGTCTTTGCGTAGGTGACTATCCTGTTGTTGTCCGTATCGACCACCACATATATCGTTCCGTCCGAAGCGATCGCATGCGGCCTGTAAAGCTTGTCGCCCATAAGCTGCCAGTCCCCGGGGGCATTGTAATAATTGTTCGTGTAGAGGATCTGATGGTTATAAGCGTCCGCAATGAAATATTCCCCGTTCACACTGTACACCTGAGTAGGTACGTTAAATCCCTCCCGATGCGCATTGGACGCGCCATACAGATACAGATCGCCCGGTTTCGCCTTTTCCCGCTCTTCCTCTTCCCCCTCGGCATATACCGTCAGTGCGGAAGCAGCACAGAACACTGCCGCCAATAAGAACGCCAGCATCCTCTCAATCCATTTTCTCTGTTTCTTCCCTGCTTTCATTTTGCTCGCTCTCTCCTCCCGTGATATGTATGATCCCTATATTTCCCTGAAATGTGGGCGCGAATATATGCTCTTTCAGCCTGTCCGTCACATATCCATCCCAGAAAGCATGCATATGCGCGGCAACGATCTGCACCACATTGGAATCTTCGTCGTACATCCTGTCGATCAGCGCCCGTGTTCCTCCCTCAGGCACATAAAGCTCGCCGTCCTCACTCCAATAATATATCCTGTTCCTCACTTCCATGGATAATGCTGCCAGCGAATCATCAACCTCCGAGTAAAAAGGCACATGGGACGCGATCAGGACAGGTTTCCCCCTGTCCAGTTTTTCGGCGATCATCTCATAATCTTCCTCGGAAAGGGTCCGGTAAGACCGATTGATGCCCACGATCAGGAATTCCTCAAACTCGATCACCTTTTCCGTATCATCCGCGTCCAGCACGAAACTCTGGAGCGTAAAACCGTCCGCGTCCGTAAATCCGCTCCCGCCATACCATCCGCCATAATCATGATCGGACCGTATATACATCATCCTGTCTGCGGGATATTTCAGTTCGCTCAGCCCTGACTTTAAGGCAAGTATGTTCGAATTGCTGCAATAATCCAAAATGTCGCCTGCAAAAATGACAGCGTCAAACTCATGATAATTGAGGTATTTAATGACCTGCGGCCACAGTTCCTCCCCATGGATCCCTTCCTCTGTCACGGAAAGCGTTTCATACCTGTTTTTCACCACCGGCAGGTTGTCTTCGATCACGTCTCCCGATCTGTGATCTGTGATCATATGCAGATCGTTGACGAGAGCGATCGTATATTCCTCTTCCAGCCCCGGAATCTCCACCACTATCTCATCTGTCTTAAAATCATACTCGGGAGCCGGATAAACGATTTCTTCCGCCTCAGGCTCCTCTGTACTGCCCGGCATGGCTTCCTCCGCCTCAGGCGACCATGCCACAGGCTCCGATGTGGCAGGCTCCCCGCTCTCCGGGATATCTCTTTCGGGCGCTCTCCCGGCCAATGCCAGCGCCACGGCCAGCACAGCCGTGAAAACGATCAGTCCCGTAATGATCTTTATGATTGTTTGTCTTTTCATCTGTTAATTTATGTAGGAAGGAATGTTATTCCTGATCCAGTCCCTTGTCGCCTGAGTTGTTCCATTCTTGATATCGACCTTATACGCGTCCGCCCCGTCAAGGTCGTTAAAATACCAGAACTTACGTATGTCCGCAGTGGTAGCGGAATTTTCGCCTGTGTTCACGATGGACAGATTCTGCCCCGCTTTCAGATACGCAACGATCGCATTGTATGCATTCTGGTACGGAGTTACATCTTTCCCCGCCGCACTTCCGTATGCGATAGCATCCTGGAGCACCAACAGATTATAATCCGTTTCCGGCAATACCGCGACAGCGGAGTCAAACGCCTGTTCATTTGTCATGGAACCGTCCGCCACGCCGTTCTCACATCTTTTCCTTGTGATCCACGCGAGGCAGTATACATACCTGAGGCGCAGAGGGTCGTCAAGATCCTCCGGATCGAACAGCAGCGTTTTCCCGTCTTTCTGTATGGAATATGCCTGTTCCGCATATGTCCACGCTTCATCCCTGGACCACTGTTCCCTTTCCGTGATCTCATTGATCTGGCTGATGAACCTGTCTTTCACTCGCTGTATGAGCCCATCGCTGTATTCCGTGATCTCGGAACTGTCAACCGTATATCCCTTTTCGTTCAGGAATGTTTCCAGTTCAAATACGATATCAAGCATACTGGTCACCTGCTGGTATCCCGCGCTTCCGAGTCCCTGGTTCTCTATCCCGCTGCAGGATCCGATCGTCGCCTTTGACGCAATATCAAAAACATACGCGATCTTCTCTCCCGCTTCTTCGGTCAGATGATTTTCCTCGCCTATCGTCACATACTGATAAATAAGATCCTTACTCTGTTCCGTGGCATCCAGATATGCCATTGCATCCAGAGCCTGTCTTGCGGCTTCGGCCTGGGCATCAAGAGCGTTCAGCAGTGCCGGATCGCCCTTTTTCTCCTCGATTTCCTGTCCCTGCGAAGCCTCCTGGGAGAGGGAACTTTCCGTCCCTTCTTTCCCGTCCCCGCTCTCCTCTGTATCTTCTTTGCTCTCGTCCCCGTCTTCCTCCGCACTGCCCATGATCATGGCGATCGGATTCACGTCGAAAACCTTGACCAGCACAAAATAACCGCCCACCACAAACGCTATGATCAGAACCAGGACCGTGATGAGCACGAACGGCATTTTGCTCTTTTTTGCAGGCTTCTGCTGTTGGGCGGCCATATTGTCCTGAGGCTGTTTGACTGTGGGCTGCTGTACGGGCTGCACCGACTGTGTCATGCTGCTCTGGGCCGGCTGTGGTACGGGCTGCTGCACGCTGCTCTGGGCCGACTGTGGTACGGGCTGCTGCACGCTGCTCTGGGCCGGCTGTGGTACGGGCTGCTGCACGCTGCTCTGGGCCGACTGTGGTACGGGCTGCTGCACGCTGCTCTGGGCCGACTGCGCCGCGGGCTGCTGCACGCTGCTCTGGGCCGACTGCGCCGCGAGCTGCTGCACGCTGCTCTGGGCCGGCTGTGGTACAGGCTGCTGCACGCTGCTCTGTACAGGCTGCACGCTCTGGGCTGTTCCGCATTTTGCACAGAACTTTGCGCCCGGCTTCAACGGGGCGCCGCACTTTATGCATACTGCAGCAGATTTTGCTTCCGGCGCACTTTCCACCGGCTTTTCTATCCTTGCGCCGCAATGCGTACAGAACTTACTGTTATCTGAAATGACTGCGTTACATTTAGGACAATTCATGATTCGTTACTCCTCTGTCGTTTTATGGATTAATTCTACTCTTCCTCACCGATGCTGTCAAGCAGTTTATGGCCCTGCGGTGGCGGGCCTGCCGCAGCCTGTCATGCTTTTGGCTCCTGCTTCTCCGAAGCGCCGGATCCCGGCATCACGGGGTGCTGAACCTCAGGATCGTATTCCAGATCGAACATGTCCATGACGTCCGCCCCGAAAAGATCGTTCATATAAGAATAGATGGCATGATTTTTCTGCTCCATCTCCTGCTTTTTGATCAGGCGCTTTTTCAGTTCGATGCGGATCTTCGTCACCCAGTCGGCAATCTCCTGGATCCGCTCCGTATTTTCCTGCATATCCTCATAACAGAATTCCATGGTGGCAAGCATCAGCTGGATGTTCAACCGGTCGATCTGCTTGGGAAGATCCAGCAGTTCATCCTCATATTCCTCCAGCTTTTCATTGCTCTCCTCTATCTTTTGTTTATGCTGCTCGATCTTCTTCGTCTGAGCGCTGGTAGGATGGTCTCCGGCGGCATCCACCATGGTAACGATCTCGCCCATAAGCTTTTTCTTCAGCTTCTTGATCTCTTTTTTCTCCGTGTTCAGCCTGCCCTGACGTTTTAACAGGGCGTTCATCTCATCCTCAATCTCGCTGACCGCTTTCCGCTCCTCCTCGTCCAGCAGGCGATACCACTTATTGTCCAGCGTCAGTATCGGTATGTTCTTCCCCTGAAGCGCCGCTGTAAAAAGTTCCTTTTTTTCCTTATCCATGTTACGCTTCATAGATACCTCCTGTCAGGCCTCTCCCCGCTCTTTCATGTAACGGCTGATGTTATAGGAAAGCTTCATCAGGCTGTCGGAAAGATGGACGTTCTCCACCTGGATTCCCTCCGGCACGTTGAGATCCACATGGGCGAAATTCCAGATAGCGCGGACGCCGTTCTTCACTAATTTCTCAGCCACATCCACAGCTCCCGCCTTGGGGATGGTCAGCACGGCGATGTCGATATCATTGTCCTGTATGAACTGCTCCAGCTTTTCCATGGGCATGACCCTGACGCCCCGCACTTCCTTTCCCGCAAGCTGGGGATCCACGTCAAAGATACCCTTAAAGATAAAGCCCCTTCTCTCAAAATTGATATAATTTCCCAACGCCTGGCCCAGATGTCCCGCGCCCACGATGATAAAATTGTGCCTGCGGTTCAATCCCAGGATCTTCCCGATCTCATTGTATAAGTATTCTACGTTGTATCCGTATCCCTGCTGTCCAAATCCTCCAAAATTATTAAAATCCTGCCGTATCTGCGATGCGGTCACCTTCATCAGCTCGCTGAGATCCTGGGACGATATGCGCTCGATCCCCTCGTCTTTTAATTCCCCCAGATACCGAAAGTATCTGGGCAGACGACCGATGACCGCCTGTGATATTTCTTTTTCTTCCAAGAGAATTACCTCCAAAATCGTAACATGCAGGCTGTTATGCCTGCAAAACAGATCAGAAACCTATCACTGATAATGATATCACTGTGTTAAAAGTATGTCAATGAATTGACAGGATATTTTAAATAAAGTACACTAAACATATTATTGTATTGAAAGATAAAGAGGACTATAAAAATGATACTTTCCTGTCAGAATATCTGCAAGGCTTTCAGCGAAAAAAAGGTGCTGGAACACATCAGTTTCCATATTGAAGATCATGAAAAGGCCGCCATCGTAGGAATCAACGGCGCCGGAAAGACCACTCTCCTGCGCATCATCATAGGAGAAACACAGGCTGACGATGGCTTCGTGGCACTCTCTAAGGACAGGACCATGGGCTACCTGGCCCAGAATGGCGCCGTGGACACGACAAATACCATCTATGATGAGCTGCTCAGCGTCAAACAGGATCTGATCGTCCTGGAAGAGCAGATACGGGCCTGTGAAATATCCATGCAGTCCAAAGAAGGCGCCGAACTGGAGGCGCTGATGAAGAAGTATGCCGACCTGACCCATGCGTTTGAGATGGGGGACGGCTACGCTTATAAGAGCGAGCTTGTGGGCGTGCTGAAAGGACTGGGATTTGCGGAGGAAGAATTTTCCAAGTCAGTCTCCACTCTCTCCGGCGGCCAGAAAACGCGGGTTGCGCTGGGCAAGCTTCTGCTGCAAAAGCCCGACCTGATCATACTGGACGAGCCTACCAACCATCTGGACATGAATTCCATCGCCTGGCTGGAGTCTTATCTGATGAACTATAAAGGCGCCGTGATCATCGTCTCCCACGACCGCTATTTTCTGGACAGGATCGCAGTCAAAATCATTGAGATCGATCAGACGAAATCCACTGTTTTCACGGGAAATTATTCCGATTATGCCGTGAAAAAGGAACAGCTGCGCACCGCCGCCATGAACGCTTACCTGAACCAGCAGCGTGAGATCAGACACCAGGAGGAAGTGATCGAGAAACTGCGCTCCTTCAACCGGGAAAAGTCCATCAGACGGGCGGAAAGCCGTGTAAAAATGCTGGACAAGATCGAAGTCATCGAAAAGCCCACGGAGGCACGCGCCGATATGCGGCTGAAGCTGACGCCCAGGATCACCAGCGGAAATGATGTCCTGACGGTGGAGGGCTTAAGCAAGTCTTTCGGTTCCCAACTACTGTTTAAGAATGTAAATTTCGAGATAAAGCGAGGGGAGCATGTGGCGATCATCGGCGATAACGGCACGGGCAAGACCACCCTGCTGAAGATCCTGAACCGGCTTCTCCCGGCTGACAGCGGCGCATTCCGGCTGGGCGCCGGGGTGGAGATCGGCTACTATGATCAGGAGCACCATGTGCTCCACGGCGAGAAAACGCTTTTCGAGGAAATATCCGATGAATATCCCTCCCTCACCAACACGGAGATCCGCAACACCCTGGCCGCGTTCCTCTACACGGGCGACGATGTGTTCAAAAAAATTGACGACTTAAGCGGCGGCGAGCGGGGGCGCGTGTCCCTGGCAAAGCTGATGCTTGGCAACGCCAATTTCCTGATCCTGGACGAGCCCACCAACCATCTGGATATCCTGTCGAAAGAGATCCTGGAGGATGCCCTGAACCGTTATGAGGGCACGGTGCTGTATGTGTCCCACGACCGCTATTTTATCAACAAGACGGCACATCGGATCCTGGACCTGGCAGCACATGGTTTTGTCAATTATATCGGAAATTATGACTACTATCTGGAGAAACATGACACGGTCATGGCTTCCCTGGAGGCCGCTTCTTTCAAAGATCCGTCCCAAGTCCCCTCTCCCGCGCAGGCGGGATCGGGGGTAAAGCAGGACTGGAAAGCCCAGAAAGAGGAACAGGCGCGAATCCGCAAGAAAGAAAATGACCTGCGGAAATGCGAGGAAAGGATTTCCACCCTGGAAGCACACAATACGGAACTGGAGAAAGAAATGTCCGATCCCGTGGTGGCCACACAGTCCGTAAGGCTGCAGGAACTGGCGGCGGAACTGGAGCAGAATCATGTGGAACTGGAACGGCTGTATGAGGAGTGGGAAGTTCTAGCGCAATAAGCTGTCCAGCGTCTCCCGGATCGCCTTGATGAAGTCAAGGCTGTTGAGGATCATCGGGTTCTCGCAGGTGGAGATCAGGGAAAGGCTCTTCGTCATTTTGCCGTCCTCCACTGTCTTGACGCAGGCTTTTTCCAGTTTGTCCGCAAAATCCTGCAGAGCCTGATTCCCGTCCAGTTCTCCCCTCTTCCGCAGCGCCCCGGTCCATGCGAAAATGGTGGCGATGGAATTGGTGGAGGTCTCCTCCCCTTTCAGGTGCTTATAATAATGGCGCTGTACCGTGCCGTGAGCTGCTTCATACTCATAGACTCCGCTGGGGGACACCAGCACGGACGTCATCATGGACAGGTCTCCGTATGCGGTTGCCACCATATCAGACATGACATCTCCGTCATAATTCTTGCAGGCCCAGATAAAGCCGCCTTCCGAGCGGATCACACGGGCTACTGCATCATCGATCAGGGTGTAGAAATACTCGATGCCCAATTCCTCGAATTTCGTTCTGAACTCCCTGTCATAAATGTCCTGAAAGATATCCTTGAACGTATGGTCGTATTTTTTGGAGATGGTGTCCTTGGTGGAGAACCACAGATCCTGCTTCGTGTCCACGGCATAGGAAAAACATGCCCTGGCAAAGCTGGAGATGGACTTCTCCGTATTGTGGATGCCCTGAAGGATGCCCGCTCCGTCAAAGTCATGGATCAGTTCCCTGGTCTCCGTGCCGTCCGCCGCCGTGAATACCAGTTCCGCTTTGCCTGCGCCGGGAACTTTGATCTCCGTATTCTTATACACATCTCCATAGGCATGACGGGCAATGGTGATGGGCTTTGTCCAGTTCTTTACATAAGGGACAATGCCCTTTACCAGGATGGGGGCGCGAAAAACCGTGCCGTCCAGGATGGCGCGGATGGTACCGTTGGGGCTCTTCCACATCTCTTTCAAGTCATACTCTTTCATCCTGGCGCCGTTAGGGGTGATGGTGGCGCACTTTACGGCAACGCCGTATTTCAGGGTGGCGTTTGCGGAATCTACCGTGACCTGATCGTCCGTGGCGTTCCTGTGCTCCAGTCCCAGGTCATAGTACTCCGTCTTCAAGTCTATGTAGGGAAGCAGCAGTTCGTCCTTGATCATCTGCCAGAGGATCCTGGTCATCTCATCTCCGTCCATTTCCACAAGAGGGGTTGTCATTTTAATTTTGTCCATTTACATTCTCCTTTTTCATATCTTCATAAGCCTCATGCAGGCCGTTCTTCACCATGTTGTCATAGGCGTTTATCATATGCTGGTGGGCCAGATCTTCCGCCAGGTCCGCGTCCTTTGCCTTGATCGCCTCCATGATCCGTCTGTGCTCCTCGTTGGACTTTGGTCCCCTGTTGGCGTTGGCAAGGGTCTTCTTCCTGACCCGCAGCACATATTGGTGGAAGTCCTTCAGCTGGTGCTCCAGCATCTTACTGTCGCAGGCCTCGTATAAAATATCATGAAAGCGGTTGTCCATCTCCGCCAGCTGCTCCAGGTGCCCTTTCTTCGCGTGGAACTCCGCCAGGTACACGTTTTCCTCCATCTCGTCCATCTGTTCCGGGGTGATATGCTCCGTAGCCCACCTGGCGCAGAGCCCCTCCAGCAGGGAACGGATCATATAAATGTCTTTCACATCTTTTTCCGTGATCCCGGTCACATAAGCGCCCTTGTTGGGGATGATCTGGATCAGTCCCTCCAGTTCCAGCTGCCGGAGCGCTTCCCTCACCGGAGTCCGGCTGACGCCCAGTTCCTCGCTGATGGCCACTTCTTTCAATTCCTCGTGTTCCTCATATTTCCCGCTTAAGATATCATCCCTCAGCTTGTGGAACACGCGCCCGCGCAGGGAGTACTTGTCCGTTACCTCCTGCTTTACATCATAATTCCCCATTTTATTTCCATGCCTTTCCCGATCAACTTTCCCGCAGTGCGCCCGCAGACTTTCCGCCTGTCACTCCGGCAAAGCAATATTCCTCTCAAAACGCGCTCTCCGGCTTTTGCCTGCTCACTGCTGCAATAGCGAGATTCCCTTTTCACTGCAGACGCGATCCAGACATGCCACGATCTCATCGTCCGTGAGGACAGTGACGCGTCCGCCCGCATACTCCTCGTCCACCCACTTCTTAATCTCCTTTACCAGCTCAGAGGTCTTGTCGATCTGCTTCTCGCCTTTCAGCTTGTAATAGGTATTGATCCAGTGGGCGATGCCCGCCAGGCCGGAGGTATTGGAGATCGCGCAGAGCACGGGACGGTTTAAGAATTTCTCGGTGTCAAAGATATTATAGATCTCCTCATTTTTCAGCAGACCGTCGGCATGGATGCCTGCCCTGGTCACATTGAAATTCTTTCCCACAAAAGGCGTCCGGGGCGGGATCTGATAACCGATCTCCTTTTCATAATACTCCGCCAGTTCCGTGATCACCGTGGTATCCATTCCGTTCAGATCCCCCTTCAGCTGGGCATACTCAAACACCATGGCCTCCAGAGGCGTGTTCCCCGTCCTCTCGCCGATGCCGAACAGCGAAGTATTGATGCCGGAACAGCCGTAAAGCCATGCCGTGGTGGAATTGGACACCGCCTTGTAAAAATCATTGTGCCCATGCCACTCGATCAGTTCATGAGGCACGCCCGCATGGGTATGTATGGCGTAAATGATGCCCTGCACGCTCCGGGGGATCACCGCGCCGGGATAGTTCACGCCATATCCCATGGTGTCGCAGGCGCGGACCTTGATGGGGATCTGATATTCTTTCATCAGCTTCATCAGTTCCAGACAGAACGGCACCACATAACCATAGATATCCGCTCTGGTGATATCCTCCAGATGGCAGCGGGGGCTGATGCCCTCCTCCAGGCACTCCCGGATCACACTCAGATAATGATCCATGGCCTGACGCCTTGTCATCTTCAGTTTCAGGAAAATATGATAATCCGAGCAGCTTACCAGGATACCGGTCTCCTTCATGCCGATCTCCTTCACCAGCTTGAAATCCTCCTTGCTGGCGCGGATCCAGCTGGTCACCTCCGGAAACTCATATCCCCGTTCCATACATTTATAAACGGCGTCACGGTCTTTCTTGCTGTACAGGAAAAATTCGCTGGCGCGGATCATGCCGTTGGGCCCTCCCAGCCTGTGCAGGTGATCGAAAATGGTCACGATCTGTTCCGTGGTATAGGGCGCCCTGGATTGCTGCCCATCGCGGAAGGTGGTATCGGTGATCCAGATCTCCCTGGGCATATTATGAGGCACGATCCTGTCGTTAAAAGGAATCTTGGGAATCTCGGAGTAGGGGAACATATTGCGGAAAACATTGGGCTTTTCCACATCATCCAATATGTACATATGCTCCTCGATCTCAAGAAGATTATTTTTCTGGTTCATTGTCACCGGACGATTCTGAAATGTCTCGTTGTCTCTCATACGGTTTCCTCCTTGCAAAACGGGCCATACTGATCAGGTACACACCAAATGTATGCCCCGTATTATTGTATACAATCATACGGGGCATGTCAATGCTTTTTTATTTTTATCCCAGCAGCCGCCCCACATTCACCATCCCCCAGCCCTGCTGGTTCCAGGGCAGGTGCAGATCTGTGGCGGTGTATTGCAGCTTCTGCTTGCATTCCTCGTTGGTCATCCAGGGAAATCTCTGCATGGCCAGAGCTGCTGCACCGGATACGATAGGCGTTGCCATGGACGTGCCGCTCTTGGCCACATAAGCGTTCCGGAATCTGCCGTGAAGCCTGTAATAATGCACATTACAGGACATGATATCGGTTCCCGGCGCCACCAGATCCGGCTTGCGGATCGCCGCGCCCTCCGCCCCCCTGCCGGAATAGGTTTCACATCTCCCCGGAGAATCGATCCTATAGCTCCCGTCATGGCATCCCACCGTTACCGCCTTATTGCTCCCGCCCACAGCGGAGATCGTACCCGGCTCCGGTCCCTTGTTTCCGGCGGCGCAGACCACCAGGATACCGCTGTCCCACACCTCTTCTATCATCGCTTTCAGACGCCGTTCCTTTCCCGCCTCATCCAGCGTGCCTATCCCCACGGAAATATTCAGGATCCTGATCCTGCACTGTTCCCGTATCCTTAAGATCCAGTCCAGCCCTAAAAGCATGCTTTCCGTGGAGCCGTCCCCCTTTTCATCCAAAACTTTCCCTACCACCAGCCTGACGCCCGGCGCCATCCCGGTATATCTGCCCTGCGATGCCTCGCCGCTTCCGCAGAGGATCCCGCATACATGGGTGCCATGGCCATTATCATCATACATCAGGCTCCTGTGTCCCACGAAATCCTGAAACCGGATCAGCCTGTGTTCCAGATCAGGATGCTGGCCCATACCGGTATCCAGTACGCCCACCGTGATTCCGCTCCCGTCCGTCTCCCCCAGGGAAGATAGCCCCAATTGTTCCCTCACTCGTTGCATAATAATAAGCGCCCCGGCATATACTTATTACATTTTATGCCAAGACGCTTTATTGGTTCCGAAAAGGAATGTTGTATTGTGTCAGAATTTTGTGGTATATTGTAGATGCAAACTGCCCTACCGGCTCCTCCGCACTGTCCCCGCCACGATCAACAGAACCCCCAGCGCAAGCGCCAGGCCGCTGACGACCATTTTGGAAGCAAACGCTGCACTGCCGCTCTTCCCCACACCGGGGCCGCCGCTCTGGCTGGTCAGTTCCACGCTCAGTTCCTGCAGCTCTGCCTGGGTATCATCCGCACCCAGACCATAGATCCCAAAAGGAGACAGGTGGTTAGTCTGAAACCGCACGGACTCCACTCCGTCCATCATCCCCCGCTCCGCCTCAAGCAGTTCCGGCTGGCCGTTCCTGTCCAGAGTCAGCACCTGAAGCCTCTGGCCGCTCAGGTTCTCCGGCACAGGCAATACCACCGTCAGGATCTGATGTCCCAGCTTTGTGATCGGAACCGCGCTGGAATCGATCAGCGTCAGATCATAGGCCGCCATATTCTCCGGCACGGAAGTGTTAAAAGATCTGATACACGCCTGCTCCAATGCAGAAATATCATCGATATGAGTCACTGCCAGGGTATAACTCCTTGCCGCTCCCTCCAGTTCCGCATAGGCATGCTCCATACCCACTACCGTCACGCCCGCTTCTCCCGGTTCACCCGTAAGATTCCTGTAATCTTCATTGGAAAGCCGCGTTGCGGTGGTCTCATAGCTGTTGGGAATCTCAAAAGCCTCTCCCGCAAAACTTACCTCCGTATCTCCAAAAGCCCTGATGCCAACCTCTGTCACAGACTCAGGCAGCATGACCTGCTGTAAACCGCAGCCGTCAAAAGCCCGATCCTTGACCTGCTGTACCTGGCTGCCCAGAGTCAGAGCCGTCAGATTGCCGCATCCCTCAAAAGCGCCCTCTCCAATCACTGTGACGCTGTCAGGAATGATCACACTCTCCAACTCCGTATGATCCCGGAAAGCCTCCGCCGCGATCACCCTGACGCCGTCAGGGATCACCGCCTGGGCCTCTGTTCCACGATATGCCACGAGGACGCCGCCACTGATCAGATAATCCTCGTCACCGCTCTCGTTTCCCTCCACAGCCGCTCCATCAAGGAAATCTTTCAGCCAGGGAGTATAGGAGAAAGCTTTCGGCTCCACCAGAGTGATGCTATCCGGAAGAGACACTCGCTTAAGGCTGTCACAATGATAAAAGGCGCCGTATGAGATCACTTTGGTTCCAAGAGGAATTGTGACATCTGTTATGGAACTTCTGGCATAGGAGAACTGCCCCAGTTCCGATATCCCCGCAGGGATCTGTACCTCTCCCAATCCTCCGTCCCGATAATAAGCCTGATCCGCGATGATCCTGTTATCGATCACCGTATATTTGGATACTCCTTCCGATGCCGCCTGTGCCAGGCTCCCCACAGGTCCGAAAACCTCTCCCGTGGACGGCAGCCCTTCCAGACTGCTCATAACCTCAGGCAGCTTACTGTCGATAAAAAATACCGCGCGGTTCCCCACAATCTGAGTGCTCCCCAGCACATTTCCGGGAACCGGCGTTGTGGACGGTATATCCGCATCATTGTCGGGAGCAGGCGTGGGTGTGGCCGTACTGTCCCCTGCATGGTCTCCGTCGGGATATTCCGGCACATCCTGATACTCCGGCATTTCTTTCTGGCGCTCATAAAATTCCTGAGCGAATTTATCAGCCACAGTGCCCGGCTGGCAGTGGATGGTCAGCCTGTAACAGCCATCGAAAGCCGACTCATGGATACTTGTTGTCTCCGGCGGGATACTGACGTCTCTCAGGTTTACGCAATCCGCAAAAGCGGAAACGCCGATGGAAAGGATATTGGACGGGATCGTCATCTGCTCCAGGCCTCCGCATCCGGCAAATGCAAGATCGCCCACCTCTGTCAGGCCTTTCCCCAACACCACCGTATCGAGGTTGTCACAGCCCCAGAACGCATAAGACTCTATCCTGCGGACAGAATTCGGCACTACCACCAGTTCCACCCGCGTATTATCCTCAAAGGCGCCCTCACCGATGACCTCCACAGTGTCAGGAATCGACACATTCGTCTCCGTTCCACGATATTTAACAAGTACGCCGCTCTCAATTTTAAAATCGGAAGCAGATGATGATGCCGCATCTGCCTCCGATACAGGGAGCTGCATAATGATCAGCGCTGCTATAATCAGCAGGATTCCGCTTAAACGCTTCCTTTTTCTCATACGCTTTCCCTTTTTCTGATTACTATTTGCTCTGTTCACAGCATCTTTTAACTTATCAACCCTTTGTTTTGGCTCTCACTTTCACTTTTTGTGGCTTTTTCCTGTCTTTCTGCATGAACATCACAAAGGACAGACAAGCCAGGCCTATGGACAGGAACCACTTGGGATGGATGCCGTCCCCTGTCTTGGGTGTAGAATCCGCGTTCCCGCCCGCGGACAGGTTCGCAGTGTCCACATAGATCACATAAGGCGAGAAATGCTCCGCCGTAAAGGTGATACAGGATACTCCCGAGATCGTGGTAAACTTGGGTGTCAGTTTATCCAGCCTGTCATTGACCACACCCGCCACTCTGTTGTTGCCCGCATAAGTGATCAGGGAATCCGGGAGCGGCAGCGTGATGCTGACGGACAAACCTGTCGTATCCGTGATCTTATTGTTGCCCGTGGAATCATAGAGCGAGATATCCATGGGGAAATACTTAATGTTATCCAGATTTCCGTATTCAGCCATCAAAGCCCTTACTGCAGCTTCGGATGCTGAAGAACTCTCCGTGATCTTGATCACGAAATTATCCGAGGAGCCGTTTACCGTTGCCGCCACCACGCCGGTGTTGGAAATGCCGTTCTTATCAATAACAACCGTTGTTCCACCGCTGGTGATCGTGCCCGTATTGTTAGGCCTCCTGCTGGAACTTGCACTGGAAGTGCTGCCACTTCCGTTGCTGCTTCCCGTCTTTGTCCGATAATGAGCCGTCACGGTAACATTCGCCGCAGGCATGGTAACTACGGTAGCTGATATGCCGGTGCTGAGGATCTTGGTCCCCGCGGGATCGATGGTCCAGTTACTGAACTCCATTCCATTCGCGGGATCGTTAGCGGAGATGATCGCCTGTTGACCCACTACATAACTGCCGGAACCATGACCGTTGATGACTGTCAGGGTATAATAATCTCCTGAACCGTTGCCGCTTGTGGTTCCGCTGCCGTTTCCGCCGGATCCATTCCCACCGGAACCGGAGCCGCCGGAGCCATTCCCGCCGGAGCCATTTCCACCAGAACCGGAACCACCGCTTCCGTCACCTCCGGTTCCGGAGCCATTACCGCTTGTAGTTCCGCCGGTTGGCAAATATACAGCCCTGAACGTCATATCCTCCGCAACGGTATCCAGATCTTCGAGCGAATAAGTTCCGGGCAGACCGGGGCTCAAACTCTCCCATGCGCTGAAAGTATATCCTGCCACGGGAGGCGCCGCAGGAATATAATTAATAGTCCCTCCCACAAGAACTTCGCCGGACCAGATCACTATATTATCCTTATCCAGGAAAGTAACGGTATGCTTATCCGCAGCGCCGTACACGGCACGCGCCTCAAGCGGGTTAGCGCTTCCCGAAACTTTCGTATAGCTGGAAACCGGCAGCCATGACCTCTTGAACACCTGACCGTTGATCTCTTTCGGGAGATCATCAAAAGCGCCCTCTTTGAGCAGTCTGTCCACATCCACGGTTTCGCCCGTAGGCACATTCTCCACTGTGTGGACTACGACTTTCTCGCCATTCTCATCCTCATAATAGAAATTGATCGTATAGTAAGCGATCTCATCCGCCTCAATGAACTTCAGGTTCGGATTACTTGTCGATTCCGCAAAGCGCTGCGCAAAGGAACCCACCGGTGCAAAAAAAGTACAATAGTTCGCGTCCCCGCTGGGAACACCACTAAACGCATCTGACGCTATCATGGTCAGCGCCGAGGGAATGCCGCGCAGATACTCAATGGCGCTGTCTTTAAACGCTTTCTCCTGTATCTCTATCACCGTATGCGGGAGTATCACAGTGCCTAACTTCCCGGTGTTTTCAAAGGCGCTCCTGGGAACTATCTTCACTGTAGAACCGCTGAAATCCGCCTGTCGTATATTGGTGTCCCGGAAAGCCTCCTCCGCGATCTCCGTTGCATTCGAAAGTACTTTCGGATCGGGCATCTGATAATCCGCCCCGTTCAGGTACTCGATAACCCTGGATGCGGTTCCGTCCGACGCCGGGCCGAAGAGCACGCTTTCCTCACAGTAAAAATTAGGATTGTTATTAAATCTGATATCCGCCAGATTGTTGCATCCGATAAAAGGCACCAGCCCCATCTTGTTCAGCTTCTGGTCAATAAATACATCCTCAAGGTAACTGCAGTCCTGGAAAGCATAGTCGCCAATGGTCTCCGTGCCCGCCCCTATGATGATAGTATCCAGCATCTTACAGCCGGCAAAACTCTGATCTGCAAGATCTTTCAGGTTTACCGTGAATGTCTTGCCCAGATCCTCTCCGTTAGTGGAGGTCAGACCGCCTGACGAAGCAGCGTTCCCATCCGTGACGGAATCGGTGGGCAGATATCCGTAGGTGCGCAGCCACTGATAATCGCCCTCCGCCTCTTTCTCCTTAAACAGCCCGTCCTTGATCGCCACAATCCCTTCAGGCAGCGTGACGCTCAAAGTATTGTCAATGATCTGCTGCTCATATTTGTTCGGGCCTGCATCCAGCTGCAGGTCATACGCAAAATCCTCCCATCGTTTATTGTAGTTCTCAACATACTGCTCCAGTCTCTCCCGTTCCCCGTCTTTCAGCCCCAAAAGCTTATAAAAGGCAACATAGGCAGCCACTTCATAATTCCTGTCCATCGTAAAATATGGATAATTGTCAGCCGTAAATGTTCTGTCTTTTGCTTCCATCAGCTGCTTGATGGTAGGATAATTGGTCAGTGTCGCCGTGCCGTTCACATTCTCCACGGTCAGGTTGCTGGGCCATCCGCTGTAATAAGTAATGTGCGTATTGCTCTGGGTGCCGTTGTTGATGAACACGTCCTTATCCATGGCATACTCGAACGGACCCACGCCGGACTGCACTGCCCCTGTAAAGCTGAGCATCGGTTCATGATCCAGGGTGGAAGTGGAGGTATGGACATGACCGGTCCCGACCTCCTGTGTCAGGAATGCGTTTTCACCGATATTTGCCTTATCGATCTTAGACGCATCCTCGAAGATCACGGACTTCAGGTTATGGCATCCCCTGAAAGCGTTTGCCCCGATGCTTGTGATCGTAGGGGGAATGACCACACCGCGCAGATTACAGGTGTCCGCGAAACCGTTTTCTCCGATGGCCGTGATCGACAGGGGGCCAACGACACCCGGTATTTTCAGATTTTCCAATCCGGAATCAATCTGGACTCTTGTGACATCGCCCACATTACTCTCCCCTTCCCGGCGTGTCACTTCAAAAGTAGCGGTGCGGTAATTGCCGTTGCTGTCCTTGGAAGATTCATCCGGTACCTTCTTCACGAAAACATCCTTGCTATCATTGTTGATATACTTATACGCAAAATACCGATCCACGACCGTATTGCGCAGATCGCAGTTCTGTGCGCCCTCAAAATAGAGATTTGCGTTGCATTCCTGACGGAACTGCTCAAAAGAATAATACGTATCATCCGCAAAATCCATGGTAGGGAAATTCCCTGTAGCATGAATATGCTGCAGGCCGATACAGCGCATAAAAGTACTGATCGGTATCTTCTCCGCATAGGTATCCGGGAAAACCACCTCTTCCAGAGCAGTGCAGCCCGCAAAGGCATAGTATCCAAGGTTCTTCAATGCACCCGTATTGCCGTTGGACAGCAGCTTTATATTGTACAGCTTGCCACAGCTTTCAAAGGCCGAATCTCCGATCTTCTGTACATTGCTGGCATCAAATGTGGTCAACGCAGGACAGTGGCTGAACGCATGATCCCCGATCGCAACCTGGCTGGCTTTAGGGTCTATGGAAAATGCGCTCAGTTCCGGGCACTCCCGGAACGCGGAATTACCGATCTCCCTGATGGTCGCACTGAGTGCGACCGTGTTGATCTTAGTCCCCGCAAACGCGTAATTGCCAATGCCTTCCAGATTGGGCTCGATCGTAACGGAAGCCACACTGGCTCCGGTGAAAATGCCGTGATCCGCCGTCACATCTTTCAACTGGCTCAGGTTGGTGGACCCGATCTCCGCATACTGGTTGGCGATATATACCACCGGTATCTCCTTGATGCGCTGGTTCGTGTCACTGTTGGCTGCAACCCAATCATCCTCGTCGATACCGACCGGAACCCCCGCATCCGTAAACTGTCCCGCAGTATATCCTTTGAGCCCCTTGACATAGTAGAGGGTCTCCGTAGGATTGCTGACGGAATCATATTCCTGCTTTATCCACTGGTCTTTCTGCTTAAAGAAACAGGGCCGATATTCATATATGGGCATGGGCTTCCCATCGCCGTCCGTGACCGTCGCATCCTCGCCGACCTTCTGCTTGTAAAACAAAAGTTCCCCGCTATTTCCGCCGATGGCGCAGGACTGCCCCATGAAACTCGTATAGGCATCAACCGTTCGAGGAATCGTGAGCACATCTCCAACATTGTTCATCTGCATCTGGTCATGATAGCCCACGATAACTGCCTGTGCATTCTGATCTCCTATGAAATCACTCAGCTTCGCCTTGGAGATGACAAACATAAGGTTCAGGTTCTCGCTGGAATATATGTTATCAACAAAACCAGTTGCATCCACCTTGGGGATACTGGTCACGCTCCACGCTGAACCGGTCGGCAGAGTCGTCCCTTTCGGCGCTATGGACACTTTCATGGGATCTGTACTGCCCAGCCCCCCTGTGTGCGGCCTATCTACCGTGACCACAGGCGTATCCGCCGTATCATCTCCGTCCGCCGCCTGCAGCCCCTCCGTGGGAATTGCCGCCACTGCAAGCGCCGATGCCAGGAACATTGCCCCTAATGTTTTCCTGACCGATCTCTTCAGTCTTCTGTTCTTACCCTTTTTCTTAACAGCCTTCGCCATCTCTTTTACTCCTTTGCGATTTTCTTCGCCACTACTACAAACCTGCCATCTTTCTCCTGGTAGTCGCAGGTAGAAAGCGTCAGCAGCTGATCCCCATACTCAGCAGTCACGCCCGTATCATAATATGACATTGCAGCCATCTCCTGCATATAGGAATCAAATTCCTGCTCGCTGTTCACATCAATGAACTGATAATACTTGAAAGCTATCTCGTCCTCGCTGTATACATGGGAGCGGAACACATACATGACCTGATAGATCCCTTCCTCATATATGGTATCGAACTGGATGTACGGATGTTCCTCATAATACTTCTCACTGCTGTACCGATCCAGATAACCGAACATCTGGCCACTCTTCATGTGGTGCCCGTATAATATGTAGTTCGTGCTTGGCTCCAGCACATCACAGTCCTTATCCATGAAAATGGATCCATTCCTATCATATTCCTGATTCAGGTTATGGTCAAGATAATATTCATTGTCCGTAGTCTGCATGACAGGGTAATCTATATTTGTATCGTCAATCTTGAGCCATCCGATTAGCTTTTGGTTCTTATTTAATAAAATTTTAAATTCTTCCAGCACTTCCCTGGGTTCCGCCGGGGCGTTGTCCAGAGTATACTGGGGCGTCGCTTCCGGATCGGCGGGCAATGCCGCTGCGGATGCCCTCATGTCACGCAGGCTGCTCAACGACTCATAAGTGCTCCTGGTCCTGTAATTATGATAAGAATAAATGCCGAAATATCCGAGGCATCCCACAGCCGCCACGCTACAGAGCGCTATGACCAGTTTCCTGCGCCTGTCCTGCTTTCGGAGTTCCTCCAGGACGGCCTCGTCGATCTCCGGTTCTTCCTGTCCGGGAGGCGTCTTCCCGGCATTCCCCCCGCCTTGGGCGTTCCTGCCGCTTTCCTGCCGCTTTGAGCCTTTGCGTCCTTTCTTTCCGGCCTGCTTCTTCCCCGTGTCGGCGGTCTTAAGCCGCTCTTCCACTTCATCCCTGAAATCCTGTCCGAGGAGTGTCATGAACTTATATTTTCCCGCTTTCAGATCGGCTTTCAGCCGCTCAAGCTGCGCCTTATCCTGCAGATTCGTTTCTTTCCGGAGTTTGTCGATGATCTCCTTGTCATGTACGGCACGCGCATAATCGCTCTGGGTGCGAAACTGCCTGCCCTCCACTACAAAAACTTTTTGCGCCATGTTGTTTTTCCCATATATCTGTTCACATTCATACTCATTGACATACTAACACACATTCTATTTTACTATATGTCGAAATTAATTCAAGTATTTTATCTATATATAGGGCAGTTTTTTTATTAATTTTTCATAAATAACATGTGCTTTTTCTATGCGATCGGCATTTATTTCCTCTCCCCTTCCCTCAGGAAACATTGACAGGCTCACCTGCATACAATAAACCATAAAAAACCATGGAGGCTAATCAAATGAGTGATTTGACTGCTACAAACTGCGGATGTAATGATTCCTGCGGATGTGCACAGAACAATAACGGATGGGGCGGCTCCTGCAGCTGGCTCTGGATCATCCTGCTCCTGTCCTGCGTTGGCGGCGGAAACTTCTTCGGCGGCAACAATGGCTGTGGCTGCAATAACGACTGTGGCTGCGGCAACAACGGCGTTGGTCTGTTCGGCGGCAACAGCTCCTGCAGCTGGCTGATCTGGATTCTTCTGATCTCCTGCTTCTGCGGCGGCAACGGCAACGGATGCTGAGATACTGTTTGCAAGCGGCGGCGGATGCTGCCGTTCTAACCCCTGTCAGGGTGTGAAAAAGGCTCCGAAAGGAGCCTTTTTTCCGCCTTGCGATGGTCAGACAGGTATTCATAACCCGGCCCGCCTTTACATAGGATAGAGATATGTACAACAACTCCGTCATGAAAATGCCTGATAGGAAACACACAGCGGAGCGGGGAATATCGGAAAGGATCAAAAAATTCCATGGAAGACAACGAAATGGGAAGCATTACCGCATTCGATTCCCTTTTTACCACCAACCGCATCCAGATGATGAAAGTGCTCTTGCCCTACCTGAAACCGGAACAGCAGGGGGCTTTAGCCGTCTGCATTAAAATAATGGAATTAAATTACACCCTTTCTTTTTTCAGAAATCATCCCCATACCCAGCCTTTCCGTTTTCCCCAGCAGTCAGACGCCTCCCGGCTGTGGGATGAAATACTGCCTTTCTGCGGTCCTGAGGAGCGCAGCAGGGTGGAAAATATGAAAAACATGATGCAGAATATGAAGCAGATGCAGGAAATGATGGAAACCATGCAGATGATGCAGGAAATGTTCCCGGAGGGCATGGATATGGAGAATATGGATCTGTCTTCCATTATGGCGATGATGGGAAATAACACATGAAATTAAATATTGCATAAACAACATATGGTATCAAAAGGAGGATATTGCATATGGAAGCGCAGGAAAGACCCAAATGGATGTCTGACGACCTGGTAAAGGACATTTCACCGAAGAAGCTGGATTTTCTGTCCCAGATGTTCACACAGGGACAGGGAAAGAGCCAGAAAGAGATGATGATGTTCCTGATGCCCATGATGAAGAAAGCAAAACAGGAAAACCTGGTCTTTACCCCCCAGGAGATGCAGGCAGCCATCGCCGCGATCAAGAAGCACAGCACGCAGGAGGAGCTGGAGAAGATCAATGAACTTCTGGAGAAAAACGCGAAACAGGGCGGTCAATGACCGCCCTGTTCCATGGTTTACAGGTGAAATAATTCATCAAAATCAGTTTTCAGGTTCGGAAACATTACAAGCTGCAACTCCTCTTTGTTCTTCTCAGTAACAGTCTTATAGAGATAGAAGCTTGTGGTTCCGTCTTCTTTACCATCATTCAGGTATATTTCAACCTGCTTCTTCCTCCAGTCAACGATCCAGTATTCAGAGACGCCGACTTTCTGGTAAATATCCATCTTTTCACCACGGTCGTATTCCTCAGTTGCATTAGAAAGGACTTCCATGATCATCCTTGGGATTCCGGTCAGCGAAACATTCTTCCGGTCTCTCGTATTGCAGTTGATGGACACATCGGGAATGATTGTTTTATCATCATTTTCATGCCATTGATATTGCACTCCATCCCCCAGTACACGACACAAGGAATCTTTTATCTGTTTTCCGATCATGACCACGAAATTGTTGATTATGAAAGAATGCTCCACAAAAGTATTACTCATGTCTTCTATCTGTAATGCGTTCATTTTATTACCCTACTTTCTGTCTCCGCCCGCTCACGGCTTCACCACCAGGTTCACAAGCCTGCCCGGCACATAGATCTCCTTTACCACGTTTCCGGTGAGTTTGTCTCCCAGCGCTTCCTTTGCCAGGGCGATGACCTTATCCTTGTCCTCGTCCTTGGCCACGGTGACAGTGGCGCGAATCTTGCCGTTTACCTGAACGCCCACTTCCACGGTGCTCTCCACAGTCTTGGTCTCGTCATACTCCGGCCAGGTGGTCTGGTAAACCCTTCCCTCATATCCGGCGATCTGCCACAGTTCCTCCGTGATGTGGGGCGCCACGGGATTCAGCAATGTCAGCAGGGTCTGATACTCTCCCCTGGTGACCCCGCCCTTTTTATAAAATTCATTGATCAGCGCCATCATCGCCGCGATGGCGGTATTGTATTTCAGGTTTTCAAAGTCGGCGGATACCTTTTTGATGGTCTGGTGCATCTTCGTCTCCAGATCCGCGCTGTAGCCCTCAGCCTCCGTCAGGATATCCTGCAGCTTCCACACCCTCTCCAGGAACCTGCGGCAGCCCTTTACGCCGTCCTCGCTCCACGCCGCGCTGACATCGAAAGCGCCTATGAACATCTCATAGGTGCGCAGGGTGTCCGCGCCGTAGTCTTTCACGATCTCATCCGGGTTCACCACATTGCCCAGGGATTTGGACATCTTTACCACGGGATGCTCCGCCATCTCTCCGAACTGTTTCACCAGGGCTTCTCTTGCCGCTTTCTCACTTCCGTACTGCTCCACCAGGCGCTTCTGCTCTTCCGGGGACTGGTTCACAAAGCTGTGGGGGTTCAGTCCCAGGATCATGCCGTGGCTGGTCCTCTTCTGATAGGGTTCGGGACAGGGCACTACCCCCTGGTCGTACAGGAACTTATGCCAGAACCGGGAATAGAGCAGGTGCAGCGTGGTATGCTCCATGCCGCCGTTGTACCAATCCACGGGCATCCAGTAATCCAGCGCCTCTTTGCCCGCCAGAGCCTCCTTGTTATGAGGATCGATATATCGCAGGAAATACCAGGAAGATCCCGCCCACTGAGGCATGGTATCGGTCTCTCTCTTCGCCGGGCCTCCGCAGCAGGGACAGGTGGTGTTCACCCAGTCTTCCATTGCCGCCAGAGGGGACTCACCGTTGTCCGTGGGCTCATAGGATTCCACTTCCGGCAGCATCAGCGGCAGTTCGCTCTCATCCAGAGGCACGAAACCGCATTTTTCACAATGCACGATGGGGATCGGCTCGCCCCAGTAGCGCTGTCTGGAAAATACCCAGTCGCGAAGCTTGAAATTGGTCTTGCTCTGTCCGATGCCCTTTTCCTCCAAAAATTCTATGATCTTCTTCTTGGCGTCCGCCACGGAAAGGCCGTTGAGGAACTCGGAGTTTACCAGCGTTCCCGTTGCCACGTCCGTAAACACCTGCTCCTGCACGCTGACAGGACTGCCCGCCACTACCTCGATAATGGGCAGGTTGAATTTCTTCGCGAAATCCCAGTCCCTCTCATCGTGAGCGGGAACCGCCATGATCGCGCCCGTCCCGTAGGTCATCAGTACATAGTCGGAGATCCAGATGGGGATTTCTTTATTATTTACCGGGTTGGTGGCGGTCAGTCCCTCAATCTGCACGCCGGTCTTGTCTTTTGCCAGTTCGGTGCGCTCAAAGTCGGACTTCTTCGCTGCCTGCTCCCTGTACGCCGCAAGGGCGTCATAGTTCTTGATCTCATCCTTATATTTTTCGATCAGGGGATGCTCCGGAGACACTACCATATAAGTTGCGCCAAAGAGAGTATCCGGCCTGGTGGTGTAGATGCGCAGCTTATCCTCCTTCCCCGTCAGGGAGAAATCCACCTCTGCGCCCTGGGACTTCCCGATCCAGTTCTTCTGGGAAACTTTCACGCGCTCCACATAATCCACCGTGTCCAGTCCCTGGATCAGCTTATCCGCGTACTCGGTGATCTTCAGCATCCACTGGCTCTTGACCTTTCTCACTACCTCGGAACCGCAGCGCTCGCAGACGCCGTTTACCACTTCCTCATTTGCCAGACCCACCTTACAGGAGGTGCACCAGTTGATGGGCATCTCGGACTTATAGGCAAGCCCCGCCTTGAACAGCTTCAGGAAGATCCACTGTGTCCACTTGTAATAATCGGGATCGGTGGTATTGACCTCCCTGTCCCAGTCGAAAGAGTATCCCAGGGAATGAAGCTGTCCCTTGAAACGCTCCACATTGTTCTTGGTGACGATCCGAGGATGGATATGGTTCTTGATCGCGTAATTCTCCGTGGGGAGGCCAAATGCGTCAAAACCCATGGGATACAGCACATTATAGCCCTGCATCCGCCTCTTCCTGGCCACGATGTCCAGCGCGGTATAGGGTCTGGGATGCCCCACATGGAGCCCGTCCCCCGAAGGATAAGGGAACTCTACCAGAGCATAATATTTCGGCCTGGAATAGTCGTCAGAAGTATGAAACGCTTTCTCATCATCCCACACAGCCTGCCATTTTGATTCCACCTCGTGGTGGTTGTACGGTACTGCCATTTTCTTTACCTCCTTAAAAAGCCCTCTCGTCCGTATAGAGACGAAAGGGCTTCATTCCGTGGTACCACTCTACTTCACCGGCGGAACTTCCGCCTGGTGCACTTTATGATCGATAACGGGATCGACCGCTCTCCCTACCCACGCTCCGCGCTTCAGGAGAGGACTCCGAGGCCAGTTGGGAATATCTCGCTGCCGCCTCGCACCCTCCGGCGGCTCTCTGCAAGTCCGATACTCTTAATACTCCTCATCAACGTCAGCTGTCATGAATTGAATTAATGCCTATTTTATCCTGTTTTTCGGAAGATGTCAATTGTTTTTTCCGGCAGATCCTATGCTGCCCTGTCATAATCAATGATCATAACCTCGCTGATCATCTTTTCGGCCATTTTACTGATTACTACTGCCACAGGTAAAACAATCCATATTCAGCGCCCCTTTCTGGTCTTATAATCCGGTTCCCATTCATCAGGTTCAGGATAGTGTGCTGTACATTTCCTCACTCCATCAAAACATAGGCTTCATACACTTCCCCATTCCTGCAGGTCAGCAGCTTCCCACCGCATTCATACACCAGATGCCCCAGCAGTTCAGGACTGTTGGCCTGAAGATCCTCTTTCGGCCACGCCTCGTCCAGGCTCTGAACCATCCCGACCGCCTCCATGTTGTCCAGCGTCTCTTCTGATATTTCATCACTTTCATATTGATATATCGCGCCGTCATAACAGATAGCCGCCGACATGCCATCCGCCATCTCATACTCCGTCCTGCCCCTGTCCTCTTCCGGGATCAGCAGAAAATACCGATAACCCTCCAGTCCCTGCAGGCTCCGGCTGTCATCGATCCCCAGCAAAAGCCAGTCCCCATACCGATACAGTTCCGTATACCATTCTGCGTCCTGAACTCCCTCCGGAAACTCCCAGATCAGTTCCGCATACTCCAGTTCCGCTTTCGAGAGCAGTATTTCGCCATCATTTTTATACAGCTGATCCTCATAGGCATACAGTTCTTCGTCCGTTCTGTAAAAAACCTGCTCCGCCCCACAGCCGCACAGACTGGCGGTCATGACCGAAAAAATCATAATGAATAATCCTTTTTTCATAATAATAGTCCTGCCCTTCGCAACCTTTTCAAACGAGTATCAGCGGAACAGGCAGCCAAAACACTCCCGGCTGCCTGTATTCCGATCCATATTCAATGATAATATCACATCAGTCATCCTGACTGTTCTCAGCCACTTTCGCCGCCCTGTCTGCCACTTCTTTCTCCTGTACATCGGAGGGAGCCTGCTCATAGCGCGCAAACTCGTAAGCGTATTCGCCCCTGCCTCCCGTCATGGAACGCAGGTCGGTGCAGTAGCCGTAAAGGCTGCTCATGGGAATATCCGCCTCGATGGTCTGCTTGCCGCCTGCAACGGGATTCATGCCCAGAACGCGTCCGCGCCTCTTGTTCAGGTCGCCCATCACGTCGCCGGTGTAAACGTCGGGCACTGTCACCTTGATGGAAGCGATAGGCTCAAGCAGGATGGGCTTCGCCTCCATGAAACCTTTTTTGAACGCCTGGATGGTAGCCATCCGGAACGCCTGCTCGGAGGAATCCACCGGGTGATAGGAGCCGTCGTACAATACCGCTTTCACGCCCACCACCGGATAAGCCGCCATGGGACCCTTTACCACGGATTCCTGCAATCCCTTTTCCACTGCGGGATAGTAGTTCTTCGGCACGGCGCCGCCCACTACTTCCTGCTCAAACACATATGCAGTCTCCAGATCGTCGGAGGGGGAGAAACGCATCTTGACATGACCGTACTGTCCGTGTCCGCCGGACTGCTTTTTATACTTGTATTCCACATCTGACTTACCCTTTATGGTCTCTTTGTAAGCGATCTTGGGCTTTGTCAGTTCCACTTCCACCTTGTATTCATTTAACAGCCTGCTGACAACGATCTCCAGATGCTGGTCGCCCATGCCGTAGAGCAGCGTCTGCCTGTTCTCCGCGTCATTCACCACTCTCAGCGTCTGATCCTCATGAGTCAGCTTCTGCAGAGCCTGTGAGATCTTATCCACATCTCCCTTGTTCTTGGGTTTATAGCGCATATAGGTGTAAGGAGTGGAGATATCAAATTTGCCATACTTGATGGTGGTAGCCTTGGTGGACAGGCTGTTGCCGGTCCGTGCCGCCGTCAGCTTCGCCAATGCGCCGATATCGCCTGCGTGAAGTTCCGGCACCTCAATGGGCTTGTTGCCCTGGAGCACATAGATCTTACCGATCTTCTCCTCAATATCGCGGTCCACATTGTAGATCAGGTCGTCCGTCTTCAGCACGCCGGAGTTCACCTTGATCAGGGAGTACTTGCCAATAAAAGGATCCACAATGGTCTTCCAGATATAAGCGGATTTTGCCTTGGAGAAATCATAATCCGCGTTGTAGATCTCGTTGGTCTTCATATTGATGCCCGCCACCTGTCTGTTCTCGGGGCTGGGGAAATATTTCACGATATCGTCCAGCAGGGTATATACGCCCTGGCACAGGATATTGGAGCCCATGGTCATGGGAACGATGCTGCAGTCGCAGACATTGGTGCGCAACGCCGCCCTGATCTCCGCCTCGGAAAAGCTTTCGCCGCCGAAGTAACGCTCCATCATCTCCTCGCTGGTCTCCGCCACCGCTTCCATCAGGGTATCGCGGCAGATCTGCAGGTTCGCCTTGCTGTATTCAGGCACATCGCAGGGAACCACTTCCTTGCCCTGCCAGCGGTTGCCCGTCTCGGTGATGACATTGACATAGCCCACAAACTTCTCATCCTCACGGATGGGCAGGTTAAAGGGCGCCATCTTCTTGCCGTAGAGATTGGTCATATCCTCCACTACCTGACGGAAAGACGCATTGTCCACATCCATGTTGGAAACATAGACGATCCTGGGCAGCTTATATTTTTCACAGAGTTCCCACGCTTTCTGGGTGCCCACCTCGATACCGGACTTACCGTTCACAACGATGATGGCCGCTCCCGCCGCACTGACCGCTTCCTCCACTTCACCCACGAAGTCAAAATAACCGGGGGCGTCGATCACATTGATCTTATGGCCTTCCCATTCTATAGGAATCACGGAGGTGTTGATAGAGAACTGACGCTTCTGCTCTTCCTTCCCATAGTCACTTATGGTATTTCCGTCGGATACCTTTCCCATCCTGGAAGTAAGTCCCGCCAGATAGGCAAAACTCTCCGCCAGACTGGTCTTTCCGCTGCCGCCGTGACCTAACAGCACAACATTACGAATCTTGTCGGTTGTGTAAACTTTCATATTACGCTCCTCCGTTTTATGCTTCATTTGGGTATTTTGCCCGAAAAGAATCTGACTTCAAAAGCCCCATGTGATTATTTTACTAAATATTCTTACATTTTACAATAGAAGATTTGGTCAAAATGCAGAAAACTCATCTTTTTGCAAAGCATTTTATTGCATTTTCCGCTCATAGTGCTATAATAGAAAGCACGGAAGCATAGCTCAGCCGGGATGAGCGTTCGCCTCACACGCGAGAGGTCATGGGTTCGAGCCCCATTGCTTCCATTTTGTAACTGTTCAGGACCAAGCAGATCAGACTGGAAATATGCGGCGAATGCTTGCATTCAAGAGCACATTTCCAGTCTGATTTATTTGGCGAAAGCCAAACACCGAGGAAACACAAAGTGTTTTCGAGGTTGGTTCTGAACAGTTATCATTTTTTCTGAAGGAGGATCACCATGTCCCAGCTTACCTGTGGTTTTATCGGCCTTGGCCTGATCGGCGGTTCTATCGCCAAAGCTTTGAAGCAATCTGTCCCCGGGGTCAGCATCGTGGCTTACGATCTGAACAGCAAGGCGCTGGATCTGGCTTTGGAGCAGCATGTCGCGGATGTGGCGGCGGAAAGGATCGACAACAGCTTTTCCCGCTGCGATTACATCTTTTTATGTGCCCCCGTGCAGAAGAATGACGCCAATCTGACGGCGGTCAAAAAAGTGATCTCACCGAACTGCCTTTTGACGGATGTGGGAAGCGTCAAGACCGCCATCCACACCGCTGTCCGCCAGGCCGGCCTGGAACACTGTTTCATCGGCGGCCATCCCATGGCAGGCAGCGAGCGCACCGGCTTCGCCAATTCCAAGGCTTCTCTTCTGGAAAATATTTATTATATCCTGACACCCACCGATCAGGTCCCTCCCGAAAAGCTGGAGGCCTACCGCGATCTGGTGGAAAAAATGGGAGCCATCCCTTTGGTCCTGGATCATAAAAAGCACGATCATGTCACCGCTGCCATCAGCCATCTGCCCCATGTGGTGGCGTCCTCTCTGGTCAATCTGGTGCGGGACAGCGATTCCGCTGACGGCATCATGAAAATGGTGGCTGCGGGAGGCTTTAAGGATATCACCAGGATAGCCTCCTCTTCCGCCGTGATGTGGCAGCAGATCTGCCTCACCAACACCGAAAATATTTCAGGATTACTGGGAGATTATATCGATGCCCTGACCAGGATCAAAGCGACATTGGATAACAGGGACCAGGACGGGCTGTATGATTTCTTCGACAGTGCCCGGATATACCGCGATTCTTTCATCAGCGCTTCCAGCGGGCCCATCAAGCGCTCTTTCAGCATCAGTGTGGACATTGCCGATAAAGCCGGCGCTCTTGCCCGCATCGTCACGCTGCTGTCGGAACAGAAACTCAGCATCAAGAATATCGGCATCACCCATAACCGGGAGACCGAGGACGGTGTGCTGCAGATAGAATTTTATGATGAGTCCTCCCTGCTGGCGGCCGTCACGCTCCTGGAGGCGGAGGGATATTCCCCGCGGATACGGCAATGATAGCAGGACAGTAAGTCGGATTTAAGCATTCTCCAAAGTCCAAGGGAATCATGATTCCCTGGACCTTGGCTCATTGCCCGCGGAAAAACAGGCATAATCCCTGGCTATCAGGAACCATGCCTGTTTTTTAAAAAAATTTTCCACACAAGGACGCAGAACAGCATCCCCGCGGCTCCGCCGCAGGTGTCCAGGCAGACATCCGCAAGATTGCCCGATCTGCCCGGTACAAAGCGCTGATGGAACTCGTCCGCTGCCGCGGACAGAGCAACCCACGCTATTGTAAGCAGGTAAAGCCTTTTCCCCCGCTCCAGCCACTGGCTCCACAACACATAGACGAGCACGCCCATGCAGGCATATTCAGTAAAATGCGCCAGTTTTCTGATGGGGTGCTCAAAATAAACGATCCATTCCTCCATCACCGCCTGACTCCACTGCCTGTTGGCAAGCGTATTGATCATTTCCACCCATTTTTCAGAAATGATCCGGCTCAGGGATCCGGACTGTTCCGCATCCTGCGCCGAAAAATTGAATATGATCACATACAGGACTGCCAGCAAGATCCCTGCGCCTGTGGAGATCATCACTTTCCTACTGGTTTTTCTTAACATCTTCAACAGTCTGATATACCTCGATCCTGGCCGACTCCGTATCCGGCATTCCCACAAATACCGCACCATAAGAATACATCTGCTCTTTCAGTTCGATGCGCACGATCCTGAGGATCGCATGGATCACTTCCTTGGTCCAGATGGTCAGAAAGGACTCATATACCTCACCCACCTGCAGCTGTTCCTTACACTCAAAGCCGATACCGCTTTTTGACACGTCAGTGACCTCAATGGTAACCTGTCTGTCCTCACCACCGTCCAGCCGCTTTATCATAAGCCTGGAAGGCATGCTTGTCCTTTTGCTTTTTCTTCTTTCATTCATAAGCAATGTCCTTTCTGTTGACCTTATCTGATCAGCATGGCATCCCCAAAACTGAAAAACCGATACCTCTCCCTCACTGCCTCCCGGTATGCGTTCAGCACATTTTCCCGTCCGGCAAGCGCCGATACCAGCATGATCAGGGTGGATTCGGGCAGGTGAAAATTCGTGATCAGCGCGTCCAGCGCCTTGAAACGATATCCGGGATAGATAAAGATCTGCGTGTCCCCGCTGCCCGCGTTCACATGGCCGCTTTCATCTGACGCGCTCTCCACGGTGCGGCAGCTGGTAGTCCCCACACAGACCACCCGGCCGCCATTTTGTTTCGTCTCATTAATCGTATCCGCCGCCTCCGCCGATACCTGATAAAATTCGGAGTGCATATGATGCTCCAGGATATTTTCTTCTTTCACGGGCCGGAATGTACCCAGACCCACATGCAGGGTCACATAGGCGATCCTGACGCCTTTCGACCGGATGCGCTGCAGCAGTTCCTCCGTAAAATGCAGCCCTGCGGTAGGCGCTGCAGCGGAGCCTTCGTATTTCGCGTAGACCGTCTGGTAGCGGTTCTTATCCTGCAGCTTATGGGTGATATAAGGGGGCAGGGGCATCTCTCCCAGTCTGTCCAGAACCTCCTCGAAAATACCCTCATATGCAAAGCGGATCAGGCGGTTTCCCTCCTCCACCGTCTCCAGCACTTCCCCTTTCAGCAGTCCGCCGCCAAAGACAAGCCTTGTGCCGGGACGGCATTTTTTCCCGGGTTTTACCAGCGTCTCCCAGATATCATTTTCGCGGCGTTTCAGCAGAAGCACTTCCACATGGGCGCCTGTACCCTCCCGCTCTCCCAGAAGCCTTGCAGGAATCACCTTGGTGTTATTCAGCACCAGGCAGTCTCCCGGCTCCAGAAAGTCCGTGATCTCACAGAACACATGATGGGACACGCATCCCGACTCCTTGTCCAGCACCAGCAGCCGGGATGCGGAACGGTCTTCCAGGGGATCCTGGGCGATCAGTTCCTGAGGCAGATCAAAGTAATAATCCGAGGTTTTCAAGCCTCCATTCTCTTCCCTTACATTTTCCACACTCACATTGAGGCCTCTTCCACAAATGCCATATATCCTCTGTATGCTTCATAGACATCCGCCTTGCTGGTAGCCTCCCAGGGAGCGTGCATGTTCAGCACCGCCACGCCGCTGTCCACCACGTTCATGCCATAGAGCGCCAGGATATAGGCGATGGTCCCGCCGCCGCCCAAGTCTACCTTGCCCAGTTCCGCGGTCTGGAAGTTCACTTTCCTGTCCGCCATGACTTTGCGCAAATGTGCCAGATACTCCGCGTTGGCGTCATTGGATCCGGATTTTCCCCTGGAGCCGGTAAATTTGTTAAATACCATGCCGCCGCCCAGATACGCCACATTCTTCTTGTCATAGCTGGCTGCAAAGGAAGGATCATACGCACTGCTCACATCGGAGGACAGCATACAGCTGTGAGCCAGGCATCTCCTCAGGTTCAGTTCGCTGTACTCCCCGCTAAGTTCCATCACTTCCGCCACCGCGTTCTCAAAGAACCTGGACCGCATACCGGTGGCGCCCACGGAACCGATCTCCTCCTTATCCACCAGGATGCAGCAGGCCGTCCTGTCGGATTCCTGCACATCCAGCATGGCTCTCATGGAGGTAAACGCGCAGACCCTGTCATCCTGACCGTAAGCAAGGATCATGCTGCGGTCAAAGCCTGCCTCCCTTGCCGTCCCTGCGGGAACGATCTCCAGTTCAGCAGAGATAAAGTCTTCCTCCTCGATTCCGTAGCTGTCTTTCAGGATTTCCAGAATACCAGCTTTCACGGCATCCTTTGCATGTTCCTTTTCACTCTCTTTTTCCTTATTATGCTCCTTGTCCTTATTTTTCTCCGCTTTCTTGTCGATAACAAGAGGCTTGTTGCCGATAATAAGATCCAGAGCCTCTCCCTCGATCACCTTGGCGGCTTTTTTCTCCAGCTGTTCCTGGGACAGGTGGATCAGCAGGTCAGAGATGAAGAACACGGGATCGTCCTCATTCTCGCCGATATTCAGTTCAATGGTGGCGCCGTCTTTCTTTACCACCACGCCGTGGATGGCAAGAGGGATGGTCACCCACTGATATTTCTTCACGCCGCCGTAATAATGGGTGTCCAGATAGGCGAACCCGCCGTCCTCATATAAAGGATTCTGCTTCACATCCAGCCTGGGGCTGTCGATGTGCGCCCCCAGGATATTCATTCCCTCCGCCATGGGCTTTGCGCCGATACGAAACATGACGATGGATTTATTCATCCATACGCTGTACACCTTATCCCCTGTGGAAAGTTCCTCCCCACTTTTGATGAGGCTCTCCAGTTCGCGGTAGCCCTCTTTTTCAATGGTGTTGACGATGGTGTCGATGCACTCCCGCTCCGTCTTGCCGTTATCCAAAAAGTCCCTGTACTCCCGGTTCAGGCTCTCCAGCTTTTTCAAATGCTTCGCGTCAAATGTTTCCCAGATATTTTTCTTTTCCATTTCAGATGCCTCCTATTCCAGTTCCGTCTCTTCACTTCAGCACCCTAATCTGCGCCTGGCGTTGCGAGACTGTTTTTACTTATCTTCCTTCATTCCCTTAATTGCGATAACAGCGCCTGCAACAGCAAGTGCATAAAACAGGATCACAAAATACCCGTCCTTCCTGCCAAACCCAATAACGGGGAATATGTTTGCCATGGTAGACCAGGCTCCGCCCTGCACCAGATTTGAAGCTGCTATCAGCCATGCAGCCCCCCCTATAATGCCCGAAAGCATCAAGAAACATCCAAAGAGCAGTTTTTTCATGGTCATACCTCCGCAAACTTTTTCTTGACTTCCGAATCCGTCCTGTAAAATCCGAACAGCAGAAAACCAACTCCCACACACCCACCGGCAATGAGAGCCTCCTGGCTGGAAACATGCAACAAAAACAGGATCACACATAAAATGATCTCGACCACTCCCGCTGTCTTTCCGATGGATATAAAAATATCGGGGGCAATACTCTGCGCATAGTCCCAGTGTGCCTGGGATTTCCGTGAAGTCGGCGTGTTATATCCGTTCTGCGATCTCATATCCGATACAGGATGCTTTTTCAGGATACCTCCCACCAGGATCATCACATAGGGCACGATCAGGTTTAACAACAGTAAAAACGGCATATTTCTTCTCCTTTAACTCCTTAACTCTATATCCAGCTGGTTCTTCAGGTTCTTTAAGATCTTCTTCACGAACCGGTCAACGGAATCCGGCTGGAAAGCTTCCTCCCCGGGCACGAATTCGACGGTGAACGCCATGCTGCGCTTATCCGCCGGGATCTGTGATCCCTCATAGACGTCAAACAGCCTGATATCCCTGATATGGGAACAGGACTTCTTCATCACATCCTCCACCTGTCCGCAGGTCACAGTCCGATCCATCACCAGGGCCAGGTCACGGCTCTCCTCCGGGAATCTGGACAGCGGCGTGAAAGACGCCTGCCTGTCATACAGGGCGGAAAGTTCTTTCATGTCGATCTCCAGCAGATACGCGTCCGTGCGCAGGTCAAGGCTCTCGCTGACCTCGTAAGCCGCCTTGCCGAGATAGCCGATCTCCTTTCCCTCACAGAAGATCGCCGCCGCCTGATAGGGATGCAGGAAAGGCTTTTTCACAGGCTCATAAGCGAAATCCACGAACAGGGTCTCCGCCACTTTCTCCGCCATTCCCTTCAGGGTGAAGAAGCTTTCCTTCTCCCCGAAAATACCGATGCAGAGCGTATCTCTCTCGTCAGGATACTCTTTCAGGGGCAGTTCCCCGGGAAGGAACACATTTGCCACCTCAAACAGCCTGCCCTCAAGATTTCCCTTTTTCTGGTTCCTGGCAATGGCGTTCAGCATGGACGGCGCCAGCGTGGTGCGCATCAGGGAAAGTTCCTCGTTGATGGGATTCAGGATGCGGATGGCATTTCTCTCAGGGGCATCCTCCGGCAGCCGCAGCAGATCCAGGTCTGAGGGCGAAATAAAAGAATAATGGATGCACTCGTAGGCTCCCACGCTGCAGAGCGCCCTTTTCAGCTTCAGTTCTTTCTTCTGCTTCTGATCCAGTCCACCCATTGTGACCTTTGCCTCTGACATAAACGTGGGGACAACATGGTCGTAACCGTATATGCGGATCACTTCCTCCGCCACATCCGGATAGGAATCCATATCCTCGCGGTAAGCGGGCACCTGCAGTGTCAGTTCGTCCCCCGCCAGGACGGGAGCAAACTGCAGATTCTTCATGATCCTCAGGATCTCCTTTTCCGGCACTTCGATCCCCAACACGTCGTTTACTTTCCTGACGCTTACTTTCATCTCCCTGGGCGCAATGGAATTTCCCGTGTTTGCATCCACATGGGTGCAGGAGATCTTGCCGCAGCCCAGTTCCTCCACCAGATGCAGGGCACGCTTCATGGCATGCACCGTGGTGTACTCGTCCACACCTTTCTCATATCTGGCGCTGGCGTCGGTGCGTTTGCCCAGGGCGCGGGAAGTCCTGCGGATATTGTCGCGCATGAATTTGGCTGCCTCAAACATGACCTCCACCGTGGTATCCCGGATCTCGGAATTCAGCCCTCCCATGACGCCTGCCAACGCCACGGGCTTTGCCCCGTCGCAGATCACCAGGTTATTGTTATTTAAAGTATACTCCTGGGAATCCAGGGTTACAAGCTTCTCTCCCTCACCGGCACGCCTTACCCGGATGGCATTGCCCTCCAGATAATCGCAGTCAAAGGCGTGCATGGGCTGTCCCATCTCCAACAGCACATAGTTGGTGATATCCACGATATTGGAAATGGCATCCTGTCCCACCAAAGCCAGCCTGCGCTTCATCCACAGGGGGGATTCCCCGATCTTCACATCATACACATAATGACCGATATACCTGGGACAGAGATCCGGCGCCTCCACCGTTACGGTGAAGCCCTCTTTCTTCACTTCCGTTTCCGTATACTCCAGGGAGGGCTCTTTCAGTTCTTTGTCCAGGACCGCCGCCACTTCCCTGGCGATGCCAAGGATACTCTGGCAGTCCGGTCTGTTTGCCGTGACGGAAATGTCAAAGATCCAGTCATCCAGCCCCAGCATGGGCTTTACGTCCGCTCCGATCTCCGCGTCCTCAGGCAGCGCCAGCAGTCCGTTGTAGCCTGCGCCGGGGAACATATTCTCGCTGACGCCCAGTTCCACGCCGGAGCAGAGCATTCCCTCGGATTCATAGCCCCGGAGTTTTCCTTTCTTGATGGTCATGGTGCCTTCCACGGTCTTGTGATCCTTGGCGGTCATATAGACTGTCGCGCCCACCAGCGCCACAGGGAATTTTCCCCCCGCCCTTACATTGTCCGCACCGCAGCAGATCTGGAATGTCCCATGTTCACCCGCGTTGACCCTGCACACATGCAGATGGGTCTCAGGGATGGGCTCGCACTCCTCCACCAGCCCCACCACAACCTTGCTGATCTCCTTTCCGACCTCTGTCAGTTCTTCCACTTCAAGGCCGCAGGAGAACAGCTTCTGTTCCAGTTCCTGTGGCGTGATATCAATGTCCACATATTCTTTCAACCAACTCAATGGTACTAACATAATCTTCCTCCATTCAATTGCCGTCTACGGCAATTTGTTCCGATCTCTGCACTTCAGCGCCCCTGTTCTGCGCTTACCGTTCCGAGACTGTTTGATTTCCACTCTATATAGAAATTCAGTTGTCATCGATCTGCCGCAGCACACGCAGATCGGACTCGAACAACAACTTCACATTGTTAATGCCGTATTTCACCATGGCGGCACGATCCAATCCGATGCCGAAAGCCAGTCCGCTATATTTCTCCGAATCGATGCCGCAATTTTCCAGCACCTTTTTGTTCACGATGCCCGCGCCCAGAAGTTCGATCCAGCCCGTGCCCTTGCACAGCCTGCAGCCTTTTCCCCCGCAGGAAAAGCAGCTGACATCCACCTCCACGGAAGGTTCCGTGAAAGGGAAATAAGAAGGACGCAGACGGGTGGTGGTCTCCTCCCCGAAAATCTTCTTCGCGAAATGCTCCAGCATTCCTTTCAGGTCGCACAGCGTGATCTTCTCGTCCACCACCAGCCCCTCCATCTGATGGAACATGGGGGAGTGGGTTGCATCATCGTCCGAGCGGAACACCTTGCCCGGCGCGGCAACAATCTTGATGGGCGGCTTTTTCTTCTCCATGGTATGGATCTGGGCCGCGCTGGTCTGGGTGGTAAGCAGGAATTCCGGCGACAGGTAAAAGGTATCCTGCATATCCCTGGCCGGATGATCCTTGGGGATGTTCAGCGCCTCAAAATTATAATAGTCTTTCTCGATCTCCCGCGTCTCGGCCACCTCAAAGCCCATGCCCAAGAAAATATCCATAAGTTGGTTGCGGATCTGGGTAACGGGATGCAGATTGCCAGTCTCCATCTTCTGCGCAGGCATTGTCACATCGACCTTCTCGGACTCATACCTGCGCTCCAGTTCCTTTGCCTTCAGCTTCTCATCCAGTTCGGAGAACTTCTGCTGCGCCCATTCTTTCAGTTCGTTGATATTCTTGCCAAAGCTGGCGCGCTCCTCCGGAGCGATGTTCTTCATTTCCTTCATCATCTGGCCGATCTTGCCGGTCCTGGAATCCAGAAACTGTTTCCTGAGTTCAAAGGCCGCCGCCCTTGAACTGGCATGCTGTTCGATCCCGTTCAAGATCTCCTGTCTGATGCCCGCTAGTCTGTCATTCATTGAAATTTCCTCCCTAATTTAGTTCCGCCTCTGCATTCCAGCGCCCTGTGCACGGAAAGGGATCTTCAGCCGTTTCCACGTCTGAAATCCCTTTCGGGCGCTTCCATTCCGAGGCTGTTTTTGATCTGTTCGCCGCTTACGGCAATCTGTTCCGCCTCTGCATTTCAGCGCCCATCGCACGGAAAGGGATCTTCAGCCGTTTCCACGTCTGAAATCCCTTTCGGGCGCTTCCATTCCGAAGCTGTTTTTGATTGTCCACAGACATAAACAACGCCCCATGCGCAATCTCTGCGCATGGGGCGAAAATATTCCGCGGTACCACCCTGCTTCCGCTATCCGTCTCACACGGAATATGCGGCTCTCATTTACGCGTAACGTGCGCCTGCGTCCAAAGCTAACAGCTAATCCTGCATCACGGTCAGGAAAACTTTCACTCCGGCGGCTCCGGTGGGAAATTCAAGGTCACATCTGAACGTAAGGAAGCTTTCAGCCAATGACTTCCTCTCTCTGCAGGAAGATGAACCTCTACTGTGCACCATCAATGCCTTTCTTTTTCCAACTGTTCCCTATTTTAACGGTTCATTCTGAAAAAGTCAAGACCTTGCAGCAAAATCTGTTTCGGACTGGATTGTTCCGTCAGCACACCAGCTTCTGCAGTTTTTCGCTATGGCCTGTGACCACTTTTTTCAATACATCTATGTCCGCCTCCATCGCGTCAATCTGGAACGATGCTTTTTCATACCGTTTTGCAGCCGGGACATAATTCTCAGCCAATATCTGGATATTTCTGTCCGTTACATTTTCAATATGAAGCTCGATATTCTTAATATGCTGCCCCATATCCTCCATACGAAGATCCATGCTTTCGATATGGCGGTCTATACCTCCTATATGAAGTTCAATATCTTCCATGCGGTGTTCCATGTCTTCCATGCGGTGTTCCATGTCTTCGATATGGCGGTCTATACCTCCGATATGAAGTTCCATGTCTTCCATACGGTGTTCCATGCCTTCGATATGGCGGTCTATATCTCCGATATGCTGCTCCATATCTTCCATACGGTGTTCCATGTCTTCCATACGGTGCTCCATGCCTTCCATACGGTGTTCCATGTCTTCCATACGGTGTTCCATGCCTTCGATATGGCGGTCTATATCTCCGATATGCTGCTCCATATCTTCCATACGGTGCTCCATGCCTTCCATACGGTGTTCCATGTCTTCGATATGGCAGTCTATATCTCCGATATGCTGCTCCATATCTCCTATATTGCGCTTTATATCTCTGATATCGTCCTTTATCGGCTGTAATTCAGAGTTCAGTGCGGATTTCAATTTTACGTCCATCAAATCTGACATTGCAAGCAATAACTCGTCATTCGTCATATGTATCCTCCTTCTTTCTGGGCTGCCTGCATTCATCATACCACAACAGGAACGCAAAGTCTATTCAAATCCGAAAAATCCCATAAACTTTTTATCGTTTATAATCGTTTTACCAACACTTTGTTCACCGGACTGAAATATCGGTTCATATAAGCCCCGATCATAATGATATACATGCAGAAGTACATCCACAGCAGCACAATGATGATAATGGACAGGCTTCCGTAAATGCCATAGGGATTACCGTAAGTCACATACATGGAAAATCCCCAGGAAAAAACACTCCACGCCACGGCGGCAAAGACCGCCCCGGGTATCTGTTCCTTGAACTTCATCTTCACATCCGGCACATAAGTATAGACAGCCGCGAACAGAATCGTCAGCACTGCCCACACCAGGATGAACCGGAAATTCATGGCGAAAGACGCCACCGCCTCCAGCGGCGGGAACCGATGAAGCGCCAGCGTCACCAGCTGATCACCGAACACCATGAGGAACAGGGACAGTATCACCACCACCAGCATCACCACCGTATACAGGGACGCCACCGCCCTGACCAGAAAGTAATTTCGTTTCTCCTCCACCCCGTTCACCGCGTTCAGGCCTGTCATCAAGGCCATAACACCTTTCGCCGCCGACCATATGGTGGCGAAAATGGCAATGGACAGGATACCCGCCGACTTGTCATAGACATCCGCGATCAGGCTTTCCGCCAGGGGATCGATCCTGTCCGGAGTGATATCCGTCACTGCCGTCACCAGATTTTCCTCCGTCAGCGGCGTATAGGGAATGATCGTGCAGATCATGATCAGCATGGGCACCAGCGACAGGAAGAAAAAAAAGGCAATACTGGCAGCGTAAGCGCTGATATTCTGTTGTTTCATATGTTCGGCGAAATCCCGCCCGATCAGATATATTTTACGAATCACTTTCACCCTCCGCGCCATAAATATTTTCCAGATGGCAGCCGTCATAAAAAAACAGCAGGATGTCCTGTGCATCATATCCATATTTCGCCATCTCTTTCGCACCATTCTGACTCATTCCGACACCGTGGCCGAACCCGCCTCCGACCAGGCTATATCCTGTCACCTTGCCCTTTTCCTTTTCAGTCGTTATCACAAAGAAACCGCTGGGAAGCAGATTCAGGCTGGCGCCCTGGCTTCCGTCCTGCCGCCGTACTTTACTCTGCCCGTCATTCAGCACATAACGGATATTGTGCTCGGAAATGACCTTATAAGTATGCTCCTCTGTCTCTATGATCAGTTCATCCGCCACACCGCCGCTTCCCCGCTTCTCGATATAGATATCTTTGATCACGTCCAGTTCCTCGATCTCCCGGCTGACATATTCCCCATCCGCCAGTGTCAGGACCAATCTGTCATTGGCATCATACCGCTTCCGCAGCACTTCCAGCATATGTGCAGCATCCAGCTTTTTCACCTCGTATGTCCAGCGGTACCAGCTTTCGTCCGACTCAAAATCATCCTCGTTCCGCTGGCGGATAAACGCCGCAAAATGATCCTCATCCTGCAGATAACTCCCCAGATCGCTGCCCTCCGGGTTCAATGCCCGGGCGTGCAGATAGTCGATCTGGGCAGCCGCCTCCGTCTTCCAGATCGTAGCCTCCGTACCCACGCCGCAGGAAGTGGAATAATAATAAGTTCCCGCCGTCTCTCCCTGTCCTGTCAGGAGCAGCTGCCCGTAAGTCTCTTTCACCGCGGTGCTGGTGCTTTCCTGCTCCAATATATTGTTGTAAACCTGATAGGAGGTGCTGTCGTCCACATGGGCGCCGTACCTTGGATACCCGGCGTGCTCCATATGACCGTAAGCGTAAGTCCTGGCACAGATTGCCTGGGCTTTCAGCGCCTCCGCAGGATATTTGGATGGCATCTCACTGGGCACCACGCTGTAAAGATATTCTTCCAGAAGCACCTCATTGATCACCACAATGCCGTCTTCCGTGTTCAAAAGTTCCATGGTTCCCCGGTAAGAGGGAATCCCCTGGCTCCTGCCCACATTTTTCAAGACCAGCTTTCCGGTCAAAACCTCCGGTCGGATCCACACCCTGTCGCCGTCAAAATAGCTGCTGTCCCGCTCAATGGTGACTTCTTCCCCGGCATGGTACGTCTCCTGTGTCCTGTTCTCATAAGGGCCATAGATGACCGTAAAATCTGTATCGCCCGACAGGATCAGCTGCTCGTGATAATTGCCGCCGTAATCCCCGCTCTTTAACAGCACGCGGATGTATTCCATGGCCTCTTCTTTCGCCAGCAGGATGCCGCAGACGCTGCCCTCATCCAGCACCAGATCCGTAAAATCATATCCGAAACAGATGTCGCCTGCGGTACACATGGCCATCTGGTCATATAACCTGTATCCCTTATAATCCTCATCCAGGGGATACACGCCCAAACCCTCCACCTCGATCCCATTTTCATCCGCACTAAGGATCCTGCCGTTGACCTTCTCCGTTTTGGCAAAGATATCCGTCACTGCGCCGTCCGTCAGGACCACATCTGCGACCTGCTCCCTGACCGCCGGGTCGGGGCCGTACATCACGGCTCCCAGGCCCTCCCCAGCTCCCTCAGTGAGAATGCCATAGGGATAGCTTTCCCTCACCCCGTCCCGGAAGATCACCAGTTCCTCTGTTCCCGCATCCAGGATCCATACATTTGTCAGCACATTCACCACCGGAACGTGGGGGTATGGGATCACGGAGGGGTCTTCCGGCTCCGGCTCCGCTCTATGTACCAGCAGCGACACGAATTTTGCCAGCAGCAGGATCACCAGCAGTAGGGCGCCCAGCAGGCATATGAACGCTTTCAGCTGCATCCTCTGGGATCTGTTCAAACCTTTTCTGTCTCTGTTCAACGATCTCTCCTCACAAAATCATGATCTACTTCAAAAGAGCAGCCCCATATGGACTGCTCTTTTCTTCTGTTGATATCCCCGAAATGCCGCCTCCTGTTTTTTGACTCCTAGCCAAAGCCAGGTGGGTGACCGCAACCGTCCTTTTGCCTTCCCTTCCAATCCTTGTATACAAGTGAGGGCTTGACAGCCAGCCGGCGATATAGGAATCCCGTTTAAAGTAAATGTAGGTTCAAAAATAAACAAGAGTTATCGCACACTTCAGGTTACTATTATTATAACGAAACATCTGGCAAAATACAACAGCAATTTTTGGATTTTGCATCTTTATTTAGTGAATATTTACATTGAACACTCCAATTTGGGATGATAACATTGATTTCGTTCCAGTAATATTTTTAAAGAGAGGGTTTGAAGTTATGAAAAGAAAATTATTGACACTTGCACTTACAGCTGCCATGGCTCTGTCATTTGCAGCCTGCGGCTCCAAAGACGATGGATCCGCAAGAGCCGGAAGTTCTTCCGCGGCCCAGTCTTCTGCTCCTGCAGCGAACAGTTCTCAGGCGGAGGACGCTGTCATGACCCTGGCAGACTGGCTGGAGACTGACGAGGCAAAACAGGCTGAATCCGCTACAAACAGCGCTCTGGCTGCTACGGGGATGTCCATTAAGCTTGCCGCTGACGGAAACGTATTTATATATGAATACACAATGCCTGACAGCAACGTATATAATTCCATGGCCGCTGACGCTATAGCCGCGCTTTTCGATCCCGTTATCGAGGCAAATAAATCCGGACTGGCAGACCTGTTCGAGTCATTTGCATCCACATATGACATCAGGCTGGAGGGCGCCCGTTTTGTTTTCCTTACCGCTGACGGTACGGAACTCTACTCCGCGGATGTTGCCAACGAGTGATCTGCTGAACAGATCAAACCTGCTTTCGCAAACGTAAAAGGATCACTGGCTTGAAAGCCAGTGATCCTTTTTCTATGATCAGCTGATCTTTTTCCTTATTTCTGGGGGCCTGCAGATACCAGTGCCTTGCCTGCATCATTACCCTCATACTTCGCAAAGTTCTTGATGAACCTGTTCGCCAGATCGTCTGCCTTGGTCTCCCAGTCAGCAGCGTTTGCATAGGTATCGCGGGGATCAAGAATGCCGGTGTCAACGCCGGGAAGTTCCGTAGGAATATCAAAATTGAAGATGGGAAGCTTCTTGGTAGGCGCCTTGTTGATATCACCGCTCAGGATAGCATCGATGATGCCTCTGGTATCCTTGATGGAGATCCTCTTGCCGGTGCCGTTCCAGCCGGTATTTACCAGATAAGCCTTTGCGCCGCTCTGTTGCATCTTCTTGACCAACTCCTCTGCGTACTTGGTAGGATGCAGTTCCAGGAATGCCTGACCAAAGCATGCGGAGAAAGTAGGCGTAGGCTCTGTGATGCCGCGCTCCGTTCCTGCCAGCTTTGCGGTAAATCCGGAAAGGAAGTAATACTGCGTCTGCTCCGGCGTCAGGATGGATACGGGAGGAAGCACGCCGAACGCGTCCGCGGACAGGAAGATCACATTCTTAGCTGCCGGTGCGGAAGAAACAGGACGCACGATATTCTCAATATGATTGATGGGATAAGAAACGCGGGTATTCTCGGTCACGCTCTTATCATCGAAATCGATCTTGCCCGCTTCGTCTACGGTCACGTTCTCCAGCAGAGCGTCACGCTTGATGGCATTGTAGATATCAGGCTCGGAATCCTTGTCCAGATTGATCACTTTAGCGTAGCAGCCGCCCTCGAAATTGAACACGCCGTTGTCATCCCAGCCGTGCTCGTCATCGCCGATCAGCAGGCGCTTGGGATCGGTGGACAGAGTGGTCTTGCCTGTGCCGGAAAGCCCAAAGAAGATCGCGGTGTTCTCACCGTTCATATCGGTGTTAGCGGAGCAGTGCATGGAAGCGATGCCTTTCAGAGGCAGGTAGTAGTTCATCATGGAGAACATACCTTTCTTCATCTCGCCGCCGTACCATGTGTTGATGATAACCTGCTCACGGCTGGAAATATTGAAAGCCACGCAGGTCTCGGAATTCAGGTTCAATTCCTTATAATTCTCAACCTTTGCCTTGGAAGCGTTGTAAACAACGAAGTCAGGCTCGAAAGACTCCAGTTCCTCCGCGCTGGGCTGGATGAACATATTCTTGATGAAATGAGCCTGCCAAGCAACCTCCATGATAAAACGCACCGCCATGCGGGTATCCTTGTTGGCACCGCAGAACGCATCCACAACGAACAGTCTCTTATCGCAGAGTTCTTTCTGCGCGATATCTTTTACGGTTGCCCATACATCCTCTGACATGGGATGATTATCGTTCTTATACTCATCGGAGGTCCACCATACCGTATCTTTGGAATTCTCATCCATCACGATATACTTGTCTTTGGGCGAACGGCCTGTATAGATTCCGGTCATTACATTCACTGCACCAAGTTCAGTAACCTGACCTTTCTCAAAACCTTCCAGACCTGCCTTAGTCTCTTCCTCGAACAGTACCTCGTAGGAAGGATTGTGTACTACTTCCGTAGTCCCGGTGATGCCATACTTGCTTAAATTGATCTCTGCCATCTCGCGTTTTACCTCTTTTCTTTCATGATTTCTTGAATATAGATCTAAAAAAAATCTAATCGTTATAACTTTAACATGGCGGTAGTAAAAAGTCAATAAATGGGAAATATTTTATAAAAATTTAGCAACTCAATTCAATATGGAACTGGTCTCCTGTATCACACTTCTCACATCGTCCGCTATCCGCGCCACAACATCCATGGACTGCTGTATGATACGCCCGTTCTCCGATGTCATGTTCACATCCGCGATGGCGTCCTGCACGGAATCGAGAAGTTCCGAGATGGTGTCGTTGAACTGCTGGATCACATCCGAGATCTCCTGGATCGCCATTTTGACTGCGCCGCCGTTCTCTTTCGCATTCGCCACGGAAGATTTGGAACTGTCCGATAATTCCCGGATATTGGAAGCAACCACCGCAAACCCGCGCCCGGCCTCTCCTGCCCTGGCCGCCTCAATGGCCGCGTTCAGGGACAGCAGATTGATCTTTCCGGCAATGTTCTCCACATCCTGGGTCATCACATTGTAACTTTCCATACTGCTGCTGATATGCTGCGCAGACTTCCTGATCCCTTCATTCAGTTCCACAAGCCTGTTCATATGGTCAGTCAGCACGTTCATCTTATCCGTGGTGCTGACACCCACATCCTTGATCTTATCCGCCTCCTGTCTGACATTCTGGATATTGCCCTCCAGATCCTTGAAGATTCCCATCAGTTCCTCGTTCATCTCGCAGACCTGGCGGTTTACATTCTCCACTTTCTGGCGCTCCTCCCGGATGGAATGCAGCATATACTGATGGCAGTTCTCTTTTTCATTGATGCCCTTTGCCAGCGCGATGGCCATATCCCGGCAGGTGCGGAATCCGCAGGCATGACAGTCAAAGTGTTTCTCCTGATAGGTCTCCTTGCCCAGCAGTTTGTAGACCCGCTCAATATCCGCCTCCGTCACATCGACGTTCTTCTTCCGACGGGACTCATATGTACGGATATAATCTTCCACGCGAAGCTTTTTGTCAAATTCCTCAAACTGCAGGTCGCGCCCTTTCTTCGTCTTGGACTTCCTGCGCACATCCCTGGCATACTGTTCCACGTCATACATAATGCTGTTCATGGCAAAGCAATGGTAATCCACGCCCGTAGCCGGCCCACCGTTACAGCCATCCTTGCAGCTTAAGACGTCGAACACTCTGGGCAGGTCGCTCTTTTTCTGTTCCAGATAGAGGTTCAGATCCTCATACAGCCGCTCCGTTCCCTCTGAGGTGATGATCTGCATATCGGGATCGTGGATCTGGAGGTTTTTCATCAGTCCTCCCGGCCTGGGATAAATGGCTCCCTCCAGACCGATATCACCGTCAAACTCGAACTCGCTGAATACTTTTATCTTCGGCAGCTCCACTTTCTCCGCCTTAAAATAATCCCGCAGATGTTCCATGGTGACATTATAATCGATGATCCCCGTATCATGGAATTCGTCCGCCTTGGCGATACAGGGCGAGATCGCCGCGATCTTCCCCCGGTAGCCCAGCACTTTCCTGAGATAGACACCCAGGCACAGCATGGGACTGTGGATCGGGGAAAGGCTGGGGATCAGTTCCGGCTTGTTTTTCAGCACATAATTGACCACCGCCGCACAGGGCTGGGAAATCACCTTCGCCTCGGGATGCTGCTGGAGATAACGGAAATGCGCCCAGGTACAGATATCCGCGCCAAAGGAAACATCATATATCTTCTTGATCCCCTGATTTCGGAACCACTGGAGCGCATGCCGCCAGTTCCCGTCAAAAGCAATCTTGATGGAAGGCGCCGCAATCATCACAATCTCCTGGCCCGCTTTCATATCCTTTAAAAATACGTCGATATCATCCCCAAAAGACCTGGCATGATGGGAACAGGCACGGATACATGCCCCGCATTTGATGCATTTCTCCTCGTCGATGTGGATGATCAGTCTTCCCTCACCATCCGATTTTGCCACATTCGCGTCAATGACCGGACATGCCCTCACACAGGCATTACACCCCACGCATTTGTCAGTATCTAAGTAGATCGATCCCATAACATTCCTCCTCTTCCAGTAAAATTCTGTTTTGAGTCTATACGACCCTGGTCTCCCGCTCCAGCCACTCCGCCTCTTCCGCCGTCAGATACGGTGAAACTTTCTCATATACTTTCTGCTGGTACTCTCTCAGCATCTCTTTCTGCACTTCGCTCATATAGTTCAGATCAATGGCATCCATATCGATCGGCACCCAGGTCAGTGTCCTGAAATGCATGAACTGCCCGTACTCGTTCTTCACGTCGTTTTCCGCCACCATGATATTCTCAATGCGGATGCCGTGGCTCCCCTCCACATAGATGCCTGGCTCGTTGGAGACATCCATACCGGCCTCGATGACCGCTTCCGTCATGCCCTCCGTGAACCTCCAGCGCAGGTTCTGCGGCCCCTCGTGGACATTCAGGATATAACCCACGCCGTGGCCCGTGCCGCATTTGTAATCAAGATCCATATCCCAGATGGGCTGGCGCGCCAGGATATCCAGGTTTCTCCCGGTACAGCCGTGTATCCAGTGGGCGTTGGTCAGCTGCAGCATGCCTGCGGCCACCACGGTGTAATGCCTTTTGATCTCATCCGATACGGGGCCAAGGGCAACGGTCCTGGTCACATCAGTAGTGCCTCCCAGATACTGCCCGCCGGAATCGATCAGATAAAGCCCCTCCGGCTTTAACACCGCATGATCCTCCGGTGTGGGCTCATAATGCATCATGGCCGCGTTGGCGCCGTAAGCCGATATGGAGGGGAAAGAAAGACCAAAGCATTCCGGAATCTCCAGGCGCAGTCTCTCCAGATAGTCCGCAGCCGTGATCTCCGTGATCTCCTGCCTGCCGATATTGGTCTTCAGCCAGCAGATATATTTTGTCAGAGCCACGCTGTCCTTTAGATATATCTTCTCCATGTTGGCAAGCTCCACGGGATTCTTCACTGCCTTCAACAGTTCCGTGGGATTTTTCTTCTCCACAGGGGTCTGCCTCCCGGACAGGATCTTATAGAAAGCATAGCTGCAGTTATGATCATCTATAAGCACCTTTCCGCCCTGGGGAAGCGCCTTGAGGTAATCCGACACTTCCGCGTAGTCTTTCACCGTGATCTTCTTTTCCCGGAAATATTCCGCCACAGCCTCGTCCACCACGCTCTTCTGGATAAAGAGGACTGCCTCCCCTTTCGTCAGATAGCCGTAGGACATGGCCACGGGATTGCATTCCACATCGCAGCCCCTGATGTTAAAGAGCCACATCAAGTCGTCCAGCTTCGTCAGGAAGAAACTGTCCGCTCCCGCCTCGGACACCTTTTCCATCACGTCCTTCTGCTTGTCCTCCGTGCTCCTGCCCGCCAGTTCCTCCGACAGCGCCGTGACCTTTCCATGGGGAAAGGCGGGCCTGTCTGTCCAGATGCCCTCTGCAAGGTCTTTCTCGTAAGCGAAGCGGATCTCCTTATCCGCCAGCTTCTCCTCCAGCTTCTTTCCTTTCTCGCAGGATACCACCCTGCCGTCAAATCCAAGGGTCTGTCCCTGCTCCATATGCTGCTCCAGGAAGTCCTCCAGGGTGGGCACGCCCTCGTCCAGCATACGGAACAGTTCCACGCCGGTGCCTTCCAGTTCCCGCTCCGCCTGGATAAAATACCTGCCGTCCGTCCAGAGTCCCGCGCCCTCCTGCCACACCAGCAGCGTCCCGTTGGAGCCGGAGAAATTGCAGAAATACTCTCTCACCTTAAAATAATCATTCACATACTCGGAGTTATGGAAGTCCGCAGTGGGCATCATGTAATAGTCGATGCCGCTCTCCTTCATAACCTCTCTCAATGCCTTCAAACGATCTTGAATCACCTGATTTTTCATTTTCCTGTTCCTCTTCTTTGCAAAAATCTTACCGGAGCAGGCCCACTGCCCTGGAAGTCCCGATGCGGTCGCAGCCCAGGCTGATAAACAGTTCCAGATCCTCTGCCGTGGAAATGCCGCCTGCCGCTTTGATCCTCACCTCGGGGCCGATATGCGCCTTAAACAGTTCCACATCCTCTTTCGTGGCGCCGCCCGTGCCGAATCCGGTGGAGGTCTTGATATAGTCCGCTCCCGCCCGGGTGACGATCTGACACATGGCAATCTTCTCTTCCTCTGTGAGATAACAGGTCTCGATAATCACTTTCAGGATGTGATCCCCGCAGAGTTTTTTCAGGGCTCGGATCTCCTCCTCCACCTTGTCCCAATATCCGTTCTTTACATCGCTGATATTGACCACCATATCGATCTCGTCACAGCCGTCCCGCAGGGCGCACTCCACCTCCGCAGCTTTCGCCTCCGTCACGCTGTAGCCCAGCGGGAAGCCCACCACGGTGCAGATGGTAAGCCGCGCACCATAGGTATTCCGGATTGCTTTCACATAGGCGGGCGGAACGCATACGCTGGCAGTGTGGTATTTCACCGCCTCATCACACAATTTCCGGATATCCTCCCATGTGGCATAGGCCTTTAACTGCGTGTGGTCTACTTTTCCCAGCATTTCTTCTGTTGTCATGGCTTCTCCTTACTCTCCATTCGCTTTTTTGCTCCCTTTCGATTGAGAATCTTATCAATCCACAGAAGAGATTCAACAAAAAAACTTGCCAATATGTCTATGATAAAATCAAACATTTGCATCCCCAAACACAAAAGACGGATGTCTGCTTAGCGCCTCCGATGAATGCGCACGGCCCTACATATCCTGCGCCAGCGCTATCCTATGCCCGGTCTTTCCAGCCTCAGATGCAAGCCTGTCAAAGGTGTCCTTAGCCGTTATCATCACGCAATAACTGTCGCTGTCTATATCCATTCCCGCTATGACATATCCCTGTTCCATCCAGGGATCATGCAGCGCTTTCAGCCATTGTGTGATATCCGCGTCCTCGTCAAACAATTCCCCGTCAAGGGTAAGCGTATCGCCAGGAATGATCTGCTCCATTCCATAAAGGAAATCTTCCAGTTCGGCCTTCCAGTCGAACTCAAACATGAGCCCCTGCTCGATCAGGATATCAACCATGCCAAGCCATATGACAGTATCGTCATCCGCCCTGGAATACATCCCTCTTTCCGCATACAATCTTTCATGCTCCTCATAATATGTACGCGGATCGCTGATGCACCTGTTTAATCTATCCGCCGTATCCTTATCCACATCCAGTAACCCAACCATATTTTTATATGCCGTCATTTGTTCACCCATCTTTGATTCCTCCGCAGGCATTACCTTTGTATGGATGACTGTCAGCATAGGCAGATGCTTTCTCCAAAAAGTTTCCAAAACTTATTCTAATCTGTGATTGATCATCATAAGGGCGATTATAACAACAATGATCGAAATAGATTCTCACATCTATATCCTCTGCTTTCCTTTAGCTTTACTACAACAGGAACTTATTTTGTCATGACAAATATTCTTTTATATCCCCGACAAACTGGTTACCGCATCGAGTAAGTTCACCAAGTACACGGTCGATACCTTGTTCACTCTTGTACCAATTATCCTTTGTAATGTTGTAACAATGAATCGGGCAGACTTTCATTTCAACATCAGGAAAAGCCATTTGATAAAGCATAAGACAACGCCGGGCGTGAAACGCTTTGCATACAATCAGCGCGGTCTTAATCTCCAGCCCTTTTTCGTCAACAACTTTTCGAGATAGAAATGCATTGTCACGGGTATGCCCCGACTGATCTTCACCAATGATTGCATCAACAGGTACACCATTTTTAAGAAGCACATCCGTAAAGAACTCACAGTCCGACTGATAATCGCCGCTGTATCTGTCTGCCTTTGAGCGAACGCCCGGCCATTTATCACGTTTCACACTGACGCCGCCTGACGGAATAAGCCATTTCGCATATCCCCTGCGGTACAGTTCTGCCGCATATTCAGGCTGTTCGGGATGTGAACTGCCAGGCAAAAAGACAGCATCGACCTTTTCGGGTTCGTCAGACACAAATATGTAATTTGAAATATCTGTTATGATACGATTAGTCATTTACAGGAATGCTCCTTTATCCAATCATCTGCACTACTCTCAAAATTCGAATCCATCAGCGCAGTTCAAACAGGTTATACGATTGGATTTCCACACAGACATCTCTATCAAAGGTAATTTTCACAACCCACGGCATTAGCCCCTTGATCTTTTCAAAATCTGACCATCCAAATTGCCTGTCATAGAAATTGATGATCGTACTTAAAGCGGTCCCATGAGTGCCGATGACGATTGTTCTGTTCCCATACTCGTCTAACAGGCGGTTTAACGCTGTAATATTTCTTGTCTGTACTTCCTGTAATGTCTCACCATCTGAAAGTTTGTAATCAAAATCCATCCACTGCGCCTTGCAGAACGATGTATAATCTTCCATCCAACCGCTGCCTGCTTTTCGTTCCCTGAAATCATTTTCTATATGGATTTCAAGTCCCGCCAGATCAGCGAAGTTACGAATCGTGTCAATGGCTCTCTTATACGGACTTGAGAATACCATATCGATCTTCCTGTCAGACAAAAAATTTGTGACAAGCTTACTGTCCTCTGATCCCTTTTCAGTCAATCCCCTCGACTGTTCATTATGGTTTGTATGATCAGATTCTGCGTGTCTGACAAAATATATGGTGGTCATATCTTATTCCTTGCTATGTAAATTCCTGATTGCGTGACGGTAGATTTCCATCCTCTCATCCACCCGCTCTTTACTCCGCATACGATAAGTATCCAGGTCAGCCGTATCCACACACAAACCAAGCATTTCACATACAACATCTACCTGCCATACTTCAAGCGGGATTTCCAGCTTTCTTCCATCATTCGCACAGATCGTTAATGCCACAGACTGAACCGTATCTGCGTTTTCTGTTTTCATGGCAATGTACCTTCTACTCCACAGATCCCGATGATCTGCCGATACCATCACAACCCGTTTTAACAGGATCGCAATTTCAATCAAAGCCCCCGCAGCAAGCTGACGGGGTATCAATCTTGCAACGCAGCAAGCTGCGGGGTATTTGACCCTCGCGGCATTCGCCAAGGTCCAAGGGAATCATGATTCCCTGGACTTGTGGCTCATTGCCCGCGGGAATAAAGGCTTAAAAATTCCCTCACCGTCTCTTTCATCTGATCCACGTCACACTGCTTCTCATGCACCACAGGGGCGGTACGGATCTCCTCGATGGCTCTGGGGACCGCCACATTGGCAATCCTGGAAAGTTCGTCCACCAGTTCAAAATCACCCATAGCGTCATATTTCGGATCGATAGCGTTCATCACACTTCTGGTAAACTTGAACGGGCTGGCGGTGGAGGCGATCACCGTCTTTGTCCTGTCCCCTGTCTCCGCCGCGTATTTCCGGTACACTGCGGACGCCACAGCCGTATGGGTGTCGATCACATAGCCGCAGTCTTTGTACAGCCTGCCGATCTCCTCCGCAGTCTCTCTCTCATCCGCATAGCTGCCGTAAAAGTCAGCCAGCGCCGCTTTCATTTCCGGGGTGATCTCATATTTCCCCGCCCCGGTCAAAGCCGCCATCAGTTCTTTATTCTTATCCGCGTCCTCTCCCGCGATACGATAGATCAGCCGCTCCAGATTGCTGGAAATCAGGATGTCCATGGAAGGGGAACTGGTCAGCACGAACTCCCGGTTCCTGTCATAGACGCCAGTCCGGAAGAAATCATACAGCACCCTGTTCTCATTGGAAGCGCAGATCAGTTTTCCGATGGGAAGCCCCATATTCTTCGCGTAAAACGCAGCCAGGATATTTCCGAAATTCCCCGTGGGAACCACCACATTGATCGTTTCGCCCTCGCTGATCTTCTCCTCTTTCAAAAGGGCGGCATAAGCGTACACATAATAACAGATCTGGGGCACCAGGCGCCCGATATTGATGGAATTGGCGGATGAGAACTGGAAGCCCTTTTTGTCCATCTCCGCTGCCAGTTTCCGGTCGGAGAAGATCTGCTTCACACCGGTCTGGGCATCGTCAAAATTGCCGTGGATCCCCACCACCAGCGTATTGTCCCCCTGCTGTGTCACCATCTGCTTTTCCTGGATGGGGCTGACGCCGTTTTTCGGGTAAAATACAATGATGCGTGTTCCCTCCACGTTGGCGAAACCTGCCAGCGCAGCCTTTCCGGTGTCTCCGGAGGTTGCCGTCAGGATCACGATCTCATTTTTGACCTGGTTCTTACGGGCAGATGTGATCATCAGATGGGGCAGGATGGACAAAGCCATATCCTTGAACGCTATGGTGGCGCCGTGGAACAGTTCCAGATAGTAAGCGCCCTCCGCTTCCGCCAGCGGAGCGATCTCCGGCCTGTCAAACTTGGCATCGTAAGCTTTATTGATACAGTCCTTTAACTCCTCCTCCGTAAAGTCGGTGAGGTAAAGCTTCATCACCTCGTAGGCGATCTCCTGATAGGTCATGCCCGCAAGTTCCCGCAAACTCCTGTCCAGCGCGGGGATATGATCCGGCACGAACAGCCCGCCGTCCTCCGAGAGACCCCTGAGGATCGCCTGGGACGCTTTCACCGGGCCGGCGCTGCTTCTGGTACTTTTGTATAAGACTTCCATACTTTTCTCCATTCCCTGTATTTGTCTGTAAATTGTGTATAGTATATCATTAATTGCCCCATGGCGCAAGGCAGGCTATTTAAAAAATTCATGCCCGCCGTGCTGGAACAGGTAGACCAGATGCTCGTCGAACCAGTTCATCTTTGTGCTGTCCGCATATTTCCTGGCGGCAAAGTACAATGCACCCTGAGAGAGATCCTCGCCGTCAAGGGCCCGTTCCACAGCCTCCCTGGTCTCCTCGCTGACCTCCACCCGATAGATCCTCCCGCTGGCAACAGGCGAGAACTGGGCCACTCCGTTTTGCTGCTGGAACACCACCTCTGTCACCGTGGACGGAAAATGTTCGTCGTTCACCCGGTTCAGGATTACATTTGCCACCAGCAGCCTGCCGTCCGAATCCTCACTGCCCGCTTCGGATTCCACGATCCTCAGCAGCACATCCAGCTCAGAAGCCTCCAGCATATCGGTCTCCTGCTCCAACACATCAAATTCCACCACGCGCTGTCCGGAAACGGCCCGGTCCACGATTCCCAGCGCCCTGCTCTCCTCCCCTACCGTCTCACGGTTCTCCGCTTTTTCCTCAACCTCCCACAGGGTCAGGGATATCAGGGAAACCGTCCGTGGCATCCCTTTCACATGGCCCGTTCCGCGGATGCACAGAAGTCCTGCCAGAAAAATCATATTGCAGAGTATCAATAACCCGACCGCCTTTTTATACATCATTCTTTATCCTTTCTCAAAACATGGCGGACAGGACAGTGCCTGTCCGATATATCAAATATATGAGATAAGGTTAAAAAATATGTAACAATTATGACACAATTTTGTAACTGTTCAGATTCCGCAAAAAATGTTATACTATATCAAAAGCGATCCGTTCCACCATCCGCGGCAGGGAGGGGCCAATATGACACATTCCGACTTTTCCGAAAAAAAGCATTACGAAGGCGTATTTTCCTCTGTCCGCAAAAACGGAGAGGCCTATTTCCGTTCCTCCCTTACCTATCGGCGCAAGCATATCAGCCTTGGCAGCTTTTCCTGCCCGGAGGCGGCACAGGCCGCATACCGGGAGGGTCTGCGCCTGCTGGGTTCGCCCAGGATATCACTGGATGACTATACGGAAGACTCTCCTCTTGCTTTTGAAAAATGGGTCTCCCTCCTCAATTTTCGGGACAATGACATCTATCTCGGCAATCCCATTTATATGGGACAGAAATTGTTTTATTACTACCTTTCCCCCACCCATGTGCTGAAATTTGACCTGGACGACCTTTTCTATTATTCCTCCCACAAGATCATGTGCAGGGGCAGGCATTATTTTGTGGCCGACTACGGGCTGCAGGTCAGCATCACATCGCGCTACGGCATCAGGCCCTATGCGAAAGAAGGGCGGGATTTCCGTTTCATCAACAACGACTCCTGCGACTTCCGCCGGGAAAACCTGGAGATTCTGAACATATACCACGGCGTCAGCCGGGAACGTCAAAAAAACGGACAGTACCTCTATACTGTCCGCATCCATGTCAGGGGAAATTATATCGTGGGCCGCTACCCCTCCGAGCAGGAAGCGGCCATCGCTTACAACAAGGCCATCGACATTCTGAAAAAAAACGGTGTTTCCAGGCAGTATACCCCTAATTATATCGAGGGTCTCTCTCCCAGCAGATATGCCGATATCTACACCAGAGTGACGGTCTCGCCAAAGATCCTGGATTACCGTCCGCCTACTTCTCCGAATAGTCGATAAAGCTGATGTTCAGATCCACATATCCGGCCACGCCGTCTACCACACCGCTCTTACTGTACTGCCACATGGTAAATTTGTACGGGTAATCGGGGATATCCTCCTCCTGCGCCAGCCAGACGTCATAAGCGGTCAGCTTGGACATATCGATCTCCTTGATCAGCCACTGCTTGTTGCCATAGATCACCGTCTTATAGCCTGCAGCCGCGATGGTATCCAGAAACGCTTTTGTGATAGCTGTCCTCTGCGTTTTGGTAAGGGCATCCGTCCTGGCCGTATCATTTTCGATCAGTTCCATATCGAAAGCCACGGGATAGCTGATCTGGTACTCTCCCAGATTCTCGATCACCAGGTTGGCTTCCTCTCTCGCCTCATCCTCCGTGACCGCCTGAGAATAGAAGTATACTCCCACGTCAAGGCCCACGTCCGTGGCCCGTTTGATGTTGTCGCTGAAATATTCGTCCACGATCAGCTGCCCGGTGCCATAGCCCCTTGCACCCACTCGTATCATCACAAAATGGATTCCCGCCTTTTTCACTTTCACAAAGTCAATATAATCCTGAAATTTCGAGACATCGATCCCCACATAGGAGGTCTGCTTGCCGTCCTCAAAATATTTCATCAGGCCGGACTGGCATACCAGTCTGGTGAAATCATACTCATGCTTGGGCAGATAAGGGCTGATCAGCACCCACTCTTCCTTGCCGCTGGCATATTTGATCAGCGTGTGCTTCCCGTCCGTGGCGGGATCGCTCTCCACCGCTGCGGGGGACGCCTCCGGCTCCGGGGTCGCGGAGGGCGATTCCTCGGGAGGATACATATTCCAGAAATCCAGATCGTCCGGTGTCAGTTTGCTGCCGGAAATGAGTTCGTCCGTGTCCGGATATACAACAACGGGAGATGTGGGCCGAGGCGTGGGCTGCTCACTCTGGGACTGTGACGCGTTATGATCACCATTTCCCCGGTGGTCATTATTCATCATCAGGACCACTGCCAGGATCACCGCCACGAACAGTGTCACTGCCACGATTGCGGACACCACCGTGGGCGTCAGCCCGGACCGGTCGTCATAATCATCAGGTAATCTCATGGTTTCTCCTATTCCTATTCCAGTTCCGTTTCTGCACTCCGATGCCCTTGGCGGGGAAGAGATCTTCAGCCGCTCTGCGTCTGAAATCTCTTCCGGGCATCTCCGTTCCGAAACTGTTTTTGGGGATTCCAGTTCCGTTTCTGCACTCCAGTGCCCGAAACTGTTTTTATAAGCGGATGATCGCCTTTTTCGGGCACTTCTCCATGCATGTGCCGCAGGCGGTACATTTCTTCTGGTCTATTGTAGCATGAAAGTCCGCCACTGTCACTGCCTGACTGGGACAAACTTTCGCGCAGATCCCGCAGCCGATACAGCCTGTGGTGCAGGCTTTCATGGTGGCAGGCCCTTTGTCTCTGGAACTGCATGCCACCGCGATCTGCGCCTTATAAGGGACAAGAAAGATCAGGTGTTTGGGGCAGGCGGCTACACATTTGCCGCAGGCTTTACATGCTTTCCTGTCCACCACCGCCACCCCGTTCACCACATGGATGGCGTCAAAAGGGCAGGCTTTCACACAGGTGCCATATCCCAGACAGCCGCTGTTGCAGGACTTGGCGCCGCCTCCGGGCACAAAGCCAGCCATCCGGCAGTCTTCCGCGCCATAGTAATCATAGTCCCTTCCCGCTTTCTCACAGTCGCCCTGACATGCCACAAAAGCCACCTGACGTTCCGTGCCCGCGGCCTCCACGCCCATGATCGCGGCGATCCGCTTTCCCACAGGCTCTCCGCCCACGGGACAGCTGTTCACGGGCGCCTCGCCTTTGGCGATCGCCGCCGCCAGGCCGGAACAGCCCGCATAGCCGCAGCCGCCGCAGTTATTGCCGGGAAGAGCCGCCAGCACGGCCTCCTCCCGCTCATCCACTTTCACCTTAAACTTAATCCCTGCAACCCCAAGAAAAAGGCCCACGAAGATGCCCACAGACGCCACGATCCCGGCAGCAGTCAAGATTCCGATAAAATTCATGCGTCAGCCTCCTATTCCAGTTCCCAAACTGTTATCATAATAATCCCGAAAATCCCACAAACGCAATTGCCATCAGTCCTGCTGTCAGCAGCACGATGGGCATGCCCTGAAAAGCTTTCGGCACGTCATTATACTCAATCTTTTCCCGGATGCCCGCAAGAATCACAATGGATATGGTAAATCCCACCGCGGTAGCAAAACCGTTCACCGTGCCCGCAAGAATGCCGTACTCCGCCTGCTCGTTGTTGATCGCTACTCCCAGCACCGCGCAGTTGGTAGTGATCAGAGGCAGGTATACACCCAGCGCCTCATAAAGGGAGGGCATTGCCTTACGCAGGAACATTTCCACAAACTGTACCAGCGCCGCAATGACCAGGATGAACACGATAGTGTCCAGATACTGCACCTGGAATCTGATCAGGACAAACCGATTGATCACGCCCGCCACAAAGCTGGCCAGCGTGATCACAAAGACCACCGCACCACCCATGCCCGCGGCGGTCTTCACCTTTCTGGACACTCCCAGGAAAGGGCAGAGTCCTAAAAACTGGCTCAGCACCACATTGCTGACTAAGGAGGAACCGATCAGGATGACCAACAATTCTTTTACGTTATCCATTTAATTCTCCTCCTTATCCAGATCAATGACCTCAAATCCATCTTCCCATGCATCGTTTTCCGACTCGAAAATCGGCGGTCTTGCTGCTTTCTCTTTTGCCGGATCATCCGGCTGCTTCCGGACCGGTTCTGCCGCTTTCTCTCCCGTCTCGCTTGCAGATTGTTTCCTGATAGGCTTTGACACCTTTTCACGCACGGCTGTGCCGGACTGTCCATCAGCCGTATTCGTTTTTACCGTATCTGTACTTGCTGTCCTGATGTTTTTTTTAACTGCTCCTTTCCCCTCCGCACCTGTGTCATAGAAGCGTCGGGTACATCCCTGGTCGGAACAGTTCCTGCAGTCCTCACTGCAGCCGGAGCCAATCTTTTCGTAAGGCTTTCCTGCTTTTTTCCGCCTGTCCTTAATACAGTTCTGAACAGCCACCAGCATGGCCAGCACAAAGAACGCGCCGGGCGCCTGCCCGAAAATGCGGATCGGCTCGAACCCCTCCGGCATCAGAGCCGCCCCAAACAGCTTTCCGGCTCCCAGAAGTTCCCGGAACGCGCCGATACAGGTCAGCGCAAAGGAAAATCCCAGCCCCATCCCAATGCCGTCAAACAGAGACGGAATCGGCGGATTGGAATAGGCATAGCTTTCCGCACGCCCCAATATGATACAGTTTACAACGATCAAAGGGATATAAACTCCCAACGACTTGTTCAGCGCCGGGAGATATGCCTCCAGTAAAAGCTGCACCACAGTCACAAAAGATGCTATGATCACAATGAACGCCGGGATACGCACCCTGTTCGGTATCACTTTCCTGAGCAGGGATATGAACAGATTGCTCAATGCCAGCACCACCATGGTGGTCAGGCCCATCCCCAGGCCGTTGACGGCCGAGGTAGTGACCGCCAGCGTAGGACACATTCCCAGCATCAGGACAAAGGTGGGGTTCTCTTTCACCAGTCCGTTGTAAAGTCTTTCTCCTGCCTTATTCATGGACCGCGCCTCCCTTCAACAGTTCCAGGGCTGTTCTCAGTCCCCCGTTCACGGCGTTGGTGACTGCTTTTGTGGTGATGGTCGCCGAAGAAATGGCATCCACCTCATTGGTGCCCGGCGTTGCCCCTGTCTTCGTGTAGACAAAGCTGTCAACTTTCCGCCCCGCAAACTGCGGTGCCAGCACATTGGGCGCCTCCATGCCAAGGCCCGCCGTCTCGCTGATCTCCAGGATGGACACGCCGTTCACGGTTCCATCCGCGCTCACGCCCACATAGAGCACAATATCGCCGCCGTAGCCTTTGGTGGAAACAGCCTCCACCACATAGCCGTAAAAACCGGCTGCGTCGGACGCGCTGTAAACAGTGCCGATCTCCACATGATTCTGTGCCAGTTCCTCCTGCAGCGCCGGGGAGGGCGCCGCCTCAAGGGATGCAAAAGTCAGTTCTGTTCCATTTTCTTTCGCCTGGGGGAACACTGCAATGCACGCCTCCTTGATGGCTTTCTCCTGCTGCAGCCTTCTGGGCTCTCTCGTCACCTCATAGACCAGCCCCAGGATCAGACCGGACAACAGCGTGATCACAAAAAGGATGCCTGCCTCTTTCAGCATGGTCCGCACATCATTTTTCTCTCTCATGCCCGCTTACCCCCTCTCTCGTAACCGAAAGCCGTGGGTCTGGTCACTTTCTCGATCAGGGGCACCAGGAGATTTCCCAGGATAATGGCATAAGATACCCCCTCCGCCCCGGGGCCAAAGATCCGGAAAATCCCCGTCATGATCCCCAGGAAAATGCCGAACACATACTGTCCCTTGATGGTGATGGGCCTTGTCACATAATCCGTGGCCATGAAGAACGCCCCCAGCATGAGTCCGCCGCCCGCAAGCTGCGCGGACAGATAAGCAAGATCAAAACCGTGCCCGCCGAAAATACCCGCAAATAACAGAAAGGATACTATGTAACTTCCGGGGATCCGCAGGTCAATCACTCCCACAGCCAGCAAAAAACATGCCCCAGCGGCCAGCGCGATCACGGAAGTCTCGCCGATAGTCCCTCCCGTATGGCCTGTGATCATCTGCAGCACATTGACCTGCTCTCCCGCCTTTAACGCGGCCAGCGGCGTGGCGCCGGTACAGGCATCGCACTCAAAAGCGGTCATGGCCGTGGGAAAGGAGATCAGCAGAAAGCATCTGGCCGCCAGCGCCGGATTCATAAAATTCTGCCCCAGGCCCCCGAACAGCATCTTCACCACCAGGATTGCAAACACGCCGCCCAGCGCTGCCATCCATAAGGGGATCGTCACAGGCAGGTTCAGGGCAAGCAGCAGTCCCGTTACCACCGCAGAGAGATCCGAAACCGTAGTCTTCTTTTTATATATTCCAAATAGAAATTCCGTCAACACCGTGCTGGCAATCGTCACAAGGATCACAGCCAGCGCCCTCAGGCCGAAATGGTAGATTCCGAAGCCTGTGGCCGGCATCAGGGCGACTACCACCGCCAGCATGATACCGTTTGTCGTCACCTTGGAACGGATATGCGGATTGGATGATACCTTCATTCGTTGACTCATCATTTTTCTCCTACTTTTTTCTTTTGGCAAGCTGAATCTTACGCATGGATTTGATCTCCTGGGTCAGGGGACGTTTGGCCGGGCAGACAAAGCTGCAGCAGCCGCACTCGCAGCACTCCATGCCGTTATTTTTCACAAAAGCTTCCTCGTCAAAATGCTCCGCGCAGTCCGCCAGCCTGCTGGGGATCACACGGCCCGGACAGACTTCCACGCACCTGCCGCAGTTGATGCAGGGACCCGGTTCCATGGCGGAAACCTCGTCTTTCGTAAGGGCCAGCAATGCGGTGGATGTCTTTGTCACAGGTACATTCAGGTCAAACATGGCGAATCCCATCATGGGACCGCCGCAGACCACTTTCTCCGGCCGGATTTTGAATCCTCCCGCCGCCTCGATCAATTCCCTGTAATCCGTTCCGATGGGCACACGGAAATTCTGGGGCTCTGCTACCGCGTTCCCTGTCACTGTGACGATCCTTTCTATCAGAGGACGCCCCTCCGCTATGGCTCTGTAAACCGCCACCACGGTATCCACATTGTTGACAATGCAGCCCGCATCCGCGGGGAGCATGGTGGAATTGATCTTCCTTCCCGTAGCCGCGTAGATCAGCTGTCGTTCCGCGCCCTGGGGGTACTTGGTCTTCAGCGCCTTAACACTGATCCTGGATTCCTCTTTTGTCAGTTTCTTAAGCAGATCGATGCAGTCCGGCTTATTGTCCTCCACCGCCAGGATGCCATGGGCATTCTCAAACAGTCTCAGCAGGATCTTCAGACCCCCGACCAGTTTCTCCGGCTCCTCCAGCATCCTCCGGTAATCGGAAGTCAGGTAGGGCTCGCACTCCGCGCAGTTTGCAATCACATAATCTATGTTCTCAGGTTCTTTCGGGGACAGTTTTACATGGGTAGGGAATCCTGCTCCCCCCATACCCACGATGCCCGCTTCGCGGATGCACTGGATGATATCTTCCCTGCCCATGTCTTCCACAGGCATCCAGGGCACAAAGGCAACGCTCTCAAACTGGCTGTCATTATCCACGACAATGCTCATGACCATATCGCCGATGACAACGCGCCTGGGCTCCACCGCCTTTACCGTGCCGGAGACGGAGGAATAGATGGGGGAGGACACGAAGCCGCTGCCCTCCGCTATCTTCTGGCCCGCCAGCACTCTGTCGCCTTTCTTCACCAGCGCCTGGGCCGGCGCCCCGATATGCTGGCTCAGCGGATACACAGCATCACCTTTGGGAAAAAAATCCCGGATCGGTCTATCCTTGGACAGATCTTTCCCGTCATAAGGGTGGATCCCGCCCACAAATGTAAACTTCGCCATAATCATTTATCCTTTCTATTCCAGTTCCGTTTCTTGATTCCAGTTCCGTTTCTTCACTCCAGCGCCCACTGCTCTGAAAGAGATTTTCATCTGCATAGTTCGCAGCTGGAAATCTCTTTCGGGCGCTTTCGTTACGAAACTGTTCTTGATTCCAGCGCCCACTGCTCTGCGCTCCCGTTCCGAAATTGTTTTATGATTCCAGCCTGTTTTATCCTGTCGATTTCTGATATTTTAAATATACTATTTTTTTATCAAAAATACTACTGCAAAATTAAAAATTGTGCTATTATTGATATAGCTATTATTTCACATAACATGGAGGCAGTAATGAGGATTTCGAAAGAGACTTACGAGAACTTTAAAATTTCCTATCCCTTGGAAAAGCTGGCGCCCCTGGAGCGTATCCTCTTTTTAGATATTGAGACCACCGGTTTTACAGCACGCTCCTCCTATCTGTATCTGATCGGGTGCGCATATTACCAGAACGGAAGCTGGCATGCGGTACAATGGCTGGCGGAAAACTATGACCAGGAGGCCGTTGTCCTGAAATCATTTTTTGATTTTGCGAAGTTTTTCCGTTATCTGGTCCACTTTAACGGCAATAATTTTGACCTGCCGTTCATCACCCAGAAATGTGAACAACTCTCCCTCCCCTATACTTTCGAGGGATTTCAGGGTATCGATCTGTACAAACGGATCGCTCCCTACAAATATTTTCTGAAACTGCCCAACTGCAAGCAGAAGACGCTGGAGCAGTTTCTGGGCATCGACCGCAAGGATGTGTTCACCGGCGGGGAACTGATCGGCATTTATCAGGATTATGTGAAAAATCCCAGTGAATTTGCCGAGAACGCCCTCCTGCTCCACAACGCCGACGATCTGAAAGGCATGCTGCAGACGCTGCCCATGCTGACCTATTACGATCTCTTTAACGAGCCGGTTAAGGCAAGGAAAGTGCAGGCCAATTCCTATAAGGATGTGAACGGGAACAGGCGCCGGGAGCTGCTGATCACGCTGGCTCTGGAGCAACCGCTGCCAAAGCCCATCTCTTCCGCCGCGGGAGGCTGCTTTTTCCGGGGCGAGGGATCTGAGGCCTGCATCAAGATTCCCATCTTTGAGGAAGAGTTAAAATATTTCTACTCCAATTACCAGGATTATTACTATTTGCCTACCGAGGATGTGGCGTTACATAAATCCGTTGCCAGGTTCGTGGACAAGAACCACCGCATTCCCGCTTCCGCAGCCACTTGCTATACACGCAAGACGGCCGTCTATCTGCCACAGTGGGATTTCCTGTTCATGCCTTTCTTTAAACGGGATTATAAGAGCCGTGAACTTTTCTTTGAACTGACAGATGAATTAAAAAGGAACAGACAGGCATTCTCCACTTATGCCGCCCACGTCCTGACTATGATGGCATCTTCCTATTAAAACACGCAGTCAGAATCCACGATCAATCAAGTAGGGGAAACTTCCCCCCTACTCGTGCGCCGGGTCGCATGTTGCGAAGCGACAAAATTCCATGTGCGGTCCGTGTGCACAACAACGGGCCGCACGCTCCGCGAGCTGCCCTTATGTTTAAAAAAAAGGAACCTGTTACAGGTTCCTTTTCTGATATGTTCCGTTCATCAGCTGTCACGCGATGCACGCTCTGATCCTTTATGGCCTCTCATAGAAGAAAGAATTCTTCCTTTCATAGCCTATTTCCTTATAATTGACTATCTGTTCCGTACTGCCGATGAACAGCACACCGCCCGGAGCCAGGGACTTGTTGAACTTGCGAAATACCTCCTCTTTCGCTTCCTCCGTGAAATAGATCAGCACATTCCGGCATACGATCAGGTTATAATCCTTGGGATACGCATCCTTTAACAGGTTATGCTCATGAAACTCCACACGCTCCTTGATCTCATCTGCAATCTTATAAGAAGGACCCACTTTCGTGAAATACTTCTTCTTGAAATCTTCAGGCACGGAAGCGATGCTCTTTTCATTATAGACCCCGACTTTTGCCTTGGCAATGATCTGCTTGTCAAGATCGGTGGCATATATCTTGATATTGCTCAAAGGCACATGCCTGGACAACGCCATCACCAGTGAATACGGCTCATCTCCCGTGGAACAGGCCGCACTCCATATCTTAAGATTCTTGCCAAACTTCCGGATCAGTTCCGGGAATACGTCCGCCTCTATCAGCTTCCACTGCTCGGGATTACGATAAAATTCAGATACATTGATCGTAATATAGCTGACGAATTCATCAAACAGTTCTTTATCTGTTTTCAGCCTGGCAACGTACTTATCATACCCTTCTATCTTATGCTTGGTGATCAAAGTATCAATACGGCGCTTCATCTGCTTTTCCTTATAGCAGTCCAGATCTATCGTTGTGAGCGCCAAAATCTCCCTTTTGAAATATTCATAATCATATGCCATAGCAATCTACCGTCCTGACTCTTATTCTGCGTCTTCCTCGCTCTGCGCCGCGATCACGGCATCAATATCTACAGATACAACATCTGCATCGGACTCTTCCTCCGGCTTCTCCGAAACAAGCATTGCCTTGACACTCAGGGAAATCTTCTTATCCGTCTCGTTGAAATCAACTACTTTCGCTGTCACTTCCTGACCAACAGACAATACATCCGATGGTTTCTCCACATGCTCTTTCGCGATCTGGGATACATGCAGCAGTGCATCCACACCGGGTTCAAGTTCCACAAACGCACCGAAATCCGTCATCCTTGCGACCTTACCTGTCACCACATTGCCCACCGCATACTTGGATGCCGCGTCTTTCCAGGGGTTCGCGTCGTCAAATTTCAGGGAAAGTGCGATCTTGCTTCCGTTGATCTCCTTGATCAGAACCTTTAACTGATCGCCTACCTTAAATACTTTCTTAGGGTGCTCTACCCTGCCCCATGACATCTCGGAGATGTGAAGCAGTCCGTCAGCGCCTCCCAGATCGATGAACGCACCGAAATCCGTCACATTCTTAACGATTCCTTCCACAACATCGCCTTCATGGATCCTCTCAAAGAGTTCTCTCTGGAGTTCCGCTTTCCTGGCAGCAACCAGCTGTCTGCGGTCACCGATGTATCTTCTCCTCTTGGGATTGTACTCGCTGATAACGAACTCGATCTCCTGACCTGCGTATTTGTTCAGGTCTTTCTCATAGGTGTCGGACACAAGGCTTGCGGGAATGAAGATCCTGACCTCATCCACAACAACGCTCAGGCCGCCGCCCAATACCTGCGCAACAGTCGCTTTCAACACTTCCTGATTATTATATGCTTCCTCGATCCTCTTGTTTCCTCTGTCTGCTGCCAGACGCTTGTAGGTCAAGACAACCTGTCCTTCCCCGTCATTTACTTTTAAGACTTTTACCTCCATGGTGTCTCCGGGCTTGACTACCGACGTCAGATCTACGCTTGAATCGTTGGTGTACTCGCTCTTGGTCAGAATACCGTCTGATTTATATCCGATGTTTAAGATGATCTCATCCGCCTTGACATCGATGACTGTACCTTCGACTACCTCTCCTGAATGTATTGTCTTGATTGAATCTTCCAACATTTGTTCAAAAGTTAATTCTGACATAATTTTGAACCTCCTCGATTAATTTATTTGGGGTGGAAGCCCCCGCAGTAATACCCACCAGTCGAACAGATTTAGGTAGATCTAAATGCAAGTCATCCAGTGTCTGTATAAAACAGGTGTCCGCACATTCCCCACTGCATATCTCATACAGCTTTCTGGTGTTGGAACTGTGCTTCCCGCCGATCACGATCATAACGTCAGCCTCTTTCGCAAGCTCCCTGGCTGAGTCCTGTCGTTCCTCTGTCGCATTACATATGGTATTAGCAACATTAACATTGTAACCTTTTTTTTGGAAAATTTCAACTATAGAATGAAATTTATTGTAGTTAAATGTCGTTTGAGCCACAACACATACTTTTTTTCCCTCGGGAGGAACATATTTTTCCGCCTCCTCCACGGTCTTCAATACTGTTCCCGCACCCTTGCACCAGCTCACGATTCCCTCCACCTCAGGATGGACAGGATCCCCGATGATCACGATGTGTTCTCCCCTGTCGGCGGCTTCCCGCACGATCCTGTGGATCTTTTTCACAAAAGGGCATGTGGCATCGATGCACTCCATCCCTTTCTGCTCCAGGATATCGTATACCGTTTCCGGTACGCCGTGAGCGCGGATAATGACGCTGCCATGATCCAATGCCCTCAGTGCGTCCTCGCTCTCCAGAACGGCAACACCCTTTTCTTCCAGATCTTTTACCACCGTCTCATTGTGGACGATAGGTCCATAAGTGTATATAGTCTTCCCCGTTTCCACCTGTTCATACACCGTATCCACCGCACGTTTCACGCCGAAGCAGAAACCGGAACACTTTGCAAGCTTTATTTCCATAAAATGCGTTTCCCATTCTCTTAAGTTGTTTCAATCCCTCTTGCAGATCAGAAGAATCCTGTCTATCACTTCCTCCACCGTCATATCAGAGGTATCCACCAGCACAGCATCCTCCGCCTGCTTTAAAGGGGAAGCCTCCCTGTGCATGTCGCGGTAATCCCGCTCCTCGATATCCGCCTGGATCTTCTCCAGTCCGCAGGCCTCACCCCTTGCGGTCAGTTCGTCATATCTCCTCTTTGCCCGCACCGCGCTGCTGGCCGTGAGATAGATCTTGCGGTCCGCGCGGGGCAGCACGCAGGTGCCGATATCCCTGCCGTCCATGACGCAGTCGCTCTCCGCCGCCAGACGCTTCTGCAGCTCCACCAGCTTCTCCCGCACCTTTGGGATCACGCTGACAAAGGCCGCCGCATGGCCCACTTCCTCCGTGCGCAGGTATGCGTTGACATTCTCTCCGTTCAAAAGGACTACCTGCACGCCGTCCTCGTAGCGGATGGTGATATCCGCCTCCTGACATTTACGGGTGATCGTCTCTGTGTCCTGCAGATCGATCTTCTCCCTGACCATGAACAATGCCATAGCCCGGTACATGGCTCCCGTATCCACATAGATCAGGCCCATTTTCCTGGCCACCGCTCTGGCAATAGTACTTTTCCCCGCCCCTGCGGGGCCGTCGATCGCAATATTATAACTCATGCTGATAACCATGCCTTTCCGCAACCTGCGGATTCCTGACAACGAAAAGCGCAGGCTTTTGTTGTATGCTGCCGCAGGCACAATATCTGCCAGACGAACAGATCCGTCCGGGAAGTCAAGATTGATTTATGATCCTGCCGCGCTGACGCCCGCCAGATAGCCCGTGGACCACGCGATCTGGAGGTTGAACCCTCCCGTCAGGGCGTCCAGGTCCACCACCTCTCCCGCGAAATAAAGCCCGTCCACCTTTTTGGATCCCATGGTGGAGGGATCAATCTCTTTGACGGAAACGCCGCCCCTGGTGATGATTGCTTCCTCGAATCCCCTTGTGCCCGCAACGGTAAGGGGCAGGTGCTTGATCAGCCTGCCAAAGTTCCTGCGCTCCTCCCTGGTGATCTCATTTACTTTCTTTTCCGGGGAGATGCCCGACAATTCCATCATGACAGGGATAAGCTTCACAGGAAAAAGCTTTCCCAGGGAATTCTTGAACTGCTTGTTCTTATTCTCCTCAAAGTCCCGCAGGATGCGCCTATCCAGCTGTTCCTCATCCAGCGCCGGCTTCAGGTCGATGTACAGCTTTGCGTCCTTCTCTCCATGATAATGACTGCTGGCTGAAAGGATCAGCGGGCCGCTGACGCCGAAATGGGTGAACAGCATCTCGCCAAAGCCCTCGTACAGGTTCTTTTTCCCCGCGGACATGGTGACAGCGACATTTCTCAGGGAAAGCCCCATCAGCTGTCCGCACCACTTTTCCTCTATGTTAAAGGGTACCAGCGCCGGGGCAAGTTCCGTGACCTTATGCCCCGTCTCCCCGGCGATGCGGTGTCCGTCCCCGGTGGAACCTGTGGAGGGATAGGAAACGCCTCCGGTGCATAGGATGCCTCTGTCTCCGCGTATGGAACGGCCATCTTTCAGCCGTACTCCTCTAAAAATCATTTTTTCTTCATATTGGCTCAACTCATCGGAATCCTTTATGGCAACGCCCTCCTGCGATTCCGTCCAGATATGGGACACTTCCGTGTTCAACAGGATCTCCACGCCGCGCTTTTTCAGTTCCCGCTGCAGGGCGGCGATCACATCAGAAGAATGATCTGACACGGGAAACACCCGGCCTCCCCGTTCTGTTTTCAAGGAACATCCCGCCCGTTCCAGAAAAGCCATGACCGCCTGATTGTCATATCCATAAAAGGCGCTGTAGAGGAACTTCCTGTTGGTGCACACATTCTGGAACAAGGCATCCATATCCGCCGCGTTGGTCACGTTGCAGCGCCCTTTCCCGGTGATGAACAGTTTCTTCCCCAGCTTCTCATTCTTTTCGATCAGGCAGACCTTTGCCCCGCTGTCAGCCGCCGCTATGGCCGCCATCATGCCCGCGGCGCCTCCGCCGACTATGATCACTTTGTTCATCTTATCTCCTATCCTGTCGGGAAGACTTAGAAAATCTTCATTCCGTTCACACTTCCCGTCATGCCGCCATCGGCGGCACAAACGACCCACAAATCGGTGCAAGTCCGGAAGAATCGCTGATTTTGCGATTCTTCCGTGTGAGACTTAGAATTTCTTAGGCGGCGTCCTTTGACGCCTTAGAAATTCTTCTCACACTATTCCTTGCGCAGGGAATAATTCAATATGGGTTCATCATCAATGAAATTGATCTCATCATTCAGGTATACCTGATAATTATTCCATGTTTCCTCCAGCATTTCCAGATTGCGCCGCACTTCCTGGGGACAGCGCAGGCACAATGCCACCACCAGCGCGTTGATCACGCTCAGAGGCGCAACCAGGGAATCCACGATGGACACCATATCGCTCCTGGCAAGCAGATTACAGGAGGAATACAGGCTCATGGGCGAATGGGTGGAATCCGTCACCGCGATCACCTTGGCATTCCGGTCACTGGCAAATTCCATCGCCTTCAGGGTACGCATGGAATATCTGGGAAAACTGATTCCGATAAAACAGTCTTTTTCATTGATACGTATCATCTGCTCAAAGGTCTCGCTGACGCTGGTGGTCTTTAAAAGCACCACGCCGCCGCGAATCATATTGAGATAAAAATGCAGGAATTCCGCCAGCGGCTCATTGCTGCGGAGTCCCATGATATAAATATTGTCTGCGGCAAGGATCGTCTCCACCGCAGACTCAAACGCTGCCGAATCCAGATTATCTATGGTATGCTGCAGTTTTTCAATATCCGCCGTGATCACGGAAGTCAGTACCTCGGACTGGGTGCTCCTGCCATACTTGGCATCCATTTTCTGGATACTGCTCAGCTTGCCCTTTACGCACTCTTCCAGCGCCCGCTGGAATTCAGGATAGCCCGCGTAACCCACCCTGTCGGCAAAACGGACTACCGTGGATTCACTGATCCCCAGTGTCTCTCCCATTTTTGCCGCGGTCATGAACACCGCCTGATCGTAATGCTGGGAAATGAAATTTGCGATAGCCTTATGGCTCTTGCTCATTTTCGCATACTGTTCTGATATCCTGCTTAAAATATCATCCTTTTTTTCCATGTGCCAGGCTCCTTACTCTTTACCCACAAAGGCTTCATAGGAGCGTTCCAGCAGTTCCATGGTCTGTACATCCGTCAGGTCATAATCCCCTGTCATGGTCATGCATGCCGCGCCATGGATGAAGATCCACATCTTCATGAACAGGTCTCCCGGATCGGCGCACCCCGCCTGTTTGGCAAGGTTGATCTCGTATACCACATTGCCCTCCGAACCGTTCAGCAGTTCATACATACCCTTTTTATAAGGCACGTCCGTCACAAACAGCAGTTCAAACAGATGGCGTTCCTCTCTGGCAAAGGCAATGTATGCCATACCGAGATTGGCGAAAGGCGTCCTGCCCGTTCTGGGAAAGAGACTGTAATAATCACGGAAAAAAGCAGCCGCTTTATCATAGACCGCCCGCCACAGTTCGTCCATATTCTTATATACGCGGAATATGGGCTGGGTAGAACAGCCTGCTTTTGCAGCCACCTTTCTGGCAGTGACATCTGCAAACCCCTCTTCCCTGGTCATGGCAAATGCAGTATCAAGGATCATATCGATTGTGATTGTTTCTTTACGCGCCATACTCTTTCCCTTTCCATTCTGTCTCTTGTGCTGTTTTATCGCATTACACTTGTTATCTTACCTGACTTTCATGCACTTTGTCAATAGGATCTGTAATAAATGTTAAAATTTCTGTAACATTACCTGAAAGCAAAGCCGGATAAAACTTTACAACTTTACAGCTTTTACATAATCTGTTATGATTAAGTTGTAACAATCCATACAGACTAAAAGGCAGGTGATCGTATGACTGAAAGTGAAATGATAAAAATAACAGTGGAAGAGTTTGCAAGAGTTCAAAAATATCTGCTTTTGATCGAAAATAAAGAATCTGCAGCATATAAGGAAATTAAAGGTCGGTATATTGAACTGAAAGTAATACTCACAAAATCCGGTGTCAATCTTACAGAACTTGACACGGTAAAAGAATGACAATAGAATATCGATCACCTTAAAAAAGCAGCATCGGAAAACTTTCCGATGCTGCTTTCAAACTTCCAGTCATGCCGCCTTTGGCGGCACAAACAATCCATGAACCAGTGCTAGGCCGGAAGAATCCGCCCTGCGGATTCTTCCCGGAATGACTTAGATTTTCTTAGGTCAGGTTCTGTCTGACCTTAGAAAATCTTCATTCCGTTCACACTTTCCCTCACCAGATTCCTAGACAGGATATGCCCCGTTCTTAGTATCTGCCTGGGTCATGTCAACCTTATCCTGCTGCGCCTGGCGGTACTTGAAGAAGTCTGTCGCAACCTGAGGGAACAGCGCGTAGGAAAGCACATCCTCGTCCTGCTGCTTCCATTCCTTCATCTCGCTTTCCAGCTTATCCATCTCGCTGGGCAGTGTATCCGCGAAACGGCCTGTGAGCCTGGTCTCGCCGGGGATAACCTTATCGATGACCTCCTGGCTCATGGGCTTGACGGTCTGGCCATACTCGCCGCGGAGAACCGCCTTGGTCTCCTTGGTGGCCATCTTGTATCTCTCGCCCATCAGTACGTTGAACACTGCCTGGGTGCCGACGATCTGAGAAGAAGGAGTTACCAGAGGAGGCTCTCCCAGATCCTTGCGCACCTGAGGGATCTCTTTCAGCACATCATAATACCTGTCTTCCGCATTCTGCTCTTTCAGCTGGCTCACCATATTGGAAAGCATGCCGCCGGGAACCTGATACAACAGGGTCTTGATGTCAACGCCCATAACCCTGGGGTTCAACAGACCGTTCTTCAGGCACTCGTCCCTGTAAGGACGGAAGTAATCCGCGATCTCCGCCAGCAGGTTCTGGTCAAATCCTGTATCATAAGGAGTACCCTTGAAAGTCTCTACCATCACCTCGGTAGCAGGCTGTGAAGTACCCATCGCGAAAGGACTCATAGCAGTATCGATAACATCCACTCCCGCTTCCACCGCTTTCAGATAGGTCATGCCAGCCACGCCGGAAGTATAGTGGGTATGCAGCTGGATGGGAAGCTTGGTGTTCTCTTTCATGGCCTTGATCAGTTCGCTTGCCTTGTAGGGAACCAGCAGGCCCGCCATATCCTTGATACAGATGGAATCCGCACCCATCTCCTCGATCTTCTTCGCCGTATCCGCCCAATATTCCAGGGTATAAGCGTCACCCAGGGTATAGGACAGCGCTACCTGCGCATGGCCTCTGCCCTCCTGCTGCTTCATCCTGTTGGTGGCGTTTACCGCCTCCTGCAGGTTGGGCAGATAGTTCAGGCAGTCAAA
>JAMPFQ010000004.1:181789-221533 GCA_023664345.1 Lachnospiraceae bacterium | reverse complement strand
GGATGCTATTTTTCAGAATAAAGACCATCATGTGATTGTTGCGGAAGAAGATGGAAAAATAGTATCCTCCTGTGTCTGTGTCATCATTCCCAATCTGACGCACAACCAGCGACCATATGCTTTTATTGAAAATGTAGTCACCGATGAAAGATACAGAAACAGAGGTCTGGCAACGCAGTGCCTGGATTATGCCAAAGAGATTGCTGTAAGAGAAAACTGCTATAAAATGATGCTGCTCACAGGCTCGAAGAAAGAAAGTACGTTGGACTTTTACAGAAAAGCAGGTTATAATAGTGACGATAAAACGGCTTTTATCCAATGGATATAATGCAGAACGGAGGGATTGATTGAGAGATTTAATTGATTTATTGGCTCTTAGAAAAGAGGATATTTTTGAAATTTTCCATATAGCAGATGAAATTCAAAAGGGAAGATTTAAAAATTTCCTAAGTGGGAAAAGCATCGTTTTATTCTTTCCCAATACAAGTTTAAGAACCCGTGTAACATTTGAAAAAGGAATATATCTGTTTGGCGGACAGTCAATACTATTTCTGACAGAAACCCTGGATAAGAAAGAAAAACTGGAAGATGTTTGCGGATATCTGAATAATTGGGCAGATGGAATCATTGTCAGACATAGAAATATAGATGTTGTTAAGGAACTTGCGCAATATTCAGCAATTCCTGTCATAAATGCAATGACAGATTGGAACCATCCCTGTGAAATTATTTCAGACATGTATTCATTATCTAAAATCAGAGCAGATTTTACAAAGGACAAATATCTTTTCTGCGGTAAATCCGGCAATATTGGGCTTTCCTGGAAGGCAGCGGCAGGCGTTTTGGGATTTGAATTGTCGCAATGCTGCCCACAGGGATATGAAATGGAAGGCGTGCCGGTGTATAGAGATATCAAAGAAGCTGTTAAAGGAAAAGATATTATATGCACAGACTCATTACCGGCAGATATACTCGGAGATTTTGAACACTATCAGATTACGAAAGAAATTATGGATATGGCAAATGAAAATGCTATTTTAAATCCATGTCCGCCATTTTATCGTGGCGAGGAAGTATCCGAAAACGTAATTGATTCTGATTACTTTGTTGGCTATCAGTTTAAAAGATATTTGTTAGAGATACAACAGGCTATTGTGATTTATTGCCTGATGGATGTGGAGGGATCACATGGGGAAACTAAATGTTGACGGAACAGAGATACAGGTCTTACAGATTGAAGAAGATGACTATATCTCTTTAACTGATATGGTAAGGAAAATTGATAACGGACCTGCCCTGATAGAAAAATGGCTACGCAACAAGAATACAATAGAATTTCTTGGCATATGGGAAGAAATGTATAATGCGGACTTCAATACCGCCGCCTATGAAGAAATCATGCTGGAGGCAGGATTAAATCGTTTTATTATGTCAGTCAAGCAATGGGTATCCCGCACAAATTCAAAGGGAATTGTAGCAAAAGCGGGACGCTATGGAGGAACATATGCCTATAAAGATATTGCGTTTGAGTTTGCAAGCTGGGTATCTCCGCAGTTCAAATTATATCTTATCAAGGAATTTGAACGGTTAAAGAAAGAAGAACAGGCTTTGCTTGGTTGGAGCGCCAAAAGGGAATTGGCAAAAATCAATTATCGGATACATACTGATGCAATCAAGGTTAATCTTATTCCGCCGGAACTTACACCACAGCAGACTTCTATCATTTATGCGTCTGAGGCAGATGTTCTTAATATGGCATTATTTGGTATGACCGCCAAGCAGTGGCGGGATAAGAATCCTGATAAAAAGGGCAATATCAGGGATTATGCAAGTATAAATGAACTGATATGCCTGTCAAATATGGAAAATATTAATGCAGTGCTGATTGAAGATGGACTGAGCCAAAAAGAACGCTTGATAAAACTCAATAAAATCGCCATACATCAGATGTCCATTTTGGAAGAACAGACTACAAAGGTCTTGAAATGATTTAATTCCCCCGAATTCGGGGGAATTAAAATTACCACAGTTCAAGACTGTCCTCTGCATCCACCCACATCTGCAAATTACCGTCAAGGACTAACCGAGCATATTCAAGCGGTTCGTCTATTGCCAGCGCATCCAAAGCACATTGGGAACAAGGAGTAGTTCGTAATCCATCTTCCGCCATATTGCAGTCAATCCGTAGTATATATCCGTCAAAAGTGGTTATCCTAAATTTAAAAAAGTCAATCAATTTAAGCATATCTTTTTAATTGCATGATAACACAAAAAGGTGTATAATTGCATCAATAAATCGAAATTTGAGGAGGTAAGAGCAGTTTGAAGAATACAGCAGATTTCTATAATGCAACGGCTTTCGATTGGGCGAAGTCGGGATATAGCGATGAAGCTGAAATCCCTGCGTTACTTGACTTCGTAAAACAGTATTCGTCTGGCAGCAGATTTCTTGATTTATGTTGCGGGTGTGGGTATGAATCAGCAAGAATTCATGCCCTTGGATATGAAGTAGTCGGAATAGACTTTAGCGAGGAAAGCCTTAAAATTGCGAAAGAAAGAAATCCAGACATTTTGTTTTACAGTGAAAATATATTGGATGACTATTCTTATATAGGAAAAGTTGATGCAATATTTGCGATTGCTGGGCTCGTGCATATCGAAACGGATCAGCTCAGGCAAGCGTTTTCCAGAATGCATGATGTTGTAAAAGAGAACGGTGGTCTTTTCATAACAATCAGAGAAGGTAAAGGTAAGCTACTTGATAGAAGTTTGACGGTGATCAATGGTGAAGAATATGACCGCAACTTTATAGCACATACTTTGGATGAGTTAGTAGATGCGGCTGCTGGTCTTTTCAGCTTTCTGCAAGAAGTAGGACATGATGGGACTGTTTGGCATAATTATATATTCCAACGTGCATGATTATACTTAGTACGACAAATTCCAGTCTGTCTCTAAAAAAGTTTTCTGTGTAAAGTGTGTAAACTGTGTAAAACCTATTATCACATCTTTTAAAAACCCTTATTTTTCAATACTTTCGCCCCACCATTGGGCTTGTGGTGGGGCAAAAAGCCAACTGTATAAACTGTATAAATTTATACAGTTTTTTTCCATAATCTCAAAAATTAAGTGTATAAAATGATCGAAACAACCTGTTTATACAGTTAGGCGTAGACATTCTTCCACACCGTTTCACGGTGCAAAATATCAAAAAATAAGAAAGAAAAAATTTATACACATTTTTTTAAATATTTTTAAATTCAACTGTATAAATCTTTCATTTTAAATTTAGCAAATTAATGAAAGAGAGGTTTATACAGATGAAAAGTAGAGTATTCCATTGTGTGCAATATGAATTTAGTCCTAAAGATGGAACCGATTTCCATTTTAATGAAAATAATATCATAAATTGTTTGGTTCGTAAATCAATCAAGAAATATGCCTATATCAAGCATGACAAAGATGTATATACAAAAGATGATAAAGAGTTATACGGTCACAATATAGGCGATCTCAAAAATGATCATTGGCATGTGATTTTAAAAACAGATGTGGCTATTGATGTGGAAGTTATCGCAAAATGGTTAGGTGTGCCACCGCAACAAATAGAGATTCCAAAGGGTAAAGGGGCATTTTTAGACAATGTTCAGTATCTCACCCACGAATCCGAAAAAGAGCAAACTAAAGGCAAGCATTTATATTCAGATGATGAAATAAAAGCAAATTTCGATTTTAGAGCAGAACTAACCCAAAGGGACGAAAACAAGCTAAAGTATGGTCGTGATTTAGACCACGAACAACAAATACTGTATGATGTCATGTATGGCGGTAAGACAATTAGACAAGTGATTGATGAGGATAAAATCATATACATGAATAATTACAAAAAGATTGACAGTGCAAGGCTTAAGTACATACAACAATGTGATCCTCCAACAATGAGAATTAATTACTATATAGAAGGTAAAGGTGGGGTTGGTAAAGGTCTTGCAAGTAGGGCAATCGCTCGTTCACTTTATCCAGACTTAGAAAAAGACGATGATATTTTTTTCTGCATAGGTGACGGCAAAGCAACATTCGAGGGTTATGACGGTCAGCCTGTGATTATATGGAATGACTGTAGATCGTTCGAGTTGTTCAATCTTTTAGGCAGTAGAGGGAATATATTTAATGTGTTCGATATCCACCCACAAGCTATCAGACAGAATGTTAAATACAGTTCAATCAATTTAATCAATACAGTTAATATCGTAAATTCGGTGCAATCCTATCAAGAATTTTTAAACGGTTTAGCTGGTGAATACAATGACTATAAGGCAGAGGACAAAAGCCAATCATATAGACGATTTCCAATCATTACACTTTTAAGGCAGGACGATATTTCAGTTTTGCTAAACAAAGGGGTATTCGAGGACAGTATAGAGGATTTTACGGAATACATACAGTATTCGCAACTCGTTGGAAATTTTCAAAAGATTGCACAAGCCTGTGGACATAATTTTCCAATACAAAGAAAAATTGAAACTCAATTCATGCAACCTGTGGTTGATAAACATAATGAGTTGTTGGCAAAAAATAATCAAACATATACGGACGAGGAATTATTAGAGATGTTCAAAGACTATGGAAAACCTGTGCCTATTGATCCCACACTTCCCTTTTAAAAATAAAGTGTTGCGTTTGCAACACTTTATTTTTTGGCTCCATGCAATGGCCCTCGGAGAGCACGGTTACTCTCTGTGAGAGTGTACCGTGTTACACTCTTACAAGAGCGGAATTACCCATATTTATTTTGATAAACTGAAAGGGGGGATTATGATGCACCTTGAAAAGATAGCAAATGGGGCCGAGTCCCAGATACTTCAACATGACGGACGAGACCTGTCACATCACTCAAACAAAAATATTGATACTAAAAAATCACACTTGAATTACTGCCTTACAGAACAGGACAGCAAGACGGCATTACAAAGATTTAAAGATAGGCTGAATGATTGTTCCTATCGCAAACAAAAAAATAATGTGAGGATGGAAAGCATAGTTATTACGGCTCCCAAAAATCTAAAGGCAGAAGATACGGCATTGTTCTTTAAAGTGGCTCACAAGGCTTTACAAGGGCTTACAGGGGGCAAAAATAATGAGGTGGGGGCATGGGTTCATTTGGACGAAAAGCCCCCGCATATGCACTATGATTTTGTGCCCGCTATTGAAATTAATGGAGTGCTTAAGTTATCCGCAAAAAACCTGATGAACCGTGAAAAACTGTCTATACTGCACCCAACTATGCAACGAAATTGATTTGATGGATTGTTACCTGACAAGTGTTCATGAGGTGAACCAAAGTAGATTTGCAGAAACGGAAGAGTGTCTCTTTGATATTGATCTGTATGAGATGGAAGAAAATCTTATTACAAAACTTGAAAGGGATAAGATTGATTGGAATACAAAATTTAGCTTTGGAAGAGGAGTTGAAATTTCAAAATCAGGTAACGCAGTGATCTGTAAGGAATGCAATTCTGCACAGGGATATACAAAAATTCAAAAGAATGCTAAAAATAAGGTTTGTGCTAATTGCGGCAAAATGATCGATTTTGCTGACAGCAAGATTATCAAAATAATATCGGAGAGAAAGAAAGAGGGTATGAGGGAAATATATGTAGGAGAAAATTTACATAGGTATATGATGAGTGGGCACAGATATTTGATGTTAGGTATTCAGGGGATAAATTATAAGGGAGAAACATTATATATGCCGCCTAAAATTCTTATCCGAAAAACAGGTTTGGGAATCAATGCGTTTCTGGATAGGGAAAGCACATATATTAGTCAAACAGTATATTCGTGCCAATATATAGATAAAGAAGTGGATGAACCGATGGAATATTACCTGGCGCTGTTGAATTCCAGGGTGATCTACTATTACTATTTAAAAAAATATGGAGAGAATGAGTGGAAATCACATCCATATTTAACGAAAAAAATCATATTTACATTACCTTTAAAAAAGTATGTTAAGTCCAGATTATCGGGTGAAATATGTCAACTTGCGCTAAGGCTGTTGATCGGTTATGATAAGGACGTGGATATGAAACTTGAGAAAAAGATATTTGAACTTTATGGTTTGACGGATGAGGATATTTTGACGATCATGGATGAGATCAACAGATTGCCTAATCTATCAGCTATAAACAATATGAAATTTAGCAAGGAAGAATTTGAAAAATGTACAGGTATATAGGAAATAAAACGAAATTGCTGCCATTCATTATGGCTGGTACAGAAAGAATGATCGGAAAGACGGGAACAGTCGTAGATTTGATGGCCGGTACAGGGCTGGTGGCTGCTGAATACAGAAAAAGAGGTTACTCTGTGATCGCATCTGATATGATGACATATACAAAATGGCATTTGATTACGCAGATAATGTTGGACAGAGAACCAAAATATGAAGATGTGGATATATCCTCGCATCAAGAGAGAAAATATCTGGCAGTCATAAACTATTTAAATGATCTGGAACCTATTGAAGGCTATTTTTTCAGAGAATTTTCCCCAGGCGGGACTCCGGCAAATGGAACGGCCAGTCGAAAATATTTTTCAACAGAAAATGCATGCAAAATTGATGCAATCAGAGAAACGATAAACAAATGGATCGAATCCAATTGCTTATCAGAACAAGAGGAAGCTGTTTTAAAGCATTCATTGATCATGGCTGTTAATGCTGTTGCTAATATATCTGGCACATATGGTTATTATTTGGCAGAATTGAAGAAAAATGCATTGGAACCGCTCGTTCTGCTGCCGGTTCAATTTAACAAAGGGAACATTCAGAACAATAGAGTGATCCAGGGTTTTGCAGAAGATATCGCACAAAATATCACTGCTGATCTATGTTATATAGACCCGCCATATATGAAACGTCAATACGCAGCAAATTATCATATTCTTGAAACTATCGCGCGAGGAGATTATCCGGAGGCACAAGGGAAAAGCGGGTTGAGGGATTGGTGGGATCAACATTCAAAATTTTGTACAAAAACCAAGGGATTGCAATCTTTTGAAAAGGTTATCAGTGAAATGCATTGCGATAATTTTATTGTCAGTTATAGTGAAGATGGATTATTTCCATTGGAAGATTTGGTAGCATTGATGGAGAAGTATGGAGATGTAAATGTTGAGTACATAGATTATAATAGATTCAGAAGTAATCAAAGTCATTTGCCGTTAAGATTAAATGAGTATATGATAGAACTTAGGAAAAAGGGGTAGCCAGACCAGCGATAGAGCAAATATTGATTGGTATGCGTGCCGATGCACGCGAGGAGTGTAAATATGATGATACGGAATCCGATCTTAAAAGGCTTTTGTCCCGATCCCAGCATTATCAGGGTGGGGCAGGATTATTATATCGCCACCTCCACTTTTGAGTGGTGGCCCGGAGTGCGCCTGTTCCATTCCAAAGACCTGCAGCATTGGGAGCAGATTCCGTCTCCCCTGCGGCGGGAAAGTCAGCTGAACCTGATTGGAGATCCCACGTCCGGCGGCGTGTGGGCGCCCTGCCTGAGTTATGACGGGGAAAGATTTTTCCTGGTCTATACGGATGTAAAGACCAAGAAAGGGAGATTCTACAATACCCACAATTACCTGGTCCATACGGATGATATCTACGGGGAATGGTCGGATCCGGTCTACCTGAACAGCATAGGCTTCGATCCCTCCCTGTTCCACGATACGGATGGGAAAAAGTACCTGATCAATATGGTGAATGGTTTCAAGGGGGTTCTGGTGCAGGAACTGGATGCCGGATACCATCTGACCGGACCGCGGAGGAAAGTTTATGACGGTTCCAGCATCGGATGTACGGAAGGCCCCCATATGTATCACATCGGGGAATGGTATTACCTGATCGTGGCGGAGGGAGGCACCGGTTATGATCACTGCGTCACCATGGCGCGGGCGAAGACGGTCTGGGGACCTTTCGAGACAGCGCCGGGGAATCCCATCCTGACCTCGGACAGGGAAAATATGGATTTCCTGCAGAAATGCGGCCACGCGGATATCGTGGAGACCCAAGGTGGGGAGTGGTATATGGTGCACCTATGCTCCAGGCCGCTGAATGGAGAGAAATGGTGCACGCTGGGCAGGGAAACGGCCATCCAGAAAATGGTCTGGGATCGGGACGGATGGCTCCGGTTAAAGGCAGGCGGTCGGTTTGCCGAAAAGGAAACGGAGGCTCCCGCGGGGATCAGGGAAGTATTTCTGGAGGATGAGGAAACAGGGTTTTTTGACGACTTCGACGAGCCCGGACTGCATGTCCGTTATAACTCACCCAGGATAGACTACAATACCTTTGTGGACTGTACCGCCAGAAAAGGCTGGGTCAGGCTCACCGGGCGGGAATCGCTCAATTCCCTGCACAGGGTATCCCTGCTGGGCGTAAGGCAGCAGCGGATCTCCTGCAGGGCGGAGACGCGGATGGATTTTGCGCCGGAATATCCGGAACAGATGGCGGGCGTGGCTTATCTGTATGACGCCATGAATTTTTATATTCTGGGAAAAACAGCGACGGAGGACGGGCAGGCGGCACTGATTCTGATTAAAAGTGACACTGGCGTCATATCTGACGAGATGAAGCCTGTCCCCGTGCCCTGCGGGGAGAGCATATGGCTGAGGGCGGAGGTAGCGGAGGACGGAATGAGCGTGATATTCCGCTACAGCCTGGACGGCGCGGACTGGCAGCAGGCGGGCGGGGAGCAGACCACCCGGATCCTGACGGATGAGCATTGCAGGGGGTTCACGGGAGCGTATTTCGGCCTGTACTGCCATGATATGGCTGGACTGTCGAAAGCGGCGGACTTTGCGTATCTTACCATTGGTCAGGGCAGTACAGGCTCTTTCTGAACCGCCGCAGTGATTTTATGTCATATGATGTCAGAAACATGCATAATAAGACGATGAAAAATCCTGTGAAAACATGCATAACTGTTTTATAATAAGATCATACAAAAGCCGACTTCGCAGATCGCGGGTCGGCTTTGTGCGCGAATGAGCAGAGTCAGAAAAAAGAAAAAGGGGTGCGTCATGTTTCGTGTATTTCAGGAGGAAAAGATTGTAACGGCCTGTATGTTTACGCTCCTGGCGGTGAGCATATTGCTGCGGATCGTTCAGGGACTGCTGTACCAGAATATGATAAGGGAGTCGGATAATATGGCTTCCACGGAAAATAAAATGCTGAAGCAGTGCAAATTAAAGTTTGCCAACTGCTACCAGATGAGCAACGGCGTGGCAAATATCCCGGTGTTTGTGGACAAGTTCCTGAACAGGATGAAATGGGGGCCTTTTACCTTTGAGACACTGTACCATCTCTCAGGCCAGGCCATGCTGCTGTCGGTAGTGTCGGCGGGAGCGGGGATCTGTCGGAGCATCATGGCGGGAAGGACGCTGGGAGATATCCTGCCTTTTTACATAGTCAGTTTCTTTGGGCTGTATCTCTATTTTTCCATTTCCACGGTGGTGGATGTGAAGAAGAAAAAGCGGGTTTTGAAAGTCAATCTGGTGGATTATCTGGAGAACCATCTCTCCCCCCGGATCGACATTACCAGACAGGATATCGAGATGCTTTACGGGGACACGGGAACGGAGGGCAGGACGGTATCCGGGAGGGTCAGCGCCGGAGGAAGGAACCGCAGCAGACAGGGCCGGAGGACGGTGGAGCTGATGCCCATCGGGATTCGCCAGCCTGCGGACAGGCTCACACTGGACGAGGCAAGGAACATCGAGATGGAGAACAGGCCGGGCAGTTCCATGGAAGAAACCATAAAGCCGGACTCGCCGTCCCAGGATTCCGCGGCGGTGACGGAGGAGGAACTGGAGGCGCTTTTAAAGGAGTTTCTGGCAAATTGAAATGCCCGCAAAAATGCTTGAATTTACCATGCAACTTTGCTACACTGAAAGCAAGGTATAGTTACCCCTAATCTAATAAATCGAAAAGGAGCGAGTGGTATGAGCAAGCAGGTTACATTTGATTATTCTAAGGCCGGTTCTTTCATCTCACAGGAGGAGATCGGCTATATGAAGAAGCTGGCGCTGGACGCGAAAGAAGTATTGGTGTCCAGATCCGGAGCGGGGAATGACTTTTTGGGCTGGATCGATCTTCCGGTCGATTATGACAAGGAAGAGTTTGCCAGGATCAAAGCTGCCGCAAAGAAGATCCAGGAAGATTCCGAGGTACTGCTGGTCATCGGTATCGGCGGTTCTTATCTGGGAGCCAGAGCGGCGATCGAATTTCTGGGACACAGCTTTGCCAACGTGCTGAGCAAGGAACAGAGAAAGGCTCCCGAAATTTATTTCTGCGGTAACTCTATCAGTTCTACATACCTGAAACATCTGATGGATGTGGTGGGCGACAGGGACTTTTCCATCAATATGATATCCAAGTCCGGAACCACCACCGAGCCTGCCATTGCGTTCCGTGTGTTTAAAGAGATCCTGGAGAAGAAGTACGGCAAGGAAGGCGCGGCAAAGAGGATTTACGCTACCACCGACAAGGCAAAGGGCGCCCTGAAGAATGTTGCAGATGAGGAAGGCTATGAGACCTTTGTAGTGCCCGATGATGTGGGCGGACGTTTCTCCGTACTGACCGCAGTGGGCCTGCTTCCCATCGCTGTCAGCGGCGCGGATATCGACAAGCTGATGGAGGGCGCGGCAAGCGGAAGAAAGCGTGCGCTGGAGAATGATTTTGAAGAGAATGACGCACTGCAGTACGCGGCGCTGAGAAACATCCTGCTGCGCAAGGGTAAGAGCGTGGAGATCCTGGCAAATTATGAGCCTGCTGTACACTATGTATCCGAGTGGTGGAAGCAGCTTTACGGCGAGAGCGAGGGCAAGGATCACAAGGGCCTGCTTCCCGCAAGCGTTGACCTGACCACGGATCTGCACTCCATGGGGCAGTTCATCCAGGACGGCGCAAGAATCATGTTCGAGACTGTTATCAATATAGAGACCTCCCGCGAGGAGATCAAGATCGGCGAGGAGCCGGTAGACCTTGACGGACTGAACTATCTGGCTGGAAAGACCGTTGATTTCGTCAATAAGAGCGCCATGAACGGTACAATCCTGGCACATACCGACGGACAGGTGCCCAACTTTATGGTAAACGTGCCTGAGGTAAGTGAGTTCTACCTTGGCGAACTGTTCTACTTCTTTGAGTTTGCCTGCGGCGTCAGCGGCTATCTGCTGGGAGTGAATCCCTTTAACCAGCCCGGCGTGGAAAGCTATAAGAAGAATATGTTCGCGCTCCTTGGCAAGCCCGGTTACGAGGCTCAGAGAGAGGAATTGCTGAAGAGGCTGTAAGCGGATAAATCATGAAAGACAAGCAGTGCACTCTGCCGGAAGGCAGGGTGCACTATGAATTTCCGGTGTCGGAGGACGCGCGGAGGCATCAGTTCATTTGATCCATGGGAGAGGAGTGGTACAGGAATGAAGATAGTTATTTTGGAACGAAACAGCGTAGGGACCGATGTGTCCGTGGACAGCATAAACGATCTCGGAGAGGTGACGGTCTACCGCAATACTGTGACTGTGGAGGAAGTGCGGGAGCGTGTCAGGGATGCGGATATTATCGTTGCCAACAAATCGCCCATGAATGAGGAGACGCTGAAAGACGCGCCCAATGTCAGGCTGATCTGCGAGTTTGCCACGGGATATGACAACTGTGACCTTGCTTATTGTAAGTCAAGGGGCATCAGGGTTTCGAATGTGGTGGATTATTCTACCTCCATGGTGGCGCAGCACACTTTTACGCTTGCTCTTGCGCTCGGCCAGAAGCTGATCCATTATGACACATATGTCAAGTCTGGCGAATACAGCGCCCAGGACCGCTTTTCCAATTTTGACCTTCCCTTTTACGAACTGGAGGGAAAGACCTGGGGCATTGTGGGTATGGGAAACATTGGCAGACGCGTGGCGAAGATCGCGGAGGCTTTCGGGTGCAGGGTCATTTTCCACTCGATTACGGGACGCAGCGCCTGTACGGACTATCCGCGAGTGGATAAGGATACGCTGCTGAAAGAGAGCGATTACCTGTCCCTGCACTGTCCCTTGAGCGATCTGTCCCGTAATTTCATCGACGGGGCGGCTCTGAAAAAGATGAAAAATACAGCCATCCTGATCAATGTGGCAAGGGGGCAGGTGGTGAATAACCATGACCTGTACGAAGCGCTGGAGGCAGGTGAGATTCAGGCAGCAGGGCTGGATGTGGTGGAGAAAGAGCCCCTGGAACTGACCAATCCCTTAAGCCGCCTGAAAGACAGCAGCCGCCTGATCATCACGCCCCACCTGGCATGGGCCAGCGTGGAAGCCCGCACCAGATGCGTGGAGGGCGTTTATCTGAACATTCAGGCATTCCTGCGCGGGGAGGAGCGGAATGTGGTGAACCCGTGAGACGCTGCCTGATCCGGATGAGGCGGATATGCCTGTTTTCCTGAACTTGCCAATCCCTCAGATTTATAGTAGAATGTCAGCATGGGTTTGTATATACTACTACACAGAAATGAGGATCAAAATGACAGAAAAAATCAAAGCGTTATATACAAAGTATGAAGAGATCATCATCTACCTGATCGTAGGCGTGATAAATACGATCGTTTCCTGGGCGGCATGGTTTGGATGCGCTTACACCTTTCTGGATGCGGATATCGTATGGCAGAACGTCCTGCTGAGCGTGATCTCATGGGTGGTGGGCGTTGTAGCAGGATATTTCATGAACCGCAGGTTTGTGTTCAAGAGCCATGAACCGAACATCTGGAAAGAGTTCCTGCAGTTCTCCGGCGGACGGCTTTCCACCTGGGCGCTGGATGCGGTGATGATGATATTGATGGTAAATATCCTGCATATCCACGAGGGATTTTCCAAGATCTTCGTGTCTGTGCTTGTCATGATCGGCAACTATATCATCAGCAAGTTTTTTGTATTTAAAAAGGACAAGCCTGCGGGGGAGCAGACGGCGGAATAAAAATTCTCATACCACCTGGTGCTGGGAGAATCCTTTCTTAGACCACAGGATCCCTGCCACTGACACGATTACAGTGATTGGAATCGCCAGGTATATCGGCGGAAATGCCAGATTTCCCAGCGTGAACAGATCGAACCCAAACAGATTGCGCAGCTGCATCTGATTGATGGGCAGCAGGTATCCCCAGACTTCCAGTGACTCAGGCAGTGCATTCCAGGGCAGGAACATGGGGACCGCGTAGATCACAAAGGCGATCACCACAGCGCTGAAAGAACTTTTGGCCAGGGCGGACACCACCAGCACGATAGAGGTCAATACCAGCATTCCACCGAACCATGCCAGACAGGAAAGCCCATAAAGCTGGAGCCAGTTCAGCTGGTAAGGGACGCGGTTAAAATATGCCAGTTCCCCCAGCTGCACCGAACAGTCCCATCCCACGCTGCCGTGTACGGCAAGCATCAGCAGCGTGCCCACGGTCAAAAGCAGCGTGGAACCTGCGACGGAGATGAGAAAGGCGGATATGATCTTCGCCAGGGTGCATTTCCGGCGTCCATGGATACCGGTGAGGATCAGGGCGTCCATGTGGATGGTATATTCTTCTGAAAACACGGGAGCCACAATGACCACAAGCACGCATCCCCAGAGCAGAAAGGAAAACATCAGCACATTGATGGTACATTCCCAGCCGGTGGAGTAGCCGATGACCAGCCCCGGAGCCAGGTCTCCGAAGATATCCTCCACGGTAACATTTTTGTAACTGCCGTCAAAGTTGATGAACCCGCATACGGCGAGAATATTGTACAGCAGGTTATGGGTATAGTGCATTTCCCGGTCGGGGTCTATGTTTCCGGCTTCCCAGGCGGCATCCGATATGTCATAGGTTTCAATGATGGAGCGCACTTTCTCGTCCGTCAGGGATCCATGATAGAGGGCGCAGCTCTCCTGATCTAACGCTATGGCGTCGAAGCCTTCTATCACTATTCTCCGTCCGTCTTCTTCCATCTGCACGCTGGCGTATCCGGGAACCACCCAGGAGTACTCCATTATGGCCATGAAGCCAAAAAGACCTATGAGTGCGGCCCAGACAAGTGGTTTTCGCAGCATTTTCCTTACTTCAAAACCGATCAGTTGCTTCATTTTGTATTTTCCTCCTCGTCGTTGAAATAATATAAATACAGATCCTCCAGGTTTGGCACCACGTTTACGGCGTTTTCCAGAGGTTTTTCCTCGCTGATGAGGCGCAGTATGGTGTTCTCCCCCTCGGTGCGCATGTTGCCGATATTATATCTGTTCTCCAGGGCGGGCACATCCCTGTTTGCCACTGTGCACTCCCAGACCTTGCCGTCCACGGTATGGATGATCTCATCCGGCTTGCCCTCGTGGATAAACTTTCCCCGCTTCATCACAAGGATATCCCCCGCTATGTACTCCACGTCCGACACGATATGGGTGGACAGCAGGACGATCTTATTCTGGGAAAAGCTGCTGATCAGGTTGCGGAACCGGACCCGCTCCTTGGGATCCAGCCCGGCGGTGGGCTCATCCAGGATCAGCACTTTCGGGTCGTTGAGCATGGCCTGCGCAATGCCCAGGCGCTGCTTCATGCCGCCGGAAAATGTCCTGATCTTCTTGTCCTTGACCTGCAGCAGGCCCACCTCATCCAGCAGTTCCAGGGAACGCTGCCTGGCGTAACCCTTGGACAATCCCTTGATGGCGGACATATACAATAAGAATTTCATGGCGGTAAAGTCAGGATAGTAGCCGAAGTCCTGGGGCAGGTAGCCCAGCACATTGCGGTAGCGGTCGCCGTATTCCCGGATATCCTGGCCGTCATAGCGGATGGTTCCCGCAGTGGGCAGCTGGATATCGCACAGCAGGCGCATGAGGGTGGTCTTTCCCGCGCCGTTTGCGCCCAGCAGGCCATAGACACCGCAGGTGAGCACTGCACTCAGATCATTGACGGCAATGAAAGAGCCGTACTGTTTGGTCAGATTCTCGATTCGAAGTTCCATGTGTTGTATTCCTTTCTGTTTTCATGTAAGTGATGCACTCCGGTGCACAGCTGCAGAGCATTGTATAATAAAGCCGCAAAAGCCAGCAGGGTGATCAGGGGGATACCTGCGGGAAAGGAGATATTCCTGGAAGCCAGATACTCCTTGACAGAAACCACCGCCCAGGCTACAGCGTTCCCCGCCAACAAGGGAATGGTGGCTGCCATTGCGACATTACAGCGGTTCCCGATGAGCCGCAGGGCGTACAGGGAAAGGGCGCTGGTCAGGAAAAAGGGCAGCAGAGCGTATAGGCAGAACTGCCACAGCAGGCCGTCCGCCATGCGGTAGGCAATGAGCGCACCTGTCAGCACCAGAAAGTCTCCGCCAAACAAAATGCAGAGCCGGAAGAAAAAGATTTGCGCCAGATTATAACGGCAGGCGGATTCCATCTCCCAGATGTTCATGCGGAAGCTTTTGGTCATTTCCCAGACCAGGATCAGGGACAGTCCCGGGGACAGGCAAAGCATCATCATATCAATCTGGAGCGGGTGGGCTCTGAACACACAAAAGAACAACAGGAATAAGATACCTGCCTGCACAAACCAGACCCAGCCGGAGATAAATGACAACTGTGTCAGTATCTGGCCGATAAAGGACTGCGGAGGAAGATAATCCATGTTCCGGATATCCCCGGACAGTTGGATGATCTGTTTTTTCCGGATGTCAGAGTCGATTTCCGGCGGCGTATCATTTTGCAGCAGTTTTTCCAGTTCGGGATCTTTTTTCATAAAAGGGGCCTCCTATTCCGGTTTCGTCTCTCCTCTGCGACGCCCCTGCACAGAAAGAAATTTCATCTGCACAAACCGCAGCTGGAAATTTCTTTCGGGCGTCTCCAATCCGAGACTGTATCCAGTTCCGTCTCTCCTAAATTTCTTCTTTTAAATATTCTTTCAGTTTCTCTGTTCCCGCATAGAGCCGTGTCTTTACGGTTGACAGCGGGACGCCGGTGAGACTGGCGATCTCCCGCAGCTTATATCCCTGGTAGTAATAGAGCACGATGACTTCCCGCTGGGATTCCGGCAGACGCATCAGGCCCTCCCTGACGGACAGCCGGAGCAGGGCTTCCTGTTCCGCTCCGGGCGTATGCGGGGGAGCTTCCGCAGGTTTTTGCGGTGGTTCGGCGGGATTCTCCCACTGACTGTAAGAAACTTCCCTGACAGTGCGGCGGCTGCTCTTGCGGAAATAGTCCCTGCACACATTTGACGCGATCCGGATCAGGTAGGCTTTAAAGTGGTTCCGCTCTCTGTAATTGTCGAGGAAGCGCATCAGGTGGTAAAATGTCTCCTGCGTGCAGTCATAGGCGGTATGCTCGCTCCCGGTCTGATAATAGCAGTAGCGGAAAACATCATCGTAGTATTTTTCCACCAGCTGCCCGAACAACTGCTTTTCACCCTGACGGATGCGCTTTATCAGTTCGTAGTCCTGCAAAGCTTCTCCTTTCCCGGATGGGACTTCTTCCCAAAAGAAATCTGAACATTTGGTTTATATAAAGTAAACGTCCCCCATTGTTAAAAAGTTTGTTCTGATTAAAAAAATATTCGATCATTCCTGAAAGGTTTACATTTCCATTTTATCGAAAGCATGGTAAAATGGTAATATTAAAATTGTAAACTCTTCTCATTGAAAGGGGTAATCATATATGGCGCATGATATTTTGAAGAATGAATTGTTTGAATCCTTTGCAAACGCCTCTGATAATATTTACATTTATGTATGCGATATGAAAACGGATCTGTCCAGGTGGTCTAAAAACAGTGTGGATTATTTTGACCTGGAAGGCGAATATATGGAGGGCGCAGGCGCCAAATGGATGGAGCATATACATCCAGACGACCGTGCGCTGTATCTTAAGGATATTGAAGCCGTATTTTCCGGAGCGTCTAACCGCCACAGCTGCCAGTATCGTGCCAAAAACAAATACAATGACTATGTGTGGCTGGAATGCAAGGGCAGCGTTATCACCGGGGAGGACGGACTTCCCGCTGTTTTTGCGGGCATCATGACGCGGCTGGATAACCAGAATAAGTATGATCCCCTTACCCACTTGCTGACGGGATATGAAATGCAGAAATACGACTTTTCCAAAGGGAGCGGCGCAATCCTCCTGTTAGGGATCAATGCGTTCAGGGCGATCAACAACACGAGCGGCTTCCTGTACGGCAATAAGGTGCTGGTGGCATTATCCGAATGTCTTGAAAAGCTTGTGGGCAAAGATGACAGGGTTTACCGTTTTCAGGGAGATGAGTTTATCGTTTTATCGCCGAACGGTTCCAAGGAAGGATTATCAGAACTTTTTGAAAAGGTGAATGAGCGCTGTGCCAGTATCAGAGGCCTTAAAAGCTTTTCCGTCTCCGCAGGCCTGGTATCTTATCCGGAAGACGGAACGGATTTCAACACGCTGATGAGCAATATGGAACATTCACTGGAATATGCCAAGGAACTGAAGCAGGGATGGATCGCGGAATTTTCAGAGAAGATCTCCCAGCGCCATTATCGCGCAAGGCAGCTTCATGAAGCGCTGACTAAGAGCATACATAATGATTTTGAAGGATTTGAGTTATACTTCCAGCCCATACTCGACGCAAAGACCGGGAGGATCATCGAATGTGAATCCTTACTGCGCTGGAAAACGCCGGAAATACAGGACGCGACGCCCTATGAGTTCATCAAGCTTCTGGAAGACAGCGGGGAGATCAGGGAAGTCGGCTTCTGGGTCATGGAAGAGGCTCTGCGCCATGCCGCCATGTGGCAGAAAAAATACACGAACATAGGCGTGAGCTTCAATGTATCCTATATCCAGCTGATGGATGGGGAATTTATCAATCGGCTGATCGAGAAAGCCCGGGAATTAGAGGTGAACCCGCATTTTGTCATGGTCGAACTTACGGAAAGCTGCAACGCCGAGGACACGGAAATGCTTTCCCGCCAGTTCGGCAAGCTTCGGAAACTGGGTTTTAAGATCGCGATGGATGATTTCGGGACGGAGTACGCGTCGTTCGGATTATTGCATGACGTCAGCATGGATGTCCTGAAGATAGACCAGAAATTTGTACGCGGCCTGATCCGGGAGGGAAATATGACGGATATGGCCATTATCGAGAGCGTTGTGGATATGTGCAAACGGCTTTCCATACAGACCATAGCCGAAGGGATAGAAACCGAAGAGATCCAGGATATCATCCGCAGGATCGGGGTCTCATACCTTCAGGGCTATTTATATTCCAGGCCTGTGCCTGCTGACGAATTTGAACGGATGGTCATGAAAGAACGGCTCGTTTAGAGCCGTTCTGCATTTTGCATCCTTAGATAGACGATACCATATCCTCCACCAGTGCCGCAGAGTGAAGCGCGGCGGCTTTCTCAAAGGTGGGGTAATCCATCTCTGCGCTGTCGTCAGCCTTGTCGGAGATGGCGCGGATGATAACAAAAGGGATTCGGTTCAGATAAGCGCCGTGGGCAATGGAAGCGCCCTCCATCTCCGCGCAGTCCCCCTGGAAATCCGCGATCAGCCTTGTTTTCACTTCTTTGCTGGAGATGAACTGGTCGCCGCTGACCACGCGTCCGATCACGGCGTGACAGTCCGCGTTCACCTTTTCGCAGGAAGCCTTTGCCAGCTGTGCCAGGCGTTCATCCGCGGGAAATTCCCGGACGCCCAGCTGAGGAACCTCGCCCAGCTTATAGCCGAAGATAGTAGCGTCCACGTCATGATGGATGGCATCCCTGGAGATCAGGATATCCCCGATATCAAGCTTCGCGTTCAGGGAGCCCGCCACACCTGTATTGATGATGTGTGTTACCTGAAAAACGTCCGCCAGGATCTGTACGCAGAGCGCGGCGTTTACCTTGCCCACGCCGCTGCGGACGATCACAACCTGGGCGCCGCTTAAGCTGCCCTCATAAAATTCCATTCCCGCTTTTTTTACGACTCGGAAGACCGTCATTTTAGCTTTCAGAGTCTCCACTTCCAGTTCCATAGCGCCGATAATGCCTGTTTTATTCATAATAGTTTTTCCCCTTACTATGTATTTTCATGATACGCTTCAGACCGGATATACCAGCCTGCTGTCGTCGATGTGATACAGCACATTGTCCAGATATCTTTTCGCCAGCCAGTTCGCCATGGGCAGGTTCATATCCAGATAATTGCCGCAGTCCATGGGGGAAGCGCCGGGGATCTCATCATGGAAGTCTTTGATAAATTCAAACATTTCCACCATAAGGGGAACGATATCCCTGGAGGACAGATCCCCCGCCAGCAGGAGATAGAATCCGGTGCGGCAGCCCATAGGGCCGAAATAGATCGTCTTATCCTTATAAACAGGGTGGTTCCGCAGGAAAGTAGCGCCCAGGTGTTCGATAGTGTGTACTTCCGCGGTGTTCATGACAGGCTCTTCATTGGGGCTGGTCATGCGCAGGTCAAAAGTGGTTATGATCTCCGCGCCTATGGTATCCTTGCGCGATACATAGATGCCGGGCTGCAGTTTGATGTGATCGATGGTAAAGCTTGCGATTTTTTCCATATCAGTTCTCCTCGTTATAATGTATTTTATGCCATCAGCTGTTCCAGGCGTTTCTCAAAGACATTCTTGGGAAGGGGCTTGTCGAAACAGAAGCCCTGCGCCAGGAAACAGTTGTTTTCCTTTAACATTTTTACATGCTCGATGGTCTCCACGCCCTCCACGATAGAGGTGATGCCCATTTCCTGTGACATGGCGATGATGTGCTTCAGCATGACGCGGTTCTGTTCGGGAGCGTTTTCATTGACCTCCAGAAAACTTTTGTCGATCTTGATCATATTCCAGGGAAGTTCCCTTACCAGGTTTAGGGAGGAGTAACCCGTCCCGAAATCGTCCACAGCGGTGCTGATGCCATGAGCCTGCAGCCCGAAAACGATATCTTTCAGGTCTTTGAAGCTGACGTCCGTGGTGGTCTCGGTCAGTTCGATTTCGATATACTGGTGGGGCACATCATGCCTGTCGATGATGTTCAAGATGTCGTTCAGCAGATTGACATTGCCAAAGTGGCAGCGGGACAGGTTCACGGATACTTTCACCACCCTGCGTCCCTCGTCCAGCCACTTGCGGATATCCCGGCAGACATGATCCAGCATGTAAAAGTCCAGAGCACAGATAGCCTTGCTCTGTTCCAGTACGGGGATAAATCTTCCGGGCGGGATGATCTCGCCGTTATGCTGCCAGCGGCACAGCGCTTCCGCGCCGATCAGCTCATAATTCTTCAGATAAACCTTGGGCTGATAATAAACCAGAAATTCTTCTTTCTTGAGCGCTTCCGGGAAGAGATTCTGTATCGCCGTCATATCATTGATACGCTGCAGCATCTCCTCGTTATAGAAGACGGCAGATTCCGTCACCAGATTTTTCGCTACATTGTTTGCCATGCTGACTCGATCCACGATATCCGAGGAAGTATGGCAGGTGTCGGGGATCGCGTAAAAGCCGGCGGAGGCAGTGATCAGCATTGTGGTTCGGAGAGAATCGTCAAGGGATATTTCCGTTCCATACAGAAACTTTTTTACAGCGTCAGTATGCTCGTTATAAAACAGGGCAATGAAATTGTCCCCGCCCACCCGGCAGACCATCTCGTCTTCTGTGTTGGAAAAAAGTCCATACAGCTGACGGACAAAGGAAAACATGATTTGGTTGCCGCGTTCTTTGCCCACCTGTTGGTTGACATTGGAAAAATGGTTCAGATCGAAATAACACGCGGTGAACCCGCCGATGCGTTTTTGCGCGATCATCTCATCGGCACGCTTTTTAAAATAGGTCAGATTATGAATCTTCAGGTCACGGTCATAAAAGAGCAGATATTCTGCCATCTTCATGATGCGGGCGCGACCGTTGTACACATAGAGCATCTTGGCGACGACCTGGAGTTTTTCCCTTTCCTGTGATGACCAGTCAGGCTCATCCGCTTTCTGGTAGATATGGTAGACCACCACGTTCCTGCTGTCGGTGGTTTCCCGCTGCGTATAACTGCGCTGCAGATCCGCAATGCCATCCTGATAGAGGCAGCGCTCATCCCCTGTGTTCTGTCGTTCGTTTTCCAGGGTCATGTAAAAGTTCACTTTGATCAGAGCGATACGGAGCAGCGAGCCGATCTTGCCGATTGCCGTCTGGCAATGGAAATCGTCATCTCCGGAAAGCTTCTCCATTTTTAACAGGAAGTCATCTATCGCTTCCGAATACTGTGCCATGTTAAGTTCCATGTGACATATCCTTTCCGCCACAAAAGTTGTAATGCGCTTTTCAGGCCTGTCCCGCGGGTAACTGCGGAATCTGTATAGTGTAGACGGTTCCCGCGTTCTCCATACAGGAAATTTTCACGGTGCCGGACATCTGCCTGATCAAAAGCCCGATGATGGAAAGTCCGATCCCGCATGCCTCCATATTTTCTATCAATTGAAAATCATTGTTTATCAGATAATAATTTGCATTGGTCAATTCTTCCTGTGTCATGCCGCCGCTGTTGTCGCGTATCTCAATGGTCAGCAGCCTTGCATAGGAAACCGTTCTGCAGCAGGCGGTGACAGTGATCTCAGTAGTGCCCGGATAATGGATGGCATTGTTCAGCGCTTTGGCAAGAGCCTGGCTGATACGCCCCTCATCGCCAAGAAGATACATGGGGACGGAATCATCCACATGTATCCGGATCGGGATGTCTTCTGCCTGAAGATATTTCTGTGTCCTCGCACAGATATTGTTCAGCAAAGCCCGAAGATCATATTCCGTTTCATTCAGTTCAATCTCGCCGTCATTCATTTTGGCGTATTCCATCGTGTCTTTTAAGGTGGAAAGAAGTTCCGTCCCTCTGAGGGTGATATCATCCAGGGTATTGGACATGGAAGAGTAATCCTGATTGCATACGGCATACTTTGCTGACTCGATCCAATGCGTCATGTCCCGCTGGATATTGGCATTCATATCAATGATGAACGCGGTCTGGGAATGGGCTGCCCGCTCCAGCTTCCTGCTGTGCTGGAGGGCGAGATAGTTTTTATACGCCATGGAAGACAGGGCGGAAGCAATCTCGGATAAAAAGCTGGCCGCCCGCTCTACCTCCCCGAGTTCCCGGTAAGGGATCTTTTTGGCGGCTGCCACGTAAGTGTCCTCATCTATGGACAATTCCCTTGCAGTCTGCCGGAAGCTGTCCTCTTCGAGGGGATCCGTCAGGACTTGTCCACCGATGATGCTACCGATAAAAGTGTCTTCCAGCATGATGGGGGCGGCATAATCCACCAGCCCGGCGTGGCAGTGATATACCGTGGGCCTGCCGTTCTTGAGGGTCTGCAGGGCGCCCTGCTTGTCACACTCCTCGCAGCGGGAGCAGCCTAAAGCCGATTGCCTGGTAAGATCATGGCAAAATTCGGTAAAGCGGCTGCCTGTGGTCACGGGAGTGCCGTTCTCATCCGCGATCAGACCGGCCATCCCGATATAGTTGGAGAGGCTGTCCTGCATCTGCTGCAGGATCTCAGGATCGATCAGGTCTGTTAATTTTACATTTTGCATGATGCATACCTCTCCATAGCATTGATATATTTATATTGTATTTTTTTAAGGTAAGATTGTCAAGGTTTGGAAATGGCTAAAATTAAAATGACTTGACAACAGCGCGGTAAATTACTATACTGTTAGTTAGCAACAACTAACCGAGCAATATAGCGTGGTTATGAAAGATCATTTGGAGGGGTAAGGATGGCAACAGCAGTTATTTGTATCATCATCGGCCTGATCTGTATCATGGGCATCAGAAGTTATGTGAAAAAGCTGTCCCACGGATGCTGCGGGGGCAGTTCGGACACGGTGAAGCGGCAGAAGCCGGAGGATGCGGATATTTCCCATTATCCGTTCTGCTATGAACTGGAGATCGACGGCATGACCTGTAAGAACTGCGCCGCAAGGATAGAGAACGCCTTTAACGGTACGGGGGACTATTACGCGTCGATAAATCTTGGGAAGCGCATTGGCACGATCCACGCGAAAGAGGAGACGCCGGAAACGGAACTTCGGAGGATCGTTGCGAAATGCGGATACAGCGTGAAAAGTGTTTCCGATCATACACCGTCAGGGAGATCAGGACAGTGATCAGATAGCTGACTGCTACGCCGAGGGGCATTCCCAATATTTGTTTGATCTTGTTGGCATATCTTCTTGACACATAGGTAACGGTTCCGTCTGACATGGAGACGCAGATCATACCTGTGAAACTCAGGTCAAAGTTTTTCACTTTTTTCAGGTTGATGATCTCAGAGTTGGAAATGCGGACAGCCTGGCGACTAAAGTGTTGATCTCATCCGTGATCTGTTCGGTGAGCACGATGACCTCTGATTCTTTACAGGTCTGGCCAATCTGGGGATACAGGTGGCTCCGCTTAAACCGTTGATTTAGTGACCTCGGCAAAGTTATTGATGTGTTCACAAAATTTTTCTCGCTTTGCTCGTTTTGGTGTGCTATACTGTATTCTGGTTAGTTTGGCTTGTAGACCTGCAGCCAGAGAGGAGCAAATGCAATGGCGGTATCTTACAAAAAACTGTTCAAGATTCTTATCGACAGAGATATGAAGAAGAAAGATTTTCGGGAATATGTTGGTATCAGCTATTCGACCTTGAGTAAATTAGAGAAAGGCGAGAACACAAATGTGGATGTGCTGGAGCGGATATGCCTGAAAATGGATTGCCGTATAGAGGACATCATGGAGATATTGCCAGATCAGCAACCGGGAGCGCAGATGTCAAAGCAAAGTAACAGTTGAGAGAAGACACGCCTTATGGAGAGAAAAGAGTATAGTGTCGGAGCGGTCAAGGTGTGTTTCTGGTTCAGTGAGTTCCGCAAGGTCGTGACGCTCTTGAATGAGGGCAGCAGCATGGAGAATGTGAAAGGCCTGAATCAGCGGGAAACATTTTCTCAGCGCCCACTCCCCTCCGCGCCAATCAGATATTCAGTTCGGTGTCTGCCCGTGTAGGCAGTTTGGACAGCAGTTTCTATCCGTTGTTCTTCGAAAGTGACCTTGCTGCACAAAAGTTCTTTGCGCTGGCTGGCGCGATGGCATATGATACGCTGTTTTTCGATTTTGTTTACGAGGTTGTCCGGGAGAAAATGATCCTCGGCACAAATGAACTGCCCGACAGAGATGTGCGCATCTTTTTCAAGAACAAGCAGACTCAGAATGAAAAGGTTGCCGGGTGGACTGACGCTACGCTGAACCGGCTCGGTCGATGCTGTACGAGGCAGGAGTGATAGACAAATCAAAAAGCAAGGAAGGGAGTGCAGGCGATTGAATAGCGAAACATTTCAATCCATTCTCGCTGTCGGAGAGACGGTCGCGGTAGAGTTCAAACGCTGCGGAAATGGAATCGAGCATGACACTTATGAAAGCGTCTGCTCTTTCCTGAACCGTTTCGGCGGCGATTTATTCTTGGGCGTATTGGATGATGGGACGGTGGTCGGTGTGCCGGAAAAAGCCGCACCGGATATGATCAAAAACTTCATCAGCGTTATCAGCAGTGACACGCTTTTTCATCCCACGGTTTATCTTGACCCGAAGTTGTTGCGGTTTGAGGGGCATACTGTCATCCATATTCATGTGCCGCCCAGTTCCGAGGTTCACAGTTACAAAAAGACTGTCTATGACCGCGTAGATGATGCCGATGTAAAAGTGACAGCTACCGGAATGATCGCCGCCATGTATATTCGCAAACAGAATATTTTTACCGAGAAGAAAATATACCCTTATGCAAAATTGGACGATCTGCGCCTCGATTTGTTTCCGCGTATCCGGCAGGCCGCGGCGAACCATGCAATGGGGCGGCATCCGTGGCAGGACATGGACGATATGACGCTGCTGAGAAGTGCGGGCTTATATGGAACCGACATTGCCACCGGTGAAACTGGATTCAACCTGGCGGCAATCCTCTTGCTGGGCAAGGACGAAGTTATCCAGAATGTCTGCCCAACCTATGAAACGGACGCGCTTGTGCGTAAGGTCAATCTGGATCGCTATGATGATCGTGAAACCATTCGCACTAATCTGATTGAAAGCTATGATCTCCTGATGGACTTTGCAAAAAAACATTTGCCCGACAAGTTCTTTCTGGAAGGTGTTGATCGTGTCAGTCTCCGGGATGTTCTTGTGCGAGAAATGGTGAGCAATACCCTGATGCACCGAGAATTTGTTAGTTCTTACACGGCAAAGTTTGTTATTATGCAGGATCAGATGTACACGGAAAATGCGAACCGTGCTGTAAAAGATGGCCCTATAACGCCGGAGAACCTGGAACCGACCTCAAAAAATCCAATTATTGCCACGTTTTTCAGAAACATTGGCCGAGCAGACAGGCTTGGCTCCGGTGTGAGAAATCTGTTTAAGTACAGTCGGTTTTATTCTGGCGGCAATCCACAGTTTCGTGAGGGTGATGTGTTCAGAATTATTGTGCCGCTGGATGAGGCATACTCTTATGACTATAAATTGGGTCAAGAGCATTCTGACACTATTGACACTAATTATGACACCATTGATACCATTCCAACACTCCATTTGATTTTGAGAAATCTTTCCACCGAGGAAAGAGTAGTTCTTGAACTCATAAGGAGAGATGCCGCATTGACACAAAAGCAAGTTCAAAATATAACGGGATATTCGCTCAGTACAGTGAAGCGTATTATGGCAAGGCTTCAAAAAGAAGGTGTCATTACACGTATCGGGAATAACCGCTCTGGGAAATGGCAGGTGAATGGATAAAATATGACTGAACGCCGAATTTACTGGGGATACCCGCAAGCTGGTCTTTGCCGGATACTTGCCGGAGGACCTGGTGGGGTGTGATACATTCCTCTGCATCGACCAGATTATCATCAAGTGGATGACAGACAGGCTCCTGAACGAGGATATTGGCGCGAAGCTGGATTCTCTGACCATTCCGCAAGTCTGTGAAAAGCGGAAAAAGTAGTCACTCATTCCGATTTCAGGGGACAGGGGCTGGCATCGGAATGTCTGGAGTTCGCGAGGGAACTGGCGCGGAAGAAAGACAGCGTTTATCCAGTGGCTTCCCTGTGACAACGGATGAACCGGACGGCAGAAAGGATCATTGCTTATGGAAGAATGCAAAATATTTAAGATAAATGAATTGCAGAAGCACAAATTTGTGGTGGTGCTCTCCCGCTATAATGGGAAGATTTTGCTCAGCAGGCACAAAGAACGCACTACCTGGGAGACTCAGGGAGGGCATATCGAACCGGGAGAAACGCCCCTGGAAGCCGCCAAAAGGGAGTTATACGAGGAATCCGGCGCACTGGAGTATAAGATAGAGCCCCTGTTTGCGCAGGCCGGATATTGAGGAAGTGTTTTGATCGATGTTTCTCTAAAATGGCATGCTTGCTTTTACATGGTTAAGGGCAATTGGTAAAGGCTGCTGAAAACGAAGGATTTTGAGTTGTTTCCTCCGGGAAGCCATTTCACGGATGATACGGTGCTCTATGTTGCGGTGGCGGACGCGCTTTTGAACAGGGAGCATTCGGATATGGGCAGATGTTTTCTCAATGGGCTATGGAAGTTGTTTTTGGCGTGATTCGTTTTCCTCTTCCATAAAATACATCCTTGTCGCATAGTCAGGATAATATCTCGTATGCTCGTCATATCCGGTAGCGCCGTAGGCCTGTGTAAGCTTTACGCCGCAGGAGTTCAGCAAAGAGCCGTAAAGCACATAGTCCTCTTTTTCTCCGTCCATCTTCACAAACTTCGCCACCGCCTGGTGCAGGAGGGAATTCTGCCTGATGTGGACGGGAGACACCGTGTTGACCAGATCGCCAAATTCCCTGATATCATATTTGCATTCCCGGTTGAAAAAATGATATTTTTTCTCGTCCGCAAGCCCCTTTGTCTTCAGCTTGTCATAAAAGGTGTTGGCCCGCGCCCGCTCCTGGAAAGTCAGCGCCGCAGCCCTGCTCCGGTCGGGAGATACTGTCATCCACCTGTGCTTTGCCAGACGGTAAAATTCCCCGAACTGGAAAACGCTCCGCCACTCTTTATAGAAAGCAATCTGCTCCCTGATGGTAAGCAAGTCCTCCTTACTGATGTCGCAGAGGTTCAGTTCATAGCCCAGAAGCCCGAATGCTGCCACATGGAATCTTGTCTCAAGGGGAGTGCTCCGCAGGGTCTGGTGGTTGGGACAGCCGGACACATGGGCTCCCACCACAGAGAGCGGATAGCCGTAACTGTAACCCTCCTGGATCTCCATGCGGGCCACTGCGTCCGTATTATCGCTGGCCCAGATCTGGGGCATATAGGACAGGATGCCTAAGTCGAAGCGCCCGCCCCCGGAAGCGCATCCCTCGAACAATATATGGGGAAATTCCGTGGTCAGTGTGTCAAGTATGCGGTAAAGCCCCAGGATATACCTGTGGAAAAATTCGCCTGCCTGCGCGGGGGGAAGCAGAGCGGAATAAGCGTCGGAGAAAATGCGGTTCATATCCCATTTTACATAGGAAATCTTCCCGGAGGAAAAGACATCCCTCATCTGCCCGATCACATAGTCCTGTACTTCCTCCCTGGTCAGGTCCAGGAACATCTGGTTCCTGCCCAGGGCATTTTCCCTGTCCGGGATCTGCACCGCATAGTCAGGATGTGCCCTGTAACAATCGCTGTCCTCGTTTACCATTTCCGGCTCCACCCAGATGCCGAACAGCATTCCCATGCGCTCTATCTCCTCTGAAAGGGAGCGCAGTCCGCCGGGCAGCTTCTTCTCGTTTACCTGCCAGTCGCCCAGGGAGCAGGTGTCATTATCCCGTTTCCCAAACCATCCGTCGTCCAGCACGAACAGCTCGATCCCGGCATCTCCTCCCTTTTTTGCCAGCTTTAAGAGAGAATTTCTGTCAAATTTAAAGTAAGACGCCTCCCAGCTGTTCAGCAGGATGGGGCGCTCTTTTTTCTTCCATTCTCCACGAACGATATGTTCCCGCACGAAGCGGTGCATCTGTCGGCTCATGCCGCCAAAGCCCTGCTCCGACAGCACAAACACCGCCTCCGGGCTTTCAAAGATTTCCCCCGGCATAAGCTGCCAGGAGAAGCCGCCCGGCTGGATTCCGTTTACAAAACGGCTCTTTCCATGCCCGCTGACCTCCAGGGCCTCATAATGGTTTCCGCTGTAGATGAGGTTACAGCCGATGCAGAGGCCGTGATCCTCCGTGGTGTCCTGACGGCTGATCATCACAAAAGGATTTGCCCTGTTGGAGGATATGCCCATCAGGGATGCGGCAACGTGCTTTCCCGCGCTGACTACATGGTCGTTGCGGTTCATTTCTTTTGCCCAATGGCCGGTAAAATCCGTAAAGACAAGGCCGCTTTCGTCAAAGTCCAGCTGGCCGCTCATCAGTCTCTTTATTGTGATCTGTTCTTCTCCCCTGTTGTGCAGAGCGGCACTTCTGACAATTGTGTCACTTTCCTCGAATACGCTGTAGGTCAGCGTGAGGACAACGGGATGAATCTTTTCCTGAAAGCACAGTTCAAGGCTTTGCGCCCTGTTTTCCTCATCATAGGATGCGGGCAGGGTTTCGGACATCTTTTTCCGGGGCAGAATCTGTGCCGACTTAAAGACAAAGTCACAAGTAGAACTTCCATCGGCAAAGCAGAGTTCCACAAAGGGTTCCCGGATATCTCCCTTGCCCAGGGAGGAAAATTCCAGACACATATCTTCCAGCGCCAGTTTTGGATATTCTTTGGAATAAGCTACGCTGTTGCCCGGCAGATGGGCATGCTTTTCCCCCATGGCGCGGCGCATTTCCCGGATCTCGCAGTTGTTTTGTCCGGCATCATCTGAATCTTCAGCAGCTTGTCCGCCTGGCGGCAGATACAATCTCGCTCCATAATACAGGTGCTCCGGCTGCCCGCTTTCCAGGATGTGAAAAGCATATGTGGTATGGTCGGTGGAGAGCAGAAAGAAATTTCCCTCTATGCGTATCATATAAATAACCATGCCTTTCCGTTTGATGTTTCGGCTTTTACATGTTCAGATTATCTTTTCGGTTCTTCAGTTCCTCCGTGATCTTCTTCAGCATGGTCTCGTCCAGCTTATATTTCCTGGTGAAGAAGATGATGGAGATCACCAGTCCCACCATGGGGAAGCCCAGCATCAGGATGCGCAGCCCGGTGGTGGTATAGGCGCTCTGTACGGCGGCCTCCTGATCCAGCTTGATCACATCCAGTCCCACTCCTGCGATCAGGGCGGATACGGCGGAAGCCAGTTTTACCACAAAGGTTTGCAGGGAGAAAATGACGCTTTCGCTGCGCTGTCCGTTCTTCCACTCGCCGTAATCCACGGTGTCCGCCAGAAAGATGGTGGTCAGCACGGTGGCAAGGCCGAATCCGAAGAAAATGATCATGGCGGCGATGCACAGCAGCACGATATTGTTCTTATGCAGGGCGCCCAGGATGAACATGAACAGATATCCCACGATGGTAACGCTGATAGCGCCCTTTAAAATATCCTTTGTCTCAAATTTCTTCCGGAAAAGGGGCAGGAGCATCATGGAGACGATCTGCACGCCGCCGCCCACCGCGCCGAAGAGGCTCACCAGTTCCGCGTTGCCGATGTCATATTTGAAGAAGTAGATTGCAAGCTGCTGTGTCAGGTACAGGGAGGCGTTGAACACAATGATGGCGGTCACGACGATCAGCGCCTGGTCGTTTTTGAACAGGGCGCGTATCATTTCCGACACGGAGACGGTTTCCTGTTTGACGCGCACCTTTTCTTTCACGTTCAGCACGGTCACGGATTCCGCGATCAGGAAAAACGCCGCGATGATCATGGCAAAGATGGCAAAGCCCCTGCGCTCGCTTCCGCCGCCCAGGATGGGAACCACCACCATGGTGAGCACGGTAGGGACCGCAAAGCCCACGCTGGCGCAGCTTCGACCGATAACGCTCAGATTCTCCCTGTCTTTTCCGGTCTGGGTGATGGCGGGGATCATGGACCAGAACGGAATGTCCATAATGGTGTAGGTCACGCCCCACAGAATATACGCCACGGACACATAGACCAGAAGTCCCGTTCCGTTCACGCCCTTCGGCACCATGTACATCAGCACCAGGATCACGGCGTTTGTAATGGTTCCGATGAGCAGCCAGGGGCGGAATTTCCCCATCCTGGTGTTGGTCTTTTCCACCACGATCCCCATGAAAGGATCGTTGAACGCGTCAAAGATCCTGGCCGCCATGAACAGAACGCCGACAAATGTGGCGCTGATGCCAAGGACGGTGTTGTAATAATAGAGCAGATACCCGGATACAATGCTGTACACCATATCTTTTCCCACCGCGCCGAAGCCGTAGGATATTTTTTCTTTGTTTGTCAGTTTCATTTTAATGCCTGTGCCTTTCCGCAGTCTGTGATCGTTCAGACTACTTCAAACTCTATTTTTTGTTCCGTTCTTTCAGCCGTAACGGTCAGCACGCCCATGCCGCGTTCGCCTTTTGTCCTCACAAAAGCGCCGCCCATGCCGCCTTTTAAGCTGATGATCTGAGGACCCATCAGGGAGATCGCGCCCTCCGCTTTCAATGTGACGGGTTCCTGGTAAAAAGGCAGCAGATTGCCGTTTTCATCTTTCATGCAAAACCGCAGGGATGCCACATCATAAGTTTCTCTTTCTGTCAGTTTTGTGGTATCCACATCGATCTCCAGATGAATGGCGGAAAAAGGCTTCTTCTCGATCGCAGCCGCGGTCTTGCCGCCGCAGACTGCCTCAAAGCGGTAAGCGGTCACTTCATCGCCCCAGTTGGCGGCATATTTGCTGTACAGTCGGTAGCCGTCCGCGATGGTCATGTGTTCCGTCGCCATGAGCCGCAGCATTTTCGCCATGTATCTGGGCGGGAGGGAATTCTGTCCGTATTTCTGGATGGCAAACAGCACTTCCTTGATCTTTTCCGCCTTTCTATGGGAGTAGCCCTCCTGCTTTTCCATCAGGCCGCCGATAAAGTCGTCTATCTTCACAGGCGGATGGGGCAGATAGCCGAACTGTTTCCTGTCCGGGAAAAATTCTTTTACAAAAGCGCCGTTCTTGTACAGCTTTATGCTGTCCGCATTGGTAAAGGCGTAAACATCCCCTATATTTCCGGCGGGATGTTCGCCGATGTCCATGGAGGAAGAGACCTCAAACACAAGCCTGTCCTCCTGCTGGCTGGCGTATACAGCCGCCGCTGTCTTGGGGTTGCGGAACATATCCAGGACGCCGTGGTAGCAGATCCGGTCGCCGCTGCCGAAATCCTTGTGGGTGTTGTAATCGGCCATGCACCAGCCGAAGCCTCCCGCGATATCCTCCTGCTTGTAGATCTCATTTAAAACCCTGGCATGGCGCAGGGCGTGTTCCGTCCGGCACCGTTCCGGGTCAAAGGCCTTGGTGGGGTACATGTGACCGTTATATTCCGAGATCAGGTAGGCCTTGTTCATATCCGGCGTGACCTTTTTCTTCTCGTCCGCTCCCTTGTTCGTGCCATTGTGGAGGAAGTCGTTGTAGGTGTAGACATCTTCCAGTAGATGGCTCTTCTGGAGGAAACGGACGCCTCCGGTGGCCCTTGTGCCGTCCAGCTTGTGAGCAATCTCATTTGTCTTTTTATAAAAAGCGTCGTCGTCCACGGATTCATTGATGCGCACGCCCCAGATAAAGATGGAGGGGTGGCTGCGGTACTGGGAGACCATTTCCTTTACGTTTCTACAGGCCTGTTTTTTCCATTCCTGATCCCCGATATACTGCCAGCCGGGCAGTTCCGTAAATACCAGCAGTCCCAGTTCATCGCATCTGTCCAGAAAAGCGTGGGACTGGGGATAATGGGAAGTCCTGACCGCGTTAAGCCCCAGTTCCTTTTTCAGGATATCCGCGTCGCGCCGCTGCACCCGCCGGGGCATGGCATAACCGAAATAGGGGAAACTCTGATGCCTGTTCAGGCCCCGCAGCTTGACTTTTCTGCCATTGAGATAAAAGCCGTCCGCCTGGAACCGCGCCGTGCGGAAACCTGTGCGCAGGATGCAGGTATCCTTTTCCATGTTATCTACACAGAGAACCGCCTTTATGAAATAAAGCTGCGGATGCTCCGTGTCCCAGGGGATGATATCTGTCAGGTCATATTTTTGGAGAAGTATGACAGCATTCGTCCCGGATGTTTCCGGAATGGCTTCTTTTGTTTCCACGAAAGAAGCAACCGCATTTGTCTGTCCGATTGCGGAAGACAATTTTTCCGATAATGTCTCCAGTTCCCTGACAAGTTTTCCGCAGGATTCATTTTCCTCAAAGTTTTCCGTATCTGCGCTTTCCGATACTTTATACAAAAACAGTTTTACCGTGGCATTTTTACCCTCACAGCCCTTTAAAGCGGCCTGCACGGAGATCTGTGCGCGATTTTTCCCTACGGCGTCCGTGCGGACGAACAGATCCGCTATCTGTTCTTTCTCTTTTACGGTCAGGCAGATATCCCGGTAGATGCCGCCGTAGGTCATATAGTCGATGACTTTTCCGAAGGGAGGGATATTCAGCGTCTCCCGGCTATCCACTTTTATTTCCAGCAGATTCTCCCCCTCGAAGTTCAGGTAAGGAGAGAGATTTACGGTAAACGCGGTATACCCGTTGCCGTGAGAGGCTGTCTTTTGGCCGTTGCAGTATACTTCCGCGCAGTGGGCGGCGCCGTCCACGGTCAGCAGCACTTCTTTCCCTGCCCATGCGGGCTCTGTCAGGAAAGTTTTTCGGTAACAGCCCTCCATCTGGTAACAGGACTCATCGAAACAGTTGTATCCTGTCTCCACGAAAGTATGGGGAATGTCCACAGTGACAGTGCCGCCGGGGCCTGTAAATTCCCACTCCCTGTTGAGATAGATCCTTGTCTGATCCATAGGAATCACCATGCCTTTCTGATCATATCCATTATTGTACCACTTCCTCCGATCATGCCACAATTGGAGGAAATTACTGAAACGAAAGGGGGAATTTTAGTGATTGTTCACTTGAGCCGCTGCGGTTTTCCGATCCCGATAACGCATATGGGAGCCGCCTGTCCCTGAGAGATCAGCCCGATAACGTCCCACAGCCTGCTGACAGGACTGTTTCCGCCGTATGCGGCATAGAGGCCATTGATCCGTTTGTAGGCATTGTGGAGGATATAGTATCCGCCGCTGTCTTTTGTGACGCTGACGGTGTGTATCATCCTGCGGATGTCGTTCCGGTCATTGTACGCGGTGATGATGATGGAATCGCTGTTTTCCCCGATGGAATCGATCATATCCGGGTTCCTGCGGGTGGTCATGGCCACTCTGTATCCCCGGCGGAGCAGGTATCTGCGGATGGATCCGGGCGAACAGCCCCATCTGCCCTTCCGTTCAGCGCCTTTTCTCTCAAAGTCGCCGATCAGTTCCGCCATATCCTGTGCCGTCATTCTGACTCCCAGATTCAGCAGGGCATTATACACGGCCATGATCTCGCAGCCCGAATACTTCATGGTGGACAGGCCAAACCGGACGCTTTCCCATTCATTCTGATTTTCGATAAAGCGGTCGGGAATGAAGAAACCGTTTTCCCCGGCCGCGGCGGAGAGGGTCTCCCGATTGGCAGCCAGATTATCGGCGGTCTGTTTTCTGGAAACCCTGACAAGGGTAAAAAGGTTTAATATCCTTACCATGCAGCAGTTGGGGATGTGCGCGAGGGCACAGCTTCCCGCGGTGAGAAGGTCGTTTGTGATGTGTTTGATGTTTTTCATTCTACAGCCTGCTCCACATAGTGAAAGAAATCCAGATCCAGGATACCGTTTGAGTAATTATAAAGCTGCCTTACATCCTGTTTCCGCTGGGTCACATATTCTTCGTCCAGGGGTTCCTGTGTCGGGCTGACAACTTCTCCCGTCACTTTATTGTAGGACATGTCCTCCGCAATAAAGCTTCTGTCAGAGAACACCACCAGCCCCGGGCTGTCGGAGAGCATATCCGTTCCGGCAAAAAGCCTGGAGTCGTAGGAGAAACCGAACAGGTTATAGATTGTGGGCAGCAGATCCATGGCTCCGCAGGGCTTTTCGATGACGATAGGATCCTGTATCCTGGAATTCCACAGGATCAGGGTATTCCTGTAGAGTTCCAGGGAATCCTTCAGTTCCATTCCCGCCAGTTCCTCATAATTTTTCAGATCCATCCCATAGGGATAGTGGTCCGCGCTCAGCACAATCACCGTATCGTCCAGTTTCCCCGCCGCTTCCAGTTCATCGATCAGATATTCCAACGCTTTGTCCAGCTCCAGATTGCACGCGATATATGCTTTTCCCTCGTCACTGTAAGGAAGATCGGCTACCACGTCCTTATTTTTCCTGGACATGGAATTTCCTGTAAAAGTATAATACATATGACCGGAAACAGTCATGTAGTATACATGAAAACGGTCTTCATTGATGTATTCCGGCAGGGTCGCTTTGATCATATCCAGGTCTGAGGACGGCCAGAGGTTGGCGTTCTCCATCTCGAATATCATGCTTTCCCATTCGGGTCCCTCCAGGTCTCCAGGTTTGCTGGTCTTAAAGTCATATCCCAGGTTGGGGTGGCTTAAATGCCTGTCGTAATAATCCAGCGTATTGTTATGATATGCAAAGCTTTTCACGCCTTCTGCAGCAAAGTAGGCAGGAAGAGCATAGGGCTGCTCATATTCCGAGGTTTTCCTCATGCTGAACTGGCCGGAGGGGATCTGCCCCATCAGGTTCACATATTCACCGTCGCTGGTGCTGGTGGCCCACAGGGGCACATAATAGTTTTCTGCCACAAAGCCGGAATGAGAGAGCCGGTACAGGGTCGGCGTGAGTTCCTCTGAGACTGCATAGGGTGAAAATCCCTCCGCCGTCAGGTAGATCAGGTTGCAGCCACGGAACATTCCCGTATATTCATTTCTGTTCGTGGGCGTTCTGGCCTCCATATAAGAGATAAGCTTCTGCAGGGTCTTGTCCGCAGCCAGGCTGTTCAGCCTTTCAAAGTTTACGTTCAGTGTCTGGGGGGAGGTGTCCGTGTTTCCGGTAAGTTCCAGATCGGCCTCCCGGGAAGCCTGCATCCCGAAACAGATCTCCATTGCTACCTGCGGGACTGTTTCATCCGTTCCCGCCGTCATGGACACAGGATTCAGCGTCACTGCGCTGCTTATCTGTAATTCCGCCTCCGGGAGCAGATCGCCCATACAATCCCTCTGTACAGATGCCAGCACGCCAAATGTCCTGGCCACATATCCCGGATCATAAAAGCCCTGATAATCCTGATAAAAGGGATATCCTGCCTGATAACCGATGAACAGCGCCACCCAGACTACAGCCGCGCCTGTTCCCAGGGAAACGGCGCCGGCAATGCGGTTCCATAAATGCGTTTTTTTCACGACATCTTCTTCCCGCAATCGGAACAATTCTCTTTTCCTGTGCAGCACAAAGCCCGTAACAAAAAGAGGCACAGCCAGAAAGAGCAGGCTGACCATATTTTTACCGATCGCATGGAACAGTTCCCGCCAGTAATTTTTGACGGCATTTTCCCCCGCGTTTACGACTGCCGCGAATAAAAGAGGCTGGGTGAAGATCTGCATATATACCAGCTGGCTTGCAAAAAGCAGGAAATGGATCAGTTGGATGATCCATACAAGCACGCGGTTCACAGCCTGCTTTCCTATTGAGATCAGTAAAAACTCCAAACCTGCCAGCACGAAGATCAGGGGGATCAGCAACAGGGGATCGATCCCACGCATACCCGCGATGCTGACATGGTAAACGGTTTCCATATATGCCAATGTAAGGATTAGGGTCAAAAATAAACTGCACATGTGTCGCTCCTCGATGCCGATGGCCAATATGCCGCAGCGTTCGGTTTATCTGTCTGTATATTAATATATATATTTTAACCCTGTTTTTGTGCTTTGTGTTTTAATTTTTTGTAATATTTATGGAATGTCACGCCGGAGGCTCATGCGTTGAACTGCTCTTCTGTGCAGACTTTGGCATTGATCGTATGGCAGAAAAGTTTATTTTATAAGAAAGATCATCGGCCAGTACTGAGTGCACTGACCGATGATCATACATAAAGATATCATCTCTTATAGGTAACGGATCCCACTATGGCGTATCCCTTGCTTTCTTTTTTCGAGGAAGCGCAGAATACTCCGTTTTTGACGCCTACCCAGCGTCCGGGCATGGCAATCATCTCTCCGGCATTTTGGTAGCTGCTGCCATCGGCGCTGTATTCCAGGGTCACCTGCTCCAGAGGGAAATCCTTTTCATTTGCGTTCAAGTCCCTTGTTCCGGTCTGTTTCACGGTATATCTTACATAGAGTTCTCTTGCCTGTTCCACAGCGATAGCGGGAAGTGTCTTCGAGGTTTCCTCCGTCAGCTCCGGGAGGATCTTCCCGAACTTCTGTACTCCGGTGACAAAACAGGGAATCAGCTGGTCACGGTCTCTCCTGAAAGTGATAAGGCCGTAGCTGGTGCCCATGGAGATCACGCCTGCCTCGTCCTCGTCCTCCAGATGGGACAGGTCAAGTTCCGTCACACAGTAAAATTCCGGGGCGGGCCATTTCTGAATCAGGAGATTGGACATATCGCCATAGACAGTATCCTTATGGATCGCGTGCAATCTCAGGCTGTTTCCGGTCAGTCCGTACCATTCTTTTCGGGGATTGGCGTTCCACTGCCACTGTAATCCCAGGGCGCTGCCGGTGAAATCATCGGAAGCCGCAGGTTCGCATATTTCCGTGTGGGCCGCGCCTACATCCGGTTTTCGGTATTCTGTTACAGGCTCGCCGTAATCATTGCCGTCTTTGGCAATGCCGATGATGGGCCAGTCTTCTTTCCAACTCATGGGCTGCAGGTGAATGATACGTCCTGCCGCGTAGACATCCTGAAAATGAAGAAACCAGTCTTCCCCTGTGACAGTGTCCACCCATGCGCCCTGATGGGGGCCGTTGACAGCGCTGTCCCCCTGGCGCATCACCACCTTATATTCGTAAGGGCCGAACACATTCCGGGAGCGAAGTACGGTCTGCCATCCGGTCTTGACGCCGCCTGCGGGCGCGAAAACATAGTACCAGCCGTTCCTTTTGTACATCTTGGGGCCTTCGATGGTCACCTGGTCGTTTTCATTTCCGTCAAATATCTTTACTTCCTCACCGATCAGCCCCATGCCGTCAGGCTGCATTTCCACCATATGAAGAACACTCTTATAGCCGATACGGCTCCTTGCCACTCCCGCAACCAGATAGGCCCTTCCGTCCTCGTCCCAGAAAGGGCAGGGATCGATCCAGCCTGCGCCGGGGCGGATGTTCACCGGCTCGGACCACTTGCCGAAAGGGTCTGTCGCGGTGCTCATGTAGATGCCCTCGTCAGGCATGGGGAAGCAGACGAAATACGTTCCCTCATGATACCGGATCGCCGGAGCCCAAACGCCGCAGCCATGCATCGGGGCGTTATAGCGTTCCTCCGGGATCTTGTCTATGATGTAGTTCACCACTTTCCAGTTTACCAGGTCTTTCGAGTGGAGCAGCGGAAGTCCCGGAGCGTTGCAGAAACTGGATGCGATCATAAAATAATCCTCACCCACCCGGATCGCGTCCGGATCTGAATAATCTGCGTAAAGTATGGGATTGCGGTAATTACCGTTTCCCAGATCTGCATTCCAAATGCTGTCTGACATGATATTTGTACCTTCCTTTCCATTGCGGCAGCTGCGAGCTGCCATATTGTCTATTACTGCAAGTCACAGGGCAGAGACCCGAAAAATCAAGGATTTTTCGGGTTCGCTTCGCTCGTCAAATCCCCGAAAAAGCATCTGCTCGTGCCAGCACGGCATCTGCTTTTTCAGGCACTTGACTCTGCCCTTTGCGGACATTGTACCATACTTCCGTGCGCCTTGGCGCACATGAAATCAGAAGTTGACACAATGTCTTTCTGTGTCAACATTGTACCATACTTCCGTGCGCCTTGGTGCGCGGTTGTCAATGATGCCCGCCGTGGTGGGAATCATGGTGTTCCTGTTCTGGAGAGTCCTGCTCCTGGCTGCTTTGTTCCTGGTCGGTCTGCCCCTGACTGTTTTGCTCCTGGCCGATCTGTTGCTGGCCGTCCTGCGTCTGATCGTTCTGCCCCTGGCTGCTTTGTTCCTGACTCATATGTCCATGGGAGCCGTTATGGTGTCTGCATCCCTCGATCCGGGTCTGGATTTCACCCATTGACATTTCGTGACATTCTTCAATGGTGACACTGCTGTCATATTGGGAAAGTTCCAGATATGCCCGGTATATGCCGAAAGACATTTCATAGCTGTGAGCCTCCTCCATACAGGCTGTATCACTGGTATACATCAGCGTCTCATATGTCTGGGCAAATTCGTTGGCACGCAGTTCCTCCAGGATGGAGTGGGACTGATCGGAAATGACGGTGAAGACCAGCAGCGAGTCGTCCCGCAGGTAAAGAAGGTCGCTTTCATCCGCCAACAGTCGGTTAATCGCCTGGATATAGGAAATGTTCTTCAGCGAGACATGCTGCAAAACGCTCTGCCCATCTTCGTTGTAGGCATCCGCGGACACAACTTTTCCGAAGCGGTTGATCCCCAGTTCGATGGAAGGGTTCACGTCTATGCTGATGTAGGAGATCGGTTCCCTGTATATGGAATAGCCGCCTGTGCCCAGCAGGAGGAATAAGCATATGGCAGCCAGGGCATACTGGAAAGTCCTGCGCGGCCTGGCGCCGTTTTTTCTGGTCTGCTGTTTTTCCAGATATTGCAGAGTATTTTTCTTCAGATTTTCCGTTGCCCGTATTTCACTCATGCTTTTCTGAAACGCATTCATGCCCACTCACCTCCCAACCTGTCCCGCAGTATATCTTTTGCCCTGGAAAGCCATGTATATACGGTATTTTCTTTTTTCCCAAGTATCCCGGCGATCTCCACCGCAGAATACTCTTCGTAATAGTACAGGTAGATTACGTTCCGATATTTCTCGGGGAGTGCCAGAACTACTTCCAGAAGTTCCGAGGAGGTGTCGTCAAGCGCCGCTTTCTCCTCATCCACCACTTCAAGAGGGACCCATTTCCTGCGCGAAAAGTACCGCAGCCAGTCCGTGCAGGCATTGATCGTTATCCGCGCGAACCATGCTTTTTCATGCTCGGAGCTCTGAAAGGAGTCTTCGTGGAGCAGATATTTCATGTATACATTCTGAAAAACATCTTCGGAGTCATGCCTGTTCTTCAAGTGGACAAAGCAGATTCTCCGTACCATGTCCGCGTAGGTCTCCATGACACGGTTTAAATCTTCCGCACTTTTCAAAGATTTTTCCCCCTTGGTCTCTGCTTAATGGTGGGAACCGGATCTGTGGTGGCCTCCGTGATGGCAGCCTGAGCGGTTGTCGTCCTGATAGCAGGCTCCATTGTGCACCTGGCAGTTTGAGTTGTGAGTACAGGTGATATCGGGACAGGAGCCGTTGTGCACCTGACAATTTGAATTATGGGTGCAGGTGATGTCAGGACAACTGCCATTGTGAACTACGCAGCTGGAGTTATGGGTGCAGGTGATATCAGGGCAGGCTCCATTGTGCACCTGGCAGCTTGAATTATGAGTGCAGGTGATGTCAGGGCAGGCTCCGTTGTGCACCTGGCAGCTTGAATTATGAGTGCAGGTGATGTCAGGGCAGGCTCCGT
>JAMPFQ010000004.1:90183-181689 GCA_023664345.1 Lachnospiraceae bacterium | reverse complement strand
TGTGCACCTGACAGTTTGAGTTGTGAGTGCAGGTGATATCAGGGCAGCTGCCATTGTGAACTGCGCAGCTGGAGTTGTGTGTGCAGGTTTTTCCGAAGCAGTGTCCGCCATTCTGGCACACCCCATTTACGTCACAGCTTCCGTCCTGACTGCAGAAACCGTCCTGATAACAGGATGCATGGCGCACAGTCACCTTTTTCCCTCTTGTATGTTCATGATGCTCGGATTCCGCAAATGCCACATTTGATGCAGTTCCGAAAAGGACGATCACGGCTGACATCAATAATAAAATTTTTGTTAGACTTTTCTTCATAACACTACCTCCATTTTGGCTGGTTAGACTTTGCTCTTTATAAGTAATACGTCCGGTATAGTGGAATCCTTTCATTTTCTTATAAATTTTTTGTGCCGCTCCGTTCACTGATATAACGGCGGAAAGGATATCACAGAGATTCTGTTTTTAATCTCCGGTACAGCGCAAAATACATTGTCACAAAACATGCCAGTCCGCCAATGGCGTTGGAAATGGGTTCCGCAAGAAACACACCGTCCACTCCAAGCCCCAGCCTGGGCAGCAGTATGGTCAGGGGGGCAACAATCACCGCCTTGCGCAGCAGGGAGAAAAAGATCGCATGGCGGGAATATCCCAGAGCGGTGAAGGCGGACTGTCCCGTAAACTGGAACGCCATAAAGAAAAAGCCGAAAAAGTACAGCCGCAGCGCCCCCACGCCCGCTTCGATCATTGCCGTATCCTCCGTAAAAACGGACAGCATCAGATGGGGGCTTAAGAATACCAGAAGCCATGCCAGCAGCGTATAAACGATTCCCAGAGCGGCGGTAAAACGGATTCCCTGGCGGACTTTATCATATTGTTTCGCCCCGTAATTGTATCCCAGCACGGGCTGGGCGCCGCTGGTAATGCCGTTTACCGGCAGGGACAGGATTTCCCGGGCGGAATTGATCACCGTCATGATGCCCACATACAGGTCGCCGCCGTAAATTTTCAGGGTGGCGTTGCACACAACTTGGACCAGGCAGTTGGTACCTTGCATGATGAAGCCGGAAAGCCCCAGGGTCACGATCTCCCGGATCAGCTGCCAGTCCACCCGCAGGTTTCTTTTCCGGATGCGCAGCAGCGCTTTCTTTCCTGTCAGGAATCTCAGCACCCAGACGCAGGAGACCGTCTGGCTCAGCACGGTGGCCAGCGCTGCGCCGCCCACGCCCATATCCAGCCCGAAAATGAACACCGGATCCAATACCAGGTTCAGAGCCGCTCCCAGCAGGGTGGTGAGCATTCCGATGCGGGGAAAGCCCTGGGCGTTGATAAAACCGTTCAGCCCCGTGGTCAGCATGGTAAAAGATGTGCCCAGCAGATAGATCCGCAGGTAAGCGTCGGCATACACATAGGAATCGTCGCTTGCGCCGAACAGGTAGAGTACAGGTCTGCGGAACAGGTAGCAGAATATCAGCAGCACAAGGGACGTGCCCAGGAGCAGGGAAAAGGTGTTTCCCAATATCTTTTCCGCCCGCGCTTCCTCCCCCGCGCCCCTGGCGATGGAGAACAGGGGTGTGCCTCCCGTGCCGAAGAGAAAGGTAAAGGCCGCGATCAGGGTGGTCAGCGGGAACACCAGCCCGATTCCGGTCAGCGCCATGCTGTCCGCCCCGGGCAGATGTCCGATGTAAATGCGATCCACCACATTGTATAAAAGCTGTACCAGCTGCGCCAGTATCAGCGGGATGGACTGGGCGACAATGTTCTGCCAGACCTTTCCTTTTGAAAAATCAGTTGAATGCGCCATTTTGTTTCCTATGCTCCTTATATTGATAAAATTCGTGCACCAGGCTCACATACCCCCACCGTTTCATCTGTTCATAGGAAATCCGGTAGTTTCCCTTATAATGCCGTCCGGTGGCGGCGTAGCGGACGTATTCCTGCATGTATGCGTCGATTTCCCGCAGTCCCCTGTCGGTGGTCAGCAAGGGGAAAAACCAGCGGCTCCAGGTGAAGATATCTTCCGCTTCCTGTTCGTCCTCCAGCGGGTTGATACAGCCGTAAAATTTCCGGTTCATGGTGTGGATCAGCCCCACCGCTGCCTTGTCGGGGGAAAGTTCTTTCCTGCGCTGCCAGCGCCTCAGGGCATCGCTTTTCCGCCGGATCTTTGCTTTGGTCTTGCGGATGGTGTTGGCGGACAGATCCAGTTCCCCCTGTCGGTATGCGAATCCCAGGAACTCAAAACTCTCCCCCGGCGCGGAGACGCTTACCTTATCAGGGTTCACCGACAATCCCAGCGCCGTCAGCATTCCATACAGCTGCTCCTGCCTGTGATCCAGCTCCTCCCTGCTGTCCGCAAAGAGCAGGATATCATCGGAGTACCGCAGATACAGAACACCCTTTTTTGCAAAAAAGCGATCTGCGTCCCCAAGATACAGATTGGCCAGAAAGGGGGATATGGGCGTCCCCGCCATGGCGCCATGAGGCTCCCGGATCGGCTTGCCGCCCGCAAGGACCCGCTCCTCTGTGAGCAGCCGTGCCAGCAGGTCATGGACTTCGGGATTTTTCTCCTGTAAAAATGTCAGCATGGGCAGCAGTTTTGCCACATCTATGGAATTAAAATAGTTGCTGATATCTGTCTTTAAACACCAGCTTTGCTTTGTCCGGGGGTCTGTCCGCAGACGCTCCATGGCTTCTTTCACGCCTATCCGGCGGCGGAAAGCGTAGCAGTTGTCGGAAAAGACATCTTCATACCTGTTTAAGCTGTGAGCCACAAATTTCAGGAATATGCCCTCATCGCCGGAAAAAGTGTATACTACCCGCTTTTTGCGACTGCCCTCTTTATTGATGGTCTGTTTGACGGGAAGATCGGAGGGAAAGGTTCTTTCCATGCAGGCTTCGCAGAGCGGCAGATAGCCCTGGCGGTCGATAAAGTCCCGAATCTGTTCTGCCTCCTTATGGCTCAGGTGCTGCCTTTCTTTCTTTTCATTTAAAAAGGCCAGCCAACTCTCCCGAGTGGCGGCCAGTTCCACAATATTTGTCTCCATCGTCATCCGTTCGTAAAAAGAGAGAGGGAAAAAGCTTTGAAAGAAATAAGCTATGCTTATTTCAACACTGAACGGAACCTGTTCCCGCCGCCCGCAAGGCTGTATTATGATCCGGAACAGGCTTTGTCCATCGCGGGCGCAGCCTGTACTGCATTTCCCTCTCCGTCTGAATATGCTGTTGCTCTTCCGCACGCCGCAGAATTTGGAAGTGCGGCTGCCCTTTCATGCGCCGCAGAGAATCGGCGTCGCTGTAAGCCCTGTCTACCGCAGGTTCTGCTGGAGCCGCTGTGAGATATACTCCGGCCGGTTCATCATGTAGGACATAAAATTCATGTATGTCACCCCGCGCTGACCGCAGGCCATCTGTGCCAGCCGCACGCTGCGGCGGCGGTAACCATTGCCGTCATCCAGGATCATGATCACTGCTGTCAAGATACCATTTTTGTAGAATCCGTAATCAAAAGTCGGTTCCGCATCCTGGGGGGCGCCAACCTCCCGGCTGGATACGTTCCGGCGCAGTTCGTATTCCGGCTTCTCCCGGGCTGCGGCTTCTTCGATCCTCTGTCTCAGCAGACGCTCGCCGCTGCGATTCCTCTCTCTTGTTTCGGAGGCGTTCTCTCTGGCGGTCTGGTCTTCCTCCCAGGAAACATTGGCTGCAGACTGTTTTCTTTGACCCGTGGCATTTACCGTGCTCGTATTACCCGTCCTGCGGAACAATTTATTCAAAAATCCCATGCTATTCTCCTTTTCTTATGTCAGACATACCTATATGCTATCATAATTCAGGTTTGGTGGCAACAAGATTATGATTTGACATTTATAAGCGAAAAAGTATAATGGAACATAGAACTGTCGGGCTTTCTTAACCTGAAATATATATTTAGAGGACTTTTATGCCAGTTGAATTGACCCATTTATCCGCTGTGGAGTATGAAAATATCATATCGGGGAACATGACTCCTGCCATGGCTGCGGACTACCTGAGAAACGGTCGGATCGTGATGCGGAGTTTTGCGGACACATTGCGGGAGATGTATCCCGCTGTGGATCTGTCCGTCCGCCTGACGGATTTTTTCCTGTCGGTCACGCCGGAAGCGAATCCCCAGTCGATCTCCAAAAAGATCCGCAATTGGCTTTCCGGGCGGAACAATCCTTCCGACAGGGAGGATGTGTTTCGGATCGCCTTTGCCCTGAATCTGGGAGAACAACAATTAAATTATCTGCTCAGTCTCTGTACCGGTTTCGGCATCCAGTATCGGAATAACAGGGAGATCGTATTTGTCTGGTTTTTGCGCAGCGGATATGCCTATGAAAATGCGGGGAGGTTTTTTGATTCCCTGCCCCCTGTGGAGGAGCGCAATGCGGCGCGCACTAAGCGCACATCCCGGCTGACCCATGAGGTGCGGGCGGAATTTCAAATTGCGGGAACCGTGGAAGAACTGCGAAACTGTTATGTCAGAAATCTGGATAATTTCGGGACCATGCACCTGCGGGCTTATTATTACTTTGAAAAATATCTGAATCAGCTGATCCATCCCACGCCCCAATGGGATTATGAGGAAACGGAGCCGGATTATTCCCTGGAGGCGGTGATGGACACCTATCTGTCCCTGCAGATTCCCTCCGGCAGGAAACGGACGGATTACACGGTAGTGCAGAAGCTGTTAAAGCAGAACTGGCCCAACGCCACCTCCATAAAAAACATCCGCAACCACAAGGAGGATGTGCCGCGCAAGCTGCTGCTCCTGCTGTATGTGGTCACGGAAAATGAAACGGCGGGATCGGATTCCTATAATGAACTGGACGAGGACTATATGCCGCTGGAGGACAAGGTGGAATACCACTGGTGGACATTGAACGCTATTCTGGAAGACAGCGGCATGGCGCCCCTGGATCCCAGAAATGCTACGGACTGGCTGATCCTTTACGCCATCTCCTCCAGTCCGGAGGAGCCCATGAGCGACAGGCTGGAACAGGTCATTTCCTGTGTCTTTGGCTCCGCCGGAGGGGATTGAACAATCAGTGTATGTTCTCGATGACGCGATCTATGGGCGGATTGCCGGTGATTTGCGACAGATCCAGCCGTTCCACGCCGTGAGCCTCCAAATGGCGGGCATTTTCTCTGGCATTATAATAGATAGTGCCTTCGTTTATGATCGGTTCGGACAGGCTGACCGGCACGTTAAGCTGTACGATACCGTGGTTCTTGAAAGAGCCATGGACGGTGAGACTGGCTTCGTCCCAGCCGGCGGCATCCATGATCCCCCACACTTCCAGGGAGGAGCCTCCAAGAAGATTCAGGTGTGAACCGCCGCAGGCAGTCTGCAGGTAGCCGCTTTTGCCAATGTTCACGGAACAGTTCTGAAACGTCATGTCCGCGGCGGTATTCAACAGGATTCCCCCGTCGATGTTCAGGGTGCAGTCTGTCATCTCCGTGTCCGCTAGCAGGATCATGCTGGCGGTCTTGGCGTTTTCGGGAATGGTAAACGCTGCGCTGCGCAGGCTGGCGCCGTCCTGGTAAGGAGTGGTAAAGGTGGAGCCTGATTCCAGGGATATCGCACTGTCCGCTACGTCAAAGGTATCCGGCATTTGGAACAGGAAGCCGGAATTGTTCTTCAGGGTTATGTCGGTTCCGCTCAGCCGGATATTCCCTGACAGACCCCAGAACAGGGCGCTGTCCAGAGTAAGGCTCCCTCCGGGATTCACTTCCAGGGTGGCGCCGCCCTCCATGTACAGCTGGGAGTCCTCGCACAGAGTGATATTGTCCGCCCGCAGGCTGGACTGGTCATACAGTTTGATCAGGCCGCCGTAATCGGTCAGGGCAGCGCCGTCCGCCAGGGTCAGGGAACCGTTTTGGGTGAGGTACAGGTCTTTTCTGACGATCAGGTCGGAGTTCACGGTAACAGCCGTTTCAATACAGATCTCCCGAACATCAGGGTTTTCCATGGCCTGGATCAGTTCCTCTTCCGTGGATACGGTGAGCCATTCCCTGTCTGCCAATGTTAGGCTGCCAATGGTAGGCCAGACTTTTGCCCGGCTTCCGCTCAGGGAATATTCCCCGGAGCCGTAGTAGAGGCCGTTTCCTTCCGTGGTATCCAGTGACGATCCGCTGTCCACCCGGAAGACCCCGTTATTTTCCAGCAGGGCGCTCCGGTACAGGGAACCGGTCTGCAGATGGATCTCGCCCTCGTTGCGTATCCTGCCCCGGTTGGTCAGGCTGGATAAAGATGCCGCAGTGACCACGCCGTCGGGGCCGTTTAAAAACCAGCTGCCGCCGCTTATGAAAAGCTGTCCGTTGTCAGTCGGTATGTCGATAGTGCCGAAGTTTGCCATATCCCCGCCTGTCAGGTTGTAATCATAGGCGGTTATGGTTCCCATATTGAGCAGCAGGGAGTCGTCCCACAGCCGGCTCACATCACAGGCGTCAGCAGAGCCGTAATTGATCAGGGCGCTGTTATCCTGAATCCAGAAACCGCCCCCATCCCAACCGTATATTTCCCCGGTCAGGGTGCCGCGATTGATCATAACGGCGTTGTCACACAAATATATGCCGTTGATCGTGCCGTTATTGAGTAGCAGACCATCCCCTCCCAGCTGAAATTCCTGACCCAGCGAAAGGGTGACTTCCACACCCTCCGAGATGCGTATGGGAGAAGTAATGCCTAGGCCAAAGGGCAGGGTGATATTCTCGTCGATGCTGGCTGTTACACCCAGCCGCGCAACGCGCTCCAGGGTATCCAGGTCTTTCACGGATACCACGTCCTCTTTCTCAAAGATGTCTTCGGAAAATACCAGCACATGGGCATTCTCCTCGGAGTCCCACTGGCCGTCCATGACCAGGCATTCTTCCTGATCCATCCAGACCATACCCTTTGTATAAAATGTTCCTGTGCCGCTGACCGTCATGCGCGCACTGTCGCCGACAAGCCGCAGAAGACCGGGTTCCGGCATGTTCAGCCGTCCGTCGATCTGCAGGAAGCCGTTTTCTTCCACTGTCAGGTTCACTGCGTCCCACGCGGTTCCTTCCGCCACCATCACGGGCTTTGTAATGATTAAGGTCTCCGGGAAATTGAACCATTGGCCCTCCAGGATAACAGCGCTGACGGAAGAATCTTCCATCAGTTCCTGAAAGCGTTCCACATCGGATTCCGTCAGGCGGTAAGCGCTCTCAAATATGCCGGGATCCGGTGATTCGGGATGATCCGTTGGGGAGGGCGCTGCCTCGTCAGGAGTGACCTGGGCGGAAGCCTGGCTGCTTTCCGTGGAAAGGTTTTCCGTACTTTCCTGACCGGGATTCATGGTCTCCCTGGTTCCGGCACGGAAGAGCGCCACGCCCGCGATGATCAGAACGCAGGTGGCAGCGGTTCCCGCCGGAATGAGAAACTTCTTATTCTGTAACAATGTTTTCCATTTAGGGGTGGCAGGAGTGTTTCCTGCTGCAGGGAAATCTTCTGTTTCCGTACTGTACCCGTCGGCGCTTTCTGCTGTCTGGGAACTGATGTCGCCCACTTTGGCGGTGTCCGATGTTCTGGGATTATTGCCAGTCACTTTAGCCGCGCCCGTTGCGTCCCCATTGTATCCGCCAGCAGCTTTTGGTGCGGTTTCTCTGGAATCCGGTTTGCCCTTGTCAATGATATCCGCTATGGCCTTTCCAGGCTGGAGATCATCTTTTCCTGATGTGTCCGCGGAAACAATTCCGCTGTCTGCAATTTCAGGTTCGGTTTCTGATGTGGCCGGAGTCTCCGTTTCCGTCCGGGGAGCATGAAACGGTATGACAGCCGCACTGTTTTCAGGCGCAGTGGTATAGAGAGCGGCCCATAATTCTTCCGCATTGGCAAAGCGGCGGTTGGGCTGGAGGCGCATTCCTTTCAACAGCGCTTTCTCCTGTGCCTCCGTCAGGTTGACCCCCAGCTTGCTGGGCAGCAGCAGTTCGTCTTCCGTGATACGGTCCAGTGCCTGCGGGGGAACTCTTCCGGTGAGGCAGTAATAGATGGTGGCGCACAGGGCATAGAGATCCGTCCAGGGTCCCTGCCCTTTCTGCTGGTACTGCTCGATGGGCGCATAACCGTGCTTTAGGGCGATGGTCATGGTCTCCGTGCCCCGGGAGGCTTCCCGGGCGCAGCCGAAATCCAGCAGGCGGATCTTGCCATTCTCCAGCATCAGGTTATCGGGAGAGATATCCCGGTGGATCAGTCCGTGCTCATGCATGATGGACAGGGCATGGAACAGGGGCTCGATCATGGGAAAGAATTCTTCCGGGGCGATCCGTCCGCCTTTCTGTTCCACAAGTTCATGAAAGGTGACGCCCTCTATATATTCCATCACGATATATGCCGTGTTGTTGATCTCGAAAAAGTCGCGGACGCTGACGATGACCTGCTGTTTGTCCAGGCGTGCCATCACCTGGGCTTCCGACAGGAATTTCTGCTTGCCCCGCTCAAAGCTTTTGGCGGAGGGGCCGATGAAGCCTGTTACCGCCAGGGATGCGGAGGCGTTTCTGGTAGCCCGGTCCAAAGGATAATATTCCTTGATGGCGACTTTTAACTCCAGCCGCGTGTCACAGCCGATATAGGTGATCCCAAATCCGCCCTCGCCCAGCACGCGTCCTACCAGATAGCGGTCCATCAGGACGGTTCCCGGCGGCAGATGATGGGGCGAGGATACATAGGTTCCCTCGGTCAGCCCGCACACGGAACAGGTCTCGCCCTCCGGCACAGGGGACATGCAGTAGGGACAATACTGTTTAGGCATGATCAGCACCTCCTTTCTCTCCAAGCATGATCATATTGTAGCTTTTTTTTCTGTTTTTCACAATATTTCTCCTCTGAACAGAATTGGTAAGTCAAGGAAGTTAAATGCTGGTAAGCAGTCCCAGCAGGATAAAGAGCAGTACAGCCGCGATAATGCCCACCACAAGCTTGTGTTCGCTCAAAAATGAGCGCAGTTGTTCCGGTGGCGTATTGTTGGCCTCGGTCTGATAGTCGTTGTAGGAAACGACCGGGTTGGCGGCCATATTCCCCACAGCCGCGGGGTCTGGGCTGGCAGCCGCATTCTCCACAACGGCTGGATCAGGCTGGATCGCCGGATTCTCCGGGAGTTGGACAGCCTGTTTCCGGGGAGGCGTGGACGCTTTCTCCAGGCGGGAGGCCAGATCCGCTATTTTCTGGGGACGGGTGGAGGGCTGTAAGGACAGTCCCCACATCAGGCACTGCTCCTGCTCCGGCAGAATGGAGATGCCCATTGCCGAGGGAGGGATCAGGGGATCCTGCTGGTTGTCAAAGGTGGCGGTCAGCCGCTCCGGTGAAGCCGGGGGAACCTTGCCGGTAAGGCAGTAATAGATGGTGGCGCACAGGGCGTAAATATCCGTGTAAGGCCCCTGTCCCCGGGTCTGATATTGCTCAATGGGGGCAAACCCCGGCTTCAGCACCACGGTCATGGATCGACCGTCCTCCAGGGAGCGGGCGCAGCCAAAGTCCAGGAGTTTCAGGGTATCGTCTGGCATCCACATGATATTGTCCGGGGCGATGTCCCTGTGGAGCACACCGGCAGTATGCAGGCTGGACAGGTCACGCATCAGCGGCAGGAATTTGGGAAGCAGGATCTCCGGTGAGATCCGCTCCTGTGTCTGCATGATGTGATACAGTGTGGAGCCGTTCAGGTATTCCATCACCATATAGGCCGTTCCGTTTGCCTCAAAATAATCCAGCACATGAACGATGGATGGGATATCGCACACGGCCTGGAGCATGCTGGCCTCGCTTAAAAAACTCTGCATTCCATGGGCATAGATATCCTGGAACCGTTCCTGGGGCTGTACGGAACCGTCGGGCAGACGCTGGGGCTGGCAGCGGAACGGATAATATTCCTTGATCGCTACCAGGCGGTCAGAGGACAGTTCCCTGCCAATGTATGTAAGGCCGAAGCCGCCCTCGCCTTTTACCACGCCAAAGAGAAAAGCATGTTTTCCCCTGTTGCGCAGTACCGTGCCTATGGGCAGGTGGTGGGGCGGCGCTTCCATGTTGATGTCCATGCCGCAGTCGGGACAGAAATTCTGCGCCTCGGACAGATGGTTCATGCAATGGGGACAGAACTGATCAGCCATCTTAATTGCCTCCCTTTTGAACTAATACCAGAGTCTGTTCCTCGGAACCCAGGCTAAAACTCTCTCCCGGAGACAGCAGCATGGGCTGGTTTGCGGCCAGTTTCGCCCCTGAGACGAGGAAAGTGCCGTGACTGGATCCCAGGTCTTTGATATATATCTTTCCGCGATCGTACCAGATCTGGCAGTGATTATTGCTGACACCCGCAGTATCGGCGGGAAATGTCACATTGCAGGTATCGGGATTCCGCCCCAGTGTCAGCGGGCTGTCCTTTCTGATCATAAAGCGCCGTCCCTCCAGCGCTCCTGACACGCCCTGGAGCCGGAAACCGGAATCCTGGGGATCGGCTTTGCGCTGGGGGGCCGAGGAACCTGACGGCTGTGCGGGTGGCGCTGCGGGAGCATATCCGCTGTCCCGGGAAGCGGACTGTGACGTTGTGCCGGACTTTTCACCGGAAGATTTCCTGCCTTTGCAGATCACCAGGATGACGATCACAACTATGACAGCAGCGGCCACACAGATCCCGATAATGACCGCTGGATTCGGCCCATGGCCTGCGGAAGATTCCGTGGCATATGGTATATTATGGAGGTTCAGGAGCGTGATGACCTCATCGATATTGACGGCGTAATTTGTCTCTTCCGCGCTGCTGTTGGTGACACTCCACGTATTGATGCCCAGAACAGATCCGTCTTCATTGACCAGCGGGCCGCCGGAATTTCCGTGTTTGATGGCAACGTCGATCTGTATGCTCTGCACGCCGGTTCCGGAAGTAGTGGTAAGACGGCTGATGATGCCGGAGGTGAGAGTGATATCGTCCAGCCCCCAGGAAGTGACGGAATCCACACTGATATTGTCGGACAGGCCGGGGTAGCCGATGGCGTACACTTTGGATCCTACCATATCGTTTGTGGGAGAGCAGAGGAGCAGGGCTTTCCGGGCATCAGTGGGTTTCTCCAGGCGCAGGACCGCCACATCGGCGGTCTTGTTGTAATCCACCACATAGGCCTCCGCGTAATCCGAGGAGTCAAAATATACCCGGAGGTAACTCTTCATGTAATAAAGGATCCCATCCGTGTCCTCAACAAAGAAAGTCTCTCCAGCGTTATATTCCATGTAATCCTCGATCACATGATAGTTGGTGATCAGGTATTGAGGGTCTTCCCCCGTATTTCCTATGAAAAAACCGCTGCCGTGGGCGATCGCCTGTTCCGCGTCTGACACGGTCATATATTGTCCGTCTTTTTCCACGGCGATGTTAGCCAGATATTCGCAGACCACCACCACGCCGTTTTTGGCATCCGTATATCCGGAAACGCCGGAAGATGACCCGGAGCATCCGGTGCATACCAGGGCAAACAGGCATATGCAGAGGCTCAGAATCCGTAGTTTAACTTTGGTGTTTCTTTTTCTCATGGTTTGGTTATATCCTCTCTTTCAAAGAATCAGACCGTCAGCCAGACCGCGGCCGCGGTATTGTTGTCGTTGTCCTCACCAGCCCGGCTGCCCAGACGGTTCCTCATACGTTCCAGCCAATCCTCAGGGGAAGCCGCAAGATGCAGGTCTTCCTCCATTTCCTTTTCATAGACATATTCCCAGAAGCCGTCGCTGCAGAGGAGAAAGGCGTGCCGCCCGGGTGAGAGGGGCTGTTCCTGGGTGTCCACGCTTAAACCGTTTTCCTGGCCCAGGGCCCGGAAAATGTGACTTCGGTCCTCATGGAACCGGATCTCCTCAGGCCTGATCTGGTTCATCAGCACGGCAATCTGCGAGGCGCTGTGATCCCTGGTCTGGAAGATCAGTTTTCCGTCCAGGAAATGATAGAGCCGGGAATCGCCCACATGAGCCCATATGGCCCGATCCGGCCCCACCGTCAGGACAACTAGGGTGGTCTTCATCCTGCAGACTGGCGTCTGCAGGGACAGAACCTGACGGTGGGCATCCATGATCAGGTCGCACAGGTCATTGGGGGTAAAGGAATGATTCCAGTTTTCCAGGATCATATTTACCGCTTCCTGAGATGCCGATTTCCCGCCTCCATGCCCGCCCAGGCCGTCAGCCAGCGCCACACAGAGATGATCCGGGTCGGTTCTTTTATGATCCACTGTGTCCTCGTTGCAGGGGCGTCCGCCTGTATCCGTATAATTCGCGTATAAGATCGATCCACTCATTTTTTATTCCTGTTCTTTCTTTGCCTGCCCCGTGCCGTTGGCAGGCATACATTCCAGAATGACGGCGGTGTAATTATCCTGATTGGTAAATCCTTTCTTCAGGATAGCCTGACGGAGGCCTGACACCACATCTTCGGGAGAGCCGTTCAGGGAAGAGATCAGTTCTTCCTCGCTCAAGGCATTGTAAACGCCGTCGCTCATCAACAGCAGTTTATCTCCCGGAATCAGCCGTACAGGTGACGCGGGCATATCGATATGTTCCAGTGCGCCCATGCCAAGAAAGCTGGTAAGACCGCTGCCACGGGAGTCTGTGTATGCGTCCTGCAGGGGAAGATTCCCGTTTATGGCGTCAAGAGCCAGTTGGTTCCGAAAGATATGTTCCCGGTTCAGCTGCATCAGCAGTCCGTGACGGTACAGGCAGATTCGGCTGTCACCGATGGACAGGAAAGAGAAAGCGCTGTCACGGATCAGGCCCATGACCAGGGTAGAACCGCTTTTGTTATAGCCGGAGGGGCCCAGCAGTTCGTCCACGGCTTCCACCGCCTGCCTTGCCAGCATGAGCAGCTGCTGTTCCTGTGTGCACTTGCCCTGATATAGGGCGAATCCGTCCAGGACCGCGCTGACTGCCGCGGCGCTGACTTTGTCGCCGTCCGACAGGCCGCCCATGCCGTCAGCCACTACTGCCAGCAGGCCCCGATCCCGCATCAGGGACTGATCCGACACGCCGAAGCAATCCTGCTGTCCCTCCCGGGCGCCCTGCTCATGTAGTTTTCCTACCAGCACATCCCCAATGGGGGCAATTTTCGGTAAGTTTTCCGCTGCCATATTCTCTGCCTCCCTTTTCTGTTTACGCCTGATGCGAAAGAACAGGAACAGACAGAGAGCCAGCAGTATAACAGCGGCCAAAGCGCCTGCCGCCGGGAGCAGTGCGGTCAGATCTTCCGGTATCAGGGATTCCGATATCAGGGCTTCCGCCGCTTCTGCGTCATTTCCCGACAACAGAATGAAATGATTTATTGCCATGCTATAAAATGTCATATGAATACCCAAGCCTTTCCGCATCAGTCGCCCCAGCTGAACTTATCGCCGCAAAAGCCCACAAACATCAGTTTCGTGGTGCCGATCATAATGAGGTCATGATCATGCAGTTCCATGCTGCCGCCGATCACAGGGAGATCATTGACCAGCAGGACGTTTTTCCCCTGTTCATGGGCGATGTAGAATTTTTTTGTCTGGGGCACATAGGTGACATTGGTATCTTTTTCCGCCGATATGGTGTTGTCTCCCGGAATGCGGATATCGCCTACTTCCCGACCGATATAGTTGTAGCCGGTATGGATCCGGTAGTCTGATCCCCGGCTGGGCCCCTCCACTGCCACCAGCCATCCTACCACGGGCGTGGGCAGGCCGGTGGGGGTGGAAGTATCCACAAACTGCGTCTTGCTCATGGATTCCGCCGCCCGGTTTTTGACCTCAGGGGCTTCCGTGGGGGTAAAGTTTCCGTAAGCGTTTCCTGATCCGGCGCCGTCATATTCCGTCTGTCCGACACCATCCCCTGCCCCTGCAAAAGGGTCAACGGTGGGCGAGAAGCCTCCTGTGGTGCAATAGGGGCAGCTTTCGTATCGGTTGGCGTCGTAGTAATGTCCTTTCGGACAGCTGATGATCTTCTGTCTGATCTCTGCCATGTCTGTTTCCTCCTTATGAATAGACGATTATTTGAAAAAGGTTTCCCCTGTTTCCGAGATAAAAGCGCGTTCCGGCTGCAACCGGTTCCGGGTAGTGGGGCGGGAGCTTTTTCCCGTCCGCCAGAAAGGTGCCATAGCTGGACGACAGGTCGATCAGCATGGGCATTCCCTGCTGCCACCTGATGCAGCAGTGCCGTCTGCTGATCCCGGGAGTTCCCTCAGGCATCCTGACGGCGCAGGCCGATTCCCGTCCGAACAGGATCTCTCCGTCCCGTATGGGATAGATCTGTCCCTGCAGCGGTCCCGCAAGACACTGTACGGCAAGGCATCCGCGTCCCGGCAGGCTTGATGCACCCTGTCCGGGAGGAGCGCTGTAACGTCCCGGATTTTTGGGATTGGGGCCATATTGGTTGTTGCCGGGCTGGCCGTCCTGTGAAAGCCATACGATCATCAGGATAACGCCCACTAACGGGACAAAAATGATAAGATACCACAGGCCGCTTTTGCCAATGTCGTGGAAACGCCGCCAGCAGACTGCCAGGTTGGGAACGAGGGCTCCCACCATGAAGACGGGGATAAGCAAGGCTGCAATGCCGGTGAAAGCCAGCGTGGCCAAAGCTGTCAGGACGAGATAATAGAACAATTGAAAATACCAGAATTCGCTGCGCCTGGCGCGCCCCTCAAATACGGCGTAGTGAGAAAACACATGCTCTACCGCTTCCATAAATTTCATATCGTTTCCTGTTCCTTTCTTTCGTGACTGCTAAACTGCTACCATTGTAGCAGCTGCGTTTTTCAAATCGTCCAACTGTTTTCCGTGGGGGGAGTTCTCGGGGTAACAGTTCAGCTGCGATGGTATTTGATGGTTTAGGGCTAAGGGGACGGAGCCGCCACAGAAAGCTGCCCCTGCTGCCCCGGTTCCTGTTTTACTGCAAGTTATCAGAAAACATATTGTCGATTTACAATTTAAGAATGGAATCCCTTGATCTGCACGTTATCAAGCCACCAGATACCATCGGGGCTGAACTGTTACTTCCTGGGAGCCTTTTTGCAGAATTACAATTGATTTTCAGAGGAAAAAAATGTATAATACTAGCAGAACACAAAAAATACATTTTGTAATATTTCATTGAAACCAGGGCATACTATTACAAAAAGAGGTAGAGACCATGGCAAATGTTTTTTATTTGTTAAACATGCGTATTGCTGGAATAAAGAATATTAAGGAAGAAGTCCGGCTTGATTTCTATAAGAAAACGGTTGATAAGGACTTTGATTCCGACCGCTACAGGATTAAGGCTGTTTATGGAGAGAACGGTTCGGGAAAATCGGCAATTATCACGGCGGTGAAGATCGCTCAGGACTTAATCCTTAATGATAACTATCTGAATGAATCCCAAAACCAGGATTTCCTGGATGAAATGATAAATAAGTCTACAAAAACATTTCAGTTTAGCATGGAGTTTCTTGTGGATGTCAATGAATCTAAAGACATTTATGATTACTCAGTTTATATTGGGAAAAATGATAAGGGATTATATGAGATTCAATATGAAATGCTTAAAATGAAAAATGGGAACTATGTCAATAATCATTACAAAACCATATTCGAAAGCCAGAATGGAGAACTATCATACCTCGCCTGCAGTGATGGGGAAAAGCAATTTCTGGAAAGGAAATCCGCCAATCTTTTGTCCGCGCATTCACTTATATATATATATATCATGAATTTAAGAAAAGATGCTCTGTTAGCAGATGCGGAGGTAATTGATAGAGAATTATGCGTTCATATAATAGCGTGTTTTACATTGACATTATTGATAAAGGTGTTTCTTGAGGAAGAAGATCAACATGAATTATATTTTTTAAGAAAAAGATTAAAGGAGAGCAGATTGAACGATCAGGCATTACAGGAGTGGGTTTTTGAATATGGTGAAATTACAGCTATGTATTTAAGCGTCAGCGACAGGATAATAGATAAAGAATATTTTGAAGATTATAAGGATAAAGTCAACCGACTGACACAATTTCTTAAAATATTCAAGCCGGACCTGGTGTCAATCGACATTGACCGGAAAGAAAACGGTGAAAAATACGAATGTGATCTGAACTTGAATTATGGCAGTTACAGCATCAACAGGGAGTTTGAAAGCACGGGCATCAAGAAGCTGATCCGGCTGTTTGACTGTTTTGTGGCGGCGAGCACAGTGGGGATTGTTTTTGTTGACGAAATGGACTCCAATTTGAATGATGTATATTTATGTAAGCTGATTGAATACTTTATGTATTATGGCAAAGGGCAGCTGTGCTTTACCACGCATAATCTGGATCCGATGAATATACTGCGGGAAAACAGAAATTCCATTGACTTTTTATCAAGCGACAATCATTTGGTATCGTGGACGTCCAGAGGAAACGCTTCCCCGGAAAACTGCTATAAAAACGGTATGATAAAAGATTCTCCTTTTAACGTAGATGCCACCGATTTTGTAGGGATTCTGGGAGAGTAAAATATGGCAGTACAAATGATATTTTGCGTGGAAACAAACAAAAGGGCTGATACGGACAGTATTTACATTATGGAAGCGATACGCCATTGGTATGAATTAAATAATCAGACCAAGATCAGCAAGGTATATATGAATACAAAATCAAGGTATGCTTCCAGGGATGTTGAGAAAGAGATCGATCAAAAGACCAGGGATTTTACACATGGGGACACCAGGGTAATATATTGTATCGATACTGACCAGTATGAGAGAAATATGGAACATGCGGCGGAATTTAACGATATCAGTCAATTTTGTGCGGGAAAAAATTATGATCTGATATGGTTCTGCCATGACGTTGAGGAAGTGTTTTTGGGAAAAAGGATTTCAGATTCTGAAAAAGTATCGGAAGCGTCCTCGTTCAGAAGAAAGAAAAAAATCGAGGAAATACCAGGGGATAAATTATCCTGTAAAGAAAAACGTATGTGCACAAGCAATATTTTAAGCGTGCTTGATAAATATTTACAGAGAAAGCAGGTATAACTGTAATATTTAAAATATAAGACGGAGGTAGGAATATGAAAGTATTGATGATCAACGGAAGCCCGAAACCACAGGGGAACACTTATGTGGCCCTGCATGAGATGGAAAAGGTATTCGCGGAGGAGGGGATCGAAGTGGAGATCCTGCATATCGGAAACAAGGATATCCGGGGATGCATCAGCTGCGGGCAATGCGCTAAGAACGGCAAGTGTGTGTTTGACGACGCGGTGAATGAGGCGGCGGGGAAATTTGAGGAGTGCGACGGCCTTGTAGTGGGAAGTCCCGTTTACTATGCTTCCGCCAACGCCACGCTGGTGGCTTTCCTGACCAGGCTTTTCTACAGCACACATTTTGACAAGACCATGAAAGTGGGCGCAGCGGTGGCGGCGGCAAGGCGAGGCGGACTGACGGCAACCTATGACGAACTGAATAAATTCTTCGGCATCTCGGGAATGCCCATTGCCTCCGGGCAGTACTGGAACGGCATCCATGGCGCGGCGCCGGGGGAGGCGGAGCAGGATCTGGAGGGATTACAGATGATGCGCACCCTGGCGCATAACATGGCATTCCTGATGAAGAGCATCGCCCTGGGGAAAGAGAAATACGGTGTCCCGGAAAAGGAACCTTTCGCCAGGATGAACTTTATCCGTTAGCAACTATATTTTTACATACAAAACCGGAAGCATGGCTGCGCTTCCGGTTCATTTTATCTTATCCTATTTCCTGCTTTCTATAAAGGATTCCACTTCCTCCACTGCAGGCATCACGCGCAGGGCGCCTTTTCTGGTGGTGATGATGGAGGCCGCCGCGTTGGCAAAGGTCAGCATCTCCGTCAATCTTTCCTCATCCAGAGCGTCCAGACCGTATTTTAATACATAGTGCAGGCAGCAGGCTCCGAAAGTATCTCCTGCGCCGGTAGTCTCTATAGTGTCGTCCTGCAGGAAAGGCTTCACTTCCACGCGCAGATCCTTATGATAGGCGCGGCTCCCGTCCCTGCCCATGGAAAGCAGGATAAGGGGAATCTTGTACTGCTCTTTCAACTTTCTGATGCCGATGTCAAGATCATCTTCTCCGGTAAACCACTGGATCTCGTTATCCGAAATCTTCAAGATATCACATTGGGAAAAGCCGTAGGCAGCCTGCTCCCTGGCCTCCTCAAGGGACGCCCACAGGGGCGGGCGCAGGTTCGGGTCAAAGGACACCAGTGCGCCGCTCTCTTTGGCGAGCGCTACTGCCTTTCTGGTCGCCCGGCGCACGCCCTCATGGGTCATGGAGAGGGTTCCGAAATGGAAGATCTGGGTGTCCCGGATCAGATCCTCCTGCAGTTCGTCCTCTCTTAACATCATATCGGCGCCGGGGTTACGGTAAAAGGAAAAATCCCTGTCGCCGCCGGGCAGTGTTTCCACAAAGGCAAGGGTGGTACGGGCATCCTCGTCCGTGACCAGATTGGAGGTATCGATTCCTGCTTCGTCCAGAACCGCTCTCAGGCGGCTGCCAAAGATATCTTTTCCCACTTTTCCGATAAAAGCGGTCTTCCGGCCTGCCTTGTTCAGCATGGCCAGCACGTTGCAGGGCGCACCGCCGGGATTAGCCTCGTAAACAGGGTTCCCCTGGCCGCTGCTTCCGTTTTCCGTAAAATCGATCAGTAATTCGCCCAAGGCGACAACATCAAATTTTTTCATATTGATTCCCTTTTTGCCTTAAATAAGGTCATACTTCACCACGTCGATGTTCACTGTTCCGTCCGCCAGGAAAGAAATGCCGTCCGCCTCCTGATCCGTGTACAGGACGGCGGATACGACTTGTGCTCCGTCGTTTACGAAAACTTCCACACTGTATCGATCCAGGATGATCCGCAGCTTTAACTGTCCGTCCTGATGGCCCACCTTGCTGCGCCGCTGGTGGATGATCGCCTTTCTGGAGCCGGAGAATTTCCGGTCGATCTTCAGCACCGACTCGTGGGGCCGGAAGCTGAGAGAAGTGTGGTACTGCTCGTTCTGTGCAAAGCGGATCGCGAACTTCCGATAAAGGTCGCAGCCCTCTTCCGGTCGGATCATCACTTCCATATCGATCCGGCGTCCCTTTACGCCCTCCAGTCTGACGGTTCCCGATACGGTGACATTTTCGTGAACCACTTTGTTCTGCCTCATGGATTCCAGTTCCCTGATAGGAGCCTGGTACAGGCGTCCGTTCCTGATGGACAGTTCCCGGGGCAGGCTCATCTGGCCATACCAGCCATTTTCATGGGTTCCCCTATGCGTACAGGTATCCCAGTTCTGCATCCATCCGATCATGACCCGGCGTCCGTCTTGAGTCAGGATCGTCTGTGGGGCATAGAAATCAATGCCGTAATCCAGGGACTGATCCGATTCTTCCGTAAAGTCTTCCGTTGTCTTGTCATAATCGCCGATCAGGCCGAGCGTTCCGTTTCCGTTATGATACTCGAAACCGGAGGGCATCATATCCTGAGGGCTGGTCAGCAATACCCATTTTCCGTCCAGGAAGAAAAAGTCGGGGCACTCCCACATTTTTCCGAAGCGATCGCGGTTTTGCGCCAGTACCTTTTTGTAATGCCATTCAAAGCCATCGGGGCTGGAAAAGAGCAGAATCTGACCGCTCCCGTCCGGGGACATGTTCCCGGTGATACAGCGATAAGTGCCGTCCGTTTCCCGCCACATTTTAGGGTCGCGGAAATCATATCTGCTGCAGCCCTCGGGCAGGTCTTTCTCGTCCAGAACAGGATTCTTCTCGTATTTTATGTAATCGATCCCATCGCCCACGGCCAGGCACTGTGTCTGTACCTCATTATAACCGCCGTTAGGCTGGCGTTCCCTGATCACTCCCGTATACATCAGCAACTGTCTGCCGTCAGGGAGCATGAGCGCACTGCCGGAATAACAGCCGTCCTTATCATAGATCTCATCCGGAGCAAGGGCTGCGGGAAGATAATTCCAGTGCAGCAGATCCCGGCTCACCGCGTGGCCCCAGTGCATGGGGCCCCAATGGGTATCATAGGGGTAGTATTGATAGAATAAGTGATATTTTCCCCCATACCAGCATAGTCCGTTAGGATCGTTCATCCACCCGGTGCGGGGAGACAGATGAAAGGCCGGGCGCTCTTCCTTTGAGATTGTTTTTCCGAAAGCTTCCTCGTATTTGCGGGATTCCCACAATGTCTGACTTGTCATAGCGAATCTGGCGCTCCTTTACATGATTTTTTCTACCTGTGCGGTTGCGACCCGATAGTCTGCCTTCATGCAATTTGTGGCGATGCAGGCGGGCCTTTGGATCAGTAACCGCGCAGGTGGATTTTTTACAGTTTATCATTTTGAGGCTGTTTTCACAATAGATTTATCAAACTCTTCTTTATTCCGCCGTTACTTTCCCTGAATAGCGGTCGTAGGCGTTCTGGTACACATCCAGCAGCTTATCCATGCCGCACTTGTTTCTCAGGTGATCGATGTAAGCGTTCCATTCCTCGTCCGTAGGGCCGCCGTTCTTCAGCCAGAGGCCTTCCTGCTCCGACACGGCGCTCTCGAAGTTGGCTTTGTACCAGTCGATGTCGTCCAGCTCCCTGCCCGTGAACACGCAGTCCACCGGATAAGTGGTGGTATCCGCCACATAAGGCATCCAGTAATCATACAGATCTGTCAGACGCTCGATGGCACGGTCTTCCATCCGGAAAGTAGTCTGGTAGTAATCGCTCAGGATCAGCTTAGGCCCGAATACTTCACACTCACCCTTTAACTCACCGGAGCCTTTTCCGAACCTTTCCCGGCTCTCCTCGTCGGAGATGCTCAGCCATACGCCGTTTTCATCCTGTTCCGTAAAGTAGGTGCCGATAGGGCCGTACTGAAGCTGCATGACGATTTCGGGATCGTACCACATATCGAAGAATTTCAGCAATGTGGCGGGACTCTTGCATTTCTTTGTGATGTTCAGCTGTCCGCTGTTGATGCCGCCGCCGGTACGGATGGTCACGTTGTGGGTGCCGTCGGGACCGTCAAGGATGGGCAGGAACACATAATCCTCCGCATAATCGCCCATCAGTTCCTCGATGTACCACCAAGTGGAAACGCCCACATATCCCTGGGAACATTTGGCGATCAGCTGGGTGTCTCCCTGGCTGAACATTTCCACATCCATCAGTCCTTCTGCGTACCAGTCATGGAAATAGGTAACGGCGTCCCTGTACTGATCCGTCACGCACATGAACTCCACGGTTCCGTCATTGCGCAGGACAAGGTCGTTGCATACGTCGTTGGGCCAGTTGGTGAAGCCGAAGCCGGAGTAGAAGATATTCTGTCCCCAGCACCACTGATCGAATCCGGTACTCATGGGGATGGTGCTTCCCGGAGCGTTGCCGTAATATTTGGCGCTCATATCATTGTCCTTGAATGCCTGCAGCGCGGTGTGCAGTTCATCCAGCGTGGTGGGAACTTCCAGTCCCAGGTCGTCCAGCCATGCCTTGTTGATCATGGAGAACTGGGGGATGGAATAAATGCTGTAGTCCTCCGGTGCGCCGATGCCGGCGGTTCCCATGCGCTCTCCTGCAGGGAGACCGTAGATGTATCCGTCGTCCATGGTGATGGCGCTGCGGATATCCGGATTTTCCTCCAGAATCTTTGCCAGGTTGGGCATATATTCCTCGGTCAGATAGGGAGTCAGGTCGATAAAGGTGCCGTCATCCCCATAGCGGGAAATATCATAATTGCTGAAGCCCACGCCCATAAAGGCGTCCGGCAGTTCGTCGCCTGCGATACGGATGTTGACCTGCTCTCCCAGGGACTCGCTCATGGTGGTCCATTCGATATTGATCCCTACGTCTTCCTGAAGCTGGTTCAGGACGGTATTATTGTCATAGCCCGGACTCAACGCGCTCTGGCCGCCCATGATCGCGAACTCTGTCTGGGAGGTATCGGGATTTGCCACCCCTTTTTCATGGTGGCCGTAATCCTTGTCCCCGCACGCCGTCATCGACAGGACGAGACCCGCCGCAAGCGCACAGGATACAAGTTTTTTGCCACAGCTGTATTCTTTCTGCTTACTCATAATAATAACCATGCCTCCTCCTGATTAACCTTTTACTGCACCGGCCATAAAGCCTTTTTCAAAGTATTTCTGTACGAACGGGTATACTACCAGCATGGGAGCGGCCGCTATGATAATGGAGGAAAACTTGATCATCTCCGTCATCCTGTTCAGTTCCGCGAATCCGCCGGATATGGTGCTTGCCTGGCTTGCGCTGGCCGAACTCTTGATCAGGATGTTGCGCAGTACCAGGGGCAGCGGAGCCCTGCTGGGGGAGGGCAGATAGATCATGGCCGTAAACCAGTCGTTCCAGTAAGCCACCATGCTGAACACCACCATGACCGCCATGATGGAGCGGCTTAAGGGCACCACAATCCGGATGAACGTGGTCCACTTGGAAGCGCCGTCTATCTCTGCAGCCTCCGTCATTTCCTTGGGAATGCTGTTCTCAAAGAAATTTCTGACGATGATCATGTTGCCCACGCCCACGCCGCCCGGCAGGAACAGCGCCCAGATATTGTTGATCAGACCGGTCTGCTTTACGACCAGGTAGGTGGGAACCATGCCGCCGCCGAAATACATGGTGATGATAAAGAAGATGCTGATCCACTTTCTTCCCGGCAGGCTCTTCACGCTCAGAGGGTATGCCGCCAGATAGAGCAGGACCACTGAAAATATTGTACCAATGATGGTATATTTAAAGCTGTTGATCAATCCTGTCAGAATACTGGAATCGGCAAATACCGCCTTATATCCGTCCAGTGTGAACTGGCTCGGCAGCAGGAAAGTCTTGCCTGCGTAAACATCATATGGATCTGACACGGAGGCGATCAGGATATAATACAGGGGATAAGCAACTAATAACAGGAAAATGGAGCAGAGGATCACCAGGATGATGTCGCTGGTCCTTTCGGAAAATCCTGTCAGCTTTCCGGATTTTGTCTTTGCTTTCATACCGCACCTCCTAAATGAAACTGGTATCTTCAGATATCTTGCCCGCGATCTTGTTCACAACGATCAGCAGGATGATATTGATCACCGTATTGAACAGGCCTACCGCCGTGGAATAACTGTACTTGGCGTTTTCGATACCCTGCTGGTAAACGTAAACGGCGATCACATCGCTGGTTGCCTTGTTCAGATCCGTCTGCAGCAGCCATACCTTTTCGAATCCCACGTTCATCAGGCCGCCTGCGCTCATGATCAGGTTCAGCACCATGACGGATCTCAGCGCGGGCACATCGATATGCAGGATCCGCTGGAACATGGACGCGCCGTCCACCTTTGCCGCTTCATAAAGGGAAGTGTCCACATTGGACAGGGTAGCCATGTAAACGATGATTCCCCAGCCTGCGTCCTGCCAGATACCGGAAGCGATGTAAATGGTACGGAAAGCGGAAGACTCCGTGAGGAAATCGATGGAGGTTCCCGCGATCAGGTTCAGAAGGCCGCCGGAAGGGCTTAAAAAGATCTTGATCATACCGCAGATGACCATAACGGAAATAAAGTGGGGCGCGTAAAGCACGGTCTGCGTGACTCTCTTAAAGCGCTGGAACCGCACCTGGTTCAGCATCAGCGCCAGGATGATGGGGATAGGGAACCCCCACAGCAGGCTGAAGAAACTCAGTAAGATCGTATTTTTCATCATACGCCCAAAAGTTGGTGCGCTGAAGAAACGCTGGAACCATTCAAAACCGACCCATTCACTTCCCATGAATCCCCGGCTGGCTTTGTAATCCCTGAAAGCAATCTGTATACCGTACATCGGTATGTACTTGTAGATAACGGTCAGTACAACGGGGATCAGCAGCATTGCGTATAACTGCCAGTGGTCCACCAGACGCCTTTTCAGCGGCCTTTGCACTGTGATTGCGGGACCTGCAGAAACTGACTTGTTCTTGCTCATTCTTTCTCTCCTTTCCTGTCAGACGGATCATTTTCGTGACCACATTCCGGCTGACTGTCCGCTCCACGATGCGCGCTGTTCGTGAAACATTATTTGTACTTCTTGCTGAAATGGTAACACTGTTTTATTTTTTGGTCAATATTTATTTATGATTTTTTAATTTTTACTGTAAAGTTTGTCGCTTACGCATAAAATAGAGGATTAAAATTTATATAAATCTAACAATAAAATCATGAATTATTTTCATGAAACATTTCATGAAAAATCACTTTACAAACAGTTATTCATGTATTATAATGAATAAAAAGTGGAAAAAAGATACAGATTATCTGCCTTGCCAACCGTTTTGTATCCATTTTCCATGAAACGATTTATCGGAGGATAGGGCGAGAAGGACTTCTCATTGCCTTTGGCGATCTTCGCTCCCAGAGGGCATTTCGCGAAGAAGTTTCAAGCCTTACCCGGGAAAATGCCTAAAAATGTGACGTGCCGTCACAGGGTATCTTTCGCTCCGGTCAAAGCCGCCACCGGGCGGCGGAATGGAGGCTATCATGAACAAGACAAATTCCACTCCTACAATGAAAGATGTCGCCGCAGAGGCGGGGGTGGCGCTGGGGACCGTTTCCAAGGTGGTCAACGGCCTGCCCGTGGGGGAATCCTACAGGATCCGTGTGGAGGAAGCCATCAGGAAGCTGAATTATCAGGTCAACAGTTACGCCCAGGGACTTAAGCTGCAGAAGACGCATACCGTGGCCGTACTGATCCCGAATACGAAAGAACCCTTTTACGGTTCGCTGGCCTACTATATTAATATTTCCTTATTAAAGAGAAAATACCGGATGCTGCTCTGTTCCACCGATTCTGATATGGGACAGGAGCAGGAATATATCAGGATGGCGCAGCAGAATAAGGTGGACGGGATCATCGGGCTGACCTATAATCCCGATCTGGAGATCGAGGAGGGCATTCCCTTTGTGGCCATCGACCGTTCCATGGGGACCAGGATCCCCTGCGTAGCCAGCGATAATTTTGCGGGCGGCATGATGGCGGCGGAGAAGCTGGCGGATCTGGGCTGTAGGAATGTGGCTTTCCTGCGGACGGGGGCTTCCCTGACCAACGAACCCAACAAGAGGAAAGCGGGATTTGAGAACGGCTGCCTTTCCCGGAATCTTTCCTATGAGATGAAGATATTAAACGATGGGGATCCCTATGAGGGATTTGACGAATTTCTCATATCCCATATGCGGGATGGGAAACTGGCTTTCGACGGACTGTTCTGCGTCACCGACAGCGTGGCGGATTACGTTTTGAAAGTACTGCGCAGGCTGGGGCAGAGAGTGCCGGAGGATGTGCAGCTGATCGGTTTTGACGGGACGAAAGATATTGGCGGGGAGTATGTGTGCTCTACCATCGTACAGCCCGTGTCAGAGATCGCGGAAATGTGCGTGGAACTGCTGTTACAGGAAAACATGCCGGTGAAGCCGCCGCTGGTCTGCCTGCCTGTGACATACGCGTATGGCGGCACGACTTTGGAACAGAGCGAAGCATGAAACATCAGTAGTCGTTTGTTGTCGGAAAATGTGATGCGGTTTCCCGGCCCAGGATGGCGGGGATAAACAGCTCACGGATGGAAAATGGGAGTCATGGAGATATGCGTATAGGAGACCTGGAATATCTGAGCAGATCGAAGCTGCCGATGGACCGGAGGGAAGCGGAAGACATACAGACCGTGGAAGCGCCGGAACTTACCCGGAAACAGCAGCAGTGGGGAAAGTGGAAGAACTGGTGGTACTACTATAAATGGTATGTGGTCTGCGGCATCATTCTTCTGGGCATTGTCATAAACGTGACCGGGAATTATCTGGGATGGTGGGCCAAGGCACCCGACCTGCAGATCGCTTATGTGGGAAAGGCGGAACTGCCTGCGGATACGGTGTCCGCGCTGGAAGATGCCTTTGCCTTGCTTGCTGCTGATTTTAACGGAGACGGGGAGATCATTGTCCGGGTCAATCAGTATCTTTCCGGCCTGAACAGTACCGATCCGGAGATGGCTCAATACGAATATGCTTCGGAACTTTCCCTGATCGGCGATATTTCAGACTGCGAAAGCTATCTTTTCCTGATGGATGATCCGGAGCGGTTCCAGCGGCAGTATCAGCTGATCGCAGCTGCGGATGGAAGCTGCCCCGGGGACACGGATTTTGCCACGGAGGATAAAGTGATCGCGTGGGCGGCCTGTCCGCTCCTTGCGGGATTGGATCTTGGGGATTATTCCGCATCCATCCTTGGGCAAGAGATAACAGGCAGTAATCAGGAACTGCTGGCGGGGCTTTCCATTGGAAGACGCTGCTTTTTCACAGAGGACAGAACGGATCATGTGGACAGATGTGCGGAATTATGGGATGTACTCTATAAAAGCTGCGGCGCGATGTGACGGTTCTGCACGCGCCTGTAAACAGGAAAGAACACTGACACGGAGGAATCAGGATGAGATCGAGAAACAGTATGACATTTAAAGTTGTGATATGCATTGCTATTGTGGCGCTTTTCTCGCTGGCGGGATATTATTATGTTTCCTTTCCCATGCAGGCAGAGCGGGAGGACACATGGTCCGATCAGGGATTTTTGAAAGTTGGAAACCATCTGACCATCCAAAATGCGGACAACCGCCTGACGCTGCTGGACAGCAAGGATGTACTGTCCGCCAACGGCCTGTATTACGCGGCGTGGACCATGGGCGGGTCAGAGCCTTATGTAAACAGCGAGGGCGCCACCGTTGACCTGTATGACGCTCAGCTTTACTTGGTGCTGGGGGAGCATAAAAATGAGGAGGAAGCCCGCAAGGATGTGGTAAAATGGCTGGATGCCGCCAGGGGAAATTATGAGATTCTGACGGAAGAGGAGATCACCTGTAACGGACAGTCTTACAGCCTGCTCACTTATAATTGTGTCAGTGAGAGCAATCCCTATGAGAGGGGAGTATCGGCTTTTGGCGTTTATGACGATACGTCGGTGTGCATGGAACTGACCTGCAGGGAGGGGTTCGAGGAGGATCCGGGAAGTATATTGATTCCCTTTTTGGAGCGCTGCAGCTACGAACCGTAAATAACGGGAGCGCTGAATGGCTGATATCCGGACAGGTTTTCCGAATAAGCTTTCATCAGGCTGTTTTCTTATGTAAAGATGAGCAGCCTGTTTTTTCGGAAAATATAGTAGGCGAGCCCGGCCATATCCGCCAGGAACCAGCCGATGGGAACCGACCACCAGATCCCCGCCACGCCAAAGGCGGGAACGGCAGAGAGGGTATAAGCCAGCGCCACGCGGGTGCCCAGGGAGATAACGGTGAGAACCACGGACATACCCGGCCTGCCCAGCGCCCGATACAGGCCGTACAGCAGGAACAGGCAGCCGATCCCGCAGTAAAAGGCTCCTTCGATATGCAGGTAGCGGATTCCCTCTGCTACCACCGCTGTCTCGCCCGCTTCCACGAACAACTCCATCAGCGGGCGTGCAAAGATCCATACCAGTACGGACACCACAGCGCAGAAAGCGGCGGAAAGCAAGACAGCGCCCCTCAGCCCGTCACGGATGCGGTATTCTTTTTTTGCACCGTGATTCTGGGCGATAAAGGTGGAAAAAGCGTTTCCGAAATCCTGTACGGGCATATAGGCGAACGCGTCGATCTTCACGGCGGCGGCAAAGGCGGCCATGATCGTCGGGCCGAAGCTGTTGACCAGCCCCTGTACCATTAGGATGCCCAGGTTCATGATTGACTGCTGGATGCAGGTCAGGACGGAAAATCCGGCGATCTCTTTGATGCATGTCCAGCGGATCCGGCATGTCCCGTCAGGTTTCAGCTGCGGGCAGCCAAGCAAAGCATAGGCGGTGATGCCCAGGCCGGAAATATATTGCGCGGTCACGGTAGCTTCCGCCGCTCCGGCAATCCCCCGCTTGAGCCCCAGCACGAACCACAGGTCCAGCAGGATGTTCAGTCCGGCGGAAACCGCCAGGAAGACCAGCGGTACAACGGAATTGCCGACAGATCGCAGAAAGGACGCAAAATAATTATATAAAAAGGAAGCGGTGATGCCGCAGAAGATGATCGCCAGATATTCCCGCATACCGCCCCATACCTCTGTCGGTACCCGGAGAAAATAACGGATCTGGTCCAGGCAGGCGAAAGCAAGGATGTTCAGCAGGAGCGTCAGCCCCGCGATCAGCGCGAAAGAGGCATATATGCTCTCTTTCAATCCTTTCTCATCCTGCCTGCCAAAACAGATGGAAAACACGGTTCCGCTGCCCATGCAGAGTCCCAGCAGGATGGAGGTCAGAAAGGTCATCAGCGTAAAGGAAGACCCTACGGCTGCCAATGCGTTGGCGCCAAGGAATTTTCCGACGATCAGCGTGTCCGCGATATTATAACATTGCTGTAACAGATTTCCCAGGATCATGGGAACGGCGAAGCGCAGCATGGAGCGCATCACGGGCCCTTTGGTCAAGTCTTGAGTCATTTTGCTTTCCTTATGTTTGGTATGATCAGATCCGCATTCATTGCATTCAGCATACCATATTTTCCCTTTTGAGGCTATAAGATTTTCCGCGCTTGACTTCCTGTCCATAGGGCATATATTATATTTTTAGAAGATAAGGAGGAGATCGTTTATGAAAAGGAGATATATTTCAGGGGTTATGATCCTGGCGCTGCTGGCGTTTGGGGGATGCGGTGAGCAGCAGTCCTATATCGGAGCGGATCAGGCGAAGCAGCTGGCGCTGCGCACTTGTGACAAGACGGCTGACGAAGCGGATTCCGTTACCGCGGATCTGGTCAGTCATGAGGCTAAGGACTATTATCTGATCGATATTGTGGCAGATGGTCTGCGTTATCAGGTGGAGATTGACGCGCTTGCCGGTACGGTTGCGGAAGTGAATATATACGATGCGGCAGAGGACCAAAAGGAAAGCGCCGCGGCTGCCAGCCAGGCGGTTCCGAGCCGGACGGATCCGCCTGACCAGAGTCAGTCTGTGTCAGACCAGACGAGCCAGACCGCTGGCTCGGAACACCATTCGGAAAGCCATCCGGGCGAAGACCATGGAGCGGGGCAGGCTGTATCCGATCCTGCGGCGGGGAGCGGCACGGGAACGATCACCCTTGAGGACGCCAAAGCAAAGGCGCTTGCCCATGCCGGGCTGACGGCAGATCAGGTGACTTTTGTGGAAGGCAAGCTGGATCATGAGAACGGGCGCCAGGTATACGAACTGGAATTTTATACTGCTGATTTCAAAGAATACGATTATGAGATAGATGCTTCCAGCGGAGAGGTCGTGGGTTATGATCATGACGCGGAGCATTATATGCCGTCCCAATCCGCAGGCGGGACCATCACCGCCGAGGATGCCAAGGCACTGGCACTGGCCAAAGTCCCCGGTGCGTCCGAAAGCGATATCAGGGAATTTGAAACGGATCGTGACGACGGACGCATAGAGTACGAGGGCAAGATCATTTATAACGGTACGGAGTATGAGTTTGAGATCGACAGTACCGGCCAGATCGTAAGCTGGGAAGAAGAGCCTGTGAGGGGGCGGTGATCATGGAAAACTTCACGACACAGGAAGCCAGGCTGGATTATCTGCTGCAGGCGTTCAAGGAGGATTCCGCACAGTATAAAGACCTGGAAGCGGGAAGCGGCTATGAAAACAAGCGTAAGAAAAAGGCATTGTAACGCTGTCCGATATTCCGACAGTCAGAGAGCAGTATGGCAGCCGCCATCCTTATGGAGACAAACTCTCTATCTGGCAGGGAGATATCACAAGGCTGGCGGTGGGAGCCATCGTCAATGCCGCCAATTCACAGATACTCCTGAATCAGCGTCATCCACTGCTGAACATCGTCCGTCTCCTGCCGGTACGCTTCCAGTTCGCTGGACAAACGCCCTTTCTGTTCCAGCTTCTCGGTGCGCTCCGCCTCGTAATGGTTCTCATAAGCTGGATGCAGACGGTGTCCCATCACTTTGTCCTCGTAGACGGCCTGAACGAGCTTTGCGGACGCGCTGGAATGTGTCGATGATGACCAGCTTCACACTGGGGTGGGCGGTGAGGAAGTTCACAAGCTGTTCCTCGAAGCCCCCGCCGATACACATGGCCTCAGTCGCCAGCCAGATGGGGACGGGGCTGCCGCCGCTCACATCGTCCAGCCGCTTCTGGATTCTCTGGAAAGTGTCTTCCTGGCTGATATAGAGGACGCCGCGCTTTTCGGTTTCTGTTCCCAGACCGGCTCGCCTGTGCTGACCTGGCCCGCCAGCCAGGATTTGCTCACTTTGGGCGCTCCGGCGAGGATATAGATATCCTGACCGATAAATCATCGACCAAGGCGCTGGACGGGGCGTAGGGCGTGTCCAGCAGTTCCTCCGCTGGGATGACATTCAATTCTGGCGTTTGTTGTCTCTCTGCTATTTTGTGTTCCTTTCGCAGCGACCGCCAGTGAACACCATAACACTGGCAACGTAAATCGGATTGACAGCGGACTGGCCCGGCGACATCCTTCCTGTCCGGGCAAACTGTCGATCTGGCATATAAGCGAAAGTAGATTTGCGCGGAAAGACTTCCCGCCTTATAACCTTGGGAAGGACTGTTTGTCAGGGGCAAAAACCAAGGTTTTTAATTTTCTCTGATTTTCATAATCGTTGCTGCCGGGTTTTTGTGCGGATTGACATTCCGTGAAAAGTCCTCCCAGGGGGGGTAGCAGGTGAGAGGGGCGGTTTGAAAAGGCGGCACAGGTTATTTCTGCCCGTACCGCCATCGGTTCAAATCTGAAAAATCAACATCGGGCGTCAGCCCGACAGCGGCAAAATGGCCGCGCAGCCAGACCAGCGGAGCGGTCTATGCCGAGGCTGGCTGCGTGTTCGGAAACCGAACGCTTTTTCTTCCTATCGGGAAGTGAGATTCAAAACTTTTATTTATTTGGAAAACCAGCGGAAATAATGGTTCCCTCGCCAGTCTGACTATATAGCTGAATCGTGGCATTGTGAAACTGCGCAATATGCTTGACGATCGACAGCCCCAGCCCGGTTCCGCCGGAAGCCTTTGACCGGCTCTTGTCCACTCGGAAAAACCGCTCAAAAATACGGGCCTGATATTCCTGCGGAATACCGATGCCGGAATCCTTTACTGTGACAAAAGCGCCGTGATCTCCGCTGCCAACAGTAACCTCTACGCTCCCGCCCTCGACATTGTATTTGATTGCGTTGTCGCAGAGGTTATAGATCATCTCATGTAAAAAACTCTGTACGCCGTTGATGTGGGCGCTCTCCCCGGCAATGGTCATCTGCACCTTCTTTGCTTCTGCATTGCTGCGTAAAGCGGATACTACCCGCTTTGCCGTTTCAAAGAGGTCAACATCCTCGCAGGCCGGGGCAATGCTCTCATCCAGCTGAGACAGATGGATAATGTCCTCCACCAGCGTGACCAGCCGCGCCGCCTCTGTGTGGATCAGGCTGATAAAGCGGGGTACATCCTCCTGCTTGACAAGACCGTTTTCCAGCAATTCGGCGCTGCCCGTGATAGATTGGAGCGGCGTTTTCAGTTCATGGGACACATTGGCGGTAAACTCTCGGCGGCTGCGCTCCGCCGCAAGCTGCTCGGTCACATCAAAGGCCAGCAGGACAGTTCCAATGATCGCACCGTCTGATTCAATGCGGCTCACATCAAACTGATATTCCCGCCCATTCTGTGACCCGCGAGATTCGCCGTGGCCATAATCTGCCGCGGACTGAATTGCTGTGCTGGTGTCACGGCTTCGGTCGATCAACAGAAACGACTGCCCAACACACGAACTATCCGTCTGAAAAATGGTTTGGGCGGCGGGGTTGATGCTTAAAATCTTCCCGCTGTTATCCATGAGGACAAGCCCCTCATTCATGTGACCTGTAATCTGCTCAAATTCATCTGTTTTCTTTTTCAAGTTCCGTAACTGTCGATCGATCTGCTGGTGCTGTTGGTGAATCCTCCCCAACAGCGGGGCCAGTTCTTCATAAGCGTCATTTTCAAGAGGGTGATCCAAATCCAGAGAATTGAGCGGCTGGACAATTTTCTTTGACATTTTGTTCGCCAGGATTGCAGAGAGGATAACTGCCAGGACAGCAACCACCAAAATTGGCTGGAGCATCCCAAGAAACAGGGTGAAGATTGTCGCCTGACTGATGGAAATACGCAGTACAGTCCCGTTATTCAGCGCTCTGGCGTAGTATAATGTCTGTTCGGTCAATGTACTGGAGTAGCGGACGCTGCTGCTCTCCCCCTTTGCAAATGCCTCTCTGACCTCGATACGGCTTCCGTGATTTTCCATGCTCTCCGTCGCTTCAAGAGTATCAAAAATCACGCTGCCGTCAGAGGCGATCCAGGTCAGTCGGTAGTCCGGCGTCCAGGTGTAGCGGAGGTCACGGGCGGACAGGTCATCCAGATAGCTTTGCCCGTTTTCCTCCACCGCATAAGCGGCCAGACGCAGCTCGTCCTTGAGCTGATTTTCCTGCACGGTTCTGTAATAGTCATACAGACAGCCCATGACAATGACCAGATTGGCCAGCAGCACCGCCGCCGCGACAAGGATGATAGAGCGGAAAATTTTCTTTGTCATTTCGGAACCTCCATGCGGTAGCCTACATTCCGAACGGTTTCAATCATAGCGCCGTAGTCCCCCAGCTTTTGGCGGAGGGTGCGGATGTGCATATCCACCGTCCGCGTTTCGCCGCAGTATTCCATGCCCCAAATATCCGACAGAAGCTGCTCCCTGGTGAACGCAATCCCAGGGTGGGACAGAAACAGGCGGAGCAGTTCAAATTCTTTGTAGGTCAGGAGGATTCGTTCTCCGTCAGCCGTTACGGTACGCTCGCCCGGATGGACGGTCAGACCGCCCACGGAAATCTGCTTTTCTGCGGATCTTACGTCATAACGGCGCAGCACCGCCTTGACCCGCGATACCATTTCCATCATGCCGAAGGGCTTTGCCAGATAGTCGTCCGCGCCCAGGTCAAGCCCGGTCACTTTGTCGTACTCCGCCCCTTTTGCGGTAGCCATGATGACAGGCAGACCGGTGGTAGCGGCCTGCCCCCGCAGCTTCTTCAGAATGGAAATGCCATCCTCCCCCGGCAGCATAATGTCCAAAAGAATAAGCTGGGGCGTTGTCCTTTGCAGAGCATCGAAAAGGGTGGGGCCATCCACAAGGCCCTCTGCTTCAAATCCGGCGGCGTTCAGCGCATAGAGCATCAAGCCGCGGATGGAATCATCGTCCTCCACGCAAAAAATCATATCTACACCTCCTTGGCCTTATCATTTTACCATGCAGCTTCGCCGCTATCAACGCTGTTCATTCGCCTTTTTGAACTCCGTTCACGGAGAAAATCACCCACTCTGCGATATTGACGGCGTGATCCCCGATGCGTTCCAAATATTTGTCGATCATCAACAGATCGAGGATATGTTCTCCTTGGTCAGGCTGCTCCACAATTTTCTGGATCAGCACTTTCTTGACCTGGGTGAAGTAGCTGTCAATGATGTCGTCATGGGCAATGACCAGCCCGGCCCGGACAGAATCCTGCCGGACATAGGTATCTACGCTTTCCGTGACCATTTTGATCGTTTCCGCCGCCATTTCCCGAATATGTCCCACATCCTCCGGGACATATCCTTCCGACAGCATAGCCATTACGATTTCCGCAATGTCCGCCGCCTGATCTCCGATGCGCTCCATGTCCGTGATGATTTTCATAGCCGCGGAGATCTGCCGCAAGTCACGGGCTACCGGCTGCTGCTGAAGGAGCAGCTTCAAGCAAAGCGTTTCGATGTCCCGCTCCATCTGGTCGATTTCTTCTTCCAGCGGCCTTACTTGTTCCGCCAGCGTCCGGTCGCCCTCCGTCAGCGCCTTTGCCGCCAGGGAAATCGCCTCCTCGCACTGAGCGCCCATCCGAATCAGTTCACTGTTCAGAAGCGCCAACTGTTCATCAAATTTTGACCGCATTTATCCAAACCTCCCTGTGATGTAGTCCTCGGTTTTCTTATTTTCCGGTTGGGAGAACAGCTTTTCCGTTTCCCCAAACTCCACCAGTTCCCCCAGCAGGAAGAAGGCGGTGTAATCAGAAATGCGGACGGCCTGCTGCATATTGTGGGTGACGATCACGATGGTGTAGCGTTCTTTGAGCTGTGCCGCCAGTTCCTCAATTTTGGATGTGGAGATGGGGTCTAACGCGCTGGTGGGTTCGTCCATCAGAAGCACCTTCGGCTCCACCGCCAAAGCGCGGGCGATACACAATCGCTGCTGTTGTCCCCCGGACAGGCCCAGGGCGTTTTTCTTCAAGCGGTCTTTTACCTCGTCCCAGATTGCCGCGCCCCGGAGGGAACGCTCTACAAGTTCGTCCAGCTTGGCCTTGTTCTTGATGCCGTGGGTGCGGGGGCCGTAGGCGATGTTGTCATAAATGCTCATGGGGAAGGGAGTGGGCTTCTGGAACACCATGCCGGTCTCCCGGCGCAGGAGGTTCACATCCAGAAACGGCGCAAAAATATCGGCGTCCCCGTATTTCACTTTGCCGGTGATCCGAACTCCGGCCACAAGGTCATTCATCCGGTTCAGCGTTTTCAGAAAGGTGGATTTGCCGCAGCCGGACGGCCCAATCAGCGCGGTAATGCTGTTTGACCGAATCGTGATATTGATTTTTTTCAGCGCCTGGGTCTTGTCATACCACAGGCACAAATCCTCTGCGGTGATGATATTGCTCATACTGCCCTCCTTTTCTTGAACCACCATCCCACCAGAACGGCGGCAAGGTTGATTGCCAGCGTCAGCAGCATCAGAATGGCGGCAATGGCAAAGGCGATGTCAAACTCGCCGGACTCTTTCGCGTAGAAATACAGCGCCACGGTGAGGGTTGCGCCCTGGTTCATAAGGCCGTCAAAGAGGCCAAACAGCTTGTGGGCCGCTCCGGCAGTGAACAGCAGCGCTGCCGATTCGCCTAAAATGCGGCCTACTGACAAGATGCAGCCGGTGATGATGCCGTCCACACATCCGGGCAGCACCACGGTGCGGATCGTCCTCCACTTCCCGGCTCCCAGGCCAAAGGCCCCCTCGCGGTAGCTTTGCGGCACTGTTTTCAAGCTCTCCTGCGTTGTCCGCATGATGGTGGGCAGGTTCATCATGACCAGCGTCAGTGCCCCGGCCAGTAGGGAAGTCCCGAAGATGCCGGTGAACAGCAGCATCCCGACCAGGCCGTAGATGATGGACGGAATGCCGGAGAGGGTTTCTGCCGCGTATTCAATCACTGCCACCAGCTGCTTGTTCGCGGCGTATTCTGTCAGATAGACCGCCGCCCCCACACCCAAGGGAAGAACTGCCAGCAACGTAGCCAGGATGATATAGATTGTGTTCATAATGTCCGGCAGGATACCGATTCGGCCAGCCAGGATGCTGGGGGCGGTGGTCAGAAATTCCCATGTCACATGGGTCAGGCCGTTCACCAGCACATATCCAATCAGGAACAGGGTCAGGCCGCAGGTGAGGGCGACTGACAGTGCGATCAGCAGCTGCATGGTACCGATATAGGCTTTTCGCTTTTTGGAGATCGAATTGCTCTGCATTTTCATTCCTCCTTGTCTCGCTTCAGAAAGAAATTCAGCGCGGCGTTGATCAGCAGGATAAACAGGTACAGCACCAACGCGATGGAGAACAGCGCCTGCCGCTGCAGGCTGCCTGGGCTGGAATAGGACATCTCGCTGGCCACAGCGGTGGTGAGGAAGCGGACGCTCTGAAACAGAGCGGGCATATTCGCCACGTTCCCGGACACCATCATCACCGCCATAGCCTCCCCAATGGCCCTGCCCACACCCAGTACCACCGCTGCCGCGATGCCGCTTTTCGCGGCGGGGACGGATACCCGGAAATAGGTTTCTGTCGGCGTGGCTCCCAGGGCCAGGGACGCGTCCTCATATTCCCTGGGAACCGCCTCCAGCGCGGTAACGGACACTTTGATGATGGAGGGCAAAATCATAATTGCCAGAACAATAATCGCCGCCAGCAGACTGGCCCCGTCCGGGACACGGAACAGCGTCCGTATCCCCGGAACCAGCACCAGCATACCCACCAGACCGTAGACCACCGAGGGTATCCCGGCCAGGAGGCTGACTGCGGCTTCTACGACCGTTTTGACCTTTGGCGGGGCCAGCTTTGCCAGATATACCGCCGTCAGGAATCCCACGGGAACGCCGAACATGATCGCACCTGCGGTCCCGTAAACGCTGGCCAGGATAAAGGGCAGGATGCCGTAGGACGGCTCCGCTGCCGTGGATGCCCAAATGCCGCCCAGCAGGAAGTCAAAGAGGCCAATCTGTCGGATAGCTGGGATGCCGGACAGGATCAGGTACACGGTAATGAGCAGCACACAGCCCACGGTAATCAGTCCAAGGAGCAGGAACACCCCGTGGACGGCGTATTCTGCTGCCTGTTTTCTGCGTCCCATCGTCAGTTTGCCGCCACCGCACCGGCATCAGAGATCAGCGCGGCGGCCTCCGGGGAGGTGGCAAAGTCGAAGAATTTCTGCGCGGTGTCAGAGAGCGGGGTGTGGGTCCTGGTCACCAGGATGAAGGGCCGCTGAATCACATAGCTGCCGTCCCTGACCGTATCCTCCGAGGGTACTACACCGCCCACAGAAACGGCACAGACACTGCCCTTGACCGAGGCAAGGGAGGCATACCCGATGGCGTTGGGATTCTGAGCAACCGCAGTGATCACATCGCCGGTGGAGGTCAGTTCCTGGCGATACTGGCAGGCATCCGCTGTGCCTGTGATGGATTCAAAGCCGTCCCTGGTTCCGCTCCCGGCCTCACGTCCAATCAGGACAACCTCTGTGTCATTGCCGCCCACATCCTTCCAGTTGGTGATCTTCCCGGTGTAGAGCATGGCGATGGTTTCCACATCCATATCCGTTACGGGGTTGTCCGGGTTGACGATCACCGCGATGCCATCATAGGCCAGGATGGTCGCCGTCAGGCCGCTGGCGGTTTCCTCGTCCTTCAGGGCGCGGCTGCTGAGTCCGATGTCGCAGCGCCCCTCCTGCACCGCTTGGATGCCAGAGCCGGAGCCGGTGGGGTTATAGGTAAAAGTCACTCCGCTGTTCTGCGCTTCAAACGCTTCTCCCAGCGCACCGATCACCTTCTCCATAGAGGTGGAGCCGTCCGTAGATACTGTCCCGGAGGCTTTCTGCGAACAGCCCGCCAGCGCCGCGAGTGCGAGCGCAAGGGTCATCGTAATAGCAAGTAATTTTCTCATGTAAAATCGTCTCCTTTCAAATTTTGGCTACGGTGAAAGGATACCGCTGGCTTGTAAAATCTGAAACACAACTTTTGTAAAATTCATGTAAAATGATTTTATCATTTGTAACGCATAAAACGCCGGAGGGAGGCTTGCCACTATAACAAGCCTCCCTCCGATATTCGCTTTCTGGCATCGGAACCCATTAAAGGTTACACATCTCACTCCCGATGATTTCCTCGGCGCGGCTGGCGATGCTGTTCATCGCTCTGACCCATTCCCACTGTGACTGCCGCTTCAAGTCCTCGGTCACACCCTCAACCTCGGCCATCTGCCGGACGATGAGCAGATAGCAATCCTGCGCCTGTTCGTTGAGGTCAGCAAGGTATGTGTGCAGCTTGCCCCTTGCTGTAAAAAAATACATAGCCTGATGTTCATAATGTCAATTTTTTAAACAGGTTTGTGTATCCATAATAGCACCTCCATTGCACTCATGAGAATGTCATACATGGAAGTATCGAATCCATTTCCTATTTTACTTTCCATCCGCCGACAGGCATATACATCACCTGTTGGAAGAATTGTCATGTGGCTGATCGCACAGTGGCATCCGTCATAAATTATTTTCTTGGGAAAAGCGCCAACGAGTACTTGACACAAACGCATTTCGATCAGTTCTTTTCGCCTGGTTTATCTTGTGTTATAATGTTTTATGTGATTTTGCTTCCCTAAAAAATCATCAAATCACAATCGGGATTTATGAACGGAGGAGTACATGGTAAAGTTTTTTCATTTGTTTAGGGATTATTATTTAGGAATTTCTTTTGCGGGAATTATTGCATTTGTTATTCAGGAAATTCCATATATGATCATGCCGCTAATAAAGATAAAATCTAATCCTATCATGAATATGTCGAATGAAATTCCTTGGATAGAAAAAACACAGGGTATATTTGGTATGTTGTCTATGATTTTGTTAATGTTAATCGTTAAAGATAACGATAAATTCTTTTCGATAGCTACATACAAAGAAAAAGTCTTTTTTACAATAACTGTTTTAATGATCCTGATAAATTTTACAGGTTGGGCTTTTTATTACCTTGGTTTTCAATATAGCTGGTTGATTCTGATAAGCCAGTTTGCGGTTATTCCGTTGTACTACTTGTTTTTTGGATTATGGAAAAGCAATTATTTATTAGTCGGAGCTGCGTCGGTATTTTTTATGATTCATACCATTAACGGTTATTTGAATTTCATCATAAAAAGGTAATTTACAACTTCTTATTTCTGAACCTGTAGAAGTAGACGGGAAGCGATCCGGAATATGCGGACATCCGGGGCATTCCCACTGATCGGGGAGAAACAAAAGATGTGCGCGGAAATTGCCGGAGGATCCGATTTCCGAATGGATGAAAGCGATGAAAAACCTCAAAAGCAAAGGATACAGAAAGCTGGTGTTCCGGTATGGGAAAAGGGTTGGCTGACTGGAAGGACAAAAGCCAGATCATGAAAAGAATACTCCTGACGCTTCCTTTATGTGTGGGCCTTACCGCCTGCTCCGCTCCGTCCGGCAGCGATAGGACGGCGCGTTCGGAGTCCTTTTTCGCAATGGATACCTATATGACATTTACCGCATACGGCGCAAATGCGGAATATGCCCTTCAGCAGGCCAAAAAGCGGATAGCGGAACTGGAAGGGCTTTGGTCTGTCACGGATGCGGGCAGCGACATCTATGCGGCCAACCACAGCGGCGGGCAGCCCGTGCCTGTGAACGGGGAGACGGAAAAGCTGGTGTCTTTTGCCCTTGAAATGGCGGAAGATACGGACGGGGCTTTGGAGCCTACAATCTATCCGATCCTCACGGCATGGGGATTTACCACAGGAGAGAACCATGTGCCATCCCAAAAGGAGATTGGGAAACTTCTGGAATATGTGGGATATGACAGAGTACATCTGGAAGATGGGGAACTCATCCTGGATGCCGGGATCATGTTGGATCTGGGAGCCGTGGGAAAAGGATCCGCAGGCGACGAGGCGGTGCAGGTGTTCAAGGAAAACGGTGTTTCCTCCGCGTTGCTCGATATCGGCGGAAATATCCAGGCTATCGGCACAAAGCCCGACGGCAGTTACTGGCGGGTGGGACTGAGAAGTCCTTTTTCCGACGGGGTGCTGGGGGTGATCCGGGTGGCGGACGCGGCGGTGGTCACTTCCGGAAGTTATGAGCGGTACTTTATCGGTGAGGACGGCAAACGGTATGGGCATATCATTGATCCTGTCACAGGATATCCCGTGGATAACGGGGTGGCCTCGGTAACGGTCATCGCCGGGGAAGGGAAACGGTGTGACGCACTTTCCACAGCCCTTTTTGTGATGGGAAAAGAAAAGGCGGAGAACTACTGGCGGCAGCGCCGGGATTTTGATATGATCATAGTGATGGAGGATGGGAATCTTTCTATCACAGAAGGGATAGAAGCCGTGTTTTCCCTGCAAAGTGAATATAGCGATATGACGGTGAACGTGGTGGAGGATCAGGAAGGGAATGAGAAAAACAGTTGACTTATTTCTGTTCATGGGCCAGTCCAATATGGCGGGACGGGGCATTGTGACACGGGAGCACTGTCAGCCTGCGCCCAAACTGCTGGAGGGCGCAGGATATGAGTACAGGGCAGTGTCGGAACCGAAAGGATTATATGCCATAGAGGAACCTTTCGGACGCTCTGAAAACCGTCAGGGCGGCATTGATGATGGTCATATGAAGACGGGCTCTATGGTGACGGCTTTTGCCAATGCTTATTACGCGAAGACCGGTGTTCCCATTGTGGGGGTCTCGGCATCAAAGGGCGGCAGCAGGATCGATCAGTGGCAGCCTGGCGGCGCATTTTTAGAGGACGCGACCGCAAGGCTGGGGGCGGCAGTGAAATTTCTTCAAAACAATCAATTTTCTATCAGGCATAAATTCATGCTCTGGTGCCAGGGAGAGTCGGACGGAGATATCGCCAAGCCGGGGGAGCAGTACCGCACCGAGTTTGAACGTATGCTGGATCATATGCTGCAGGCGGGGATTGAGAAGTGTTTTCTGGTCAGGATAGGGCATTATAACGGTTCCGGCGTTCAGGATTACAGCGAGATCATGGCGGCCCAGGAGGGGATCGCCCGCACCAACAAAAATGTGACGATGGTGTCGCGATCTTTCGCGGAGATGCAGGCGCGGGGTCTGATGAAGGACGATTTCCATTATTTTCAGGAAGCTTACAATATAGTGGGGCGGGAAGCCGGGGAGAATACGGCGGATCATGTGATCGTCATGTGATACGGAAACAGACCACAAAAAGGAAAGGCAGCAGGGATCGGAATGAGTGCGTTTGTGACTTTTGAGAATGTGAAGAAGATATACCGGACGGGCGAGGTGGAGATCCTGGCGCTCCGGGATGTGAATTTTGAGATCGAGCAGGGAGAGTTCTGCGTGATCGTGGGAGCCTCCGGAGCGGGAAAGACCACCATATTGAACATCCTGGGGGGTATGGACAGCCTGACCAGCGGACGCGTCATGCTGGACGGACAGGAGGTCTCCGCATACAATAAGAAGCAGCTTACTGATTACCGGCGGTATGATATCGGATTTGTATTCCAGTTTTACAATCTGGTGCAGAATCTGACCGCCCATGAGAATGTGGAACTGGCGGCGCAGATATGTAAGGAACCTCTGGACGCGGCCCAGGTGCTTCAGGAAGTAGGGCTGAAAGACAGGATGAACAATTTTCCTGCCCAGCTTTCGGGAGGCGAGCAGCAGAGGGTGGCCATCGCCAGAGCGCTGGCGAAGAATCCCAAGCTTCTGCTCTGTGACGAGCCCACGGGAGCATTGGACTACAATACCGGAAAGGCTGTGCTGAAGCTGCTTCAGGACACCTGCAGGCGGAAAGGCAGGACGGTGGTGGTCATTACCCATAATCAGGCGCTGACGGCTATGGCGGACAGGATCATTACCGTGAAGAACGGCACGGTGGTCAGCATGGTGAAAAATGACAGGATCGTGGATATAGAAGAGATAGAGTGGTAGCGTATCAATGAAAATGATCTGGAGATCGACATTACGGGAAATTAAAGAGAGTTTTGGGCGGTTCATCGCCATATTGGCTATCGTGGCGCTGGGAGTGGGCTTTTTTGCGGGTCTTAAGGTGACAAGGGCCGCCATGGTAGAAACCACGACAGATTACCTTGCGGAACAGGGATTTTATGACTTCAGGCTGCTGTCAACTATGGGCTTCGAAGAGGAGGAGGTCGCGTATCTGCGGCAGCAGGAGGGCGTGTGCGGCGCGGAAGGCGCAGTTTCTTTTGACATCCTCTACCGGAACACCGCAGGGAGTGAAAGTGTGGCGAAAGTTCACAGCATCACGGAGGAACTGAACAGCCTGGTGATCTTAAATGGCCGGATGCCTGAAAACGCTGGCGAGTGTGTGGCGGACGCAAATGTTTTCACGGAAGCCAGTATTGGAGAGTCATTGACGTTATCTGAAAATAATGCGGAGGAGGATCTGGAGCATTTTGCCCGCAGGGAATATACCATTGTGGGTATTGCGCAGTCTCCCCTCTACATCCAGTATGAGCGGGGAAATACGTCCCTGGGGACCGGCAAGATCAGCGGTTTTATCTATCTGCCTTATGAAAGTTTTGATGTGGATTATTACACGGAGATCTATGTCAGGTTCACGGAAGATTTTCCCCTGTACAGTGACGCGTACAAGGATTTTATCGCGGAGAAAGAAATCGTCTGGGAGGACTGTGCTTCCCAGGCTGCGGATATGCGATATCAGAGGATCCTGGCGGATGCGGAGGAAGAACTGGCGGACGCGAGAGAGGAATTTGAAACGGAGAAAGCGGACGCGGAGAAAGAACTGGCAGATGCCCGGGAGGAACTGGAGGATGCAAGGGAACAGTTGGAGGATGGGGAAAGGCAGCTTGCGGATGCGAGGGAAGAGTTGGCGGACGCCCGGAGGACCCTGGCGGATAAGGAGAAAGAACTGGCGGACGGAGAAAGGGAGATAGCGGATAAGGAAAAAGAGGTTGCGGAGGGCGAGGCGGAGATAAGGGACGGCTATGAGGCATTGGCTCGCGGAGGACAGCAGCTGGATGCCGCAGAAGCGGAACTGGAGGCAGGCAGAAAGGAACTGGAGGCACAGCGGGCGGCACTGGAGGAAAAAAGCGCGGAAATAGCGGCTGGCGAGCAGATCCTTGCGGGGAAAGAGACGGAAATGCAGTCTGCCAGCATGCAGCTTTCCCAGGCGCGGCAGGAACTGGAAAGACAGGAGAAAGAACTGAATGACCAGATTGCCCTGGGATCTATTCCGGCGGATATGGCAGCGGCGATGTCCGCCCAGATCACGGCTGCAAAAGGTGAACTTGGGAAACAGGAGGAAACGATCGAGGCAGGACAGGAGCAGCTTGTCCAAAGCCGTCAGGAATTGGAAGCAGGCAAAGCGGCCATTGCGGAGGGAATGTCTGCGATCGCTGCCTATGAGCAGCAGCTTCTGGCAGGTCAGGAGCAGATCGCTGCGGGCCGACAGCAGCTGGATGAGGCAGGGAGCCAGCTGTGGGAAGGCCAGCAGGAGCTTGCCGAAGGCAGGGCGGCGCTGGAGGATGCCAGGGCGCAGCTGGAGGATGGAAAAAAGCAGCTTGCAGACGCCAGAAAAGAGATGGAGGACGCGGAGCGGACGCTGGCGGAAAAGGAGCAGGAACTGGCGAACGGTCAGGCGGAGTATGAGGATGGTCAGGCGGAATACGAAGACGGCGTGAGCGAGTTCGATGAGAAGATCGCGGATGCCCAGCGGGAACTGGACGACGCGGAGCGGGAGATCGAGGATCTGGAACCGCCTGACAGCTATCTGCTGGGGCGTGACACCAACGTGGGATATGTGTGTTTTGAAAATGATTCCACCATTGTGGAGGGGATCGCCAATATTTTCCCGGTGTTCTTTTTCCTGGTGGCGGCACTGGTGTGCATTACCACAATGAACCGCATGGTGGAAGAACAGCGGACGCAGATTGGTGTGCTCAAGGCGCTGGGATACAGCGAGAGGGTCATCATGTCCAAGTATACATTCTATTCCGGCTCAGCGGCAGTGCTGGGCTGTGCCATCGGTTACATGGGAGGAACCTGGCTGTTTCCAAAAGTGCTCTGGGCGGCATATGGTATCATGTACCGGGTGGATACGCTGGTCTATGTGTTTGACTGGAAGCTTGCCGTGATCTCCCTGATCGTGTCCATCCTCTGCTCTGTGGGAACCACCTGGCTTTCATGCCGCATGGAACTGAAAGAAGTGGCGGCGCAGCTGATGAGGCCAAAGTCGCCGAAAGTGGGGAAAAGGGTATTTCTGGAATATGTGACATTTCTCTGGAAGCGTCTGGGTTTCCTGAGAAAAGTGTCCATACGGAATATTTTCCGTTACCGGAAGCGTCTGATCATGATGGTGATGGGGATCAGCGGATGTACGGCTCTTTTGCTGACGGGATTTGGCATTAAGGATTCTATTGCGAATGTGGCCACACAGCAGTTTGAGGAAATACAGATCTACGATCTGGATGTGCTTTTTTCTGAGGATATTTCCGAAGAAATATTGAGTAAAACAGATGAGATCATCAGGGATGTCACAGGAACGGATGCCGGGCAGTATGTACCGGTTTATGAGACAACTTATGACCTTGTGACGGAAAGCGGCAGAAAGACGGTCAATGTGCTGCTTTTTGAGGAAGAAGCAGATATGGCGCCGTTCCTGGATCTACATACAAAGGGCAGAGAGCAGCTGGCATTTCCCGGAGCAGGGGAACTGGTGATCACCGATAAGATCGCACGGGATCGCGGAATTGCCATAGGAGACACTATTACGCTCCAGAATGAAGATATGCGGACCATCACCGCAAGAGTGTCGGGGATCAATCAGAACTTTATTTACAATTATGTCTATATCAGCAGTGAGACTTACAGAGAGCAGACGGGGAAAGAAGCTGGCTGCAGGAATCTTTATCTCAATATTCCGGAGGGCGCGGATGTGCACCTGATAGCGGCGGCGTTGATGAAATGGGAGGATGTGGCCAGTGTGTCCGTGAATGCGGATACTATGGAGCGTTTTTCCAGCATGATGAAGAGCCTTGACCTGATCGTGGTGTTCGTCATTGCCTGCGCGGCGGGGCTGGCGTTCATCGTGCTGTACAATCTGACCAATATCAACATTACGGAGCGTATCCGTGAGATCGCCACTATCAAGGTCCTGGGATTCCATAAGAGGGAAACGGCGTCCTATGTTTTCCGTGAAAATATGGTGCTGGCTGCCATGGGCATCGTAGTGGGTCTGCCCCTGGGACGCCTGCTGCACTGGTTTGTGATGAATGAGATCCAGGTGGATATGATCGCCTTTGATATCCGGGTGCGTCCGGTCAGTTATCTCTACAGCGTGGTACTGACATACCTGTTCGCGTGGATAGTAAACCTGCTGATGAACGGCAAGCTGGAGAAGATCAGTATGACGGAATCTTTGAAGAGTGTGGATTAATTAAATGAATATAAACAAAAAAAGTGTTTAAAATAAATTAAAAGTGTGATAGTCTTATAATAGGGTTCATATAATAAGGGCGCACGGAGGTAATTCATGAAGATTTTGGAAATAAAGGCAACAGGATTTAAGAACTGCGTTGACAACTTTTGCCTTAATTTTATTGCACAATCCAAAAAAACAAGCGAAGACAAAGAATACGAACTGTTAGAGATTGACGATGGACTATATGTATATAGTACAGTAGGGATTGTCGGAAAGAATGCTTCCGGTAAGACTTCTACTTTGGAACTGTTGGACTGGTGCTATGATATTTTGGGAACCTTCAGATTATCTGAGAAAAACAGCAATTACCATGGAGTATATCTGGAAATTCTTTTTTATGAAAATGGATATATTTATAAATATATCACAGAGTTAGACAATGCGGATACTTTGGAAGACAGGGCAGTTTTTTTAAATCAGCAGTTGTTCAGAAAAAAATATTATAAAACGAAGTTAAAGCAGATCATGACAGAAGAGTGGCGGGAACGGGCTGACATATATGGAGAAGTCCCTGAAGATTTCTCGATTGTATATTTTGTGCTAAAAAAGGCAATGATCAGGGAAATATTTTATAATCTGACCACGGATTGCGAACAGGGCTATCCGACCGCTTTTAAATTCATGCAATATGGCGGATTGGATGCTTGTATTATGACCCATGTGCTTAGGATTTTTGATGATAATATTACAGCTTTAAAGCAAATGGATGATAATCATTATCTTTTGACCTATCAGGGTGAAGAGAGACAGTATTCTGAAAGGGAGTTATATCATTTCCTTTCCAGTGGCACAACCAAGGGTATTAATTTATATATTCTTGCTGCTTTTTCATTAAAAAAAGGTTTTGATCTGATCATAGATGAAATAGAGAATCATTTTCACAAAACATTGGTTGAAAATCTGGTTTTGCTTTATAAAGACAAACAGGTAAACCGTCATAATGCGACATTGTATTTTTCAACACATTATTGTGAAATTTTAGACTTGTTTAACCGAAGCGATAATATATGGGTAACTCATTCCAAAGGCAAGGTGGAAATCAGTAATATGTATGAAACGTATGGCATCAGAACAGAACTTTTAAAAAGTAAGAAATTCTATCAAAATGCATTTGATACTGCGGTAAATTACGAGGCATTAATGGAATTGAAGAAGGATTTAATGCAATGAAATATCTTATTATGTGCGAAGGATCGAATGAAAAAAAGGTAATAGATATGCTGCTGGAACATGGGAAACTAAAGGTAAGTGCGGACGATCTGCTGGGGCGTATTACCTATCATGCACGACAGATTAAAAGTTCACCCATGATCATGGGGCAGCTGCGCATTTATGGAGGTGATGTTGAAGTATGGAGAATCGGGGATAAACAGACTGATAAATTAATCATTCCTGCGGAATTTCGAACGCAGATAAAAAAAGTAACGAAGTTTTGCACGCTTCCTGAACTGGAAATTCTTTTAATTTTGTCAGAGAGAAAATTTAAGGAATATGAAAAGGGAAAATCTCAAAAGCATCCCAAGGATTTTGCAAAAGAGAATATTTTTTTGAACAGGCGAAGGTATAAGGGGGAGACTCAATTTTATGAAGAGTACTATGGGACAGACATAAATAAATTGATCAAAGCAATTTTGGAGTATAAACAGCGCAATCATGCGCATAAAGCTGATGAGCACTATCTGATGGAAATATTGGAGCGATAGACGACAACTCATCCATCACGGAGGTCAATTCTCCTCCCTGTCCCTGACCTGGAAGAACTCCGCTTCGGTCGGGGATTTTTCCGAGACAGATGCCCGGAAATGTATGGAAAGATCACACAATCCCCCCGTATTTACTTTACCGGAAGCGGCTATAGTGGCTCTTTCTCAGGCGGCTGCGCTCCTTTTTCATAAGATAGGAATCCAGTCCCGCCACATGGTTATTTAAACGGCAGCCGTAAACGGTCTTGCCGTTTTCCAGTTCCTGGATCCGGGCTATCAGACCATACAGATGGAAAAAGTATTTTTCTCCAAAGCCGTCAATCTGGTCATTGAGGACAACATGGACCAGATTTCCCTCCCTGAACATGACATCGCTGTCACAAACCACCGCGAAGCCGTTGGAACTGACATCGCGGATGATGGCCTCATAGGCGGCGCGGTTGGAATCGAGCCGGATGGAGGTCTCGATGCCCACATAGCAGCGGAAATTTTCCCGCCGATTATAAGCCACGCTCTCCGCGAGCGTGGTAAAGCTATAGCAGAGCGTTCCATCGGATCGCCGCAGCAGGGTGTTCGACACATTTCTGAATAAATGCGGTTTCTCATCCCCTGTGGCGGCGAGGACGTTTACGATAACGCCCTTTCCCCGGAAAGATATGGGCTTGCCGTCCTGAAAAACGGCGTCCGCGAAGATCATGTGCCTCCTGTAATTGATCTCCTGCACCTTGCTGGTGAAGACCAATGAGTTGTTGTTTACGCTGACGAACAGGGTCAGTTCCTGTCCCGGCTTTAATTCTTCAATACGCATATCGATAACCTCTATTTTATCTCCAGTTGGAATTCTGCTGCTGTCATAGCCAGCCGGATGCGGTACAGATCGTGATCCCATGCGGTCCGCAGCCTTGCGTCCGTGATGGGCAGGACTTCCACCGCTATGGGTTTTGCCCCTGAAAAGCCAGCCTGTGCCAAATCCCCGATCTCAATGTGATCGTCCGTTACCAGGGGCTTTTCATATGTGATGAAGTTTAAGACCACATTCCCGGCATCCGTGGCATCTTTCAGCAGAATACTACTTTTAAGTTTATCAAAAAATATCCTGCGCGTATAGTGTTTTTTGCAAGTTTTCAAGGGATAAGCGCCGGACAGTTCCATGGAGATGCTGCTTTCCGTGTCGTGGAAAGCGGTTTCCACCTCCGTGGCGCGGTATTCCTTGCCGTCGCGCTGATCCAGTCCTTCAATGGTGGGCAGATTGTGATAGCAGGACTGCATGGTCCAGATCTCGTATCTGCGGGAGGAAAAGGTCTTGGCCGTGTAACTTTCCACGCCGATGTCAACGAACAGGGGACGCCCGTTCTTGTACAGGGTAAAGCTTCCGGTGTCGTTGTGGTTGTGGCTGTCATCGTTGTCTCCCGCTTTCACCGCCAGGCAGAACGTATCGTTCCTGGAGAGGAACAGCCCCACGCTGGGATAATAGATATCCTGATGTAACGGCGTCCGTGAGGTGTCATAGTCCATGATCTCCTGATAATGGAAAATGGCCTGCATCCGGTAAAAAAGGTTCAATCGGTTGGATTCATCCGCAAAAATGTCTCCCTGTGCCGCTTTCAGATCCCTGGCGGCGAAGAGCATCAGTTCCGGCTGGGAGGTGCGCCTGCCGAAGAGGAATTCCCGCACCCCTGCCCGCCCCGCTACAGGGGAGCAGTCCGCGAAATTGATATAATATCGGTCGTTTACATGTACATGGAAAATATAGGAGGCGATATTCTTCACCTTATCCCATGCGTACAATCCCTCAAAAGCGCCGCTGGTGATCCGGTTCAGGATATCCGTCGCACCGTCCAGGCATAGCCCTGCATGGCGAAAGTACTGGGCGCCCTCGTCACAGCAGCCGTCCTCGCCGTAATCTTTTAGAAAATAGTCCAGGCTTTCCGCGGCTTTCAAGGTAACGGCCTTTTCCGTGCCGGGAAGCGCCCTGCGCAAAAAGACAGCCAGCAGCACGTTCTGGGTGCACCAGGGAGTCCAGTTGCACATGGGTTCCTCGTCTTTTCCCATCCACCAGAAATGCTCGTGAACATACGGGATTAAAATACGCCGTTCCAGTTCATAAGCAATTCGTGTATTGATGAAGGGGCTTATCCTGTCCAGGCGGCTTCCCAGCAGATAGCGGACGCAGGCAAGCTGGGCTCCCGTCTCGCAGGCAAACAGATCCAACACAGGACGTGTGACGTCGGGCAAGATCTCCTGGGGAGCGTTGCGGATGTAGGTATTGTGGGGAGGAAGCTGCCATGCGCTTTCCTCGCAGATGGCAAAGATGCCGTTGATGATATCATCCAGAAAACGTCCCTTATCCTCCGCGCATTCCGCTGCTGTCAGGGCATTTAAGGCATATCGTCTTTCAAAATAGCGAGTTTCAAAGTCAACGCGATTCCCGGTGCGCTTGAAATCCATAAAATCGGTGGCACGTATCACCGGATATCCATAGCCCAGATAAGCTTCTCCCTGTTCGATCAGATCCCTGCGCAGTTTCAGGGGAAGTCCCTCGTAGGCCTTTCTGTCGTCAATATCGGGAAAGGGCCGGAAGTCCCGCAGCCGGTCGTTTTTCTCCCAAAAGTGTTCCATTGCGTTTAAAAATCGTTTTTCCATTGCCATATCCCTCACATGAACTGATTGTTTAGATATTCGGTAGGTGAGACACCCTCCACTTTCTTGAATACCTTGCTGAAATAAAAGGCGCTCTCAAAGCCCAGCATCTCCGCCACCTCGTAAACCTTGAGGTTGCCTTCCGCCAGCAGGCGTTTGCTCTCCGCGATCTTGCAGGTGTTGATATATTCGGAAAACCCCACGTCATTATATCTGCCGAAAAGCTGGCTCAGATAGTTGGGGCTGATGCCGAACACTGCCGCCACTTCGTTCAGGGAAAGGCGCTCTTTCAGGTGGGCGTTGATATATTTTTTTACATTGGTCACGATATGATTCTTATAATCCTTATGATGGCTCTCGAAAAGCTGACACATCTGTCGCTTAAAGGAATTGAGCCAGTTGACGATCTGCTCCACGGTGGTCTGCTTGTAGATGGAGCGGTATCCGTCAGGATCATCCCGGAAAAATTCGGATACGATCCTCTCCCCGTCCTGGAGCAAGGAGATCGACAAGTATAAGATATTACAGGCGCCGTCCAGGACCTGCACGAAATGGTCAGGGTGAGACAGGAAAAGTTCACAGAGATCATCCAGTGTGCGGTTCAGGGTCTCGGCATCATATTCCTCAAAAGCTTTGGTCAGATCCTGTTTGAACAGGCTGATGTTAAAAGGATTATGAGGGGCTTCTAACGATTTCACGCATTCCTCAAAAAAGGCAATGGGATTTTCCTCCTCTGTGGAAAGGTTTGCCTGTCTGGAGCACTGATAGGAGTCGCAGATGGCAAGGGGAGCGTCCACCATGCTGCCGATGCCGCAGCGAAAAGACACATTGTAATACTTGGTCAGGGTCTTGCTGATGCTTGCCAGGATCTCCTTTAACTCCGGTCCGTAAGGAAGATCGTCGCCCTGCCCTGTTTCATAGCAGAAGATCAGGGCGAAGTGCCTGGTGTCCAGGGAGAGGCAGAAACAGGGACGATATTTTCCCGCCAGTTCCCTCAGCATCTGCATGGAGGTGGAAAACAGGGACAGCTGCTTCTCCATGGGCAGGGAGTCTGCCTGATAGCCGGTCATTTCCCCATAACAGCAGACATAGCCGTCATAGTGGAAATCCAGGTTCAGATCCCGGCTCTGTAGGGAAAACTGCTCCTCCGATTCAAACAGATCATTGATCAGCCTGATAAAAAATTTGTCATAAAAAGGATGCACGATGCTTTCCGTGGAACGGTTCCTGTTGGCAGACTCCTGGATCCGTTTTAATACCCGCTCTATGGCTTCCGTCAGGGAAGCGGGGGTGAGCTCCATCTTTACCAGATAGTCCGTCACCTGATAAGTGAGAGCCTCCTTGACCATATGGAAGTCCTCATAGCTGGTGAGGATGATGAAATAAGGATATTCATCGCCGCACTGTTCCCGGCATTTCCGGATCAGTTCCAGACCGCTCATGACCGGCATTTTCACATCTGTGATCACGATATCGGGGGATTGCTCGTATATGATCTTGAGGGCCGCCTGGCCATTGACTGCGGTACCGATCACCTTGATATCCAGCTCCGCCCAGTCCAGCATGGACTTGATGCCCACCTGGACCAGGGGTTCATCGTCCACGATAAGTAATTTGTACATGGTTTCTCCTTTATATCCTGCATGGAATGTGGATGGACATGGTGGTGTATTCGCCCTCCACACTGTCTATTGTGATGCCGTAAGCCGCGCCAAACTCGTATTGTAACCTTTTATGCACATTGCTGACCCCGATCTCCCGGAAAAATTCCGTGCTGTTGTCCTCGTTGGACAGGAGAATCTGTGCAGCTTTCTCCGCAGGTATCCCGATACCGTCATCAGTCACATCGATGCGGATGGAAGGCTCGCTTTCTTCCGTCAGCTTTTCAGAGGAGACATGGATCAGGATATGTCCTGCCCCCTTGGGCTCCACGCCGTGGAAAATGGCGTTTTCCACCAGGGGCTGTAAGGTGAATTTTATGATCTGGCACTGTAACAGGGAATCCTCATCCACCTGTATCTCCATGGTGATAGTGCCGCCGTAACGGTAACTCTGTATGGTAAAATAATCCTGCAAGAGCGACAGTTCTTCCTCAATGGGGACCATCAGCCTAGTTCCCTTGGAAATACTTTTCAACAGCTTCGCCAGGGCGGTGGTCATTTCAGAGATTCCCGCAGAACCCTGGATGGTAGCCATCCATTTGATGGAATTTAGCGTGTTGTAGATAAAATGAGGATTGATCTGACTCTGGAGCATTTTATATTCCAGGTCTTTTTTCTGTTTCTCGTCCTCCAGCCTCCGGTTCATCAGCAGGTAGACATTTTCTGACAGATCGTTGATGCCCCTGCCGATCTCGCCCAGTTCATGATTCCATTCGATGGAGGGGTCGCGCTCAAAGTCGCCGTCCGCCACCCGCAGCATTTTTGCCCTGATCTTGGAGACCGGCACATTGATCATGCGGTTCAGGGTGATCATCAGCAGGATGCCGATTCCCACGATGCTGACCAGCGTGCCGCCCAGGATGGGCCACAGGAGCAGCTGCTGATCCCGCAGTTCGGAATGGGAGATGCTCTGGCAGATGTAACAGTCCGGCATGTTCAGGGGGGAGATCAGCACCAGGCGGGAACCCTCCCCGTCCTGGATCTCTTTGACGCTGATGGTTTCAGTCAGCGTGGAGGAAGACAGATCCCGCGTGATCTGGTAAGGCTCGTCCATTTCCACAAGGCTGTCATCCCGATAAACGTAACTGTGCCCGCCTATGGACAGATACATATAGCTGTCCTCCGCAGTCGTATAACGCTTCAGGGCGCTGGTAAATAAATCGGAAGAGATCTCCAGAAAGAGGACGCCGCCCCGGACGGAACTGTATTTATAAGTGATGGGCCGGATCACCGGAAGCACGCTTTTTCCGTTGCGGGAAAAAGGGTCTTTTACAAACCCGGTGGAAAAATCGTAGGTATCAGCCTCCAGCAGCCTGTCAAAATATGGCAGTTTGGGCACCTCAGACGTCAGGTCGGCAGTGGAGGAGTAGGTGGCGCTGACGATCTGTAAAAAGTGTTCGTTAGTGATCACAGCCAGCCTGTTGATATGATCTTTTGACGGATTGTTGCCGTATTCTTCGTACATACGGTCGTAGGTGGACACGGACAGGATGGAGCCGGGATTGGGATTCCTCTGTATATAAGTAGCAATGTTCGTGTTGGTCTGGCAGAACCGCACGATCTGTGAAATATCGTCCATGCCACTGTTGATGGAATCCGAAAGCAGCTGCAGGCTGGCCTCCGTAGAGTGGATCAGGCTGTTCTGCAGATAATTCTGGAAGATATAGAAACTGACGGAACTGATGATGACGCACATACAGAACAGGCAGGATATGGTGATGATCAGTATCCTTTTCTGGATACTGCCTGCGGGAAGCCGGATATTCTTTTTAAAACGCTCCGCTGTTTTCATAATGATCCCCATAAATTATCTGTAACAGATATATTCTATCACATATTCTGGGAAATGGTATAATTGTTTTTGTAGCTTTTCGTGTATCTTAACGGTATTAACAGTGAAAGGAGGTCAGATCGTCCATGCGCATAGGATATGATCCCGAACAGATCATCAAAACATACTCAGATATGGTCTACCGCCTGGCCTTTGCCAGAACGGGGACAAAGGAGGACGCAGACGAGGTCTATCAGGAAGTGTTCCTGCGGCTGCTGAAAAAGCGTCCTATATTTGAAAACGAGGAACACTGCAAGGCATGGCTCCTGCGGGTGACGGTCAACTGTTCCAACACACTGCTGGCCTCCCTCTGGAAAAAGCGCACCGTGGCGCTGGAGGAGGATCTGCCCTTTGAGGAAAGGGAAAGCCTGGAACTGTACGGGGAACTTTCCAGGCTTCCGCAGAAGTATCGGGACGTGATACACCTTTTTTACTATGAAGAACTATCGGTGGCGAAGATTGCGGAGATTCTCCGGCGGAAAGAGTCCACGGTGAGGACCCAGCTGACCAGGGCGAGGATCATGCTGAGAGAGATCTTAGAGGAGGAAGGCTATGGGATTTAAAGAAAAATATCGGAAAATGAATGAACAGATCGCGCCGGATCAGGCGCTGCTGGAGGAACTTCTGCAAAAGGCCGGGGAGCAGAAGGAAAGAAAGGAGCATCCGGGCAGGTATTGGGGCAGGTACCTGGGCGGGAAATTCCTGAAAGTCTCGGCTGCGGCTGCGGTGGTATGTCTATGCGCCTGCATCACCCTGCCAGTGATGGCGTCGAATCCTGTCATTTATCAGTTGATGCATCTGGTATCCCCGGGACTGGCCCAGAGGTTCGTGCCCGTGCAGATGTGGGACGAGGATCAGGGCATCCGCATGGAGGTGGTATCCGCCAGCATTCAGGGCAATGTGGCACAGGTCTATATTACCATGCAGGATCTGGAGGGAGACCGCATCGACGCCACTACGGATCTCTATGACAGTTACCATATCTGGACCAATGCGGACAGCAGTATCGGGCACTGTGAGAAAGTGGGATTTGACGAGGAGACAGGGATCGTTACTTATCTGATCACCATAACGGATGATAAGGAGATCGGGACGGGAAAAGTCACCTTTTCCGTCAGGGAATTTATCGGACAAAAGGAGTATTATGAGGATATCGAGATCCCCATACCGCTGACAGAGGCGGAGGAAGATCCCCAGACCATGACTGCCACCCTGAGTGGAGCGGGAGGGCTGCATTGGCGCGACTATGTGGATTTTAATGAGCATGAGGCAAAGGTGCTGGTTCCCGGGCAGGGGGATGAGCGGTTCCCTGTGGTGGGAATGGAACTGACAGGGCTGGGTTATGTGGATGGTATGCTGCACATCCAGCAGGCGGCTCCGGATAATCTGGAAAATGATAATCATGGGTTCTTTCGGGTGGTGGACAGCCGGGGTGGTCGGAGGGATTCTGATTACAGCCTGCATTTTTGGGGCGCTACGGAGGAGACAGAGACGGTGGCATACACGGATGAGGTGTTTGCGATATCGCCGGAGGAATTGCCGGAGTATTCCCTGCGGGGGGATTTCTGGGTATCGGGGATTCATGTGGAAGGGAAGTGGATGGTGACGTTTTCTTTGGGGGAGTAGGGGGCTGGCGGCTTGTCGGTTTATGGCGGATGGGACGGCGGTGTCATGCTGTCCTATCCTATGCGGACGGGACAACGCGGCGCTGAACTAACTGCCAACTACGACTAGTACGCGAATAGAGCGTTCGCGTTCAAGTCTTCGTAGGCAGTGGATTTCATCTCCGCTAAGTGCGTCCCCCAAAGTCCGCCTATGACAGGGCAGCATGACACCGCCTGGTTGCTGGCAGCAATATAAGGATAAGTGCTTGACAAGGTGCTGGAATGTGGTATAGTACTAGATGCAAATGCAACTCATTTGCATCTAGTACTTGCGTTAGGATTTCTTTATCCATGAATGGAGGCACATTATGTCAGGCGTTATCATAGATACTTTGCTGGATACTGTGAAGTTGGTTCCGTTTTTGTTTTTGACTTATCTGGGAATGGAATATTTGGAGCACAAGACAGGAAAGAAAGCCCAGGGGCTGGTGCGGAGGGCGGGGAGGCTGGGGCCTGTGATCGGCGGTGCGCTGGGGGTAGTGCCTCAGTGCGGATTTTCCGCGGCGGCATCCAATCTGTATGCGGGAAGATTGATCACTTTGGGGGCTCTGCTGGCAATCTATCTGTCCACCTCGGATGAAATGCTGCCGATCCTGATCTCGGAGCAGGCGCCGGTCCGAACCATCGTGTTGATATTGCTGGCAAAGGCGGCGATAGGTATTGTTGCGGGTTTTGCGGTTGATATGGTCTTTTCCCGCCACAGGGAGGAAGAGCATCATATCCATGAGATCTGCGAACAGGAGCACTGCCATTGCGAGGAGGGAAGTGTTTTCCGCTCCGCCCTGGTGCATACGGCGCAGATCGGCGGTTTTATCCTGATTATTACTTTTTTGCTGAACCTGCTTTTCTTCTTTGTGGGGGAGGACGCTCTGGCGGGATCGATCTTGAACCGCAAAGTGCTGGGACCCGTTCTGGCAAGCCTTGTGGGGCTGATCCCCAACTGTGCGGGTTCCGTGGCAATCACCCAGCTGTATCTGGAAGGAGTGATCGGTACGGGAGCCATGCTGGCTGGCCTGCTCACCGGTTCCGGGGTGGGGCTGCTGATCCTGTTTCGGGTGAACCATGACAGGAAAGAGAATCTGAAGATTCTGGCACTGCTATATTTTATTGGTGTTTTTGTGGGAATTGTGGTAGGATATTAGGGTGAAAAGAAGTTCTAATGCTCGCAGCATAGGGCGTTTTTCATCCAGATTTGTGATTCCGCGAGGCGGAATCATGGGAGTTAGCGTGGGAGGCATATACGCGGGGGTGTATCATTTGCTGCTGGTTCAGGATATCTGCCTTGCCTGGGGCAAGAGAGAAAGGGGTTCCGTTTCCGCCGGGGTTCGGGCGGGATTTCCCATGGCATATTCGTTGGATAAATCTCCTGATACGTTCCATGGAGATATTTTTGTGCATCGTCTGAGTTTCTGGCAAAAGGAGACTGTGATCCAGGCTTTGCGCCTGGACGACGGATACCGCTTTCAATGGTATTTTTCGGCGCAGGACTTAAATCTCACTCATTTAGCTGTCCGATGGGATGCAGGGAGTTACGAGGTGTCATTTTTTTATGATGAACGCCGCGGCGGCCAGCCGGTCAGGCGGGGACATAACAAGGATTACCATAATGTGGATTCTTCCCTGTACCGCCATGATATTTTAAACGAGACGGCCTTTTCCCTGGGCGCAGGGCAGTATGGGCGCGTGCTCTGGAATGAGCGTGATCTGGACTATGACACCGGAGAATGGTATTACCAGTGGCATATTGTCAACCTGTTATATGGCCTGGATAAAATGCCGGAAAGGGATATCTTTCTGGCACGCAGACCGGATTTTGAGTATCAGCAGATGGCGGCGCTGTATTGAGGATGCAGTCCCATATTTACAGGTCCGGATTTTGGTCATGACATTGGAAGAAAGGCATCTGCACAATAGATGCCCCAGTACGGAGAATTGATATGGCGGAACAGAAAGAAGTAGAATACCCAAAGGGAATAAAATGGACAAGGCAGCGGAAAAATGTGTATGCCGTGCTGTATGAGGCGGCGGAACCGCTCAGCGCGGTACGGATCTACCATCTGGCGGAAAAGCAGGCAGATGGCGAGGAATACGCGCTTTCCACGATCTACAGGATATTGGCGGCTTTTGAGGAAAAGGGGCTGGTGTCAAAGACTGCCTGGATGGGAGGAGGCAACCTGGTCTATGAACTGAACCGGGGCGGACACACCCACTACGCCGTGTGCCTGGAATGCCATAAGAGGATCGCCCTGCAAAGCTGTCCTTTCGCGCATATCCATTTAGGGCAGGAGACGGGAGACTTTACAGTGACCGGACATAAGCTGGAACTGTATGGGTATTGTAAGGACTGCAGGAGGAATTTGCCATGACTGCCAAAGATTTTCCGTCCCTCCCCATTACATACCGTGAGTACGAATTTTCGCAGGGATTTCCCGTGCTCTTGATGCAGGGAGTTCAGATTTCCGACCATGTTGACTTTATCCATTTCCACAACTGTATTGAGATCGCGTTATGTGAGAAAGGCTCCATGACGTGGAACCTGGAGAATACTTACAGGCAGGTGGATGCGGGCGATTTTCTTTTCCTGCCTCCGTTTTATACCCATGCTTCCTTTTTCCCGCCCCAGAAAGATACGGATGTATGCTGTCACTATCTTTTTTTCAACCCTCAGGAGGCGCTGGCGCCTTTTTACTCCAAGGGGCTGCCGGAGGAAATGTTATGGTATCGTTATGCGGATTTCCCGAAGATTTTCAGGGCAAGCACTTTTAAAGAGGAAGCGGTGCTGATTCGTCTGATCGTCAAGACGATCAAGCAGAAAGAGGAATACTGTCTCCAGACGGTCTCAGGGCTGTTGGAGACGCTGTTGGTGCGGCTTTACCGCTGGCACCTGGAAAATTACGGGGAATCCGGAGCGGAGCGTCCTGCCGAGTGTCGGCCGGAGAATCTCCGCGCCCGGCTGTTCCCTGCCATATCCTACATGGACAGGGAATATGCCAGGGAGCCGGATATCGTGCTTCTGGCGCAGCTGTGCGGTCTGTCCGGGAAGCAGTTCCTCGCGTATTTCCGCAGCGGTTTCCATCAGACGCCGCTCCAGTATCTGCGCGGCGTCCGGATCCGGAAAGCGTGTTATTTCCTGATCAGCACGGAGGACAGTATCCTCTCCATCGCGCTGGATACGGGGTTCCAGTCCCATTCCGGCTTCAACCGGACTTTCCGTGAGATCATGGGATGCAGCCCCCAGGCTTTCCGCAATGAGAAGCGTGAGATCCTGAAATCCGCGCCCAGGTACGCTCCCTATAAAGCAAGCGGCGAGATTGGCGTAGAAAGCTGATCTCGCCTTATATTTTGCAGTCGTTCAAAGCAATCACCGCCATGGTGTATATCTTCATTGCTCCCGTCAGGAGCCGCAGGTTCAGCCCCTCGTCCGGTTCATGGGCGCCGCCGTGTCCGGGGAGGAAAAGCTGTTTTTTCAATCGCAGGTCTTCCTCTGATTCCTGCATTCCGCCCACGCCGTAGGCAAAGGCTCTGGGCAGTTTCCTGGCGTAGGTTCCGCCGCCCATGACGAAGCTTTCCGCATGGCTTCCTGTGATCTCGTTGTAAAGGTCTGTGAGAAGCTGTACTGCCGGATGTTCCCTGGGAAAATAATTCGGGGCGGAGTCCCGTTCCGTTTCCCAGAGCAGCCCGTTTTCCGCCGCTGTCCGTGACAGATTGTCAGAAAGCATGGTTCTGTCCGCCGTGATGATATAGCGGATGTTAAAAAGCAGGGACACCTGCCTGTCCTGAAGCCTCAGCACCGTGGCGGCGCAGGTGGTCCTGCCGGATACTTCGTCGCTGCCCGCGATGCCTGTGTGCTCGCCGTAATACTCCTCGGACAGATATGCCAGCCTGCCGAACAGTTCCCTGTCTTTTTCCGGCAATGGGGTCAGTTCGCTCAGAAAGCGCATCAGTTCATGGATCGCGTTTACGCTGCCCTGGGGGAAAGCGCTGTGTCTGCTTTTGCCTGTGGCAGAGATGCGGATGGTGCCGTTCTGCTGCTCCACGTTGATATGTGGGAAACCCTGTTGTTCCGCAATCGCCGGAATTGCGCCTGTCTGCCCTGATCTTATGTGTTCCTGCAGAACTTCCGTAAGTTCATCCGTTGCCCGCACCACCACATAAGCGGCATCCGGAATCATGTTGCTGGCGCTGCCGCCTGTCAGTTCCAAGATCAGGTCACTGACGGTATCACGGCTGTGAAAACTGCCCTCAATAATCCCTTTTTCCCCATAACATACGGGGAATCCGCTGTCCGCGATCATGGACAGGCGGGGGACAGGATAGCGGCTGGTATAATATTCCATATCCGCCATGCCGCGCTCCTCGTCGCATCCCACGAACAGGCGCAGCTGATGTTTCATGGGAATCTCCAGTTCCCTCAGGCATTTCATCATGTACAGGATTCCCACCGCAGGCCCCTTGTTGTCCTGGGCGCCCCGTCCTATGAGGAAATAATCTTTCAGAATGGGTTCAAAAGGCTCATAAGTCCATTGATTCCCCACCGGAACCACATCCAGGTGGTTCCAGAAGCCGATCATATTGTCCCAGTCCTTATCCCGGGAACCGATGCTCCCCAACCGGTTCTCATAATTTTCCGTACAGAAACCATGTTCTCGGCCCAGCACCAGCATTTCTTCCAGACAGTCCCTGCACCCTTGCCCGAAAGGAGCCTCGTCCCCCTCCTGTGGGCAGGAAACGCTGGGAATCCGCACCAGCCGCATGATATCCTTTGTCATTTCCTCCCGGTGATCGTCGAACCACCGGCTGACCTTATCGTATGATTTTCTGTCCATGTCCATCCTCCTGTTCAATTGCCGCTTGCGGCAATTTGTTCCGGCTTCTGCACTTCGGCACCTGAAGCTGTTTATCCTTTTACTGCCCCTATCATAACACCTTTTTCAAAATATTTCTGCAAAAAAGGATAAATGACCAATATGGGAACCGTGGACACCACGATGGTACAGTATTTTACGAGGTCGTTTGAAAAGGACTGCTCCACCGCCGCAAACAGCGAATCCGCACTCTGCTCCTGGTTTTCGATGAGGATCTCGCGGAGGATCATCTGCAGGGGATAGATCTTACGGTCTCTGTTGAACATGGCTGCGGGAAACCAGGAGTTCCACTGTCCCACGCCGTAATATAACATCATCACCGCCACCACGGGCTTGGACAGGGGCATGATCACTCTGGAAAATACGGTGAAATCATTGGCGCCGTCGATGATGGCGGCCTCCTCCAGGCTTTCCGGGATGGAACTGAAAAAAGTCCTCATGATGATCAGGTTATAGGCGCTGACGGCATAGGGAATGGAGGACACCCATATGGTGTTGTAGATCCCCGTATTGCGGATGGCGAAAAACATGGGGATCAGTCCCCCGCTGAAGAACATGGTGAACACCATGAATTTCATCACGCCGTTGCGGATCAGGAAATGCTTCCTGGAAACCACATAGGCGCCCAGGCTGGTCAGGATCAGCTGCATGGATGTGCCCACGACCAGGTAGAACAATGTGATCTTAAATCCGTTGAACAGATTCTTGTTTGCCAATGTTCTCTCATATCCTGCCAGGGTAGGCTCGCCCAGAACCCACAGAAGCGGGCCCGTGTGGGATTTCAGCAGGATGGGATCGCTGATGGAAGCCAGCAACACATAATACAGGGGATAAAGCGTTATAAAGATCAGAAAAAGCATGATCAATACATTAATGACCTGAAAAGGCCCGATACTTTTCTTTTTCATCTCCACACCTCCTACCAAAGACTGGTTTCATTTACTTTTCTGCTGACTGCGTTGGCGGAAAGCAGCAGCAGGAAGTTGATCACCGAATTAAAGACGCCCACCGCCGTGGAAAAGCTGTACTGGAAATTCATAAGGCCGATCCGGTACACATAGGTGGAGATCACGTCCGCCTTTTCATAGATCATGGGGTTGTAGAGCAGTAGGATCTTGTCCCATCCCAGGGTCATCATATTGCCGATACGCATGATCAGCAGGATGATGATGGTGGGGGAAATGCCGGGAATGGTGATGTGGAGGATTTTTTTCCATCTGCCTGCACCGTCGATGTCCGCCGCTTCGTAGAGCGTCTGGTCGATGCTGGTCAGCGCGGCAAAGTAAATGATGGAATCCCAGCCGAATTCCTGCCAGATGCACATCAGCACATAGAGCGGCTGGAAGAAAGCGGACTGGCTGAACAGGTTTATCGGCTCCATTCCTGACACGGCGCTCATTATGGTGGTGATCACGCCCTTTGATTTGCAGAAATCCAGCATAAGGCCGCAGATCACCACTGTGGAGATAAAGTGCGGCATATAGGTCACGGTCTGGGTCACTTTGCGGAATCTGGCGCTGCGCAGTTCGTTCAGCAGAATGGCGAACACAATGGGAAAAGGAAAGCCAAACAGCAAAAGCAGGAGGTTGATGGAAAGGGTATTCCGCATGGTACGGAAAAAGTACGGATCCTCCAGAAACGCCCTGAAATGCTTTAATCCCACAAAATTACTCCCGAAGATTCCCTTGGTGGGAACATAGTCAAAAAAGGATATGATCATTCCGTACATGGGATAATAATGGTAAACCACAAAATATGCCAGAACAGGCAGTATCATCAGGTAGAGCAGCGGGTGAGTCGCCATGTTCTTCCATAATCTCTTGATAAACGGAGTTTTTACGCCCATAAACCTCCTCCTTTCGTTGGAAAAACGGGGCGGTCCGAAAACCCGCCCCGGTCATAGTGCGCCCGGCGGACGCACGGTTTTTCCTGTCCGATCAGTTGCTGCCACGCTCCAGATATCTGTTATAAGCTTCTTTGTTGATCTCCTCGCCGCGTGTGCTGCCCAGACGTTCCAGTTCCGCCACGAAAGCGTCCCAGTTAGCGTCGATGTCTTCCTGACCGAAGATGAACTTGTATACCATCTCGTCGGAATAGTTGGCAAGATCCTGCTTGATCCTGGTCAGTTCCTCGGATTCCGCAGTGGTCAGCGTAAGGTATCTGGGAAGATTCCAGTCGCCATCGTTCTGCTTCCCCCATGCGTCCCATGACTGATGGCATTCCGCCTCGGAGTACTGTGACGCTTCCATGGTCTCATCGTATTTGATCTGGAAAGGTGCGCACATATTCAACGCGCGGACGGTATCATAATCCAGGCCGTCGGGGTTGTTGGTCACGAATTCGGTGAACTCTCTCTGGCCGTCAGCGTTGATCTGGTAGGTCTTGTTTTCTCCCTCGTTGGTTCCCCATGCGGTGAGCAGCAGTGTGTCGGGGCTCATCAGATAGTCGATGAAAGCGACCGCTTCTTCGGGATATTTGGTCTTCGCGTATACCTGCCAGGAATTGCTGTTGATGGACCTGGTAGGGGAGGAAAGGTGTGTCTCGTCACTTGCGTTGATCTTGGGCATCTCAAGGCACAGAAGCTTAAATTCAGGGTCTGATGCCGGGCCTACCGCCACGGACTGCTTTACGTTATAGGTATGGGCAAAGCACATTCCTGCCTGTCCTCCCTGGAACAGTCTCAGGGCATCGTCTATGCTGCGGCTTACAAGGTCTTCATCGATGAGACCCTCTTCTGCCCAGCCGTGGAGGAACTTCAGGAATTCCTTATAGCCGTCCTGGGTTCTGCAGTAGTGCACGTTGCCGTCCGCATCCAGGTCAAATTCCTTTACGGATACGCCGAAAGCGGAAGCAATCGGGTTGTTTGCGCTGAACTGTGACTGATTAAAGAACTCGCACAGCGCCAGGGGATATTCCACGCCGTTCTCCTTGAAAGTACGGAGCACTTCCGTATACTCATCCAGTGTCACAGGCGCTTCCAGATCATATTTGTCCAGCCAGTCCTGTCTGATGACAAGTCCGTTGAACACTTTATTGTTGTCGGTAGGGGGCAGGAACGTACTGCCGAATTTGATGATCATGCCCTGGTCGCCGCGTATCTTCTTCTGGATATCGGGATCGTTCTCGTCATCACAGAGCGCCCAGAAATTAGGTGCGTTCTGCTCCACCAGTTCCGTCACGTCATACAACAGGCCGTCGTTGATGGCTCCCTCCACGCCGCCGGGATAGTGGGTCTGGAATCTGCTGGAGAAGATCAGGTCGGGCAGGTCGCCGCCAGCCAGCATATTCTGGAAGAATGTGCCGTCGTCTCCTACCGGTGCATGGATGAATTCCAGGTTCAGCCCGGTATCTTTCTCGATCCACTGCACCACGGGATTGTCGCCCAGGTCGGTGTAATAGGATCTTGCCGCGGTCTGGAAATCGCAGAAGATAGTCAGAGTAACGGAGCCGTCGCCGATGGGATGGGCGGGGCCACCCTGTCCTCCTTGTGAAACTGCGCCGCTGCCGCTGGTCGATCCGCTGTCTGCGCTGTTGCCGTCAGCCGCGTCGCCGCAGCCTGCAAGCAGTGTGGAAGCCGCCAGTACTGCTGCCAGCAGGGTACTTGTTTTTTCCCATTTCTTCATGTTGTTTCTCCCTTCTCATTTGCTCTTACATTTTTGTTTTTACGTTTTTCTGTTACTGCATTTTTCTGTTTACTTTTTCTCTTTTCTCCCTTTCTTTTTATTGCTTTGTTTACTGCTTCTTTATATCTGCGTAAACTGTCCTTAAAATCAGACAGCGAACACACTTTTTATGCGTCTCAGTCCTGCGGCTCCGGGTTTTCATTTCCACCGATATCCAGTTCGTCGATCCGCAGGATCCCTTTGATATAGATTTCCAGCGCCTTACGAATCCGCTCCAGCGAAATACTCTCATCCGGCTGGTGGTAGTCCCCATGCCCCGGGCGGAATAGGGTCTCCGGTCGCTTGGGGAGGGGCATCCCCGTCCCGAAAGCGAAAGCGTTGGGAAGCTTTCTTGCGTAGGTGCCGCCGCTCATGACAAAGGGTTTGTCCTGTCTGCCCAGTATCTCATTGCTGCATTCCGTCAGCCGTTTTACCACCTGTCTCTCCGGGTTAAAGTAATTGGCCTTGGAGAGTCTGCTTACCTTTAAGGCAAAACCTCTCTCTGCGGCGGCTTTTCCGGCGTGTTCCTCATAGGGAACATTGTTTCTGGTCACCGGGAACTTGGAGATGAATCCCAGTACGGGTATCCTGCTCCCATCCGCTTCCCGGCGCAGGGACAGCTGCGTGGCCACCATCACCATGGGGCCGGAGAGAGAATCCTCACAGAACACGTTCAAAGCCTCTCCGTTGTGATGATTGTTGATATCCCTGGCCAGGGCAAAAACACGCAGGTCGGATTCGGGAAGCAGCCGGTTGTCACAGAGGAAGTCTGCCAACCGGGTCAGGGCGCTGTCTCCGTTATCGGGATTGGCGGCCTGGGTGGAGATCCCTGTGGCCAGGATGTGGATTTCATCGTCTTTTCTGGTGACGTCAATTTTGCTGGCATTTCGTTTTGCGCTTTTTTCAGCATTTTCTGTGCCCGGCTTTGCAGCATCGGTATCTGCGCCGGATCTGTCGGACATTTCCGATAAGGCCGCTGTACACTTCGCCCACCGTTCATCTGTATAGGACAGGATGACGTCAGCCTTGTCTGGCACGGTATACTGGCCGCAGTCGCAGGTAATGTCGATCAGTTCGCCGCTCACCGGTTCCCGCTGGGTCAGTTCGCCGTTAAAGGAACCTCTTTCCCCGCAGCAGACGGGGAAGCCGCTGTCCGGTACCAGCGAGAGCGTGGGGCACTCGTAATGTCCGGTAAAATAGTCCAGGTCGTACATGCCCTGTTCCTCGCAGGTTCCCAGATACAGATCCAGGGTATGGTTTAAAATAATACCATGCTCTTTCATGTATTTGAGCACATACAGCCCCATGACGGCGGAACTTTTATTATCCTGGCAGCCCCTGGCGATGAAATAATTGTCTTTCACAATGGGGTCGTAAGGGGCATAGTCCCAGCCGTCTCCCTCGTCCACTACGTCCAGATGCGCCCAGATGGCAATATTTTCTTTTTGTTTTCCGGGACAGGAGATCCGCCCCACATAGTCGTCAAAGTTCTCCGTGGAAAAACCTGCTTTCCTGCCTATGGCCAGCATATCGTGAAGTACCTTTTTGCAGCCCTCGCCATAGGGTTCGCAGGAGGGATCTTTGGTCTCCGCCACGCTGCGCACGCGGCAGATGGTTTTTAGCGTTTCCACCAACTCCGGCATCTTCCGGTCAATCCACTCTCTGATATCCTGTTCGTTCATAGTGATAGAATCTCCTCAATGTGCCGCATCTCATCCGCAGTGAAATCAGGCATCTCCAGCGCTTTGATATTTTCCAGGATCTGCCCCGGACGGCTGGCACCCAGGATCACGGAAGTCAATCCGCCGTCTTTCAGGGCGTAGGCCAGCGCCATCTGCGCCAGGGACTGCCCTCTCTGCAGGGCCAGTTCGTTCAGCTTCCCGGCTTTCTCCAAATACTCGGCTGTAATATTTTCACTGCCCAGGAAAACGCTGTTCCCGGCAGCCCTGGAATCTTTCGGAACTCCGTGGAGATATTTGTCCGTCAAAAGTCCCTGCTCTAAGGGGCAGAAAGCGATGGAGCCCATTTTCTTCTGCTTTACTACCGGTAAGAGGCATTTATTTTTTCTGTCCAGCATGGAGTAGCGGTGCTGATGGATAAGGCATCTGCTTCCCATGCCCTCCAGGATGTCCGCCGCCTGCTCCAACGCCTCGGGATCGTAATTGGAAAGACCTATGTATAAGGCCTTGCCCTGACGGACGATATCCACGAGAGCCCCCATGGTTTCTTCCAGAGGGGTATCGGGATCCGGCCTGTGATGGTAGAAAATATCCACATAGTCCACGCCCAGCCTGATCAGGCTCTGATCCAGGGACGCCATAAGGTATTTTCTGGAGCCGCCGTCCCCGTAAGGCCCCGGCCACATGCCATAGCCCGCCTTGGTGGACAGGATCAGTTCGTCCCTGTGGGAATGCAGTTCTTCCCGGAGAATCTTCCCCATGGTGTACTCCGCGCTTCCCGCCGGGGGGCCGTAATTATTGGCCAGGTCGAAATGGGTAATGCCCGCTTCAAAAGCGGTGAGCGCCATATCCCTGGCGGTCTCGTAGGGACGATTCTCCCCGAAATTGTGCCAGAGTCCGAAACTCATTGCCGGAAGCAGCAGGCCGCTGGCGCCTGTCCGGTTATATTTCATGGTTCCATATCCTTTTTCCTGATTCATTGTGACCTCCATGATTCTGCCTGAAAGCATTTATGCTTCTGCCATCGAGTCAAGCTTTTCCCTGATCCAGAGAAATCTCTCATGGTCGATATCGGAGGGTACGGTGCAGTCCGCGCCCAGAATGATACCGGTGGTTCCCGCTTCCTCCAGGAGCCGTTCCACTTCTTTCTCGATCTCTTCTCTTGTCCCGGAGTAGAGCAGCCCTTCTTTGCGATTGTCAAAGCCGCCCAGGGCACAGCGGCCGCCGAAGAACTTTTTGCCCTCCGCCAGGGAAAGGTTTTCCACATAGACGGCCCAGTTCACGGCCTTGGCGGGGTAATCCTGCCATACCTCGATCCTGTTGGGGTCTCCCGCCCAGCCGCAGCAGTGCAGGATATTGTTGTCGCTCAAGGTATTTGCATACTCCAGCACGTCCAGGTCGGAGGGTCTTACCAGCCTGCGGTATTCCTCCGCGGTAAAGCGGAAAGTCTCCGCGTTCTGTACGCAGTAATAAATGCCGTCGCAGCCAGCCTCGGTGATCAGTCTGCGGACCAGGGCCTTGATGTCCTGCGCGATCACTTCAAAGGCGTGGCATACAGCTTCCGGGTTTGCCTTAAGATGCTCCATCAGAAGTTCCTCGCTGGTGCCGAAGCGCATCAGGGACATGGGGCAGAATACGTTATAAAATACGCAGCATTCTCCCTTGACGCCCTCCACAACCCCTTTGACGCGTTCCACCTGCTTTGTGATATAGGGATGGTCTGCGCCCAGAGGCGTCAGCCCAAACCAGTCCTCGGGGCATGTTACTTTCCCGATATAGGGATTGGGATAGTTAAAGTAACCGTCGCACATGACCTTGATCATATCCATGCCGGTCTCGCGGAACAGTTCCAAGTGCTGGTTCACCGTCTCCTGGCCGAAGTCGTCATCGGGAGAGAAATGATACCAGAACCCCATGGGAACCTTGTCCACTTCCTGATTTTGAAACGCTTTCAACAGTCTCTCTTTTTTTGTCATAGCAGCCTCCATTTTATTTGATTTTTTACGACTCTTTTGCAAGCATCATATCCAGTATGACGTGATCCGTGGTGCGCATCCCGTTGTTTCCCAGGTTTCCCAGATTACAGATGGTATCCTCCACGCTCTCGCAGACGATGCCGTCCCGATCCGGCGCTTCCACGCCCTCCAGGGCCAGGTAGGCGCACTGTATGGCTCCGGCTATGGATGTGGCTATCTTCAGGGCGCATCCGGCCTTGGCGCCGTCGCAGATCAGGCCGGAAATATCCGCCACCATATTTTTTACGGCATACTCCACATTCTCGTACTGTCCGCCCAGCAGATAAGTGATTCCGCAGGCGCTGCCGATGGATGCTGCAATGGCGCAGCCGCACAGCGCGGACAGTTTGCCGATATATTCTTTTACATGGATGGTCACAAGTTCGCTCAAGGCAAGTCCACGGTACATCTGCTCCCTGCTGCATCCCAGCCGTCTGGCTGCGGCGATCACGGGCAGGGATGCAGTGAGTCCCTGGTTGCCGCTGCCCGTGGTGGCCATGACGGGGAGGGGACAGCCTGCCATCCTTGCGTCGGCGGCTGCGGATACATAGGATACGACATAGGTCTGGAAGTCCATTTCCTTATCCTGTTTTCCCCGTTCTGCCAGGTGCTTTCCCACGCTCATGCCGTAATCGCCTTTCAACCCCTCCTCGGCGATCTGGCTGTTGATTTCTATGACTTCATCTAAAAATTGCAGCTGATCCAGACTGCACTGCTGTATAAAGTCCCAGATTCCTCTGAGGGTCAGCTGATAGATTCCTGAACTTTCCTCCGTGGCCGCTTCCTTATCCTTAAAGTAGATCACCCTGTCGTTTTTGCAGACATTGACGAAATTGGTGTGATAGCGCTCGATGACCGCCTCCGCCGATCTGTTGCCTTTCGTGCATTTTGCTTCTATGTAAAGGCGTTCCTCACAATCCTTTAACTGAATCTCCAGCCTGCCCTGTTCTATCATTTCCCGAGCCTGCCGTATGTGGCTCTGGTCAATGCCCCGGAGAACTTCCAGCCCGTATTCCGTTTTTCCTGCCACGCAGCCCAGGGCCGCCGCCGTCTCGATCCCTTTCAGGTTCGTGCCGGGTATGCCCACGCTCATGGCGTTCTTTAAAATATTGCCACTGACCTGAAGTAGTACCTTATCCGGTTCTTCTCCCAGAGTCTCCCTGGCTTTCGCCACTGCCAGCGCTACCGCGCTTGGTTCCGTACAGCCCAGTGCGCATACGATTTCCCGTTGCATGATTCCGATCATTTCCATTCCCGCCTTTTATCGTATTGTGAATTTGTTTACTTTTTCTGCGTTTTCCGCTATACTTTTATACATATTATACAGTGGCGTACAGCTTTCTGCTTGCCCTTAAGGAGATGAAAACTATGCAGAAACGCTCATCTGGACATTTGCCCCTGGCTTACCGTCCCTATGATTTTCCAGCCTCTTTTCCTGTCCTGGCTTTTCTGGGAGATTACTGGATCAACGGAGTCTCGGTGCCGGAATTCCTGCATTTTCATAATGGGATAGAGATCGGATGCTGCCTGGGCGGTACCGGTCAGATCTACTGCGGGGAATCGGACAGTTTTCCCTATGAGCCCGGCGATTACAGCGTTATTTTCCCTCAGGTTTCTCATATTACGGTGAATGACTCCGCTCCCAGCGTGTGGGAGTATCTGTATGCGGAGCCGAAGCTGCTGTTTCAGGAAGAGGGCAGCGGCTGTGATGCGCTCTGGCAGTACTTTTACATTCCACAGAAGCTTCCGGTGATCATCAGGCGGGAAGAGTTTCCGATACTGCATTTGTACCTGTCCGGGATTTTTCAGGAGTTCCATGAGAAGAAAGCCCTGTATCAGAGGTCGGTACACGGTCTTTTCGTGGCGCTCTGCGCCGAGATGAACCGTCTTACGCTGACAGAGGACGTGAATGATGGCTCCCCGAAGGATTCGGCCTGTGAGCATCATTATGTGCGTTCCGCCCTTGCCTATATTTATGAACATTATACGGAAGCCATATCCATACAGGATCTTGCTGCCCACTGCGGCATCTGCGAGAGCCACTTCAGGCGGGTGTTCAAGAGAGTGGTTGGCATCAGCCCTCTGGAATATATCCAGCATTACCGCATCCAACAGGCCTGCCACCTGATCTATCTGAACCAGGAGTCCATCAGTATCATCGCGCAGCAGACGGGCTATCGCAGCCTGTCCAGCTTCAACAGGCAGTTCCAGCAGTATATGCACAGTTCGCCTACCCATTACCGCAGGGAACATCTGCTGGCGCCACAGCAGAATGAGGTGCTTTCCTACGAGGACAGCGCCACGAAGCATATTTTTCAGATATGACCGATACAGGAACAAGAAAGAGGATGAAAACAAAATGCAATATTTTAAGACGGCCAAAGAAAAAAAGCAGTTGTACTTTACCTATTTAGCATTTATGCTGAATGGCGTACTGGCGCTGTCGATCGGGTCGCTGCTTCCTTATATCCGGGAGAGCAGGGGACTTGGTTACGTGTTTGCCGGAACGCTTGTAAGTCTGCATTCCGTGGGAAATCTGGCGTCAAGCTTCATGGCGGGAGCGCTGCCTGCGCTGATCGGACGGAAGAAAAGCATATTGTTGTTCAATGCCTGCTATGCCGTTTCCTATCTGCTGATCTTGCTGGGAAATTCACCGGCTGCGCTGGTGGCGGCTTTTCTGATGACAGGACTGGCAAGAGGCGTATCCAGCAATTTCGGTAATTTTACCATCAATAACCTGGCGCCGGGAAAGGCAGGCTTCCTGAACGGCCTGCATGCCATGTTTTCCATCGGTGCGTTCATGTTTCCGATCTTTCTGATGCTTTTAACGCGTGCGGACGCGGCGAACTGGGTCTATGCCTGTTATCTTATGGTGGCCATGGGAATCCTCAGCTGGATCCTGTATTGCCTGATTCCCGTGGATGAGGTAAGGCAGGAAGAAAAAAAGGAAAAGAAAAGCGGTAATTTCGGATTCTTTAAGGAACCGCTGTTTTATCTCTGCACATTCACCCTGTTTTTCTACCTGTGCGCGGAACAGGGCGTCATCGGCTGGCTGATCACTTATTTTGTGGACACGGGCCTGCTGAGCGATTCCCTGTCGCAGCTTATGGCCAGCGTATTGTGGATCATGATGCTGGCGGGAAGGCTTACCGTTGCATGGGCTTCGGAGCGGGTGCGGAAAGAACGGCTGCTGGTGGTCATGGGAGTTGGCATCGTGGTATTTTTCTTCTGGCTGCTGCTCAGCAGGAGCACGATACCGATCGTCATTGGCATTGTGGGATTCGGCTACAGCATGGCGGGCATCTATCCAACCACCGTTTCTTTCTGCGGAACGCTGATCAAGAAATATGCCATGGCGTGGAGTTTTATCCTGACAATGGCGAGCATGGGGTCAATCCTGATGCCGTCGGTGATAGGCAGGATAGCGGAGAGCGCAGGGATCGCCTATGGCATGAGTTCCATTGTTGTGGTGGTCGTGGTGGTTCTGGCGCTGATCATAGCGCTGAGCAGATATGTCAGAAGGGAAAACAAAGAAAACTGAAAAAATGTATTTGGAATGTGAAAATTTTTAAAAAGGGGTTGCATTTTAGGAACAGATATAATATAATAATCCTTGCGTTGTGAAAGACAGGCGCACATTTCATAGATGCACCGCTAGCTCAGTTGGTAGAGCACCTGACTCTTAATCAGGGTGTCCAGGGTTCGAGCCCCTGGCGGTGCACACACTCCTCTTCGAGGAGCGGAAGGGACTGTTTTTGAGGACTATCAGAGCCTTGGGGACGGTTCTTTTTTTGCGTGTTTCTGAAAGCTCTGCAAACACAGTGTCCTGCGGTTTCTCCGAGCCGTGCTAGCACGAGCGAGAGAAACCGCAGGACACTGTGTTTATAGCGCGCCAGCGCGACATGAGCAGCGAAGCTGCGAATGGCAGAGCGGTTGAGGGAATGGCTAAATTACCCAGTCTTTCAGGGGGATAAAGGTTTGGCGCAGAATTGGTCGCAGATTGGTCGCGAGTTGGTCGCAAACGGCAGATAAACTTAAAAAATAAGAGGATGCTGTACGTTAAATATATATTATTTTTGGGAACAGATACTATCCTATCTGTATCATGTAAAGAAGAACAGGTTTTGGGAATCTGTTCTTTTTTATGCTAATTTGGGGGAAAGGAGGAAATGATTTGAAAAGCATAAAAATTTATACAAAGTGTCAGCTTGTACTTTTAAGGAATATCAATCCATTTTTAGGAAGATACAAACTGCCCCGCAGAGTATTAAGGAAGATAGACTATATCCTTGAGGAATGTACGCTGGGCGGACAAGGATTTGTGGTAGTCATGTTAAACCCTGTCAAGGATGATATCCGGGAAATAGAGGATGCAGTTAATGTATATCCCTTAGAAGTCCAGTTTGACAATGATCTGGATTATGAAGATGTACTCAAACATAGTGATGATATGGCTAAGGGAAAGGATTGGTTTTTGGATAGACTGTCCATACAGGGGACAGACAGCCAAATCTATGTATTGTTTTCCATCAAGAAAAAACATTTGGAATAAAAATTGTCTATGGAAACAGATATCGTGTCATGGCGGCGTATATGGGGCTACGCCGCCATGCTTATTTAACATCTGGTATATATTCAAATATACGTCACTATCAAGACCGTTCCGGGGGAATATATTCAATCAATTCATGCAGGTCACATTCCAGCACATAACATAGACGCTTTAGAATATCTATATCCAAGCGTTGTATTTTGTTATCCCTATAGTTTCTTATCTGTGAACGCTGCATTTCTGTGCGGAAGGATAATTGATTCACAGAAATATTCTTTGCTTCTAAAATTTCAGCAAGATGGATTTTTATATCACCATAATCTTCTGCATTCGTTGGAAGTTGGCGTAATGGGTTCAATTTTTTTGGCATAAAAATACCCTCCATTTTTTCATTATATTTTACCCAGAATGTCATTGTAAGAATGATTTTAGTATGGGATATTTTCACATGGTGTATTTATATACCCAATGTGAAAACATTGTGCATATCTGGATGGAATGCAGGATAAGAAAATTTATAAGGTTAGAAAAGAAATAAGAGCAAGTGAAAATGTAACAGGTTGGATTTGCGGAATCTTAGGGTTAGTTTTTATGGGGAATATACTCTATCAATTCATGTAAATCACATTCCAGCACATAACATAGACGCTTTAGGATGTCTATATCCAAACGCTGTATTTTATTATCCCTATAGTTTCTGAGTTGTTTACGCTGCATTTCTGTACGAAACGACACCTGATTCAAGGAAACATTTTTGGCTTTTAAAATTTCAGCAAGATGGATTTTTATATCACCATAATCTTCTGGATTATCTGGAAGTTGGGGTAATGGGTTCGGTTTTTTTGGCATGAAAGTATCCTCCATTTTTCCCATTATATTTCACTAAAAATGTAATTGTAAGAATGATTTTAATATGGTATATTTATATATAGGGCATATAAATACCCTATATGAAAAAGTAAGAATTTATCAGTAGGAAAGGAGATGAAAGAATGGTTGGTGTTTTGGCAAGCTGGATTTATGGTATCTTTGGGATTGCTTTTCTTGTGGGTACATTAGTGTGGGTAGTACAGTCCATTAAATCTGCGCAGTATCACGAGACAGATGAAGAAAGAATCATACGCGTTGGTACAGAATTTTGGGGAAATGAATGGGGAACTGGGAGCAAAGAAGAAATAGAAGAACTGAAAAGAATTTTAAAGCAATTTGAAGAAAGGCATAAGTAAACCAGAAAAATAAGAAACGGCTGAAAAGATAAAGATATTCAAATATATATCATTATCATGAAAACATTTAGACACAGGGATGTTGGTGGGAAATTTAAAAGAGCCACTTGAAAATCAAGCAGCTCTCGTGTATAATTTACTTAGAAGTGATCGGAATTGAAATCTCCGATTGCCCTCAGTAGTAAAAATAACTTAGAATAAGCATCCTACACTTTGGACGGTTGAGGATGCTTATTTCTTTTTATGATTGTCTATGTAAGACAGAGCCGCAAACAACACAAGTAATAATGTAAGAACGGGTTTGTCAAGTAAAGTGTGTAAATTTTTTTGATTTTTTGGGAGTGTAAAATAAAGTGCGTAAGTTTTAGTTACCGGTAACTTACACACTTTATTTTACACTCCCCGGGAATCCTTGAACAGCTGGAAATTGTGCTTTTTCCTGTTGAAAAAGGTCAGACAGATAATCATTCCGCTCTTGAGATTCGCCAACATTTGGGCCTTCAGTGTGTGACGCTTTTTCTTTCCAGCATAGCCAGTAGCAAATCATCTATATTCAGCTTGGGCATTCTCCCGCAACGCTGGTACTTTTCTAAATATCCTTATCGCAGTATTTCTGCTATTTTGTCAAGTGTTGTTCGCTTAACTACAGTCATTCTCTGAAATTTTTGCTTATATAATCCTTTATCTTTTTGTACTTCATACTCCTTATTTTATCTCATAATTCTATTTTCGCAAAAAGCCCTAATAAAAACCATCATTTTTCTAATTATAGTAATTCTGATTAATAAGCGTTAAGGTGTCAAACCAATAATAGTCACCAAGCAAATCAAATGTTAAATTGGAGTTTAACGTAGAGATGCCATAAGTATTAGGATAAAATTTCTCTCTTTCACTATTTAGTACTTCTGGTAAAGGGAGAGTGTCATCGCAAGGTCCAATGTTAAACTGAATTATAGAGAGGAACCCACTAAAATCTGCACGTGAATTTAGCATTCCATAATCCAAAACGGCAAAAAAGAAACGATTGTAGTTTCCAGCTGCCCCAAAATAGTATTCTTCCCCGTAAAATGTACGTCCAATACCTTGACCAGCATATCCATATGTGCTCACAATATATTCACCGAGTTCTGAAAAAGCATATTCACCTAAAGGCTTATCAGATACAAGAGATGAATAAAATTTTGGCATCATTATGTCAACACCTGAAATATCATCTAGCAGGGTGACAAAAAATGCGAGGCACGAGTTATCTGAGATATCAAAATAGGCCTGTACCATTATTATATCAGAAATGTTGTATGCACATACCAAGAGTTCTCCTGTTTTGCTACTTTCGTCATCATTAGAATACATCTGTCTATCATCTATTATACCTATTACTGTTTCGGCGTAAGGAGATCCTAGTTTATCATCAAACCATTTTTTTGAACTACCAATAGATAACTTTTGGATAGAATCCAATTTTTCTTGCATATCATTTGGCAAGGTAATAGTGATAGGTGCAGTACCTTTAGGCATTGTACCATTAGCTGGATTCGTGGCAAGGTTAGAAACTAGATCTTCAAGGATAATGGCATTAAGGACATCTTCATCATAAGGAACCTTACTGGGAGTGGGATTATCTGAAACATTACTATTAAGAGTGGGGTCATCGGTGTTAGCATCTTCGATAAACTCATTGTTAGGAACTGAATTATCAGCATGTTCCCCGCTGGCTATAGTATTACTAAATGAAGAGTTATCCGACATAGGTGTATCAGGGCTAGGATCAGCTTTTTCTCTACTAGCTACAGTGTTACTAATTGAAGAGTTATCTGACGCAGGTGTATCAGGACTAGAAAAAAACGGGGTAAAAAGCGATAGAATAACTCCGGAAACAACCGCAACCAGTACAAGTCCCCGAAATGTATTAACGTCCGAAATTTTCTTCCAACACGTTTTAATTGTTGATTTAAGGCTGTTAATTTCTACATATGTTCTCGATGAAAGCATTCTTTCTTCTATATTTTTTCCTGTAGCCCCAACCAATCTGAAGTTTGGAGTAGTATTTTGAAGGTACTGTATTAATTTTTGATAATTAGTCTTATATAATTCCTGAGTAGATAAATCTGCTCCTAATTTCCCCTTTGCCCATGTAGGTAAGGAAGTTTCCCATGTGCCACTAAACAATATAGGAATGAATTGATTTTTATTATAAGTTTCGTATAATTCACTTGTGATGATTTGGTTCTCAGTTCCAACAACAGATACTCTGTTATCTGCGCAATATTTATAGTTAGGAGTACATATAAAAAGGACAATATCACTGTCTATTATTGCTTTCTCCATATAATGGGGAAGACGTTCTCTGAATGGTAAGTCTTCATCATATGTTACATTGATATTGTCTAAACGAAGAGCTTTCACAAAATTTTTTACTTTTTCTTTGTGTTCATCTGAATCCCACGAATAAGAAATATATATATATGGGTGCTTCCTCGCTTTCATGTTGATATCCCCCTGTTAATCTTCTACTAACTCAACAATGTTGTAAATTAGGTGCTGAGACGATTGTTACCTGTTGTTGGGCATATGCTGATAAATACTCTATTATTATTTTATCGGCTTATAAAAATATTTATTAAGCATAATTTTAAAAAAGCGTAAATAACTCAAGAAAGAAGTAATGCTTAGATAAAAAGCTTACGAGTTAATATTATCCCTGTGAAAAAGTAGGAAAGCGAGGGATGGTGAAAGAATTTGGATACAGAAAAAAGATGATGCTGTAATTTACGCATGAATGACTGAATCTTGTAGGAAAGTCTTCTGCAATAAAGAACAGCTGTCTTGAAAGCACAGAAATCTGCAGAGAGCACGACAAGTATTCATCCGAATTGAATTCCGGAGCATAGGGAGGCAGGAAAAACACTACCGGTTAAAAAAATAAGAGGATACTGTACGTTAAAGCATATTATCCTCTTATTGAGGACAATCTTCCCACTCCGCTACTGTAATGCATCTAATTTCCTTAAACTGCCTTAATTGCTTATCATTCGTAAGGAACAAGTCACATCCGGTTGAACACGCTGCAGCTAACTGCAAGGCATCCATAGCCTTAAAGCCCTTATACTCGGCGCTTATCTCTGCCGCTTTTTGTGCTATTTCCCTATCAATATTGCTGATTTCTATATCCATCCCACAAATAAAAGCATAAAAATCATCAATCATTTTCGAGTTATTTTGACCATATGGATACGTCAAATACTTTGTTATTGTAATAGCTGAAGTAATATAATCACAATCCACATATTTTTGCAAAAACAACTTCATCTTTGAATAAAATACTTCATTTTTCTGCAAATAATATATAAATGGGGAAGTATCCAAGAAGATTTTTTACAATCTGTTATTTTCTCTCAACTCCTTTATATAATTTTCTATTTCTTGCGTTGTTCTGGCGGAGGGCATTACATAAGCGCCGGACTCGATAATTTTTCTCCTCTGTTCCGCCCGCGTATCCGTTTTTATCCTATCTAAAATAGTTATGATCAATTCATCTCCTATATTAAGATTTTTTCTGTCTTCACTATCTGAGTTCCATCATAATAACCTTTAACTGCTGCCAACATAGCTGCGCTCTCCTTTTTTCAACATCACCTTACAACTTTATCATAGCATCAATATTGCCACTTTACCATACAAAAATGCGAAGTCCCTTGTATATCGTACAGCAATATTTATCCATGCGGTTAAAGATTATTTTAGGCTCTGTGTAGTAGCTATATCCTGTCAGACACGCCTTGGGAGTCAAACGGTATTACTTTTCCATATCTATTTTCCTGTGGATCCGATGGGCGGAAAATGTATTTCAAGTTCAAAATGCCAAAACCAATTCCTGTCAGAAGCAAAAAGGCGCTGAGAGCCACAAAGCCGAGAAGCCTGGACATTTTAACATCAGCGCCTGCTGTGATCATATACCCTCCGGCAAACACAAAGGCTATTACAACAAAAGTTCCGATAAATAATCCCACTGCGATGCAAACCGGACTCAATACACTGAGAATGAGCGCTTTCCATCCTGCATTTCCTGAATCGTGGTACCTTCGCATTGTTGCAAATAATATGGGGAAAAATACTACGATATTCCATATGGCGATTGCGTATGTCATGATTTCTGATATCAGGTCATCATAGGAGCATACTGCTTTTCTGATGAAGATCAGACATACATTCACTGCCAGAATGCCTGCCCATGACCACATGTAACCTGTTTTTGATAATCTTCCGCGCCAGTTCAAATAATTTTTGAACAGCTCTTTCATTGCATAAATTATATTTTCCATGTAAATGTCCTTTTATATCATGAGATCATTTGGAAATTTATGTTTCCTATTGTATCAGTTTACCGGTAAGACGGCAAGACAAAATGATCGTGAAGTTTATTGCCATGTGCTAAGATCATTTCTACGGGTTGGCCCCACGGTTTATACATATTTCAGGCCGTTATAGGGTTGGCCTGAACCTAGAAAAGCGATAGATGATGTTTTTGAAAAGCCGTGTCCCGGACAGAGAAAATAAGGATACGGGAAGGCACTGTTTTAAAATGGGTCAAGCAGTATAGGAGCAAGCATAGGAAAGAGTACCCTTTTCCGTAAATCTGCCCGTTTTCGCTTACCGCTTAACGGATAGATTCTGCTTGTTGGGAATGAATCTTCTCATTACCTACAATACCACATAGGGCAGGATTGGCGGAGTTTTGAGAGAAATTCTTCAAAAAGTTTTGACAGCCGGTTGCAATCAAAATTTATATGGCGTATAATATATCAGTCTGATATATTATACTATATCAGTCCTGCCTTAAACATAAATGTATGACTGAATGGAATAATCAACGGAAGTTTTATGTTTTGTTTTAATGTTTTTGATGTCTATCCCTTTCGGAAGATTATTTTGTTCCTATCTTTGTCCGGCGGGAGGATAGCAGGAATGCATCTTTGCAGTCAATGAAAAAAGCCAAAGCAAGGGTGGCGGAATTATTTGTTTTAGAGTGGTTGAAAGAAAGGAAGATAGAAATGGCAAATGAAAAAAAGATTGATTGTGTGATTTTAGGGTTACTAAGCCATGAGGAATTAACGGGATATGAAATCAAAAAGCGAATGGATACCACTCTTAAATATTTTTGGGGCGCAAGCTATGGCAGTATATACCCCGCTTTAAATGATTTAGTTAACCGCGGTCTGGCTACGAAAAGGGAAGATACAAACAGCAAACGGAACAAACTGATCTACACCATAACAGAAAGTGGACATGATTATTTGAAAAATTGGCTTTCATTACCTGTTGAAAAAGATGAACTTCGTTACGAGACATTGTTAAAATTATTTTTTGGAAGTGAGAAAGGTGAAGAACAGGCGCTCATTCACATCGAAGCGTTTGAAAAGAAAATCAAAGAAGAACTGCTATATCTTTTACATGCAGAAACAATTTTAAATAAAGTCTTGAATGAGGATACTGCACACAAATATTATCTGCTTACGATAGAGTTTGGGATAAAAACCTATCAGACTTATTTGGAATGGTGCAAGGAAGCAAAAAAGCTTTTAGCCGGAGGATAACAGTATGTTTGGAAATTTTGGATTTTCCTATATAGGATTACTTTTTTTGTTGATGTTATTTATTCCCAATATAATGTGATCAAAAAGAATGCCACAAGGATATACAGCTAAAAAGGAAAATAAGATTTTACAATTTTTTGAAAGATTGGGGGAAATATTGACCTGTTGCTGTTCATTGGCGTTTTCCGATTTTAATATACATAAATGGACGCTTTGGTCGTTATGGCTTTTTTTATGTTGGGAATGTATGGAAAAGTTATATGTATGTTAATAGCAACGCTTATTTTAGGTATTGGTCATATAGGCATACATATTCAACACAAAAAGAGTATTGATGTTGAGAATTAGAAAGAGGTTCAATATGGGACATACAGAATGGGTGCTTGTTGTAATAGCCCCCTACCGGGAAGAAGGGGGGGACATCTTACTTTTTCGGCAATGTTCTCATGAGAATGAAAGTATAAGCAACAGTGATCACAATCATGATCAGGATATGAACCAGCTGCTTTTCTGCTGAAGATTCGGTTTCGTTCGCAAAAGTATTTAGGGTGTTGATCGCGGATCTTACATTGTTTTTCTCCATTGCCTTGAAAAGAAATCCTCTGAAGATGATCTCCTCCAAAAATCCGACAAAAAGCATACAGAAAACATGACAGACTGTACCCGCCAATGGATCATTGACAGCGACTCCGTTCCAGAGATTTGCCGTGGCTAAGATCATCAATGGCACATAGTAAAGAAAGCGGCTGGCGGGTATAGCGGATCTGCAAAGTCCATATTTTTTCAGCAGTCCGTTCTGTCGGAGAAAGACAAAAATGACTGTCGCCTGTAAAATGCAGAAAACGGCGCTGGCAGAGTATGCTATCCCGATTTTTTTGTACAGCTTTTCCCTGTGCGGAAACTTTTCTTCCAGATTCTCGTTTATAAGGGTGAAAACTCGGAACAGAACAGGAAGGAGAGAACGCTATGAAAAAGATTGCTGTATTGATCACAGGTATTGTTTTAAGCGCCGCCCTGTATGGCTGCGGTGGGGAGGATCCCACTGCGGACGGAGGACAGCCGGTTCCTCTGCGGGATATGGAGATGGATATGAACAAGGAGGGTGATATATTGCCGGGAGGCGCACAGGGAGCGATACAGCCGGGTGGCGTGGCTGGCGAAACAGGAACGGTGACAGGAAATATCCATGACCGTGTCCCGGAGGAGATCAGGGAGTATCTGGCGCAATATCCCGATTCCCTGCAGGCATTGTCGGAAGAGGAGTGTTATGTTGTCCTGCACGGACAGGAGTACAGCGGCAGGGAGTATCTGGATTCCTTTATGGGAAACGTGCTGGCAAAAGTCCCGGACGAATTGGTGATCGCGCAGTTTACGGTGGAGGGAGATCCTATTCTGACCTATCTGAATTATAATGCGGAAAATGTCTACCGTATGGAGGATTTCTCCAGGGACGCCTGGGCAGGGAACGGCGAGAAATACTTTGAAAAAGAGTATGATTCCGTCTGGCTTTCCGGGGAGGCAGACACGGAGGGAAATTATTGGCTGTCCCTCTATGCCCTGCAGGAGCAGGATATGGTCGTGGAGGTGTTCAGCGCGGCAACGGATGCTCTGCTGATATGCGGTCTGCCTCTGGAGGAAACTTCCGCTTCGGATCCGGCGCTGCAGACTGCGCCTCAGATAGAATCAAAGCTGCCCCTGATCAAAGACCTGAAAGGTTCAAATACTGATATGCTATTGGAAACTCCACCCCAATTAACGGTCATATGTGGGGAGACAGCCTTTGACGCATTGAGAGGCACTTATTCGTGGCAGAAAAGGAACAGTGACGGAACTTCCACGGCGATAGAAGCTGACAGCGCTCACCCATTGGATTGTAAGGAGCTGTTTTTTAAATTTGAAACCACCGAAACCACAGCTGTATTACATTTTATGGAAGATCCCGATACAATCCTGAACATTCAGCGCTGGAGCGAGGAGCATTGGGGGGAACCCGGTGCGGACAGTGAAAGCGTGGCTGTCAATGGATACGAAATAGAGCTGGAACCGGGCGGATACATCTATGAGGTCATCGCTGAATGGAGTACGGAAAAAGGCGGCTGCGGAGGCAGCGTGCATTATTCTTTTTATGTAAAAAGAGCGGAGGATACAGACCGTCAGTAATGAATGCTCAGCCAGGTTTTTTAAAAAAGTGATTGACAAAGGCATTATACGGAGGTATAATTCATTACACAAGGGTGTAGTATGATGCCTGGATATCTGACGGGCAAATGAGAAAAAGTGTTTTACGGGGGTGTATGATGATGACAAACTTTTTCCTGGCTGTTTTCGAGATCTCGCTATCCATCAGTGCGCTGATCGCGGTGCTGCTTCTGCTCACGCCATTTTTCAACAAGCGGTATGCTGCGAAATGGAAATATTGGATATGGATATTTTTCGCGCTGCGGCTTCTCATACCTTTGAACGGCGCAGACGTGAAGAATATGATGGATCCATGGCAGCAGGCTGGAAACCAGGTCTCAATGGAATCTGAAAAAAACGATGCGGGGAATCCGTGGGAACAGACTGTGACACAGGGACGGATCATTGTAGAGATCCCGGCGCAGATGGCGACACCGGTCATGGCATCATCTGAAAAGGATATCACGCTGCTTGATATCGCGGCTTTCGTGTGGATGATGGGCGGGATGGCTTTCCTGGCGGTGCATTTGGTCAGCTATGCCTGCTACAGAAGGCGGGTGCTGAAAAGAGGAACCGATATAAGGGACAATGAGATTTTGTGCCAATTGTTCCAGCTGAAACATGAATTACGGATCAGGGACACCGTGCGCGTCGTGGAATATCCGGAGGCGGCCAGTCCCATGGTGATCGGTTTTCTGGAGCCTGTGCTGATCTTGCCGGAAGTGCGGTACAGTCCGGAGGAATTATATTTTATCCTGAAACACGAACTGATTCATCTGAAACGCAGGGATGTCTATGTGAAACTGCTTCTGGCAGCGGCAAACGCGGTGCACTGGTTCAATCCTCTTGTCTGGATCATGCAGAAAGAAGCGGCTGTTGATATGGAACTGTCCTGCGACGAGAGAGTGACCCAGGGCACGGATTATGAGGTGCGGAAAGCATACACGGAAACTTTGCTGTCCACGCTTCATAAGCGGCATGCAGGAAAAATGGTCTTATCCACACAATTTTACGGGGGAAAGCAGGTCATGAAAAAGCGCTTTAAAAATATCCTGCTCCGAACAGGGAAGAAAAACGGGGCTGTCATATTTCTGTGCGCCGCCGTGCTGACAGTGAGCCTGGGGACGCTGGTAGGCTGCTCTGTTGCCAGGGACGATGTCGGCTCAGGAAATGCGGAGGATGCTTCCGTACAGCTGGAGAATGGGAATACAGTCGGTCAGGCGGGAAATGCAGGAGGCGGTTCCGGGAATGCGGAGAGTGGACATGTAGCAGGCCAGGAAGAAAACACAGAGGGTGATTTCGGGAGCGGACAGTCTCCGCAGAGTGCGGACGGTCAGGCTGGGAGTACAGATGCCGCCAATGCGGAAAGGCTGGTCTATATAGAAAACTTTGACGGGAAAACCCTTGCTTTTGATGAGGTGGAATGGGTAGAGGTGCCTGGAGAACGGGCGGTGGAACTGGGATTGACAGAAGACGATGCTCCTTCAGGTTTCAGCGTTTACAACGAAGATGCCGAGACGGAAGAACTGAACCTTGCGGATAACTGTGTCTGTACACTTCTGGACTGGATCGGCAACTATGCGGAAATGCAGGTCACGCCGGAAGAACTGGCGGAGATCCTGACACAGCGGGATGCACCTGGAATCCCGTATCATCTGACCGTTGAAGGAAACGAGATCACAGGCATTTCCGAGCAGTATGTACCGTAGCGTAAAGCGGAGAGATTCTCTCCGCTTTATGTATCCAGAGAAATCTGATTCCAGTCTTTCTCCTCGCTGATCAGCCATTCCAGCCCCCGTCTTCTCTCATATACAACTTCCGGATTGAGGTTTCCGATTGCTGTGGCGGGACGGAGCCTTTTTTCCACACATGCCCAGTGATAGCAGTAGAAGAGATCCAGCATATCCAATATCTTTCCCACGCTTCTCGGCTTTACGGATGAATCCGCTATGAGGCCGGACAATATCATGGCTTTTTCGGTATTGCATAGCTTTGAGGCATTCTTTAATTCCTTATCGGAAACCAGATCCAGAGCCCATGCAAGGCTCCAATAGGTTTCGTAGGTCCATATGATGTCAATGATATTCTGCGTTATCAGTTCATCCGTGCTGTCCGGTGTGGTGTGTCTGTTGTATATCAGCACTTTTTCCTTAGGCAGCAGGTCATCCGTAGAGATGTGCCACTGATCTAGCTGCTGTGTTACAAACGCAAGCGCTTCCCCGTAGTTCTCGCCGTTCCGTATGGAGCATGCCAACTGGATGCACATCATACTGCCCAGGCATCTTTTGGCTATTTCTTCTGTGCTTTTCAGGGTTACGCTTTCGTCCGGTTCCAGCAATGGCAGATGGGGATTGTATGCGATTCCCGATTTTTTCAGCTGTTCGATGGTGTTGTTCCTTCTTTCCACCGGTGTGATGATTCGATTGTTTTTAAATCTGTCAAATAAGCCCATGTTTATCCTCCGGTTTCTGCGTGGCGGTTTCCGTACATGCACTCAGGATCAGGCCGCATATAAGAATCATGAAAATAGTTATTCTATCATTTCTCAGTTTGAACATTTTTCCTCACGATAACTCTCAGCCGCTTCATCCAGTATCTGCATCAGCTTTTTCTCGTTTTCCGTGCCCAGGTATTCTTTCGGGTAAACCATGCAAAGACCGTTGTTTTCCCAGAGGCCGTCGCAGCGATCCAGTCCGTAAAAGTACATGATGTCCCCATAATATTCCGTTTTGGCCTTGAAATAAAATTTCCCGGAAAGAGCCGTCAGATCCATGGCGCCTGTAAATGTGCCGGATTCCTTGAATTCCTCCACAGCCATGTACACCGTGTCGTCGAACTGGACGGCCAGGTAAGGGCATGAACCCTCGGTTCCGTATTCGGCATCAGGCGCGTAAGTATGTAACATCTCCACTTCCCCGGCGTGGGATCTGGCCTCCTTGAAAGAGTCGTTGACTTGAAAAGAGATATGATACACCGTAGTCTCATCTTCATAAATTTCATCTTCCACCGTGTGGGAAGACGGCGCGAGGATGATGTCTTCCGGTTTGTCTGCTGTTGCGTTTTCACTGAATGGCCCCATTTCAAAATCTCCTTATTGTAGTTTGTCGGTTTCACGGGCTTTCATAGCCTTGTAATTTCCATCCCATGCCTGCATGGAGTCGAGGATCGGGCGCATGCACAGATTGCGGATCATGAGCAGTTTCCATTTGCTCCCGATCAGCGCCACAGTGGTAGCCACGGGGCATACCGGCAGTAATTCGGCTTTTGTTTTCATGGCGTGCCTCCATAGATTGTATCGAGAAAATGAAGCCCTGTTCCGGTCTTGAACACCCTACTGCGGAACTCCTCTATGGATTTGGCAGAGGCTTCCGATTCCCCGGCGTTTACCAGGAAATCCGCTTCCAGCAGTATCTGGTAGTCAAGCCCGTCCACATTGGCATAGGTGTGATGATGTGTTACCAGATAAGCGACCCGCTGCAGGACATGGTCAGGGAGCTCAAACTCTGCCAGAAATTCCAGAAGCAGCGGTCCGCTCTCCTCTTCCTGATGTTTCCCGCTGGCATTTCCGTATTTTTCCCGGCATAAGGGGCAGGCGATATCGTGTACGATGGCGGCGGTCTCCAGAATATCCTGTGTCTCATCGTCCAGGCCTTCCATTTTTCCGATCATTGCGGCGAAAGAGTGTACTTTGATAAAATGGTTTACATCATGCAGATCGCCGTGGTAAAAGTCGATCATTTTCGATGCGATGTCCGCTCTCTTCATTTTGCGCCTCCTGTAAATGGTGCATACAACATTCGCTTTTTATATGATAGCTTATTTTGTGCGGATCAGCAAGAGCGGATTGCCTGGCAGGTATCATTTACGTAACAGAGTTGCTTTTTTGTGCATACTTTTTTTCGCTGGATTTTGAATTAGAATGAAAATACGAAAAGGAAATCCGTTCGAAGATCAAGATGGAGGTAACTGTTTATGTTTGGAAAGGTACGGAAAATGTGATCAGAAAAGAAATATATCGACAATGCGCAGTTACAGCGTCTGCGGGATGCGTTGAGCAATGCGGACGCGGTGGTGATCGGCGCGGGGGCGGGGCTTTCCACAGCAGCAGGTTTTACGTATTCTGGGGAACGGTTCCATAAATATTTTACGGATTTTGCGGAAAAATATGATTTCCGCGATATGTACTCAGGCGGGTTTTATCCCTATCAGACGTTGGAAGAGCATTGGGAGTACTGGAGCCGCTACATCTATATCAATCGGTATATGAACGCTTCAAGGCCGGTCTATGAGCAGCTTCTGGAATTGATGAAGGATAAGGATCACTTCGTCATTACCACCAATGTGGATCACTGTTTCCAAAAGGCAGGATTTGATAAGAAGCGCTTATTTTATACCCAGGAAGATTACGGGCTGTTCCAGTGTGGCGAGCCCTGTTATAAGGAAACTTATGACAACGAGAATCTGATTCGCAGGATGGTCGAGGCACAGGGCTATGTGATTGATGAAACAGGCGGATTGATTCTTCCTGAAGGGGTAAAGCTTAAAATGACAGTGCCGTCAGAATTAGTTCCCTACTGCCCTAGGTGTGGAAAGCCTTTTACCATGAACTTGCGTGCTGACAGCACATTTGTGGAGGACAAGGGCTGGCATTTGGCGGCGGAGCGCTACAGTAATTTCCTGCGGACAAGGGGAGATTTGAAAGTGCTGTATCTGGAACTGGGAGTTGGGTATAACACTCCCGGCATCATCAAGTATCCTTTCTGGAGACTGACGGCGGAAAACAACAGGGCAGTCTACGCCTGTATTAACTATAGAGAAGCAGACAGCCCTTATGACATAAAGGGACAGTCTGTGTGCATCTGCGGAGATATCAGTGAAGCTTTAAGATGATTATAAAATAGCATCTTCGGCATAAAAATATCCAGAATCAGTATGATCCTGTTAGATGAGGGCGTTGCCAAGAACTGCATGGCGACAAGCCGTTGAACGGTTATGCTAAAGAGTGCACAACCGACAATGGCATGTGGTATGCTTTTGGAACAAGATACAAATGTGCAAAAGATTTAGGTCAGTACTCAACGGTTTAAATTGACACAAAATAGTAGTTCACGTCATTCACGTCTTTTGTAGATAGTCAAAGGACAATAGATAAACGCTTGGTAATTTCTGCTATGAAATGGTTGAAACTGGGTGAGTTATTATTTGCTATATCCATGTGACAGCCTATTTTCTGAGCCCATTCACTTTTGCAATTGCCTATCTCAGTGTATGTAGGACATTCCTTTTTCATCTTTGATGCTCCGCCCGGATAGATCACATCTGCAAGAACTTCCCAAGTACCACAGATACTATCTTGTACATAGGTATGCAGTAGCTGGATTTTTGCTAAAGGATAAGCAGTCAAAACAGCGACCTCATCCCCCAACAACCATGCCTCCATTTCTTCAACTGCAATGCAAAAAACATAATCCACAGTAATCATGTTCTGCTGGGCAACTCGGTTTAACTCGGTAAGAAACTCTTCTGTATTACGAGTATCGTTATCAAGTACCACAATAATTACAGCTGGGATATATTGAAAGCTTTTATTAAACCCACGTAGATATGTTGCCAGATCGTTAAGCAATTTTCCGCTTTTGGTTTCCTTTACTGTGTTTTTCTTTGTAAAGCCTCCAAGTCCTTTGAACGACTTACAGTTATAGGTTATTGTCCTATTTGTCAAAGAAATCTTTTGCATAAGTATTTCGATTAAGGCAGCACCTGATTGATCTTCGATCAAGAATTGGAAATGCATAATTTCTTCCCTCCCCTAACCAAAGTATTTGCTATACCAAAGGTCTCCCATGGAGGCGCCCTCATCAACAAGTTCTTTAACAAAGTCATAACTCGCAGCTTGCTTTGCGGTTGAAAAACCATTTGTATCTTTTTCGAGAACCCATACTTGATCTGGAGATAATGCATTCACGAAAAAGGGGCTGTGCGTTGTAACAAACAGCTGCTTCAAAAAGCCTGTACCAACATTCCTTTTCATTTCGATTGCCAGGTTGGCAAGATATTGATGGTACAAACCATTTTCAGGTTCTTCAACAAAAACAAGTTGGCGGGGGTTCTTCTCATGGAGTAATAAATAATAAGCAAACAGTTTCAATGTTCCATCGGACATTCTCTGCGAAAAAAATGGTTGATCAAATCCTTGCTGCCAAAATTCCAGTACCATTTGTCCGTTTTGCAGCTTGACAGGTTCTATTTTTGTGATGTTTGGAATCTTTGTTTGAATATCTGCAAGGATTTTCTTAAATTCTCCCGGGTTCTCGCGATACATATATTGAGCAACATTATTCAAATTACTGCCTGTTTTGTTTAAATATTGAACAGGCGCAGCAGTTTGAATTTGACGCGCTGCATCAGGTGTAAAATAGCAAAGATACCAACTTTTTAAAAAAGTAAGGAACATTTCGATACGAGAATACTGTTTCATCGCACCTAAAGTAACAATTCCTAATTTTCTTGTATCAGAAAGTTCCACAATTTTTTTTTCTCCAACAATTGAGCCATCTTCGTCCTGGCCGCCTTCAACACCCTCGAATGCATATCCTTTACCATCTATGAGATAAAGAAAAGAAAGTGGCCATCCTCTTTTGATCCCAATCCTGCGTTGGCGTAGACGTTCTTCTTTTACATAGGGTCTATCCATTTTGTCTTTTGCGATTGTTAATTCATACGTGATAGGACGCGAAGTATAGGTTTCTTTATAGTAGATTTCAAAATGAATCGGCTCATTGCTATTTTGAGAAACAAGATGATCATATCCACCTCGATTATTTGCATCGCAGGCAGTTTCAACATCGGCAGAAAGGCAGTCGGAGATAAAGCCAAATGCGTCAGCGAGAGTACTCTTGCCGTTCCCGCTTGCTCCGATGATCGCAACCATATTGCCTAATTCATCTCCCGTTTGATCGCTGAATAATTTTCCCATTTTTATGTCTTTTAAGGAACCATAGTTTTTTATTGCAATTCCAAGTATTTTTCCCATATTATGGATACCTCCAAATTCTATTTGCTGATTGCTCAGGTTTATTACACTGTTTAACTCGGAAATTTTTCCCTGATACAAATTTCAAAGAGATTTTCTGTTCAGTTTATATATTACCAAATTATCTGCAAAATTTATATCTTAATCTGCAAAATTTTTTCGTCACATTGAATCCTGTGGTATGCATTAGTGATTCTTTCAAGAAAATCAGCATGGTTAAAGCCAGGATCAAATTGTGGTGATGGAAAGCAGAACACAGTCATACCGCCTGCGGGATCGATCACATAAGATGCACTTCATATTCCATGGAGCGCATCTTGCAGCTTCCGTCCAGTTTCTGAAACTCACCGTAGCCCACAAAATGCAGCCCGCATTTTTCCATGACATTGCCGGATGCCCTGTTGGGCTCGGCATGGCTGGCGGCAAAATTCCTGACTCCGAGATTTTCATAGGCGTACTGCATCATGGCCTTTGTGGCTTCCGTGGCATAACCGTGCCCCCAGCAGTCATGGCGGAAATTATAGCCGAATTTCCAGAACCCGTTTCTTTTTTCATCCGGGACGATACTGCCGCTGCCGATCAGTTTCCGATCAGCTGTCCTCACAAAACCGAACAGATATTCTTTGGTATCTGTTTCGGTGCTCTTGAGCCATTCCGCGACCTGTTCCACGGAATGGTATGTGTTGTAGCACATGTATTTTGTCACGCGTTCGTCGCCCGTCCATTCAAATACTTCTTCTGCGTCTGCAACTGTCAGCGGGCGCAACAGCAGCCGTTCTGTCTGGATCGTAATATTGTGCATGATACAGGAACCTCCCGGATTTGACTTTTTCAGTGCAGTTATTGACTTTCCGACCGCCAGAAGAACAGATTTTCCGATAAAGCGATCTTTTCCGCAAGCGCTTGCATGCGCTCATCGGGATGATACAGGGATAAATTCAAGCTGTCCTGATCAAAGACCAGCAGGGCGTCTTCGTCAGGGAATAAAATGTTCAGTGTGTCGGAACGGTCAGCTGCGGTATTGCGGATTATTTCAACGATCATTTCCGGTCCGGGGCGGTCAATGAAACCATTCTGCCAGACGGAAACGTGGTAATAGCACATCAATTTTAAAATGACATTGGCAAAGCGGTCTTTGATTTCCGAATGCTTTTTGCCGTTTAATAAATAGGATTCAACCTCAAAGAACTGTCCGTCAGAGTTTTTGGGAACTTTTTCCGGTAAAAAGTCTATTACATAACATGGCTGTTCAAGTAGCCTGTCTATTGTTTCCAGAGTCCTGTCCATTGCGTTCCCTCCCCGGCTGACGATATTGTGAGTATAGCATATGCTTTAGGGAAAGACAACAATATTGTGTTGAGAATGTCTTTGCCGTGTGATAATATTATAGGCAGAAAACAGAATGTTGGTGAGGAAAGATGCAGATATACTTGATGAGGCATGGAGAAACGGACTGGAATAAAGCGAGGCGCCTGCAGGGGCAGAGTGACATTCCCCTGAATGAATACGGGAGAGAACTGGCGGTCAAAACGGCGGAGGCGCTGGCGGACGTGTCTTTTGATATAGCGTTCTGTTCTCCTCTGGGCAGGGCGCAGGAGACGGCGAGAATCATCCTTGGGGACAGGAAAACGCCGCTTTATACGGATGCGCGGCTGAAAGAGATCAACTTCGGGACCAACGAGGGGATTTGCTTTGACGCCGCAAAGCGGAACCCGGAGGATCCTTTGCATGATTTCTTCTGTAAACCTGACCTTTATATTCCGCCGGAGGGAGCGGAGTCCTTTGCCCAGGTGGCGGAGAGGGGGCATGGCTTTCTGCAGGAAAAAGTACTGCCCCTGGAGGGGAAGTGTGATACATTGCTGATCGTGGCCCATGGCGCTTTTAACCGAAGCCTTCTGAACGCGGTCCTGGGGACGCCGTTAAAGGATTTCTGGCGCATCAGCCTGCCTAACTGCGCGGTGTCCATCCTGTCGCTGGAAGCGGGGCTGCTTAAGGTTGTAGAGGAAAGCAGGGTGTATTACGGGGATCCGGTGAACGGAAGACCGTAAATGCACGGAGAAAAGCGATCCCTGCAGGCGATATGGCTGGGAAGCGGGATACCGGATCAGGGATGATTGTATGGAGGTTAGTCATGACAGAAATATTTGACACCCATGCCCATTATGATGACAGGTCATTTGACGGGGACAGAGAAGAACTGCTGCAGGCGCTTCCCATGGATGGCGTCGGAAAAGTGGTGGATGTGGGTTCCAGCCTTGCTTCCTGCAAGGCGGCGAGAGCATTGGCGGAGCAGTATGATTATATATATTGTGCCCTGGGAGTGCACCCCGGCGATACGGCGGAACTGACGGAAGAGTCCATTGACTGGCTCCGTAAACAGTGCCGGTATGAGAAATGCGTGGCGGTGGGAGAGATCGGCCTGGATTATTATTGGGATGAGCCGGAACATGACATACAGAAAAAATGGTTCGTAAGGCAGCTGGATCTGGCCAGGGAATGCGAAAAGCCGGTAGTGATCCATTCCAGGGACGCGGCAAAGGATACGGTGGATATCATGACTGCGGAAAAGTGCCGGGAGATTGGCGGCGTGATCCATTGTTTTTCTTATACAAAGGAGACCGCAAGGACTTTTCTTGACATGGGATTTTATATCGGGATCGGCGGCGTGCTGACCTTCAAAAACGCGAAAAAGATGGTGGAAGTGGCGGAGTATGTTCCCATGGAACGTATCGTACTGGAGACGGACTGTCCTTATCTGGCGCCCGTTCCCTATCGCGGAAAGCGTAACTGTTCCATCTTTATTTCCTATGTAGTGGAAGCCCTGGCGCAGATCAAGGGTATTTCCGAGGAAGAAGTGCGGCGGATCGTGTGGAAAAACGCTCATGAACTGTATCGCATTCAGCCTTGACAAAGCCCATGCCGGATGCTATAGTAAAAAACGGTAAAAGAAACCGGGTTGTGAAAGGAGTTCCCCATGTAATGCTATATTCCGACAAATAAATACAGATAACATTGCAGGCACCGGAGTCAGGGAGTGGCAGACAGTGGCTGAAGTTTTGTGTATAAAAAATTGGGATATCAGAGCAGCGTGGAGTTTCTCCAAATATAAACAGAGAATGATGTACCGCCGGGCGGCAGCCTTTGCCGACAGGCGCGGTATTTTGTTTGTGTACGCTGTGGAAGATATTCTTTCGCAGCTTTTTTTGTTGCATTGAAGTGAAGAGAGCGGAACTGGAATCGAGGAGATTGTGATGGAACAGATTTTTAAATATCCGAGGACCAGGCATCTGGAGGGTTCCAGGGAGCAGCTGGGTGACGAGGATCTGAAATGTGTAAAATTAAAGGAAATACAGGGAAAGTATTTAGTCCTGGAAGAAAAAGTGGACGGCGCAAACTGCGGCATCAGTTTCGGCGGAGATGGGAAAATGTATCTGCAGAGCCGCGGACATTTCCTGAACGGCGGTTACGGGGAGCGCCAGTTTGACCTGTTCAAGCTTTGGGCAGGCTGCTTTGAAGACAGGCTGCGACAGCTGCTGGGAGACAGGTATGTGATGTATGGCGAATGGCTGTACGCGAAACATACTGTATTTTATGACCGGCTGCCCCACTATTTTATGGAATTTGATATCTTTGACAAAGAAGAAAGATGCTTCTTCTCGACCCGCAGGCGCAGGGAGTTTTTGCAGGAAGCGCCCTTTATACGATCTGTCAGGGTGCTGGCGGAAGGAGAATGTGAGACCTTAGGCGACATCGGACAATGGATAGGCTCCAGCCTGTTCATCTCAAAGGAGCCGGAAACAAGATTCCGCGCACAATGCCAAAAGAGCGGGGTGGATCCTGAACCGGCGATCCGCCAGACAGATCTGACAGGGATCATGGAAGGGATTTATATCAAGGTGGAAGACGGTGACTATGTAACCGACCGCCTGAAATTTGTCAGAGGATCTTTTCTCAACACCATTCTGGATTCAGAGAGCCATTGGGTAAACCGTCCGATCATAGCAAACCGCCTGGCAGACGGAGTGAATCTGTTTGGGTGAGGTGCAGAAGTGCAGAGATCGGAACAAATTGCTGTAAACAGCAATTGAATGGGAAAAAACAGTCTCGGAACGGAAATGCCCGGAAGGAATTTCCGGCTGCGAATTATGCAGATGGAAATTTCTTCCCCGCAAGGGGCATTGAAGTGCAGAGACGGGACTGGAATGGGAAAAAACAGTCTCGGAACGGAAATGCCCGGAAGAATTTTTCAGCTGTGTGTTTTTCAGCTGAAAAATTTTTCCCCTGAAGGGGCATTGAAGAGAAGAGACGGAACTGGAATGGGAAAAAACAGTCTCGGAACGGAAATGCCCGGAAGAATTTTTCAGC
>JAMPFQ010000004.1:0-90083 GCA_023664345.1 Lachnospiraceae bacterium | reverse complement strand
GCTGAAAAATTTTTCCCCTGAAGGGGCATTGAAGAGAAGAGACGGAACTGGAATGAAGGTGATTTTATGGCAGGAGGCATACTTGACGGGATTCGGGAAAACAATTTTTCTTTCGACTGGCTCGCCGATCATTATCCGGGGCTGTCCGCGTTAAAAAATATCCCACAGAATCCGGAATACCATGGGGAGGGGGATGTATACCGTCATACAGAAATGGTATGCGGAAAGCTGATGATGCTTCCGCAGTGGCAGGACGCCGGGAAAGAAGAACAGGCGATCCTGTTTTTGGCGGCAGCTTTTCATGATATCGGGAAAGCGGTCTGCACGAAACAGGAGGATGGGGAGTGGATATCGCCTAAACATACCATGGTCGGGGAAAAGATGTTCCGCAGGATAGCGTACAGGGAAGCGGAACGGTTTGGGCTGACTTTTGGACGGAGGGAAATGGTGGCTAAGCTGATCCGGTATCATGGGCTGCCCGTCTGGTTCTGGACGAAACAAAGACCGGAGACGGATCTGCTGAAAGCGGCGGAAAGCATCCCGCTGCGGCTTCTGTACCTGCTCTCAAAAGCAGATACGCAGGGCAGGATAGAAAAGGAACCCGGACAGATGGAAGAAAATGTGGAACTGTTTGCGGATTTTGCGAAAGAAGCAGGAGTATGGGAGAAGCCCTTTGCGTTTGCGAACCCATATACGAAATATCAGTATTTTCATAAAGAGGGACTGTGGCATAAGGCGGAATTATATGATGACACGTCGTTTGATGTGATTTTGATGTCAGGTCTGCCCCTGGCAGGGAAAGACAGCTGGATTGAGAAAAACAGCGCAGGTATGCCCGTGATCTCGCTGGATGCGATCCGGGAGGAGTTGGGAGCGTCCCCTGCCAAAGGTTCCGGCAGGGTGGTTCAGGCCGCTATGGAGCAGGCGAAGATTTATCTGCGGCGGAAAGAGCCTTTTATCTGGAATGCCACCAACATCATCCGGGAAACCAGGCAGAAGCTTGTGGGTCTGTTCACCGGATATGGCGCCCGGGTACATATTTTGTACCTGGAAACGCCTTATCAGGAACTGCTTGCTAGAAACCGGAAAAGAGCGCGTCATATCCCGGAGCCTGTTCTGGAGGATATGATCCGAAAACTGGAGATTCCGGCGCCCTGGGAGGCATATGAAGTGCGGTATGAAATCTAACAGGGGCCTTTTCCAAACCGGACTTCACAGTCTTTTCGGTAAAAGGAGATCCCGTAGCAGTCGATCTTCCGATATCCTTCCGTGCGCAGTTCCTCTGCGTATTTTTGGTCATATATCTGCTGTAATGCTCTTTCCGCATCGGCTTCCAGGTCGTCAATATTTTCGGAAACTTTTAACTCAAGGATAAACGACCTGCCCCGGAGGGAAGGGCTTTTTACCATGATATCAGATCGTCCGCTGCCTGATTCGCGGTTGGATCTTACCAGGTAATCCTCGCTCTGGCTCAGGATGCCAGCAAGAAAGCCATGGTAGAAATTTTCCGCGCTGTCGTAGAAACTGATGGTGGAGAAAAGCTGCTGATTCAGGATCTCGCCCATCTTTTCGGCGTTTCCATCCTCCATTGCGCGGTAAAGATTCCGAAAATCCTGTTTTTCTATCCTCTTGCGGAACCAGCCCAGAATGGTATTCTGGTAAATGGTCTTGACCTCTGTATTGGGGATTTTCACCTGCAGGAAGATGGAGGATTCTTTGAAATATTCGGATTTCTTCGTCAGGTATCCGGTGAAATAAAGGAAATTCCACAGGTTTTCACCCTTGCTGTGCATATCCTCATAAGTGATCTCTTCGTGTACCTGCATATCCAGAGTCCCGCCAGTTAAAAGCGTTTCAATCTGTCCTTTTGTTTCCCTGTCGGCCTCTGCGATCATATCCTTTATGATGTCATTGGAACTGGTGTTGATCCAGTATGGGCGGGGAAATGCGTTGATGTCTGAATACAAGTCATATAAAAATTTGATAACGCTCCAAGGGTTATAAACATCGGCATTTCCAAATAGATATCCGTCATACCATTCTTTCATGGTAGGGAAACGCTGTTCTGCTTCATAGTAGGCCATTGCCTGTTGTACTTCCGGTTCTGTAAAGCCGAAATGTTCACTATATTTTTGATCCAGCACAGAAATGATATTTAAATGATTCAATCCGGTAAAAATACTTTCCTTTGAAATCCTCAGACACCCAGTGATGACAGCAAACTGCAGGCAATCGTTGGTATTCAGCGCAGATTCAAACAACGAACGGATAAAGTCAACCATTTCCGCGTAAAAACCCATGAAATAAGAATTTTCCAGCGGCACATCATATTCGTCTATCAAAATAATGGTTTTATTTCCGGTTACCTGATAAAGGCACTGACTCAGGAATTTAAGCGAACCGGAATAATCGTCATATTCCCCTTTCCCGGAGGCAATTTTCTGAAAGAGATTTTTGCTGTCTGTGTTGATTTTATCACTTTCCAGCACATACTCATGCCTCCTGAATTCGTCTGCAATCTCGGTCTTCAGCTTGCCATACGCGGACTCAAAACTGCGCTGTTTCGCGGATTTCAAAGTCAGGTTGATCACGGGGTACATTCCCATCTGCCGAACATATTCTTCCCCGGCTGTCATGATCTTTAAGCCCTGGAACAGTTCTCGGTTGCGGGCATTTCTTTCTGCATCCATGGTGTCTTCAAAAAAGTATCGGAGCATACTGAGGTTCAGTGTTTTGCCGAAACGCCTGGGGCGGGTGAAGAGATTGACTTCTCCTTTGAAATTCAGCAGTTCTTTAATGAACATTGTTTTGTCAACATAGTAATAATCTTCAGTGACCAATTTTTCAAAATTATCCACACCGATAGGCAGCGCTTTTTTCATGATTACACCCCCTTGCGTGCCTTGGCACGCATACCAATCAATATTTGAAAGTTTACTTTCAAACTTACACCTCCATGTCCGTCTCTGGCGGGCACTAATTTCAATATTTGGAAGTTTACTTCCAAACTGTTACCTCCATGTTTTAAGAATACGCGGCATTTGTTTTTTCGGGCGCGTGGCTCTGCCCTTTGCAGACATTATATCCCATCTTATCTCTTTTCACAATCAAATGTTCGGTCGTATCTCTGCAAGAAATAAATTTACATCCATCGTGGTTCTAAAGTGACTTTTTGTCAATATTGCATCGTCAAGAATAGTACAAATGTCTCTTTAGAGTAACCTTAAATTATTAATGGTTGGGGTAATGACCACTATGAACTTAACGATATCAAGACCTTGCTTTATCCGCTTCTTTTGTCTGGCTTATAAAGCCTGATTCATATTGCTCGATTACTTTATATAGATTCTCTATGTCTTCTTGCGAGTATGTTTCAATCCACTTACTGCAATATTGTCTATATCGGCATTGCGTGTTTTGGCATTGTTTGATTTTAAAACATTTTAGCCAGTATATAAATCGAACAATATTTCCTGTAATCAAAAAAATAAAGCATATTATAACAAGAATGGCTCCTATCCAGCTTCCAATAATGCTCATACTAATTATCTCCATGATTGAGCATTATCTTATCCGAACTAATTTTATTTCTTCCCTTGCTGCCAGTATATTCGCTATTGCGAAGATACGCAGGTAAAAAAAATAACTTATTCTTAAAAATATCAATAGGGAGGTACTATGATGATTAACTATTCCCCATTTTGGAATACTTTGGAACAATCGGATGAGAATTGGTATACGCTTACCAAAAAACACAATATGTCAGATAGTACGTTACATCGTTTGAAACATAATAAAGATATATCTACTAAAACGATAAACGATTTATGCAGAATATTAAATTGCAATGTGCAGGATATCCTGCAATATGTTCCCTCTGATGCAGACCAACGGCTATAAGAAAGTCATATATGCGTTTTTAACTATCCAACAAAGATGTCCATACCAGCATTATATTCTTTATTGCGAAGATATTCAAGAGGAAAAATATATTTTATGCTTTGTATATCTTTATAAGAGAGGTGCTGTAATGATTGACTATTCTCCATTCTGGAATACTTTGGAACAGTCGAATGAGAATTGGTATACACTTACCAAAAAACACAATATGTCAGACAGCACCCTGCACCGTCTGAAACATAATAAAGATATTTCTACAAAGACTTTAAATGACTTGTGTCGGATATTGTGTTGCAGAGTAGAGGATATTTTACAATATATACCGTCTGATAAAGACCAAAAACTATAAGAAACTTTCCGGAAGAAAAACCTTATGATAGACAAGACGAAAAAATATTGGACAGGGGACAGCGCGGAGGATATTTCCGAATATCTCCGCCTGTATTCAGAGGACGACAGTATCGATATCAAGCCCGTTGTGTGCCATTCGTGCGGAGGCGACAGCTTTGAACTGCGGGTTGACCAGACAGAAGATGCGATTGAAGTAAAATGTACGCAATGCGGAACAAAGAAGATCCTTTTGGATTGCGGCGAAGTCTGGGAAGACGCAAGGCCAAGGTTAAGAAAGTGTTCCGTATGTAAAACCTGCAGATTTTTCAATGTAAGGGCAGGCTTTATCCGCAGGGAAAACGGGAGCGTCAAATGGGTCTATATCGGCAATCGCTGTACCAACTGCGGTACTTTGGGGTCATACCTGGACTGGAAGATAGATTATGAGCCCACGGATGAAATGGAACAAAACATATAACTTCTAATAGTGATATCTCTTCCGGTTCCCGAGCCAGAAAACCACCGTCACCAGCGCCGCCATCACTTCCGCCGCCACAATGGAGATCCAGATTCCGTCAATCTGCCAGAAGATGGGCAGGATGATGATGGCCGCGATCTGGAATACCAGGGTCCGCAGGAAAGAAATGGCTGCGGAGATCAGGCCGTTGTTGAGGGCGGTGAAAAATCCCGAACCATAAATGGCAAATCCTGAAAACAGGAAAGAAAAGGAAAATATCATAAATCCCCTCTGTGTCAGGTCTAACAGGTCGGCATCATATCCCACGAACAAAACAGAAAGCGGTCTTGCCAGTACTTCCCCCAGAACCAGCATACCCACGGAAAACGCGCCGGTTATGATAAGGCTCTTTTTGAACAGGCTCTTTAATTCGCTGTGGTTCCCGGCACCGTAATGGTAGCTGATCACAGGCGCAGTTCCAATGGTATATCCGATAAAGGCCGCTATGAAGATCATGCTCACATACATCAGCACGCCGTAAGCCGCCACGCCGTTCTCCCCGGCATATTTCATCAGCTGTATATTATAGAGCATACCCACCAGGGACATGGACACATTGCTCATCAGTTCCGAGGAGCCGTTGGTGCAGATTTTCAAAAGCGCCTTTCCGTCAAAGGAGGGCCTGGTAAATTTCAGACGGCTGGTATTGGGACGCCAGAAATACAGGATGGGAAGCACGCCGCCGATGATCTGGCTGATCGCCGTGGCGCACGCCGCTCCCGCGACACCCCATCGCAACACCGCCATAAACAGCGCGTCCAGCACCATATTAGCAACGCCTGCGGATACGGTGATATACAGGCCCAGCTGGGGCTTCTCCGCCATGATGAAAAAGCTTTGAAATTCCTGCTGCAGCATAAAGGCGGGAATGGCCGCCAGAATAATCCTCCCATAAAGGACGCAGTAGTCCAGCATTTCTCCCTCCGCTCCCAGCAAGGCGGCAACGGGGCGGATGCAGATAACGCCCAGGATCGCGATTACAATGCCCAGCCCCAGGGAGACGCAGACCACCATGGAAAACAGGGAATGGGCCTTTTCCATCTTGCCCTCGCCCATTGTCTTGGAGATCAGGGCGCTGCCGCCTGTGCCCAGCATGAAGCCGAATGCCCCCAGGATCATGAGGAACGGCATGATAAAATTGACGGCTGCGAAAGGGGTCTTTCCCACAAAATTTGACACGAAGAATCCATCCACCACGCCGTAAATGGAGGTAAAGATCATCATGGCGATGGAGGGAAGCGTGAAGCGCAAAAGCTTTCCGTAAGTAAAGTGGTCGGACAATTGTATGTTAAGTTTCATATAGATCATACCTTTCCTGCGATTGTATATTTTTCAGAGAATCTGGCTCTTCAGGGGCAAACAGGATCGCTGCCGGTCCTTGGCTTCTCATTTTGCTTCCAGAAATTCCCGCAGAAGCGAGCAGCGCTTCCCAGCCATCTTCACGAACAGTCGGTTTTCCTCATCGGTAAAAGATGCGAAGACCTGGTTTTCCGCCTGCTTCAGTGGGACAACAATCTGTTGCGCCAGCTGTCGGCCCTGGTGGGTAAATACAACATGCTTGCTCTTGCGGTTTCCGGGAACCGCTTCCAGTTTTATGACGCCCTGCTGCGCCAGTCCTTTCAATGCCGTGTTGATGGTCTGGCGGCTGAAAGACCAGCCGTTGCAGATATCCGCCTGGGTAACGCCTGTGTCCGAGCCGTGGACCACATAGAGAATCCAGAGAGCGGCGTCCGACAGGTCGTGGCGGAGGGCGTAATAGTGATAGATATCGTCAAGTTCTTTGTCATACTGATTCAGCAGAGCCCCATATTCGCTGTATCGATTGATGTCGTTTTCCAAAGCGGATTCCTCCCGTGAAAATTGTCCCAAACCGGACAAAAGGCATTATAATCCGATTTAGGACAAAAGTCAACCTGCTGCGCATTAATCTTTTATCTGTTGACAAGAGTGTCTACATGATGTAGAATACAATTAATTCTACATCATGTAGACAAAAGGAGGTATTATGTCGGAATACAGATTGGGCGAGATTGAGATGAAATTTGCGGAACTGATCTGGGGGCATGAGCCGATTCCCTCGGGGGAACTGGCGGTGTTATGTCTTAAAGAGTTGAATTGGAAGCGCACCACCACTTATACGGTATTAAAGAGGCTGTGCGACAAGGGAATCTTTGAGAACCGGAAAGGCGTGGTCACATCTCTGGTCTCCAGGCAGCTTTTTCAGGCGAAACAGAGCGAAGAGTTTGTGGAGGAGGCCTTTGCGGGCTCGTTGCCCGATTTTGTGGCGGCATTTGTCTCGCAGAAGAAGCTCTCCAAGGAGGAGATTGAGGAATTAAAGCGGATCATTGAGGAAGGATGAGGAATATGGCAGTTTTTATGGATGGATTATTGAAAATGAGCATGAGGGGGATTGTCATTATACTGATCGTTATGGTGTTCCGCTTTTTGCTGAACAAGCTGAGGGTCGGCCACAGATATATTGTCGGATCGTGGGCGATGGTTTTCCTGTTCTTTATCATACCGTGGAAAGTCAGCCTGCCGATGGGATTCTGGGGGAATACCGCTGTGTTGGACGAGATGTGGATCGGCGCGGAAAGGGGCATGACAGAGGATTTTTCCGGGTTGGGAAATGGAAGCGGCCATGGTAATGAGGAGGATATTGCTGGTAAAACAGATGGCGGCAATGTGTATGGCGCGGGTAGTCATGCGGATGATATGGCAGATTCTGACACAGGCGATCCTATGGGGAACGTCGGAAATAAAGGCACCCAGGTTGGCATGGCAGATATGGGCGCAGATAACAGTAACAGCACCATTGTGGACTATCCGGCCACACAGCCCTATGGGATCGCAGGAGTCGCTGCTACAGCGCCTGATGCTCTTGATCACGGGGATGGGGCAGCGCCGGACGGGGCGTGGAAAGACAGACTGTCCCATGAAAAAAATATGGGTATACTGGCTTGCCTGTGGCTGGCGGGACTGTGCGCCTGCATTGGGCATATGTTATATTCTTATCTGGCGCTAAAGCGAAAACTGGTGTTAAGCATCCCTTACAGGGATAATATCCTGTGGGCGGAAAATATCGATATGCCCATAGTGTTCGGGCTGATTCGTCCGAAGGTTTATCTGCCTTTCAGCCTGGAGGATGAGAATCTTTCTTATGTTATCCTCCATGAGGAAATGCATGTCCGCCGGAAGGACGGGCTGCTTAAGATGGCGGCATATGCGATCTGCCTGGTACACTGGTTCAATCCTTTTATATGGATCGCGTATTCTTTGCTGGGAAGCGACCTGGAGAAAGCCTGTGACGAGGAAGTCATCCGGGATCTGGGAAAAGAGAACAGGAAAGAATATGCCTATGCGCTGATCCATGTTGCGAACAGGGGCAGGAAAAAGAAGCGGAAAGTGTTTGTGGCGCCCATCGGTTTCGCTGAGGGAAGTTTAAAGTCCAGGGTGAAAAATGTGATGCGATACAAGTATACGCTTCCGGGGCTGGGAGCGGCGGCAATCGTAGTGATCGTTGCGCTGTCTGCGTTGTTTATGACGGAGGCGGAAGGACCGGCGGAAACCCTCATGGGACAGAACGGCGATCCGGAGGCTTCGGGTGGAGCAGAGGGAAATGGAGAACAGGGACATCAGGCAGAGAACGGATTGGATGAAAATGGGGAACAGGGATATCAGGCGGAGAATGCCCCAAGTGGAAATGAAAAGCAGGAAAACACGGATGCGGCGGACAATGCAGAGGATCTTCCCGCATTTTTTGTACAGGACATTGACAGTCTGGCGGTCAAGGAACCTTTTTCCATAGAGGACTGCTATATTACCAATCTCTGGATAGTGGACGAGCATTATTATATTGACGAAGATGGTGTGTTCTGGGGCACCGGCAGGAATGATTACGGGCAGTTGGGAACAGGCACCTATGGTTTTGAAGAATATCATGAGGAGCCGGTGAAGATAGCGGAGCATGTGGTTTCGATGGATGTGTCGGAAAACAGTTATTTCTGTATTTATCTGACGGATACAGGGGAACTTTACGGCGTGGGATCAAACTGTGGGGGAATACTTCTGGGAAAAGGAAGCGAAGTCCCGCGGTACAGTGTGGAAAATTATCAGAAAGTGACAAAGCCTGTCCTGTTGATGACTGACGTCGCCTATGCCAGGGCGGGCAGGGAGAATATCGTTGCCCTGAAAACGGATGGGAGTGCGTATTGGTGGGGCCAATATTCTTCCACAACCCTTTCTCATGTGCCATATTTTGAGGACTTCTGGAGTCTGGACGAGGACGTTGTCAATCCTGCAAAGATGTACGCCAGCGAGCCCAGGAAGATCATGGACGATTGCGTTTATATTGCCACAGGAACTCATACAGGAGCCGCTATCAACGAAGCGGGGGAACTGTACGCCTGGGGGCTGAATCTCTTCGGACAATGCGGTGTTCCGGTGACGGAGGATGATTACATCCGGGAACCGGTGAAAGTGATGGATGATGTAAAGATGGTGTGGATGGAATCCATTGCGTTTAATGATTCGGATGCGAAGCCCTACTGGCGCGCGCGGGAGAGCAGCAGATACACGTATCATGTTTTTCTCCTGACACAAGATAATACGCTGATGGCTGCAGGCCTGGATCTGGGCGATAAGGAAAAGGTGACGGAACTTACGGGGGATCTGCCGGAAACCCATACGCATCAGTATGGGGATACCTTTGTACCCATCCGGGTGGTGACATATTCGTCAGAGAGGAATCTGCAGGCTTTAAGGGGATTGGAATTTGGCATGTCTATGGAAGAGACGGAAAAGATATTGAACGCTGCCGGACAGTCAGTCTTCGAGCCCCGTTCGGATATGGAAGGGGCATGCCTGTGTGCCGAACATAGTCAGTACATGTGTTTCTTTGACGACCAGCACAGGCTGGAAAGCATTCTGATCCAGGAAGGCGGAAGCAGGGACGGACGTTTTACGCTTGATATGCCTTTCTCCGAACTGCGAGATCTTGTTGAGGGCGCGGGCGGAGAATTGACGGAAGGATTTGTGGAAAGGTTCAATGATACTTTTTATATTTATGAGGATATGGAGCAGCACATAAAGTATGGTTTTTCCGTTTATGAGGATACCCTGAGCACAGTATGGGAAAGCGCGATATAGCTGAAAGAGGCGATGTGGTTTTCTTTTTGGATATTGTGCGTTTGTGAAAAGCGGGCTATAATTATGATCACAGACCGGAAGTTTCTGGAGGAAAAGCAGGATGATATATACCGTTACCTTTAATCCGGCGCTCGACCATGTCATATGGGTTGAGAACCTGGAGCCGGGAATGACCAACCGTTCCGCTTCTGAGCAGATCTTGCCCGGAGGCAAGGGACTGAATGTCTCCACCATCCTCAACAATCTGGGCGTGGAAAATATTGCCCTTGGATTTATCGCGGGATTTACCGGCGTGGAGATCAGGCGCGGTTTTGAAGCCATGGGCGGAAAATGTGATTTCATTGAACTGAAAGCGGGCATTTCCCGGATCAATGTGAAGATCAGGTCCATTCAGGAAACGGAGATCAATGCCGCCGGGCCTGCTATCGATGGCGAGTCCCTGTCAAAGTTTATGGCAAAACTGGATGCTTTGAAGGACGGAGATATTCTGATCCTGGCGGGAAGCATACCGACGTCCCTTCCGGATTCCCTATATGGCGATATCATGAAGATGTTTTCGGATCGGCAGGTCATGATCGTGGTGGATGCCGAAAAAGACCTGCTTCTCAATGTGCTGCCCTATAAGCCGTTCCTGATAAAGCCAAATGCGCAGGAACTGGGTGAGATATTCGGCGTGACATTTCGGAGCCGGGAGGAAGTGATCCCTTACGCCAGGAAGCTTCAGGAAATGGGAGCGGCTAACGTCCTGGTCTCCATGGCCGGAGAAGGAGCCGTGCTGGTCACGGAGACGGGAGAGACACTGGCCAGCGGGGTTCCCAAAGGGAAAGCGATCAATTCCGTGGGCGCGGGAGATTCCATGGTGGCGGGGTTCGTGGCCGGTTGGTGTGAAAAGCGGGATCATGCCCACGCTTTTAAAATGGGTCTGGCCGCAGGCAGCGCCAGCGCGTTTTCGGAACGGCTTGCCACAAGGCAGGAGATAGAGCGGGTGTATGAGTCGCTGAAAATATTCTGACATATCCATGATAAGCTTTCTTAAGGCAGTCTGGAGAGGAAAGAGAATTTCAGCGGAAGTGAGAGCGATACCTTGATTGTGACAGATGGAGAGCGGGTTACTAAAATAGAAAAGGATAGATAAAGGATATGAGAAAACTGATCAATGGAAACAGCATAGACCTGGGGGTCTGCTACTATCCCGAACATTGGCCCAAAAGCCTGTGGGCGGAGGATCTGGAGCGGATGCTGGCAGCAGGCCTTACGACCGTGCGTATCGCGGAGTTCGCGTGGAATCTGATAGAGCCTGAGGAAAGCAGATTTACATATGAGTTCTTTGATGGATTCCTGGAACTGGCCCGGAAAAAAGCGATGCAGGTGATTTTCTGCACACCCACGGCGACGCCCCCCGCGTGGCTGACGGATCGGTATCCTGAAGTCCTGAACGCGGACAGGGAGGGCAATCTGATCTGCCATGGTTCCCGCAGGCATTATAACTACAATTCCCCGGTCTATCAGGAATTCTGCAGGCGCATTGTGGAGAAGTCCGCATCTCATTACGGACAGCATCCTGCTATCGTGGGGTGGCAGCTGGATAATGAGTTCAATTGTGAGAACGATGAATTTTATTCTGAGAGCGACACGGATGCTTTCCGTGTGTTTTTACAGGAAAAGTATGGGACTTTAGAGGCGTTGAACGAGGCATGGGGCACGGTGTTCTGGAACCAGACCTACACGGACTGGACGCAGGTTTATGTGCCCAGAAAGACCAACACAGGCGCTGTCAATCCTCATCTGCAGCTGGACTATTACCGTTTTATCTCTGACAGTGTGTGCCGCTTTGCGGGGCAGCAGGCGGAGATCATCCGAAAATACTGCAAGGCGGATGATTTTATCACCACAAACGGCATTTTCGGTAATATCGATTATCAGCGGATGGGGCGAGAAAGCCTGGATGTGCTGATGTATGATTCCTATCCCAATTTTGCCTACTGCCTGGATGATTATCGGGAAGAGGATCTGATGAAGGACCGGAAGTGGAGCCGCAATCTGACGGAGGTTCGTGCGGTCTCCCCTAATTTTGGCATCATGGAGCAGCAGAGCGGGGCAAACGGCTGGAATACCAGGATGGAAGCGCCCATGCCGCGTCCGGGACAGCTTACGCTGTGGACATTCCAGAGCATTGCCCACGGCGCGGATTTTGTCAGTTATTTCCGCTGGAGAACCTGCAATTTTGGCACGGAGATGTATTGGCACGGCATCCTGGATTATTCCGGCAGGGAGAACCGCAGGCTGCAGGAAGTGACAGATGTGTCACATAAGATAAACGCCATACAGGAAGTCGCCGGAGCGGTGTACAGCGCGAAAGTAGGCATCCTGAAGGATTATGATAATGTATGGGACTGCCAGGTTGACAGGTGGCACGAGCGGGTTGACAGGGTAAGCCGGAAATCCCTGTTTACAGCACTGCAGCGGGCGCATGTTCCCTTTGATCATGTCTATTTTGAGAGAGAACTGAAACTGGAAGACCTGAAACGATATGACGTGCTGTTCTATCCCCACGCATCCATTCTGACAGAGGAGCGGATGGCGCTTTTGGAGCAGTATGTGGCGGAGGGCGGAAAGCTTGTGATGGGCTGTCGCACCGGCTATAAGGAGATAAACGGCAAGTGTGTCACAAATGCCCTGCCCGGTCTTGCCGCCGGATTGACGGGGACGGATATCCCGGAATATTCCTTTGTTGCGCCGGACGACGGTAAGGTGACGGCGGAGTGGGACGGAGAGAAGATGGAGGCGGCGGTGTTCAACGATCTGCTTGCCCCGGCGGGTGAAAACGCGGAGATCCTGGCCGTTTACGCTGACAGCTATTACGCGGGAACACCCGCGCTGATCCGCAATCATTTTGGAAAAGGGGAGGCTTATTATTTTGGTGGAGCCTTTGCCCTGGATGCGGCGGAACTTTTTATCAAAAAGCTGGGCATCGGAGAGCCTTACGGGGAGATTCTGGAGATTCCCGCAGGCTGCGAACTGGCAGTGAGGGAAAGGGATGGGGTGCAGTATCTCTTTGTGCTCAACTATGAGAAAGATCCCGCAGAGGTTCTCCTGAAAACAGAACTTCAGGAACTGCTCTCAGGGGAGAACTGCTGCGGGACACAGACGCTGGAACCCTATGGGGTCAGGGTGTATAAGAGGGCATTTTAGTCGGTAAGGACATTTACAATTTCAGCCAGCTCAAAGTGACAGGCATTCAGCTTCAGGCCCTGGGCCGCAAACTGTTTTGCCTGTTCTTTTTCGCCTTTTCCCAGATGCCCCAGCGCCGCCATAAGACAGCAGTGAACCTGGTTATTTTTATTCAGGTCGCCCTCGAAGATCAGGAAGTCGGGCAGGGAAACGGCGAAGTATTCGATCTTTACCTCATCGTTTTTGTGATCCTCCGCATATTGGATAAAGGCATCAAAGCGCTTTTCGGCTTCTTCCTCCTGCCCCAGCTTCTGGAGCGCCAGCGCCGCGTAGTACATCATCTGGGGCGGCTGGTCGTTGTAATACATGGCCGAGGACAGGTTAAACTCGCCTCTGGAGGCCAGTTCGTAAGCCTCCCGGGACTTTGCGGGGTCATTGTAGAGCGTGCCCAGCAGATAATAAATATCATTGTCCATATTGCCGATCAGCTTGCCCTCTCCTAGATTGCGGGGATAGACAAGCGCCTGCTGCAGGAGGGAGGCCGCCTTTGACCGATGGGACTCAACCAGCTCTGACGTGCAGAAAAACTGCAGTGTGATCTCTTTTTTAGCCAGCTGGATCAGGGAAATGCGATACTGCGCGGGAACCTTGCCCTCTCCGCCCTCCCAGGGATGGAAGTTGTGGCTCATGATCTTCTCATAGCTTTCCTCGTATCTGCCGTTTAAGTTCAGCAGGGTGATATATTCCGTGTAGAGGTCGTCCCGCTGCTCCAGAAGTTCCCTGTGGGTTTCCATATGGGCAAGGCGTTCCCCGGCGGAGAGATTCATGGCTTTATATAACTGATCCAGTTCAAAGAACACTCTGGCATCTGTGGTATCCATGGAAAAAGCTTTTTCCAGAGAGGCTTTTGCCCTCCCGGCATCATGCAGCTTATTGTAATATACCAGGGACAGGTTCCGGTGCACGGTGGGCAGGGAGATCTGTTCCGCAGCTTGCTCCCAGAGATGCTGCGCTTCCTCCCAGCGTCCCCTGTCATACAGCAGATCCCCCAGATAATAAGCGGCATAACTGCCCTGGTTCTCTACTGCCTTTTGCAGGACGGGGATATCCTCCAGACGGTTGGGGAAGCAGTAGAGGCTGTCCGCCGATTCCGCCTGGCGCAGTTCCTCAGGGTCATTTGTGAGGAAGTAGAGGTAATAATGAACCAGGGGTTCATGCACCAGGGGTGCATTGGTATCAGGCACAAGCCGCAGGATGTCTGCGGCTTCCCCGCAGAGCCCAGCGCAGCTGTAGCAGAGCGCCAGTTCGATATAGTTGTGGGCATCCCCGCGGAGCAGATGGGAGAACTGCTCTTTTTCCCGCTGTCCCAGCAGGTAAAGTTCATAGCAGGCGCCATGATCCAGGGGGTCGAAGGACGCAGTCTCCAATGCGCAGGAGACCGCCCTTTCCCGCTGTCCGGTCAGGCGCAGCAGGGCGGTCTTTAAGGTTCTTGCCTTTAGGTTGTGGAAGCCCCTTGCCAGCGACTTCTCAAGATGATCCAGCGCTTCCCCGTACAGACCCTTACCGGCGGCAATGCAGGCAAGCTGATAAAAGGCCTTGTCCTGCATATTGCCATCCCAGACGGCTTTGTAAAAAGCATCGTAGGCTTCGTTGATCTTCCCCTGTATCTTCAGGGCGAGTCCCAGGTTGAAATAAGGCTCGCAGTCGTAAGGATTGGGATTTTTCCAGGTGGAGGAGCGGATGGCGCGGCGGAAATAAGCCTCGCTGTCCGCAAAGCGTCCTTTGTTGTATAGATATTTTCCGTAACCGTTGTTCAGGCGGATATCGCTGTCGTCCCGCCGTAAACCTTCCAGATAATAGTCCTCAGGGGAATAAGTTGCGTGCCTGTACTGCTCCAGATGTGTGGCGGCAAGGAACAGCTTCTCCGTGGTCTCCAGGACGGAGGGTTCCGGGAGCGCCTCGGCGGGAGCGGGGACAGGCTCGTTGTGGTCTGTGGGGGTGTAGCGCAGGATCTCTCTGCCTGCTTTGCGGATCGTGACGGAAACAGTATTTTGTGTAAAACAGCATTCCGGCATGGGGATCACATCCCGGAATGATTCCAGAGGAGACAGATCCAGCTGCCTGGAGTACACCGCATTTTCCCCACAGAAAAGTTCCACGGTCAGATCCTTTGATTCCACAGGGGAATAAAGGGTCAGCAACGCTCTGCCGTCTTCAAATTCCAGATTCAGGACGGCCTCCGTGGACGCGTTTTTCACAGCGCCCGCATCTTTATAGGGCATGAAATACTGTACGAAACTTTTCTCCTCGTAGGGCTTCAGGTAGGTAAAGTCAGGCTGATTGTCGGTGAACATGCCTGTCATCAGTTCGATATAGGGGCCGTTCTCATCCGTCAGGTTGCGGTCCCATGCTTTCCCAAAATCGCCGCAGCCCCAGGTCCACTGCTTCTTGCCGGGGGAGACGTGATGATCCGCAATGTGCAGCAATCCGGCATTTTTGAAATGATCATAGTTTCCGATAAAATCAAGATCGGAGTGGTACGCCATATAGGAAGTGGGCACGGGGATATTTTTATAGCGAGAGATATCCGTGCCGGGCGCGTAGTTTACCTTATAATAAACGCCGTCGGCAATGGGAAATTTTGACACGTCCCGCTTGCCGTGATCCATGACCGCGGTCACGTCAGGCGGGAAAATGGACTGCGTGTGGTCGTTGACGGCCACGGCGGGATTGGCCCACCACAGGAAAGTCTGGGGTCTGTCCGTGGGATTATAGACTTGTCCCCGGATTTCCAGATAGGCTTTGTCAGGATATACCGTAAAGCCCGCCATGCCCTTTGTGTGGAACATCTTCTCAATCTCGCCCACCCAGACGGTGACGGAGCCGTCCTCGTGCTCCTCCACGGTGCAGTCCACCGGGTCATAGGTGGAGGGTCTGTGATGCTGGGGCCAGTTGAACTCGATGCCGCCGCTGATCCAGGGCCCCGCAAGCCCTACCAGCGCGGGCTTGATCACCTCATTGTAATATACGGCGTCATAACCGTTGGTCTTATCGTAAAGTCTCTGGATGCGCCCGCCCAGTTCCGGGAGGATCATAACCAGGATATAATCATTTTCCAGGAAGATGGCGTCGTATTTCCTGTCGGTCTTTACATCCGCCACGCCCTCGCACACGGGATGGGGATATACCCGGCCGCTGGAGCCCTGATAGACGCGTTTCTCCAGGAACATGGGGTTCTTGTCGTAGGCAGCGGTCTCATAGGTGGGGATCGTTACTTTTTCCTGACGGACTGTGACTTTGTTCATCGGATTTTCATTCCTTTCTGCATTATAATGAATCGATTTCTTATATAAGAGTATCATATACTTTATATTGTAAAATATCAATCATTCATTTGCAGATTTTCCAGCATATAGCGCAGATTTCGCTCATTTACCAGAGTGTTTTTTTCGTTGGCGTATTGTTTTATCATACGCCGCTCCATCGGTTTAAAAGATTTCGCATATTCGCGGGCTGCCCTTATGGCTTCTTCCCGTCCGAACAGTTCGTCGATCAGCTGAATGGAATTGCTATAGGCGTTGAGACCATGGCTGTAAATAAGGTGCAGCAGCCCGCTGTCAAAGTCTGCCTCCATTTCAGAGGTGAAAGGAATCACTTTCGTGTTGATCTCCTGCAGGAGCGACTGCAGGATCGCGTTTCTGTCCTTTTCGCGGGCAATATCCCACCAATATTGTTTCTTTTCCAAAAAGGCGATATATGCAATGCCGCTTTTGACGGTGTTAGAGGCATCATATTTCCGATACCAGACCCTGCATTCGCTTCTAATCTCAATATGGGAATCCACGCTGTTGTATTTGGAAGAATAGAAGTTGATTTCAAAAACGATGTCGCCGATCTGTTTCTTTAATTTCCGGCTGCTTTTCAGATATTTCCAGTTGATTGCGGTGTTGATGTCGTTGATGAATGAATCAAGGTATTCTTTGACGGACGTGATCATGGTTCTGCGCCTCCTGGTTATTGCGTCGTAAATGCTGTGTGATATTTTGTGCCTGATTTCTAATGGTTATTTTCGTGTGGTCATGGGCAAGCCAGAAATCGTGACCGCCTGAATATGCCAGGATTTTCCGGTAATATTCGTCGGAGGACGCATCCGCCGAATCCATGACTGCATCCATAAATTCCTGCGGCGGCCGATATTCATGCTGTAGAATATAATGGAAGATCAGACTGGGGGCGGCGTACACGGTTCCGTCTTTTCCCCAGGCACGGATCTCATAATATCCGGCTTCCCGCTTTTGCCTTTTGAACGCAATGACTGGCACACCCTTTTCCGGATTCTCACATAGATCGCAGACATGGTATCCCCTGCAGACCTGCACGGGATACCTGAAATACTTCCAAAGCTTTTCCATAAATTCCTCAGGCACGCTGCCCGTGCTAAATGGATGCCCTTTTTCCAGCCAGCCGACATTCAGGGAATCTTCCTCATACATTCTGTTTTCAGCAGACATTCCTACCGATTTTCTTTCAAATACAGACTGGCGCGGTTCTGGATCACTTCCGCCACCTCCCGGGCGTCCTTGTCTCCCTCGAACAGATACGGAACCTCCTCCTGGATGATGGTCCAGAGTTCGGAACGGCTGATGCTGCCCGTCGGGCGCATATGCTCGGCCATATAGGCAAGATCCTCCGCCCCCGCTCCGGGATCATCCCCCCGGACATTGTTGGACGCGCTGTAAGGGCGTGCCAGATAGGCTTCAAAGGCGTCCTTGCGCACAGGGAATGCAGAATGTTTGTCCCCGTACCAAGTCTGCTCCTGCTCTGACAGCAGGAACTCGATAAAGGCCCATGCCCCTTCTTTGCATTCCGAATTTCTGTAGATGGCAAGCTGCTGGCTGGCGTTCATCAGATACTGTGGGCCTTCTTCGGAGGGATATCCTATATTATATGCCTTGTTCCCGTATTGGCCCAGATGCCGCTGGTAAAAGAAAGGCGAGCCGAACCCGTCCAGCTTTAACAAATATTCCTGCGTCAGAAATTTCCTGACCACCTCATCCTCCTCTAAAAAGTCGATGGGTATGTTATCTTCCGGCGGATATTCCAGGGCGGCGATCCTCTCCAGCAGATTCACAAATTCAGCGCTGTCAAAGGAACATTTTCCCTTTTTCCAGTCCACGAAATCATCCAGGGTGGTATTGGCAAAGACATCCATCACTTCTGCAGGCGTATAAGAGGACAGTATTTTCCTGTCCGGATATTCCTGTGCCAGGGCAAAGAAATCCTCAATGTCCCAGCCGTCCCTGGGGAAATCCGGGACAGTGGTCCAATAGGTCTGTATCCGGAAATCGGTTACTGCTCCTGCCTCGATGCCCCCGATCTTTCCCGCCTCCCATACGGCGGGCAGGATATCTTCCTTTTTCACAATCTCACTTTTCTGAAAGTAAGGCTCCAGATCCTCCAGCAGTCCCTTGTTCACCAGAACATCCGGCACGATCCCTCGGATGTCCAGGACATCCGGCACCTCTTCCGGATGCAGTATCAGGTCATCCAGCATGGTGGAGGTATCATACCGCTTTAATACCACCCGGTACTGAGTGCTGCTGCGGTTAAACCTCCGCACTGCATCCTCCTGTGTGAAGTCAATGCCCCGCTGCAAGCAGCGGGGCATTGACCCTCGCGGCATTCGCCAAATGTCCATGCAAGCATGGCCGTTTGGCTCATGGCTCGCGGGAATAATAGGGACACCCCCGCTACAATGTCCTGCCTTGCGGGCACATAAGCCTGATCCACCCAGGTGATTTTTGCCACTTCCGGCACAACCGTGTCATAACCATCCAGCAATACCTCCAACTCTCTGCTGCCATCCTCCAGTGTATCGCCAAAGCGGATACCGCAGACATTATTTCCCTGGATATTGACTTCCGGGCCGAGCCAGGAAAGTATCGTTTCCCACGTCCCGGTGTCCGGGTCATAGTTCCATAAGGTATTCTCGCTTGACAAAAGGATTCCCTCCTGGCTGCCCAGGGCAATGATATTGTCCTCCTCCATCCGGAGATCGGTTTCCACCCAGAGATCTTTCAGCTGTTGGATCGTTCCTGTGGCGAGATCTACTTTCCGGAGGGGCATCGCCCCCATCGCCTCGTGCTGATATAGATAGAGTCCCTGTTCCCCGCAGTCGAGGATCTCCGGCTGTCTCATCCCCAGTCCCGTCACTTCCAGGGACTTTCCCTCTGCATCCAGCAGATAAGCCTTTCCCTCCTGCGTCACATACAATACATTCCCATCCGGATCCATGGCGCTTTCCAGGATATCAGACGGGTCTCCCTGCAGCTTGATGGGAACCCTTGATATCTCCTGCCCTGCCAGGTCTTCCCGGATCAGGAAATATTCCGCCTCTGCCTCTGCGTGTTCACAGCCGATAAATCCCAGATTTCCGGCGTTATCGGTAAACAGCGCATAGATCAGTCTGTCATCCTGTGCGTCGATGGTCTCCTTTTCTGAGCCGTCCACAGCCTCCCGGTAGATCGTATTTCTGGGGGGACCGCCCTCCTCGGGCCTTTCCCACTCCGAATAATAGATGGAATCTCCGATCCAGCAGTAAGCATTCTCCGACATCCCCTGTATGTCAGGGCGCACTTCCTGAAAAGTGGCCATGGGAATCATGATGCCTGTGGGACCTGCAGGTTCCGCTTCCGGCTCCTGCGGCGCCTCCCCGCAGGCCGACAGGCAGGCGGCAAGCGCCAGCAGGATGCCTCCCGTCATGCTCCAAAATGCTGTGTTTTTATGCTGCGGCAGGATGCCACGTCTGTTCTTCATCAGGTTTCCTCCCATATTGCCTTGTCCTTTTTCGTGTCGCACAGGACTTTGGCATACCTGCATTATACCTGATGCTTTTATGGTTTGCAATATCATGGATCGGTGGTCAGGTTTTTCTGCCACATGACGGAATACGATTCGGTGCAAAAAATCGCACCTATACGGATATGTTTTTTCATGGTATATATAATGGAAACGGTTGGGAGGCTTCTATGTTTCGGAAAAAGAAGAAAAGCCCCCTTTTGACAAGAATCGTTATATTCTGATTCTTATCGAAAAGGAGGCAGTGTTTAAAGATATCAACTGTTTTATACTGCCTGTTCCATCCATTTTTTGCATTTGTCTGTGATTAATGATGGAGTTAATGCACTGATTGTTTTATCATGTAATTCAATTTCATTAATGATATACACGATATTATTACAAGTTCTGGGGATATTGCTTTCTGCCAAAAAACGAATAAGCCGCTCTCTGTCGTATCGAAAGAGTGCTTTTGCCAATTTAGCATTATCAGATAGAGCATTGTGCAGATTTTTGTCCAAGGGAACGTGTATAAAACGTAAACGGAATTTATTTCTGAGCATAGAGTCCCATTCCTTTTCCTTATATTTCTTGTATGCTAATTGGTCACAGATCGACATGATGTTATGGTCGCATACTTCCAATACTGCCATTATGCCATTTAATTCTCTGGACAGAGCAGTTGCGCTGTCCCACTCGTCCAAATATTTGTACCGTATGTCGTGTTCTACTTCATGCCATCCTTCTGAAAATATTGTTCGTATCTGTACTTCAAAAGTATTATCGATCAGACAATCATCAGAAATATCGTCCGGTATCTGCTTAATATTGTTTGGTGTACGATATACATAATTAATGCGCTGCGGCTTAAAAGTTTCGGTATTCAGTTGATCGTATTCATAATTATCCACTTCAAATAAGGCGTTTAAGATGTCTATGCAGATGTCTACATCATCTCTAAAATATAAAACTATCCTTATCCCTATCATATCCTGCATCTTTTTTTGGGTTTTCAGGTATGTATCACGTTTTTTGCTTATTTTGTTATGAACGGATGCCTTTTCCTTGATTCGGGAAAAAATACGATACATCAATCCACATTTATCAAGTTTTTTACATATCATTCGCTCTATTTCTTTTTCGGGATTATTAATGACAACATTATATAGTCTATCCAGTTGTTTTTCAAAATCATCATTTGGATTCATTGCACTACCTCCCCAATATATCCTTTATTTCAGTCATTTTAGAAAAGTTCAGTTCAAGGCAATAAGTAAGACGCACTAAAATCCTTCTGTTTAACAGATCATCTACAGCCGCCAATACTTTTGCTTTTTCCTGCTGTTTTATGCCTTTGCACAGTGTTCTGTATGTTTTCCGTGGCTCTGCGGCATTGGAACCTTTCATCCAAAACTGTTCCAATACAAGCTTCTCGTAATAGCGCGCGTCCTTGCCGTCGCCTTTAATACTGTTTTTGCGCATCGTGTTGAAGAGTGATTCATATAGTTTTTCATGTCCCGTGCATGATATGAACACTGACTCTTCTTCGATTGTACCAGATTCAATGATCTCTATATTGTAAAAAGTACAATTTATAAAATGGCAACCCTCAAACAGAACATTTTCCAATTTATTTCTTTCAAAAGTACAGGATTCAAAAATACAATTATAAAAAAAGTGTTCGGTTTTCATATCAAATGTGCTTCTGAAAAGAATATTTGATATGTATTCATCAACAAAATCGTGACCTAATCTTTCTGTTAAATTCATATCTAATACTAATTTTTGTTCTGTTGTGATCGTAATGCTGCTGGTACTGATGACATTGTAAAGCCGTTTCCGTTTATCGGCGCTTTCTATAACGTAAGCAGTCAACATTAAACTCAAATATTTTTCCGTGACATCTTCTATCTTCAGATCACCCTCTAATACCGCGTCCCCGATCAGAACGCCAAAGATAAAATCATTTATAAACCCAATATTATTTGAATTCAGGTTTACTCTGTCCAATAAAGCATTGTGAACAAGTTTCATTGTGAATTCATCTTCAGTGGGTATGGATATTTCGTTGTTTGCAGCTGCGTCATTATAGTAAGACAAATATTTGACTATATCCGGCTCAATAATCTCTTCTATCAATACCTGGATATTGTCCGGTTCATCAGCGGACATATCAAATTGAACAAACATGGCCGCTAATTTCCGCATGATCATTTTTTGCTCATCAACGCTTAAATATAACTGCTGTCTTTCTTTTTCTCTCTCTAAAAGAATATTAAAATAATTTTCTAAAATATCGCTCGAACATTGGAACCTTTGGTCAAAATCCTCCAGAGGGATGGATCTCAGCATGGCAAGCAAAACCGGATTGGCGATGTGATCTAACATGATTCTTTTGGATTCAAAATATTTCTTTTTATCATTGCCAATCCATTCTGCTACTGTCGGGTTTAATATTTGAATCCTGTTGACATCACAATGTCTCAATTTTTCTGCGATCCACTTAGCAAAGACATCTCCTGTCAAAATAGAACTTTTCCTTGAGGTCAATACAATTTTTGTCCTGCTGTTTTCTGTAAAAAAATTAGCGATCGTATCCAACATTGTTTTGGATTCTTCCAAAGTATCGTCATCTTCTGTTGATGATTTGGACAGCAATTCATCAAATCCATCGATGATTAATGGAATATTTCCTTCTTTTATCTGTTCCGTTACCAATGCGGACGACAGGCGTGGGAATTTTCTGTCAATTTCTGTAAGTAAAACATAGCTGAATATTCTTGCGCTTCGATTTTTTGACAATTCCGCTAAGATTGGAACTATGTCATGCTGCCTTTTGGAGGAAATGATCTTGGAGATTTCGTAAGACGTACATGTCTTTCCAAAGCCGGCAGGCGCTTCCAAAATAACTAATTGCGCACTTTCCCGGCTTATAATCTCAAAGACTTTATCTACAATATGATCGCTTCTCGGTTCATCATTCAAAATATATTGTGATTCAATATATGAATACGGATTTCCACTTAACCGTTTGGACTGTATTTTTGTGTGTTCTTCATATTCGATCAGGACTTTTTGGTTTGATGCCTCTATTTTGAAAAATCCATGAAACAGTTTCGATTTAATCTCTTCATAATCTTTTGCTTCCCGTAAAGAAACGGAATATCCAATACGGGTATACTCTTCTTGGATCGAGTCCAGGTCGGTCTTCTTTGATGGATCGAACACCACAATCTCGGCATTGTTAAAATAGCCCTGATCATAGGTATAAACACAGCAATATTTGTTTTCCTTATCCTTTTCGAATTCATACAACGCATATAATTGATCAATAGCCTGTTTGTCGATCATGTGATTATCTCCTTGTTTTTGTTGGGAATATGCCAATATATGTTACAACAATTTAAAAAGCACCAAAATAAAACTGCCAAAATATATGATATGATTATACAATAAAATATTTATAATGTAAAGTCATTTTAACAAGTTAGAACTTATGGCTGTTCTTATTGAGAATATGAATATTTTTGATGATGGATCACATTAAACAGAAATGATTCTAAATTCATTGTTTTTAAGATTTCCTTAAGATTAAATATCGCATAAAGGTTGAAAATATACGGTTTTTTTAGGAGAGTGTCACTAGTAAAGTCACTAATAGAAAACAGGGTATGATGCATAAGTCAGCATTACTGCCCTGTTTTTATTGCTTCACAGCTTCCCGGAGTTGGCTCAGATCCTTGTGGGTATACACGTTCTCGTTGATATCCTGCCCTTTATGTCCCATGAGTTTGTAACGGGTCACACGATCCACCTCGGCATCATCCAGGAGCATATTGAAAGTGTGGCGGCAGTCGTGAGGAGTATGCAATGTCTGGATGCCGCAGGTTCGCAGGGCAGTATTGAAACATTCCCTGTATCTTTGTTCGGAGATGCTCCTGGCGCCGTCGTGGTAGATCAGGCTTTTGAAACGCATATCCAGACGGTCACAAACCATCCCATATATGGCGGAATGGATAGGGACTGTCCGGTTGCGGCTGTAGCGGTTTTTCAGGCCGCTGGTAAAGATATGTGCGTCCAGATCGATATTGTCAAGCGGCATCCGGGTGAGTTCGTTGATACGCCAGCCGGAATAGCAGTAAATGAGTACTGTGTCAACAAACGGCGTTTCCGCATGTTCCTAGAGCGCCTGTAGTTCTTCCCTGGTAAAGGGGACACACTGTGTATCGTCATCCTCTTTGGTGATCCGTGTGAACTGGGAGTAATCCTTTGCGACGAGTTCGTACTGCAGGGCATATTTATACATCTGTATGAAAAGATTGCGGATGTGCTTCAGCATGGCGTGTGAAAGTTCTGTATGGTTGAGGACATCCTGCATATCCTGGGGACGAATATCCCACATGGCCATCCCGTGGAGGGAGGAGCATTTCTTATATGCCGCGATCATGCAGCTTTGGGCGCTGGTCTTGCCAGTATTGGTATGCGGCACGCCGTATTTCCATTGATACCATGAAGCAAATACATCGCTGAATAACTTTTTGTGATCCTTTGGGTCAAAAGGTGTTTTGTTGTATTCTGCAAGGGCAATTTCAGCAGATACCCTGTCCGGGTAGCAGCCGATCACGTCATAGGCCGGATAGCCGTTGGCATTGATGTGCGTATTGACTCTTACCTGGAAAGGGTTATTCCGCTTGCCGGACAGCTTTACCACTGTACCGGATCCGTTGGGGCGGCGTTTGCGGGCTTTTCTGGGAGGCCTGGCAGCAGGCATCAGGGGAAGACCGCAATGGGGCATGAGTATGCCTTGTCGCTGACCTGGCTGGAATACTCCGTGCATTGGATTAGTGCCATGAAAATCACGTTCCTGTTCATAGAAAAGTATAAATCATATCTGTATAGACGATCTCATTGGATATTTCCCCGGCTCCAGGAAGGAGTACTTGTCCTGATTAGCAGGGTTCTTCCAGAACAGCACGCTCCTCCTTCACACGGGGCATATCTGTTCCCGAAACTGTCATTTTGGCATGGCAGATATCCGTAATTTAAGAGGGCCCCGGATGGTGATACCCTTTATCTGAAAGGGGAGTCTCAAAATAAAAGGCAGATAACCGAAGTTATCTGCCCGCCATATCTGAATGAAACAGGTGGGGTGACAATCCCACATCTCTTTTAAGACCCATTGGGCGTGACGGCTGCCTGTTCCGTCCTCAGATTTCATTCAATATAGTTTACTTGTTTGATAACTTCATTATACGCTATTTTAGCATAAAGTCAAGAAATTTTTATGTTTTGTTTTTGCCTTTCCATGTCCAAGCACTTCCCTTATCAATGTAGTTAATTAGTTGAGCATCCATAATTGGATACATTGTGCGGTATGACAGGGCTCCTGTTGCTGAAACCCGAACAGCAACGGAAACATGGGAGGAAAAATCTTTAATAAATGAGATACTGTTATCTTTGGGATGTACGCTTAAATAGTCCGGACTTTCAATTATGGACGGTATCTGTTCCAGACAATTATAAAATTCTTTATCTGAGATAAAGTCAGTTTTATGGAGTTCGGTATGTTTTATTCTGTCTTTCCAAAAAAGGATATCCGTGTCTGAACTAAGTATCCCTGACAGATGGGGGACTTTCTTGGTTAAAAAGGCAACAATATCAGGATTTATTTTTCCGAGAGCTATGTATTTTTTCCCGTTTTCAAAAACAGAAATATCAAGTATATTTGTGTGAATGGTATCATTCCTGTGGAATAAGGTGTTCCCTCGGAATTTTGAGGGGCTATTTTTGTGGTGGGTCTGGTTTCTTTTGGTATTCGGGTATTTTGGCAAGTAATGCTATTTGATCTATTGCCCTGTCTATTATCTTATATGCCTTATTTTTTCCCTCTTTATTTAAAAGAAAATAGTATATTGCAAATACATCTGTTCTAAAAATTTGATTAAGATGGAATAGTCTATATGCCCCCTCTTCTTTGGTCAATGGTTCTTTTCGTGCTATTTTATAGCGAATGTGATTAAAATAAGTTTCATCGAGAAAATCAAATTTTTTGCTGTGTTCCTGTTTTGGTAATTCTCTGCCGTGTAATGGCTGGGTAAATGGCTTGGGGGGGTCTGTCATTTCATAAGGATTAAATGGTCTAGCCCGCTTCATTTCCAGTTCTATGTTTTCCAGTTCATAGTTATCATCTAATAAGAGGTATAAAGGAAAGTCAAAAACTTTTGCAATTTTTTTTAGTTGCTCAATTCGCGGCTGTCGTTTGCCTAATTCATATTGTTTAATAGTAGTTTCAGATGTCTCAGATAATTCACCAAGTAAGCGTTGAGTTAATCCAGCGTGTGTTCTTAATTTTTTATTTTTTCACCTATAGTCATTTTTTCACCTCATAATGACTATATCACAAAAGGTTTTCAAATGAAACTTTTTTTTCTTGGCAGACTCAAACGAACCTGTCAAGAAAAAGTTGGGAAGAGGGTAAAAATGAAAATCGACAAAAGTAAGCTTGAAATTGCTATGGCAAGGGCAGAGTTGAATAGAAATACGCTATCGAAAAAGGCATCTCTGCTTTGCGGGGGTGTCTTTCTTATGGCGCAGTATGACGGTGGTATAAAGATAAATACAGAAATAAATACTTCACAGCTTATGAATCTCCAAAACCGTATTGTAAAGACGGCTGACAAGATAGCTTCTTTGCGTGCAAAAATGGACACTTTGAAAGATGCAAATGTCCCAACAGAAGAATACAAAAAACTGCAAAATAATATAGAAAAAGCAACCACAAAACTCAAACAATTAAAAGCGCAGCAGGAAGCTTTAAAGAGTTCTGGAAATATGTTTTCGGATGAATGGAAATTATTGTCAGAATCAACATTGATGGGAGAGAAGTTTTCCGAGTAGTACAAGAATATGCTCGGACAGAGTTCGACTGCACAGGGAGGTCACCGTTTCCGATATGAGCATTGTAAAGCATTCAATCATATTTCAAATAACACATAATTGAAATGACGTGTACAGTGATACTAGTAGTGTCACTAGTAGAAGTTTTGGCAGGATTTTATAGAACAAAGAAAGATGCAGGATATCCTGTAAAATCAGAACTTTCAGAAAAAGGATAAATGTTTGCACAATATAAAACATATAACTTTTAAGATTCCCTTAAGATTTTTGAGAAATAATAAAGATTTATTGAAAATCAATAAAAATATATTGACTTTCATTGCGGGCACTGTTATATTGACTCTACCGGGCAGGCGGGAAACCGTGATTGCTCCGGTCAGGGAGCAGTGCTCTTTATGATGTGCAAAAGAAAGTGAGGCAGGTATGGCAGAACAGGATAATAGACAGACAACGGACTTGGAAAGCAGGAAGAAGCGGCTGACTGTGCTGACGAAATATTTCCTGGATCTCATGTTTTATGCAGGCATTGCGGTGACGATATCGCTGCCTTTCAGCATCCACTGGATAGGCAGGTATCTTCCGCCGTTTGAGCAGCATTATCGGGCGCTGCTGGTGATCTACTTTATCCTGGGGGTGGCAGCGGTGTTACTGATCCATGAACTGCGGAAGATCTTCCGCACTGTGGTGGCGAGAAACTGTTTTGTGACGGAAAATGTAAACAGCCTTCGGCGGATGGGAGATATCAGTTTCTTTATCGTGGTTATGAGCCTTGTACGCTGTGTCGTATATCTCACCATCGCCATGGCAGTGGTGATCTTCGTTTTCATCATTGCGGGATTGTTCAGCAAGGTGCTGGCGTATGTGTTTGAGGAAGCGGTGCGGTACAAGGAAGAAAACGATATGACCATTTAAACGGTTTCGGAATTTGTGACACTGCGTGTCCCAAAGTTCCCGCTGATTAAAATGCCGCATGGGCGGCGGAATGAGAGGAAATATGTCGATCATAGTGAACCTGGATGTGATGATGGCGAAGCGCAAGAAAAATCTGACCGAACTTGCCAATGAGGTAGATATCACCCTGGCCAATCTTTCCATCCTGAAAAATAATAAAGCGAAAGCAATCCGTTTTACCACGCTGGAGGCCATATGCAGGGCCTTGAAATGTCAGCCGGGGGATATCCTGGAATATGTGGAGGATGAAACATGAATTTTACTGTCTACGTAGGAATTGGAATTTTACTTGTTTTAGCGATAATCGGATTCCTTATTTTGTTAAGACGCGATTCCTTTAAATCTAAAAAAAGTAAAAGAATATATATTGTGACAGGGGCGCTGCAAGCGGTTCATATAATATTGTATTTGACAGGATTATTGGAGAAAATCGCTCAAATTAATGTGTATATTGCATTTGGAATTTGTGCTATTGTTTCTATCATATGTATTTTGATGTCTGGTTGGATGTTGTTGCCTTTTTCAAAGTTCAAGCACGGAATAAAGTATCTGCTTATGCTTATTGCTATACTTCAAGTGATTAGTACGATCATTATATTTTTGTTGCCCGAAGCAGGTATTCCACCATTGATCCAATTATCCGCCTGCGGGGAACAGCAGGAACTGGTGGATATGGAATCGGTCATTATCGACGACAAATGGGCGGTTATCTGGGAGGAAAGGGTATATGTGCTTTTTTGCGTCGTGTCAAAAAATGACCGCGGGGCGCAGATCGGCTATGTGGATGGAAATCCGGATGACAGGATCAGTGAATTTAAGGGATTTCTGCCGGAAGAATGGATTGTAAGCTGGATGCCGATGGACGGCGGCGCGATGCTGTTAAAAGAAGAAAATGTGGCAGATATTCCGGCTGGACTGAAGCAGGAATATTAACATCGGATACGAAACGGGAAAGGAGAATCATTATGGGTAATGCGAATAAAGATCAGGGAGTCTGGGCGGAACCGTCGCAGCTTTCCGGGGATAATGAAACCTTGCATGAACAGAAATCGGTATCTAATGTAGCAGACGGCGCATTTGCGGGACAACCGGCGGCCGCTCCGGTAGACGGCACAGCCGCGTGCCAGCCTGCATCACCCGCTGATGGGAGTGCAGTTCCTTATTCAGTGGTGCAGAACGATGCCAACCGCATGGAAACGGAAGAGACGAAGAAGTTAAAGGAGAATTACGGTTTTTTCGGAATTGCTTCGTTTCTGTATGCGGTATTCTATGCCTTTTGCATGTTCCGCAACGGATCGGGGGTGACGTTCCCTTTTTTCGTGGCAGGCAGTCTCTTACTTTTGTACTTATCTTTGTCAAAGTTAGGGATTACCTTAAAAAGCGGAAGCATCTTTTATATGGCGAGCATGATGCTGCTTGGCATCTCCACCTTTCTGACGGACGACGGGCGGATCATCGCGTTTAACAAGCTTGGCATTTTCCTGCTGTTCATGAGCCTGCTGTTAAAGCAGTATTTCGATACTTCCGGATGGAAGCTTGGGAAATATCTGGGCAGCATCATACAGGCCTCTTTTATGAGCATCGGCGAACTGCAGCGTCCTGTGCAGGACGGCGCCCTTTATCAGAAAAACAGGAGTGGCAAGAGGAGCAGGACTACCGGATATATCCTGATCGGTCTTATTGTCTCCGTTCCCCTGCTGCTGATTGTGCTGGCCCTTCTTGCCAGCGCCGATGTGTTCTTCCTTGAGATGACCAGGAAAGTATTCGGGAGCATCAACCTGTCCAATGTGACGGATATCACTTTCCGCATAGCGGTCATGTTCTTTTTTTCCTATATGCTGACCGCGTATCTCTGCAAGAAGCAGATCAAAGAGGAGGTGAAGAACCGCCGTACCGGAGAACCGGTGATCGCTGTTACGGTGACGGCCATGCTGACTTTTGTGTACCTGATCTTCTCCGTGGTGCAGATCGCGGGATTGTTCCTGGGACAGCTGAAGCTGCCTGCAGGATATACCTATGCGGAGTATGCCAGACAGGGATTTTTCCAGCTTCTGGCGGTGAGTATCCTGAACCTGATCATTGTGCTGGTATGTATGAGTTATTTCCGTGAGAGCAGGGTCTTGAAAGTGATTCTGACATTGATGTCGCTTTGCACCTTCATCATGATCGCGTCCAGCGCCATGAGAATGGTCATTTACATCCGCTTTTATTACCTGACTTTCCTGAGGATCCTGGTACTGTGGGCGCTGGCGCTGCTGACGGTGCTGTTTTTGGGGATCCTGGTAAATATATACGCGGAAAAGTTCCCGCTGTTCCGTTACAGTATGGCGGTGGTGACGGTATTTTATCTTGCGCTGTCTTTCGCCCATCCCGACTATATCATTGCCCGGGTGAACGTGGCCAATATGGAGGCGGAAAGCAGGCAGTGGTGGGTGGATGAGAGCGTGAAGCCGTATCATGATTATAGTTATCTCAGCAGGCTCAGTGCGGATGCCGCGCCGGTTCTGGTGCCTTATATGGAAAGCATCGGGTATGACTTTGCGGCGTTTGAAAGTGAGAGCGCGATGGATCATGCCAGGGAACAGAGAAGGGACAGTGACGACCGCTATCTGCGCAGGCATACAGCCGAGGATTTCGGGTACTGGTGGATGGAAAACCTGCAGGAACGCACGGAGAATTTCGGGATCAGGACGTTTAACCTGTCCAGGTATTATGCAATGAGGCTGCTGCGGTCGGGTTTATGAGCAGCTTGTGGCATTTTAGAATTTGTAGTTAATGCCGCTCTGATCTAAATGTCAGCGAAAAAGGCTGGGGATTGGAAGGGTTTAATGCGAGCAGTTCCGGTATGGCGAAGCGTGTACGTTCCAATAAGGCGTCAAATGACCCGGATTCCAGAACAAGTCCGGGGATATCATCGCTGGTGGCAATCCATACATCGGCTTCGTCATCCCATGTAAATGTTATCACGTCCCGCCCTGCTCCACAGGCAGCTTTCCGGCTACAACGAGCCAGCTGGCCACCAGGATCACATCCGCTCCCAGCCAGGCGGAGATTTCTGCGTAAAAGATGCCTGTCTCGCCAATGACAAGGGGCAGCAGGAGCGCTGTGCCCGTCCGCATGATAAATTCCGCGATGCCGGAGGCCATGGGCAGCAGGGTGTTGCCCAGACCCTGAAGCCCTGCACGGGTCACATGCAGGATATAGAGGATGGGCAGACAGACGCTCATGACAGCCAGATAAAAGTAGGCGATCTGCAGAGTCTGCGCCGTCTCCTCCGGCGTGCCGGAGATGAACCAGCTTAAGATTGCCTTGCCGAATAACAGCATGACCGCGGCGATCGCCAGCGATGTGACGACCGCGATCGCCAGAGCGGAGCGCATTCCCTGGCGGATGCGTTTTGTCTTTCCCGCGCCCAGGTTCTGTCCCACATAGGTGATCATGGCGTAGCCATAGGAGGTGGCGGCAATCTCCAAAATGCCGTAAAGCTTGTTGCTGGCAGTAAAACCTGCGATAAAGAGCACTCCGAAACCGTTGACCACGGATTGCACGATCATGCCGCCTACGGCGATGATGCAGTTCTGGAACGCCATGGGAAAGCCCAGCGCCATCAGCTTTCCGCCCAGGCGGCCATCCATCCGGAAATCGGAAGCCGACATCTGCAGGATCTCGATCCGGCGGATATGGTAAAGGCAGAACAGACCCGATACAAGCTGAGCGATCAGCGTGGCGGAAGCCGCCCCCGCGATGCCCCAGTGAAAGGCCAATACAAACAGCAGATCCAGCCCGATATTGGTAAAGGAAGCGACCACCATGGCACGCAGGGGCGTCTGGCCGTCACCCAGGGAGCGCAGGACGCTGGCAAAGAAGTTGTATGCCATGACAATAGGCAGTCCCAGGAACATGATGCGCAGGTACAGCAGTGCGTTTCCCATGATATCATCGGGAGTCTGCAGCAGCGTCAGCACGGGGCGGGCGGTCAGCTGTCCTATGACCACAAGCGCCAGGGAGGAGATCAGGGCAAGGATCCCGGAATTGCCGATGACTTTCCGCAGGCTGCCATACTTTTCAGCGCCAAATTCCTGGGCCATGCGGATGGCGAATCCCTGCGCAAAACCCTGCACGATGCCCAGCATCATCCAGTTCATCCAGTCCGAAGCGCCCAGCGCCGCAAGTGCGCCTACGCCCAGGTATTTTCCCACCACCATGGTGTCTACGACAGTATATAGCTGCTGAAAGACGTTGCCCGCCATCAGGGGCAGCGCAAAAGTCAGGATCAGTTTTCCGGGATTCCCCTGGGTCATGGTTTTGATGCGTGCGCTCATATGTTTCTCCAAGGCCTCTAAAGCTGTTTTAAAAAATAGATGTCATATGCGTATTATAGTATATTTCTTTCGATACCACAATGCATAATTCCTGAAAGAACCGTTCCGCATTGACGACCCCTGGAGACCCTGCGGGGCTAATCAGCATTTTCCTGAAAATACAAACTTCCTCTGTTTTCGATCACTCGCAGGGTCTCCTCCAGTGTCTTGACCCCTTCAAAATAAAATGCGCTCTCCTCTCCGATGATATCCAGAAACGAATCAGTGAAAGAAGGATATACATCGGCCATGGCAGTCAATTCCTCCCGCCATTCCTCTATGATGGCAAGCTGTTCTTCGTCCATATCCTCCTTTTTCTGCTGCTCCCACTGCTGCAGTTCCCACTGAAACTCTTCCTCCAACTCCCGCTTGCATGTGGGAATTCCACTTGCCTGATAAAACAGTCCGGATCGCTCCCTGGGATCCAGTTCTCCCGCAAAAAAAAGTTCCAGAAAAGTCCATGCGCCTTCCTTGTCAGACGCATTGGCGGGAATGGCATATAAGCCATTGACCGGAGACAGCAATGCTTTTGGCGCTGCGTCCAGGGTGGGATATCCTATGGGGATCAGTCCGTCCTCTCCCGCCAACTCCTGTAGGTAAAACAGAGTCTCTAATTTATACACTTCCAGTTCCGTCAGCAGAACTTCTTCCTGGCACACCTGCCAACATTGCTCATCCCACCGCGAATGGTCGATCTGCCCGGGATAAGACATGGTCTGCTCCAATACCTCTTTCAAATCCTCTTTTGCTTCACCATTCGGTTCCAGCCAAAATGTCTCCGGTACAAAAGCTGTACAATAGGTCAAAAATTCCCACTGTGCAAACTGCCCTGTCATGGAAAGATTTGGATATCGCTCCGCCAGCGCCAGCATTTCCTGTACTGTCCAGCCGGGGGTGTCTCCCACGATTCCGGGTTTGCCCCACAGGGTCTGCATTGTGATCCACCTGGGGAGCGCACCCCATTTTCCGTCATTGGTATAGGAAGTGGTTACACTTTCCAGAAAGTCCTCTTGATGTATACGCTCACTCCCCGCAAAATAGGGAGTCAGGTCTTCCAGCATTCCCTGTTGAGTCAGATCCTTTATATCCAGCGAGTCCAAAAGTGCGATATCCGGACCCGTACTGCCGGACAGAGCCATCTGCATGCGGAGCAGGGCATCGTCCCAAGATACATTCTGTCCCTCGCCGTAGCACTCATGGATCACTACCCTGTATCCATGGTCGCCATTGTTGAAATTTCCAACACATTCTTTCAGTATGGGAGTAGCCTGCATCGTCCACAGAATGATCTCCTGCTTCTCCTGGGGAAGCGCTGATTTACTTTCCTCTTTTTCATCCATACTGTCATGTGTCACGGACTGCGCCTCCTGGGGCATTGCAGGTTCTTCCGTCTCTTTCTTCTGTCCTGTAAAAACAGCCAGGCTGATTCCTGCAGCGATCACTATAACAAATCCTGCCATTCCCAGGGCAATTCTCCGAAATCCCGGTTTCTTATTTTTCTCTTTCATGTTCCACCCTCCTGCTACAATATATTTATGGTTGATGCCCTTTACAGCCAGTAAGGATATGATCATCTCCATATGATATTATAGCACCGCCCCCGGTTTCTGAAAACAAAGACTGTCATGAATTTGACTTGAAAATGTCAGTAGATTATTCCTATCCGCTATCCTGTTGCCTGCCACCGGATAAGCCTCCGATGCCTGATCACAGGTCGAGAACCGTCTACACCATTCTTGGACGACGCTTTCCGGGAAGACAGGTTCCCGGCAAATACATTTGGGCGGTTTTAGGAAACAACCCTGATAGGATAAATATACATATGGCAAAAACAATGAATATATATTATAATGAAATAAAATCACGGTACAGAAGCGAATGGATTCAAACAATCGCTGACAACTTCAGAGAAAGGAATTTAGGTACAAATGAACATTCAGGATATGATCGGCAACGCGGTAGTATGGGTAAGGGAATTTCTGGCAGCAGTGGAATTTGAAAAATGGTATGGGGTGTTGATGGCGGTCGTCTCCTCCTTTGCGTCAGAACTGCTTTTTGCATGGGGAGAGCCGACGGAAAAGAAGAAACGCGATGACCGGACGCCTGAACAGCGGGGCGGCATTGCGATAGGCATTTTGCGGGTAGTGATATATCTTCTGGCGTATGCCGTTTTCCTTGCGGTCAGTGTTCTCGCATATGTGATAACCCAGAATATAAGGCTCGGTACTTCCGGCGTCTGGAAAAACTTCCTGAAAATGATAGTGATATTCTGGAACGAGTATAAAACGGTCATGATATTGGTCCCGGTTGTGGTCAAGATCCTCAACCTGGCCGACAGGGGGCGATCCCGGCTGTTCCGGTCTGTGGTCATTTTCTTTTTGATACTGATCATGCTGTTTGCGCCTTCCGTGATCACTTATCCCAGGGGAAACAGGCTGATGATAGAGCCGCTGCTGCTGGAACAGCTGAAAGAGACGCCGTTTCCGTTCGTGACGAGATTTTATGACGCGAGCCATTTTTGGGATAACTTTGGATATGAAGCGCCCACTGACGGGTCGGGTCAGACTGATCCGGGAAATGAGCCCCTGCCATCCGGAGAAACGGAAAATATGAGTTTTGATGAGTTGATGGAGGCGGTTGTAATCTGCGGCAAAAGGAATGAAAAAGAATTACAAAAGATCTATGTGGATGCAGCATACGCACTTTATCAAAACGGGCACTATGAGGACAGTTTTAATGTGGGGCTGATGTGGTATTATAAGGGAGAGTTTGAAGAATCGGCGGAGTTTTACGCGAGAGGCGGGGAAGTATATGAGCGGATATCCCAGCCGTGGAATGCGGTGATATGCTATAGGAACGCCTATAGGGTAGATTGGAAGCCGGAGTATGCGGAAAAGGCGATCGAAAATCATTATCAGCATGCGCAAAGCGGAGTAATGGTATTACAAACGCATATAAACAACATTGCCCAACTCCTGACCCACGCTCAAAGCCACTATGAGGGCGACATCCCGCATTTAGATGATTTTTGCGAAATGTATCCCGATAATCTGGCGATCCAGATGGTGAGAATCATGCGGCATATCCAGGATGGGACATTTGACGAAAGTGACGGGGATATCATCACGAATCTGGGCTCGCTGGAAAGAGTTACATACTGTCCCAAGCTTGCATTGGTGGGTGAATATTATGATTGGTATCTTGGAAACGGGAGAGGACAGAATATCGATGAGCTATATGACCGGTATCAGCAGGACAGTGAACTGTATGAGCCGGAGGATATTCTCAATCTTGCATGGTTTTGGTATATGAATGGCGAATACACCAAGGCATATAAACTGGCAGCGGAAGCGGTAGTCGATGGCGCGGCGCTGAAAGACGCGTATCCCCTGATCGCTGAGATCTATCTGCAGGATGCCGATGCGCTGCCTGCCCTGGATGGGGAAGAACTGGCGGCGGATCTGACGGAGGCGGTTGGTGAGATAAGGCCCTGGTACAGTGAGGACAATCTGCTCCGGTTTAACCTGGTTACGTTACTGCTTTCCAACAGGATTGGGCTGGAACTGGATCTGAGCCAGGTCACAGGTCAGGCAAGGGAATTGTTTGACGGCGATACCTTTACGGAGGGACTGATTCAGGCAACGCTGGATTATGAGGACGGCAGATATGCAGACTGCGTGGAAAAGTGTGACCGGATTCTGGATATTGAAGTTCCCGGCGGCAATCTGCACAAAGCGCTGTTCCTGCAGACGGACGCCCTGATCGAAATGGCAAGGGCAACCGATGACCAGGAAGAGAGGATACAGCTTTTGACCAAGGCGGAAGACGCGATGAAAATGGTTCAGATGGATGTCGAGGATGATTATATCGAATGCCTCAACAGGCTGTCTGCCATCTATAGCGATATGCCGGACCGGGAAGAGGAGCGCATGGAAGTGAATGGCATATTGCAGGCATTCTGATTGACCGGAATGATTGCGGTTTTGCCCCGGGTGTGGTAAGATGGATGAAAATCATTGGTGGAAAGCCTTTGATGAATGTGGGAGGGATACGTCATGGAAATATTGTATGTCAGGGGATGCCCGTATGAAGACAATGAAGGGGAAGTCCTCAATCTGCATGTCAGGCTTGATGAGGGTGAAGCCCTTGCGGAGGGTGGAAATATCCGAATTGAAATGATGGATGATTCCGTGACCGAAAGAGAGATCAAGATCATCAATCCCAAGTGGGCGGGAGACTATGCGCCTGTTTCCGAAGAGGCAAAACAGTGGAAGCAGTCGGGGGAAACTTTAAAAGAGATCAAAGGGCCCGGCGAGTGGGATGTGGTGGTCATGAACGTCCCGTATCATGAGGTGAAAACTCCGGAAGAGATACGGCAGAGAGCCGCCATGGACGATTTCCTGGAGGAAATGGACGGCAAGGTCTGCATATCGCCTTTCAGGGAGATCGAATGCGGTGAGGAGAGCATTTATGACTATGTGAAAGAGGGATATTCCGTACCGGACAAGGTGATAGCGTATCTGCAGACGAAAGAACTTCTGACAATGAGCCTGGGACTGTACGAGCATCCTTTTAAGCCGGGAAAGGATCTGACCGGACCGTACTGGTATACGGACGGGCATTATTTCTGGGACAGGGATACCTGGAAATATGTCCTGAAATATCATGTGACGCTGCCGCAGGAGTTTATCGATCATGTGATGTCGGACGCAGGCACGGCGTTCCTGAAAGAGCAGGCTGGGAAAGACGATTCGTGGGCGGACAGGATCCGGGAATGGAAAGGGCAGGAAAACACATTATGCCTTTTGCCGGAGGACGCGGGAAATCTGGAACTGGAGGATTTTTGATAGAGGGCGCTCTTTTATTCCCGCGGGCAATGAGCCAAACGGCCATGCTTGCATGGACATTTGGCGAATGCCGCGAGGGCCAATACCCCGCTGATTGCGGCGGGGTATTGACTCACTGTAAAAATGTGGCTAAATTTCATTTTATCGTCGTAATTTTTGCCGCCTATGAGCAGGACTTTTTCAAACATGTTCCTCATTAGATCGTGTCCAAAATCCGTATGATTTGGAACAGTATCCCCTCCCAGAATGGCCAGCGGGCGCAGGAAGATGCCCTTGCATTTCCTGCAAATTATCAGAAGACATGCCGCCTGCGGCGACACAAACAATCCGTGAGAACCCAGGCAGAATCGCTTCAGTGATTCTGCCATGTGAGAAAGGCTCGCTTTGCGAGCCTTTCTCACATTATTCCCTTGACACTTCCCCAAATGAGGGTACAATAGAATGAGTAGCTTTTGGTGAGAGAAGCAACAGAGGAAAACTGTCATTCCGGAACGGAGGATGAAAGTGACGGATCTTATAAAACAGTGTGGAGCCGATATCCGGTATCACGACATTACATACGGCGAAGAAGCGCCGGGCTGGGTGGACGGCGTGTATCATCCCAGAAGCGCCGGGCAGGAACCGGGCAGCAGCTTTCTGGAGGAGCGGAACGGCATCCTGAAGATCCACAGCCGCGTATGGCAGGAGATCGAGGAGACAGGCTTCGGTATCTATTATTATGAAGAAACGACACAGATGTCAGGAAAGCTTCCCGGCAGTAATTACCTGATAAAGGCAGTTCTGACAAATCCGGGGGAAAAGCCTTATGACTGCCATATCCGGGTGAATGGGATCGTGAAAGAGGAAGCGATCACGGTAGAGCCGGGGGAGGAAAAAGAGGCGGCGGTCACGCTCTGCCTGACGGACGATCATTTTACCCTGACTTTTGTCACGGCGGCTTTGCCGGAAATCCATGAGCAGGTGATGGAGGGAGACGTCTATCTCGGCTCCCTTGAGATCGTGGAGCAGCCGCCTCTGGAGAAGCGGCGTATCCCCAGGATCTTTCTGGTATCGGATTCCACGGTGCAGAGTTATGAGAAACGGTTTTATCCCCAGACGGGCTGGGGGCAGATGCTGCATCAGTTTTTTAAGGGAGATGAGCAGTATCAGGAGTATCCTGCGGAGCACAGCGCCTATTCCCTGGCGAGGACATATGAACTGCCCGGGGTGGTGATCGAAAACCGTTCCATCGGCGGCAGGAGCGCCAGGTCTTTCTATGACGAGGGAAAGCTGGATCAGGTGCTGGAGATCTTGTGCCCGGGAGATTATATGTTTGTCCAGTTTGCCCACAACGATGCCACGGCAATCCGCCCTAACCGCTACATAGCCGTGGAGGAGTTTCCCTTTTTTATCCGGCGGTATATCGACGCCTGCAGGCGCCGGGGGGCGCAGTGTGTCCTGGTGACGCCCGTGACCATGCGGGTGCTGGAGGAGGACGGCAGCAATAAGCTGTGTTTTGCGGAATATCGGGAGCAGATGTTACAGATCGGTCAGGAGCAGGGCATTCCCGTGCTGGACCTGGGAAAGAGGAGCAACGACTATGTGAACCGGATCGGCTCTGAGGAGAGCAAGAATCTGTACATGTGGCTGGAGGAGGGGGAGTACCCGGAGGGCGCATACGCCGCCGGAGTTTCCGACAAGGCCCATCTGCAGGAATACGGCGCAAAGGTCTATGCGGATATGGTGGCGCAGATGATACAGGAGTATGACAGGGACGGCCAGCTGGATGAACTGAAAAATCTGGTTCAGCCGGTGCCCCTGGAAGAGATAAAGAAGCCTGAAAAGAGGATCGACAGCGCCGGAAAGGCCAGGGTGTATGCGGAGGATGCGGTGACCGGCTTTGTGGCACAGGAGATTTCCGTGGAGAACGGCAGGGGCAGCTTCCTGCTGAACTGGAATCTGGTGGAAAACGCAGTGTCTTACCACATCTACGGGAAGAAGAAAGAGGAACTGACTTTCGAGGTGGTGCGGAACGTGGCGAAAGAGGAGAAAGAGTCCCTTGCGGTATTTCCTTTTACCGCGGAGGCGGGCATCCTATGGCAGTATTATGTGACCGCTGTGTTTGCCAACGGCAGCGAGGGGCACGCCAGCAGGATGATAGAAGTGGATCTGAGTTGAAAAGCGGCCTGACGGCTTGAGTCCTGATCGGCAGCTTATGAATGGCATGGCTGAACTGTTATGTAATTTACGTTGGAACCGGAAATGTGCCTTGACTGCAGGAAACGGTTCTGGCATGGAGGATAACATGAAGAAATTTTCTCTATTTCCTTATTTATGGAAATATAAATGGAACTATATCGCAGGCATTATTATCCTGCTGTTGGTGGACATGGCCAGCCTTTATATCCCCCAGTACACAGGGGAGATCATAGACGGCCTGACGGAGGGCGCTTTCGGGATGCAGGGAGTGATCCCCATATTGGTGAAGATCTTCGCGGCGGGCATGGTCATGACGCTGGGACGCTTCGGCTGGAGGTATTTTCTCCAGGGAGCGGCGCGGGGCATCGAGTATCATCTGCGCAACGATATGTTTGGGCATCTGGAAACTTTGTCGGCCAGGTATTTTAACAGCCACAAGACAGGTGACCTGATGGCGCATTTTACCAATGATCTGCAGGCCATCCGCATGGCGGTGGGCATGGCGGTGGTGACCACCTTTGACGCGGTGGTCATGACCGTCATGGTGCTGGTGAAGATGATCGTGTATGTGGATTTCCGGCTGACGCTGCTGGCCTTTATCCCCCTGATCCTGGTGGCCATAGGATGTTATTTTTACGGCATTGAAGTGAAAAAGCGGCAGTTAAGGCGCCAGGACGCCTTTTCCGAACTGTCCGACAAGGCACAGGAGAGCCTGGCGGGCGTGAGGGTGCTGAAAGCTTTTGTGCAGGAGGAGGCGGATTTCAGATCCTTTGAGGAAGCAAGCCTGAACAATATGGACAAGAACCTGGCGGTGGTAAAGCTGCGCGCCATCTTCGGCCCGCTGCTGGATGCCATCACGGGCATCAGCCTGCTGCTGACCCTGATCTTTGGGGGAAAGATGGTGCTGGGCGGGCAGGTTTCCATCGGTCAGTTTGTGGCCTTCAATACATATATCGGTATGCTGGTGTGGCCCATGATCGCCTGCGGGGACTGTATCAATTCCTTTACCCAGGCGGCAGCGGCTTTTAAGCGTATCGCCTGTATTTTCGCGGAGAAGCCGGATATCGTGGACAAGTACCCTGAGTGGACGGAGACGGATCACATCAGGGGGGATATTCAGTTAAAAGATCTGACTTTTACATACCCCGACGGGGAATTTCCGGTGTTGAAAAATATCAACCTGCATATCAAGGCAGGGGAGATGCTGGCAATCCTGGGCAGGACCGGCAGCGGGAAATCTTCCCTGGCGGATTTGCTCCTGCGGGTCTATGACTGCGGGGAGGGGATGCTGCTGATCGACGGAAAGCCCATTGACGAGATTCCCCTTGCCATGCTGCACCGGGATGTGGCTTATGTGCCCCAGGACAATTTCCTGTTTTCCGACACCCTGGAGGAAAATATCGCTTTCGGGCTGGAGGAGCGGATCGGGGAGCATCCGGAACTGCGCAAGAAGATCCATCAGGCCGCAAGGCTTGCCTGCATCCATGACAATATCATGGAGTTTCCGGAAAATTATGAGACTGTGGTGGGAGAGCGGGGCGTCACCCTGTCCGGCGGACAGAAGCAGAGGAGTTCCATCGCCAGGGCGCTGCTGATGAACGCGCCCATCCTGATCCTGGATGATTCCCTCTCGGCGGTGGACACGGATACGGAGGAGCAGATCCTGGAGAATCTGGTGCAGCTGCGCCGGGGCATGACCACGATCCTGATCGCGCACCGTGTTTCCACACTGCAGAAAGCGGATCATATCGCCGTGCTTGCGGAGGGTGAGATGACGGAGTATGGCACTCACGAGGAACTGCTTGCGCAGGGCGGCTTCTATGCGCATATTTACGAGAAGCAGCAGCTGGAGCAGGAATTGAAAGAGTTATAAAAAGGATAACTGCTCAGAAAGTGATCCTGCGAGGCGTTTCCTGTAAGCGAAAGTCGCAGAAGATCTGAGACAGGTGTGCGCAATGGCACAGAAATGAGGTTATGAATGAGTGTTTTGACGGAAGACAATCTGGAATCCAATTATAAAGGAAGCGCACTGCTCCATCTGCTTTCCTATATGAAGCCTTATATTGGCTGGATGCTTTTGAGCCTGGCGCTGGTGCTGGCGCTGACGGGATTCGACCTGTATCGGCCTACGCTGATCGGTAATGCAGTGGATACCTTTGAGGCCAACGGTGATTACAGTGTTATCATAGACACGGCGATCAAATACGGGATCGTGCTGGCATTCAGTTTTATCTTTAATATCTCCCAGACCTGGATATTGCAAAAGACGGGGCAGAGCATCATCCATACGGTCCGCAGGGAACTGTATGCCCATATCCAGAGCCTGAGCAGCCGCTATTTTGACCTGACGCCCGTGGGAAAGCTGGTGACCAGGGTGACCAACGATGTGGAGGCATTGAATGAAATGTACTCCGGGATCCTGGTCAGGCTGTTCCGCAACATTATCAAGATCATCGGTCTGGCTGTGGTGATGCTGCTGATGGACTGGAGGCTGGCGCTGGTCTCCTTTGTGCTGCTGCCCGTGGTGGCGGTGCTGACGGTGGTTTTCAGGAAGATTGCAAGGGAAACTTACCGACTGTCCAGGACCAGGCTGACGGATATCAATACATTCCTGTCGGAAAATATTTCCGGTATGCGGATCATTCAGATCTTCGGCAGGGAACAGCGCAAATTTGAGGAATTTGACGATAAGAACAGGAAACTGTTCAAGGCTTACTATCGGGAGATGCTGGTGTTCGCGATCTTCCGCCCGTTGATCTATATCCTCAGCGTTATTTCGCTGATGATCGTGCTGGGCGTGGGAAGCAGGGATGTGCTGGGTCAGGTGATCTCCATTGGTACGCTCTATATTTTCGCCCAGTACATCCAATCCTTTTTTGAGCCGATCCAGGAACTGGCGGAACAGTTTTCCACGCTGCAGTCCTGTATCGCCTCCGCGGAAAAGATTTTTACCATTATGAGTGAGGAACCTACGGTCAAGGAAGATGACAATCCTGTCATATTGCCGGAGATCAAAGGGAAGATCGAGTTTTCCCATGTGTGGTTCGCCTATGACAACGAGAATTATGTGCTGCGGGATGTGTCCTTTGTGATCGAGCCGGGACAGAGCGTGGCCTTTGTGGGCGCCACGGGGGCGGGCAAGTCCTCTATCCTGAACCTGATCGGAAGATATTATGATATCCAGCGGGGAAATATCTACATAGACGGCGTGGATATCAGGAGGCTCAGCAAGAAGCAGCTGCGCAGCGCCATCGGGCAGATGCAGCAGGATGTGTTTATCTTTGAGGGAACTATCGAGAGCAATATCCGGCTTTATGACGGGGATATCACGACGGAACAGATCAAAGAGGCGGCGGAATATGTGAACGCGTCCCATTTCATAGAGAGACTGCCCAAGGGATATCAGGAACCGGTTTCCGAGAGAGGGGCAACCTTTTCCGCCGGGGAAAGGCAGCTGCTTTCCTTTGCCAGAACGCTGGCCCATAAGCCCCAGATCCTGGTGATGGATGAGGCCACCGCCAATATCGACACGGAGACAGAACTGCTGATCCAAGAGGCGCTGGAGAAGCTGATGCGGGGCAGGACCACCATCATGGTGGCGCACCGTCTCTCCACCATCCAACACGCGGACTGTATCATGGTCATGCACAAGGGCAAGATCAGGGAGCAGGGAACCCACCAGGAACTGCTGGCTCAGAACGGCATCTATAAGAAATTATATGAACTGCAGATTCAGCATGAAGTTTCCGCATAAATTTGGATACACTGATAAAAGTACGTGCAGAAGCGGAACTGGAATAGGAAACAGCTTCGGAACGAAAACGCTCGAAAGGAATTTACAGCTGCGTATTTTGCAGATGGAAATTACTTTCAGAACAAGGGGCGTTGCAGTGTAGAAGCGGAACTGGAATAGGAAACAGCTTCGGAACGGGAAACCAATGTGCCAGAGATCGGCACATGAAAGGAATTTACAGCTGCGTATTTTGCAGATGGAAATTACTTTCAGAGCAAGGGGCGTTGCAGTGTAGAAGCGGAACTGGAATGGAGGTTATTTTATTTATGAAAAGATTAGTTGTGTATCTGTGTACAGGAATGGCGCTGGTGAGCCTGGCTGCCTGCGGGAACGGCGATAAGGCCGGGGACAGCCAGAGCAGTTCGGCGGGGAGCCAGACAGAGGGCAGCGCCGCGGCGGGGGATCAGACAGGAGGCGGCGGGCAGACTGCCAGCGGCACGGGAGACCAGTCAGGCAGCGGTTTGGGAGCGGCCGATCCGGCCCAGGGCGCCACAGCGGGAGACAGCGGCCACGATTATGAGACGGGCTGGACTGAGGAGATGGCAGGGATCAAGGAGGCTGTCCTGGAGCAGGCGGGGGATGATTATTTCCCCAATATGCCTTTGATGCCCGATATGCTGGAGGCGCAGTTTGGGATCACTTCGGATATGTATGACGATTACTTCGCGGAGATGCCCATGATCAGCGCAAATGTAGATACCCTGTTGATTATCAAGGCAAAAGATGGTAAGGTGGAAGATGTGGAGGCCGCTTTGGAGGCTTATCGTGACGTCCAGATCAACGGAACGATGCAATATCCCGCGAACGTGGGCATTGTGCAGGCGTCCCGGATTGAGACAATCGGCAATTACGTCTGCTTCTCCCAGCTGGGCGGTGATGTCATGGATCTGATGGACAGCGGCGACGAGGCGGTGATCCTCCATTGTCAGGAATTGAACGATCTTGTGATCGGGATCGTCAGGGATAAAGTGCAGTAAGGCCGCCTGCGCGGCGGAACGGGAGGGGAAATGGTTTTCAGCAGTGTGATGTTTTTGTTCCGGTTTCTGCCCTTTTTCTTTATAGCATATTTCCTGATCCCAGGAAGAGGAAAGAATGTGATTCTCTTCCTGGGAAGTCTGCTTTTTTATGCCTGGGGTGAGCCGGTCTATGTGCTGCTGATGCTGTTTTCCACCATTGTTGATTATGTGAACGGGCGGCTGATCGGGAGATTCCGGGGGCGGAATCAGGCGAAAGCGTTCCTGATCCTTTCCGTGATGGTCAATCTGTTTATTCTGTGTTTTTTTAAATATGCGGACTTCCTGATCCGGTCGATAAACGGACTGACGGGGGCGGGGCTGCCGCTCCTGGATCTTCCGCTGCCCATCGGAATTTCCTTTTATACTTTCCAAACCATGTCCTACACCATCGACGTATATCGCGGCAAGGCGAAAGTGCAGAAGAACATTCTGGACTTTGGCGTGTATGTGGCTATGTTCCCCCAGCTGATCGCGGGCCCCATCGTCAGATACAGTTCCGTGGAGGAGGATCTGCACCACAGGAAAGTGGACATCATGGGAATCAGCCACGGCCTGAAGCGCTTTGTCACAGGCCTGGCGAAAAAGGCCCTGCTGGCCAATACCATCGGTGAACTCTGGGCGGAGATTTCCGCTATGGATTTTGGGAGTTTGAGCGTTTTTACCGCATGGATGGGGATACTTGCCTTTGCTTTCCAGATTTATTTTGATTTTTCGGGCTACTCCGATATGGCCATCGGGCTGGGAGAGATCCTGGGATTCCGTTTCCCGGAGAATTTCGACCATCCCTACATTGCCTCCTCCGTCACGGATTTCTGGCGCAGGTGGCATATCTCCCTCGGAAGCTGGTTTCGGGAATATGTCTATATCCCTCTGGGCGGGAACCGTAAGGGTGTGCCCAGGCAGCTGCTGAACATCCTGATCGTCTGGATGCTCACAGGCATCTGGCATGGCGCAGGCTGGAATTTCCTGCTCTGGGGACTCTGGTTCGCGCTGCTCCTGATGATGGAAAAGCTGTTTTTGGGGAAAGTCCTGGCAAGATTGCCGAAAGGGGTCGGGATCTTGTATAACGGGCTGGCAGTGCTGCTGGGCTGGGTTCTGTTCGCTCTGGGAACGCCTGCCGGGATCGGCGGATATCTGGCGGCTATGTTTGGCTTTGGCGGAAAGCTGACGGACAGTCTGGGACTTTACCTGTTCGGGGAATACCTTATCCTGTTTGCGATCGCTGCTGTGGCGGCCACTCCATTGCCGGGGATGCTGGCAGGCAGGCTGGAGAGAGCGGAGACCGGGTGGGGGATCGCTCTGTACCGTCTGTGGGAAAAGGTAGTTCCGGCGGTGCTGCTGCTGCTTTCCATTACTGTGATCGTAGACGGCACGTTCAATCCTTTTCTGTATTTCAGATTTTAATGCAGCCGTTCAGAAAGAAGAGTCGCTATGGAAGAAAAGAAAAACGCTTTTTTTACATCCGCAGTGATCGCTGCCATCATATTGATATTCACCGTGGCGGATCTTTTCCACGAGGACAGAATCTATTCGGAGACGGAAAACAGGCTGCTCGCCGCCAGGCCTGTGGTTTCCAGGGACAATATCCTTTCAGGGAAATACGCGGAAGATTATGAGGCCTATGTGACCGATCAGTTTGTCAGCAGGGACAAGTGGGTCGGCATCAAGACGCAGATGGATATCCTGCTGCAGAAAAAGGAGATAAACGGAGTCTATCTGGGGGCGGACGGTTATCTGATCGAGCAGCACCTGCCGGAGGATTATTCCGAGATCCTGGTGGCGAAGCGGATGGCGTTGCTGCAGAATCTGACAGATGAGTGGGATGCCGCTGTCATGCTGGTGCCCACAGCGGACAATATCCTGACGGATAAAATGCCTGCCAACGCGCCGTATTACGATCAGGCGGCGTTTCTGGAAAGGGTGGCGGCACAGGTGGGTGGAGAGCATTATGTGGATGTCTATGGAAGCCTGAAAGCCCATATGGAGGAAGAGATCTATTACCGCAGCGACCATCACTGGACAAGCCTGGGAGCCTATTATGGATATCTGGCCTGGGCGGAGGCCCTGGGAGAGGAGCCTTACGCTTACCGCACCAATGCCATGACGGTGGTTTCGGAGGACTTTCTGGGGACGCTGCATTCTAAAACGAATCTGGATCGGGAGGGGGACGTTATCCGGTATTTCGAGGGAACGGAGAAGCGCCCTGTGACAGTGACCTATGATTTTGACAGGGTGACGGATACTTTTTATGAGACCTCGTATCTGGACACAAAGAATCAGTACGGATTCTTTTTGGACGACAATCACGCTTTTATCCAGATCGATACCAGCTACCGGAACGGGAAGACGCTGTTTGTGATCAAGGACTCTTATGCCAACAGCATGATTCCGCTGCTGACGCCGCACTATGAGAGGATCTATGTGGTGGATCTGCGGTATTATAACGGGAAGCTGTCCGCGCTGATGAAGCAGATGGAACCTGAGAAAGGGATGGATGTGCTGGTGCTCTATAACTGCATTCATTTCCTGGAGGAGTTCAATTACCTGTAGCGTCCCAAAGTTCCCGTGGATCAAAGTGCCGCTTGCGCGGCGGAATGAGAGGAAATATGAAAGCAGTCGTATTTGATATGGACGGGGTTCTGTTCGATACGGAACGTGTGTGCATGGAAAGCTGGGTCGCCGTGGCGGAGGAGGAGGGTCTGCCGGATATGGAGAAGATATTTCCCCGATGCATCGGAGGCAATTCCAATGACAGCAGGAAGATCGTGCTGGAGGCCTATGGACAGGACTTTGACTATGATGGCTTTCGGAAGAAAGCATTCCGGAGGTTCTGGGAGTATATCGAAGAAAACGGCCTGCCCATGATGCCGGGAGTGAAAGAGATATTAACCTGGCTGAAAGAGGAGCAGTGGATCGTGGGACTGGCTTCCTCCACCAAAAGGTCATCCGTGATCGATCATCTGGAACGCGCGGGGATCAAGGAGTATTTTCAGGCCATTGTGACCGGGGATATGGTGGAGCATTCCAAGCCACTGCCGGATATCTACCTGATCGCCTGCAGGCATCTGGGCGTAGAACCCTGTGAGGCTTATGCCGTGGAGGACTCGCCCAATGGGATAAGGGCCGCTTATGGGGCGGGGATGTGTCCCCTGATGGTGCCGGATATACTGCAGCCGGATGAGGAGATCAGGCATCTGAGTTACCGGATCTTCCGGAATCTGTCAGAGGTTCTGGAATTCCTGAAATGGGGCGCGAGCCTTATCTGAGAAAGAGCGATCCCAAGAGGAAAGTGTGAACGGAATGAAGATTTTCTAAGGTTGTTGCCGAACTGTGTTCGGCATAGTACACAACCTAAGAAAATCTAAGTCATTCCGGGAAGAATCCGCAGAACGGATTCTTCCGGTCTTGCAGCGGTTTATCGATTGTTTGTGCCGCCGGAGGCGGCATGATTGGAAGTGTGGAATGGCGAATTTAGGGATACCACGGAATACTATTGAAATATTGCAGAAATACAACTTTAATATCCAGAAGAGATTCGGGCAGAATTTCCTGATCGATACCAATGTGCTGGATCGGATCGTTGCCGCCGCAGAGATCGCGAAGGAGGACTGCGTGCTGGAGATCGGGCCGGGCATCGGCACCATGACCCAATATCTGGCAGAGAATGCGGGAGAGGTGGTGGCAGTGGAGATCGACAAGAACCTGATCCCCATTCTGGAGGAGACGTTGTCCGGCTATGGCAATGTGACCGTCATAAACGGGGATATCCTGAAATTGGACATTGGCAGGCTTGTGGAGGAGAAGAATGGCGGAGAGCCGGTCAAGGTGGTTGCCAATCTGCCCTATTACATAACCACGCCCATCATCATGGAGTTATTTGAAAGTCATGTGCCCCTAAAGAGCATCACCGTCATGGTACAGAAAGAAGTGGCGGACAGGATGCAGGTGGGGCCGGGCACCAAGGATTACGGTGCGCTGTCCCTGGCGGTGCAGTATTATGCGAAGCCGGAGATCGTGGCAAATGTGCCTCCGAATTGCTTCATTCCCCGGCCCAATGTGGGCAGCGCGGTGGTACGTCTCACCAGGCATGGGACGCCGCCGGTCCGGGTAAGGGATGAGAAGAAAATGTTCTCTCTGATCAGGGCTTCCTTTAACCAGAGGAGAAAGACCCTGGTGAATGGGTTGTGCAACGCGGCGGAACTGCATCTGTCGAAAGAACAGGTAACAGGCGCATTGGAGGAAATGGGGCTGTCCCCCGCTATACGAGGAGAGGCGCTGAAGCTGGAGCAGTTCGCAAAGCTGAGCGATCTGCTGTAGTGTGTGTTTGTGCCGCCGAAAAGAGTCCGCAAGGCTTTCAGGCGCGGGGGAACATTGGGTATCATAAGGTTGTTTTTCGATATTTTGTAAAGGGGTACAAGGTATAGCTACTATATCTTGTATTTTTTATGAAAAATTAAACAATATTTTTTGACATATGTATGCAGACTATGGTAAACTATATAGAATCGAAATAGTGGGATATTATTGCCTTACAGAGGATAACGACTCTGATGCCATGATAACAGATAGAGAATAGGGAGCGAAATACCTTGGATAAGTATGAATACAAAGTAAGAGCGGATGAGATAAAGGATCTGATCGCGCAGGGGGAGTATGTGTCGGCTGCGGAGATCGCGGATACCATCGACTGGCGCAGGGTGAAGAGCGTCATGATGCTCTGTACCATCAGCGATCTGTATAAGATCAACAGGCGGTACGAGGACGCCAGGAATATGCTGCTCCTGGCATATGAGAGGAGACCCGGCGGGAGGACGATCTGTTATTCTCTCTGTGAACTTTCCATCAAAATGGAAGACTTTGTCCCGGCAGTGAATTATTATAAAGAATTCGTGCAGGTAGCGCCCAGGGATCCGGGACGCTATATCCTGCAGTATAAGCTTTATGAAGCGCAGGATGTCAGTCTGGAAGAACGGATCGGGGTCCTGGAGGAATTGAAAAAAAGGGATTACCGTGAGAAATGGGCGTATGAACTGGCGTATCTCTACCACAGAGTGGGACTGGGCACCCGCTGCGTGGAGGAGTGCGATGAACTGATCGTCTGGTTTGGTGAAGGAAAATATGTCATAAAGGCTATGGAACTGAAAATGCTGCATCAGCCCCTGACTCCCGCCCAGCAGGAGAAGTACGACCATCGTTTTGAGGAATATGGGCAGACTTATTATGATTCTCAGCAGGAGGCTTCTCAGAAGCAGCCTTACTACGGGGGGCAGCAGGAGGCGGCGCCTCAGGAACAGTTTTACTATGAGACCCAGCAGGAGGCGGCGCCTCAGGAACAGTTTTACTATGAGACTCAGCGTGAGAAAGCGCCTCAGGAGCAGTTTTACTATGAGACCCAGCAGGAGCCAGCGTTCCAGGAACCGTTTTATTATGAGACACAACAGGAACCTGCGCCCCAGGAGGCGCTTTATGATGCACCTGTGCCGGGGCAGCCGTCCGGATACGATATGGGCGGGAAAACGCAGATATATGGATTTGTTTCTGGAGACCTGACCGCGGAAAACGCGCAGGTTGTGCCACAGCAGCCGGAAGAACTGGACATTCAGGTGAAGCCCATGGATATGGGGCAGTATAATACGATCAATCTTCAGGCGGAGATTGCCGCAGGGCTGCGGGAAGTATTGGAAGACGATCCGAAAGCTTCTAGGGAGAACGAGATCACGCGTACCATTATGGCGCCGCTGCTGGAGTCTGAGACGGAATCTTTGGATCTGCCTGAGATAGATGAGGTGGATGCGGACGATCTGGGGCCGGAAGCCGAAGTGATGGAGGAGTCAGAGGTATTTTTCGGCGAGACAGGAGAGATCGCAGACATACAGAACGGAAAGCAGGCTGCTGACGGGAAAGCAGCCGTGAAAGAGATCGTGCCTGAGATCGGCTCCAGAAGAAAAACCGTGTCGGAGGAGATACTTGAACCTGTTCCCGCAGAACCGCTTCCGGCGAAAGAAACGGCAGAAGCCAGAGCCCCTGTGGAGCACACAGCGGAAAAGCCTGTGGAGAAGACCGACAGTACAGAAAACCCTAAAGGAAAGCCTGAACCGGTAATGGCTGCAGAGCAGCAGAAAGCGGACGACATCACGGCGGAGACTGTGATGGCGCAGCTTAAGCGGGAATCCAGAGCGGCGGAGCAGGTACTGACTGCCCAGCCGCCCAGGGAGATCGCAAGTGTCCTTTCGCAGGAATCCGATGGGCAGATCCGTCTGGTCGTGCCGGAAAGCGAACAGATCGAGAAACAGATCACCGGACAGATGAACCTGGAGGATGTTCTCAGGGAATGGGAACGCATGAAGCAGGAGAATGCGGAGAAACGCAAAGAGGAAGTGCGCCAGCATGTGCTCCGGCACACGGGAGAAATGTTCACTGCTTTTGAGGCCTCTGTCAGGGATGGCCTGCTGGAGCAGCTGGAAAGCGGTAGCGCGGATATACAGGGATCTGCGAAAGAAGTAGTGACGGATGAGGACCTGTTCGGCAGCGGAACGGTGGAGGAAAGTCCTGGCGGAGAGCCTAAACAGGAAGTTCCGGTGGAGGATCTGACAGACCGGCAGGAGGAAACCGAGGACTGGGACAGCCAGCCTCAGGAGGACTCGGAGGAAGAACTGGAGACGATCCTGAAAGAAGCCGAGCAGGAGGTGATCTTCGGGGATTCGGACGAAGTGGAGGAGATCGAGGAGATTGAAGAACCGCAGGGAGCCGATGACGCGGAAGGACTTGGGCAGGAGGCCGACGAAGAGGAAGAGATAGCAGAGTCGGAGGAGATAACCTGGGCGGATCTGGAAGAGGAAGAAGAACCGGAGGAGACAGCCGCGGCTGAACCGGAGGAACCGGAACAGACTGTAGGGCAGGAGTCTCAGCCGGATACGGCGGATAAGCCCGGACTGACGGAGTCGGAGGCAGCAGAAGAGTCCGGATCTGAAGAGACGGCGAAGAAACCTGAACCGGAAGAATCCGGGAAGAAAGGAACTGAAAAAGCGGCTGCGCAGGATACCGGGACGGATAAGCCTGAGAAGGCCGCAAAGAAGAAACCGGGAGCAGATAAGGAATCCTCAAAAGAGGATGAGGATCCGTCTTCCGTGGAACGCGAAAAAGGCAAGGTGCGCAGCCTGACCAGAGAGGAGAAAGAACTGTATGGCCCTTACATCCAGAGCCGGGCCTCAAGGGAACAGCTTGTGCACGCCATCGACAGTATCAGTATGGCGGCATATACCGGAAATATCGTCATTACCGGCGAGGAGGGCATGGATACGGTGTCCCTGGCCAAGAACATGATCCGTGAGGTACAGATGACGGACAGTAATTTCGCAGGGAAAGTGGCAAAGATATCCGGCCAGGCATTGAATAAAAAGGACGTGGAATCCACCGTACAGCAGCTGAAAAGTGGCGCATTGATCATTCAGAAAGCGTCCGGCATGGACGCGGATACGGCAAAGCGCCTCCACAAGGCTCTACAGCAGGAATCTTTCGGGATCATCATTATCCTGGAAGATGTGAAGAAAGCCATGAACAAATTCCTGGAGCAGCATTCCGAACTGGCCGCCTGCTTTACTTCCAGGATGGATGTGGAATCGCTGAGCAACGGCACGCTGGTGGCATTCGGCAGAAAATATGCCAGAGAACGGGAGTATTCCATTGATGATATGGGCATCCTGGCGCTTCATACCAGGATCGATGAGATGCAGACCAGCGACCATGTGGTGACGGTCCTGGAAGTGAAAGAACTGGTGGACAGCGCCATCAAGCATGCCAACAGGAAGAATTTAAAGCATTTCTTTGACATACTGCTGGCGAGAAGATATGATGAGGAAGACATGATCATACTCAGCGAGAGGGATTTTGCGTAAAGGAATCAGAGGAACTAAAATGGAGGGAAGGGTTATGGAGAAAGAAACACAAAAAGTATTTATCTCGGAGGCGGATCAATATCTGTTCTCGCAGGGAACACACTACGACATTTACAAGAAGCTGGGGGCGCATCTGTCCGTGGAAAAGGGGAAAGCCGGCGTCTATTTCGGCGTCTGGGCGCCTAATGCGGTGGAAGTGCATGTGATTGGCAGCTTCAACGGATGGAACGAGATGTCCCATCCTATGGAGAAGCTGGGCCCGGTGGGGATCTGGGGACTGTTCATTCCCAATGTGGGCGAGGGCACGATGTATAAGTTCCTGATCACGGCACAGGACGGCAGGAAGCTGTACAAGGCGGATCCTTTCGCCAATTACGCGGAACTCCGTCCGGGAACCGCTTCCATCGTCACGGATCTGAGCGGCTTTGACTGGCAGGATGCCAAATGGATGGCGGCGCGGGATAAGAAGGACTGGAACAGGGAGCCCATGGCGATTTATGAGTGCCATGTGGGATCCTTTATGAAGCATCCGGACGGTACGGAGGAAGGTTTCTATAATTATCGACAGTTTGCTGACCGCATCGTGGAGTATTTAAAAGAGATGAAGTTTACCCATGTGGAACTGATGGGGATTGCGGAGCATCCCTTTGACGGCTCCTGGGGCTATCAGGTGACAGGGTATTACGCGCCCACGTCCCGCTATGGAACGCCCAAGGATTTCATGTATCTGGTGAACAAGCTGCACAAGGCGGGGATCGGCGTGATCCTGGACTGGGTGCCCGCCCATTTTGCCACGGATGCCCACGGGCTTGGGGAGTTTGACGGGCAGTGCATCTTTGAGCATCCCGATCCCCGTCTGGGAGAGCATCCTGACTGGGGCACGAAGATATTTAATTACGGCAAGTATGAGGTCAAGAATTTCCTCATTGCCAACGTGCTGTTCTGGCTGAGAGAGTTCCATGTGGACGGCATCCGCGTGGACGCGGTGGCTTCCATGCTGTATCTGGACTACGGAAAACAGGACGGACAGTGGGTACCGAATAAATACGGCGGGAACGAGAATCTGGAAGCAATCGAATTTTTCAAGCATATGAATTCCGTGGTAAGAGGAACCTATCCCGGCTTCCTGACCGTGGCGGAGGAGTCCACCGCATGGCCTAACGTGACCGGCAATATCGGCGGCGAGAGCCTGGGCTTTGCCTTTAAGTGGAATATGGGATGGATGCACGATTTCTGTGAATACATGAAGCTGGATCCCCTGTACAGGAAAGGGAATCATTATGCCATGACTTTCGCCATGACATATAATGAGAGCGAGAAATATATCCTGCCCCTGTCCCACGACGAGGTGGTGCACCTGAAATGCTCCATGGTGAACAAGATGCCCGGCTATACGGTGGATAAATATGCGAACCTGAGGGTGGGGTATACATATTACTTCGGCCATTGCGGCAAGAAGCTGCTGTTCATGGGACAGGAGTTCGGACAGGAGCGGGAGTGGAGCGAGGCCAGGGAGTTGGACTGGTATCTGCTGGAGGAGAAGAACAACCAGGGTATGCAGGCTTACATGACAGAACTGCTGAAACTGTACAACAAATATCCTGCGTTTTATGAATTTGACGACAGCTGGGCGGGTTTTGAGTGGATGAACGCGGACGACGCGGAAAACAGCGTGTACTCTTTTGTGAGAAAATCTTCCACCGGCAGGAACAGCCTGCTGTTTGTACTGAACATGACGCCCGTGAAGCGCGAGGGGTATACCGTGGGCGTGCCCAAGAAGAAAAAATATAAGCTGCTCCTGAACAGCGACGAGGAGAGGTTCGGCGGCTGGGGCAATGAGATCCCCGCAGAGATCGCGGCGGTGAAAGAGCCCTGTCATTATCATGATTATTCCATCTCCTTTGACCTGCCTCCTTATGGCGCGGCGGTGTTTGTGTTCTGAAACTGCATTGAGATAAAAAGGATTCCCCGCTGGTCTGTGCCGACGGGGAATTTTATGACGGCAGCGATCCGGGCATACTGGATATCGTCTGAAACTGTGCCAGCATAGGGCTGTTTTCGTTGATTATTTTCAATAGACTTTACCTTTGAATTGTGGTACACTTTCTTTGTAGCCGTATGATTCATATTTTAGAAAGCAGGTGGTCGTATGTCAGATAAAGAGATGATGCAGAGAAATGTTGAAGAATTTGCCAGGCTGCAGGATTATATGATAGATACCGATAAAGAGTCCGTATCATATAAAAAAATGAAACGTCGTTATATTGAATTAAAAGTGATACTTTCCGCATCCGGCATTAATCTCACGGAACTTGATATGATCAAGGAATAGCAAACATGATCGACATATGCATAAGGGGTAAAGTCTACGGAATCAGCGGGACTTTACCCTTTTTGGCAGGTGGGAATGAAAGAAATATTATAATGATTGATTCGGTGATGTCCTTGCATTTCAGCGGATGCGGCAATATAATATAAAACGGTTGCTATGAGACCGATCAAGAATAAACAGGGGGTACAGAAGATTATGAAGATACAACTGAAGATACTGATCGCCGCCGCCAGCGCCCTTGTGGCCGCCGGAGGAGGGATCGCCGGGTTTCATGCCTGTGATGTGGAAGTAAACGGATTTGAGGAGAAAGAGGTTACAATCTGTCCCGAAGAAGCCGTTTCGCTTACCATTAAGTCCGCCGGCGAAGGATGGGACTGGCGGGCAGATGATGCGGAGGTCATAGCATTTGACGAGGGGAGCGAGGGCTCCGTTGTGGGACTGGCTCCGGGAGAGACCACAGTGACTGTCCGCCAGGGAGCCCACTGGTACAAATGCCACGTGATTGTCCGCGAGCATTCTTATGTGGAGGCAGATTGTGTGACGCCACAGACCTGTGAATTGTGCGGGCATATCGTGGGAGAGGCGCTGGGTCATGACAGCAGCGAGCCCACCTGTACGGAACCCGGGGTGTGTTCCCGCTGCGGCGAGGAGATAGCGGAGGCGCTGGGGCATATAGAGCAGGTCAGGGGCTGTCTGGAGCCGGTGATCTGCACCCGTTGTAAGGAAGAGATTGGGAAAGCGCCAGGTCATGATTTTGCGGAAGCCACCTGTACCCTGCCCCAGATCTGCAGCCGTTGCAAGGAAGAGTCAGGGGAGGCCTTGGGTCACGATTTCGCGGAGGCTGACTGTACAGACCCGAAGACTTGTACACGCTGCGGGGAGACGGAGGGCAAGGCGTTAGGTCATAACCTGACGAAAGCCACCTGCCTGGAAGCCGCAGTCTGCAAACGCTGCGGAGAAACGGTGGGCGAACCTCTGGGGCATGATTTCACGGAGGCTACATGCGCGACTCCCAAAACCTGCAGGCGTTGTAAGATAAAAGAGGGAGAGGCGCTGGGGCACAGTTTCGTGGAAGCCACCTGTGAACGTCCCTCTACTTGTCAAAGGTGCGGAGCCACTACGGGACGGGCGCTGGGGCACAGTTACCAGCTGGTGGAGAGCGGCACTGAGGGGAACCAGAATTTCGAGCGGTACGTCTGCCAGGCCTGTGGGAAAGAAAATATAGAGTACCAGGCGGTGGCGCCGGACGCTTCCGCGGTGTACAGCGCCATGATCGGGTTGCAGTCTTCCTACCCTGATGGGACGCCATGGACAAATGATAATTATTATGGATGGAACGGCGGGATCTATTCCGGCGGATATGGCTGTGCAGGCTTTGCGTTCATGCTCAGTGATGCTGCGTTCGGCACGGCTCCCGCACGGCTGTACTATGACGCTTCCGCCGTGCAGGTGGGGGATATCGCGAGGATCAATGGGAACACACATTCCGTTATCATCCTGGAGGTACGTTCCGACAGTGTTATCGTGGCGGAGGGGAACTACAACGGCGCCGTACACTGGGGCAGGGAGATTTCCATGAGCTCCCTTGCGGGTGCGAGTTATTTTATGACAAGGTACTGATGTATGAGGGATGCCGTGATCCCTATACACCCTAAAGACATGAAAATCAGTTGATCCTGTGATATAATGAGCGTTAGCGAGAAGAACATGCTTGCATGTTCGGCGAGCGGCGAATGACGAAAAGCGGATAGGATCTGAGTGGATCAAGAGTGGAAAAAGCGCAATGTAGATTTTGTGCAAACGGGAAGGATGCAACTATGAGTGAAGATATAGTAGCTGTCAGTTTGTTCTCAGGGGCTGGAGGTCTGGATATTGCCGGTTTTATGGCTGGGATTCCGGTGATCTCAAGCACAGATCTTGATGCGGATTGCATTGAGACCCTTAAAGCTAACGAAGAGTTTTTTGGAAAGACTAAAATCTTTGAGGGAGATCTTCATCAGATAGACAGCAGCGTTTTTTCTGACATTGTGAAAGAAAACAAACCGGATAAATTTATTGTTATTGGCGGAGCGCCATGTCAGCCATTTTCCAAGGCAGGATACTGGGTCGGAAATCATATAAGAAAAGGGATCGATGATCCCAGGGCAACATTAGTAAACGAATACTTAAGAGTGGTCACGGATATTCATCCGGATGGTTTCCTGTTTGAAAATGTTGAAAGTCTGATGCATCCGACAAACAAAGCGATCGTTGATCGATTTATCGAGATCATAACGGAAGCCGGATATGATCATCGGATCATCAGAGCGAATGCGTTGGAATATGGGGTTCCGCAAAAAAGGAAGAGACTGTTTATCATAGGTACCAAAGGAACATTCAAAAGAGATGAACCTGTCAAAACACATTGTGCGCCGGAAAGATGCGGGGAAACAGGACTCAAACCATATGAAACAGCAGGAAAGGCGATCGCTGGCTACGACGGAGATGAGTTTTTTGAAGAATATGAAGTCACTGAGGGGGGTACATATTATGAGGATCTGTGCGAAGTTCCGCCGGGACAAAATTATAAAGCGTTAACTGCCTGGGCCGGATATCCGAATCCCAAATTTGTCGCCGATAAGAGATTTTGGAACTTTCTGCTCAAACTGTCCCCGGATGAGCCGTCATGGACTGTCTGTGCACAGCCCGGCCCGTGGGTAGGCCCGTTCCATTGGGATAATAGAAGGTTAAGAGTGCCGGAATTGGCGGCGATCCAAACATTTCCCAAAGGATATAAATTCTGTGGGACAAGGCGCTCAATACAAAAGCAGATCGGTAATGCGGTTCCCTGCCTGATGGGCAAAGCGATGATCGAATATTTGAAAGAGAGTTTAGAATAATGCCGAACGTATTAAGCATTTTTTCCGGTGGTGGCGGCATAGACTGTGGTTTTAAGAAAGCAGGCTTTGATATATGTTTCTCCACGGATTTCTGGAAACCTGCCTGCGATACCCTTGAAAAAAATAAAGTGGGGCAGCTGGTTGTCTGCGATGACATCAGGAAAATCGATTATGATAAATATCTTGCCGAGATTGGCATGAAGAGATCTGATATTGATGTTCTGGTGGGTGGACCGCCATGTCCGGCATATTCCAAATCCAGATTTTACAGGACTGACAAGAAGAGGGCGTTGGAGGATGAAAATTCTTTCACGTTATATGAATATTTTAGGGCTTTGTATGAGATAAGGCCTAAAGTGTTCTTTTTTGAAAATGTATTCGGCTTTGTGTACAAGCCTCACCAGGCGGCATTTGATCTCCTGAAAGAGCGTGCCGACGAATATGGATATGATATTACGTATAAGGTTGTAAATACGGCCAATTATGGCGTCCCTCAGATGCGGGAACGATTCATGTGCGTTGGGATCAGACGTGGAGAGGGCAGGCCTTTTGTTTTTCCGGAGGAAACGCATTATGACCCTGAGAAAGTTCCGGAAGAAAAGCGTGGAGATAAGAAGCCCTGGATGACATGTGGCGATGCGATCGGTGATCTGGATCACGATCTTCCCGAGGACGCTGAAATGCAGGCGGGATCCAAGCATAAGGATCTGCTCAAGCTGGTTCCACCCGGCGATAACTATCTTTATTTTACTGCGGAAAGAGGATATCCGGATCCGATATTCAAGTGGAGATCGCGGTACTGGTCATTTCTTTTAAAGTTGTCTCCGGACAGACCGTCATGGACCATACAGGCAAGCTTTTCAAATAATATGGGGCCATTTCATTGGAAAAACAGGTTTCTTAGGATAAATGAGATCAAAAGAATACAAACATTTGATGATGATTATGAACTGTGTGGAGATTTCCGCGATCAGTGGAGGCAAGTTGGTAATGCGGTTCCTGTAAAGATGGCAAACATAATAGCGGATGCGATCATGGAACAATATTTTAGGGAATGAAGCTTTCACAAAGACAAAACATGGGAGGCAGCTTATGTCAGAGTATCAATGGGCGGTAGGAAAGGGCAGGCTTGTGACAGCAGACTATAACAGGTCCATGGCTTTAAGTGCAGATCAGGTTGAAAATGAATTAAGAACAGCGATAGATGATCTGTTTGACGGGGCTGATGTCTCTCCCGTTAATAATGAGCTCAGGGAAGTTTATAGGATCGTGATCCCAAGAGGGAACGGGGATCAGATCTTTTATGTGTGCCTTAAGGGAACCACCCCCGGAGGAAGGAGCAATCTTCAGGATGAGCAGCGGATCCAACAGAAGGCAAAGTATCTGAACTATGCCAATGACAGGAAAAATGAGGGAAACAAAGTATCATGCCTGGGTGTATATAAACATGAATCTGAGACGATTTTCTGTGCATGGAAAATAAATTTTTCCATGGCATCGCCGGAAACTCCGATCTCCAAGCAGATCAAGATAACGACGATCGCCAGAGCGCTTACAGAAGGGTTTGTCCAGCAAATGTCTGGTTCGGGAGAATATGTATGTGCATTTAAGAGGGAATTTATATATTTCTATCTGGTGAATTCCGACTGGATTCACCATGCTCCGATTTCGCATCTGAATGACCATAATACTGAAATGATAGAAGAGGAGAACGATTCAGGCGAAAGCAGCAATGTTCCGGGGATCGGTGCAAATATTCTTTTCTATGGCGTTCCTGGCGCTGGCAAGAGCCATGAGATCGATCGGATGATCGTGCAGGAACGCTCTGAGAGAGTGGTGTTCCATCCGGACTATTCCTATTCGGATTTTGTTGGACAGATACTTCCGCGTCTCGTAAGAAAAGAGGGTGAAACGGAAGAAAAGCTGAGATATGTTTTTGAGCCGGGGCCTTTTACCAGGATACTTAAAAAAGCACATGACGACCCCGCAAATATGTATTTCCTGGTCATCGAGGAAATAAGCAGAGGAAACGCGTCGGCAATCTTTGGAGATATCTTTCAGCTGCTTGACCGAAATGATGATGGTTCTGGAAAGTATCATATTTCAAATTATGACATGGCTAAGATCGTTTACGGAGATGGTCATGAGGATGAGAGCATAAAAATGCCTGCAAATCTGACATTGTTGGCAACAATGAACACTTCGGATCAGAATGTGTTTACTCTTGATACGGCATTTCAGCGGCGATGGGAGATGCACCTCATCAAGAATGATGTCAGTAAAGCGCGGCATGCGGATAGCCGGATAGAGGGGAGCCAGGTTTCCTGGGGCAGATTTGTGACCGTCACAAATGAAGAGATCATCCGCTTTGGTGAAGAAACAGGCAGTTCAGGGGATAAGCGTTTAGGAGCATATTTTGCAAAGGTCAACGAACTTACCAGGGACAGATTTCCGGAAAAGGTACTTAAATATCTCTGGGATGATGCTTTCAAAATGGATCATTATATCTATTTTAATGAGGACATATCGTCAATAGACGGAATCATAGAGATCTTCAGGGAATCCCAGCCGGAAGTGGATGTATTAAAGAAAGTTTTGAAAGGAGCTGTCTATCAGAAAATGCTTGGACAGGCGGCTGCGCCTGAGAACATGGAAGAGGCTGCGGAAGTGGAGGAAAATGCAGATAATGAATGATTCGCTCTTTGACAGATGCCGGACAAATACAAATATTGACAGTGATGTTTTTGTTGGCATCCGTCGTAAGGATGAATACTATGAAGTCAATTTTCCGTTGGGATATCATCGAAGCGAGGATGAAAAGGGATTAAGGAAAGATATCCTGTCTCTGATGAATGTATTGGCAAAGCATACGGATAAAAAAGCATCGGAGGTTTATGTCGGCCTGGACCAGGATGGCCCTGCAGGGATTCCGGTCCAGGCATATCTGTTTCTTATCAAAGATTTTTTTGAACGGGGATACTATAAAGAACGGGATACATACAGGCAGATCGCAAAACGTGGAAAAATCGACTGGAGCAGAACGATCAGAACGCAGAAGCCTTTACTTCAGGAGAATGCAGCTTATTATCTGGATTTTGTGGTGAAGAAGAATACCATAAATGAAGATGAACTGATCACACTTGTGCACGAGTATTGTGTTTATGAGAGCTTTGAGAAGTTTGGCTGGTTGTTCACATCGTTTGTTCCTCCAAAACCTAAGATAAGACTGCACAGAAAAATGATGCTTGTTGTGGTAAATGATAAGCTGCAGAGTACTTTTAATGATAGGAACAGGCGGCTGTTCAGGAATATGATCGCGGTCATCAGAGCCATGAAAGATGATGCAGGATCTGATTTCAGGTACGGAACATATCACTTTGAATATGTCTGGGAAAAGATGATAGACAGAGTGTTCGGAATCTCTGAGAAAGAAGAGTACTTTCCTAAGACCACGTGGACACTGGCGGACGGCAGAAAGCGGGATAATGCATTTTTAAGACCGGATTCTATCATGCGGACAGATAAGAGAGTGTATGTTCTTGATGCAAAATACTATAAGTTTGGATGGTCTGGAATGCCGGGGCATTTGCCGGAGTCTGCTTCGATCAATAAGCAGATCGCCTATGGAGAGTATATTGCAAAAAGTGAGAAGTTCATGGCGGATGGTGAACATCCCATGGTTTATAATGCATTCATCATGCCCTATGATTCGCATGGAAAGAAGTTTGCGACTGGAACGCCAATGTATTATATTGGATCTGCTACAGGTGATTGGAAAAGCAATAAGAAAAAATATGAAAATGTAGTAGGGATACTGATGGATGTTAAGTATCTGATGGGCATTGACAGCAGGATGGATCGGTCCGAGATACTAAAACTGGCTGAACTGATAGAGAGAAACTGCCCAGTGTAGTTTTTGCAAAACGGCTGTCGCGATCATCTGTCTAAACATTCGGAAGCGATTCTTTCACATTCGTCCTGCCAACCAGATAGTCCAGGTTCACCTGATACAGGTTTGCCAGTTCTATCAGGATCTCCAGCGGGATATCCCGCGTTCCGGCTTCATAGTGGGCATAGGAACGCTGGGAAATGTGCAGATATGCCCCCACCTCTGACTGAGTCATATCAAAATCTTCTCTTAAATTTCGTAATCGTTCATATTTTCTCATCTGATCACCTACGGTTAGCAGTAACGGAATGGATACATTAAGTATAATTGCGGTCAAAAGTTCTATTGACATTTAGAACAAATTGTTCTAAACTGGATACATTCTACCCCTGAAATTAACATACCCCAAAACCATCCATGTATAACTTGAAAAAGGAAAGTAGCAGGCGTGAAGATTTTCACAGAAGATATGGCAGTTCATTTAAATCCACAACAGAACCCGGAAACGGGCAGACAGGCAGCAAAGCGCCTATGGCTGAAAGTGATCCCGGCATTGCTCTGCCTGATCATCGTTCTCGGCTATCCGCATTCCGCGGCTGCAGCCCAGGAATCTGACAGTGCGGAAGGATATCTGGAGAAAACAGGGATGCTGGCACAGGAGATCGAGGCGCTGGACAGTGATGCAAGGCAGTTCATCGCTGACGACCTGAGAAACTCCGGCGCGGACTGGAAGATCAACAGGGATATCCTGCCCCTGACCAGGACCCGTTCCGAACAGTATACGGTGGCGTTCTACATCAATATATTCGCGTTCCGGGCGGAAGAGGGACATCGGATCTATGCGGTCTATGAATCTTCCACGGGGATCATGCCCGCGGGAAATGACAGCCTGTTCCTTGGAGTGGGAGACGGCTTTGCGCCCTACGGATACGGCGGCGCAATCTGGTATAAAAAGGCCGGGGACAGGGACTGGATACCGGGGGGCAGCCTGGCTGCGGATCACAGGACGGCACTGGGAGGGACCTTTACCGGCAGGCAGTTGGGAGATCTTCAACAGAAAATGCTGATAAAGGGCTGTGTCTGCTGCCATGCCGCTGAAGGAATCGGCCATGACAGCACAGTAACGGTGGAATATACCTATGATCCCCTGAAGGAAAGGAATGAGACCGGGCTTTATATCATGATCGTGGCCGTCACCGTGGTCGTGGTGCTGATCCTGCGGAGAGACGACAGGTGACGCGGAGACGGCGTAAAAGCCAGATGCCGTAAAATGTATGGGGCGCCGGTTAAGAAAATACCTTTTTGCACCGAAATAAAAGTGTGAGAAGAGTTTCTAGCTGCTCGCAGCAAGGGCTGCTTCGCGGAGAAACTCTAAATCTCACACGGAAGAATCGCAAGAGCAGCGATTCTTCCGGACTTGCACCGATTCATCGATTGTTTGTGCCGCCATGAGCGGCATGTCGGGAAGTGTGTATGAAAATGTGATTGGGAAAAGAGGTACCATCTTGAAGATTTCATTTCAGCAGCAGGCAATGGTGGAGACAGAAAAGCATTATGCGGAGAAAGCGTATCCTCACCGCAGTGGGAACGGTCATGTGGATCGTCAGGTGACCTTTGCGGACAGGAAAGAGGAACTGTGGGGCAGCGTGGCAGGTCCCGGCAGGGAGAAGGGCAAGAGCCTGATTGAACTGCAGCAGGCGGCGGAAAACATGAATGTGGCGGTGCAGCAGGATTACATGACTGTGATGTCCCACACGATGTCCGAAAAAGATTACGCGAAGCTGCAGGAGGAGGGATTCCATTTCGAGAGCCTGGATCCCGATGAGGCAGTGACCATCGTGGACAAGATCAAGGCGGAACTGGCCCGTGCGGGCAAGCATATCGCGGGCTACACCGACGATATCGATATGGAGACGCTGGCGGCGGCTGTGGGCAGCGAGACGCTGGCGGCAGCTGTGGCGCAGAGTTTCCGGCAGGCGGATATCCCGCTTACGGAGGAAAATCTGAACGATGTGGCACAGGCGTGGAATATGGCGGTGCAACTGCGCCCCCTGGAGGAGGGGACAACAGGCTATCTGATCGACAATGAGATGACGGCTGAAATCTGGAACCTCTATGTGGCGCAGAACAGCGGCGCGGGAAACGGAACCGCTGGCGCGCCCAGATATTACGCGGAGGATATCCGGGGATATTATGCCCAGAGCGCCCGGATGCCTGAGGAGGCTGACCTGACAGCCCAGATCGATAAAGTGATCCTGCAGTCAGGCAGAGAGGCTGATGAGGAAAACCGACGGGCGGCGCAGTGGCTTTTGGACAGGGGATATCCGCTGACAGAGGAGAATCTGGATCGGCTGGAGACCTTGAGCGAGTTGGAACTTCCCGTGTCGGAACAGGATTTTGCCGATGCGGCGGCGGCAGCCATCGCGGAAGGAAAGAACCCCATCCACACAGACCTGGCAGGAGAGAGTTGGAATCTGTATGAGAAAGCGGCGGACGTGGCGGCCTATTATCAGAGCAGCGAGATTCTGGAGAGATACGCGGGTGATATCACAGCCCGCAGGCAGCTGGAGGAGATTCGGCTGCGCATGACGGCGGAAGTCAATGTGAAGTTATTGAAAAGCGGTTTTTCCATTGATACCGCGCCCATGGAAGAACTGATAGAGGCTTTAAAGAAAGCGGAAGCGGAGATCGCCGGACAGTATTTCCCCGGAGACACTGAGGCAGTGGAGAAATACCGCAGCTTTACCCGGACCAATGCCGTGATGGAGGAGATTCCCGGCCTGCCCGCGCAGGTGCTGGGAACTTTCGCGGAGGGACAGGCGACAGCCACCCTGGAGGAATTCCATGGGGAAGGGAAAGCGCTCCAGGATACTTATCAAAAGGCCCAGGAAGAGTATGAGACGCTGATGACCGCTCCCAGGAGCGACCTGGGAGACAGCATTAAAAAGGCATTTGCCAATGTGGACGATATCCTGCAAGATCTGGGGCTTGAACCTACCGAGGAGAACCGCCGGGCGGCGAGGATCCTTGGCTATAACCGCATGGCGATGACGGTGGAAAATATCGAGGCGGTAAGGTCGGCTGACGAACAGGTGAAGAATGTGGTGGAGAAGATGACTCCTGCCGCGGTGCTGAAGATGATTCGAGACGGCGTGAACCCTCTGGAGAAGAGTTTTGCCGAACTGGAGAACTATTTTGGCGAACTGCCTGAGGACTACAGAGAGGCATCTGAGAGTTACAGCAGATTCCTTTACGGTCTGGAGAGGAATCATGCGGTGACGGAGGAGGAGAGGGCCGGGTATATCGGCGTTTACCGCCTGATCCGTCAGATCGAGAGATCCGACGGCGCTGCTGTAGGCGCTCTGGTCAACACACAGGCGGAACTGCATTTTTCCAATCTCCTCACAGCGGTCCGCTCCGGGAAAGTGAAGTCGCTGGACAGGAAAGCGGCGGACGAACTGGGGACAGTGACGGAACTGATCCGCAAAGGAGAAAGCATTTCCGAACAGATTGCGAGGGGATTTGCGGGTAAAGCCCGGGATATCCTGACAGAAGTGTCCTATAGCGAGGAAGCGCAGACGGAATATGACCAGACTCGCCTGGAGGAGATCCGACAGGCCGCACAGGCCGACAAAGACAGCGTGGCTTTGCTGCAGCGGGGTGAAATGACTGCCAGCGCGGAAAACCTGATGGCAGCGCAGGCGCTGGTGCACGGTACGGAAGATATTTACGCGTCTGCGGGCAAAAAGCAGGCAAACGCATCGCAGGGAACGCCGGATGCGGCGGGAACCGGAGAAACAGGGTCAGCCGGATACAGGACGGCAGAGGCGGTCGGAGAAGCCGAGGGAGCGGAAAACGCAGTGATCCGCAGTCTGGAACTGTGGCAGAAACTGGAGGATAAGAACGCTTTCAGGGAGGCTTATACAGAGATTGTGGAAAGGTCTGTTTCCATCGTGGAGGAAGCTTCCCTTAACGAAGCGGATACCAGCCTCGATGTGCGCAGGATGCAGCTGCTCCACAAACAACTGACAGTAGTGTCACATCTGGCGCAGCAGGAAGAATACATTGTCCCCATGTATGTGGGAGATACTCTTTCCAGAGTACATCTGACTTTTGACAGGAGCGGCAGTGAGAAGAATACCGTGCGGATCGGTGTCCATCTGGAAAACGGGGAGAACCTGGAGGCGTCCCTTTTCCTGGGAAATGGCGCCATCTACGGAATTTTCACAGGAAAGACGGAAGAAGAGGTTATGAAATTGCAGGAAATCGCCGATACCTTTAGGGAAGAAGCGACACAGCACTGGACGGTGGGGAGCCTGACCATCGTTACAGCGGATCGTCCGGCGCCGGGAATGAACATGGTCAGGGAAGACAGTGCCGAACGGACAGATAACACGGAACTTTACCGTGCAGCAAAGGTATTGTTACATGCTGTAAAAGCATAAGAGGCGAAATAGGATGAAATGACGGACAGAAAGGAGCACGATCGATCATATGAGGATCAATTACAATGTATCTGCAATGCTTTCAAATAACGCGCTGGCTAATAACGACAGCCTGCTGTCACAGTCTCTGGAGAGGTTATCATCCGGATTGAAGATTAATCATGCAAAGGACAATCCGGCGGGGCTCGCCATGGCAAAGAGGATGAATGCCCAGATCGAGGGCCTGAATGTGGCGAACCAGAATGCCAGCGACGGCGTCTCCGTGATCTCCATTGCGGACGGGGCGTTGTCGGAGGTCAGCGATATGCTGCAGCGTATGAATGAACTGGCGGTCAAGGCGGCGAACGGAACCATGTCGGAGGAGGACAACGCGGTGATCCAGTCGGAGATCGCTCAGCTGAAAGAGGAGATCACCCGTGTGTCGAAGACCACGGAATATAACGGACAGGGTCTGCTGGACGGCGAGTTTTCCTGGAAAGGATATGTAAAAGAGGCGGCTGCGCTGGACATTAAAGTAAATTCTTATTCCTCAGATGTTCCGGCAAAAGAGTATACGGTCACAAGCCTGAATGTGACGAAAAACGCCGATGGCAGTTATACGGCACAGTTTACGCCTGGAGCCGGATTCCCGCAGAATGCGACTGCTTCCGTGGATGAGGATCTGCTCACCATCAAGGCGGATAACGGTTTTGAGATGAAGCTGGATCTGTCCCGCAGCAATGGCGGCACTTATACGAACTTTACCATTGACGCTACCGGGATCGGCGCGATGCGGATGCAGATCGGCGCGAACGAGGGTCAGGTCCTGGAGGTGGATATTCCTGCGGTCACCCTGCAGAATATGGGGATCAAAGACATGAAAGTGGATACCCAGGCAGATGCGAAACAAGCCATCGAGGACATCAAGGGGGCGATTCAGTATGTGTCCAAGGTTCGTGGACAGCTGGGCGCTTACCAGAACCGTCTGGAATCTACCATCAACAGCCTGGATGTGGCGATCGAGAATATGACCGGAGCATATTCCCGTATCATGGATGTGGATATGGCGGAGGAAATGACCAATTACACTACTTATCAGGTATTGACCCAGGCAGGCACTTCCATGCTGGCGCAGGCTAACGAGAGACCGTCTCAGGTACTGCAGTTACTTCAATAAGCCGAAACAGGCGGAAAGGATGCAGGCTCCAAGCCTGGTGCATATAAGCTATGACAAAGGAAATCAAGCAGCAGTTTACACTGCGTATCACACAGGCGAACCCCACGGAGATGGTGGTGATCTTATACGAGATGCTGTTATGCTATCTGGAGGAAGGCAGAAATGCGCTGGAACAGGAAGATACGGCGGCATTTAAAGAGGCCGTCCGTAAATCCAGAGGCTGTCTCAATGAACTGCTCCAGTCCCTGAACGTAAAATATGAACCGGCCCCGACCCTGCAGCAGCTGTACCTGTTCTGCATCCGCCGTCTGGCGTTGGGAGAGGCAAAACAGAGTGCGGAGCTGCTTGCGGAGATCGAGAGGGTGATCAGGCCCCTTTGTGATGCGTATGGCCAGATCGCGGGACAGAACGGATCGGGGCCGGTCATGAACAATTCTCAGGCTGTATATGCAGGCTTGACCTACGGCAGGAATACTTTAACCGAAAACATGGCTGACCAGGGCACGAATCGGGGAATGCTGGCGTGATGCCTGTTCGTCAGGAACCGTTTCCAGAGCGGCCAGTTCGGTCAGATGCTTGTATCTTTTCTGCAGAGAATTGATCTCATAAATATAGCTGTCGATGAGATCTTCTTCTAATGCGTTATCAAAACCCGAATAGGCGATCGCAAGCGCCTGTCGGGTTTTTTTGATGGAATCCTGAAGGTTTACGGGGGTGAGGTCCTCCTCGCATGCACAGGATGTGTCCAGGCCTTGGCTGAAATACATTTTCATATTCTCGGGCTCCTTTCTGTTCCAGTTCTGTGTTACAAGTATAGGTGTGGAATTAGAAAAATATACCAACATATTTTCCAAAATTTACACATAGAATCTATCAAAGAAAACAAGCAGGTATGGAGATGGATCGATTGGATTCGGGTACGATAGTCATTATTGCGGCTTGTGTGGTGGTGCTCATGGTGGGAGCGGCAAAGAGGAAGAGCGAATGGATGCTGAACATCCTGATGCGGGGAATCCTGGGTACGATCGCCATTTATTTTATCAATAACACCCTGACAGGATTGGGGATTCCCATAGAGGTGGGGATAAATCCCGTTACCGTTTTGACATCCGGAATCCTTGGATTTCCGGGGCTTGCGGCACTTTACGGGATTGGGATCTATAAAATTTTGTAGATAATCGACAAAAATGATATTTATGGGTTTTTATGCTTGCAAAATATGATCGGATCCAGTATAATGCATTTTACAACGAACCGAAAAGGAGATGAAAGATTGGCAGCTTTGTGTATCTTGCTGGCGGCTGCCTGTGGCTATGATCATCGGCGGAAGAGGATTCCCAATGTTCTCATAGCGTTCATGGCGGTCCTCGGCGTGGGATGGCGTTTTTGGGAGAGCGGTGCGAAAGGAGCCCTTTCCTGGTTCGGGGGAGCAGTATTGATCATGTGTCTGCTGTACCCGTTCTTCAAGATCGGATCCATCGGTGCGGGAGATGTAAAATTGCTTGGCGTGACAGCCGGTTATCTTCCCATATCCAGGGTTCTGATGTTCTTATTTGTTTCTTTGCTGATTTCGGCAATGATCTCACTTTTTAAAATGTGGAAAGAAAGCAATATACGGGAGCGTGCGCACTATTTCCTGGCATATCTGACGGATGTGGCAAGAAGCGGAAGATGGCGCCTCTATCTGGAAAATGAAAAGGAAAAACAGGCTGTGGGGATCTGTCTGTCCGGGCCGGTGCTTCTGAGTGTGTTGCTGTATATGGGAGGTGTGTACTAGGAGTGAAAGGATCGGACGGAAAGATAATGGCGTTGTGCGACACGGAAGAGGAGTATGCCCGGCTGATGACGGAATTTTTAAAACGGCACAGGGATCTGCCCTGGGAACTCCACACTTACACCAGCGTGGAGGAACTGCTGGCCGGGGAACAGCATTGTCCCGTGACCATGTTGGTAGTGGCGGAATCGGCATATACAGAGGAGATGCAGAAGTTACAGCCGGGCAGGACGGTGGTGCTGAATGAGAGCGGGGTGCTGCGCTGGAAAGAACTGCCCAGCGTGGATAAATACCAGCAGGCGGAGGAAGTGCTCCGGTATCTGCTGGCAGTCTACATGGAGATTGCGGACGTGCAGCTTCCACGGCTGAAAAAGAGCAGCAAGGCGGTCTTTATCGGCAACTATTCCCCGGTCAGGCGCAGTATGCAGACTTCTTTCGCCCTTACCATGAGCCAGCTGCTGGCGCAGGAGCACCGGACGCTGTATCTGAATTTTGAGCATTATGCGGGGATCGCGGAACTGCTTCCCGATGCCCAGACCTTTGATCTGGCGGATCTGCTGTATTTCCTGAACGCAGAGCAGGACAAGTTCCGCCTGCGGATCCGGACCATGCTCCGTCACAAGGGGAATCTGGACTACATTCCCCCCATGAAATCCGGGCAGAACCTGCTGACAGTGACTCCTGCGGAGTGGCTGGGACTGCTGCAGAAGATCGAGGAATTGGGAGAGTATGAGTATGTGATACTGGATCTGTCGGAGAGCATGCAGGGACTGTTCGATATCCTGCGGATATGCAGCCATATCTTTACCCTGGTCAGGGAGGATCGCGTGGCCCGGAGCAAGCTGCTGCAATATGAGCAGATTTTGTCATTGTACGAATATGAGGATCTGCTGGACAGGACGAGACGCGTCAGCCTTTCCCACATCCGCAAGCTGCCGGAGGAATTGGAGCAGTACACAAAAGGGGATCTGGCAGACATGGTGAAAGAACTGCTGAAAACATTGTAGGGAGGCGATGGATGTGGAATATACGGAACTGAAAAAAGCCCTGCGCCAGAAAGTGCGGGAAAGGATGGATTACGTCAAGGATTATTCCGATGAGGAAGTGGAGGATACCATAGACGAGATCCTGCTCAGCCAGGAGGAACTGGCGATCTGTCCCGTAGAACTGCGCAGGCGTTTGAAAAAGGAATTGTTCGATTCCCTGAGAAGGCTGGATATCCTGCAGATTTTCGTGGAGGACAGTTCGGTGACGGAGATCATGATCAATGGGAAAGACCATATTTTTATCGAGAAAGAGGGGCGGCTGCGGGAGCTGGATATCGGCTTTGAGTCGGAGGAAAAGCTGCAGGATGTGATCCAGCAGATTGTGGCAGGCTGCAACAGAGTGGTGAACGAGGCTTCACCCATTGTGGACGCCAGGCTGCCGGACGGTTCCAGAGTTAATATCGTAATGAAACCCGTGGCTCTCAACGGCCCCATTGTGACGATCCGGAGATTCCCGGATAAACCCATTACCATGGAAAAACTGCTTCAGATGAACTCCATTTCACCGGAAGCAGCGGACTTCCTGAAACGCCTGGTCAGGGCAAAATACAATATCTTCATCAGTGGAGGAACCGGAAGCGGCAAGACCACATTCTTAAATGTATTATCACATGATATCCCACCGGAAGAAAGAGTGATCACCATAGAGGACAGCGCGGAGTTACAGCTGCAGGGACTGCCGAACCTGGTACGCCTGGAGACCCGCAACGGCAACGTGGAGGGCTGCCATGAGATCACCATACGGGAACTGATACGGGCATCTTTGAGGATGAGACCGGAACGGATCGTGGTCGGCGAGGTGCGCGGGGCGGAGGCGGTGGATATGCTCCAATGCATGAACACGGGGCATGACGGGAGCATGTCCACCGGCCATGCCAACAGCGGCCGGGATATGCTGGCGCGTCTGGAGAACATGGTGCTGATGGGAATGGACATTCCGCTTATGGCGATCAGGCAGCAGATCGCCTCAGGCGTGGACATCATCGTGCATCTGGGACGGCTCCGGGATAAGTCCAGGCGGGTGCTGGAGATTACGGAAATCATGGGATATGAGAACGGAGAGATCAAACTGAATCCGCTGTTCTTCTTTGAGGAGACAGGGGAGGACAGCCGGGGAAATATTATGGGTGGACTGCAAAAGAGGGGAGGGTTGCTTCATGAAGAAAAACTTAAGGCAGCGGGACTATAGCGGATACCGCTGGGAAAAGGGCGAACTGGCGCTGACAGTATTGCTTTCCGTTGTGATAACCGTTTTTTTTGCCGTCTTTTTTTACCGGAGCGCGATAGCGGTACTGCCCATGTCCGCTATAGGGGTATTCTGCTTCCGCTCTATCCGAACCAGGAAGATCGAGAGGACAAAAAAGGAACTGACAGCACAGTTTCGGGAGTGTATCTTGTCGGTGTCCGCATCCCTGCGGGCGGGATATGCGGTGGAAAATGCTTTCCGGGAATGCAGGCGGGATATGGAACTTTTGTATGGGGAGGGAGCCCTGATCTGCGGCGAACTGGACTATATCAGGAGGGGGCTTGACATTAATATCACGCTGGAAGAGCTGCTTGCGGATCTGGCTGCCCGGAGCGGCTGCCCGGGAATCAGGGAATTTGCGCAGGTATTTGTGCTGGCGAAAAGAAATGGCGGGAGTATGCCGGATATCATCAGAAGTTCCGCCGCCGTGATCGGACGGAAGATTGAACTGCAGCAGGAGATTGCTACCATGCTCAGCGGAAAACAGATGGAGCAGAATATCATGAAGCTGATGCCGTTCGGTATCCTTTTATACATCAGCGTTACGAATCACGGATATTTTGATGTACTTTACCATAATTGGCAGGGTGCAGCGCTGATGACAGGATGTCTGGGCGTGTATCTTCTGGCATATGCCATGGGGGAACGGGTCATGGGTAAGATCCAGGCGGAGATGGGGTAAGGGGGCGCGGAAGGGAAGAGGCGGAACTGGAATTGAAGAAACAGCCTCGAAACGGAAGCGCCCGGAAGGGATTTCAGACGCGAGAGCGGCTGAAGATCACTTCCCTGATATGGGGCGCGGAAGTGAAGAGGCGGAACTGGAATTGAAGAAACAGCCTCGAAACGGAAGCGCCCGGAAGGGATTTCAGACGCGAGAGCGGCTGAAGATCACTTCCCTGATATGGGGCGCGGAAGTGAAGAGGCGGAACTGGAATGAGAGGTGAGGAAATGTATGTAGTAGGCTGTATGACCGCGGTCTGTTATCTGGCGCTGTTTTTCCTTTCCCGAAAGGAAACTGTGGAACAGGATATAAGCCGTCTGCTGGCGCCCTTTTACAGAATGGCAGTCTGGATCTATAAAAGGATGTGTATCCATGGAAATTTGTTTTTTTCTTCGGCGCAGGTGGAAAAGGATCTGCGCAGTCTCTATCCCGGTCAGGGGAAAGAACACCTGAAAGCAAACTATTATATCAAAAAGATAAGCCTGTTCCTGGCAGTCCTGTTTGTGGGCACGCTGTTTGGGATGCTGGTGCGGTATAACAGCCAAAGCGGTCTTCTGCTGGACGAGGAAGGCAGGATCTCCAGGGGAGATTACAGAGAAGGAAGCGTAGAAGTGCGGTTAAAAACAGACCGCATGGAAAGCGAGGGGGACAGCTTTCAGATAGAGGTTGCCCCAATGCGGCTGACAGAGGAGGAAGTACAGGCTCTGTCGGAGGAACTGTGGAACCGGCTGCCGGAATATATCCTGGGAGAAAACGAGGCTTTGGACAGGGTTTCTTCCGACCTGACGCTGGAAGAGAGTTACGGCGATCATCCCTTTTTACTGGAATGGAAGAGCAGCAGCCCTGCGGTGGTGGGCAGTACGGGCAGAGTCTATCCTGTGGAAGAACCGGTTTCTGTGGAACTGACAGTCAGAATCAGTTATGGGGAGGATATCCGGGAGAAGATCTTGCCTGTCACGGTAGTGCCTAAGACCCTTACCGCCGAAGAGAGGACATACGCGGAACTGAACGAACTGCTGCAGCGTTCGGAATATGACAGCCGCGGGGAGGAGGCATGGAAACTGCCGGATGAGTGGCAGGGCGGGGCAGTAAACTGGCAGCAGGAGGTGGAGGACTATAGTGTGATCCTGTGGGTGCTGGCAATTGTGACAGCAGTGTCAGTATATGTGATGTCCGACCAGGATCTGCACAGACAGCAGGAGCAGAGAAAAAAGCAGATGCAGAAAGATTACCCTGATATCGTGCATAAGCTGGTGCTTTACATAGGAGCGGGCATGACTTCCCGAAGCGCTTTTCAGAAGATAGCTGAGGACTATGAGCGAAAAAAGGGAGCAGAGCCAAAGCAGTCTGCCTATGAGGAAATGCTTTTTGCCTGCCGGGAACTGCGTTCCGGGGTATCGGAGGCGTCCGCTTATGAACACTTTGGAAAAAGGACGGGCCTGCAGGAATATATCCGGTTGAGCACGCTGCTGATCCAGAACCTGAAAAAGGGCAACAGCACGCTGCTGGAACGGTTGGGGGAGGAAGCGGACAGAGCGGGGGAAGAGCGTCTGCAGAACTGCAGGCGGCTGGGAGAGGAAGCGGGAACCAAACTGTTGGTGCCCATGGTGCTCATGCTGCTGGTGGTGATGGTGATGATCATGATACCTGCGTTTTCGGCTATGTAAAGTGTGAGAAGAGTTTCTAGCCGCTCGCAGCAAGGGCTGCTTCGCGGAGAAACTCTAAATCTCACACGGAAGAACGCAAGGGCAGCGTTCTTCCCGGAACCGAATGGTTTCGTGGGATTGGTTTGTGCCGCCGGAGGCGGCATGATGGGAAGTTTGAAAAGAAAATCTAAGCCTGCAAAGGACGCAGGCAAAAAACAAACTGATTTTAGGAGGTGTAAGTTTGAAAAACTTGAAAAATTTAAAGGATTTATTCCGGGAAGAGGACGGAATGGGAACAGTGGAGATTATTTTGATCATTGTGGTGCTGGTGGGACTGGTGATTATTTTCAAGGACAGGATCACCGATCTGGTGGACGGCATTTTTGACAAGATCACCAAGGAGACCAACAAGATTTGAGAAAGCGGGCAGAAGCAGAAGAAAAGAATGCATATCTCACGGTCTATCTGGCGCTCTGTGTCACGCTCATCCTGTCCCTGTGCCTGACCCTGATCGAGGGGGCACGCAGAAACGGTGCGCGGCTGGAGACGGAGATCGCGGCGGAAATCAGTGTGGACAGCGTTCTGGCGGAGTACCACAGGGAATTGTTTTATCAGTACAATCTTTTCGCAGTGGATTCTTCCTATGGAACGACCCTGCCCGGAAAGGTCAATACGGAGAGACATCTGCAATATTATCTTGAAAAGAATCTGAGCGCGGAAGATGTGTTCCTGGGTTCATGGCTCTATCGCGATTTCTTTGGACTTTCACCGGAAAATGTATCTGTGACAAAAGTGTCAGTTTTGACAGACGCAGGCGGCGCAGTGTTCCGGCGCTGTGCCGCGGATGCCATAAAGGATGATGTGGGACTCGGTCTTCTGGATCAACTCCAGGACTGGATCCGGATCATTGAGGTGAACGGACTGGAGGAGAGGGACATTGAGGAGGAAATGAGCAGCCTGGACGGCGAGATACAGGAGTATGACGGCATGGAGTTTGATATGGGGGAGGAAGAGCCTTATGTGCTCAGTGTTGTGAATCCCGCCGGAAATCTGGAGGCTCAGAAACGAAAAGGCATCCTGAAGCTGGTTTTGGAGGAAGACGGTGAACTGTCGGCCAATGCTATACGGACGGAGGGGCTTATCCTGGACAGGATGAGTCGGGGACAGGTCAGCCGGGGAAATATGGCAGCGGAACAATTGTCGGAAAGCGAGCAGCTGCTGGAACGGTTCTTTTTTCAGGAATATCTGATGAGATATATGGGGCATTATGGCAGCGAAAGTGAGGAGGACGCGCTCCGTTACCAGCTGGAATATCTGGCGGCGGGAAAGGAAAGCGATGTGGAGAATCTGCGCTCGGTTCTGAACAGAATCTGCGTTATCCGTGAAGCGGCGAATACCTTATATCTCTATTCCGATTCGGAGAAGAGCAGTATGGTAAAGCTGGCAGCCACACTGGTGTGCGATCTGGCCATGGTCCCCGAACTGGCGCCTGTGCTGGAAGCGGCAATACTGCTGGGCTGGGCATACGCGGAAAGCATATATGATATCAGGATATTGCTTGCGGGAGGGAAAGTTCCCCTGTTGAAAAGCGCCGAAACATGGCATTACAGTCTGGAGAACGCGTTATCAGGGAGTATGGACGAACCGAAAGAGTTGGGAACCGGGCTTTCCTATGATGACTATCTGCGAGTGTTCCTGATGTGCACGGATCTGGACACTCTGACTGCCAGAGCAATGAACATGGTGGAGGCGGACATCCGCCTGACACCGGGAAACGGGGCCTTTCGTCTGGACGGTTGCTATGCCGGACTGGAGGCATACATGAAAGTAGAGAGCGGATATGGTTTTGACTTTGAAGTGACCCGACAGAAAGCGTATATCCACTGAATCAAAATGCAGGAAAGGAAGGCGGACGGCGATGTCTTTTCTATGGAGAAAAAAGAAATGTAACTCGTTGACAGACTATGGAAATCCTTCTCCGACTGATCAGGACATGCACATAGGGCCGGGTCCCGCCCAAGACCCGGATGGATCGGTACATACCTCCATAGAGAGGACATCGCTGTCCGCCTTCCTCACCCGGAAGCTGTATGCCGGAATGACGGTGGAGGCGGCGGTGGCGCTGCCGGTGTTTCTGTTTTTCCTGTTGAACCTGAGCTGTGCCATAGAGATGATCCGTCTTCATGGGAATCTTCAGGCGGCGCTCTGGGAGACGGGGAACAGGCTGGCGGTTTACGGGTATGCCCTGGATAACGAGGAATCCCTCCGCTCCGTGGAGCCGGAAGATGGAGATGCATGGTGGAAAGAGATGGCAGGGATTGCGTTTTCTTATATCTATATCAAAAATCAGATTGTCGATTATCTGGAGGAAGATTATCTGAACGCATCGCCTCTGTCCCGGGGAGTGGAGGGACTGCAGTTGTGGGAAAGCGAAGTGCTGCAGGATAATGACGAGATGGAGATCACTTTGACCTATGAGGTTTCTCCGTGGTGCAGCCTGACAGGATTTCTGCCTTTTCGGATGGCCAATCGTTATCACGCCCATATCTGGAACGGTTATGACATCGTGGGAAACAGCGGCGGGGGCGAGGAGAAACTGATCACCGTATATGTGACAGAGACCGGAACTGTGTATCACAGGGACAGAGGCTGTACGCACCTGTGCCTTTCCATACAGGAGATCGCGGCGGGGACACAGGGAGCCTACCGCAACGAAAACGGCGGAAAATATGCGGAGTGTGAGAAATGTCGGGGAGAAACGGTAACGGACACCTTATATATCGCGCGGGAAGGGGACTGCTTTCATTACAGCAGGGACTGCTCCGGCCTGAAAAGGACCGTATCTGCCATCCTGCTGAAAGACGCGGGAGATTATCGGCCCTGCAGCAGGTGCACGGGCACGCCATAGAGAGGATGAGGAAATGGATAGAAGATCATTTGCAATGCTGCTGATATTTGTGTGGCTTCTGGGATCAAGCATGTTCGATATCCGATACAGGAAAGTACCGGTGTGGACGATCATAGTGGGAGGAGTGGCTGCGGCGGGAGTCGGAATCTGTAAATGCTTATGGGGGGAAAATAATCCGGCAGATTTGTTGGCGGGAATGATACCTGGGGCGATTTTATTGCTGGTGGCTCTGGGAACACGAAAAGCCGGATGGGCGGACGGTATCATTCTGGCGATCCTGGGAAGCGTTTTGGGGTTCGGGCAATGTATGCTGACCACAATGCTTAGTCTGATTCTGATATCCGTCCTGTCGGCGACGCTTCTGCTCTTGAAAAAGGCTGATAAAGGAACCGCAATCCCATATGTCCCGTTTTTGACAGCAGGATTTGCGTTATGTAGGATCATAGGAGGTTAAGAGGAAATGAACAGAGAAAACAAGGTAAAAATGAATGCGTTCTTCTCCGTGGAAGCGGCGTTGGTGGTGCCTCTGACCGTATCCGCCATACTGCTGGCAGTCTGTCTGTTTACCTTTCAGTATGACAGATGCCTTATGGAGCAGGATGTGGCGGCACAGGCCGTCAAAGCGGCCACAGCCGAAGCGCGGACCGGAGAGGAACTGGAGGAAAAAATCCGGGCACAGACGGCGGGGCTGTATCGAAATAAGTATGTGGCATGGGATCTGATCATGCTGGAAGTCAAAATGGAAAAGAAGATCATCGAGGCAGTCGGAAAAGGAGAATTTCGTTTCCCCGTGCCGGGCTGGAATCTCAGGAACGGGGAAGATATCTGGAGTGCCCGGGCAGGATACAAGGCGCACAGGATCTCGCCCATAACATTCATCAGAAACTGTCGCAGGATCACAGGAGGGATTTAAATGTTACAGACGGAATATGTGAGAAATCTGCATTGCAATTATGAACGGCTGCTTCTGGACAGGAAACCGGAGGACACAAGATATCAATACTGTATTCTGAGCAGAGGAGGCATCAAGGGGCTTCTGCCCTGCAGCCTGCGCTATATTGATGGATCTGCATATTTATATTATGACATTTCCTCAAAGCAGAGTATCGTGCAGCTGTTTGAAAACCGGGTCATCACCAGGGAATGGCTGCGGGATTTTATGTGGAGTTACAGACAGATCCAACAGGAACTGGACCGTTTTTTGCTGGACGAGCATAATGTGATCTGGTATCCCGAACAGGTATTCCTGGATTTGGATAACCGGGTATTTTCTTTCATGTATGTTCCTTATTATCAGCAGGAAAACGGTTTCGGAAAACTGGTGGATTTCTGGGTGGAACATATCGATTACGAAGATGAGGTCCTGGTAGGGTTCGTATACCGGGTTTATGACCAACTGGAAAAAAGCGGTGATGTTTACCTGCAGGGGCAGATATTCGAGGATGCCGCAGTTCTGGAGCGGAAAGAGGAGGAAAAGCCAAAACTGCCTGAAACTCCGGACACAGTGGCTGCAGAGCGGGAACCGCAGCAGACAGACGGGGAGCGCGGACAGAAAAAGAAACTTTTCGGTATTTTTGAGGGAAAGAAGAAAAATAAGGAAATCAGAGCCGATCATCTGCGGACGATGCAAGAGGCCATGAGCGGCTATGCCGTTGCAGAAGACACCGTATACGAATGTCGGGAAAGAGAGACGGAAGGCCAGGATACAGAGTATGGACGGACCGTCTATGTGGAAGAGACACCGGATTCCGCGAAACTGACCCACAGGCTCTATTCCTCCCAAGGGCAGCTGCTGGCGGATCTTGACAAGGATATTTTCTCCATTGGAAAAAAGAAAGAGGAGGTGGATCTGGTGCTGGAGGATATGTCCGTCAGCAGGATGCATGCCAGGATCATAAAACAGGGGATGGAAATCTATCTGGAGGATCTGAATTCCACCAACGGCACTTTTAAAAACGGACTTCGCCTGCAGCCCTATGAGAGAAAGAAGCTGGAACGGGAAGATGAGATCAAATGCGGCAATGTGACAGTCATATTCCGTTGAAAAAAGGAAAAACTTCCATTTACGGAGACAATATGCTATAATGTCCGCAAAGGGCAGAGTCAAGTGCCCGAAAAAGCAGATGCCGTGCTTGCACGAGCAGATGCTTTTTTGGGGATTTGACGAGCGAAGCGAACCCTGGACACCACCGGTGTTCAGGGTCTCTGCCCTGTAATCAAGTGCCCGAAAAAGCAGATGCCGAGCTTGCACGGGCAGATGCTTTTTTGGGGATTTGACGAGCGAAGCGAACCCTGGACACCACCGGTGTTCAGGGTCTCTGCCCTGTGACTTGCGGAAACATGATACAAGGAGCGTTTTCTGTGTTTTACAGTAAGACAGTAACTATTTTGATCTTTTTTCTCAGGCTTGTCCTTGCCTGCATATGTGGCGGCGCCATTGGCATTGAGCGGCAGCGGCGGATCAAGGTGGCAGGGACCAGGACGCATATGGTGGTCGCCCTGGCGGCGGCCCTGATGATGATTGTCTCGAAGTACGGCTTTATGGATGTGATGGGGGTGTCCGGCGCTTCCTGGGATGTGTCGCGGGTGGCTGCAGGCATCATCACCGGAATCGGTATTCTAGGCGGCGGCATCATTTTTATCGGAAGACAGGGTTATGTCAGCGGCATCACCACGGCGGTAGGCATCTGGGCGACCATAGGCATCGGCATGGCATTGGGTGCGGGGATGTACGCCATGGGACTGGGCGCTACCGCTATCATGCTGCTGATTCAATGGTTTCTCCACAAAAATCTGTGGGTGGTGAAGCAGTCCACCAGAGTGCAGGTTTGCTTCCGGCTGCCCAGAGGACTGGAAGACTATGAGAAACTGATGGAAAAGATAGACAGTTATCAGATGACATTGTATCAGATCAAATGGGACAAGAAGAGCAGTACGGGTCCCTCCATGAGATGTTTTGCCATAGTGCCCGCGAAATACGGGAGGGACGAGATCATCAAAATGTTTATCGTGATGGATGAAGTGGAAAGCTTTGAACTGGTATAAAAGGGAGCTGGCAGCATTGAAAAGATCAAAGGAGATTCCCCTGGTCAGCGGAGCGCTGGTGGCCATAAATGTTCTGGTGTATCTTGCCTGCATGTTTGCGGGGGATGTATTGTATGGCGCGGGAATGCTGGATGTGAGGAGCGTTCTGGGATACAAGGAATACGGACGGATTCTCTGGGCCATGTTCCTGCACGGCAGCACAAGCCATATTTTTAACAATATGCTGATCCTGTTTTTTCTGGGGGCCATGATAGAAAAGGAGATCGGACATATCTGGTTTGCGTTCCTTTATTTCCTCTCCGGAATATCCGGTAATCTCCTGTCCCTGTATGTGAAAGCCCGAAATGGGATCGTGGCGGGATCGGTGGGAGCCAGCGGAGCCATATTCGGTCTGGATGGTGTCCTTTTGGCCATGGTGCTGTTCCGGGGCAAAAAGATGGAGAATGTGACTCCCACCAGAGTCATGCTGATGATATTGTTATCTCTGTACAGTGGGTATACAAGCGGAAATGTGGACAATGCGGCGCATCTGGGCGGATTGATGGCAGGCTTTGCCGCCGGCAGTCTCATGTGCGCTGTCTGGAAGAAAAAGAACGGAAGTCAGGAGGCATCAGGTGAATATTAATATTTATTACGGCGGACGGGGCATCATTGACGATCCCACATCCTATGTCATCAACAAGATGCAGGAAATATTGGAAGAACTCAGGGTTAATGTGACCCGTTATAATCTGTATGAATGCAAGAATACCATCACTACTCTTCCCCAGACACTGAAAGACGCGGACGGTGTTATCCTGGCTACTACGGTGGAATGGTATGGAATCGGCGGCTTCATGCAGCAGTTTTTGGATGCCTGCTGGCTCTATGGCGACAAGGAAAAGATCGCGAAGATCTACATGTGCCCTGTGGTCATGTCCACCACTTACGGTGAACAGGAGGCGAAGCTGAGCCTTGCTACCTCTTGGGAGATCCTGGGAGGACTGCCTTGCAGCGGCCTGTGCGGCTATATTGAAAATACGGTAGTGTTGGAAATGAATGAGGACTATCTCCGGATCATTGAGAAAAAGGCGGAAAACATGTACCGCACCATCAACCAGCACATGGCCAGTTTTCCGGCAAGCAATCAGGTGGTGAAGCAGAAGATCAATGTGCCCCAGACGTTGGATCTGACTCCTCAGGAGACGGAGCAGCTGTCTCAGTATGTCTCGGATGATACTTATGTGCAGCGGCAGAAAGAGGATATCCAGGAACTGGCCAGCCTGTTCAGAGGCATGATGAGTGAGGACAGCGGTGATGATGAGGAATATATCGCTGTCCTGAAGAAGTGTTTCAGGCCCCAGCCGGGATTTGACGCGGAATATGCCATTACCATAGAGAAAAAGGTATTGGTGGTTTCGGTAAAGGGTCCGCAGTTAAACTGCAGCTACGGCATGCCTGAACAGCCTGACGTGGAGATGCAGTTAAGCCGGGACGCGATGGATGATATCGTGAGCGGCAGGATGACATTCCAGAGAGCGTTTATGTCCGGGGTCATGAAGACCAAGGGCGATTTTAGGATCCTGCGGGCATTGGATCAGTTATTTGTGTTTGACGATAAAGCATAGAAAGGAACATTATGATGAGCGACTGTATTTTCTGTAAGATTGCGCAGGGAGAGATCCCGTCCAAAACCATTTACGAGGATGAAAGATTTCGTGTGATCCTGGATCTGGGACCGGCGGCCAGAGGACATGCCCTGATTTTGCCCAAAGAGCATGCGGCCAATATTTATGAACTGCCCGAAGAGACGGCGGCTGCGGCTTTCGTTTTGGGGAAGAAGATGGCGTGCGTCATGCGGGATAAGCTGAAATGCGACGGCCTGAACCTGATTCAGAACAATGGAGAGACGGCGGGACAGACCGTGGATCATTTCCATCTGCATGTGATCCCCCGCTATAAGGACGACGGGCAGCGGATCGGCTGGGTTCCCGGACAGCCCTCTCAGGAAGAACTGGAAGCGGTGCGCAAAGAGATCACGGAGTGAGGAATTTCCATGAGAACACTGAATGTCAGCGAGGTCACGGCAAATATCAAAGAGATGTGCATAGAGGCGAACCATTTCCTGTCCCGGGATATGAAATGCGCCCTGAAGAACGCGGCGGAGACCGAGGAGGCGCCCCTGGGACGCCAGATCCTTGGGCAGCTGCAGGAAAACATGCGGATCGCGGGTGAAGATATGATCCCCATCTGCCAGGATACCGGTATGGCGGTTATCTTCATGGAGATCGGGCAGGAGGTTCATTTTGAGGGAGGCTCCCTGGAAGAGGCTGTTCATGAGGGCGTGCGCCAGGGATACAGGGAAGGCTTCCTGAGGAAATCCGTGGTAAAGGATCCCATATTCCGTGAGAATACAAAGGATAATACGCCAGCGGTGATCCATTATGAGATCGTGCCGGGGAATCAGGTGAAGATCACTGTAGCGCCCAAGGGCTTCGGCAGTGAAAATATGAGCAGGGTTTTCATGCTGAAACCGGCTGACGGCATGGACGGCGTGAAAGAGGCGATTCTGACCGCGGTGAAAGACGCGGGCCCTAATGCATGCCCTCCCATGGTGGTGGGGGTTGGCGTCGGCGGAACCTTTGAGAAGTGTGCGCTGATGGCGAAGAAAGCGTTGACGCGGCCTGTGGATGAGCGGTCCTCCATTCCTTATGTCCGGGAGATGGAGCAGGAACTGCTGGAGAAAGTCAACGCTTCTGGGATCGGACCCGGCGGGCTGGGCGGCACCACAACAGCCCTGGCGGTCAACATCAATACATATCCCACCCACATTGCGGGCTTGCCGGTGGCGGTCAATATCTGCTGCCATGTGAACCGACATGCGGTGAGGATAGTGTGAAGAAAGTCTGCTTTGCAGACTTTCTTCACACCGAAGAATGCCCAAGCGAACTTGTTCGCTTTGGTCAGGGCATTCTTCATAAGCCAACTTGTTGGCTTTGGAATTATGGGAGTTAGCAGGAAAGGATATGCTTACATGGATAAATATATCAGCGTGCCTCTCAGTGATGAGGATGCAGCCGCCCTGACAGCGGGAGACTATGTGTACCTTACGGGAACCATCTACACTGCAAGGGATGCGGCCCATAAGAGAATGCAGGAGGCGCTGGAAACGGGAGAACCGCTTCCCCTGGATATGAAGGATAATATCATCTACTATATGGGGCCCTCCCCCGCCAGACCAGGAAGAACCATCGGATCCGCAGGGCCTACTACCGCCAGCAGGATGGACAAGTACGCGCCCGCCCTGCTGGATCTGGGGCTGAAAGGGATGATAGGGAAAGGCAGGAGGACGCAGGAGGTAAAGGATGCCGTCGTGCGCAACGGCGCGGTATATTTTGCGGCGGTGGGAGGTGCGGGAGCGCTGCTTTCCCGCTCGATCATATCCTCGGAGGTGATCGCATATGATGATCTGGGGACGGAAGCAATCCGTAAACTGGAAGTGAAGGATTTTCCTGTTATCGTTGTGATGGATCCTCAGGGGAATGACCTTTATGAGACAGCTGTGAAACAATTTGTAAAGGGGTAACTGTTCAACAGATACATCCGCGAGGTGTTTTTTGTGAGTGAAGCGTCAGCGGAAGTCACAGAAAACCCGAGACAGCGGGCGCGAAATTATGCAGAATGCATAATTTCTGTGCATCAATGTAACTGTGAAGAACAGGGTTCTGAACAGTTACGTAAAGAGTAAGAAACAGGAATATGAAACGGATTATTTTAATGGTAGCCAGGCTGATCTTCAAGGTTCCCTATTACATCGGGGGTATCTGGTGGCAGGGGAAAAAGAAAGATTATGACCTGGAGGAAGCCTACACGTTTGTAAAAAAAGTGACGAAAGCGGCCAACAAGGCGGGGCGCGTGCGGATCGAATCCCACGGATTGGAGAACATACCGAAAGAAAACGGTTTTATCTTTTTCCCCAATCATCAGGGACTCTTTGACGTGCTTGTGTTTCTGGAATCCTGTCCCGTGCCCTTTGCGTTTGTGATCAAAAAGGAAGCCAGCAATGTGATCCTGTTGAAGCAGGTGGTCGCCGCGTTAAGATCGTTTGTCATGGACAGGGAGGATATCAGGCAGTCCCTGGAAGTGATCAATCAGGTGGCGGAGGAAGTGAAGAAGGGCAGGAATTTCCTGATCTTTCCGGAGGGAACCAGAAGCAAAATGGGAAACAGGCTTCTCCCGTTCAAGGGTGGTACTTTTAAGAGCGCAATCAAAGCAAAATGCCCTATTGTGCCCTGTGCCCTGATCGATTCCTTTAAGCCCTTTGACGAAAATTCCATCGCGCCGGTGACTGTAAAGCTGATCTACCTGCCGCCCATCTATTACGAGGAGTATTCTTCCATGAAGACTCCGGCTATCGCGGATATGGTGAAAGAGAGGATCGAAGCGGCGATAGAGGAATATGCGTAAAACAGTTGCACGGTAAGAAAACGTGTGGTAATATAAACATCATCTTTGGAGGATAAAGGCCATGTGCATATTTTGTATGGACAGCTTAAGACGCAGACAGAGACGTAAACTCTTGCAGCGAATGTAGAAGGATTCCGCATAGTTGCAAGAGTGGTACGTCTTGTTTCTGTGCGGTGCTGTTCAGAATGTTCATAGAGACAGAACCGTATTGGATTTAGTGAATGCTGATTCAGATACGGTTCTTTTTTTATCTTCTTTTAGATTAAGATAAAAGCGAAAGGAGTAATGGAGGTAAAATGAGAGAATTATTTTGTGAAAAAGCAGCGGAAGTGTTGGAGGAAATCAGTGAAGAGCAGCTGCGGGTGCTATTGGAGGTTCCGACGGATGAAACAATGGGAGACTATGCCATCCCCTGCTTTGCCCTGGCGAAAGAACAGCGCCGGAGTCCGGCGGTGATCGCCGCGGAGTTTCGGGAAATCCTGTCCGGGAAAAAGGAAGAGCTGGCTGTCAGCAGAGTCGAAAATGTGGGCGGATACTGCAATATCTTTGTGGACAGGGCAAAGTTCACAGAAAGATGTTTTGCAAAGCTATCACAGCAAAATCACGGTTTTGCCGACTATGGCGCAGGTGGAGTGATCTGTATGGACTATTCGTCTCCCAATATTGCCAAAAATTTCCATGCAGGGCACCTGCGGACAACCATCATCGGAAATTCCCTGTACAAGATTTTTACCAAATTGGGTTATTCTGTTGTGCGCATCAACTATCTGGGAGACTGGGGGACGCAGTTTGGCAAATTGATCACCGCTTATCAAAAATGGAGCAGCCGGGAAACAGTGGAGGAACGGGGAATAGAGGAATTGCTGGAATTATATGTAAAACTCAATGCAGAGGCGGAGAAATCCCCGGAACTGATTGAGGAAGCGCGGGCATGGTTCATCAGGATGGAACAGAATGATGAGGAGGCGTTGGCTATCTGGAACTGGTTCAGGGAGATCAGTATGCAGGAGTTTGAGCGCGTGTATAAAATGCTCGGCATTTCCTTTGATACCTGTGTGGGAGAAAGCTTTTACAGGGATAAAGTGCCTGCCCTGATAGAAGAACTGAAGCGGAAAAATCTGCTGGAAGAAAGCCAGGGTGCGTTGGTGGTCAATCTGAACGCATACAATATGCCGCCCTGCCTGATCACGAAGAGTGACGGCGGTTCCATCTATCACTCCCGGGATATTGCGGCGGTCTTGGATCGGAAGAAGACATACGGTTTTGAAAAATGCCTGTATGTTACCGGGGCGGAACAGGCGCTGCATTTTAAACAGGTATTTCAGGCGGTGGAATTGATGGGCTATTCCTGGGCGGACGAACTGATCCATGTTCCTTTCGGTCTGGTCAGCCTGGATGGAGAAAAACTGTCTTCCCGTAAAGGAAATGTGATATATGCCGAGGATATTTTGAAAGAAGCCGTGGAACGGGCAATGGAACAGATTCAAAAGAAGAATCCATCCCTTGCGGATAAAGAATCAACCGCGGATAAAGTAGGCGTGGGCGCGGTGATCTTCCATGACCTGTATAATCAGCGGATCAAAAACGTGGATTTCTCATGGGAGGAAGTTCTGAACTTTGAGGGAAATACAGGCCCTTATGTGCAGTATACTTATGCCCGCGCAAAGAGCATCCTGCGGAAAGCAGGAAACCGCGTAAAGCCTGCCGATATAAATTATCATATGCTGACGGATGATGCGGCGTTTTCGCTGATCAAAATATTGTCGGAGTATGAGGACACAGTGATCAGCGCTGCCCGGAACTATGAGCCGTCTGTCATTGCAAGGTATCTGATCGCACTGGCTTCGGCGTTCAATCATTTTTATCATGAAGTTTCTATTCTGCAGGCAGCAGAGGAAGAGAAAGATGCCCGTATTTTGCTGGTCACTGTGGTACAGGATATCATAAGGGACGCCTGTGGTCTGCTGGGGATGAAATGTCCTGAGGAAATGTAGAGAAACGGCGGCTGCCCTGTGTTCCCTACGCGTTTGAAGCGGTGCTGTAACGAGGGCAGCCCATTTTGATCTTGTATGTACGCCTATGCTATTGATCGCGTCGCTGCACGGTGATAAACAGGCCCGCCAGCATCAGAAAGATCGCCAGGATCTGAACTGCAAGTTTAACAAAATTGGGCAGGGAACCGTCCATCAGCAGCGCACAGCTGTTCAACAGCATCCCCCAGGCCAGCAGCGGGGAAAGGTATCTGTGCCTCTTTGCCGGAGCAATCCCCGTTTTGCGCTCTTTCAACTTTTCAATGATATCGCTGGTCCTGAAACACATATTGGAAAGAGCCAGTGCCAGCGCACCCACCAGGAAAGCAAAGGCATATCCCAAGGGAAACCCATTATACGCCGCGAGCAGTTCCATAAAAAAGCAGAGCAGTTCCAGCACGGCTGCGACTTTGAACATTCTTCTTATTTTGGTATAATGTTCTATCTGAGAGTCCACATCCGTGTATAGTTCAAATGCGCCCTCTGACGCGGGCCTGCGCAGGAAAGTCCAAAATCCCCAGTTTGCTACGATCTCAACTCCCATTTCCTGCATAAATTCCCTGTAGTCATTGCTGACGGAAAAAAGCCTGTCCGTGAAATCAACCTGATATTGGTAAGCGCCCTTTTCACAGGGATCAAAACGGTAGAAACCGGCAAAGAAACCGCTCGCCGCCCAACCCTCCCGAACCATACTGTTCAGCCATGTTGTTTCTTTGTCTTTGTCCAGATAAAAACGGAATTTGATCATTGTTCTCCGCTCCTTTCTTTCATGAGATCCGCATTGTCCAATAACTCTTTCAGGCGGTTCCGCTCCGCCTCAAAAATTTCCCTGCCCAGGGGCGTTATCATATACTCTTTCTTTTTTCGGGAATCCGTTTCCTCGCTGTACATCTGGATCCATTGTTTGTTCTGAAGCGACTGGATGGCGCCGTACAGAGTGCCTGCGCCCAGTACAACACGGCCTTTCGTAAGCCGTTTCACTTCCTGGATGATCCCGTATCCGTGATTGGGTTTCCGGACAGCCAGAAGGATATAAAAAACGGCTTCTGTTAAGGGAGTGTCTCTTTCCGGCATAAAATACGTACCTCCTTAAAAAAATATATCACCAACTGATATATCATGACACAAATATATCAGTTGGCGATATATTCGTCAAGGGATTTGCGCAAAGAATTAATGAGGAACATCATCTTTCCCTGGAATCTGTCAGAAAGACCGTGCAGCATTCAGATACTGCACAATCTATTGTTGAAAGTAAATTCGAATATACCTAATTGGAAAGATATACTAAAATTTGAGAATATACCTTGACAGACGAGGTATACTGACGTATGATATAGTACACAAAGATTATTGCACAGGAAAAGGGCTACAGGAGGGAGGGATACCATGTCGATCACATCGGATGTTCTCAGAGGGCATACAGAGGCGATCATTTTGTCGCATCTTCTGGAGCAGGACAGTTATGGCTATCAGATCAACAAAGATATCATGAAAAAGACGAACAATGCCTATGAACTGAAAGAAGCCACGCTCTATTCGGCTTTCCGGCGGCTGGAGCAGGCAGGCTATATCAGAACCTACTGGGGAGACGAGACGGTGGGAGCCAGGCGTCGGTATTATGCCATAACGGATGAGGGCAGAATGGCATATCAGGTATATAAACAGGAATGGCAGGAAGCCAGGGAAATGATAGACAGTTTATTGAAATAACAGCATATGCGGGAGGAGATCTCATGAAAGAAAAAATCAGGCAACACTTTAACCAGATCTTTGCGGAGGCGCCTAAGACGAGGAAAGCCCTGGATCTGAAACAGGAAATGATGCAGAACGCCATGGATAAATATGATGATATGGTGGCGGACGGATATTCGGAGGAAGACGCTTATACAAATGTGGTGGAATCCATCGGCAATGTGAGTGAACTTTTCCCTGAGATGGAGGAGAAGAACCTGCTCGCCCTGCCGGAGAAAGAGCGAAAGAAAAGAGCGATGGTGACAGCTGCGGCGGTGGGGATGTATATTTTCGCGGGAGTGGTCTTTTTTGGATTTGTTTTGTTTGGAGATATCATGCACATTTACAATTTTGATCTTACTCTTCTGGGGATGGTCATTGCGCTTTTGATCTGTATCGCGCCTACGATCATGCTGGTGTATACGGCGAATATGTACCCCGAATACACAAAGAAAGAACAAAATAATATGGTGGAGAGGTGTAGCTTTTCGCACAAAATGCAAATTTTTTTTGTATAAAATCCAAAAAGTACTTTATATACAAAATTTAAAGGAGATGATCGAAAAGTTTTTCAGCCTTTCAAACATCTCCTTTTGGTTAATTTTTGTCTTTTCGGTTCCCGAGTCCTTCCAGGATCAGGTTCCTGCCAGTTGTTTTCCGCTCATTTGGTATGTATTCCAGCAGGTCGGTTATAGAGCAGTTGAGTGCTTTGCATAAATCCATGCGATAAAACTGTTCATGATAACAGATTCTCCTAAATTTAAATGGTTTTTGAAAAGGACAGCCAGATTGGGCAACCGGGGACTTTCGTCCCCGGCATTCACCATCAGTTTTTTTCCGTATAAGCGAGGCAGATCCACACAGGGATATACTTTCCATCATAGTTCTGTTCCGATTTCAAACGCCCCCAGAGACCTGCTTTTCCATCCTTGCCCACTTTTCCGGTCTGCTCCTCTACGATGGTATAACTGCCAGCAGGGATATGTCCAATGGATGCAGAGTCAACCGAAGCACCAATCCTCATGTTAAGGTCATGGATTTTCACTTTTACCGTATACGCTTTAAATGCGTTCACCGGATAAATCCTTGATCCTGCGCCATCATATACGCAGTATCCCGGATTCCTGTCGGCCATGGCCTTTGCAAGTTCCAGGCTGTGGTATGCACCGATCTGGCTCCCGGCGTTACCCCACTCTGTCCTGACACGGTACCATTCCCCGGTAGCTTCCTGTACCTGATCATATTTCGTCAATCCATAAGCCTCAATGATGCCGCATACCTTGGAAACATATTCAGGATCTGTGGCATAACCTCCATCCTTGATGATTTGTACGGCCTTTTTATAATCCCTTAAACCTTTCAAACCATCGTAGCGGAGATCCACGTCCTTTTTGGCTCCCAATAAATATGCAGAATGATCTGCAATGGAAGCCTCGATATCAGGATATACGCGGAAATCTGCCTGGACAGTCCTGTATTCGCCATCGATAAACTCCTGTGTATCCTTTGTAAAAATACCTACGCCATCCCAGGTACTGCCATTCCAAGTATTCCCGGAAAGAAGGCATTTCATGCCGAAGCAGTTATTGGCATTCTGCGCAAGGACACTTTTACCACACCCTGACTCCAGGATGAACTGCGCAAGGGAAACAGATGCCAGGACACCGGTCTTTTCCATATCATCTGCACAGATCTCACCGACCCGCTGAATGATATTGTCCATCTCCATCCCGTTTAATTCTGCCGCCTGGAGGCCGTCACCAGCGTCTGCCGATACCCCCACAAAAGCCGCCATGCATTCAGCACATGCCCTTGCCAGCTTTCTTAAATTTGCATCATCCAAAAGCCATTCACAGGTTTCCTTATTAGTATGGAAAGAATGCTCCGCGATCACCCCGGGGACTCCGGCAAGGAAACAGCCGTTCAGTACCCCGTAATAATTATCATTTTTCTTTCCGTCACCGTCCCTGTCACTGCTGGATAGTCTGGAATATACCTGCATCCCGCTGACACCCATGGTATTTTGGATCACTTTTGCCAGCTGTGTTGCAAACTCCACGGAACGGTCATCCACAAATGTTTCCGTGCGGTCTGCCAGGTGGATCACAACCGCACGGTTTACTGATGGCGTACCACAGGCATTTGTATGGTTGCTCACAAAGAGATTGCACCCGGAAGACATTTTGCCCCTTGTTGTAAGATCCGGATTTTCATCCGGGGTTTCCCTGGTCACCAGCACATCGATCCCCATCGCCTCCAGGTACCCTTTCTCATACTGGGTCAGTTTCCAGACGATGGCCGATTCATAATAGCCTGCAACCGCCCCGGCATTATACTTTGATCCATAATGTCCGGGATCCAAACAGATTCTTTTTTTCATTGCATACCTCCTATTCTTCAGGTCTTGTACTTCTGATCGCTGCGATTAACTCATGTACGCCAGTGGCTTCGGAAGACATGATCAGGCCAGTGATGATCTTCGCCAGGACCGGCCTGGACGTTGCAAATCCCAAAAGCGCAAAAAAATCCAGGTTGAACATCAGCGCAAAAAGGATCCCAAAAGCAACCGCCCATACCGGAGGCCTGAACACGTTCATAACTTTTTCACCCAAAATCTCCTTTACCCTGTCAACGCAGAACTGGACCAGGATGGCGAAAAGTAAAACAGCAACAACGCTTCCTCCTAAATCTGTCATTTTCAGCATCTCCTTTCTATTTATTTTTGTATTTAAAAAAGAGCCTTGAAAGCTCTTTAAATACCTTTTATTGCGATCAAAAAAGGGATCCTTTCAAGGTTCCCTGCCTATAAAATAATTCCTGATTATATTCTTCTTGCCTTTTTTATAATTTCAATTTTCTAAACTCCAGACAAATTCTATTATCAGCTCATTAAACACGGGTATGGCACTGGATTATGGATCCGAGGTGATGATCAGCCTTACCAA
>JAMPFQ010000047.1 GCA_023664345.1 Lachnospiraceae bacterium | reverse complement strand
AAAAGTATTGTTGCGGGAGCAGTATAAGATAATGCAACAAACTTAGGAAAGAACCCATTCGTACTTGACTTCATTTATATTTTAACGCAAAAGCATTGACAAATCAGACATGTGAAAAGTCACCCACTGTGCGGCAAAGAGACAGCCAGCTTTTTCAGGTACACAGACTCCATACGATGGGCAAGCCCTTCCTGGCCGGCAGCGCGGACGGACTCTACCGTGGATGCCTGCATCTGCCGGAGAGTGCCGGGATTTTTTTGGAAGCCCTGGAGGATTTCATGAAATTCCTCCGCCGTGCGGAAAGGCAGGCCATTGACTCCCTCCTGCACCTGGCCCGGATTCTCCTCATCTACGATATGGAGAACGGGCAGCCCCATAGCCATGGCCTCCAGCATGGAGATCGAGTTGACCTCCGAACGGGATGCGGTGACAAAGAGGTCACAACAGGCATATGCCTCCCGCACCTGATCATGGGGAACGCCGCCAACAAATATCACGCTGTCTGCGATGCCCAGCTGTTCTGCCTGTTCCCGCAAAGCGAGACCCTGCGGACCGTCTCCAATCACCACCAGCTTAATATGGCTGTCGAGCCGGCTGTGGGCCGCGAACATATCCAGCAGGACATCAACGCTTTTTTCCCGCCCCAGCCGTCCGCAGAAGCACAGGACCAGATCCTCCGGGCAAAGTCCGTAACGCACCCGAAGTGACTGTACGCGCTGAGCATCCGCCTGCTCTCTGGAAAAATAATCCAATTCCACGGCGTTTGGCACCACATTGATGTGACGGCGGACTCCACAACTCTCCAGAAACCCCTGCACTCTGGCCGAGGGACCGATGACCTCATCGGCAATCTCCCCATAGTAACCGATATACTCTCTCATGACCTTTCGGGCAATGGGGATCATTGGGCGAGGGACAATGTAATGAAGATATTGCTCCCACATGGTATGCAGGGTATAGAACAGGGGGAGTTTCATCCGCCGGGCAGTCTCCACCCCCGACCAGCCGATGCCGAACTCAGTGTGGATGTGGACAACATCAAAGGCGAAGTCATCCAGCAGCCTATCCCGCTCTCTGCTATGGGAGGACGCGGCTCCGTAGTCATAGAGATGCTTCAAGGTGGCTGCGGGACAGTGAAGGACACCGTCATTTATATAATGGTTCCTGGCTGAGGTGTCCGCAGTCACCACAAGGACGGTGTGACCAATGGCCTCCAGCCCCTCCTTCAGCGTTTTTACATGGGTAGCCACCCCATTGATCTGAGGCAGGTATGTATCTGTAAACAGTGCAATTTTCATAACAGTTTTCCCTTTACTTTTGTTATTTTGTGGTAAATTTCATGCTGGGGAATATACGTTCCATCCGTTCATCGGGAAAACATTGATCTACCGCCTCCCAAAACGGACCATTAGCCAAAACCCCCTCCACCCGCTGGCTCCAACGGAACACGGAAATTCCGGAGACAGCGATATTGAGCATAAACAATATGGTAAGAACCCAAACAGCAGCTTTCCCCGCTTTCTTGGGAAGCTTCAAGATCCACCGGGTCAGCCGGGGGTAGATATTCTTGATCCACAGCATGCCCAGAATGCCCCAAAAGACAGTGTGCAACAGGCAAATGCGGCCGTTGATGTTGAAAGGGACATGGCTGTAATCCCACGATCTGGATCCCAATATTATCTCCTGCACCCAGGAACAGAGATATTCCAAAGCACTTCCGATTACCATGCCGCCAAGAAAGGACAGCCAGCTTCCCCGGTTCCTAAACCGATAGAGCGCAAGCGTCAGCACCACTGCCCCCGCGCCATAAAGCAGGTTGAACGGTCCATACACCAGCCCGGCCCGACTCATCAGGATGCCACGGGTTACCAGCATAAAAAGCATCTCAATGACCACACCTAAGAAGCTGGCCACAAAACATAGGATAAACAGCTTGTAGTAGTTCAGCCCTTTGGCAAAGTGGCCTGCGCTTTGCTCTGCTATATCGATAGCGGCATTGGCCGGCGGGGAAAAAAAGCCATGTTTTCTGTCCGCCCTTCTAAGATCGCCCCAGCGGGCGAGCAACTCATCGTTCATGTCATAAGCCAGAGAGGATGCTTTCCACAGAGCCTCGCTGACATGAGTCAACTTTTCCGCCCTGCGCTTGACATCCTCCGTCATAGCATCCGTGCGTTCCACATCCAAAAGCTGCGGGTAATATTCCTGCATCTGGCCGTTCAGGACTTCCACATCCTCCAGAAAAGCGGTGCTGCGTACATACAACTCCTGCATCTTCTCATCAAGTTCTAAATCGGATATTGCACCCATTCCCGTATTCCTCAAACTCTTCACCTCTTCTCTTTATTCAGACACTACTCCATGGCGTTCTGAAAATTTTCCACAAATCACTCACACCGGTAAGGAATCTCCGTGCTTTATGAGCGGCTTTTCAACAACATTTTTATGTTGCGTATCCCATAGAGTAGGAACGAAACCAAAATCATCAGCGTACAGACCACAACGAGAAAAATGGAGACGGTCTTGGAAATGTCATACCAAATAAAATGAACCAGGATTATGGCGTACAACAGGCAAGTGACAATTTTCCCATGCCAGCTTGCACCAAGTACGGTTCCTGTCTGCTTGATGACCATGAGCCCTGTTACACTCATGAATATTTCTTTCACAACCATTATCACAATAGGAACAATCAGCCATGGAAAATGGGAGAACAGACAAATCAGCATGACGCCCTGTGTCAGTTTATCCGCAACCGGATCGAGGACTTTGCCCAGGCTGCTCGTCATATGGAATTTTCTGGCAATGTAGCCGTCCACCATATCCGTTATTCCGGAAAGTATTAAAACTCCCCCCGCCAGAACGCCGTCCTGTTTTACACAATACAACCACACGATTGCCGGAATCAGACATATCCGCAGGAAGGAGAGAAGATTGGGAACCGTAAAAATTGCCGCTTCCTGATTTTTTCTGCCAAGTTGTTTATTTTCCATCATTCTCTTTCTCTTTGTGCAAAATATCAACATTCATTAACATTTTCATTTCAATAACCCTTTCAAGAGGTATAACTTATTATTTCGTTTTTGACACGTGTTTTTTCCATCCGATTCAGAGTTGAAAGGATAGATCGTACAAAATCCCTGATGGCAACCCGTTGTACCGAGCGGAACCAGAACCCATACCGGGATGCTTCAACATAGCTGCGCAGATACATCAACATCTCATACAAGAGCATTTTCTCACGGTCTTCACCGGTGATGCGCAGCGGCTTTTCACTGACCTTGTTGTAACCCTCCAGAAACGCCTCCTCCTTTTCCACATCGTCATAGAGCAGGAGCGCGGTGCTAAAAGAGGCCAGGGGATCGCCCAAAAAACTCCGTTCAAAGTCGATCATTCCGGTGAGAAAATATCCATCTTCCTGCTTGCGCACAAAGATATTCCCCGCCCACAAATCAAAGTTCACCAGGGAGGGCCTTTGCAGCGCATCCAGCATAGCGCGGCGGGATGCCACAGCATATCGGATTTCATCAAAAGGGATCCGCAGGTTTTGCGCCCGGATCTCTTCCAGCGCATCGTCTGTCATGGCGGTAAACGCCTCCCCCCATGTGGCAAACCGCTTTGCGGGGTCATCGCTGATCTCGCCGAACCAGTCCATACCCACGTTATGCATACGGGCGGTATATTTACCCAGCGCCCGCATCAGACCGGGATCGCGGATCGGCCAATACTCAAACCATGTCTTTCCATGCATCCGTTCCATGATAAAATAATCACAGGGAAGGACGCTTTTAGAAAAGTCATAACCATAGAGCTTAGGAATAGGAATTTTGTGCCCCTCCAAAATCTGATATGTATACACCTCCGTCCGCAGGATCTCCTTTTCGTGGCCGGGCAATTCCATATCACGACAAGGCCCAGTCTTCAGGATAACGCCGTCTTCCAGCGCCCCGCTGCCATTGATCCGGTACAGCGTGTTAAACGTCCCTCCATCGAGAGGAATAATTTCCGTGACGTTCTCATCGGGAAAATACTTTTTGATCACGGCTGAAATCTCCGCATCCGTAAATACATTTTTTGTTGCTGTCTTCAATTCTCGCACCTCCGGACCAGTCATAGTCATATATTCATGAACACATTCATTATTGTATGTCACCTTATACCTCACATTGCCGACACTCTCCCGTTACACCTTTCAACCTCCAGACGTTTCCGCCGCGAGTATAAATTGAGCGTTATACAACTCACAGTAGGCGCCGCCTCTTTCTATGAGTTCCTCATGGCTGCCGCTCTCCACGATCGTCCCGTGCTTCATCACAAGGATGCAGTCGGCATCCCGGATCGTGGACAGGCGGTGGGCAATGACAAAAGAAGTCCGTCCTTCCATCAGCGCGTCCATGGCTTTTTGGATCTCCAGCTCCGTCCTGGTATCCACACTGGAGGTGGCTTCATCCAGGATCAAAATCTGCGGATTGGCAAGGATGGCTCTGGCGATGGTCAAAAGCTGCTTCTGTCCGGCGGATATCCCCGCCGTTTCATCGTCCAGCACCGTGTCATAGCCCTGGGGCATGGTGCGGATAA
>JAMPFQ010000046.1 GCA_023664345.1 Lachnospiraceae bacterium | reverse complement strand
TTCCTCTGGCTTTCTCTTCTTCTTGCTTCCGTTCTCTGAACTTCCTCTTGGTGATAGGATTTTCAGGGTCGCATCACTGTTCATCTGTCAAGGTGCGGGCTGCGCTGCTCTCCAGCGGCAGCTTTATCATGATACCATGGGGCTGGCCGCTGTGTCAACTACTTTTTACAAATTTTTCTAAAAATGTTATCCTACAGGCATTATAACTGCTCGCCTGCCCAACAACGAAATCGAGTATACCATCACATATGCCATTTGTCAACATAAAAAATGAATTTTTTTAAAAGAACTGGACAGCATATGTTTTTGAATCATTTTTCAGTTCAAGGCTCAGGGATGACAGTCCGTCCGCGACACTGCCCTCCACTTCCACGATAAGAACTGCCTCCACACTGCTTCTCGCACCGATAGTGTCCTTATAATCAGTAAGATCATCCAGCAGCATGGTAGTCATAGCGTTTCTCTTAACATTCCCGTTTACCGTCACCTTGAATATGGCGCCCTGGGAAAGGATATCGATCAGCTGATCCTGCCCGCTGCCATTGTACAGATCAAATTTCAGGACGAGGAGCCGTTTTCCCTCTGTGGCCGCCAGTGAAAAAAAACTTTCGTCCCCATCAGGATAACTGTCGCACACTGCCATCTCACGATATGTTATGGTCACTCCCTCCGGCAGGTCGAGCACTTCTTCCATGGTAAGCGGTTCTGACTCCGGCATGCCGTCCGCTCCGATCACCGGTGTATCCGCCGTAGGTCGCATACCGCCCTCTTCCTGGGCTGCAGCCTCCTCCTGTTCGCGCCTCAGGGCTTCCGCTTCCGCCAGTTCTTTCCTCCGGGCTTCCTCCTGTGCCACCAGTTCCAGATCCACCAGCCGACTTTGGTGATCGACATCATATCTCATCAGTGCTGCAGCCGCATACTCCCCTATCGCCTGCATCTGGGCATCCGTCATATCAGGTATCTCATTGCCGCAGGCAGTCATTCCAAGCGCCATTGTCATTGCCAATGAAATCATACTGATTCTCTTTCTCATCTCAATCCCCGCTTCCATGCCTCATTTTATCCCGATCACGGGAAAATCTTAAAAATAGTAACTTGATTGTACCACAGATATAGGAAAAAATCACTCATTTTCAAATATTTTATATTTTTCCGCATCCTGAAAATGACACTTTACCCTGATATAATGTCCGTTCTCCCTGTAATCCTGTTCCAGGACAACCGAATTTTCCATAAAATAAGCGCTTACGCTTCCCATATCATACGGGATCAGAAAACATCTGTCCACAAAATCCGCATATATCTTCTCCTTGATCAGATCGATCAGTTCTTCTATGCCGCAGCCGGTCTTCGCCGCCATGTACAGACAGTCGCCTTTCCTTTTGGGAAGTCCCTGCATTTCGCATTTATCCGCCTTATTGTATACAACAATCCGGGGAATATCCGCCGCGGACAGTTCCCTCAGGGTCTCATCGGTCACTTCCGCCTGCTGCCTGTGATGCTCATCAGAGAAATCCACCACCTGCACCACCAGATCCGCGTACCGCACCTCCTCCAGGGTGGAATGAAAGGCTTCCACCAGACCATGGGGAAGCTTATGGATAAATCCCACCGTATCCGCCAGGAAAAAGGGCTTATTGTCCCCTGTGTGGATATGCCTGACGCTGGTATCCAGCGTGGCAAACAGCATGTCCTTTTCCAGCACCGTTTTCTCCCTGCTCTCTCCGTATCGTTCCACCAGCCGATTCATGATGGTGGACTTTCCCGCATTCGTGTAACCCACCAGGGCAACCTGCGGGATCCTGGACTGCGCCCTGCGTTTGCGCATGGTCTCCCTGGTCCGGGAAACCTGCTCCAGTTCTTTCTTCAGTTCACTGATGCGGTGCTCGATCTTACGCCTGTCCAGTTCCAGCTTCGTCTCACCGGCCCCCTTGTTGCTCAGGCTGCCTGCCGTGCCTCCCTGGCGGCTTAAATTTTCCCTCATGCCCACCAGCTTGGGCAGCATGTACTGCAGCCTGGCCGTCTCCACCTGCAGCCTGGCTTCTTTCGTCTTTGCCCTGATACCAAATATGGCAAGGATCAGGTCGGTACGGTCCAGGATCGGCAGTTCCAGTTCCCTGCCAAGATTCCTGACCTGGGAGGGGGACAGCGCGTTGTCGAACACAACCTCCCCCGCCCCGCACTGCGCCGCATATTCTTTCACCTCGGAAACCTTGCCCGTGCCGATATAAAACGTCTTGTTGACCGCCGCCATCTTCTGGACGACCACACCGGCTACCTGTTTGTATGCCGCCTCTGCCAGACTGGCAAGTTCCTCCATGGAATGTCCAAAGTCCTGTTCCTCTCCGGTATCAACACCCACCAGAAGCGCTTTGACAAATATCTCTTCCTGCATGCATCCTCCCCCCGGCATTTCCGCCGTTTCATTGTTCCAGTTCAAACCAGAAGCAGACGCCGTTTTCGCGGTTTTCCACACCGAAATCCCTGTTCATGGATTCCATGATGGCTTTCACAATGGACAGCCCCACGCCGCTGCCGCCGTATTCCCGGGTCCTGGCCTTATCCACTTTATAGAACTTCTCCCAGAGATGGGGAATGGACTCTTCCGGGATCTGCTCCCCCGTATTGAACACGGATACCCTGACGCAGCCGTCCCTTTCTTCCAGCGACACCACGATCCGCTTTTCCCCGCCGCAATGGTTCACCGCATTGGAGAAATAATTCACGAAAACTTCCTCTGTCATATACTCGTCCGCCCACACATAGATTGACGGATGATTCTGAAATTCCACCGTGATCTCATTTTGTCTGGTCAGTATCGCCGCCGACTGGATACAATTTTTTACAAGGGCCGTGATGTCAAACCGCTCCATGCTGACCACATCATTGCCGAACTCCAGCTGGTTCAGCGTCAGAAGCTTCTTTACCATGTTGTTCATCTTCGCCGCTTCGTCCATAATGACTTCACAGTAAAACGCAGTGCTCTCGGGATCGTCGCTGATCCCCTCGGACAGCCCCTCCGCGTATCCCTGGATCAGCGCGATGGGCGTTTTCAGTTCATGGGACACATTGGCAAGAAATTCTTTCCGCATTTCATCAATCTGCTCTTTTCGCTCGATATCCTTCTGCAGTTCATTATTGGCGGTCTTCAGTTCCGAGATGGACTTCTCCAGGGATGCGGAAAGTTTATTGATATTGTCCCCCAGCAGGTCGATCTCGTTATGAGCCGTCCCCTGATATTTCGCCTCAAAATCCAGATGTACCATCTGTTCGGAGATCCTGCTCAGGGCCAGGATGGGCCGGGTGATCCTCCTGGACACATACCACACGATAACGCCGCCTGTGAACACTCCCACAACTCCCACATAGGCAAAGAAATGATTGGCGATCCTGGCGCTCTCCCTGATGCTCTCGATGGGTGTCTGCATGATAAAGGAGATCCCGCTGCTGAGCCGCCCGTACATCTCCAGATGCTCGTCCTCGCCGTCGCTGACCCTCTGGATCACGTAGCCGTCTCCTTCCTCCAGGATCTTCAACTCACCGCCGCGGCGGAATCCAAAGATATAGCCGATCAGCTGCTCCTCCAGTTCCTTTCCGCCGTTGACGGATTCATATTTCATCTGTGAATTGGAATCCATGATGCAGATGGTGATGTTATAGACGCTGCACACATCATTGAGCTGTTCCGTAAATTCCTGCGTGCCGTACGCATCGCTGTTGGCCGCCTGGCTGATGATGTGGTACGCGTCATAGATCACTTTCGTCTTGCTCCGAAGATAATATTTCCCCAGGAAAAGGTTGTTCAGCACAAGGCACAGCAGGATCGTCCCTGCCATCACCGCCATAAATATCAGGGCGAATTGACGTTTGATCGAATGTTTCAAGAATGTTTTCCCCCATCCTGATGTGAATCGTCTGCCTCCAGCTCATACCCCATACCAGGGGCATGGGCGCCTTGATCACTTTTCCTCTTCCAACTTGTAGCCCATGCCCCATATGGTCTTGATCAGGTCGCCTTTCTCTCCCATCTTGCTGCGCAGTTTCTTCACATGGGTATCGATGGTGCGGGCATCTCCGAAATAGTCATAATTCCAGACGTTGTTCAGGATCTTTTCCCTGGAGAGTGCGATCCCTCTATTCTCCACAAAATATGTCAGCAGTTCAAATTCCTTGTAACTCAGTTCCACAGGCCGACCGTCAATCGATACCTGATGTGCCGCCTTATCGATCCGAATGCCCCCGCAGTCCAGGATTTCTTCCCCGTTCAGCTGATTGGTGCGCCGGAGAATCGCCTCGATGCGCGCCACCAGGATCTTCGGACTGAACGGCTTGGAGATATATTCATCCACGCCAAGCTGGAACCCCTGCAGTTCGTCCTGTTCATCCGCTCTCGCCGTCAGCATGATGATGGGAACTTCAGAGCAGGAACGGATCTCCCTGCACACCTGCCAGCCGTCCATCTTCGGCATCATCACATCCAGCACGATCAGGGCAATGTCCTTATGGGCGTAAAACAGATCCAGCGCCGCCTCGCCGTCCCCGGCCTCAATGACTTCATAGCTGCTCTTCGTCAAAAAATCACGCACCAGTTTCCGCATCCTGCTCTCATCATCTACCACCAGAATCTTCAACCTGTCCATTATGCCCCGCACCTCCGTCACATATTTTCCGTTCTCCGCTCCGCCGTCCACGCTATGAACCGTCCGCCGACGTTTCCTCCTCCATCAGCAGTTCACGCTCTTTCTCACGGACCACGCTCTCACGCTCTGTCAGTTCCTGTTCCCAGGAAGCGTACTGATCGGTGATGACTCTCTTATAATTGATGATATTGGGAGAATCGCTGTTCAGGGAGATCACGAACATGGCGATCATGGCAAGCGCCAGAAGCAGGTTCAGGATCACGGATACCGTCAGCTGTGACTTCTTCGCGCCCATCTCCTGATCATGCCTGGCCTGCATCCTTTCCCTGGCAGACTGCGCCTTTCCATACTCCTGATAAGTATTGCTCAAAGGGATCGCCGCCACAGAAGCGGGATCGACCCCGCCCTGATTCAACAGAAACTCCTGCAGCTGCTTCAAATACATCATTCCCACAGGCGTGCTGAACACGTTCTCCTTCACTGTCTTGTCATAAATATACAGAATATCTTCCGGTTTGGAATAATCGATCTTTGATTCCAGATATGCGATCTTCTTCCGCTCTACCTCCGCCAGCTTTGCCTCTTTTTCCGTCAGAAAAAGGAATCCGCCCGCTATGCGCTTTTCTTCTGAATTTTCCAAATCACCGCCTCCTTATGAAACAACGGGCAGCACGCTCCGCGAACTGCCCTTATGTCAGTAAAAAGAATGCCGAAAAACTTCGCATTTTCCAGCATTCTCTCCGATGGAGTAGACGGGAGTCGAACCCGTGTCCAAAAGCCCATTCCCTGTACTTCTACTATCATAGTCTGTTGTTTTGAGCGAACTTGCTTCGCCGGGTAAACGAGTTACCCTGGCGAGTTTGCCCTGTTCCCTTTCAGCCGGGAGAACAGACTCTCCAGACCGATCGGTAGCTTCATGATACGCCCGCGTGCGCAAAGCTTAACACGTGTCGTTTCTCACAGAGTCGATGCCCGGATTCCGGAGTGTGAGTGCCCCGGAGCGGACAAGCTGCCTGAGGCAGCGTCATCCACAGTCAATCTGACAAGTCAGATCAGGCTGCGAATGCTAACTGATTATTATCTTCAGCGTTTAGATTATTTGTGCGATTAACGTGTCGCAACGGATAGCTTCTCCAGCTGCAAGACCCCTGTCG
>JAMPFQ010000045.1 GCA_023664345.1 Lachnospiraceae bacterium | reverse complement strand
ATTTAAAAATATATCGGGAGATATATTGACAAATTTCAAATATTGAGGTAGGAGGTATCCATCATGAAATATATCATCAAAGACAATCAGGCAGGATTTGTATTGAAGAACGGCGTGTTCCAGAAAATGATCACCGCCGGAACCTACCATTTTTCCAAGATGGCGGGCTATACGGTGGTCACGGAAAAGATGCTGGGAGAACTGGATTATCTGGATGTCCCTTACCAGGTGCTGTCCAAAGACCCTTTGTTCGTGAGATCCACCGTACATATGGAGATACCTGACGGTTCCGTGGGATTTCTTTACATGAACGGAAAGCTGACCACCTATGCAAGCCGGAAAGAATACGTTTTCTGGAATGTGTTCGACCGCTATGAGATCAAGATCGTGTCCATGGCGGACACGGTGATCGGCGCGGAGGTGACAAAGCAGATGCTGGCGCTGGTGCCCGGGCATCTCTACACGGAAGTGAAGGTGGGAGAGGGGGAAACCGGTCTGGTATACTATGACAATGTGATGCAGGCTCAGCTTTCCAAAGGCGTGTACAGTTTCTGGAATTATCATCATGCAGTTACCTTTTATGTGCTTGACATGAAGCAGAAAGAAATGGACATCCTGGGGCAGGAGATCCTCACCAAAGACAAGATCGGCATCCGGATGAATGTTGCCTGCATGTACAAAATACGGGACGCGGTGGAATTTGTTTCCACCATCTCTGACCTGAAAGCACAGCTCTACCCTGCGGTACAGCTTGCCATCAGGGAGATTGTGGGAAATTACAGGCTGGATGAGATCCTGGAGGCAAAGGAGCAGATTTCGAAAGAGATCTTCGAGGCGCTGAAAAAGCGGGAAGAGATGTTCTGTGTGAATTTCCTCACCGCCGGGATCAGGGATATCATACTGCCCGGAGAGATCAGGGAGATCATGAACTCCGTTCTGGTGGCGGAAAAGGCGGCGCAGGCCAACGTGATCTCCAGACGGGAGGAGGTGGCTTCCACCAGATCCCTGCTCAACACGGCGAAACTCATGGACGAGAACCAGACGCTCTACAGGCTGAAAGAGCTGGAGTACCTGGAGAGGATCTGCCAGAAAGTAGGCGAGATTTCCGTGAACGGTAACGCAGGGATGCTGGAGCAGCTGGGAAAAATGATGGGAACAGGGCAGCGGTCATCCCTCTGACAGTGATTGTCTCCACTGCCACAATGCGGTATAGTACTCTTTGCTTTTTCCGGGCAGCAGGTAGGCGGCACAGGTATAGGCCCATTCGAAAAAGCAGTAATTATGGCGTGAGATGCGGCTCTTTATTATGTTTAGAAGTTCCTCCGCCCACTGTGCAAGGGAGGCATCCTGTGAGGCGAGCCATGCGGCCAGCGTAAAGGCGGGAATGATGGGCCAGTCCAGCTGTCCCTTACAGAGCCTGTCGATCTCGTGGAGGGAGAGCCGTGCCAGGATACATATTGCCGCGAACTGTACCCGGAACAGCCAGTTCTCCGCCAGGATGGAGTCGTCCGTCTGCTTCGGCGGGAAGACCATGACGCCGTACAGTTCCTCCCTGGGAACAGCGGAAAGCCTTGCGGCGTATCCCTCTGCTGCCGCGTACCACTTTTCCAGTGTGAAATCCGTTGCGGCCAGTTCACCTACAAGACGGCTTACCTGTTCGGAGGGTCTGGGAACGACGGGGACAGGGTGGTTCCTGTCGGCATAATCCCACAGTATGATTCCCTCGTCATCTACCGTCTGATCCATGGGCGGATCCTGCGCTTTGTTGGAGGTCAGTACGAAAGCGGAAGGCTGTCCGCAGATCTGTTCGATCCCCATGTGGACGGCCAGGATGCTGCTGGCTGATTCCTGGCAGGTGACGGCACATTGGGTGACGCCGGAGGTAACGCCCCTTTCACGCATGCTGCGCAGGGCGTTGATGATGCTCTCGGAACTGTAACTGAGATAATCCACGTTGGGAGCCAGGGTTTCAATGAACGCCATCCGGCGGAGTTCCCGGGCGCGGTCGTTGCGGATATCAGCGGCGGCGCACAGGGCAAGCCTTTCCCGTTCATAGGGATCTGCGTCCTCCATAAAGCAGCAGAAGATCCAGGAGGGTTCCGCCCAGCTGCAGTCGTCATAGTTTCCCGCTTCCAGAACCTTGTAATAGCATTCGCCTGCTTTCCTGAAACGGCGTTTGTTGAAATAATAGTCTCCCAGGTCGTTGTAGGCGGCCGCGTTGCCGGGATCGGACTGTAGTCCCAGGGCGAGGTATCTTTCCGCTTCTTCTTCCTTTTCCAGATCAAGATAAGTCAGTCCCGCAAAAGTATACCTGGAGGTGGTGGCGCCCCGGTCAAGGCCTTTTAAGATCGCTTCCAGCGCCTGCTCCGGTTTCTTCTGGTGGCGGTAGAGATTGCATTCCACCACATAACGGTCCGAGGTGTCCTGTCTGTCCTCAAACACGGTGATCCCCTCAAGCACGCGCTGGCACAGCGCCCACAGATGCGTCCGCAGGGATTCCTCATAGCGGTCTATGGTGAGCAGGATGGAGGCGATAAAGGCGCAGACCGCCTGCTCGCCTGCCTTTGCCACAAGGTCTTTGTCCTCAAGCCACAGGGATAAGAGTTCCGGGTTGTCCTCCTCCCCGCGCCACAGGCAGGAGGCATAATACCGGAAAGCGTCCTGCACGTTTCCGCTCTGATAGAGTTCTTCTGATTTCTTTATGATATCTGATTTCATTCGTTATCAAACTCCTTCTATATCCAGTTTTGCATCCGCCCTGCCAGCGCCAATGTCCGGCATAACAATTTCTGTCCAGAAGACATAGCCATCAATTGTTATGGGCTCTGTCCGGGCTGATGCTGTTTTTTCTCAATTCTGCTGGTAACTGTTATCCCTGCTGCATGCTGTTATGGAAATCGATGGCCCAGGACAGGTCATAGAGGTGGAACAGTCCGTCGTCCTCCGCCAGCCCTTTCTTTTCCAGCAAGTCCATGCAGAGCCGGTATGCCGTATCATTGATTCCATGGGGAATGATATCGCCGTTTGTCAGGTAAATATGGAACTGATAGACGTCTTCCGCATAGGCGTCCTCCACATCTTTCTGCAGGGAAAAGTATACGGTATCGTCCAGCCGTTCCTTTCCCTCCGGGTGCGCCACGCCCATGAAAAAGCCGTTCCACACCTCGTAGCCCCTCGACTGCAGGCCGCCGATCATAAAGGGCTTTAACAGCTGGATGGCTTTATCGTTCAGGTGATGCCGGTGGATGCGCATCTGCTCCGCCAGGGCGTAAAAGCTGCCCACCGCCCTGTGCTCCATCCCGTCCAGGGCAAGCCGGTCCATAAAACGGTTCATGTCGGTAAGGATCTCGTTGATATCCTGATTTTCGATCCCCGGCACAAGGGCGGCGGCAATGCCCAGTTCCCGGTCGATATAGCGGCTGGGGTAGCATAGGTCTGCCCGGGCCTGGCAGTGTGGGCAGACGGGCAGGAAGAAAGCCTGCTCGTCCAGTACCTGCCTGCCCTCCGGCCACAGGAGCGTGTCAAAACAGTTGATCCTCCGGGCGGTAAAAACATTGCTGCAGCGCTGGCACTGAATGGTGACATCGCTCACGGCCCAGGGATTTTTCATTGTGTGAAGCTGGTTCAATGGGTGCACCTCCTCGTATATGATTACAAATATTATAGTATGGTTCAGGAAAATTTTACAAGTATCATATGTACAGCAGAAAAGAAAAAGGGTAAAATAGTAGTAATGTTTGAAAGTGATTCAGTGAGAAAAATGATTCAGGAGGGCATCATGGGCGTATTATCCGATTTGGAGCCAAAGAACGTATTCCACTTTTTTGAGGAGATAACGAAAATCCCGCACGGTTCGGGAAATGTGGGGCGGATCAGCGATTATCTGGTTGATTTTGCAAAGGAGAGAGGTCTTTTCTGTATCCAGGACGAATGGAAGAATGTGATCATTGTAAAGGAGGCGGCTCCCGGCTATGAGGATGAGCCTGCGGTTATCCTGCAGGGGCACATGGATATGGTGGCGGTGAAGAAGCCGGACTGTGACATTGATATGAGGACGGAGGGCCTGCGGGTGGCGGTTGACGGGGACAGGGTCTACGCGGAGGGCACCAGCCTGGGAGGCGACGACGGCATCGCGGTGGCCTATTCTCTGGCGCTTTTGGATTCCCATACCATAAAGCATCCCAGACTGGAGGTGATCCTCACGGTGGACGAGGAGGTGGGCATGGATGGCGCCAGGGCCATCGATCTGTCCATGCTGACCGGTCACAGGATGATCAACCTGGATTCCGAGGAGGAGGGCATCTTTCTCACAAGCTGCGCAGGCGGTGCAAGGGTAAAGTGCAGGCTGTCCCTGTCCGTGGAAGAGAGCCGGGGAATCCTGTATCGGGTCACAGTGGGGGGGCTGCTGGGAGGTCATTCCGGCGGCGAGATCCACAAGGAGCGGGGCAATTCCAACTGCCTGTTCGGGAGAGTGCTGAAAAAGGTTTCCGACCGGATTCCGGTTCGGCTCTGCCAGGTGAAAGGCGGACTGGCGGACAATGCCATTCCCCGGGAGACCACCGGACTGTTATTGGTGGGGGAAAAGGACTGCGCGGTTTTTGTGGAGATACTCTCCGATCTGGAGAAAGAGATCAGAGCGGAACTGGTGACGAAAGATCCCGGATTCTATATCAATGCGGAGACAGTGGGAGAGGAGGGATGTTTCCGGGTTGATGCAGCCGGGACGGAAGCGTGCACGGAGAGGGATGCAGCTGCGTATGCACGAATAAAGTATCGCAGCGTCAGCGCCGCAGATACGAAAAAGGCGGCGGATCTTCTGGCGGCCATGCCCAACGGAGTACAGGCCATGAGCGCAGATATGCCGGGGCTGGTGGAGACCTCCTTAAATCTGGGGATTCTGGAATTTGATGTGGAGCAGGCACAGCCGTCTGTTTCTGCGGACGGGGAACCGGATGCTGCATCTGCGGCGCAGCCGCAGGCTGGCAGTCTTGTGGCCGCAGCTGAGGCGGAAAAGAAGAAAGCAGTCCTGCTGGCGGAATTTTCCGTGCGGAGCAGCCTGGAGAGCGCGAAGCACGCGCTGATTGATAAATTGTGCGCCATCACTGACCTTGCAGGCGGCAGCAACGAGGTCACCGGAGATTATCCCGGATGGGCTTACAGAAAGGATTCTCCCCTGCGGGATAAGATGGCTGCGCTCTATGAGAAAATGTACGGGCAGAAACCGAAAGTGGAAGCGATCCACGCGGGGCTGGAATGCGGCATCCTGGGCAGTAAGATCAGGGATCTGGACTGCGTTTCCATAGGCCCTCAGATGACGGCGATCCATACCACGGAGGAGACGCTGAGCATTTCCTCCACCAGGCGGGTGTGGGAATATCTGGTGACGCTGCTGGAGGAAAAGGACGGCTGAAACGATCCGGCTGTGAAAGAAACATCGGTTGGGAAAGAAGTCATGGAAAATACAGATTGTGGAAAGGCACGGTTATCCATATGGGGTTTGATAAGGAAAAGATAAAACAGATCAGATGGCTCATGGTTCTGGCGGCAGTGCTGGTGCTTGGTATCATATACAGCGACAGAGTGTTTGCCGGGTTCGGCTTTGTCCTGCAGATCGCCAGACCGTTTTTGTACGGCGGCGTCATAGCGTTCGTGCTGAACCTGCCCATGAAAGCCTTTGAGAATAAAATGCTGAAAAAATGGAACGGAAAAGCGGCGAAGCTGAAACGTCCCCTTTGCATGATATTGTCCATTGTGGCGGTACTTTTGGTGATCGCCGTCGTGATCGGCACGGTGGTCCCGCAGGTGACGTCCACTGCCGCGGAGGTGGGGAAGAAGATTCCTGCTTTTGTGGATGGGGTAACGAAAAGATTGGAAGATCTGGCGGCAGATCATCCTGAGCTCGCCGAGAAAGTGGCGGAACTGGAGACCCTGGAGATCAATTGGGATTCCCTGGTGGATACGGTTATCGATTTCCTGAAAAACGGCGCGGGGGATATGCTGACTTCTACAGTCAGCGTGGCCAGCGGCATCATTGGCGGAGTTGTCAATCTTGTGATCGCGTTTATCTTTGCGCTGTATATCCTGGCACAGAAAGAAAAGCTGGGGGATCAGTGCGTCAGGATCATCTCCGCATATCTTCCGGAGAGAGTCGGGAACAAGATCCTGGAAATATGCTCCATGCTGCACAGAAATTTCAGCAATTTCATCACGGGACAATGTCTGGAGGCAGTGATCCTGGGAACCCTGTTCGTGATCTTCATGACTATTTTCCGTATGCCCTATGCGCTGATGATCGGCGTGTTGATCGCCTTTACGGCGCTGATCCCCATTGTGGGGGCTTTTATCGGCTGTGCGGTGGGAGCCTTTCTAATCCTGATCGACGATCCGCTTCTGGCGCTGTGGTTCGTGGTCATGTTCCTGGTCCTGCAGCAGATCGAGGGCAACCTGATCTATCCCCGGGTGGTGGGCAGTTCCGTGGGGCTTCCCTCCATCTGGGTGCTGATGGCGGTGAGCCTTGGCGGCAGTCTCTTTGGCGTGGCGGGCATGCTGTTCTTCATCCCACTGCTTTCCACCGTTTACGCGCTGATCCGGGAGGGCGTCAACAGACGGAACGCGGAGAAAGGAAAGCATTTTCCCTCGGTGTCCCCGGAATCGGCGAAAACAGATGGAACTTCCGGCGGAGCGGGCGGTTCCGGGCAGAGAGGCAAACGGCAGAAAGTGAACACGGGAGGAAGATCTCGCAGAAAATAAAGATAATTGAAAAAAATGCTTGCATTTATCCCCGTGACGTAGTATACTGTTAGATGTTCACGGGGTGTGGCTCAGCTTGGTTAGAGCGCCGTCTTAGGGAGGCGGAGGTCGCGA
>JAMPFQ010000044.1 GCA_023664345.1 Lachnospiraceae bacterium | reverse complement strand
GCGCCGTCTTAGGGAGGCGGAGGTCGCGAGTTCGAATCCCGCCACTCCGATAGAAATAAGAGTGTCAAAACCTTGATTTTATGGTGTTTTGACACTTTTATCTTGTTGGAAATTCAAAAAGGTAATCTAACATATGTTCGATTGAACCACAAAATAACTGAATAAAAACCAATCCAGTACAACCAATTCAACCACAAATTCATTCAAAATCAATTTATCCCAAACCAAAAACAAAATCAGATCAACCGGAAATCAGAAAGAACAGAACAAATGTATAATGAACTATCCGCTGGCAAGATGGCGGCAAGGATTTATAACCGCGATGACAATCTCTATAAGCAGAGCATGATCAGATATCACAGCAGATGCAAAAGGATAGCGACCTGGATGCAAAGCTTTGTGACATGCTGGGGAACATAATAATGTGAATTTTAAGGAAGATTTACGTTAAAATATCGCATATAATAAATACACTGTATATAATTAAGAACATATAGGGAGGTTGATACCATGAATGCAGCTTTATTGGATCTGGCGGAAAGTTTTGTCCCGATATCAGATTTCAGCCAGGGCAAGGCCGGGAGGAAAAGGAACGCCGCTTTTTTTATGCCCTCATGTTACGCATTAGGGGCAGAAAAATATCTGGTTCTGATCCTATGGTGTGCTTATGATTTTTGATGCGAATTTCATTAATCTTTAGAAATTGTATTTTGTGAAAATTTGATAAATATATTTTAGTGTCAAAAAAAGTTGAAAACCCAAGAATTGTACATTATAATTATCTATAGTATCAGCTTAAACAGAGGATGGTATGAATTCCATGAAAAGAGGTATTTGTAAGAGTTCAGGATAAATAACTCGTATTATTTTAAGCTTATACTTTTGATATAAGTGTATAGGAGAAATGGGATTATGCCAATTGTAGATTTATCAAGAAGAATTACAAACGATTGGAATCAATATAATGAAAATATGAAGTCGTTTGAAAGTTATATTTACATAAACTCAGAAAAAGACTTAGTAATACAATCAAATACTTCTGTTAATCTTACGATTGGAGATACATGGTATAGTGGAGAAGAACATACAGATATACGGATAGATGAAAAAGGAATAAAAATTAAGCCCAAAAAGTATGTTGTCCTTTCGACGGAACAACATTTTGCAATTCCTCGTAATGTGTTTGGGATTGTTGTTGGAAAGGGAATCAATATATTTAATGGTGGTGTGGTTTCTACGGGAAAAATTGTGCCAGGATACAATGATAGATTACGTATCGGATATTATAATGCAAGTGATTCAACGATTGTTTTGCATAAAGGAGATTTAATCGGATGCTGTTTTTTTCTTAATATCGAATTGACAGTTATGAATGAGTATTTGATTGATCAGCATGAAAATGCCCCAGTATTAGAAAAGATTTCTCGAAAGAAAAAAGTGTGGGAATACTTTGTGGGAAATTGGTATAGTATAGTATCGGCGATTGTTTCAATAATAGCTATAATAATCTCTGTGTGCAAATAGGAGATCAAATAAATGTTTATTGTAGGAGATAATTTAAGAGAATTAGTTCAAAAATATAAGATTATTGATGATTTAAGGGATGTTGAAGAAACATGCATAGAGTTAAGATTATATAAAATTATCAAAAAGTTGATTCCGACAGAAAAAACAAATGTATTAAGATATGGAGAGGCTATTCCTAAAGAATGTGTGCAGATTGCGGAAATACCAGAAGAGGGATTGGTGATTGAACCATTAGGGACAGTTTTAGCATGTTCAAATCAAAGAGTGATAATCCCGCAGGGCTACATGGGAATTGTTCAAACGAAAGGCTCTTTAGCTAGAATGTTTATCTTTTCACAATGTTCTGATTTTCAGGTAGATAGTGGGTTTAAGGGGCGCGTAACATTAGAATTGTATAATGCTTCACAATTTAGCGTTTTGCTTAGAGAAGGACAAAAGGTAGCAAATTTATACATTCTTCCTGTTTCCGACAAGAATGTACGCATGTATCAGGGCAAATATAATGGTGCGGATGAACCGACAATACAGTTACCATAATCATACCAGCCATCAAAATTAAAAAAGTTGACCAGTAAAATCTTTTATATGTAAGTACAGTGAAATTGAAAATTTGGATGTAAAAGAAATTGACATCCGAAATTATAAATTCAGTAATTTGCAACTCTATAAACAATCGCATAGGAATCCCGTTTATTCCCGCGAGCAATGAGCCAAGTCAACTATGTTGACTTTAATGGGGCATACGGATATCCTTTGTACAGAAGGACATTATCATCGTAATAGAAAACCATTGAGAGAAAATCAGAGATATTGAGCGATATTCCTGAATTTTTGGCATTTTATAGGCGAGTTCGAATCCCGCCACTCCGATACAAAAAGGAACGCCAGGACTTTGGTCTTATCAAAGTTTGGCGTTCCCTTTTTCAGGCAGTTCTATCGGCTTTTCGACGAGAACAGATAGCATACGTTCACCGGGAAACCATAAAACAGCACTAAATAGTACCGTACCAGGGAGACCGGTCCAAGGAACAGGGTCAGGCAGTACAGCAGCGCCAGCAGCATTGTGGTTACCAGCGGCCGATTTTTCCGATATATGGCAAAGGCCAGTACGAACAGCATCACCCAGAACATGGCGCCGATGGAAAATAACAGACGCACAGCCGGAAGCTTTTGATAGTAGAAATCCTCGGCTATCTTCCGGTAAAATTCCAGCAGGCGCGGCGCCTTGCTGTCACGTTCGCCCCCGGCCCACATGACCATCTCAAAATAGCTGGTATGTTCTCCCGGTTCTGAACAGACGGAAGTTCCGGGATACCATGCCTGATAGGTATTGTCCAGAAAGGCGTTCAGATATGCCCCGGGGTACTGCACCGCTTTTTTGATCCAGAGGCACAGGTAGCCTGACCTGTCGTCTAATATTGCCTGAAAATCAAAATAATTCTTGATATTGTCTGACAGGAACGGATTGTAATTCAGCAGCTGTTCCCTTGTGATTCCTCTGTAGATCAGTTCCAGTTCCCGGTCGGTGAACGCCTCCTCGCCATGGTCGCAATAAACCCGGGCAATCTGCTGCATGGGTACGGACAGCATTTCTTCGGCACTGCCTTTTTCGGCGTCGAGCAGCCGGATAAGCCCGTTATCGGCCAGTGCATACAGAAGCGTTATGCTGACAAATAACAGGACGGTCTTTTTACGGAAATCTCGATAAAACCACGCCACAAAGGGCACAAGGCACAGGAAAGCATACACGCCGTTCTTGCGCAGCATGCACATCAGCAGGGCTGTGAACACGAATCTGCATATTTTCCATTTGGAGGCAAAAAAGCCCGGAAAGTCCCTGCACATTTCGTAAACGAATATTACCGTAAGCTGGAGGCAGACGGAAAAGAGCACATCTTTCGTGGTGCTCATGGCAAACATGGCTATGGGCGGGAAGAAGGCATAATAACAGAACGCGGCGAACGCCCCTTTCGCGGTATTTTTTGACAGATACCATATGATATAGGCAAAGGCCAGGGCGCAGACGCTCATCTGAAAGATACTGTGAAGAAAGATCCCGTCATTCAGGGTCGTCCCATGATGATATCCGAAAGAGATCACTTTTCCCATGATCAGGGTATGGATAAGGGGATGGTGCGCGGAATAGGGCACTTCCTCGTAGAGCGCCTGCGGAACCTGTGAAAAAGCGTCATAATTGAAGTATCCCGGATAACCGGCCAGAAGACAGGGCAGCCAGCAGACGAACAGCAGCGCCGCGGCCAGTCCGATCCATTTCCGGCTCCGGTTTTTTTCGTTTGAAACCGCGGTACGCTCCAACAGGGTAAAGAGCAGGCAGAATGCAGCCTCAAAGGCAATAAATTCCAAAAGAGCCGCCAGGAGGCAGTATTTTCCTGTAATTGCCCTGCCGATTTCCTGCATAAGGGCGGAGCGGTGTACGGTCGTATGATAAGTCAGGGCAATCCGGAAGCCGGTTATCTGCATCACTGTAAAAGCAAGGGATAACATCGTTGTCACGATCATCTTTCTTCTGTTTAAAAATTGCATTGTCTCGATGTTACCTCCGCGTTTTTAAGTATGATTATAGTATATTTTTTCTATGAAATCAATATGAGCGGAGCGGTAGTCTGTTTACGCTTTCACATCCCTCCTTTTCAAGATCAGGATCCCCGCTCCGCAGAACAGCAGGAAAAATGCAAATGTGCTGGCCAGAAAAGGGATCATCTGGTCTGCCAGGCGATCCTCGTAGGCATTGGAGTTCATTCCTGACAGCATCAGGGCGTAGGGAAAGAGATAAGCCGCGTGTTCGCTGAAATTCGCCAGCAGAAAACCTATGATGCTGCCAACCAGCGCCAGTCCGATGGGGATGGCGAAGCTGCGGATACACATGGACAGGAGCAGCTGCAGCGCCCCGATGGCAAGCGCCGCCGCAGTCCCCCGCAGCGCCCAGAGCAGGATCGTCATCGGAGGAAGTCCCTGGAGAGAGAGCAGTTTTCCGCAGAAGCAGAACAGGAGAAAGAGCCAGATCTGGGTGATAACGGTCACTTTCACGATCACATACAGTTTCCCGAAGAAAATGTCCCTCACCGGTACGGGCAGCGTCATCAGCACATTCCAGTTGTGCTCCAGATGTTCCAGCCGCCACAGGTAAGAGCAGTACAAAGCCACCAGCGGCGCGTAGAAGAACAGGGCGTAGAACAGGGTCAGCTGGGTCCATAGGGAGTACCAATCCCCGGTGAGCATCTCCTGGTTCATGTAATAGTTGAAAGTGCCCATGACGGCGGGGATCACGGGAATCAGAAAGCAGGCGATCCAGATAACGGATCCCTTTAATTTGCGATTTTCCGCCTTTATAGTCAGTTGCAGCATAGGGTCAGACCTCCTTCTTGATGAAAAGATACCTGCACAGAAGATAGAACAGGACAGTGAATGTGCAAAATCCGGCAAAAAGCCCTGCAGGAAATCCCGTGGGGATCAATATGATTTCCTGCACCGCTTTATCCCAGTCAATACCGAAAGGGGTGAACGCCCCGAAATACCCCCACAGCACCAGCCTTGCCAGGACAGTGGGAAAGAACTCGGAGAACAGCCCCAGAAAGGAACCCGCAAGGCCTGCAAGCAGGGGGATGATCTGGTTTACGGAGAGCAGGGACAGTATATGCTGCAGGGTCAGCGCCGCGATCCCAGGCACAAGGGTGGTTCCCAGATGCCGCAGGCACAGCAGGACGGGCAGTGGTTCCGTGTAGCCAAACAGTGCGCCGTAAAGAAAGAGCACGCCCAGCTCGCCCAGGCAGAAGAGCAGCAGATACAGAAATTCCGTGAGAAATTTCCGGTCGTAAAAGCCTCCCTTGTCCTGCAAGGTGAACAACAGTTTCCAGGTCTGTCCTTTCACCTCCATATCGCAGATCCGGCTGGAGATCACCGCCAGCATGATGGGCATGAGGATGCAGTTTAAAACGGGAAGCTGGTAGAGCAGGTAGGAATAGCCCTGGGCCAGGTCGTAGTCCGAGAGGCTCCGCTGTCCCGCGAGGCCCCACAGGAAAAGAGCCGCCAGAAAGACCAGGGGGATCGTCCAGACGTATAAATGACGTTGTTTTCTATATTCTACAGATAATTCTCTCATGATGACACCATACCTTTCCATCCTTTTACTTTTGTCCCACCAGGCTCAAAAAGATATCTTCCAGACTGGCCTGCCTTTCCTCGATCCGCAGCAGCCCGATGTTCATGCTGTACAATAAATGTCCCACCCTCAGTACGTCGCTGTCGCTGTGGGAGTCCAGATACAGCATGTCTTCCTCCCGGAGAATGGGCATTCCGTTCTGCACAAGGAGGCGGCAGGCCGCGTCATTATCGGTAGTCCGCAGGCAGATCCCGGGACGGCTGTGTTCGTGGAGAACGGTCAGTCTGTCCTGAAAGATCAGGATGCCTTTATCAATGATGCCCACATGGGTGGCCATCTGGTCGATCTCCGCCAGCAGGTGGCTGGATACCAGGATGGTCATGCCGTATTTCTGCGGGAGCGTACAGATCAATTCCCTCATTTCCTGGATCCCGGCTGGGTCCAGGCCGTTGGTGGGCTCATCCAGCAGCAGGAGGGAGGGATAGCCCAGAAGCGCCGCCGCCAGTCCCAGACGCTGTTTCATGCCCAGGGAGTAATGTGACACTTTCTTCTGTTGCTGGTCGGTGAGGCGCACGATCCGCAGGACATCATCCACCTGTTTATCAGGCACCTGTTTCAGGGAAGCAATGAGCAGCAGGTTGTCCCGACCGCTTAAATGCCCGTAATAGGCGGGGGACTCGATCAGGGAACCGGTGTCCCTTAAAATGGACAGGCGGTTCCTGCTGGACATGGTCTTCCCCAGGATCGTCACTTTCCCTCTTGTGGGTTTTGCCAGTCCCAGGAGCATTTTCATGGTGGTGGATTTCCCCGCGCCGTTGGGCCCCAGGAAGCCGTAGATGCTCCCTTTGGGAACGGACAGATCCAGATCTTCCACCGCGTTTTTGCCGTGATAGCATTTTGTGAGCAAGCTTGTTTCAATGACTGTTTCCATACGATACCATACCTTTCCGCCGCGGAAGTTTTGGCCCGCGGCTGGAGACATCATAACGCCCGCCGCTTGATCTTGGCTGAAATCTGCCTTATTTTTACCTTAAGTTTTGCGGAGCCTGTGGAAAGAACGGGGAAAATGGATTATAGTATTTGGTGAAGAAGACGGAACAAATTGCCGTAAGCGGAACTGGAATAGAGAGGTGCATGTGGTGAATCTGTATGACTGTAAGATACTGCTGGTGGACGATAACAGGGAACTGCTGGCTATGACGGAAGACATCTTAAAAAGGAACGGATATGACCTTGTGGTGACGGCGGAAAGCTGCAGGGAGGCCGAAAAGAAGTTTGCGGAGGAGCGTCCCCATCTGGTGATCCTGGATATCATGCTGCCGGACGGGGATGGGTTCACGCTGTTCCGCACCCTGCGGGAACATTCCCAGGTGCCCATCCTGTTTTTGTCCGCCAGGGATGAGGATAACGACAGGCTGTTCGGGCTGGGGCTTGGGGCGGACGATTATATCACGAAGCCCTTTCTGCCTCAGGAACTGGCGCTGCGGGTGAGCGCCGTCTTAAAGCGCAGTTACTTTTCCCATCAGGGAATGGAGCCGGAGGAGACGCTGACCCTGGGCCGGAGGAAGATTTCCCTGCGGAGCGCAGTGGTGGAATGGGAGGGACAGAGCGTCAGCCTGACCGCCAAGGAACTGCTCCTGCTGCAGAAGCTTTACCGCAACCGGGGCAATATCGTCACTTTCGACGCCCTGTGCCGGGCGGCATGGAATGATGATTATTACGGTTATGAAAACGTGCTGATGGTCCACATCCGCCATCTGCGGGAGAAGATCGAGGAGGATCCCTCCCACCCGGAATATCTGCTGACGGCGAGGGGGCTAGGCTATCGGCTGGCTGCGGAAAGGAAGGATGGGCGATGAGGAGTCTGTGGAGGATCGGAAGCCGTTATATGCTGACGGCGGTGCTGGTGACGGTGCTGCTGGTCATCGCCAATTTCTCGGTTCTCTTTTACTGGGGTTATCGGATGGTGGGGATGGAAGATGGGAGCAGGGTTCTGTTTGGACGGGAGAAGATGGATGCCGCGGCGGCGGAGATCACCCTGGAGGAGGGAGAGTACCGTATGTCCCCGGAGGGGTATGGGATATTGGAAGAGAGCAGTTTTGCCTGGGTGATGCTGGTGGACCGGGAGGGCGATGTGGTATGGAGCCATGAACTGCCGCCGGAGATACCGCTTCACTACGAACTTACGGATATCGCGGCGCTGAGCCGCTGGTATTTAAAGGACTATCCAGTGGGGGTCTGGAAGAATCCTTTCGGATTGATGGTCTATGGATATGATAAGGAGAGATTTGCAAGGTTCAGCCTGGTGAGCGATCTGCGGATCCTGGACAGCTTTCCTTTTTATATCAGGACGGCGTTTTTGCTGAATGTGATCCTGCTGCTGGCGCTGGTGCTGATCCTGGCGTGGCGCTTTTACCGTTCCCTAAAGCCGGTGGAGCAGGGGATCGTAAAGCTTTCCGGCGGGGAGACGGTGGAACTGCAGGAGAGGGGAAGCGTCAGGGAACTGGCCCGCAGGCTGAACCAGACCTCTGCAGCCCTGCGGGAAAAGGATGAGAAGCTAAAGCGCAGGGACGACGCCCGCACGGACTGGATCGCCGGGGTGTCCCATGATATCAGGACGCCGCTGGCGCTGATCTGCGGATATTCGGACGAGTTGATGCATGACGAAAGGATTCCCAGGGAGGGCAGGTGGAAAGCGGAGGCTATCCGCCAGCAGAGCATGGTGCTGAAAGAACTGGTGGAAAACCTGAACCTGACTTCCAAACTGGAGTATCATTCCCAGCCCCTGGATAAAACTACATTTTCCCCTGCGGCGCTGCTCAGAGAGTGTGTGGCGGAATATTATAACCAGGGACTGCGGGATAATCATGAGATCCATGTCTCTGTTCAGAAAGAAGCAGAAAAGGCGCTGATCTGCGCCGACAGGGGGCTGCTCCTGCGGCTGTTCCGCAATCTGATCGGCAACAGCATCCGGCATAATCCGGAGGGCTGTCAGGTGATCATTGCCCTGGACAGCATGGGGGATACCGTGCGGTGCCGCTTTTCCGACACGGGAAGCGGTATCCCGAAAGAGATCGTGGAAGCGATGGGAGGGACAAAGGAAAAAGAGAGAGCGGCGGATGGGCGGGAAGACAGAGCAGGCGAGCCGGGCGCGGAGGAAACAGAGGATGGGCTGAAACGTGCACAGCCTCATATCATGGGACTGCGTATCGCCAGCCAGATCGCGGCTGCCCACGGCGGTGCGCTGCTGTTTGTGCGCCGGGACTGCGGAAGCTATGATATCACGCTGGAACTGCAAATTGCAGATTAGTGCAAAAATAGCGAGCCAAAAGCGGGAAGCTATGGTATAATGTCCGCAAAGGGCAGAGTCAAGTGCCCGAAAAAGCAGATGCCGTGCTTGCACGAGCAGCTGATTATTCGGGGATTTGACGAGCGAGAGCGACAAAGAATGCTTTGCATTCTTGGAAAACCGCTGGTTTTCAGGGTCTCTGCCCTATGATTCAGTAAAGATAAAGGAGCGGGACGATATGAACATACAAGTACAATGCTGCGGCATCGTGATCCTGCTGTTGATATGGTATTTTTCCCTGAGGCAGAAAACGCTGGGGCTGGAGTCGAAGAAGCTGTTCCTGATCACCATGGGGGTCACTTCATTCTGTGTCGTTATGGATATCATATCCATAGTGGCGATCTGTAACCGGGAAACAATTTCAGGATTCCTGCTGGCGTTTGTCTGTAAGACTTATATCGTATCCCTGATCTGGGTGGGATATTTCGGACTGCTTTATGCCAGCACCGATTTCATCGGGACGCGGAAGGAACGGAAGAAAAAGAACAGAGTGTACACCCTGATCGTCCTGACAGGGACCGTGCTCATTTACGCGCTGCCCATCCATTACTATCTGGAGGGCAACGTGGTCTATACCTATGGGCCAAGCTGTAGCGCCACCTATCTCTTTGCGCTGCTCTTCGTGCTGGCCACCCTGTATAAGGTGTTGGCAAGAGGCAGGGAGATGAACCCCAAGAGAAAGAGAGCCATCATCATCTGGATGGTCATCTGGATCATCGCGGCGGTGACGCAGTTTTTGAACGCCAATCTGCTGCTGGTAGGATTTGCTTCCGTGCTGGGCATGGTCATCCTGTTCTTTGAACTGGAGAATCCGGAGGCGAACCTTGACCGGGAGACAGGCGCCTATAACGCCCACGCGCTGGGAGAGTATACGAAGCTGCTCTATGAGGAGCGAAAGTCGTTTTCCGCCATGCTGCTGGCGCTGAATGACACCGCTGCCGCTGAGAATGAGAAAGACGGGCAGTCCGCGCATACGGATATGGCGCTGCGGGACATCGTCCGTTACGCGGATAAGCTGAAAGATGTAAAAGTGTTCAAGACACTGGAACGTGAACTGGTGTTTCTGACGGATAGCGAGACCCGGATGCGGGAGGTGTTCAGGGAGATAAAGGATTATGTGGAAGAGGGCCGTGAGCAGGACGGAAATGACTGTCAGCCCAAAGTGTCACCTCATTATGTCCTGCTGCCGGATTCCCTGCTGCTCAGGAATGTGGGGGAACTGTTCCAGATGCTGCGCAGTTTCAGAACCGGAAAGCAGGACGATCCGGAAGAGAACAGCATCACTCTGGATGAAGAGAAGATCGGGCATTATAAAGAACGGGGAGAGACGGAAGCGATGATCCGTGCAGCCATGGAAGAGGACAGGGTCGAAGTGTTCTATCAGCCGATCTATTCCACCGTGGAACGGAGATTCGTGTCCGCGGAGGCGCTGGCCCGTATCAGGGATAGGGACGGGAGCATAGTGCCGCCGGGCAGGTTCATTCCCGTGGCGGAGAAGAACGGGCAGATCTCCCAGATCGGGGAGATCGTGTTTGAAAAGACCTGCGCCTTTATCCAGGAGAATCAGCTGAAAGAAAAGTACGGCATCAGGTATATAGAGGTCAATCTCTCCGTAAGGCAGTGCGAGGAGCCGAAACTGGCGGAGAAATATATTCGGATCATGGAAAAGTACCGGCTGGATCCCGCCTGCATCAATCTGGAGATCACCGAGTCCACATCCATACGGATCAGGAACAACCTGTTAAAGAACATGCAGATACTGATCGACTACGGCGTCAGGTTTTCGCTGGACGATTTTGGCAGCGGTGCCAGTAATCTGAATTATATCATTGACATGCCGGTCTCCATCGTCAAGTTTGACCGGGATATGAGCCAGGCCTATTTTGCGAACCGGAAAGCCCGGTTCGTCATGGAAGCGTCCATGCGCATGATCCACGATATGGAACTGGAGATCGTATCGGAGGGCGTGGAGACGGAGGAGCAAAAAGACGCCATCGTGGCGCTGGGCATAGAGTTCATCCAGGGATATTACTTTTCCAGGCCGCTGGCTGGTGAGGAGTTCCTACAGTTTGTGGGAGGATATTTGAGCGCAGGATGAGAAGCGGAGAATGGAAAGATGAAACGGCCGGAGCTCCAGGTGTGCGAAATGCACGCCGGGGCTTCGGCCTTTTGCGTCGTCCGTCTGTGGGTAAAATGTAACAAAAGAAGGCAGAACTGCCTCGAAAATGTAACAATCGGTTGGTAGACGCATTGCCCTGTGCGGGCTATAATGCAATTAAATCTGACAAAGGTGGGAAAAATATGATAAGTGAGAATCTGCTTACATTGCGAAAAATGAAGAAACTGTCCCAGGAGCAGGCGGCGGAGGCGGCGGGAGTGTCCAGACAGGCATACACCAGATGGGAGAGGGGCGAGACCGTGCCGGATATCAAAAGCTGTGCTGCGCTGGCGGATTTTTACGGGGTCTCCCTGGATGAACTTGTGAACTTTTCCGGACGCCAGGACGGAGGTCTGCCCATGCCGCCCAAGGGAAAGCATCTCTTCGGCGTGGTGAATGTGGGGGAGAAAGGACAGATCGTTATCCCCAAGAAAGCCCGCGATATCTTCAATATCAAGGCGGGAGACCAGCTGATCGTGCTGGGGGATGAGCAGCAGGGGATCGCGCTGATGCCGGAGAAAGCCATGCTGGACTTTATGAACGCGTTGAAATAGGGTGAACCATGCAGAGAGCGGAATAAGTTCCTGCAGGCAGAAACTGGAATAGGAGATCATTATGAGAAAATACTTTATTGACAATCTGCGGTACGGCGTGGTGATCGCGGTGATCGTGTATCATATCTTTTATGCTTTCAACAGTGTGGGACTGGTGCGGAATGTGGACATACCGGGGATCCCCGCCCTGGATGTGGTGGAATATGTCCTGTATCCCTGGTTCATGGCATTTCTCTTCCTGGTCGCGGGGATCAGCGCCAGATACGCGCTGTCAAGGAGAAGTAATAAGGAATTTTTAAAAGAGAGGGTGCGCAGGCTGCTGATCCCTTCCGTGGCGGTGATGTTCCTATTAGGCTGGGGCATGGGTCTGATCAACAGCTGTTACTATGATATGTTCCAGGGAAACGGCGATCAGATTCCGGGAGCGGCCAAATACCTGATCTACTGCTTCTGCGGCATCGGCCCTCTGTGGTTCTGCAGGGAACTGTTCCTGTGCTCGCTGCTTCTGGTACTGGTGCGGAAGCTGGATCAGAAAGACCGGCTGTGGCAGTGGGGCGGGAGGGTCAATTTCCCGGCGGCGCTTCTGTTGTTCTTCCTGGTCTGGGGCAGCAGTCAGATCCTGAACATGCCCATTGTGGAGGTGTATCGGAACGGGATCTATCTGTGCGTGTTTTTCCTGGGGTATGCCGTATTTTCCCATGAGGAAGTCCAGGAAATGCTGGAGAGGAGACGTTATCCCCTGCTGGCGGCGGCAGCGGTGCTTGGGGTGGTGTACGTGATTCGGTTCTGGGGGATCAATTTCGCCGCCACCGCAAATCTGAAAGGGCCCCTGGTGAACGCTTACGCGTGGATCGCCTGTCTGGCGCTTTTAGGCTGCGGGAGGGCATGGTGGAACCGGGAGACGGCGTTCACAAGGTATATGCGGGGGCATGGTTTTGGCTTCTTCGTACTGCACAATTACCTGATCGTGCTGATCGCCTGGGGGATCGATATGCTGCTTCATCCCGCCCCGGTATGGTATTATCTGCTGGAGGCAATCCTGCTGCCTCTGCTCATGATACCGCTGTATGAAGCGCTGAGCCGGATCCCTGTGGCGAAGAGGCTGCTTTTTGGGAGATAGCAGGGTCATTTCGCGCCTTCCGTATACTTTTCCTCGCAATACTTACAGCGGTATACTTCTTTTTCCGCATCCGCCAGATAGAAGATGTGGGGGAGTTCCTGCTCGATGGAGGTGATGCATCTGGGGTTGTGGCAGTGAATCACGTTTTTGATCTGTTTGGGCAGCACCAGATCTCGTTTCTCCACGATCTCGCCGTTCTTGATGACATTTACGGTGATGTTGTGGTCGATGAACGCCAGCACGTCCAGGTTCAGCGTGTTGATGTCGCATTCCACCTTGAGGATATCCTTTTTTCCCTTTTTGCTGCTGCGGGCGTTTTTGATGATCGCCACGGTGCAGTCCAGCTTGTCCAGCTGCAGGTGCTCATAGATGGAAAGGCTCTTTCCTGCGGCGATATGATCCAGCACGAATCCTTCTTCGATTTTTCCTACATTTAACATTCCATGTGCCTCCTTCTTGCTGCGGCTTTGTTTCCGCGCTTTTGCCCTGAAACCGTCTCAGGCCAGTTCCAGCAGTGTCAGTATCAGCGCCATCCGTACATAGACGCCGTACTGCGCCTGCCTGAAATAAGCGGCCCTGGGGTCGTCGTCCACCTCCACGGATATCTCGTTCACCCTGGGCAGGGGATGGAGCACCAGCATGTCTTTCTTGGCAAGCAGCATTTTCACGGTGTCCAGGATGTAGAAATCCTTTAACCGGACGTAATCCTCCTCGTTAAAGAAGCGTTCTTTCTGTACCCTGGTCATGTAGAGGATATCCAGAAGGGGCATGACGTCCTCCAGTCGGATGACTTCCTCGTAGGGGACATGCATTTCCCGCAGCATGTCCGTGATGTAGTCGGGTACCTTCAGTTCTTCCGGTGAGATGAAGATGAAGCGGATGTTTTTATAGCGCACCAGGGCGTTGATCAGCGAGTGGACGGTGCGGCCGAATTTCAGGTCGCCGCAGAGGCCGATGGTGAAGTTGTCCAGCTTGCCTTTCATGCTGCGTATGGTCAGCAGGTCGGTGAGGGTCTGGGTGGGATGCTGGTGTCCGCCGTCCCCGGCGTTGATCACGGGGATGCCCGATCTCTCGGCTGCCACCATGGGTGCGCCCTCCTTGGGATGGCGCATGGCGCAGATATCGGCGTAGCAGGAGATGATGCGGATGGTGTCGGATACGCTCTCGCCCTTGGCGGCGGAAGAGGAGGCTGCGTCGGAGAAGCCGATGACCCTGCCGCCCAGACGCGTCATGGCGGATTCAAAGCTTAAGCGGGTGCGGGTGCTGGGTTCGTAGAAGCATGTGGCCAGGATCCTGCCGTCACAGGCGTGGGCGTATTTCTGGGGATCCTGTTCGATGTCGTTGGCCAGATCGAACAACTTGTCCAGTTCCTCAGTGGAAAAGTCAAGGGGACTCATTAAATGTCGCATGGTTATACCTCGTTTCTGCGCTGTGATGGGATGTGGATGAAAGGGCGTGCCCACAGCGCGGGGCGCAAAATAAAGTCGAAGGATAAATTATCCTTCGACTTTGAATCATTCCTGGAATGTTAATAAATCCTCCACGGTTTTCCTCTTGGGAGCGGCGGGAGATTCCGCGGGATAGCCGATGGGAATGAGAGCCACAAGTGCTCTCTCCTCGGGGATATCCAGTACTTTGGATGCTTCCTCCTGATCGAACAGTCCCATGATAACGGTGCCGAGACCCTGCTCGTAAGCCGCCAGACAGAATGCTTCGCTGGCAACGCCGGCGTCATACATCTGCCATCCGTCGCCTTTTACGGTGGAGAAAGAACCGTCCCTCTCATAACCGGAACGTCCCTTGATCATGGTAACGGCAATGACCATGGGAGCCTTTTCCATGATGGTGCCGTTTCCGGGGAAAAGACTGGTGCATTTGGCCAGTTCTGCTTTCTTCGCACCCTCCACGGCAATGTAACGGGTGATCTGGGTGTTTTTCCAGCTGGGAGCGAAAGATGCTGTCTCAACGATCTGGGAAAGCAGTTCATGGGGCACCGGCTGGTCGGTAAAGGATCTGATGCTTCTGCGTCCTGTGATACATTCTTTAGCCGTCATGTGAAATCCTCCAATCATTTTTTCCATGATACCACTTTAGGGAGGGAGTTTCAATGAAAACTTTAAAAAGTTCATTCGCTGACGCACAGCTGCGCCCGCCGCTGGATGATGTCCACCACCTGATCCAGGGTCTTCTGGCCGTGGAAGTAGGGGGCGGCCTCCTCGTTGATGATATTGAAGATATTGCCCCATGACAGGTTTGTGGGTTCCGCAGTCTCCAGGAGATATTTCACCACGTCCACGTCTTCCGGGGTGGGCACACAGCCATAGCGTGCGGTATATAATTCCCGGGTCAGGGGCTTGCCGTTCTCATCGTACAGGATGTTCCCTTCTTCATCATATACATAGCCCAGCCCCAGGGCTTCCAGGCAGTTTGCTTCCAACAGGGTCTTGTTCACGGGGAAACCCCAGTCTGGCAGGGAATCATCCGTCAGCACGAACTCCAGGAATTCCCAGGCGCCATCCTTGTGCTCTGAAAGCGCCGAGATCCCAAAAGTGCCCTCGCAGATTTCCATCATCGCGCCGTTGCCATATGCACCCGGATAGCCGATGCATGTGACCGCCTCACCGCCGAAAGACTCCCTGATGAAAGTGTACATAGATACAGTATCGATAAACAAGGGCATATGAAGCAGGATGCCGCCGTTTTCCAGGGTGAGGTCTTCGTCGGGAAGCTGTTCTAAGGGGAAACTGTTGGCAAATTCCAGCAGTTCCCGGAATTCCTCCGAATCGAAGCTGCATGTGCCATCCAGCCAGTCCACATAATTTTTCATATTATATTCCAGCAGGATCCTGAGCATTTCGGTTTTGGTACAGGTGTCGAAGAGCCTGGCATCCGGGTGGTCATGTGCGAACTGCTCCATCTCCGCTATCGTCCATCCCGGTTCTTCTCCCACCTGGCTTGTGCGCCCTATAAGGGTCCTCAGGGCTATGGTGCGGGGTATCCCATACAGCCCTTCCCCATAGGTAAACAGGTCCAGGGCTGTGGCAAGCAGGTCTTCCCTGTGGATCACGTCGCTGTTTTCCAGATAGCCTGTCAGGTCTTCCAGGATGCCCAGTTTTACATACCTGTCTAAAACGATGTTGTAGTACAGGCAGATCAGGTCCGGGCTGTCCCCGGCGAGGATGGACATATTGGCCCTGTCGATCGCTGCCTGCAGTTCAGTCAGGTCTCTGCTGCCCTCACCATAGATGACGAGTTCCGCCCGGTATTTTTCGCTGCTTCTGTTAAATCTGGCAACGAGGGTATCAAGGAACTGGGAGGATCGATCATGTATGACCCCTATGGTGATCACTTCCTTTGCAGGCGCACCCTCCGCCCCGGGCGGCGAAAGGATGACCATCTGGCTCTCGCCGCCTGCTCCATCCGCCACCG
>JAMPFQ010000043.1 GCA_023664345.1 Lachnospiraceae bacterium | reverse complement strand
TCATATTGGGCATCCTCGTCCGCCGCACTCACTGCGTTCTTTATCTCTGTGTCCATGGATAGCATATCCATTAGCCATAAACCTCCTTTTCCCTGTCTGCTGGAAATGTAAAAGCCATTCCCCAAAGGTATGTGACCTCAATATTATTATACCATGTTTCCGCAAGTCACAGGGCAGAGACCCTGAAAACCAGCGGTTTTCAGGGTTCGCTTCGCTCGTCAAATCCCCGAATAATCATCTGCTCGTGCAAGCACGGCAGCTGCTTCTTCGGGCACTTGACTCTGCCCTTTGCGGACATTTTACCATGTCTCCGTGCGCTTCAGCGCACATTCAATTCAGAAGTTGACACAATATCTTTCTGTGTCAACATTATACCCTGAAATCCCTGCTAAATCAATCGGAACATTTCAGAAAGCCGAGCCGGACGTGCTGGTTTTTCATTTATAGTCAATTGTTATAGCGTTTCATATTCCTTGTCACAAAAACCATGTGTGTTGTCGGCGCTCCGCGCCTCTGCTCTTAATGCTGTATTACTCATAATAAACTCTCTTTCCATGTGGTCTATGACTATAACAGAAAAGGACAACCTTATCTTTGAAAAAGTTGTATCAGTTCCCAAAAAGCCGCTTCTTCCTCTCAATCATCTCTTCATTTTTTTCGATGTAAGTGGCTACATCCTTCACATTCTCGCACCTTTCAATCCGTCCGTCCGGGTAGACTCTCTTGGAGATACTGCCCGCGCCGCAGGCAATGATAGTCTGTTTCTCCTCCATGATCAAAATATTATACAGCCCAAACCTGCCCTCCCTGGCATATCCTACATTCTCGAAATTACCCGACATGTTTTTCTGACGGTACAGGTAATAGGGCTTGAGCCCCAGCTTTTTCGCGCCCTCTGCCGCGATCCGCATGGTCTCGTCCGTATTCCGCAGGGCGGACACGCCGTTCTCCTGTATCCACCGGTTCAGCCTGGAGGCCCGCTTGATGGCAAGGGAATGGACTGTCAGGCTGTCCGGCGCAAGGTACGCCACCCTGTCGATGGTGCGCTGCACATCCGCCTCCTGTTCCCCGGGAAGCCCCAGGATCAGGTCCATATTGATATTGTCAAATCCCACCCGGCGGGCCAGCCCGTAAGCTTCTTCCACCTGCTCTACGGACGCCCTCCTGCCTATGATATCCAGCGTTTCCTGGTTCATGGTCTGGGGATTGACGGAAATCCTGGTAACACCGTGCCGATAAAGGACCTGCAGCTTCTCCTCCGTGATGCTGTCGGCACGCCCTGCCTCCACCGTGAACTCTTTCACCGTCCGGAAATCAAACAGACTCTTCAGTTTTCCAAGCAGCCGTTCCAGCTGCCCCGGTTCCAGCGTGGTAGGCGTTCCGCCGCCGATGTAGACACTGTCCAGGATCTTATCCCCACAGCGTTCCGCCACATATTCCATCTCTCTGGTCACGCAGTCCACATAGGCATCCACCCTTTCCCTGTAACCGCCTATGGGAAAAGAAGTAAAGGAACAGTACAGGCAGGTGGTGGGGCAGAAAGGGATCCCTATGTACAGGCTGTAGCCGTCCTGATAATGGATGCCCGCAAGCAGCTTCCTCTCCCGCTCCGCAATGTCCACGGCAAGTTCCGCTTTCTCCGTGCTTGTATGATATTCCTGAAAATAATGTTCCACAATCTCCCGGCGGCTCTTTCCCTCCTCCAAAAGGCCATAAGCGATCTTGGTAGGACGGATGCCCACGAGATTGCCCCAGGGAAGGCTCTTTCCGGTGGCATTGCTCAATACCTCGTAGAGAAAACGCTTAAAACTGCTCTTTGCCCCCTCCTCCTGAGGCCTTGTCCAGCGATAGCTTTCACCGTCCACCGTCAGCTCCGCGCCATCCTCCTGCACGTTGAGCCGGATCCGTATTTTGTCCTCCAGTTCCCGCCGCTTCTGATCCCTGCTCTCAGGCAGCAGCACGGCGACCTGTTCTTCCGGATAGAATGATCTCACCAGCGCCTGGATATCATATTCGTATTTTTCTTTGTTGATCTCTATTGCAAACATTCGTTTCTCCTGCCCTGCAAAAAACGACAGTCTGCCGCCTGCGGCGGCATACACAATAGAATCAAAAGGCTGATTCTATTGTCAAGAACAATTGAGGAACCTCCGCAAGACCGGAAGAATCCACTCTGTGGATTCTTCGCGGAATGACTTAGAAAATCTTCATTCCGTTCACACTTCCAGTCATGCCGCCTCCAGCGGCACAAACAATCCATGAGAAGAATGCCTGCCCAAAGCGAACTTGTTCGCTTGGCATTCTTCAGTGTGAGACTTAGAATTTCTCCGCGAAACAGCCTTTGCTGTGAGCGGTTAGAAATTCTTCTCACACTTCACACACAAAAGGGATTATACTTCATCTCATGCCCGATGGTGGTACTGTCCCCATGCCCCGGATACACTTTCGTATCTTCCGGCAATACGAACAGCTTCTCCCGGATGGACCTGACCAGAGTGCTCATGCTGCCCGTCGGGAAATCCGTCCGTCCCACAGACTCGGCAAACAGCGTATCCCCGGCCACCAGCATCCCGGCTTCTTCAAAATAGTAACAGCATCCACCCGCTGTATGCCCCGGCGTGGCAATGACTTTGCAGGTCATTCCCGCTATCGTGATCTCCTGACCATCCTTCACGTACACATCCGCATAAGTGGAACATGCCCTGCCCGCCTGCTCCGACACGTTCATGCCCACATCTTTCAAAAGCGCCCGCTCGTCCTCATGGGCGTAAGCTTTCACGGCTTCCAACCCGTCCGCCTCCGACGCCGCGTTGGCCGCGTCCCTTAACGCATCCAACCCCCAGATATGGTCAAAATGCCCATGAGTCAGCAAAATCCCCGCCACACGGAATCCATTCTTCTGCAGCGCCCCATAAATACGCTGCCCCTGATCCGCCGGATCCACCACGATCGCCTCATGTTCCCCATCCCGATACAAAAAGTAACAGTTCGTCTGACAGACACTCAGCACCATCCTGCCAATCTTTATTTCACTCATATCCTTATATCCTTTCTATCCAACTGCCAAAAGTGGCACTTATCTCGCCCTTGCCCTTTTTACAACAGCAGCCCGTAAACAGGCGGCACACTGTCCTGTCATAAGCGGACTTTGGGGGACGTCCTTAGTGGAAATGAAATCCACTGCCTACGGAGACTTAGGCGCAAAGCGTCTTAGTCGCAGTTGGCAGTTAGTTCAGTTCCACGTTGTCCCGTCCGCATATGACAGGACAGTGCGCCACCGCCGTCCCTTACGGCAGAACCCCGCTCTTGCGTTCTTTCCGACCAAACACAGAATCTCTTAAGCGGCGTATTCTGACGCCTTACAAATTCTTTTCGCCTTGTTATCCTGTGGTCCTCTCAATGTCAACCACACTCTCGATCACACGGATCTTCTCGATCACCCGGTTCAGTTCTTCCCTGCTGCCAACCTCAAACGTAGTCTGCAGGGTTGCCATCCCCTGTCTGCTGGTCCTGGTGTTCATGGAAAGGATATCGATATTCCTCTCCGTCAGCGCCTTGGAGATATCCGCTAAAAGCCCTGCCCTGTTGTTGGCATAGATCTTGATCTCCGCCACATATTTTTCGCTCCCGTTCTCCGGCGCCTGCCACTCCGCGTCGATCAGCCTGACACGTTCCATCTCCGGCAGATTTATGATATTGACACAGTCGGTGCGATGGATGGATACGCCCCGCCCCCTGGTGATGAATCCCACGATCTCGTCTCCGGGCACAGGGGAACAACATTTGGAAAACCTCACCGACAGATCCGCGATGCCTTTTACCACAATGCCGCTCTTGGTCTTCATGGCAACGGGCTTGTTGGCATTGGCATTCCCCATCTCCACGATGTTCTGCAGAACCTCCTCGTTGGACAGGACTTTTTTGTGATCCCTGTCGTAGAGTTCCTGCATCTTGTTCACGATCTGCCCTTCTTTCAGGGCGCCGTGTCCCATAGCCGCCAAAACCGCGTCCCACTCCCGAAAGCCGTATTTACGCATGACCGCATCCATGTATTCCTGCTTTAACAACTCGGAGAGATTGATATTTTTCGTCTTGCAGTAAATGGAAAGGAGTTCCTTTCCCTTGACGATATTGTCTTCTTTCAGTTCATGCTTGAACCACTGATTGATCTTATTCTTGGCCTGGGTGCTCTTTACTATGTTCAGCCAGTCACGGCTGGGCCCCCTGGAATTCTGAGAAGTGATGATCTCGATCCGGTCGCCGTTCCTGATCTCGTAATCGATGGTCACAAGCTTGCCGTTGACCCTGGCGCCTACCATCTTATTCCCCACTGCGGAATGGATACTATAGGCAAAGTCAATGGGCGTGGAACCAGCGGGCAGATTCTTCACGTCCCCGGTGGGGGTAAAGCAGTACACGCTGTCCGAAAACAGATCCAAGTCGTTTTTCAGCAGGTTCATGAACTCTTTGTTGTCAGACATATCCTGCTGCCACTCCAGGATCTGGCGCAGCCACACCAGCTTCTCCTCCTCCTGGCCGTCCACTTTCCTGCCGTCGGAGGCTTCCTTATATTTCCAGTGCGCGGCAATGCCGTACTCCGCCGCCTTATGCATCTCGAAAGTACGGATCTGGATCTCGAAAGGCTGTCCCGTGCTGCCGATCAGGGTGGTATGCAGGGACTGATACCTGTTCGCCTTGGGCATGGCGATATAGTCCTTGAAACGGCCCGGAATGGGCTTATACATCTCGTGTATCACGCCCAGCGCCGCATAGCAGTCCTTTACCGTGTCCACGATGATGCGCACCGCGAACAGATCGTATATCTGATCCAGGGTCTTGTTCTGGTTCACCATTTTCTTGTAAATGCTGAAAAAGTGCTTGATACGCCCATCTATTTTAGCCTTGATGCCCGCATTTGCAATGTGTTCGCTTACTTCGTCGACAATGCTCTGGATATACTTCTCCCGAACGCTCTTGCGCACTGCTATCTTTTCCACAAGGTCATAGTAGGCCTCCGGCTCCAGATATTTTAAAGCCAGGTCATCCAATTCCGTCTTCAAACGGCTGATGCCCAGCCTCTGGGCGATGGGACAATAGATCTCCAGCGTCTCCTTGGCGATCCGCTGCTGGCTCTCCGGACTCTTGTATTTCAAGGTCCGCATATTGTGGAGACGGTCGGCAAGCTTGATCAGGATGACACGGATATCCTTCGCCATGGCAAGGAACATCTTGCGCAGGTTCTCCGCCTGCATCTCCAGCTTCTCATCCGACCGGCTGAGGGTGGAGGACAGAGGGATCTTCTCCAGCTTTGTGACTCCGTCCACCAGCAAGGCCACATCCTCCCCGAATTCCCGCTTCAGGTCGTCATCGGTCATCACCGTATCTTCCACCACGTCATGGAGCAGGCCCGCTATGATGGTCTCCTTATCCAGTTCCAGTTCCGCCAGGATGATGGCCACGTTCAAAGGATGGATGATATAGGGCTCCCCTGATCTGCGGGTCTGATCCTTGTGAGCCTCCTTCGCCACATTGTAAGCCTTTTCGATCATGGAAACATCATCGCTGGGATGATATTTGTGCACATGATCGATAAGCTCCTGATACAGCAGCTCCGGATCCACAAAATCATGATATGCACTTATCTTGCCATCATCGATGACCACTTCATTCTTTTCCTCTGCCATAGGTTATCTATCGCCTTCTCACTGTGTAATACTTACTTCCCGGGATAACAGATCGCGGATTCCAGACGGTATCCGGCAAGCCTTTCCCGCCCCTTCAATCCTGCCAGTTCCATCAGGACTACGATCCCTACCACTTCTCCGCCAAGATTCTCTATCATTTTGATCATAGCCTCGGTGGTCCCACCGGTGGCGATCAGGTCGTCCACGATCAGAACTTTCTGCCCGGGCTTGATGCTGTCCTTGTGCATCTCGATAGTAGCGCTGCCGTATTCCAGGGCGTAGGAAATGGATACGGTCTCCCTGGGAAGCTTGCCCACCTTGCGGATCAGCACAAAAGGCTTCTTATTATTATAGGCAATTGGCGTCCCAAATATAAATCCTCTGGATTCGGGACCCACCACCACGTCATAATCCAGATCACTAACCTTCTCCTGCATGGTATCGACTGCCAGCTGCAAGCCCTCCGCGTCCTGCAGCACGCTGGTCACATCGCGGAAAATAATGCCCGGTTTCGGGAAATCAGGGATACTGACTACATATTCTTCCAGTTTTTTCATATCAGCTTACCTCACTTTTGTAATGATTTAAATATAAGTATAACATTATTTTTGATCGTACGCCACGAAATATTGCAGCTGTCACGAACCAACCTCGAAAACACTGCGTGTTTCCTCGGTGTTTGGCTTTCGCGGCATTCGTCAAATGCTCGTGCGAGCACGCATTTAACTCATTGCTCGCGAAAACAGATCGACCTGGAAATATGCTCTTGAATGCAAGCATTCATCGCATAGATTGCCCCGGCGTCACGAACCAACCTCGAAAACACTGCGTGTTTCCTCGGTGTTTGGCTCTCGCCAAACAGATCGACCTGGAAATATGCTCTTGAATGCAAGCATTCATCGCATAGATTGCCCCGGCGTCACGAACCAACCTCGAAAACACTGCGTGTTTCCTCGGTGTTTGGCTCTCGCCAAACAGATCGACCTGGAAATATGCTCTTGAATGCAAGCATTCATCGCATATTTCCAGTTCGATCTACTTGGTTCTGAACGGTTACAAAGTATTTTATGATATCGCTTCGGGTAATGATACCGATGAATACATTTCTGTCGTCCACGACCGGGACAAAATTCTGTTTCATAGCCTGCTCGATCAGGTTCTCCATGGCAGTGTCGATACAGGCCGCCCGCACTTTTCCGCCCTGCAGGATATCCCGCACCGCCATGCGCTCCAGATTCTTCATGGTCATATCCGCCAGATTATCATTCCGCTCCAGGATATTCCAGAGAAAATCCCCCTCACTGCATACGCCCACGTACCTGTCCTCCGCATCGATCACCGGAACAGCCGTAAATCCGCTCCTGCGCAGCTTTTCCAGTCCCTGCCGCAGCGTCATATCGTCTCTTAAGTATGTAACTTCCGCCTTGGGCTGTAAAAATAATGCAATGTTCACCTGTCTACTCCTTTGTCACTGTACTCTCCGCTCCGCCATCATCTGCAGCTGCTTCCGATGCTCCTGCGTTCCCCTCTGTCCGCTTTTCAGAACTGTCGTTTGACTTTGCGGATCCTCCCCTGCCACCTTTGTCCTCGTCCACGATCTCCACAAAAGTACCGTCAACCGCATTCAGATCCGCAAAATAGTCCCGTATCTTTCCCGCGAAATAGATGGTGGTGGCGCAGTCCGTGATTCCGCTGAAGATCAGCCCCACACCCAGCAGGCGGAACAGCAGCGCGGCCGCGGCCATGGGATTGAAGATCAGCACCAGGCCCAGCACGATATTGATCACTGCCAGCACCAGCATGAAGATCCAGTTCCCGTACTCCAGCCTCTTCAGATCGATCACATCCTGCAGCTTGCTCAGTCCGCTGACCAGCACCAGCACCCCAAGAAGAAACGGTATCAGGGAGATGATGATGTCTATCTTATACAGGACCACGATGCCAAGCAATATCCCCACCAGTCCGTGCAGGAAATCATTGTGGTAATAATTCTGATGCGCGTCCCGCAGCAGATAACTGATCATGGACACCGCTCCCGCGACGATCAGCACCCCGCCGATCAGAAAGCCCAGCAGCTTCTCCATGGTCTCCGGGATCACCAGCGCCACGATGCCAAGCAGGACGTAGAGCACCCCCATGAACAGAGTATCCCATTTCAATTGTTTCAGCAGTTTCATAAAGATCATACCTCCTATTTTAAGTCGCTGCGCGACGGCACTAAAGGGTAAAGTCACTTCGACGCACACCTCATGAGAGAAACTTTCATTCGAAAATGCACTCATGAAAGTTCCTCTCGTGCGCCTTCATGACTTTACCGTCCAGCTAAATTTTATTTTATAAAAACTTCTTGACATTTCTTAGCTGGACTACCTGAAAAGGACCCTTTCACACGAAAAGAGTCCTTTGCGTTCCATCAACCTATTTTCTGCCGCAGCATTTCTTATATTTCTTGCCGCTTCCGCAAGGACAGGGATCGTTGGGATATACCTTGGCGTCCTTTATGATCGTGGTAGAGGATTTCTGTTCCTTATACAAAGCCTTTCTGGTATCCTCGTCGAAAATATCGTTCCACTCCTCCAGACCATACAGCCAGTCGGCCTCTGCGGCGACCATGCCCTTATACAGCAGCGCCTTGTCAAAGCCCAGGTTCACCTGTGTGTCCTCGTCCATCTCCTCGATGGGATTCTTCTCTTTCAGGCAGTCGTTGATGCCATCCAGGAAACCGGTCATGGTCATGACCGTCACGCCGTATTTATCTGCCAGTTCTTTCACGGTTCCCGTCACTACTTCGTCAGGATTTTTCAGCAGCTGGGCATAAATATCTTTCTCCTCCTGGAAATACGCCGCCCACAGCTTCTGCAGCTCATTCTGCGATGTATTCTCGTTATATGCGACAGATCTCCACTCTTCCAATAATGTCATGTTCACTCTACCATCCTTATACTCATGATACTTACCGCTTCCTACAGTGGATTGCTCCTCCTGTGATCCATTTCAGTATATAACAGATTGTTTGAACAGGCAATCTTTTTTTCAGGAAAACTTTTTTGAAAAAATTTATCCCGGCATGTATAAAACCTGAATTACGGGTCAGACTATGTAATGTCAAGGAACCCCCTCCTTTGATACTACAAAAGATAAAAATAATACTTATCCTCCCCTTTATAAAGGTCTCCGGGCTTGCCTGATGCAGGTCCGGGGGCTTTTTTTACCGCGCGGCTGCTGCTTCCCTTAAAAATGGATCGTTGTCAAAATCCCCTCGGAATGATATGATGGTGCTGTAACCGATATCGCAGAAGATGAAAACAGCTTTCCAGAGAAAGGGCATTTCCTATCATGAACATGAACAAAGATATCCTTTCCGGCGCACGGGATACGGCGCAGAAAAAAGAACCTCCCTCCAGAAAGATCACGTCCAGGCAGATCGTCGCCATGACGGGCGTTATCCTGCTGGTGCTGCTCTATATCATCACGCTGGTGGTCGCCATCGTGGACAGCTCCGCTTCGGGGCGTCTGCTCTGGATGTGCCTTTTTGCAACCATAGCCATCCCCATCCTGATCTGGGTCTATACATGGATGTACGGGAAGCTGACGGGCAGAAAGACCATGACCGACGCAGATCCCGACGCAGGGAATGACAAGGGGACAGATATATGAACAGAGGCGGGCATCCTTTACAAAAATATTTTCTGCCCATGCCATGATCTACATCAGCTTCGCGAGTTCCGCTTCCGCCTGCTCCCTGGTCTGGAAGCAGATCCCGTAAAACCCTAGCTTCCGCGCCGCTTCCACATTCCGCGGCGTATCATCCAGGAAGACGCACTCCTTTGCTTTCAGGCCAAACCGGGACAGCAGTAATCTATAGATCTTCTCATCCGGCTTGATTACCTTATCCTGATAGGACAGAATGCCGCCGTCCGTATAAGGAATGAAATCCAGCGCATCCCTGCAGTCCTCATAGGCCTTTTCCGAGAAATTGGACAGATAATAGACGTGATAGTTCCTTGCTTTCAGATCCTTTATCCAGGGAATGGCGTAATCACGCTTCGTCACAATGCCGTTTACGTTGTCATAGGCAATGTGCAGCTGCGCCTCGATCTTGGGATCCAGCTTTACAAATTCAGCCATCAGCCGCTCCATATCCCATTCGCCCCGATCCAGTTCGTTCCACACAGGGCTTTCCACGGACGCTTTGGCGATCCTATGGATCATCATTTCGTCAAATCCCTTGTCCCGCAGGAAGTCCCGCCACCGAAAGTCCGTGAGCACATTCCCGATATCAAAAACAACATTACGGATCATAACTCTTCCTCCATTCCATCGATCCCCACTCTCCAGGAATCTTGTCTCAGCATTTATAGCGGCATCCTGCCATACCCCAGCATATTGCACTGATAGACGCATAGGCCCATACTGGTGACCGCAGCGGTCAACGGGACCGCGAAAGCCAGGAACTTATTTTCATGCCTGCCGATCCGGTCCATAGCGCAGGCCGCAGGCACGCAAAGGCATTGGCAGGCCATTCCCCAGAACACAGCGGGGCCGCCCGCCGCAGCCAGCATCTTCCACAGCCAGCCCTCCATGCTTCCAAACAGCTGCCACGGAAAGCCATAAAGAGCAGGTAGGGCAAAACAGACCGATATGATCACCGCATGCCTGCACCATTTATGATGCACTTTCTTACCGTCCACGAACACAAGCCATATCCCTGTCAACAGGCATATCAGCATCCCCATGCCCATGCCCGGATGTCCGCTGCGGAAGAAATAGAATCTGAAAAATTCTCCCAGCCTGTATCCGTCATCCATGACAGACCGCGCGGATAGATCCATCTCCCGGAAAACACCCATGGACACCGCCTGCGCGATCCGACAGGCTCCGGGCAGGAACAGGACTCCTCCCGCGGCCACCGGCAAAAAGCACCAGGCCCTTCGCCATATCGCTCCCGCCAATATGGCCGCGCCCGCCATGAGCAGGAAAAAGAATGCCTCCGCGTATCCGATCCCCGCCAAAGCAAGGGACGCAACAGCGACAGCAGCCCATTTTTTTCCTGTTCCCGCCACTTCCGCCATGGCCCGGATATAAAGCGGCAGGAGCATCCATACAACGGCCTGCGGGATATCCCCAAGGTCATAACAGAGATAGATCCTGTAAGGGCAGGTCATATACAGCAGTGTCCCAAAAAAGGCGGGCAGCTTCGTTTCCCTGTCCGCAAAGACCCTCTGGAACAGCGATACGGAAGTGAGCAGTGTTCCCGCCTGCAGCAGAAACAGGCTCACATCATACACATGAATGATATTTCCCCACAGGGAAAACATAATCCCGGAAAAAAGAAACCAGAGATTGGAATCCACGCCATCCGCCGCTGACGGAAACAGATACAGTGTTCCTTCCCGCAGGCCGGACGCCAGTCCATCCACCCGCGCGATCCACTCTGTCACCATTTCTCCGCTCATGATGCAGTTATATCCGACCGGAAGCAGGGTAACGATCCCGGTCAGCATAAGCAATATATGATACCACTTCTTTTTCATGCCGCATCCTTTCCATTGATCATGAAAGTTCCAAGGCAGCTTGCCTGCTCCAGCAGATAGACACCGGAAGTAGCCGTCCCTATGACAGCCACCGCTGCCATCAGACGGTAAAGAGACTGCTTTCCGCTGTTGTCAAAATACCACAGGACAGATCCATACACCAGCACCAGGCAGACCGTTCCCCAGCCCAGGAAACAGGGATAGCGCACACTGCCCGCCCACAGCAGGAACAGGCTGACTATCACTGCCCTTTCGGCAAACGGCACGGCCTCTCCCGCAATCTTGCGCAATTTCCCCGAAAACCACAAGATCAGGAGCACTCCCAGACCGACCAGCAGCACCAGACCGACCCCCGTGGAGTCAAAAGACTGCGTCCCGTCACTCCCATAGGTGTCCACTGTCCAAAAGTGAAGCGCCAGCCGGGCAAAGTAGAGCCCGTCCTCCGGGACGGCCTGCGCCTGCACATAGTCCGCGATCCACGCGGGATGATCCCTGAAAAGAAGCACCAGGAACCACAGGTTCACAGCCAGGGATGCCAACGTCCCTTTCAGCAGTTCCAGAAGAACGCTCCGGCTGCACATCTTCCGTATGTGCAGCACACAAAAGAGGAATACCGCTATGATCGTGACAGCCAGCGTGGGCATATGGGTCGGTATGATCCCGCTCATCCCAAGCGCAAAAGGAATCCATGAAGTCCTGTATCGCTTTTCATCCGTTTCTTCCGTCAGAATCCGATAAAGACCATACAGGACCAACGGCAGAAAAGTGAGCGCTGTACCCTCTCGCACGGCTCCGGAGACGGTAAGCCTGCAGATCCTGAAAACAGATATGGTATATAAAGCGCTGCAGATGAGCCCGATCTCCTGCTTCCCGAATATCTTTCCAAAACACGCACCGGATATCCCCGCGGTGGCAATGTTCAACATGATACAATACAGCCAGACCAGATCCGCTTCCGCCGTGCCATATCCGCAGAGATATGGCATGGACGCGGTCAGGCCGATCACCAGGATCCAAAAGGCCGCATTCTTCCATTCATATACTCTTCGCATCCCTTTCCCTCTGCTTTCTTTTTCGGCAAAACGCTGCTACGGCCACAGCGACCAGGCTTCCCAGGGAGAGCGCTTCCGCCGCACGGAACAGCGCAAAGCCCTGATAAGAGATCCTCACCGTCCCCTGATATCGCGCGGGCACCGCCAGGCGCAGATCCCCATGCGCTCCCCTCTCATCGGAAAGGAAAGGAACTTCTTCCCCTTCTCCCGAGGCCTCGATCCCATATCCCCGATAACCTGTCAGAGGGATCTCGATATAACGCACTTCCTGTGTCTGATTTTCCAGCACAATCGTCACATCGGTGCCCACCTTTTCGTAATCCGACCACAGCAGCCCCTCTTCCGCCGTCGGCTTGTGGTAGCGCAGTTTGGTAATCTCCGTTTCGGACAGCATATATTCCCTTCCGCCCACATTGACCGTTCCCATATTATCCTCATTATACAGGTAGACAGGCGGCATCTCACAGACGATGCTGTCCACATGGTACACCGCGGAAAGCACGATCACAGCCGCCGCAATACCGATCCCCGCTCGGTCCAATATCCCACCGTCTCTCTCCACATTCCGGAAAAGGAGCGCAGCCAGCAGCGCCAGGAACAGATTCGCGGGAGACATCCATCGCCAGGGAAACTGCAGGGAAGCCGCGATATATCCGGCCACAGGGATCTTCATGATAAGATTCCATGGAAAATACGCGGTGCTCATGACCAGGGCCAAAACGCCAAACAGCGCGGCCACATCACAGGCAGCGTCTTTTTTCTTCTTTCCAAAACGCCATGCTCCGTAAAACAAAAGCAGCAGCACGGCGCCTATCCCCACCCATACTTCATTCTTCGCGGTATAACGCTCACCGGCGTAGGGGAGCCAGTAAAAGAAATTACCAAACAGGAGGCCGGTGGACTGCATATCCGCTTCCGTGATCTGCTGTATCTGATAGGTATCGCACCCCAGCATGTAGAGCATCGGCAACCAGAACCAGGCGTTGATCAGCAGGACAAGCCCTGTCGCTTCCAAAAGCTGGCAGAACGTATGCCGCCGAAAGGTTTTCCGACAGAACAGGACGCAACACATCACCAACAGCAGCGCTGCCATTTCCGTGGTGATCAGATGACTCTGCAGCACTCCTGACATGCCCCATACCACATACCATTTATATTTCTGATATCCCTTTGATGCGGGGTCTTCCGCATACAGAAGATATGCCCCGCAGCATACCAGCGGCAGGAAAGCCATCGCCAAAAACTCTCCCACAGCCGCTCTGCCATACACATTATAAAGCCGATACGGGGACAGCAGATAAACAAGGCTCCCAAAAAGGGCCGCGTACTCGTTTTTCACACATTTTTGGAAAGAATGCCAGGCAATATACGCCGTGGCGGCTGTCACCAGCAGCAAAAATATCTTGTAGGACCCCATGACGGAGAACCCGGCCAGCTGCAGGAGCGCCGGGATATAGAGGAACAGGTCGCCGTAAAATGTGGGAGACATATATCCATGCCCGTACAGCCACGTTCCCTCTATCCTGACAGGCAGCGGAGCGCCCTGTTTCAGGGCATCCGCCAGATAGGAGATGCGCGACAGATGAAAGAACACGTCGTCTCCGCCGATGATATGATCCGTGAGGCAGGGAAGATACGCCACAAGCACGCCTGCTGCAAGCCCCCAGAATACGATCTGCTGCTTTTTTGTCACTTTTCCCGCCAGAATGCGCCTGCGGAACATCACCAGCAGATCCACGACCGCCAGGACAGCCACAGCGGTCACGAGCAGCTTTCTGCAGCCCATAGCAGTCTCCCATATCTCCAGGCGTTCCAGACCCTCAAGATCCGTTCCAAAGAATTCACATTGCACATATGCCGTGGATACCCGGCCCGACACATATACCTCAAAATCCTGATGATCGTTCCCCGCAAAGACCGGCACCACATTGCAGCGAAGCGCCCCCCTGTCCGCCCGGTCGCAGTCCATATACACCTGCATATACTGGTCTTTTGCGAGGCTGGTCCATATCCTGACCTGGTACACGCCGGGCACAAGTTCCATCTTCTCCGAGCAAAAGCGTCCGTAATCTTCTGCCCTTTCCACACTCCCCAAGATTCCAGCGCCGTCAAAAGAACAGATCAGCCTCTCCCTGCGGAAACATCCCGGCACAAGGGCCAGCAGGAACACCATCTCCACAACAAGGAGCAGCCGAAAACGGTCACCTGTTTTTTTACTGCTTTTCCACCGAGCCATTCTCACATCATCCTCCCATGATCTCCAACAGCTTCCGCGCCGCTGCGGACAGCATGCTCTTCCTGCTCTGGATCACGCAGAAGTTTCTCTTGGGTATCATTTTATTGAATCTCAGTTCAAAAAGCAATCCCGATTCCAGATACTCCGCCGCAAAATCACGGACCACGCAGCCCACTCCCAGGCTCCGCAGCGCGAACTGGACGATCATGCCGCTGGTGGCAAGTTCAAATTCAGGCTGCAGAACGATCCCGTTCTGCGCCAGGTATTCATCCATATAACTCCGGGTGCTGGTATTGCTCTCCAGAAAGATCATGGGAAGGCTCTCCAGGTCTTTCAAATCCAGCATTTTGTTTTTATAGGAAATAAAACGCCTGCCCGCCACGAAAACATCTTCAATCTCCCTGACCTCGGCGGACAGGATATCCTCCGACCGTGCGAAAGGGGTGCTGACCACTCCAAAGTCGATCTTCCCGGAGCGCAGCAGCTGCAGGGTCTCCGGCGTGGGCGCATTGGTCACGATGACTTTGATATCGGGGTATTGTTCGTGGAATCGTTCCAGATAGGGAAGCAGGTAAAACTGCAAGGTCATATCGCTGGCGCCGATGCGCACCTCCCCCAGTTCCAGGTTCTGCATCTGTCTGAGTTTTTCCACCCCCAGGCTGATCTGCTCATAGCCTTTCTCCACATAGGAAAACAGAAGCTGTCCCTCGGCGGTAAGCCTGACGCCTCTTGCGGCCCGCTGGAACAGAGGCACGCCCAGGCTTTTTTCCAGCTGCTTTAAGGACTGGCTCACGGCGGGCTGGGAGATCGCCAGTTCGGTGGCGGCCCGGGTCACGCTGCCAAGTCTGGCGGTGTGGTAGAAGACTTTAAAATATTCCAGGTTTTCTGTCATGGGTTTGCTCCTAGGGACGGCGGCGGAGCGCCAGGGGGTTCTTTGCGGGCCAGCTCGATATACGTTTCGAGGAGCCTCAATACGTGGCAATACTCGCCAGCGGGCTCGTCTTGCCTGAGTCTCCTCTCCACATCTCGCCAATGTCCCGCAAAGAACCCCCTGGCGCTCCGCCGTATTTTGTTTTACGGAAAATATAATATCTACTTTCTCAACGGACTTTCCCTATAGATGATATCATCCCTGCTGGGGCCATTGCTGATCATGGTGATGGGATAGCCGATCTGCTGCTCGATGAACTCGATGTAATGACGGCAGTTCTCGGGCAGTTCCCCGTACTCTTTGATGCCCCGGATCTCACACTTCCAGCCGGGAAGCTTCTGAAATACCGGCTTTGCTCTCTCCAGCCTTGCGGTGACAGGGAAGTCCGTGGTAATCTCGCCGTCAATCTCATAGCCTGTGCACACAGGGATCTCGTCCAGATAGCCCAGCACGTCCAGCACGGTAAACGCCACATCCGTAGTACCCTGGAGGCGGCAGCCGTATTTGGAGGCCACGCAGTCGAACCAGCCCACGCGCCTGGGACGGCCTGTGGTTGCGCCGTATTCGCCGCCGTCACCGCCTCTGCGCCTCAGTTCCTCCGCTTCGTCACCAAACAGTTCGGAGACGAACGCGCCCGCTCCCACAGCGGAAGAATATGCCTTGCAGACGGTGACGATCTGTTTGATCTCATAGGGCGGAAGCCCTGCGCCGATGGCGCCGTAAGCCGCCAGGGTGGAGGACGACGTCACCATGGGATAAATGCCGTGGTCGGGGTCTTTGAGAGTACCAAGCTGACCCTCCAGCAGAATCGTCTTTCCCTCCTTTAACGCCCTGTCCAAAAAAGCGGACACATCGCACACATAGGGCGCTATCATATCTTTATACTCATGAAGCGTGGCAAGCAGTTCCGCCGGGGCGATGAGGGGCTTATGGTACAGATGCTCCAGAAGCACGTTCTTCATCTCACAGATCCGCTCCACCTTTTCTTTCAGGAGCTCCTCGTCAAAAAGTTCGCTCACCTGGAAACCGATCTTCGCGTACTTGTCAGAATAAAAGGGCGCGATGCCGGACTTGGTGGAACCAAAGGACTTGCCGCCCAGCCTCTCCTCCTCATACTGATCGAATAAAATATGATAGGGCATGACGATCTGCGCCCGGTTCGACACCAGGATCTTCGGCTTGGGCACATTCCTTTCCACGATGGACTGGATCTCCCCAAACAGCAGCGGGATGTTCAGCGCCACTCCGTTGCCAATCACGCTGGTGATATGCTCATAAAATACGCCCGAGGGCAGCGTATGCAGCGCGAACTTGCCGTAATTATTTACAATGGTGTGACCGGCATTGGCCCCGCCCTGAAAACGGATAACGATATCCGCCTCCTGCGCCATCATATCCGTGATCTTGCCTTTGCCTTCGTCGCCCCAGTTAGCCCCTACAATTGCCTTAACCATGATCTTCCTCCATTCATTCCATAAAATTCGCAGTTTCCAGCGGGAAACCTGCAAATGCTTTTATGTGATGCCTTTTCGCACATGGACATCTTTCATGGATAAGTATACTATACTTTTCCTTATAAGTAAAATCAATAGTTATTATATATATTATAGTATAATCTTATAAATCGTCAAAAGACACCAGCGCTCCTATCCGCTGATGCCTTCTGATCTGTCATGCTTCTTCACATATATTCCTTTTCTTCAGACACTTCTCTTTACTCCAAGCGTATTTATCAACGCCTCCTGTAAAACTCTTGACACATTGATACCGGCACTCTCTGCCTCGTAATTCAGCCAACTGGGAATCGTAACATTCTTCCTGACCATCTTTGTATCGATTTTCTTCCTGTATTTTCCGGAATCAATATCGACTAAAGATATGATTGTTTCTCCATCTTCCGCAAAAGTTCCATTGCTCACATTCAAAGCGCCTGCCTCGGACGGCAACGGGATTTCCAGTCCATCATCTTCCATTGATACACATTTCAATTCAATTGCATCTCTCGCCATTTCCATGGCATCCATCATATCCTTTCCTTCTGTCAGGATCTCCAGATCTGGAACTTCTACCAGAACTACTGTATCAGTCCGGGTAAAATATGCAGGATATATATTTTTCATCGTAATCTCTCCATTGATTCAATATAAGTATGTGTAAACAAAAAAACATAAGACAATCTGTTTATACTTAAATCCTATAATATGCAGATCAAATGCTTCTTCTCTTCAAAATGGCTTTCGCCAATCGTTCATCGATTTCCTTATGTCTCGGAATTTCCTCCTTTTCTGCTCCTCTGGCATACACATCATGATTGCTTCCGTGTCTTTCAAAGACAAAACCCGCATTTTCAAGTTTTTTAACGAGTTCCCTTTGTTTCATCATTTTGCCTCCGTATATTTGGCTTATTCATATTGCATTATTTCCTCCTTTCACATAAATTATACACATCGAATGCGCATTTGTAAATGTCTTTTATGCGCATTCCCACTATTTTTTCCCATCAAATGACTTCCCCGCAGGCATCTTTCCAAATTTCTGCAGCAGTACGCAGACGGCTGTGCCGGCCACCGCCAGCGCGACCTGGACGATCGTCAGCTCATTGACCCACTGCGCAAAGGTATCGGGGGCGTCCATATGGTACAGCCCGTCATTAGCATACACGATATAAACGATCGTCGTGATGTTCAGGGTGGTGGCGTAAGCATTCTTATATTTTCCAAAGGTATTCCACAAAAGCGCCGCCACCGATATCAGCGCCATGATCCTGAGGAGATTTGCCATGAACGGTCCGATCTGATAAGGGCGCATCATGCCCAACGGAAATATCTGCATCAGCCATTCCCCATCAGCATTCTGTGACATCCCGCCAAGCGCCAGCGTGAAATGAGCGTAGTATGCCACCACAAAAACAAATATCACACCGGAAACCGCAATCTCAGCCACCCTGGCCTTCCCGCCGGAAAACCGATAATTTCCCGCAAGGATCGCGGCGCAGAAGAACACTGCGCTGACCGCCAGAGAGGGGATCCAGGCATAATTCAGCAGACCTCCGCCGCCCACAAACAGCCCCGCATACGCGATACCGACCAGGAGCAACAAAAGCAGCTTCCCCACCCCTTCTTTCCGGGCGAAAATATTACGTATCTTTTTCAGGTGATCCACCTGCTTTTTGGACGCCTTGTCCGCCACGATCTCCGTATTTTTCATCTGTTCCAGCTTTTCCCTGCACTGCTCACACTCCGCCACATGCTCCCGCACCAGTTCCCCGGTATCCTCCGAACAGATATCGTCCACATAGGACGGCAGCAGATCCTGGATCACACTACATTTCATCTTCATATCCATATTCTCCTACCTCAATATTTGAAATTTGTCAATATATCTCCCGATATATTTTTAAATC
>JAMPFQ010000042.1 GCA_023664345.1 Lachnospiraceae bacterium | reverse complement strand
AGTTCAATACGGGCATGGAGGAGATCATCGTGGGCGTGGTGGGCGTATTGCAGTTTGACGTGCTGAAATACCGTCTGGAAAACGAATACAATGTGGAGATCCGCCTGGAGAACCTGCCCTATGAGCATATCCGGTGGATCGAGAATAAGGATGAGGTGGATCTGGAGAAGCTGACAGGCACCTCGGATATGAAGAAAGTCAGGGATATGAAAGGAAACCCGCTGCTCCTGTTCGTCAATGCCTGGAGCGTGGGCATGACGCTGGACCGCAATAAAGGACTGGTGCTGGCGGAATTCAGCCGCAGCTGACGCACCCGGTCAAGGGGCGCGGACAGATCCCGCATGGAGGTTAAAGGATTGGGAACAGGGAAACGGGCAGGGATATTCTTTGCAGGTATTTTGCTCAGTCTTGCGCTGTGGGGCTGTGGAAAGGCGGATCTTCCGGGAAAGGTCCCCGGAACTTTTGCCATGGTCACGGCGGGGACGGTTCCAGAGGGAAAGAAACCGTCCGAAAGGCCGGAAGCCTGCAGCCCGCCGGAGGAACAGACAGAGCAGGAGGGCTCCTCCCCGTCTTTTCTGTCCCGGGACGCCTCCATGTATGTCTACAACAGCCTGACAGATATGGAGCGGGTGTGGTACCGTGATATCGAGGAGATCCTGGGGACGTTCGGAACAGAGAGGAAGATCTCCGGGGTCTGTCTCAGGAACGGTCTGGATGATTCGGATATCGACAGGATCTTTCAATATGTGCTGGATGACCATCCGGAACTTTTTTACGTGGAGGGATATTCCTATGTGAAATATACCCGGGGGGACAAGACCACTTCCATCGTGTTCTCCGGAAGCTATTCCATGGATTATGATACGGCGGTGGAACGCAGGGCCGAGATCGAAGCGGCAGCGGACGAGATCCTTGCACGGATTCCGGAGGACGCTTCCGATTATGAGAAAGTAAAAGCCGTCTATGAGACACTGATACGGGATACGGAGTATCAGCTGGACGCTCCGGACGATCAGAATATTTATTCTGTGTTCGTCAACCACGCCTCGGTCTGCCAGGGCTATGCCAAGGCTCTCCAGTATCTGCTGGAGCGGCTGGGCATAGAATGCACCCTGGTGCAGGGAACGGTGGATACGGGTGAGATGCATGCCTGGAACCTGGTGCAGCTGGAGGATGGCTATTATTATGTGGATGCCACATGGGGTGACGCTTCCTATCGGTTCTGTGACGGTGGGGAGGACGTGCCGGACTATGGCATACCGGAGATCAATTATGATTATCTCTGTGTGACCACCGCGGAACTGACCCGGACCCACGCTTTAAGCGGACTGCTTCCCATGCCCCTGTGCGATGCCACGGAAAACAATTATTATGTGAAGGAGGATGCTTTTTTCCTGAAATATGATAAGGAGCAGATGGCCGGAGTGTTCCGAAGGGCCGCGGAACAGGGAAGGAAAGACGTGGCGGTGAAGTGCGCGGATGGGGAATGTTATCAGGAAATGATATCCGCGATGATCTTCGGACAGGAGATCTTCGATTATCTGCCGGGAAAAGACGGCAAGGTGGCATATGCGCAAAATGACGATCAGCTTTCCCTGACATTTTGGGTGACAAATGAGTAGATGGTATGGTATACTTACTTGTAATGAAGATTGTGCCCGCGGCCCGGGGCCGCGGAGTACGGAAAGGTATGGTTATCTGTATGGAAAAGGAAATAGATAAGAGTGTGGTGGTATTGAAAGCGGAGGAAAATACCGGCGTGGTGCAGATTGCTGATGATGTGGTGGCGATGATCGCTTCCCTTGCCACCACGGAGGTGGAAGGCGTCAGCGCCATGGCGGGAAATATCACCAATGAACTGATGAGCAGGGCAGGCATGAAAAAGCTGACCAAGGGTGTCAGGGTGAACGTGCAGAACGGCAAGGTGAATGTGGATCTGGCGCTGACCATGGAGTATGGCTACAATATCCCGGCTACCTGCCAGAAAGTCCAGAACAAGGTCAAGGCGGCCATCGAGAACATGACCGGCCTTACCTGTACGGATGTCAATATCCGCATCGCAGGTGTGAAAGTAAGGTAAGATCAGATGGGACGACACGAGCAGAGAGAACAGATTTTTATGCTTTTATTCCGGGTGGAATTTCACGACCGCAGTGACATGCCGCGGCAGGAGAAGCTGTTCCTGGAGGACAACGAGGCGATCACCCGGGAGAAAGACGCCGCCTATATTGAAGAGCGGGAAAGGGCTGTCCGTGAGAAACTGCCGGAGATAGACAGGATCATCAATGAGAACACGGAGGGGTGGGACACTACCCGTATGGGAAAAGTGGAGCTTACCGTTCTCAGGCTGGCTGTCTATGAGATGCTGTTCGACGAGCACATTCCCGTCGGCGTGGCGATCGACGAAGCGGTGGAGATCGCCAAGAAATATGGACAGGAGAATTCCGGCGGTTTTGTCAACGGGATCCTCGCAAAGATCGTGAAACTGGGTGATTGATATTCGGAGCGTATATACAGTCGGACAATTGAATTCCTATATCAGGAACATGTTCACGCAGGATTATCTGCTGCAGAGGCTTTTCGTAAAAGGGGAAGTCAGCAACTGCAGATATCATACGTCAGGACATATTTATTTTTCGTTAAAGGACCCTAAGGGCACCATCAGCTGCGTCATGTTCGCAGGGAACCGGTCGGGTCTTTCTTTTCGTCTGGCGGATGGACAGCAGATCATCGTGGGCGGCACGGTGGATGTCTATGAGCGTGACGGGAAGTACCAGCTGTACGCGAAGCAGATCTTTCTGGACGGCAGCGGACAGCTTTATGAGAGATATGAGCAGCTGAAGCGGGAACTGGAGGAACTGGGCATGTTCGCGGCGGAGTACAAACAGCCCATCCCCCGCTATATCCGGACCCTGGGGGTGGTCACCGCGGATACCGGCGCTGCGGTGCGGGATATCATCCAGATCGCCCACAGGCGGAATCCCTATGTGCAGATCATACTCTGTCCCGCCATTGTCCAGGGAGAAGCGGCGGCCCCCAGCATTGTGAGCGGTATCCGCAGGCTGGAACGGCTGGGCGTGGATGTGATGATCGTAGGCAGGGGCGGCGGTTCCATCGAAGACCTGTGGGCCTTTAACGAGAGAGAGGTGGCTCAGGCGGTGTTTGACTGTTCTGTGCCCATTATCTCCGCGGTGGGCCATGAGACGGATACCACCATCATCGATCTTGTGTCCGACCTGAGGGCGCCCACGCCGTCCGCGGCGGCGGAACTGGCAGTGGCGGATATCAGGGATATTTTCAGGGAATTTATGTCTCTGCGGGATACCATGGACAAGCTTATGGGCCGTAGGCTGGAAGAGAAGCGGATGCAGCTTCGCCAGGCACAGCTGCGCATGAAGCTGTTTTTACCGGCCAACCGGATCCGGGAACAGAAGATGTTAGCAATGCAGGCAGAGGAGAGGCTGCAGGAGCGGATGGGACGCATCCTGGAGAACAGGAAGAACAGGCTACTGATCTGCCTGGAACGGCTAAAGGGGCTTTCCCCTTTGGAAAAACTGAGCAGCGGTTACGCTTACATGACCGGCGAAAAGGGCGAAAATATCCGTTCCGTCTCACAGGTATCCGTGGGAGGGACGATACGGATACAGGTAAAAGACGGACAGATCGGCGCCACGGTCACTGACATACAGGGAGGTACGTTGTAATGGGAAAAGGACAGGAAACCTATAGCCTGGAGGAAAATTTTGCCAGGCTGGAAGATACCATGGAGCAGCTGGAAAGGGAGGATATCCCCCTGGAGGAGGCTTTCAGGGCTTACAGTCAGGGAATGGCGATCCTGAAGCAGTGTAACGACCAGATAGACCGTGTGGAAAAACAAGTGTTGAAATTGAATGAGGATGGGCAATTGGAGGAATTTGACAATGGAAGCACAGGTGTTTAATGAGACTCTGCAGGAAAAGACCAGGATGGCGGAACGGATTATCAGAAGCTTTCTCCCGGAGGAAACGGGATACCAGAAAACGGTGATAGAGGCTATGAACTATAGCATTACTGTGGGCGGGAAAAGACTGCGCCCTCTGCTGATGGCGGAGACGTTCCATTTCTGCGGCGGCAGGGAGGAGGACATGCCTCTTTTGGAGCCTTTTATGGCGGCCATTGAGATGATACATACTTATTCGCTGATCCACGACGACCTTCCGCCCATGGATAATGACGAATACCGCAGGGGAAAGAAGACCACCTGGAGCGCCTATGGGGAGACCATGGGTCTTCTGGCAGGTGACGGCCTGTTGAACTATGCTTTCGAGACGGCGCTGCAGGCGCTGGAATTCTGCAGCGGAGCTGACAGGGATTATCTCACCACGGCTCCTTCCCCGGAATATAATATGCAGCGGGTCACGAAAGCCATGAGGATCCTTGCGAAAAAGGCGGGTATCTACGGCATGATCGGCGGGCAGACGGCAGATATCGAGGCGGAGAGCCGGGAGGGAAGCCTGGAGAAAGAACAATTGCTGTTCATCCACGGACACAAGACGGCGGCGCTGATACAGGCGGCCATGCTGATCGGCGCGGTGATCGCCGGAGTGTCAAAGGAAGAGCAGCTGGCGCAGATCGGGAAATGCGCGTATGATATCGGCGTGGCATTCCAGATACAGGACGATATCCTGGATGTGGTGGGTGACAGCGAAGAACTGGGAAAACCTGTGGGCAGCGATGAGCAGAACCACAAGCAGACTTATGTGACGGTCAACGGCCTGGAACAGTCCAGGCAGGATGTGGCGGAACTGACGAGGGAAGCGATAGAGATACTGGATTCCATGGAAGGCAGGAACGACTTCCTGAAAGAATTGCTGTTGTCACTGGTACAGCGCCGCAAGTAAGGCTGTTGTGCCCCCTTTCATGGCAGCAGGGGGGAATCTGCGAAAGAGAACAGGGAGAGAAGTATGTTTTTGGAAACCATCGAGAAACCCAATGATATCAAAAATATAGCCAAAGGGGATTACAAAGAGCTGGCCCAGGAGATCCGGGATTTCCTGATCCGGACCATCAGCGTCACAGGGGGGCATCTGGGCTCCAACCTGGGAGCGGTGGAACTGACCATGGCCCTGCATCTGGCCCTGAACCTGCCTGAGGACAAGATCATCTGGGACGTGGGACATCAGTCTTACACTCATAAGATCCTCACGGGACGGCGGGACGGCTTTGAGTCATTGAGGCAGTTCCATGGCATGAGCGGTTTTCCCAAGAGAAGGGAAAGCAGCTGCGATGTATTTGACACGGGGCACAGTTCCACTTCCATCTCCGCAGGCCTGGGAATGGTCAAAGCGAGGGAACTGAAAGGGGAAAAGAGCACCATCGTGTCCGTGATCGGCGACGGTTCCCTGACGGGAGGCATGGCTTACGAGGCGCTGAACAACGCAGCAAAGCTGGAAAGCAATTTCATCATTATCCTGAATGACAACAATATGTCCATTTCCGAGAATGTGGGCGGTATGTCAAAATATCTGAACAATATCCGCACGGCCAGCGGATATCTGGATCTGAAAGAAAGCATTTATAACGCCCTGCTGGGAACCAAGCGCGGCGACAGCACGATCAGCCGCATCCGCCGGGTCAAGAACAGCTTCAAGCAGCTGGTGATCCCCGGGATGCTGTTTGAAGATATGGGGCTTGCATATCTGGGACCTGTGGACGGCCATGATATCGAGGGCATGGTGAAAGTCATCAACGAGGCGAAGCGGGTGAAGCGGGCGGTGCTCATCCATGTGATCACCCAGAAAGGAAAGGGCTATCTCCCGGCGGAGCGCCATCCCGCCCGGTTTCACGGCGCGGAGCCCTTTGACATCGAGACGGGGATCCCTTCCCACCCCAGAACGGCGGCCAATTATACGGATATCTTTTCCACGGTCATGTGCAAGCTGGGACAGCGTGACGAGAAGATCGTGGCGATCACGGCGGCCATGCCTGACGGCACAGGGTTAAAGCGGTTCCGCAATATGTATCCCGACCGGTTCTTTGATGTGGGCATCGCGGAGGAACACGCGGTGACTTTTGCGGCGGGGCTTGCGGCGGGCGGCATGAAGCCCATTGTGGCGGTGTATTCCTCCTTTTTGCAGAGAGCCTATGATCAGATCCTGCATGATGTGTGCATCCAGAACCTGCCCGTGGTATTTGCCATTGACAGGGCGGGACTGGTGGGCAGCGACGGCGAGACCCATCAGGGAATCTTTGATCTTACTTATCTATCCGGTATTCCCAATATGCATGTCTGCGCTCCCAAGAATAAGTGGGAACTGTCGGATATGCTGAAATTTGCGGTGCGGTTTGGCGGCCCCATAGCGGTGCGCTATCCCCGGGGCACGGCTTATGCGGGGTTAAAGGATTATCGTGCTCCCATAGAGATGGGGAAAGCGGAGTGGATCCATAAGGAGTGGGAAATCGCGCTGTTTGCGGTGGGCAGCATGGTAAAGACCGGCGAGGCGGTGCGGGACGCGCTGAAAGTCCGGGGCAGAGCGGTGAGCCTGATCAACGCCCGCTTTGTCAAGCCTATCGACGAGGAAGCGGTGAAAGAGGCCTGCAAGGACCATGTGCTGATCGTGACCATGGAGGAAAATGTGTCCTGCGGGGGCTATGGCGAGAAAGTGCTGGCTTACATGAACCGGGAGGGACTTGGGAATCAGTATCTGAACATCAGCATCCCCGACGCCTATGTGGAGCATGGCAATGTGGAGCTTCTGAAACAGGAGATCGGCATTGACGCGGACAGCATTGTGGAGAAGATACTGACAAGTGTGCAAAGATTTTCTAAGCGGCCCAAAGACGTCCGCTAAGAAAATCTAAGTTGCGCACGGAAGAATGCCAAGGGCAGGCATTCTTCTCATGGATTGTTTGTGCCGCCGCAGGCGGCATGACTAGAAGTGTGCAAAGATTTTCTAAGCGGCCCAAAGACGTCCGCTAAGAAAATCTAAGTTGCGCACGGAAGAATCCGCAGAGCGGATTCTTCCGGTCTTGCGGCGGTTCATCAATTGTTCTTGATTGGAAGTGTGAGGGTGATCGATACATGAAAGAGCGTCTGGATGTTATTCTGGTAGATCAGGGATATGCCGGATCCCGGGAGAAAGCCAAAGCCATCATCATGTCGGGAAATGTCTATGTGGACGGGCAGAAAGAGGACAAGGCGGGCACCGCTTTCGACCCGGCGAAGATCAGCCTGGAAGTCCGGGGCAGTTCCCTGAAATATGTGAGCCGCGGCGGATTAAAGCTGGAAAAGGCCATGGAGAAATGGCAGTTTGGGCTGGCGGGAAAGGTGTGCATGGATATCGGCTCCTCCACCGGCGGCTTTACGGACTGTATGCTGCAGAACGGTGCTGCAAAGGTCTATGCCGTTGATGTGGGGCGCGGGCAGCTGGCCTGGAAGCTGCGCAATGATCCCAGAGTGGTCTGCATGGAGCAGACCAATTTCCGTTACATGATAAGGGAGGATATCCAGGAGGAACTGGACTTCGCCAGTGTGGATGTCTCTTTTATCTCCCTGACCAAAATACTGATCCCCGCCCGGAATCTGTTAAGGCCGGGGGGAGAGATGGTGTGCCTGATCAAGCCTCAGTTTGAGGCGGGGCGCAGCAAAGTGGGCAAGAACGGCGTAGTGCGGGAGCCGGAGATCCACAGGGAAGTGATCGGGAAGATTATAGATCATGCGGACAGCATCGGCTTTGCCGTGCAGCATCTGGATTTTTCCCCCATCAAGGGGCCTGAGGGCAATATCGAATATCTGCTCCATCTGAAAAAGGAACGAGAGCCGTCGGAGGAGATCCGGGAACTGACGGAACGGGAAGCGGAGGAGAGGCTGCAGCGCATCATGGAGGAGAAGAGCGGGCTGTCCCAACGGGAAGAGTGGAAGAAGCTGATCGGGGAGACAGTGGAGAACTCCCATAAAATATAGGAGGCAGATCATATGAAACATTTTTTAGTATTTACCAATCGTCATAAGGACAGGGATCTGGAGACTACGAAAAGGATATGCGCCTTTCTGGAGGGAAAGGGACAGAAAGCCACTCCTTGGGTGGAAGAGGAAGACTGGAAAGAAAATATGCGGGTGGATACCGAGGAAGCGCCGGCGGGCATGCCCACGGATGTGGACTGTATCATCGTGCTGGGGGGCGACGGCACGGTGCTGCAGGCGGCCAGGGAGACCAAGAAGCTGAGCATTCCCATCATCGGCGTGAACCTTGGCACTCTGGGATATATGACGGAGATCGAACTGTCCAATCTGGAAGAGTCTCTGGAGAAGCTGATCGCGGGGGACTATATCAGGGAGAGCCGCATGATGCTCAACGGACGTGTCCACTGCGCCAATGGCGGTTCCGAGGAGGGATGGGCGTTAAATGATATCGTGGTGTCGAGGAGCGGTTCCCTGCAGATCATCCGGTTCAACATCTATGTGAACGGACAGTTTTTGAACCATTACAACGCGGATGGCATGATCGTCACCACCCCCACCGGCTCCACGGGCTATAACCTGTCCGCCGGCGGCCCGCTGATCGAGCCGAAAGCGAAGCTGATCATGCTGACCCCTATCTGTCCCCATACCCTGAATAAGCGCAGCATCATCCTCTCCCCGGAGGACGTGATCGAGATCGAGATTCCTGAGGGAAGAGGCGGCAGGATCCAGACCGTGGAGGCCAATTTCGACGGCTGTCATGTGATCCCCATGCGGACCGGGGACAGGATCCGTATCGTAAGGTCCGAGAAGACCACGGAGTTCCTGCAGCTGAACCAGGTAAGTTTCCTGGAGGTGCTGCACAAGAAGATGGGGGAAAACTAGAGCACAGATGAAGAAGATACGACATGCCAAGATCATAGAGACGATACAGAAGCATGATGTGGAGACCCAGGAGGAACTGGCAAACTATCTGCGGGAAGCCGGTCTTGCGGTGACGCAGGCTACCGTTTCGCGGGATATCAAGGAGTTAAAGCTTTCCAAGATCGCCCTGCGCAACGGCAGGCAGAAATATATCATTTTAAAACAGGAAGACAGTCATTTGGGCGATAAGTACATCCGTGTGCTTCGTGACGGTTTTTCCTCCATGAACATGGCGCAGAATATCCTGGTGGTCAAAACGGTGTCCGGCATGGCCATGGCGGTGGCGGCGGCGCTGGACGCCATGAGGTTCCCGGAGATCGTGGGCTGCATAGCCGGGGACGATACCATATTCGTGGCGGTGCGCACTGTGGAAGAGACGCAGGCGCTGATGGATCAGATCCGCAGCATGCTGGGGTAAAAGTGTGAGAAGAGTTTCTAGCCGCTCGCAGCAAGGGCTGCTTCGCGGAGAAACTCTAAATCTCACACGGAAGAACGCCAAGCGAACAAGTTCGCTTTGGGCAGGCGTTCTTCCCGGAACCGAATGGTTCCGTGGGATTGGTTTGTGCCGCCGGAGGCGGCATGACTGGAAGTGTGAGAAGAGTTTCTAGCCGCTCGCAGCAAGGGCTGCTTTGCGGAGAAACTCTAAATCTCACACGGAAGAATCGCAAGGGCAGCGATTCTTCCAGTCTTGCGGCGGTTCATGGATTGTTTGTGCCGCCGGAGGCGGCATGACTGGAAGTGTGATCGGCGGAGAAGGTACATAAGGAGAGGTATATGTTACAAAGTTTGCATGTCAAAAATCTGGCGCTGATCCGGGAGACGGAGGTGGAGTTCGGCCAGGGGCTGAACATCCTCACCGGCGAGACGGGGGCGGGGAAATCCCTGCTCATAGGTTCCGTGAACCTGGCTCTGGGCGGGAAATTTGACAAAGAGATGCTCCGCAGGGGGGCGGACAGTGCCCTGGTGGAACTGGTTTTCGTCTCCCGGAGCGAGAAAGTAAGGCAGAAGCTGGAACAGCTGGAACTGGAGGCCGAGGAGGACGGAACCGTTATCATCAGCCGGAAGCTTCAGGCGGGGAAGAGCGTCTGTAAGATCAACGGGGAGACGGTGACGGCGAAGCAGGTGAAGGAACTGGCGGAGGCGCTGATCGATATCCACGGACAGCATGAGCACCAGTCCCTGCTCCATAAGAAAAAGCATATGGAGATTTTGGATTCCTACTGCGGCAGCGAGTACGGCCCTGCGGCCCAGGCTGTGGAGGAGGCCTATGAGGCATACAGCAGGCTGTGCAGGGAATTGTCCGGGGAGGCCATGGACGAGGAAGCCAGGGAAAAGGAGAGAGCGCTGGCCGGATTTGAGTGGAAAGAGATCGAACAGGCCAGGCTGACGGCAGGCGAGGACGAGGAACTGGAAAAGCGTTACCGTCTGATGGCAAACAGTAAGAAGATCACGGAGAACCTTGCGGAAAGTTACCGCTATACGGGCAATGAGGAGGACGCCGGAGCGGGCGCATCCTTAAGCCGCGCTCTGCGCGCCATGCGGAATGTGTCCGGCTATGACGGACGGCTGGAGGAACTGGAGGGACAGCTGGCGGAGATCGACAGCCTGCTGGCCGATTACAACCGGGATCTGTCGGAATATATGAGTGACTGCGAGTTTGACGACGAGGAGTTCGCCAGGGTGGAGGAGCGGCTGAACACCCTGAACCATCTGAAAGGAAAGTACGGGAACACCATAGAAGCCGTGATCGCCTATGGGGAGGGCAGGCAGCAGCTTCTGGACAAGCTGTCGGACTATGACGCCTATATGCGGGACCTGGAGAAAAACTGTAAGGCGGCGGAGGAAAAGCTGCAGAAAGCCTGCGAAACATTATCCGCCATCCGCTGCAGGAACGCGAAAACACTGACGAAAAAGCTGAAAGAAGCGCTGGAGAACCTGAATTTCCAGACGGTGTCTTTCGAGATTGCAGTGCGGCAGTCTCAGACCGTCACCGCAAAGGGTTATGACGACGTGGAGTTCCTGATTTCCACCAATCCGGGAGAGAGCCTGAAACCGCTGGCGCAGGTGGCCAGCGGTGGAGAACTGTCCAGGGTGATGCTGGCCATCAAGACAGTGCTGTCCGGGAAAGACGATATCGACACACTGATCTTCGATGAGATCGATGCCGGGATCAGCGGAAAGACAGCGTGGAGGGTGTCGGAGCAGCTGGATACCGTGGGAAAGGCTCATCAGGTCATCTGCATCACCCATCTGCCCCAGATCGCGGCCATGGCGGACACCCATTTCGCCATTGAAAAGAACAGCACTCAGGACGATACCATCACGGATATCCGTGCGCTGGAGCCGGAAGAGTCCCTGGGCGAACTGGCAAGGCTTTTGGGCAGCGATGAACTGACGGAGGCGGCCCTGTCCAACGCCAGGGAGATGCGGGCACAGGCGCTGGAACATAAAGAAGCAGGAACATAAAAATTTATACATGTTTTGTTAATATTTACATGGACTTTGGTAAATATTTCTATTATACTGTATATTAGGTACAAAGGTTTTAGGGAAATCACAAAATTCATTGGAAATACTTACCTGTGTATGCTATAATGTAAGTGCTTTCATGAAAAGCGACACTCAATATCGGCCGCTTCCCTGAAACATCATTGGCCGGATATTGAAGAAAGAGAGGCGTGTAAGGTGGAACTTAGAACAGCAGTATCACCAAGAGATGTGAAGCATTATACCACAGAGCGTCTGAGAGAGGAGTTCCTGATCCAGGATCTCTTCGTCCCCGGCGAGATCAAGCTGGTGTACAGCCACATTGACAGAATCATCACGGGCGCGGCAGTGCCTGTGGAGCCGATTGCTCTGACAGCAGGGGATGAACTCCGGGCGGAGTATTTCTGCCAGAGAAGAGAGCTTGGCGTGATCAACATCGGAGGAGCCGGCACTATTACCGTGGACGGTAAGGCATACAAAGTGGGCTTCAAAGAGGCAATGTACATCGGAATGGGTTCCAAAGACATCGTTTTTGCAAGCGACGACGCTTCCGAACCCGCAAAATTTTATCTGAATTCCGCTCCCGCGCACAGGACCTGTCCCACCGTGCTGATCAAGCCGGAGGGTACCCCTGAGGAGGGCGTGGTCATCGTGAAGGATGAAAACAAGGTGGAACTGGGTTCCCTGGAGGATGCCAACCACAGAGTGATCTGCAAGTATATTCTCCCCGGTCAGGTGGAAAGCTGCCAGCTGGAGATGGGAATGACCAAGCTGGAACCGGGCAGTGTGTGGAACACCATGCCCTGTCATACCCACGACAGACGTATGGAAGTCTATCTCTATTTTGAGATGCCTGAGGATGCCTTTGTGATGCATTACATGGGCGAGCCCAACGAGACCCGTCATATCGTCATGAGGAATGAGGAGGCTGTGATCTCCCCCAGCTGGTCCATCCATTCCGGATGCGGCTCCAGGGCATATACCTTTATCTGGGGCATGGTGGGCGAGAATCAGGACTTTGACGACATGGACGGCGTGGCCATGAAAGATCTGATGTAAAATATTTTAAATAAAATAAAGGAGAAGAGAAATGGCAAACAACTATGTAAACAACTTTTCACTGGAGGGCAAGGTCGCTCTGGTAACAGGCGCTTCCTACGGCATCGGGTTCGCTATCGCGTCCGCATATGCCGAGGCGGGGGCAACCATCGTTTTCAACGACATCAAGCAGGAACTGGTGGACAAGGGTCTGGCTGCTTACGAGGAGAAAGGCATCAAGGCTCACGGCTATGTCTGCGATGTTACCAATGAGGAAGCTGTGAACGCCCTGGTAGCCCAGATCGAGAAAGAAGTGGGCGTGATCGATATCCTGGTGAACAACGCAGGCATCATCAAGAGGATTCCCATGACCGAGATGACCGCAGAGCAGTTCAGACAGGTGGTTGACGTAGACCTGAACGCACCTTTCATCGTATCCAAGGCAGTGATCCCCTCCATGATCAAGAAGGGCCACGGCAAGATCATCAACATCTGCTCCATGATGTCCGAACTTGGACGTGAGACCGTATCCGCATACGCTGCTGCAAAGGGCGGTCTGAAGATGCTGACCAGGAATATCTGTTCCGAGTACGGCCAGTACAATATCCAGTGTAACGGCCTTGGGCCCGGTTATATCGAGACTCCTCAGACAGCGCCTCTGCGCGAGAAGCAGCCTGACGGCAGCAGACATCCTTTCGATCAGTTCATCTGCGCGAAGACACCCGCCAACAGGTGGCTGAAGGCAGAGGAACTGGCCGGACCCGCTGTATTCCTTGCTTCCGAGGCATCCAACGCGGTGAACGGACATATCCTCTATGTAGATGGCGGTATCCTTGCCTACATCGGCAAACAGCCCGAGTGACAGGCGGAACAGGAGGCTATTTTCCATGAAGATCGCATTGATAAATGAGAACAGCCAGGCAGCCAAGAATGAGATGATCTGCGCTACCCTGAAAAAGGTAGTGGAGCCTATGGGCCATGAGGTATTTAATTACGGCATGTACGGCGCGGAGGATCCCAATTCCCTGACCTATGTGCAGAACGGTATCCTGGCGGCTACGCTGCTCAACTCCGGCGCGGCGGATTATGTGGTTACAGGCTGCGGCACGGGCGAGGGCGCCATGCTGGCATGCAACTCTTTCCCCAAAGTGCTCTGCGGGCACATTGAGTCCCCCCTGGACGCATACCTGTTCTCACAGGTAAACGACGGAAACTGTGTGGCTCTTCCTTTCGCGGAGAACTTCGGCTGGGGCGGCGAACTGAACCTGCAGTATATCTTTGAGAAGCTGTTCTGTGCGCCCGGCGGCGGTGGTTATCCCCCTGAGAGAGTGGAGCCCGAGCAGAGGAACAAGAAGATCCTGGACAAGGTGAAAGAAGAGACCCATACGGGTATGGTGGACATCCTGAAGAATCTGGACCGGGATCTGGTAAAGGGAGCCTTTTCCGGAGAGAAGTTCCAGGAATACTTCTTTGCTAACTGCAAGTGCGACGAGATCGCGGCGGCGGTAAAGGAAGTCCTTGCTTGAACCGGTTCATAAATTGTTCGTGCCGCTGAAGCGGCATATTTGAAAGTTTGATTAAAAGTTTGAATAATGGAGGAAAAAATGAACGCAGTATTAGAGCAGATCAGTAAGATTGGTATTGTTCCCGTTGTGAAGATTGACAGAGAAGAGGACGCGCTTCCCCTTGCAAAGGCTCTCTGCGCAGGCGGACTTCCCTGTGCGGAAGTGACTTTCCGTACCGGCGCGGCGGCAGGCGCCATCAGGATCATGACCGAGAACTTCCCCGATATGTGTGTGGGCGCAGGCACAGTCCTGAATGCGGCGCAGGTGGATGCTGCGGTTGCGGCAGGTTCCAAGTTCATCGTAAGCCCCGGCTTAAACCCCAAGACCGTGAAGTATTGTATGGAGATAGGGATCCCCATCACTCCCGGTACTTCCAGCCCCTCCGATATCGAGCAGGCTATCGAACTGGGTCTTGATGTGGTGAAATTCTTCCCCGCGGAGCAGTCCGGCGGACTGGCTAAGATCAAAGCCATGGCGGCTCCCTATGTGAACATGAAGTTCATGCCCACAGGCGGCGTCAATGCCAAGAACCTGACCTCTTATCTGGATTTCCCCAAGATCATCGCATGCGGCGGTTCCTGGATGGTTCCCGGCGACCTGATCAACGCGGGCGAGTGGGATAAGATCGAGCAGCTGACCAGGGAAGCGGTTCAGACCATGCTGGGCTTCGAACTGGCTCACATCGGCATCAACAGCACCAGCGAGGAGGAAGCGACCAAGATCGCGAACCGTTTCGGCTTTATCTTCGGTATGCCTGTAAAGGTTGGCAACAGTTCCGTATTCGCGGGAAGCGCAGTGGAAGTGTACAAGACCCCTTATCTGGGCGAGCACGGCCACATCGCCGTAAGGACCAATTATATCGACAGGGCAGTGAACTATCTGACCGCAGTCCTGGGCGTTGAGATTGCGGAGGATACCGCTAAGAGAGACGCAAAGGGCAACCTGAAAGCTATCTACCTGAAAGAAGAGTTCGGCGGCTTTGCAGTGCATCTGGTACAGAAATAAAAAAGAAATCTGCGGTGATTTCGCTGAGAATCGCCGCAGTCATTTCAATCAAATCAGGAAAGGAATCTAACAAAATGGCAAAAGTGATTACGATGGGTGAGATCATGCTGAGACTGTCCACCCCCAACAATGAGAAATTCATCCAGGCAGACGAGTTCGATGTATGTTACGGAGGCGGCGAGGCTAATGTGGCAGTGTCTCTGGCTAACTACGGCCATGACGCAGAGTTTGTGACCGCGGTTCCTGACAATGAAATCGGTGAATGCGCAGTGGCTGCTCTGAGAAAGTACAACGTATGCACAAAGAATATCGCCAGGTGCGGCGAGAGACTGGGTATCTACTATCTGGAGAGCGGCTCTTCCATGAGACCCTCCAAGGTTGTATATGACAGGGCACATTCCTCCATTTCCACCGCAACCGCTGCAGACTTTGACTTTGACGCGATCTTCGAGGGCGCTGACTGGTTTCACTTCACAGGTATTACCCCCGCTGTATCCGACAGCGCGGCTGTATTGACCGAGGAAGCGCTGAAGGCGGCTAAGAAGCACGGCGTAAAGGTTTCCGTAGACCTGAACTTCCGTAAGAAGCTGTGGTCCTCCGAGAAAGCACAGAAAGTGATGAAGAACCTGATGCAGTATGTTGACGTATGCATCGGCAACGAAGAGGATGCAGAACTGGTGCTCGGCTATAAGCCCGGCAAGACCGACGTTACCAGCGGCGATCTGGAACTGGCTGGATACAAGTCCATCTTCGAGCAGATGGTGGCAGACTATAACTTTGAGTACTGCATTTCCTCCCTGCGCGTAAGCCATTCCGCTTCCGACAATGGCTGGTCCGCATGCATCTACTCCAGGGACACCAAGGAGTTCTATCACTCCAAGGAGTACAGCATCCATCCTATCGTTGACCGTGTAGGCGGCGGCGACTCCTTTGCGGGCGGCGTGATCTGCGGTATGCTGGACGGCAAGGATTTCAAGGCTGCTCTTGAGTATGGCGTGGCTGCTTCCGCGTTGAAGCATACCATCCCCGGCGATTTCAACCTGGTATCCAGGAAGGAAGTTGAGACTCTGGCAGGCGGTGACGCATCCGGAAGAGTACAGCGCTAACAGGGTGAGAAGAACTTTTAACGCTCATGCCAAAGGGCATTTCGCGAAGAAGTTCTAAGCCCCCAAACTGCTGAAGCAGTTGAAAAACGCAAGAAGGGGCCTTAGCCCACCTCTTTGGGCAGCGTTCTTTCAGTCTGGCACAGAGTTTAATATAAAAAATCCCACGGCATCGAGCCGTGGGATTTTTTTATGGACAGTCATATGTTACTGCTTGCTGGCAGAGAAGTAAACAAAGAACACATCGCCTGTGGTATCGTCATCGAACATTTCCAGATAGGAGATGGAGAAATCCTTGTTGCCTGCGGGAACTTCGTATACCAGAAGTCCGTTTACGCTCTGGTTGATGGACAGTTCGTACTCAGCGGGAAGCATCTGATCGTTCAGCACATCATTCAGTTCGAGGGTGATGGGGAAACCGAACGCATCGTCCGCCGTATCATTCCACTGAATCTGGAAATCAGTGTCATACATGGGAAGCGTGGATGTAACGGTATTTTTGACCGTAACGTCAGCTACCAGTATCTCATTGCCGTCCGCCGGCGTATAGCCCTCATATTCATCGCAGAGATAAGCACTGTTTACAGTATAATCAAAGAAGTAAGTGTGCATGGTGTCGCCCAGATATCCCTCTGCGTTACCGTTTTCGTCAGGATAACCTGCTTCTGTACTCGCTGCACTGCTGCTCGATGCGATGGAAGAGGCAATGCTGGAACCGGTAGAACTGGAAGCGCTGGAACCTGTGGAACTGGAAGAGCCAGACGTACTGGAACTGCCAAGAGTACCGTTACTGCCACAGCCTGCCAGAACTGTAGCTGTAACTACAGTAGCTAAGAAAAGTAAAGCAAATTTTTTCATATCGATCCTCCGTATAAATATAAAATATGAATATCACGGAACATATCTTATCACATTTTATGCCTATTTACAATTCTTTTCTTTTAAAATGCCGCTGTCTTTTGAAGGATGCGCACTTCCCGGCAATGGTGACAGTAGATTGCATATCATTCCCATAGCGTCCTGTGGACGCATTGTGCTTGCAGCGGGGGTTATTGACTTCTTAAGATACAATTAGGATATTGTTAGGACACAATTAGGATACTTTTTCTATCTATACTGTATCATGGATCATATATCATACGAGGAGGCATATGAAATGAAAAAGTATCCGAACACAAAATGGAAAAGGAGGCTGGCCCTGCTGGCGGGCGCCCTGCTTCTTGCGGGAAGCCTGGCGGGCTGCGGCCGTCAGGGGAGTTCCGGCGGCATAGTGAGCGACGCCGGAACGGCAGAGAAAGGGGCATGGCTGGAAAAAGAGGCCGCCCTCACAGGCATACCGGAGGGCGCGACGCTGAAACAGGTGTCCGCTGTGGATGACAGGCTGCGTCTGGTGACAGCGGTGGATGAGAGCGGCGGCTTCCGGCTGCAGGAATGGGAGCTTCAGGAGGACACGTTTACAGAGGTCACGGAAGGCTGGCTGGCGGATTTCGTGATTCCCGGCGAATCCTGGATGGACATCAGCCTGATGCGGGACGGAAGCGGCGTGCAGTACCTTTTTTACAGCATGCTCGACACAGAACTGGACGCATACAGAGGTTATCTCTGGAGAGGCGACGGGGATGAGGCGACGGAGATCACGCCGGAGAAGTGGGCCGTGGTCAATGAGGAGTATGGTTTCTATGACCATGTTACCGGCATCGCTGCGCTGAAAAACGGTACCCTGGCGGCGCTCTCCTATCTGTCCGCCGACCGCATTAACGGAGAGGACGGAAGCGTGCTGGAGAGTACCCCCGTCACCGGTTATTATGAAGGGGATATGATCACGGACGGCGAGAATGTCTATCTGCGTTCCATGGGCATGACGGGCAGTATCGAAGCCGTGGAGAAGTGGCAGGGAGGCAGTATGAAAGACACTGTGACGATCCCGATGGACGAGAACACATCCTCCATTCCCCAGATTTGTGTATTGCCCGACGGGACGTTGTTCTTCGCCGACGGGGGCGGAATCTTCCGCTGTGAGGCGGGCGCGGAAGACTGGGAGAAACTGATCGCAGGGCCGGAGACCAGCTTTTCCCTCACCAGCTGCTGGTGTACGGGACTGGCGGCATTACAGGACGGCAGGATATACGCGCTGTTCCACGAGAGCGGAGATGTGGCGAAGCTGTTGCTGTATGAGTATGATCCCGAGGCAGTGCCTGTGGTGAGCACCGTTTTGAAACTCTATGCGGTGGAGGAGAGCTACCTTCTGCAGAACGCGGCGGGGCTGTATCACAGGGCGCATCCCGATGTGATGATCGAGGTGGAGTGTGCGTATACCAGGGAGGACAGGTATTCCGATGTGCCCATGGATTACAATACGGTCCAGCAGCAGATCAATACCATGCTGATGGGCAGCGAGGCGCCGGATATCCTGGTGCTGGATCATCTGAATAAAGAGTCCTATGCAGAAAAGGGCCTGCTGACGGATATTCAGGATATTGTCGCGCCCATGGAGGAGAGCGGGGAACTGATCTCCAATATTATGCAGGCTTATCACACGGAGGACGGGAAACAGTATATCGTGCCCATGCAGTTCGGCTTTACCTTTGCGCTGGGCCGCGACATCACAGCTCAGGATATGGCGTCCATGCGGGATCTGGGCGCGTTCCTCGCCGGAAAGAGCGAAAGCTATCTGGGTCCCAGGACGGTGACGGAACTGGTGGATATGTTCTATCCCTATTTCTGTGGCAATATGGTGGAGGACAAGGAACTGAACAGGGAGGTACTGGCAGAGTACCTGGAGGCGCTGAAGCAGATCGCCGATAACTGCGGCGTGATAGAAAAGCGCGACAAGAATGAACGCGGATATAATATGTGGGAACTGGCATCCACGGCAAAGCTGGCGATGGAAGAGAGCGACGGGTTTAACGGCAGTATGTTCCCGTTAGCCATGGCGGATTATATCAAAGGAGAGTTCAATGCCTTTGAGAACACGTTTACGCCCTATGTGGAGATGGGCGTGTCGTCCAAGAGCGAGTATCAGGATGTGGCAAAGGACTTTATCGCCTTCTGCCTGTCTGAGGAGGTACAGAGGCAGGATTATTATATCGGGTATCCGGTCAACGTGGGGTGTCTGGAAGACCTTGCGGCGGCTGACCGGTCAGATGCTACGGCGGAAACCATGATCGAGATCGGCGACGGCGCGTCAGAACTATTCACCATAGGCGAATTTTCGGAGGAAGTGGCGCAGAGGCTGGTGACACTTTGCAAGGGGCTGGACCGTCCCCGGAAGGAGGACGCGAAGATCCGGGAAGTATTGATCGATACACTGCCCGGCTATCTGCAGGGAACGCAGTCGCTGGAGGAGACCCTGGATCAGATTGACGGAGGGCTTCGGATGTATTTGGCGGAATAGCTTATTCCCGCGGGCAATGAGCCACAAGTCCAGGGAATCATGATTCCCTTGGACCTTGGCGAATGCCGCGAGGGTCAAATACCCCGCAGCTTGCTGCGGGGTATTTGATTTTCAACCGCGCAAAAGAGCCTCAGCCTGGATGAACTGCGTATCCTTCCTCTGCAATGTAAGATCATGAAAGTAACAGCTCAGTCGCGATGATACCTGGTGGCTTGGTGATATGCTGCCAGAGGGACGGCGGAGGCGTGCTGCCCTGTCCTGTGCGGACGGAGCAACGCAGTGCTGAACTAACTGCTGACTACGACTACGGAACTGCCGCAAAGACATGCGCCAGTTCCTATGGCGCGAATTGCGTCTTCGCGCCATAGTCTCCGTAGGCAGTGGATCTCATCCCCGCTAAGTGCGCTCCCCAAAGTCCGCTCAGGACAGGGCAGCACGCCTC
>JAMPFQ010000041.1 GCA_023664345.1 Lachnospiraceae bacterium | reverse complement strand
TTATCATGATACCATGGGCTGGCCGCTGTGTCAACTGTTTTTTTCTGATCTTTTCCAAATCTGTGCTAAATAGGTAACAGTTCAGACAGGACACTGAACTGTTACCTAAATGGCCCATGGAATCTGCCAGGAACCGCCGATGATTTTCTCCACTCCCACCGCTATCAGATTATGCTGATAGATCCACGTCAATATCCGGCTTTCTCCTGTGTATTCGGATATGATACCGGCCACCACGCTCATGCTTCCCGAATCTCCCATCATCATAAAAGTATAGACTGTCCAGAGGATCAGCACCACTTCAAGAATGCCAAATACCGCCCCCAGCAGTTTATTGACAGAATGTATCACCGGAAGTCCGGAAATGATCTTCGCGGAAAAGAACACAAGACCCAACAGATGATGCGCTATTCCTATCAGGCACAGCAGGACAACTGCGATCACCACTCCCATGGTCTTCCCCGTCATATAATTCTTAGCGGCAAACGAGAGCAGCCCTGCCACCACGCAGAGCACCACCATGGAGACCAGTGAGATGATCTCCTTGACCATTCCCTTTTTATATCCGTCCACCAGCTTGCACAATGCGGCCACTGCCACAACGATCAACAACAGGTTCATTTTTTCTCCTCTTTCCTCTTTTGCTTCTATTTTAACTGAATGGTATCAATGGAACTGTCGGTTACGATCACATACCGATAGGCATTGTTTGTGGGCAGCATCAGCCTTACCGTCTTAGTGAAGTTGCCATTGAACTTCTCTATCCCATCTATGGTCATGATAACACATTCCGTTTCATTGTACACCACAAAATTATCCTGTCCGAAAAAAATATCCGTGTAATCCGTATTGAAAAAATAGCTTCCTGTTCTTCCGGCATCTGCGTTATATACATCCATGCGGTATTTCTTGTCGCCTTCCTCCGCCAGAAAGACCAGACCGATATATTTGTCATTATAAAATACGGACTGCACTTCCTCGTCAAACAGATAGTCCGCCATTGACACTGGCTTCTGACCATCGCCCCCATATATCATCAGACGGTTGTCTCCCACGGCAAAGGCTGTCCTGTTGTTCATGAACCGGATATATGGCACCAACAGATCCGTATACGGGAAAGCGCTTACGATAAAATCGCTGTTATTCTCTCCCACGGGTCCAAAATTATAAAAGACGATATTGGTCTTCAATACACCCGCATCCACATAAACATAGGCTACGCCCAACAGTTCGCCTCCGGGCGACAGGCTGACCGACATCGGATATCCCGAGTCGTTCATGCGGGTCCGCCCGTCATAGGTACGGCCTCCGTCTGCAGGATATGTATTGACCCAGGTGACATCTGTATCCGCAAGCACCGCTGTAACTGTGCCGTCCGCCGCCACCGCGATATCCCGTATGGGCAGATTGGTCGTGATCTCGTTAATACGTTTTTCTGTGTCCTGTATATAAATATTCCTGCCGTTGTAGCTGGCAATGGCGGCAATATTTCCGCAGGTAGCCGTCCTGACATCCTGGATCTGATATGTCTGGTTCCAGCTCACATTTCCTTTGGCGTCAGTGCAGTGCGCCCCGTCCTTGCTGTAAGTCAGGATGGAATTTCCCAGCCTGACATCAGTGGCACCCATGACCGCGGCTCTTTCCACGGATGTGATCGTATCATAATCCGTGTACACATGACGTTTATACTGCACCGCGACAAGCACGATCAATGCCACAGCCACTATCACGATCAGAAGGAGCCTGTACATCGATGTCAGCTTATGCTTCCGGATCTTCTTCTGATAGTCCGCCTGCTTTTGTTCCCGCTTTTCTTTTTCTTTCATGAAATTCCTGATATCTGCCATGGTGCCTCCGCATGCCATTATTTAACGTGACGCTTTTATCCATATTATATAAGTATACCACATATATACAAAACTATGGTAATAAAATTTTCTGCCCCACTTTGATATCATCCGGATCGCCGATATCGTTCAGTTCACACACTTCCCGCAGTCTGGCATCACTTCCGTAGACCGTCATGCAGATGCCGATCAGAGTATCTCCTCTTTTGATCACATATGCGGTGGGTTCAGAGGAGGGTTCCGGGGTCGGATCAGGTGTCGGAGTCGGAGTCGATCCCGGTGTGGGCATTACCGTCGGTTCAGGTGTCGCAGCAGCAGATCCCGGTTCGGAGGAGGATTCGGGCTGTGGTGTCTGGACTGCGGGAGCGCTGGCAGCCGCATCATTCTCCATCTTTATGGCTTCCGCAAGCTTCTCTTCCGCAACTACCGTTCCCGCTTCCGCTGAAAAATTGCCCACCTCCACCGCATCAGGGATCTGCTGCTGCGAAACATTCTCGATCATTCGTCTGGCAGCCGCCTGCAGGTCGCTCAGTCCGTTCCCGTTATTGACGGTAGCAAGCCCCGCCACACATAAAAAGGCAAACACGATAGCGGCGGAATATTTCATTCTGCGCAGGTTGCCGCCTGAGGGCTTGTCCTTTGCCGGTTTTTCACGGCGGCCGCTCTGCCTTTTTTCCAGTTCCGCCTGTAAGCGTCTCTCCTCCTGACGTCTTTTGACCATATCATATTTTTCCTGTTCCACCTGTTCCGGCATCGCGTCTTCCTGACGCTGCTCCAGCATATACGCCAGCATGCTGTCGTTCTTTTCATAAAACTGCGCGTATCCCGATATGTATCTGCACACGCCCTGATCACAAATCTGAAATCCTTCGATCATCTCTCCGTTCAAGATCTTATACCCCAGGAAACCATATTCCCTGAAATAGCGCTGACGCAGTTTTTCCGCCTCCTGCTGTACCGCCTGGGACAAATGTCGGCTCTCCCGCTGCAGGAAATTAAGCTTTGCCGCGCCGTACAGGAACAGGTAACTGATCCCGTCTTCCTCTTTCCGTATCCCATACAGAGCTACCGCCAGATTTTTATCCCCCGCCACTCTGTTCAGCTGTTTTAGATAGGAAACGACATAATCCTCCGCATAGATCTTGCAGAATTTATCCGACTCTCCAATCTGCGTGATATTTTTCGGCAATTCCATAAAAAAACACCTCCCACACCGTTTTTGTTAATCATAACATTCGGTATGCGAGGTATTTTAGCGTTCTTTGTCGCGCTGTCATGAAAAATGCTCGACATTATTTTCAGTTTCAGATTCCACGCTCGCATGAGAATCTGAGTTGACAGGCTGACGAGGAGAGGCCTTCTTATGAGCAAAAAACAGCAGCCAAACGGCGGTAGTGCCTCAGGCACGACCTTACTGACTTAGGAAATCTTCATTCCGTTCGAACCGGTAAACCGTCTCCGAGTCATAGTCCTTTCCTGCGCCAAACACGCAGGAGGGGAAATCGGCATGGTGAATGGCATCCGGAAAATACTGCGTTTCCAGGCAAAGCCCCATGCGGGCGCTGTAGACCGCGCCGCCTTTTCCCTGCTGTTCCTCAATGAAATTGCCCGCGTAAAACTGCACGCCGGGAAGCGTGGTATAGGCTTTCATCACTCTGCCGCTCCCGGGCGCTCTCACCGTAGCGATATGGCGCAGACTGCCGTCCCAGCCATCGATGACCCAATTGTGATCGTAACCGCCCACAAGTTCCAGCTGTTCGAATGGCTCGCCGATGTCCCTGCCCACCTTTTTCGGCGTTGTGAAATCCATGGGCGTCCCTTTCACATCCGCAATCTCTCCTGTAGGGATCGCGCCCTGCACAACGGGCGTATAGCAGGAAGCGCCCAGCCAGAGTTCATGTTCTTCCATCCTGCCGCTGTCATGCCCATCCAGATTAAAATAAGTATGGTTCGTCAGGTTCAGTATGGTTTTCCTGTCGCTGGTCCCGTGATAGTGAAGTTTTAACTCATTATCCTCCGTCAGGGTATAACGCACGCTCACTTCTTTCTTTCCGGGGAATCCCATGCTGCCCTCATCCCGCAAGGTAAAAGTCACACTGTTTTCCTCGGCAGCTGCCGTCCAGATACGCTTATGGTATCCTTTCTCTTTATGGCTGTGCAGATTGTTGGTTCCGTCATTGACATCCACCTGAAAGGACTGTCCCTCTATCTCAAAAGAAGCGCCCCCGATCCTGTTTGCGCTGGGGCCGATCACCACCCCGAAAAAGCTGGGATTATGCAGGTAATCCTCCGCCCTGTCAAAGCCCAGCACCACATCCGCCACGCTGCCACTGCCATCCGGAACCAATACTTTCACCAGCGCCGCGCCCAGATCAGACACAGAGATGCTCATTCCGTTTTGATTGGTCAGGGTAAATAATCTTGCCTGCGTTCCGTCAGGGCAGATCCCAAATACTGTTTCTTCCATCTTCATGCTCTTTTTTCCCATCCTTTTTATTCCCGCGGGCAATGAGCCACAAGTCCAGGGAATCAGGATTCCCTTGGACCTTGGCGAATGCCGCGAGGGTCAAATACCCCGCAGCTTGCTGCGTTGCAAGATTGATACCCCGTCAGCTTGCTGCGGGGTCTTTGATTCCAGTCCCATATTCCGGCACATCCTGCGGACTTACAGTTCAATCCTGCCCTCCAGTGCCCGGAGCAGCGTCACTTCGTCAATATATTCCAGATCGCCGCCCACCGGCACGCCGCTGGCGATGCGGGTCACTTTGACGCCAATGGGTTTGATCATCTTGCTGATGTACATTGCGGTAGTCTCACCCTCCAGGCTGGAGTTGGTGGCAATGATGACTTCCTCCACCTCCCCCTGCAGGCGTTCCACCAGTTCTTTCAGCCTGATATCGCCGGGGCCGATCCCCAACATGGGAGAAATGGCTCCGTGGAGCACATGATAAACGCCCTCATATCTGCCTGTCTTTTCATAAGCCGCCAGATCCCTTGTGTTCTCCACCACCATGATCATCCCGTGATCGCGGTTCTTATTGGCGCAGACAGGGCAGATCTCACGATCCGTCAGCGTATAGCACTCTTTACAATATCTGACATTTTCTTTCGCCTCCAGGATGGCAGCGGCCAGGCGCTGCACTTTGTCCTTAGGCATATTGATCAGGTGAAACGCCAGACGCTGCGCCGATTTGTTCCCGATTCCGGGAAGCGCCGCCAGTTCCTCTATTAACTTATTGATATGTCCGCTGTAAAGGTCCATCAGAAAGGAAAGCCTCCCCCAAGCCCGCCTGTCATCTTACCCATCAGTTCCGCACCGGCTTCCTCCGCCTGGCGCAGGGCTTCATTGGCCGCCGCCATGATCAGATCCTGCAGCATTTCAATATCTTCGGGATCGACCACTTCCTCGGACAGCTTGATGCGCAGGATCTCCTTTTTGCCGCTCACTGCTACCTCCACGGCTCCGCCGCCTGCCGCCGCCACAAATTCTTTCGTCTCCAGTTCTTTCTGTCCTTCTTCCATCTGACGCTGCATCCTCTGCGCCTGCTTCATCAGATTGGTCATATTTCCGGGCATTCCGCCTCCGGGAAATCCGCCACGCTTTGCCATGCCATATTCCTCCTATTCCAGTTCCGATTTCTGCGCTTCAGTGCCCCTGCTCTGAAAGAAATTTCATCTGCAAAAAATGCAGCTGAGAATTTCTTTCGGGCACTTCTGCTCCGAAACTGTTTTTATTCAATTGCCATATATGGCAATTTGTTCCGGTTTCTGCGCTTCAGTGCCCCTGCTCTGAAACTGTTTTTTATTCCGGTTCCTCCTCTTCCTCGATCTCCATATTGACAAGTTTGGAAAGGTCTACATAGTTTTCCTCAAATTCACTCCGGCCTTTGACCGTCTGGATATCCACTTCGATCTCCTTGTCGGCAAAATCGGACAGTAATGCTTCCAGCTGCTGCTTATTCTCAGCGTGCTGCATAAAATAATCCGATGCAACGCCGTCCTCCAGCACGATCATCAGCCTGTTGTCGCCGCCAAGGCTGAGTTTTGCCCCTTTCAGATAGATCCTCATGGGATTATCCACGCTGCCCACGATGACCGGCCACCTGCCCACGATCTGCTGCACATCCTCCGGGATTGCTTTGGGAAGCTGGGGTTGGGACTGCCCGGATGTACCTGACACCCGTGTCACCGCCTCGGCGGCGGATGTGACGACTACTCCGTTTTCCACCTTGTCCTCCACCTGGCGGATGCGATCCAGGATCGCCTCCTGATCCGTCTCCATCTGCGGCCTGCAAAGCTTGATCAGCGCGATTTCCACCAGGATGCGCTTCTGCGCCGCATAACGGATCTGCCCGGACAGTTCCGAGAAGATCCTGATATAGCGGATGATCCTGTCCATATCCAACATGGCGGATTCTTCTTTCAGGCGCTTTAGATTATCTGTGGACATATCGATCACGTCCTCCAGATCATCCGAGGCCTGTACCAGCATCAGATTCCGCAGATACCACGTAAAGTCGGTGACAAACTGGGTCAGTTCCCGTCCTTGCATGACGATCTCTTCCAATAATCCCACACAGCCCAGCACATCCCTGTCCAGGACATGCCGCAGCAGGCGGCTGAACACTTCCGTGTCCACCGCCCCCAGCACATCCAGCACCTTATCATAAGTCAGTTCCTGGCCCAGATGAAAAGCGATGCACTGATCCAGCAGGCTTAAGGCATCACGCATGGAACCATCCGCCGTCTTGGCGATATACCGCAGCGCCTTTTCTTCCACTTGCACATTCTCGGCGCCGACCAGTTCTTTCATCCGCCCGGTGATGGTATCAATGGATATCCTTTTAAAATCATATCTCTGGCATCTGGAAAGGATCGTAACGGGCAGCTTATGCACCTCCGTGGTCGCCAGGATAAAGATCACGTAGGAGGGCGGCTCTTCCAGAGTCTTGAGCAGCGCGTTGAACGCCCCTATGGAGAGCATATGCACCTCGTCTATGATATAAACCTTGTATTTTCCCTCCGCGGGGGAGTATGACACCTCCTCCACGATCTCACGGATATTGTCCACGCCGTTGTTGGAGGCGGCATCGATCTCGATCACATTCATGCTCGCCCCCGCGGCGATCGCCTTGCAGATGCGACATTTCCCGCAGGGGCCATTTTCAGAGGGCTCTTCACAGTTCACCGTGCGGGCAAAGATCTTTGCCACCGTTGTTTTTCCTGTTCCCCTGGTGCCGGTAAACAGATAGGCATGTCCGATCCGATTCGCTTTCAACTGGTTTTTCAGGGTGGTCACGATATGATCCTGCCCTTTCACATCCTCAAAGGTATCGGGACGGAACTTTCGATATAATGCTGTATATGACATTTGTGTCACCTTTTTGTTCTGATCTTTTCCCTGCTAGTCTCCAAAAGAAATGCCCAGCAGCTTCGCTTCCTGCACGATGGTAGCATCCGGCTCGATCATTTTCAGCTTACCTGCCACATCCTCTAAGGGCACACGGACAACCTCGCGGTTTTTATATCCTACCATGAATCCATACTGGCCATCCAGGATCAGCTTGCCTGCCTCTGCGCCCAGACGGCTCGCGAATACTCTGTCGTAAGGACAGGGGCTTCCGCCTCTCTGGGTATGGCCGGGAACTGTCACGCGGACTTCCCTGCCCGTCTTCTGCTGGATAGCCGCCGCCACCTCATAAGATACGGAAGGATAAGTCCTTTTCTCCAGTTTTTTCCTGTAATCTTTCTTGGAAAGCTTTGCGTCCTCTTTGGAGATAGCGCCCTCCGCCACCGCAATGATGGTAAAGCGGCTGCCTCTCCTGTCGCGTTCCTCGATCTTCTCTATCACTTTGTCGATATCATAAGGGATCTCCGGAAGCAGGATGATATCCGCGCCGCCTGCCATGCCGGCGTTCAGGGTCAGCCAGCCAACTTTATGCCCCATGACCTCCACAATGAACACACGCCCGTGGGAAGCCGCCGTAGTATGGATGCAGTCGATCGCGTCCGTAGCGATGTTCACCGCGCTCTGGAAGCCAAAAGTCATATCCGTACCCCAGAGATCGTTGTCAATGGTCTTGGGCAGGGTGATGATGTTCAGCCCTTCCTGTCTCAGCAGGTTTGCCGTCTTATGAGTGCCGTTTCCGCCCAGGATCACCAGACAGTCCAGCTGCAGCTTATAATAATTCTGCTTCATTGCTTCCACTTTGTTCAATCCGTTCTCATCCGGATCCTGTATGGTCTTAAAAGGAGTCCGGGAAGTGCCGAGAATGGTCCCGCCCTTTGTCAGGATCCCGGAAAAGTCCCTTCCTGTCAGCATCTGGAACTTGCTGTAGATCAATCCCTTATAGCCGTCCAGGAATCCGTATATCTCAACATCTTCCTTACTGTGGTCCAGGGACTTTACCACGCCTCTCATGGCTGCGTTCAAAGCCTGGCAATCTCCGCCGCTGGTCAACATACCGATTCGTTTCATACTCAATTCCTCCTGTCTTTTCCTGATCGCGTCATAACCGTTCAGCGCCAGTCTGGATCCGTCAGCGCTGGCTCTATATAAAATTCTACCCTTTCTGGAATAAATTTGCAACTGTTACAGAAAGTTCTTGCAGAAAAAAATATTCCGCTCTTGCAAAAAGAACCGTGATATTATAAAATGAATCCAGTCATGGAGATGTACCCAAGTGGCTGAAGGGTCCGGATTCGAAATCCGGTAGGTCGGCATTGCCGGCGCATGGGTTCAAATCCCATCATCTCCGTTTGTCACCCAAAACTTTTGTTCAGGCATCGCTGTTCTGAAAATCATTGAAATGTTCATAAATCTTATGGAAAGCGAGGAGGATATCATGTCCCTGCCACAGGAAAACTTTTATACCGTTGAAGATATCTACGCCCTGCCGGACGGTCAGAGGGCTGAACTGATCGACGGGAGGATGTATATGATGGCTCCGCCGAATTACATGCACCAAAAGCTCATTATGGGGTTGTCAGCTTCTATCCATCAGTATATCAAAGCCCATGGCGGAAACTGTGAAGTTCTTCCTGCTCCATTTGCTGTATTCCTGAATGAAGATGAGCGAAATTATGTGGAACCGGACATCAGTGTCGTATGCGATAAGGACAAGCTGACAGACAAAGGATGCAGCGGTGCGCCCGACTGGGTGATCGAGGTCACGTCCCCCGGCACGAGCCGGATGGATTACGGCATCAAGCTTTTCAAATACCGTTCCGCCGGAGTGCGCGAATACTGGGTTGTCAACCCCCAGAAAAAGACTGTCATGGTGTATGATCTGGAAAAGGACGAACGCTCAAACCAATATGTTTTTGACGACACCATACCGGTATGCATTTACGATGACCTGTTCATACAGCTTTCCGAAATGCTTAAGTAATCAGTCTCTTTTATCGGAAAGGCCATGCAAATGAAAACAGGAACTTTTATACGTACCTTTCTGCTATTGCCGCTGACGCTGGCCTGTGTGCTCTCCGTTCCCATCATGATATCGGAAAACAAAAACAGTGACCAGACGCCTGTCCTATCCAGCAAGACCAGTGAAGATCCAGATCCGGAGAGACTGACCGCCCCCGAATCCGCCCAGGCGGAGGAAAGCGTCCCCACTCCGACTCCGGAACCCGTGTTCGAGGAGTTCGACATCACACTGATGGCTCTTGGCGATAACCTGATGCATATGGGGATTGTCCGCACAGGACAGATGGAGGACGGAACTTACGACTACTCTTTCCTGTTTCAGGGCATGGAAGAGTATCTTGCCGCAGCGGATATCAGCATCATCAATCAGGAGACCATCTTCGGCGGGAACCAGCTGGGATTTTCCGGCTATCCCCATTTCAATTCTCCCTCCCAGGTGGGCGACGCCATTGCCGCCGCAGGGTTTAACGTGGTGCTCCATGCCACCAACCACGCCGCCGATCAGGGCATAGACGGCATTTATAATTGTGTCTCTTTCTGGGAAACTCATCCTGAAATCCTCATGACGGGCATATGCGGCGAAACGCCGGAAGATACGATTCCCCTGCTCAATATCAGGGGCGTTACCTTTGCCATACTGAACTATACCTACGGCCCCAATCTTGGCACGCTCCCGTCTGAGCTGAAAGGGCATCTGGACATGCTCTGCGCTTACAATGAAACGACCGGAGCCATTGATTTTACTTCCTTAAACCCCCAGGTACTGGAGGATATCAGAAACGCCGAAGAACTGGCGGACATCATTATCGTCTGCCCCCACTGGGGCACGGAATACCAGGCGAAACCGTCCTCCTACCAGGAAACCTTTGCCGAACAGATGACAGAAGCGGGCGCCGACCTGATCATCGGAACCCATCCCCATGTTCCCCAGCCCGTAGAATGGATCACTTCCGAAAACGGCAACACCGCTCTCTGCTACTATTCCCTTGGCAATTATGTCTCCACCCAGAAACAGGCTCTCTGCATGTTGGAAGAAATGGCCTGGGTCACTTTTCATGTGACCGAAGACGAGGTGCTCCTCTCGGAAGAAAAAACCGGCGTACTGCCGCTGGTATGCCATTACCGCAGCGGCCCTGTCCGTCTGGAGAAGGTATATCTTCTGGAAGACTACACGGAGGAACTGGCCGCCGCCCACGGCATCCGGAATTATGGCGGCGTGATCCTGCGCCTGGAAGACCTGCAGGACTGGAGCAGGGATATCTTTGGCAGCTTCATACTGCAAAAAAGCGACATCCGTTCAGGCAGAGCGGACAACTCTAGTCAATGATGCTCTTCACGCCTATGATGGTGTCATAATCCGCCTGATAAATGACCACTCCCTTTCGGGAATTGGCGGAATGGATGATCTGGCCGTCCCCCATATAAAGAGCCACATGGGTACATTTCCCGCCGGAGCCATAGCATATGATATCGCCGGGCCGGGCCTCGCTGTAGGCGATGCTCCTGCCGTCGTTGGCAAGCTGTCCGGAAGGCGTCCTGCTGACGGAATAGCCAAACTGCGCATAGATCAGGCTGGTAAACCCGGAGCAGTCGGTTCCCGATTCCAGGGACTGCCCGCCATGGACATACCGATTTCCCAGAAACTGTTTCGCATATTCAATGATCCCGCTCCGCAGTTCCCCTGTATCCGCGTATTCCCCGGAGGGAGGCGCTGCCGTGATGGCGGTGTTTTCCGCGGCCTGGGATTCGGACACATGCTGCCGCTCTTCCAGGGCACGCCTTGCCGCCAGTTCGGCGGCTTCCTCCTCCAGCGTCTTGGCATAAACAAATTCTTCCACAATGGTCACATATTCTGCAGCCACATACCCCGACTTGCTTTCCGTGTACTGTACTTTCAGCCACTCACTGCCGGTCTCCAAAAGCTTTACCCGCTCCCCGTTGTCAATAAATCCAATCCTCTTTGCCCCTATGTCGGGATTTTCCCGCACATTCAGCCTGTCCGCCAGCACCACGGCGTACCTGGTCACATACTGGTCTATCACTTCCGCGGCGGCATCCCCATACAGGAAAAATTCTGATTTGATATACCCCTCCACGTTTCCGGAGACAATCCTGAACCATTGTCCGTCCTCCCCCTCCACAGTCTCCAGGATCTGAGCCACGGCTCCGTCATAGATCTTTCCCACAATGGCGCTGCCCGTATTGGCCTCCGTGCGCACGTTCACATAATTCGTCACATTGGCAAGGGCAAGATCCGCATATTCATTCTCCGAGGACGTTTCCTCCAGTCCCTGTCCCATCGGCGGCATCATGAGGGCAGCCGCAGCTGCCACTGTGATGATAACATGATCTTTCGCTGCATCCACGGTTCCAATCCCGTTCAGATATGTCTGGATCCCGCCGCTCATCAATATGCTTCTCTGCGCCGCGTCTTCTGCGGCCACAGCCCGCAGCGGGCAGGCCGCTCCGATACCCATGCACAATGCGGCGGTCATAATGCCTGTCGTAATCGTATTTATCTCTTTATTTTTCATTGGTCGTCCTGCTGTTCTCTCTTCTTTTGACACACTATCGGAGTTTTATTGTATCACTTTATCAGGACGAACGCCACAATATATTTATTTTTTCTTCTTACTCTCCTGTCAGCAGTCCCTCCGGGGATATCTTCCTGATCTTCAGCGACAGCAGGCAGACGGTCATGAAAGCAAACAGCACCAGCCCCGCCCCCGCCACGGTAATCAGGTCAGCCGGAACGGCATAGGTGCATCTGACCATACCGATGCCCCTCAGGAACAACGCTATCAGCGGATTGATGACCAAACTGCACAGGAGCAGGCCCACTATCGTCGAAAGGACCATCGCAGGCATAAAACTCAGCGCCGTCTGAAGGATCAGCTGCCCTGTGGTATAACCCAGCGCTTTTAAAGTCCCATAATATTCTTTCTTACTGTTCAGCATAGCACGTACCAGCAGATATAACACAAACACGATAATGACCACGCTTAAAATGAGAACCGCCGCAACGATCATGGTCATCAGGGAAACGTAAATGCCGGCCGTGGCTCCTATGACGGACTGTATGTTGATCGCAGTGGTGACATTCCCGCTGTATTTCTCCCGCGTCTCCTCAATGAATCCATCGATATCCGTTCCCTCCTGCAGATTCAGGTAATAAGTGGCATCCTGCAGCGTGCCGATCCGCTCATAACCGCTCCGGGTCAGCAGACAGTCTTTTCCAAGATAATTGGAGATCTGGGTAAGCCCGCAGATGATATATGACGCTTCCTTTCCCTCCGCACCCAATGTAATCTCGCTGCCGATCCTAAGCCCCTTTTCATTGGCATATTTGGCCCCAACAGCTATCTCATTGTCATACTTCGGAAATCTCCCCTCAAATACCATTTGCTGATTGTTCAGGTCCGTGTAATCCTCCGTCAGTGTAGCAAACAACTGCAGCCCGCCTACATGCTCCACCCCCGCGGAGTGGAACAGATAAACTTTCTCCACGCGCCCATCGCTTCCCATTTCCCGCACAAGTTCATCTTCCGTTTCTGCATTTACGGCAATGCAGGCATCCGCCGTTTCACCCACCACCATGTCCACAAAAGGATCCATATCGGCAATAAAATTTTCCACCATCACCCCTGAGAATACCACCACAAGGGAAAGCACCAACATGGTAAGACAGACCACAAAATTCTGTTTCATGCCCGAAAAGGCTGTTTTCAGGGCCAGCGCAAGATGAAGCGGCGTCCGGGTCATCTCCAGTGGGACGTGATTGCGTTTAAAATTGTGTGTCCGCACACCCTGGCGGAGAGCCACGATCGGTTCGATCTTCCTCATCCTGCGGGAAGAAGCCCACACCACCAGCGCCACCGTGCCCTCCAGGATCAAAAGGGTATACGCGAACGGCAATGGCAGGAACCGGATCTCATAGGGAATTCCCGTCTGCGCCACCATCATGGTATTGATCGCCGGGAAAATACAATATGAAAGCCCCTCTCCCGCCATGGCGGCCAACAGGGAAATCCCCATAAACTGCAGCAGAAGCGATCCCACCAGCTGACTGCCGGTATAGCCCAACGCTTTCAGCGCTCCGAAATTTTTCATATTTTCCTGGATATAATTGGTCAGGTTTGACGCGATCATGACCAGGGCGATCAGCAGTACAAAAAATGCCATTGCATTCAGGACGCCGGAACAGATCATCTGAGAAATGTAGCGGGACTGTGACACCAGCGCATAGCAGTTACTCAGGGAATACAGGTTCGGATGCTTTTCCGATATCCTGTTCAGCATTGTCTGATAACTCTCACTCTCCCGCCTGTCATGCAGCCGTATGGAAACCAGCGTCGATCCCCAGCCTATGCCGTCCTCCTGCAGCTGCCGATAACAGTCCGGCGTCAACAGGAATTCCGCCATACTGCAGTTGTGAGAGCCTGCCATGACACTGTTAAGGAACCCGCAGACCGTATAACTCACCTGCTCGCTCCCCGCCGTTATCTGAAACGTGTCGCCAATGTCATATTCCCCGCTGCCGCCATAGATCATGGGAAGATAGATCCCGCTATCATACCCGCTGTCCTCCACGACCTCGATCTGTCCTATCCTGCGGGACAACGCAGCCTGTTTCTCCAGAAACACGATGCCCGGATTGACCTCGCCGCCGTTATAGGAAAAAGCGCCTGCCAACAGAATGGCATCCTCCATGAAATAATCCGCAGTACGCTCATCCTCCTCCAGGATCTCCACAATATCATCCCGAAGTCCGTCGTCGTCCCCGGTTATGGCAAGAGTCACATGCTCCGCGTTAAGCTTATCGTGATAACGGTCAAAATTCTGTTTATAGTCCATGGCCAGCATCAGCCAGAGATTCAGCATCAGCGAGGCCAGAAGCGCCAGCGCGACGATGGCCGCGGTCTGCCCTTTCGCCTTGCGCAAATGGGCCTGTGCAAGCAATATTGTTTTTCTCATTCTTACCTCCTCGATCCGCAAAGCGGAATCTCACAAATCCCAAAGCCAACAAGTTGGCTTATGAAAAAAGTCTGCAAAGCAGACTTAGAACTTCTTCACGAAGCAGCCCTTGCTGCGAGTGAGAACTGCCAAAGGCAGTTAGAAGTTCTTTTCACCCTTACCACCCCATCTCCGCAAGGAAGCCCGCCAGCTTTTCCCGTCTTGCGGTATCGCCGTGGGTATACTTTCCCAGATCACACTCGCTCATGATGGCGCCGTCTTTTAAATACAGGATCCTGTTGCCCCGCCTGGCCGAACGCATATCGTGGGTCACCATAACGATGCTCTGCCCCTGCTCGTTAAACCTGGTCAGAGTGTCCAGGACGTCAAGTCCTGTCTGGGAATTGAGCGCACCTGTAGGCTCGTCGGCAAAAAGAATCTCCGGGGAATTGACCAGCCCCCGGACAATACCCACACGCTGCGCTTCGCCTCCGGAAAGCTGGGTGGGAAATTTCCGCTGTGTTTCTTCTGGAATATCCACCGCCGCAAACAATTCCCTTGCTTTTGCCGTCAGCGCTTTTTTATCCCGGTTCACCAACAGCCCCGCCGCCAGCACATTATCCATCACGGACATGCTGTCGATGAGATAGACCTGCTGGAAAACAAAACCGCAGTACTGCCGCCTGAAGACGGCAAGCCCATCCTGATCCAGGCTGGAAATGACTTTATCCCCAAATGTGACCGTGCCCAGGGAAGGCGTATCCATCCCCGAAAGGGCATACAAAAGCGTGGATTTTCCTGCCCCGCTGGCTCCCATGATCACAGTAAAATCCCCCTGATACAGTTCCAGGTCGATATTTTTCAGGACATGCTGCAAAATCCCTCCATTGGAAAAGGATTTGCTCAGATTCTCGGTTTTTAACAATGTCTTTTTCACAAATATGATTCCTCCATCCGCTGCATGGCTGAAGTGATGCCATCTGCAGTCTGCACGTCTTATCTTATGGAATGAATCCTTAACTGTCTTTAGGGAAATCTTAAGGGATCCTTAAATCACCCCGCTCAAGCGGATTCCCACCGTCACTTTCAACCCTCTTTCCCCATTTTCCACCGCCAGTTCCCCTCCCATTTCCCGCATGAAATGATCAGAAATATAGAGCCCCAGTCCAGCGCCCTCTTTATTCCCGGCATTCTTTCCACGGTGGAATTTCTCTTTCAGGAGGAGCAGTTCCTCGCTGCCCACACCACCGCCGTGATCCTCCACGCAGACCGCAAGGCGGCTGCCGTCCCTGCATATGGTCATCTCGATCTCCGTTCCGGCGTACTTGTAGGAATTCGCAAAAATATTGTCAAACACCTGTTGCAGACGCAGCCTGTCGGCATACAGAAGGCAGCCGGGAATATCCGGGATAACGGCTCGATGCATATAATCGGCATTTTCAAGCATCTCTTTCAGTTCCCCGCTCTCCAGATCTTCCGGCGTTACGGTAAGCTGTTCCAGTTCCTCCAGCGTTGCCGTGAACAGATTGGTGATGAGGCTGTCAATCTGGTCGGCCTTACGGATGATCTGACTGTAGTTTTCCCTGACCCTCTCATTGTCCGTCAGCGCACTCCCCACCTCCGAAGCCGCCTTGATGCTTGCCACCGGCGTCTTGATATCATGGGAAAGCTTGGCCACAAGTTCCTTTTTGCCCGCATTGGCTTCCGCTTCCGCCCGCCTTGCTTTCCGCAGTTCGGAACGCATGATGTCAAAACTCTCCGTAAACGCGCCAAAGAGGTTCTTCCTGTCCATCTCCAGGGGCACGTCGAGATTCCCTCCCGCGATGCGTTCCGCAAAGCCTTTCAGTTTCCGGAAAGGCCTTATAACGGCGCGATCCAGATAGAAAACATATAGGATACAGATCAGACACTGCGCCAACATGACACAAGCCAGGACTGCGATTGCCGCTCGCTTCCTGGCTTCATAAACATAAAGACTGTCGTTATAAATCAGAACCTTGCCCACAACCGAGCCATCCGCCTGAACATCCAGGATCGTATCCCTGTGGCTTACCGCCGTATTGACGCTTTCGCTCAATCCTTCTCCTGTCCTGAACAGAACCGTCCCGTTCAGATCCAGGACCACATAGGCAAGTCCCGTCCGGTCTTCATGATCCGCCATTGCATCCCAGTCCGCCTGAACGGATCGAACCACCTCGTTTACCAAAACCGTGTCCTGCGTATCTCCAGCGCCGTTCCCCGCCGCCAAAAATAATAACGTCAGCAATTCCGTTGCAAAAGCAAACAACAGGCTGACGATCAATGTCCGTTTTTTCATTTTACCTCCATGATCTGTCACTTCTTTCCGCCCTGGCTTCTCTGGAACCTGTATCCATCCCCCCAGACAGTGATAATATACTGCGGGCTTCCCGGCTCCCGCTCAATGGCCTCGCGCAGTTTCCGGATATGCACATTCAGCGTCCCGTCGCCGGTAAACTTATCCTCCCAGACCTGATCGAACAGTTCCTGTTTAGAGATGACCCTGCCCGCATTTTTCACCAGATAAGCGAGCAGTTTGAATTCCAGCGCCGTAAGCCTGACGGGACTGCCATCCACCAATACCTGTTTGGCGTGAAAATCAATGATCAGCCATCCGTCAGAATATTCCGCGTCATTTTCCATGGACACTGCGCTCTGCCCATACCGCTTCAATACCACTTTCACCTTTGCCAGCAATACGCCCAGTGAGTACGGCTTCTGGACATAATCGTCCCCGCCGATGTTCAGCGCAATGATCTTATCATCATCGCTTGTCCTTGCGGAGATGAACAGAATGGGGATCTCCGTCTTTTCCCGCAGTTCCCTGCACAGTTCAAATCCGCTGCCGTCTCCCAGGTTGATATCCAGCATCAGCAGTTCCGCCGTGTTTTCCCGAAAAAACTCCCGGCACTCCGACACACTGTACGCCACCGCCGTTTTCACCCCGAACAGGTTAAAATATTCCGCCGTGCTGTCCGCAAGCAGTTTCTCATCATCTATGACCAGGCAATCGTATCGCATCACATTCCTCCCAAACACCCTTACTTTCCTGCCGGAATATATTTGATATGACAGTTTCCGATGCTTCTCCCTATCAGGAGCAGCCGTCCGTCAGGCAGAAACGCGAGGGGACAGGATTCCATGCTGCTGTCAAACTGAATATCCCCCAGGGGCACGCGGTTTTCCAGGATTCCCTCTTCCCTGTCATAAGCCCAGATCCCGCTGTAATGGCTGTACAGCAGCAGGTTCGTATCCGTGCCGCCTGACATTTCGGCGAAGATCTCATCCCGGGAAAAATAGAGGGAGGAATCCTCTTTTGTTATGACAAAATTTTCCATATCAAATTCGCCGATCCTGATCTTATCATCCCCCTCGCCATAGGCAAAATATATCCTGCCGTCTTTCCCCACCGCCGTTTCATACGTCCAGCTGACTCCAAGGGATTCCGGTGTAAAAGTGTGTTTCAGCGCACCGCCGCTGTCAACAAGAATACCGTTCCGCTCAAGGACCCACTGGAGCAGGTATGTGCCGTCCTCAACCACCAGAAACCAGCGCGGCATGAATTTTGTCTCGATATAGGCGGAAATATCCAGTTTTTCCTCTACCTGACCCTCCTGATCCAGACGCCAGATCATCCACTGCTCATTGTCCCGGCTTACCATGAGCAGATGGAGCTTTCCATGGGGATCAAGGGTCACATTGCAGACAAGCAGTTCTTCCGGGTTGTCAATGTTCATCCGGCTGTGTTCATTGGCGCCCACCTGCATGATGTACAGATCTGGCCTTCCATAGGCAAGGTAGATTTTTTCCCCATCGGAACAGCAGCGGTCTGCGGCGTTCGCAGGGTCGATGCCGTCCGACATATCGTAATCCATATCTTCCGCCTGGGTATTTACCGGAACTTCCGGCATGGCTGGCAGGCTTTCGGAGGGTTCCGCCGCTTCGTCCTCTTTTTCATCTTCTTTTGTCATGCCGCTCTGTTCCACAGTACTTACATCGGCTGTTTGGCTGACGCTGCTGTCGGCTGCTTCATCCGGCAGATCTGTGGTTTGCCCGCAGCCGGATAACATAAACATACTGATTACCAATAAAAGAAATGATCTACGCATTTTTCTCCTCCTTACATTTTCCCGGATACAAATTCTGTCATATTGCCAGCGTGCAATTCATAGAAAAGGATGAAACCCGCCTTTTTATTCCCGAATCACTCTCATGGAAATTGCCCTTACCCTCCGCACATCATTTCATACAAGCCCGGGACAGCCGAAGTTGCCAGAATCTGCAGGACTGTAGCCACATCGATGACCGCATGGCCTACCATCACAGGCAGAGGATTCCTTTTCCTGTGATAATACCAGCACAGGATCAATGTCAGCGGTAAAAAAGACAGAAAACGGTAAAGGATATATCTCATGTCAAACAGTGTCGGGATAAAGCTGTGCTGTAAGGCAAAGAAAAAAGCAGGCGCTGTTATCGCCAAAAACTTATTCTGTATCCGGTTCACGCCGCATCCCAGATACAGGCCGTCCTCCGCAAACGCGGTTGTCACCGGCAGTATAAAAACATTGATCACAGCCAGCCACACCGGGATGGGCGCGATCATCATCGGCGCGGCGTAAGGGATGACCCCGTAACAGAGATATCCCGCCAGATACATTCCTGCCATTCCCACCGCCAGGATCAGAACCGATATCCCGGCTATCTGTTTCGCCGTTGTTTTGCCCTTTTGGTAATTGATCAGTTCCCGGAAACTGCTTTTGTTTTTCTTCGCCAGAAAACAAAGGAGTCCTATGACAGCAATATTTACAACGCTGGCTGCCACCGACCACCAATTGCTGATATCCTCCACTTTTTGTTTTGTGACGATCGCTCCGATCACAAACAGGAAAACAAAGATCACACAGCGCAGCGGGAGCAGATAAATCATGCGCATCTTCCAGCCTTTCTTCACTTTCGTTTATCCCCCTGGAAAATATTTTCATGAATATACAATACCACTCAGGCGCGTCCATTTCAACTTGAACGTAACGGACATACTTTTAAAAAAGAATTGACCCTGATAAACCCAAGGGGTAATATAAATGTGCAGATACGGAATCCTTGAAAAATTCTGATTCTCACACGAAAGATTTGTGCCGGAGCGTTACGAATTTGAATCGCAAATGAGAGAATCGCAGCACTGTAAACAGCATGCGGATTTCTCATCGCAATGCCTGCGCAAAAAAGCTTCGACATGGAGGTTATCATGAAAAAGATCAGTATATGTCAACAAGTAAGTAAATTTTTCCTGGCAGGAATGCTCTGCCTGACTCTGACAGCCTGCGGGGAGACCGAACCGCCCGCGTCACCGGAAAATCTTTCCGTCAGCCCTGAACCCCGGGAAGAAAGCACCTTGCAGGCAGGCGATCTTTCCCGGCAGGACAATGTTCCCCCGCAGGATTCTGTCTCACAGTCGGACAGCGCATCCCGACAGCCTGACGCCTCCGACAATACATCCCAGCAATCCGACTCTTCCGACGGCACATTCCGGCAATCCGGCGCTTCCGACAGCCAGCCCCTGGAATCCTCCACCCCAGAGATCACCCTGGTGATGGTAGGGGATATCCTGCTCCATACCCCGGTTGCGGAGAGCGGCCTGCGGGAGGATGGCTGCTATGATTTTTCCGCTGTCTTTTCCCATATGAAAGAAGAAATATCCGCCGCCGACCTGGCGCTGGTGAACCAGGAAGTCATTTTAGGCGGCATGGAACTTGGCATTTCCGGCTACCCTGCGTTCAACGCCCCCTATGAACTGGGGGATGCCCTGGTGGACGCCGGATTTGATGTGGTGCTCCATGCCACGAACCATGCCCTTGACAGAGGGGCGAAAGGAATCCTGAACTGCCTTGATTTCTGGGAGGAAAATCACCCCGAGATTGCGGTTCTGGGTATCCATGACAGCGCGGAGGATCAGGATGAGATCTATGTCTATGAACAGAACGGCATTCAGATCGCCATTTTAAATTATACTTATGGCACCAACGGTATCCCCCTGCCCCAGGGCATGGATTACGCTGTGGACGGTCTGTCCGACCTTGACCAGATCGCCGAGGATCTGCGGCAGGCGGAAGAGATGGCGGATTTTACCATCGTGTGTCCCCACTGGGGGACGGAATACCGTCTGACCCAGGACGCGGGCCAGGACAAACTGGCGCAGTTCTTTTGGGAAAACGGCGCGGATCTGGTGCTGGGAACCCATCCCCACGTGATAGAGCCTGTGGCGTGGGTCACGGCGGAGGGCATACAGACCTGCGACCTCACCGAACAGGAGACCGGCCAGGGCGTTTCCCTCATCGGAAACGGGATGCAGGACGGAATGCTGGTCTATTACTCCCTGGGGAATTTCGTGAACTGGACCTCCGGCACCGGCGAGGGCGTGGCAGACCGCATGGTCGGCGGCATGGCAAAAGTGACGCTGGGACTTAGCGAGGACGGAAATGTTTCCATCAAAGAATACGGCATGGAGCCCTTGATCTGCCATGTGGAAGAGGGCATCGATGGTGTTACGGTATATCCGCTTTATGAATACACCGAGGAACTGGCAGGACAAAATGCCATCCGGCTGCAGGACGGCAATTTTTCCTTGCGGTATTGTTTTGATCTGGTGGAGAGGGTGTGGTGATATGAGCCCCGGATAGTGTCCTGGACAACTTGGGGATTTTACGGGAAATGCCGGAAATTCAATGCTTCTTGGTGTTCTTGTATTGAAAATTTGGGAGAGAGATGCGCAAATAGTTCAACTATAATTCAACTCATTTACAAAAATCTAACGAAAAATACGCCAGAAAGCCAAAAGCTGCCAGAAGTTCAACACACTTGCTTTCATCTATAAAAGTCTGGAGTATACCACGCAAAGCACAAAGAAACGCACAAATTTATCTGCATATCCAAGCAAAAATGAGGTATGCATTCCGTATATAAAATTTTGAAAAGACCGTTGAGGAAAAGTGTTTTTCCGTGTATACTATTAGCAGCAACAGAAGAGGAAGGCATAATGGGAAAAATAGATACTATAACCAAAAAATATATGGAGAATCCGGTCGTTTTTGCGGATGCGTTTAATCAGTTTCTCTATCATGGGGAACAGAAAATTGATCCCGCCCGGCTGACGGAACTGG
>JAMPFQ010000040.1 GCA_023664345.1 Lachnospiraceae bacterium | reverse complement strand
ACAAACGGTTTTCAAGACCGCCTCGTTATGACCACTTCGATATCTCTCCAAGCGTACCGCTACCTCAGCGGCAAAAATTATTCTAGCAAAAAGGAGGAGCAATGTCAACAACTTTTTTTAATTTTAATCATTATGCGGTAACAGTTCAGCCGCGATGGTACCTGGTGGCTTGGTGATCCGCTGTCAGAGGGACGGCGGAGGCGTGCTGCCCTGTCCTGTGCGGACGGAGCAACGCAGTGCTGAACTAACTGCTGACTACGACTACGGAACTGTCGCAAAGACATGCGCCAGTTCCTATGGCGCGAATTGCGTCTTCGCGCCATAGTCTCCGTAGGCAGTGGATCTCATCCCTGCTAAGTGCGCTCCCCAAAGTCCGCTCAGGACAGGGCAGCATGCCTCCGCCTGATTTCCGAAAGCTTTCAAATAAAAAGATCCTATGTTTAAGCTGTAAATTGGCAGTCTGTTCTTTGAAAACTTGCAATATACAGGAGCCGGGACAGCAGGGGCATCTTTCCGTGGCGTGAGCGAGATGTGGAGAGGAGACTCCGGCGATGCCCGTCCAATGAAGAGGGTGTGAAACACCCCTCTTTGGGCATGTGCCGTGAACGAGGCTCATCGGAACGCTTATCGAGCCGTCACGGAAAGATGCCCCTGCTGTCCCGGTTCCGTCCCTTTATCTGCAAGCCACCAGGTACCATCGCGGCTGAACTGCTACATTATACAATTCCGTCCAGTATCATCTCCCCATAGATGCCTCCGAGTTCTTTCAAGCCTTTGGCGATCAGGGATGAATACTTAACAGCCCCTTCATAGCGCAGATGCGTATTGTCATGGGATTCCTCAGGGTGTTGCGGGTACTCGCCGGCTTCAAAATACATGTGCCACTTCCGGCTCTCCACTTCACCGATTTCTTCCAGCGCGGCCCGACTCATGGCATTCAGATCCACCAGCGGCACATCACACTCCTCCGCCACCTGCTTCATACCTGCCACATAGTCTCCATGTTGTCCGGGACCAAGCTTTTTCTCCTCCACATAGCATCTGCGCTCCAAGGGCGTGATCAGCACAGGGTAAGCCCCGTGATCCCTGGCAGCCTTGATGTAGGTCTTCAGATTCTCCTTGAAAGAACCGAACGGCTCGGTATAACGGGTGGGATCATTGTCTTTCTCATCATTATGCCCAAACTGGACAAAAAGAAAATCTCCCTCCCCGATCCGCTCCTCGATCGCCGCAAGCCTGCCCTCATCCATGAAACTCTTAGTGCTCCTGCCGTTCTTCGCATGGTTCTCAACGGCATACCCTTCTTTCAGGAAAAAAGGGAACACCTGACCGATACCGTTCTGCGGATAAGTAGTGTAATCGTTAGTCTGTACCGTGGAATCTCCTGCCCAATAAATCTTGTTCATCGCTCTGTTCCTTTCTGTTGTTCTTTATCTTATATCATTGTCTTTCCAGAAAACTTTCCGCTGTACGGATGTCCTCCGGCGTAGTGATCTTGATATTCCCGTAAGACCCAAAAGTCAGCTTGACCTTATGGTCGGTAAACAACTCCACCACACTGGCATCATCAGTCACATGGAAAGATCGACTGTTCCTCCCTGAACACTCCTTTTCCAGTTCTCCATATGCTGCGGTGATCAGTTCCGTCTCAAAGACCTGGGGTGTCTGTATGTTCCATACCAGCCTCCTGTCCGGTGTGGTAACGGCAAAACCATCTTCATCCGCGATCTTGACCGTGTCCTTGGAGGGGACCGCCGCCACACAGGCGCCGTACCGCCGCACATCCTCATAAGTGTTCCGCAAAATCTCTTCGGTAAGGAACGGCCTGGCTCCATCATGGACAAACACATATCCATCCCGGTTGGGGACCGGCTGCCTGCCCTCCGCAATATATCTCATGGCATTGCACACAGAGGCATAGCGCTCATTCCCTCCGGCAATAACATCTGTTACCTTTGTAAGTCCATACTTTTCCACAATCTCCTGGCACACAAAAGAAATATCCGCCGCCCCTGTGACCAGAATGCAGTCGTCTATGATCGCTGACTCCTCCACCACATGAAGCGGATACCAGATCAGAGGCTTCCCCGCAAGCTCCATAAACTGTTTCGCCGTAGCCGCATGCATACGCCTGCCGCTCCCCGCCGCCAGCACCACCGCGGTACATCGCTTTTTCCCTGTATCCATGCCATACCTCCGATGCTTTTCTCCCTGATGCCGTCTTTTTCCCTGCTACAGCTTCAGGTCAGGCACTGCGTTCAGATCATATCCATGGCGGACGCCTTTCACATACTCATAATATCCCGCCGTCCCGATCATTGCCGCATTGTCCGTGCAATACACGGGAGACGGATGATAAAACGCAATACCCCGTCCGCCGCATTCCTTTTCAAAAGCCGCCCGCAGAGAAGAATTGGATGCGACCCCTCCCGCAATGGCAAACTTGTCAAACCCAAATTCCTTTACCGCATGAAGAGAATGCTCCACCAGAACGTCTACCACCGCTTTCTGAAAGGAAGCCGCCACATCTGCCCGATCGATCTCCTCCCCTTTCATCTGGCAGGAATTCAGATAGTTCAAGACAGCCGATTTCAGACCGCTGAAGCTGAAATCATACTCGTTTTCCCCAACCTTCGCCCTGGGAAAAGGGATCGCGTCAGGATCGCCTTCTTTGGAAAGCTGATCGATCTTCGGACCGCCGGGATACCCCAGGCCGATCGCCCGGGCTACCTTATCAAAAGCTTCTCCCGCGGCATCATCCCTCGTCCTCCCGATGATCTCATACTGGCCGTAATCCCTGACCACCACCAGATGGGAATGCCCGCCAGATGCCACCAGGCACACAAAAGGCGGCTCCAGCTCCGGATGCTCGATATAATTGGCGCTGATATGTCCGCTGATGTGGTTCACTCCGATCAGAGGGATCCCCGTGGCAAAGCTGATCGCCTTGGCTTCCGACACTCCCACCAGCAGAGCGCCCACCAGTCCGGGGCCATAGGTAACGGCAATGGCCGTGATATCCCTAAGCGTCACTCCCGCCTCTTTCAAAGCACCCTCAATGACCTGATCGATCTTCTCAATATGCTTTCTGGACGCGATCTCCGGCACAACGCCTCCGTATTTTGTGTGTAACGCAATCTGGGTATAAATAATATTTGACAGCACCTCCCTGCCGTTTTTCACCACAGAAGCTGCTGTCTCATCACAGGACGTCTCGACAGCCAGTATCAGGACGTCCTCTTTATTCTGCTGTTCCAAGGGCGATTTCCTCACATTCTTCAAGCCTTACTGGGGATTTACATGATCCTGCGAATCCCAGCCATATATCTTCCAGCGTCTGTCCCCGTCCCGGCGCAGCAGGAAAATCTGCCTTGCCTGCTGGGTCTTGGAGCCTTCCGTAATATTGAAGCCACAATAGATCCGGGCAAACTCGTAACCGTCTTCCTCAAAATAATCCACATTGGTGCTCGCCGCCACGGACACAGCGGTAATCCTGCGTTTATGATCCTTATAGTCCCTGATCTCCTCTTTCAATGCCACGATATGTATGCTCCGCTCATTATTGGCGAGCAGTTCCTCGTCATAAAGCTCCCTCGCCCTGTCCATCAGCGCCTCGATCTCGTCGTCCGTACAATCTTCATTATAAAAACACTTCTGGATCTCACCGTAATATTTCAGCAGTTCCTTGGGGGTTGGCGGATAATCATACCCCATATCGCGGCTCAGCACCTTTTCCACATTGGTCATGGACACTCCTTCTGCAATGTTCCGGGATCTGCTTGCCAGATAGGCATATACTCCCACCACGCCTACGACCAGGATGATCAGGACAATGGTTATTCTTACTGTAGACTTTTTCATGAAACCCCTTCTTTCATTACTTTATTGCAGTTCTTCCTCAAAATTGAGTTCTATCGTCCTGCCATCTTTTGCCGCTATGGCCGCCGGGAAGATCTTCCTGACCTCCGCCATATATTCTTCCGGACGAAGCAGGGACGGACTGTAATGAGTCAGCCACAGTTCCGGCACCTGTGCCTTACGGGCGATCTGCGCCGCCTCATACATGGTCATATGTTTATGCTCCCTCGCTTTTGCCAGCTTCTCCGGCTCGCCGTACATCCCCTCCAGGATCAGCAGGTCTGACCCCGCCGCGTTGGCTCTGATGGAGTCCGCAGGTCTGGTATCCGTGCTGTAGGTCACTTTCAGGCCTTTGCGCTTCTGCCCCAGGACCATATCGGGCGTATAGGTCTTCCCCGCTTCCTCTATGACCTCGCCCTTCTGGAGCCTGCTCCAGAACTTCATGGGAATCTCCTGTTCCAGGGCCCTCTCCCGGTCAAACCTTCCGGCACGTTCCACGATCATGCTATATCCATAGCATATCACATTATGGTTCACCTTAAAAGCCTTAATCTGAAATCCGTCAAAAGAAAATATCTGTTCATTCTCTGTTATTTCCATGCATTTCACTTCAAAAGGCAGTTCCGGCGCGATGATCCGCAGGGAGCCGACCACTCTGGCCAGCCCCCTGGGACCGATCAGCAGCAGCGGCTCTGTCCGCTCCGCATTGCCCATGGTCAGCAGCATACCGGGAAGTCCGCTGATGTGATCCGCATGGAAATGGGTAAAGCAGATGATATCGATGGGCTTGGGGCTCCAGCCTTTTTCCCTGAGGGCTATCTGGGTTCCCTCCCCGCAGTCGATCAGTATGCTTTTTCCGTTATACCGAAGCATCAGCGAAGTGAGCCATCGGTAGGGAAGCGGCATCATGCCGCCCGTTCCCAGCAGACTTACATCTAACATCTTTGTTCTCCATTCCAGTTCCGCCTCTTCTCTTCAACACCCCCTGGTCTGAAAGAAATTTCATCTGCATACAATGCATCTGAAAATTTCTTTCGGGCGTTTCCGTTCCGAGGCTGTTTTCCGGTTCCGCCTCTTCTCTCCAACGCCCCCTGATCTGAAAGAAATTTCATCTGCAAAGAACGCATCTGAAAATTTCTTTCGGGCGTTGATCAATTCGAGGCTGTTTTCCGGTTCCGCCTCAGAACCGTTTCATAAGAGTTCTGTTTCCTCATCGATCTCCACGGGCACCGCAAACTGCGCGATCAGTTTATCATAGCACTCCTCGCAGAGATCAAAATGGTAATTTTTTCCATCTTTTTGACTGAAATATCCAAAAGTCGTGTCCGCCGTAAAACATCCTTCTTTCAGATATCCGGCTTCAACTTTCAACTTCCTGCCGCACTGATTACATAACACCTGTGTCAAAACTTTTTCCTGTCCATCCTGATATTTGCGCATCTTATCCTCCGTCCTTTCGCCATGTGAACAAGTTAAGTTACACTCACATTGTACAGGATTTTATCGAATTTTGCGTTGGTAATTGCTGGCGGTCATCTCCGCCACATGATCATCGCGTCTTCCGTGGGTTTTTCATAGAATCGTGGTCGTATCCCCTCGGACACAAAACCAAATTTTTCATATAAATGAATCGCAGCCGCATTACTGACACGTACCTCCAGGGTAAAAGCCGTGATCCCTGCTTCTTCGCCCATGACGATCAGCTTTGCAAGCATGGAACTGGCGATCCCTCTGTTGCGGAAACGCTCCGCCACTACCACATTGTCAATATTTCCCTCCTGACAGAGATTTGTCATTCCACAGCAGCCCGCCACCTCTCCGTCCACCAGCGCCACCAGATAGATACAATAGTCCCGAATCAAAAGGTCGCGGAAATCCTGAGGGGACCAGGGCATACTGAAAGACTCCGATTCGATGCGGCTCAAAGGCTCGATATCCGCCTCCTGAAGTTGTCTGATCTCGATCTGTCCGCTCATTGCTCCGCTTCCCGCTCCGCCTGGCTTTTCCGCAGATACACCGGTCGATGTATCGCGGCTTCCACCGTCTTTCCCTGGGCATAATATACCGCGCCCAGAGCCGCCACATTAGCCGCCCTCTGCCTGTTGCAGCCTGCGGGAGCCAACCGGAAGGGCACTTTTATGTGTTCTTTTATGACGGACAGATAAACAGGCAGGCCGTCCCCAAGGAAGATCACTTCCCTTTCCAGTCCGTTCAGCTTCCGAATCATTTCTTCTATATCTATCGGCATCTGGCCTATCACGGTCAAGAGCCGGAAGTCCTCTCCCTCCGCCTGAAACTCATAGGCGGCAGTGTAAACCTGATCCCGGCGGGCATCCATCAGCGGGCAGACCAGTCGGTCTGTCCCCCACAGATTCCACGCCAGTCCCTCCAGAGTGGGAACCTCTACAATAGGTTTTCCCAGCGCCAGCGCCAGCCCTTTCGCCGTAGCGGAACCGATCCGCAGCCCGGTAAAGGAACCCGGTCCGGAAGCAACAGCAACGGCATCTATGGCGCCCATATCCAATCCTATCATCCTCCGCAGTTCGTCCAGCATGGGAAGCAGCGTCTGAGAATGTGTCATCTTATGATCAGTGGTATATTCCGCCAGCAGCACATCATCTTCCACAACGGCAGCGCTGGCCACAAGCCCGGAACTGTCCAAACCTAAAATCTTCATATATCAAACCATGCCTCTCTGTCAGCAGCACACGCTTTCAATGGTGATCCGGCGGTAATCAAATCCCTTATCCAGGTCTTTCTCCATGGTCACTCTCCGGCAGTTCTCCGGCAGGATCTCTTCTATCAGGTCAGCCCACTCGATGAGACAGACGCCGTCCCCATAAAAACAGTCCTCATATCCGATCTCGTCCATCTCCTCCACATCCGCGATCCGATACACATCGAAATGATAAAAAGGAAACCGACCATCCCCGTAGACCTGCAATATGGTAAAAGTAGGACTGTTCACCGGTCCTGCCACACCCAGCCCCGCCGCAAAGCCCTGGGTGAAGACCGTTTTCCCCACTCCCAGATCCCCTATCAGAGTGTAGATTTGACCCGGAGCGCTCTCCTGCCCCAGTCTTTTCCCCAGTTCGAAAGTTTCCTCCGGGGAATATGTTTCAATAACGGTCGTTTTCATTTGATCAGCCTCTTTGCAAAACTTCCCATACTTCCGATCATGCCGCCTGCAGCGGCACAAACAATTGATGAACCGCTGCATTCCGTTCACACTTAGTTACGGATCTTAACCTTTGCAGGCGGCATATGGGTGGAGATCATCTCGATCACCGCCATCTTCCGGTCGCCCAGCTGCCTCTTGGGAAAAATAGTGGCATTGACCCTGGAAGTATAGAGGATGATGCTCTTTCCGGTGGACACCGCTTTATGCATGTCCTCCCACTTCTGCTTTGCCTCCGCCTCGCCCTGGGTGATGGTCAGTCCCTCGTCGTCCAGTTTGTAATGGAGCGTTTCCTTAAACGTGGGATTGTGCAATATCTGCTGCCTGCTTTTGATGAACAATATCCATGGCAGATACAAAAGCAGAGCCAGTCCGCCGATCAGGAACAGCCACTGTCTCTCCGCCAGCGCCACAAGAACCATCACCGCGCCCAGTGCGCTGCCCAATATTCCTGATGCGCTGTTATAGGAATGGCGCAGCATATAATCATACAGGTCGCTGGCCTCGATTTTGATATCCAACTCAATCATAGCAGTCATATCCTCTTATTCCCGCGAGCAAAATGTGCCCTTCAGGCACATAGCCAAACGGCCATGCTTGCACGGACATAAAGCCAATAAAATTGGCTTGGCGAATGCCGCGAGGGTCAATGCCCTTCAAATTCCATGCCCCATTGCTTGCAGCGGGGTTATTGACTTTGAAAAAGCACCTAACTTATCCTGTAGGCGCTTTTCTCTTTCTTTCTGCAATTTTACTCTAAAAATCTTAAAAATGCAAGCCTTTCTTACTCATGGCGCAATGCGTCGATGGGACTCAGCTTCGCCGCTTTCCGTGCAGGGTAGATGCCGAAGAAAATTCCCACCGCGGAAGAAAAGAGGCTGGCTCCCAGCACCGTGCTCAGATTCACCTTTGCGGTAAAGCCCATCAGGGAGCAGACGCCGTAAGCGCCCGCCACGCCGATGAGGATGCCGATCAGACCGCCCAGCAGCGTGATGATGGCGGATTCCGACAAAAACTGCAGCAGGATGGAGTTCGTCCTGGCCCCAAGGGACTTGCGGATACCGATTTCCCTGGTCCGCTCCGTCACGGACACCAGCATGATGTTCATAACGCCGATCCCGCCCACCAGCAGGGATATCGCTGCCACAAACACCACAAATACGGTGATGTAGCTGAGGATCTCATCCATCTGGCTCATGTAATCGTTAAAATTCTCCACCGAGATGGTATTCAACCCCCGGACATTATGACGGTTTTCCATCAGGCGCACCGTATCCTGCGCCACCTGGTTGGCGTATTCCGCGCTTTCCGCGATGATCAGCAGGTCGCTGTTCTCGATCCAGAATCCATAGGACGCGCTGATAACCGAGAGCGGCGCCTCCATGGTCACTGTGTTGCCTCCCATCATGCCTCCCAGCAGGGAAGCGTTATCCTGCCGGATGCCGATGATGGTAAATTCCTGCTCCTCCCCATACAGCGCGAAGTCAAAGGTCATGCCGATCACATTAGTGGTTCCGAACAACGTCTTTGCGCTGCTCTCCGTGATGACGCAGACCTTGTTGGCCGAATAATAATCGTTCTCATCAAAATAGCGTCCTTTTATCACCGGGTCGTTGCTGGAATATTCCAGACCGGGCATACCGAAGGCCGCCGATGCGGTAAAGATTCCTTTTCTTCCCGACGCCGTACCCTGCCAGCTCCAGTTGGGCGTAACAGCTTTTACATGGGGCACTTTCTCCAGGATCGCCTCTATGTCCTCGTCGGTAAACACCAGACTGATCCCCGAATCATTATTGCCATAAGAATAAATATAAAGCTGTCCGCCCGCCATATTGTTCAGTTCATCATTGATGCCGCCCTTAACGCCGTTACCGATGGAGATGATCATAATAACAGATGATATTCCAATAATGATGCCCAACATCGTCAGGATCGAGCGGCCTTTATTGCTCCGTATGTTCATCAGGGCGATCTTGATATATTCCCATACCTGTGCCATAGCAGCCTCCTTTCGATTTCTCCTTTTTACCCAGACTACTGCGCGGGTATGGCCGTCACAGGCATACCTTCCTCCAGGTTTGTGTATGAGGTCACTATGATCACATCTTCCTCCGTGATCCCCTCCAGCACTTCCGTATAAGTATCGGTGGAGATCCCGCAGACAATGGGCTTTTTTGCCACAATGCCGTTTTCCACCACATACAAAAAATCGCCCTCTTTATCCGCGTTGATGGCCTCCACAGGGATCATCAGGGTATTCTCCGCTTTCCTGGTGTACACCAGAAGCTTCGCATCCATCCCCAGGATGATCCTGTCATCGGGAGCCAGCAGGTGTACCTCCACGCCTACCATGGGCGTATTGGAGGCGTTCGTCTCCGCCATACGGTTGATCTTGCTGATCTCCCCCTCATAGACGTTTCCCGAAATGGTCACATCCACTTTCTGGCCGATCTCCAGCTTTGCCAGGTCATACTTGGACGCATAAAAGGTCACTTTCACATTCTCGCTGCTCTCCAATGTCATCAGATGCGTCCCGCTGGCTACGCCGGAACCGGAGACGGCGGTGCATTCCGTGATAATACCCGCGTATGCCGCATGGATACCGTCCTTTGCCTGATCATAGTCTTCCTCCGACTCCCGATAGGTGATTTCCGCCAGTTCTTTGTCCGCGCTGTAAGAAGCCCTGTCATAGGAATCCAGAACGGAATTCTCCGTGGAGGTCTTCTGCCCCTCCATCTCCGCTTTATAGGTCTCATAATGCTGCAACAGATCCTGCGCGTCGGATATCTTCTGTTGGAGTTCCGCTACATAATCTGAATTGCTGGCCGTTGAGGAAACATAGCTGTTACGGCTGATGGCATTTTGGATATCCTCGATCTCTTTTGAAAGTTCCTCCATCCGTGGCTGGATCTGAGAGGGATTGGCGCCGTCTTTCAGCTGAGCCTGCAGATTTTCCAATTCATCTGTTTTCTCCCGCAAAGAATTAGACAGGTTCATGCTTTCCTCCGCCAGCGCGTTGCTGGTATGCCTCTGGCTCTCGCTCAATTCATTCTGCAAGGTCTTTATGTATGCTTTCGTGTCCTCGATCTGTCGCTCCAGCACATCCAGATTGATCGTGGCCTCATTCAGCTTCGCCTGGTTCTGGGCGTTATCCGCCATGACACTGCTGTAATTGGCGTTACTCTTCTCATATTGCAGCTCAGACTGGCGCATGCTGCTCTCCAGACGCGCCATGTTATAGGTTGCCAGGATGTCACCCGCCTCCACGGCGTCACCCGCCGCAACATTCACGGAATCCAGCGTTCCGCTCACAGGGGCGAAGATCACGCTTACCTCCTCACTTTTGACCGTTCCGTTGGTGCTGATGTTCTCCTGAAGATCTCCCCGAACCGCATTCGCTGTAGTCACCACAGCACCCACATTGTCGCCGGATGAACAGGCGACCGCCCTGAAAATGATGATGGCGATCACGACTGCCGCAATAATAACAGGCGCTTTCTTTCGTTTTCTCTTAGGCCGTGCCGCTTTTACCTGAACACCCGGCTCCGTGATGGCAGCCTCGCCGTTCTTATTCCTCTTTTTCATACTCCTCGTCCTTTCTATTCCAGTTCCTGTTTACAGGAACTTATTCCGTTCTCTGCACTCCAGCGCCCCCTGCGGTATCCGCCTCGATATGGCCGTCCCGGATCTTGATCACACGCTTTGCCTTGGCGGCGATCTCGTTGTCGTGGGTAATCAGGATAACGGTCCTGCCCTCCTCGTACAGTTCTTTCAGGATTCCCATAATCTCCTGGGTGGAATGGGAATCCAGATTTCCTGTGGGCTCATCCGCCAGAATGATGGGCGGCGCCTGGGCGATGGCCCTGGCTATAGCCACCCGCTGCTGCTGTCCGCCGGACATCTCCGCGGGCTTATGGTCCATACGATGCTCCAGCCCTACCTTTTCCAATGCTCTCCTGGCCAGTTCCATACGCTGCGCTTTGCCCACTCCCCTGTAGATCAAAGGCAGTTCCACATTCTCGATGGCGGTCAGGTTGGGGATCAGGTTAAAGCCCTGAAAGATAAAACCGATCTCCCTGTTCCTGATATCGGAAAGTTCATCATCATCCAGTTCCGATACATTCTGCCCATGCAGCCGATACAGGCCGCTGGTAGGCACATCCAGACAGCCCAGCATGTTCATCAGCGTGGATTTTCCGCTGCCGGACTGTCCGATGATGGCAACATACTCCCCCTCTTCAATATTTACACTGACATGATCCAGCGCACGCACCTCATTTTCACCGGGATTATAGACCTTGCATACATCCCTTATCTCAACCAGCGCTCCCATTGTTTTCCCCTTTCCCCGTTCTATCTTACTTTTGTATTGCTGTACTGATGTATTGCGCATATAATACAGCAATACCCGCCATATGTCAATATGCCGATGAAAAAAATTTTTTCGAGGATACTATAACAGCCTTTGCTAAAAAGATTCCGCATATTTTCCTTAAAAATTTCTAAAGAAAAATCGTTCCCGAAGTTGAGAACGATCTTCCTGCTTTTTAATATTATCTGTTATGTCCTGATTTGATGATCGGGCTTAAAGGCTTATAGATCAACAACGTCACCAGGGATACGCTGGCTCCCTTAATGAGGTTCAGAGGCGCCACACAGGCTGCTACAAAACTGATTATGCTGCCTTCCCTGGCCAGAGGATTTACCGCTGTCCCCATGGCCAGCAGCTGATCCAACGGCAAAGCATACAATTTGGAAAAGGCCGGGAGCAGATAGATAGCGTTAAATGCCGTGCCAAATATGGTCATGATCAGGGTTCCTGTAATACACGCGAAAATGGCGCTCTTCTTATTTTTCCGAAAAGCATAGATAACGGAAGCAGGAAGGATAAAGCTGCATCCCACCACAAAGTTTGCCAGATCCCCGACAAAGGCCGTGCTGGTCCCCTTGATCAGCAGTTTCAGCAGGATCTTCACAAATTCCATCATGACGCCCGCCGCCGGCCCAAAGGCAAAGGTTCCCACCAGGATGGGCAGTTCACTGAAATCCAGCCTATAAAAGCCGGGGGCAAAAGGCAGCGGAAAGTCAAACAGATGCAGGATCATGGCGATCGCCGAGAACATGCCGATCATCGCCACTTTTCTGGTGTTAAAAACAGGCTCGCTGACGCCGTTCTTTTTCTGAGCCGCCTTTTCCAACAGCAACGCTATCACGAACAGCGCAATGATGATGGCCGCAAAGCTGAGCACATAGGCAAGATTTTGGGTTACGCTTTCAAATAATCCGTTCATATTTTCCTCCATTCCAGTTCCGTCTCTTCACTGCTGCATCCGTTCCGAGACTGTTTTGCTATGGGAAAATCCTTCATTTCACACAAGAAAGCCCTGGATCCGAAGATTCAGGGCCACATTTTCTCGCATCGTTATGATCGGCATCCCGCTCTCATAAAGCAGATTGCCAATAACAACTGTTCTTCTTTCATCCAGACTATACTGTTGGTCCCGGACTTTCACCGAATCAGCCGTGACATCTGAACCTGCTGCCGTTGAAATGCGGCGGCAATGCATTCTTTCGCCACGGGTCGCGGACTTTACCGCCAGTAGGGAATCACACCCGACCCTGAAGAATTTTCTATATTTTTGTTACATAGACATTATAACTCTATTTTACGCTGTGTCAACTCCTTTGTCAGATCTGGCCCATGACGCTCCACATCACTGCGCCATAGCGTTCCCGGTGTACAGCTGATAATATTTCCCTCTCTGCTCGATCAGCTGGTCATGGGTCCCTTTCTCAATGATGCGGCCCTGTTCCAGCACGATGATACAGTCGCTGTTCTTGACCGTGGAAAGCCTGTGGGCAATGACAAAGTTGGTCCTGCCCTTCATCAGCGCGTCCATGCCTTTCTGCACCAGCTTCTCCGTTCTGGTATCGATGGAACTGGTAGCCTCGTCCAGGATCAGCACCGGCGGGTCGGCGATAGCCGCCCTGGCGATGGCCAGCAGCTGCCTCTGCCCCTGGCTTAAGTTCGCGCCGTCCCCACGGAGCATGGTATCATAACCGTCAGGCAGACGCCGGATAAAGCCGTCCGCATTGGCAAGCATGGCAGCCCGCACCACCTCTTCCTTGGTGGCGTTCAATTTTCCGTAACGGATGTTCTCCATAACCGTTCCGGTAAACAGATGGGTATCCTGAAGCACGATCCCCAGGGAACGCCGCAGGTCGTCTTTCTTAATCTTGTTCACATTGATGCCGTCGTAGCGGATCTTTCCATCCTGGATATCGTAAAAGCGGTTGATCAGGTTGGTGATGGTAGTCTTGCCCGCGCCGGTAGCGCCTACGAACGCGATCTTCTGCCCCGGCTTCGCGTAAAGTTCAATATCGTGAAGGATCATCTTATCGTCATTGTATCCAAAGTCCACATGATCAAAGACCACATCCCCCCGCAGTTCCTGATAAGTGGTGGTATCATCCGCCTTGTGATAGTGCTTCCATGCCCAGAGTCCGGTTCTTTCCTTGCTCTCCTCCAGCTTTCCTCTGTCATTCCGCACAGCGTTCACCAGCTCCACATAGCCGTCGTCCACCTCCGGAGTTTCATCCATCAGCTTAAAGATACGGTCCGCCCCTGCCAGCGCCATGATGATACTGTTGAACTGCATACTGATCTGGTTGATGGGCATACTGAACGACTTATTCAGCGTCAGGAAGCTTGCCAGATTTCCAAGAGTCAGACCGGACACGCCGGTGATGGCCAGGATGCCGCCCGCCACCGCGCAGATCACATAGCTTAAGTTGCCCAGCTGGGCATTCACGGGTCCCATGATATTGGCAAATTTATTCGCCCTGTTGGCACTGTCGCACAGCTGGTCGTTGAGCTCATTGAACTGCGCCAGGCTCTCCTCCTCGTGGCAGAACACCTTTACCACTTTCTGTCCTGTCATGGTCTCCTCAATACAGCCGTTTAACTTACCCAGATCCCTCTGCTGCGCCAGGAAGAAGCGGCTGCTCTGGGAACCGATCTTCTTTGCCACCAGGATCATCACCACTACCATAAGCAGCGTGATCACCGTCAGCGGGATATCCAGCACGATCATGGACACCAGAGTGCTGACCACCGTGATTCCGCTGTTCAGGAACTGGGGGATACTCTGGCTGATCATCTGACGCATGGTATCGATATCGTTGGTATACAGGGACATGATATCGCCGTGGGCGTGGGTGTCAAAGTACTTGATGGGCAGCGTCTCCATCTTTTCAAACAGATTGTCGCGGAGATTCTTCTGCGTACCCTGGGTGATCACGATCATCAGTCTTGCCTGGGTAAAGGAAGCTGCAACGCCCAGCGCGTAAAAGCACGCCACTCTGGCGATCGCCCATGCCAGGGGACTGAAATCGGGATTCTGGTTTCCCAGCATGGGGACAATGTAATCGTCGATCAACGTCCCAATGAACAGTGTTCCCTGCAGGGAACAGAGCACTGTGGTAAAAATACAAATCACCACCACGACCCACTGGATCGCGTAATCTTTAAATGTATAACCCAGTATCCGCTTTAAAAGTTTGCCCGGGTTCTCTATCTTGGGTCTGGGGCCTCTCATGCCGCGGGGGCCGGGACCCTGGTTTACTTTCGGTTTTCTTTCTTCCGCCATGTGATAAGCACCTCCTGTTATTTATTCGTCAAAATCACCGCTTCCGCTGGTCTGGGATTCATAGACGTCGCGGTAGATCTCATTGTTTGCCAACAGTTCTTCATGGGTGCCGAAGCCATCGATCTGGCCCTCATTCATGACAATGATCCTGTCGGCGTGTTCCACGCTGGATACACGCTGAGCAATGATCAGCTTGGTAGTCCCGGGAATCTCCTCCGCGAAAGCTTTCCGTATCTTGGCATCCGTGGCGGTATCCACCGCGCTGGTGGAATCATCCAAGATCAGGATCCGGGGCTTCTTCAACAGCGCCCTGGCGATACAGAGCCTCTGCTTCTGCCCGCCGGACACGTTGGTGCCGCCCTGCTCGATGAACGTATTGTAGCCCTCCGGCATCCTCTGTATGAATTCATCCGCACAGGCAAGCTCGCAGGCATGCCTGCATTCTTCCTCCGTTGCCTCCTTGTCGCCCCAGCGCAGGTTCTCCAGAATGGTCCCGGAGAACAGCACATTGTTCTGGAGCACTACAGCCACCTGGTTCCTCAGCGCCTCCATATCATAGTCGCGCACATCCACGCCGCCCACCAGAAGCTTTCCTTCCGTCACATCATAGAGCCTGCTGACCAGATTGACCAGACTGGACTTGGCGCTTCCGGTGCCGCCGATGATGCCGATGGTCTCGCCGGACTTGATGTCCAGATCGATATTTTTCAACACGGGATCGCCCGCGCCCTTTTTATAGCTGAAAGACACATTTTCAAAGCGGATGCTTCCGTCCTTCACCTCATGAACGGGATCCTCCGGGTCAGCCAGGTCGGGCTTCTCTGTCAGCACCTCGCAGATACGCTTCGCGCTGGCGCTGGACATGGTGAGCATCACAAAGATCATGGACAGCATCATCAGGTTCATCAGAATATTCATGCAATACGTCAGAAGGCTCATCAGCTGCCCTGTGAGCAGTTCATCCTGCACCACCAGATGGGCGCCTATCCAGCTGATCAGTATGATACAGGTATAGACCGTGAAATTCATGACAGGTGAATTCCATGCCACGATACCCTCCGCCTTGCAGAATATATTGTAAATATTCTCACTGGCTTTCTTAAACTTCTGGTTTTCATAATCTTCCCGGACATATGCTTTCACCACGCGGATCGCGGACACATTTTCCTGCACGCTGGCGTTCAGGTCGTCATACTTGGGAAACGCCTGTGTAAAATGTTTGGTAGCATTGGTCACGATCACACCCAGGACGCAGGCCAGGACGATGACCGCCACCAGATAAATGCTTGCCAGCCTGGGACTGATGTAAAACGACATGCACATGGCGATGATCAGACTGAAAGGCGCACGCATGGCCATCCTCAGGATCATCTGATACGCGTTCTGTATATTCGTCACATCCGTGGTCAGCCTGGTCACCAGACCGGACGTACTGAACTTGTCGATGTTGGAAAAGCTGAACGTCTGTATGTTCTCGTACATTGCCTTTCTCAGGTTCCTGGCAAAGCCGGTGGATGCTTTCGCACCGAACACGCCTCCTCCGATGCCAAAGGAAAGGCTGAGTACCGCCGTCAGTACCATCAGCGCCCCCACCAGATAAATATGTCTCATATCGCCCTTGTTGACGCCGTCGTCGATAATGGACGACATCAGCAGCGGGATGATCATTTCCATGATAACCTCCGCTATCATGAAGATCGGGGTCACGATAGAAGCCTTTTTAAACTCCTTGATCTGTGCTCCAAGTGTCTTTAACATAAATGCACTTCCTTTCTATAGTTACATGTGTTACTGTAATTCCCGGTTCTCTATGCCGCACTCCGCTTCCATCTGCTCCAGATTGCCCTGCAGTTTTCCCAGCAGCCTGTAAAGTTCCGAGATCTCTGCCTCCGTCATTCCCTGCAGGATCCGCCTGTCCATAAGCTGCATATGTTCTTCCACCCTGGCGTGCCTCTCACAGGCGGATTCGGTCAGCACCACGCGCTTCAGCCGGGCGTCCCTGTCCTGGCTCTTTCGCACGATCAGACCGTTCTTCTCCATGACCTGCAGCGTATTGGTAGCCGTGGCCCCGGAGATACGGAATTCTTTTTCGATATCTTTCTGATAAACCGGCTCATCCGAATGATGGTACAGATATCCAAGGATACCGCCCTGCAGCTGGGACTGCGGCGCATTGCCATCCCTGGGAAAGCTTTTATGGATCACCGCTTTGATCTGGTTATGGATCACACGCATGGTAAACGCAATGGATCTCTGCTTCTCCTTCTCCATATGTATGCCCCTCTGCTTATACATAGTCAATAACCCCGCCGCGAGCATGACCGTTTGGCTCATTGCCCGCAAAAACAAAGTTAGCGCACTAACATTTATTGTTAGCACACTAACATTATCGCAAATAGAAATATTTGTCAAGAGATATGGGGATTTTAATAATTCTTTTAAAATTTCCTGCTCTCAAAATACGGGAACCGCTCCAGCGCGGTAAAGATGTCCTGAAAATCCTCCCTTGGCGCCAGTTCGATATATCGCTCCAGCAGTTCCTTTTCCTGATCCCTGTACTTTCCGTAAAAAATGTCAAACAGGTTATGTCCCCGCAGATAGATGCGGATCTCCTCCAGATGCTGTCTGACATCCTCGACACTTTCCAGACCGCAGCCAAGGACTTCCACCAGATGCTGTCCGCTTTTCAGGCGATAGAGATATTCTTTCCACTTTTCCAGAAGCGTCTCATAAAACGCCTCCTCCGACTCCACAATCCCCAGCTGCGTCATGACATTAGGGTTCAGGAAATAGTTTTCAAAAGAATAATATTTCAGTATCAGCACATTCTCCGGACGCACCCGGGGCAGCTTATCCATATCCTCCCGGTTGCGTTCCTCGTAATAGCGGCAGAGCTGCCTGCCCAGTTCCCTGGGATCCTTTCCGTCACCATCACGGACCATGAGGAACTGATCCCGCAGGTAGATCTGGTTCATATATTTCAGATTAGCATATGTCTTGATATTGGTACAGCTGTTGGTGGTGATGATGGCAATGCGGGAGAGATTCCCCCGGCTGTCGGTGGTCTCCGCGTAATACTTTCGAAGCAAGAGCGGCAGACGGGATTTATCCTGCTTTCCCTCCACAATGAACACAAAATTTACGTTCATCAGATCCCCCGCCGTATAGCCCAGGTCGTCCAGGATTGCGCTGATATCCGTCTTCTTCCTGATATCACAGGAACCGTCCTTCCCCAGGATCACCTGCCTGATCTGCCTGCTGTTGAAATTAGGCAGCAGATTGGGGGAATGGGTGGTAAAGATCACCTGATTCTTCGATGATAAACGATACAGGATCGTCCCACAGACTTTCTGAAGGCTGGGATGCAGAAAGATCTCCGGATCCTCGATCATGATGATGCTGGAGAGATTTTCCTTGATCTGTGTATATGCCTCCAACAGGGAAAACAGATAGATGGAACGCATTCCCTTTCCCATCCGTGAGATGGGATGAGGTACATTCTGAGCGGGATGGCAGATCTCGGTAGAGACCTGCAGAATCTTCTCCACATCCCGGTTCATATAATAATGGATGCTTTCCCGACCGCCGTTCTTATGAAAGCAGTCGTTGACCATCCGGGCAAAATTATCCAGGTTCAGCTGGTACAGCTTATAGTCCAGCAGCTTGGACGTCTCAAACACATCCAGCTGGGCAGGATTCTTCTGCTCTATGAGACCGATACAGTGAAAACAATAGTTACATTTCTTCGCCTGATCGAACATGCAGCCGCCCACCCGCATCCGCTTCAGGATCTCGTCCTCCTGCAAGAGCAGCAGATCGCCCTGCAGCTGCTCCAGGCGGCGCTCCGTATCCACATGATATATCCGGGGGAACACTTCCCGTATGTAGGGATTATGCTTGTTGACGCCGTCCATGTAACGGATGCGCCCATCCCGGTTGGCGGTCATGGTAAAAGTGAGCGCACCGTCAGAATAAGAGGGCAGCTTCCGGCAGAAATCCTGCAGCCAGGCTTCCTTTTTCCGGTACTGGCTGACCACGCCGCCACGCCGCAACAGTTCCATATCTTCTTCCGTGAAACTGAGCGTGACACGGATCTTGATCTTAGCGCCTGCTTCCCCAAAATCCTCCGGACTGACCGCATATCCGCCGCCTACCGCGCGGATGGCGTCCAGCACGGTGGTCTTCCCGATATTGTTCTGTCCCACCAGAATCAGGGCATTCTCAATATCGGGAATATGCATATCATGGATAGATTTGAAATTTTGGATGCGCAGATCTGTAATCTTCATAAGCAGGCTCACCCATTAAAAGCTTTCATTTTTTTCAGGCAGTTTTGCTATCGCAACCCCCATAAATATGATGGTAATGGCGATCCTGAGGATGAACGGCACTGACAGGAACGCAACGGGGATCAGAGCAAGGACCGTTGCCACCACAAACATCAATACCTTGGAATACACCGCTACCCTGAACAGTGCCCCCGCCGATACCTGTTTTTTCATGCACGAGGCAATGATCATGCCAATCAGCAGATAGATCGCGGCACACAGGAAATACCAGAAGACCCTTCCCACAAAGAAGAGAAGATATCCCACCGCGAACACCACCATCATGATGGGCATGAATACCTCCACGATCCAGTCCCTGCTGATCTCTATATCACTCCCAAGATCACTGAACCTGGCCTGCTGGTACTCTCCATTCTGATATACGGAAATCCTCTCACTCCCCATCAGGATCATGTTGCGATATCCCTCAGACGCTATCGCAGACGCTTCCTCATATGAAAATCCACTGATATCATCCGTCATATATACGAATGTCCCGCTCTGATCAAATACAAAATCCTCATCGATATATAACCTGCCGTCAGCGATCTCAAAATCGGGAAGCACATCCTCCCAGTCGCTGCTATTCAGCGCCGCAAAACTGAACATGAAACCCACAAAAGAAATGATCGTAGCGACCAGCGCCAGCAAGGTCACAAAGCCGATCATGCTGCCGGTCTTGACTTTTGTCAGCCTGTCATACTGAGGCGGTATAAAGGCAAGTACGAACTGCCGGAAGATATTGGGCGCTTTCTCAGGTTCCTGACTGCTGCCATAGTTATAGGAACTGCCATAGCCCCCATAACCGTTATCCATGTAAGGATTCGGGTTTGCGTTTGTCTGTTGGTTGAAATTATTGTCCATTTCTTTTCCCCCTTGCGGTTTATTTTAATAGTTTACATAAACAGTTCTTTTATGAAAATACTGCGCCAGCTTCCGGTTTGTCTCATCCTGCGCATCCATGCTGAAATCTCCCACATAAAGCATATCCGGCTGGTTTTCATACGCCTGGAACACCACATCCTGCACCGTATCGTCTTCCAAGATCCGCAGCCTGGCCTGATATTCCTGCTCATAGGCCGCGGCCTCTCCGCTTTTCAACAGCCGCACGGCTTTCCCGGTGGTGGTCTCCCCCAGGGCGCCGGTAAAGATCTGTACTCCCATGAGGATCAGGAACACTGCCGCCGCTCCTTTAGCTATTTTATCGGATTTCAAAGGCTTCTGCCTCTTTTCCGACAGCCGGTAAAGATATCCCAGCAGATACCCATACCCTGCAAAGATAAACAGCAGATATCCATAATAGATAATGGCTCCTGCTCTGGCGGGACCCGGAGCGTTCATGGTATAGAAGCCGGGGCAGCACATGGAACAGTATATACCGTAAGCCACGCCCACTGCCAAAAGAGGATACCGGAAACGGAATTTTGTCCGGGCAAAACTCCTCCACAAAAACGGCGTCAGGATAAGCAGCGCAAGGATAAGCCAGACATCGGCCCATACAGCGATAAAATACAGCCCCTGAAAAAGGGATTTTGCGACCGCTTTCCATGCCGGTATCTGCCACATGCCGTCCTGACGCACCTCATTGCCCGGCGCTGCGGCGCTGACGAAAAATCCCGCGAGCATCAGGACAAAGACGCCAGTCATGGCTTTGGCACGCTCCGAATGCGTCCAAAACAGATATAGGATCGATAACAGCAGGATGATCATTGCCGGAAGCAGCGACACATAATTCCCTCCCGCCAGAAAGAGCGCGAGAAAAAGCAGTCCTGCAAAACGATATTTCCTGGGCTCCGTGAGATACTTTATCATCAGGCCGAAAAAGATACAGGTCACGGCATAATATCCCGTATAATACATGCTGCCGTTATACCAGAAAAAGGACTCTCCCTGAAAGTCCACCGTCTGCACGCAGAGAAATGTCAGCAGAGAAGAGACCATCAGCCAGAGGGCCGCCGATCCTTTCATCAGGGTACAGACCACAGGCTTCAGCAAATAAAATATGCCCCCTGAAAACAGTAGAAGAATCCCGAACGTCACAAAGCCGTATGCCGCCTCATGGAAAATATTGGGCGAAAGATGCATCAGGAACAGAGCGGAGTAGGTTCCCTGCCAGGCCTGATACTGACGCGCCGTTCCGCGCACCGCTTCTGCCATGGTCTTCACGATATTTCCTGTCTCTTCCCATACCGCCCTTGTATCCGCGCCATAATAATAATCATCGCCCGTAGGATGGTTATACCTGCCCAGATATATGATGGGCAGCAGGCTGATGATCATAATACACAGCAGGATACGCGCCGTGACCTTCTCTGTTTTCTCCATGGATAATGTGGCTCCCTTTGCTATCTCTCCGAAGTGATCCGGTACCATTACCAAGCATAACACATTCTGCGGCACTTATCAAGATTTCCATTTCAGCCTTTCGCTTCCCCGTCATATCGTTTATCCCATACCATGCTTTTAACTGCTATCTTTATGTCGGCAGCCTGCGGCCACTGCACGGCCAATCCCGCCGCCTCAAGTTCTTTCACTATGATCCGGCCAACCTCTTCCGCCATCGGTTCCTCAAAATAATTTCCGAACGAAAGATAAAGCAGATTGCTTTCCTCATGCAAAATGGGCTCCAGGTCCTGCATGGTGTAAAAGCAGCATCCGATCACTTTTTGCCCGTTACCATGTCGCTCAGCAGCGATCTCATTACAGTCGTCAAAGCCATCCGACTGGACATATCCGGCGCAGTGCAGGCATATGATTCCCTGCCCGTCCAGCCTTTGAAAAGCTGTGTCCAGCTTCCGGAAATTTTCCTGACCGCCCTTGTTCTGAAATTTATCGCGATACATCTCAACGACTTCCAGCAGTTCGTCTTCTGTGATGCTGTCTGATTCCTCGGGATACTCCTCCTCGATATATTCCTCGCAACATTTCAGGATCTCTTCATCCGATAAAAATCCTGCTTTTACATAATCAATAATCTGCTCCTCCAGTTCATCCGCAAGCATTTCATCCACATTCTTTTTCCAGTCCATACGCTTAATCCCCCGATCCCGGCATATTGGCAAGATCTATCTTACCCTGTTCGATCATCTGATAAAAAGCATAACCCTTGTCTACAGTCTTCCTGTCTTCTTCTTTCACGACCGTATCCAGTTCCTCTTTCATTTCCTCCCGAAACTGAGCGGAATAGGTTCCCATAAAGTCTATGGCGGCCTGCGTGGATATATGGCTGTATATCCATTTAACGCCCTCCCGGTGTTCCATCTTCCGATCCCAGCAGCACTTGATACCCTCAAGTATCCACCGGACCAGATCATATCCAGCGCTTCCCTTTTCTTTAGCCATCAAAAACGCCTTTTTGAACAACTCCAGCGCTTCCTGATTTTCCTCCGCCCCTTTTGACGACCCCATCACTCCGAACGCCTTATGCCGATACAGATCGATCATTTCCAGGCTGTCTTCTCCATACAGTTTCCGCGCAAGATTCATGGCATGATCGATAAAATAACCGTCATTGGCTCTCAGCTGCCTGACCTCTGTATTCCCTTCCGTGGAAGACGCTTCCAGATAGATCCGGTATAATACGGCGGGATCGCGCTGTGAATCCCTTTGCAGGGATTCTTTCAGATGTTCCAGGCATCCTGCCGCCGCTTCATACCTTTCCAGTGCAATATCTATCCGCAGTTCATACAGTTCATTTGTTATGGCCTCAAAGGCGTGTTCTCCTTTTTCCTTTATTTTGATCTTTTTGGACTTTTTATTCCAGCTGTCAGCTTTTTTATAGCTGTTTTTTACTAACAGGTCATTAACGATCTTATCATAGTAAAAGGTATTTGCCATATGCGCTTTTCCGTAATGGTTTTCTGCCTTTTCTATGGCTTGCATCCGCCAGTACACTGCCTCGCCGGGATTCCAGGTCAGGCTGTCGTCCGCTATTACATCGCAGACAGCAGCGTTTTGGAGGTCGTCGCCTTCTACTTTTGATTCATTATATCGTTGTTCGTTGTATTCTCTTTCCTGCATGGTGGTCTCCGTTCTGCCGCATTGATGACGGCATGGATTTATGTCTATTATCTGTCACATTTTCCAACAAGTCAAGTATTCTTGCTGCTCATCAGCAGGATATGGATATTCATGGGGACTGAGGTCAGTTAATGATGGATAATTCGGGATTATCAAG
>JAMPFQ010000003.1 GCA_023664345.1 Lachnospiraceae bacterium | reverse complement strand
CTCGTTAATATTGTACGCCCTATGATAAAATCCAAGGAGCAGGAATTCGATGTGCGCATTCATAATGTAAATTATGAGATGCTGTATGGTGATGAACTGCGTATCAGCCAGGTGTTTATCAATATTCTGAGCAACGCCGTAAAATATACGCCCAACGGGGGCAAAATCATACTCGACCTCTATGAGGAATGCATAGACGGGCAGACGATACGCCTTACCTATATCGTAAAAGACAACGGCATTGGCATGAGCCGTGAATATATGGAACATATGTATGATACATTTACCCGTGCGGATGACAGCCGCACAAATAAAGTACAGGGTACAGGGCTTGGCCTTGCGATCGTCAGGCAGATGGTCACGCTTATGAACGGCACAATAGACTGCGACAGCGAACCGGATAAGGGAACTATGTTCACGGTAAAACTTGAGCTTCCCATAGGAGAGGATGCAAGCCGGACCTATACGCTTCCCCCGATAGATATCCTGTTTGTGGACGATGACGAAATATTCCTTGCTATAACGGAAGATACGGTAGAGGAAATGGGTGCGAATGCGGAAACGGCATGCAGCGGAGAGGAAGCACTCGAACTTGTAAAAAAGCGGCACGAAATGAACAGAGATTATGACATTGCGGTAGTTGATTGGAAAATGCCTGGGATGAGCGGCGCGGAAACTGTACAGGCTATACGCAGCATCGCTGGGTCGGATACGTCTATCATCCTCGTAAGCGCTTATGACTGGTCCGATATAGAGGACGATGCCAAAAACAGCGGCGCCGATGGATTTATCAGCAAGCCATTGTTTAAATCATACTTATCCGAAAAGATAGGGCTTGCAGCCAATGATGAGGATAGGAAAAGCGATGCGGATGAAGCTGGGAACAGCGATCTCAGGGGGCTGAACGCGCTGGTAGCCGAAGACAACGACATTAACTGGGAGGTTATAAGAGAACTGCTCGATATGTACGGAATCGCTTCCGACCATGCGGAAAACGGGAAAGAAGCCGTATCCATGATACAAAGCGCAGATGACGGCAAATATGACATTATATTAATGGACGTTCAAATGCCCGTCATGAACGGCAGGGAAGCGGCGATGGAAATACGCAGATCATCCCGGGATTATGTTAAGAATATTCCAATCATAGCTATGACGGCGGATGCTTTTGCCGAGGATATTGAGGCCTGCCTCGCCGCCGGAATGGACGGTCATGTCGCAAAACCTGTGGATATGGATAAACTGTGCCAAGAGATAAGGTATGTGATAAACAATAAGAAATTGTTGCAACAAAATACATAATAAACGTAGTTTTTGCTCGCCGGATTTTTTCATTTTCAAGCAGAGTGACTATACAAGGTTGAGGATGCTGAAAAGCCAGACTGACGCTATGTGAAATACCGCAAAGTATGAGTACAATTTCCTCAGTAAGCTGACCAGAACTTACGCTCCGTTCGAGGGTGGCAAATATTCGATTGGGGAGCAGAGGAAGGGGAACAGGACTATGGACTGAAAGCGTGTGCCTGATGAGGAAAGGATCTGTGTCAGCGGTATGCACGCCCCCGTCATTACGGAAGAATTTCATAAGGCTTCAAGGGCGATAAAGAAAAGAGGGGCGCAAAAAGAGGATATCATAAAATTTAGATAGCAACAAGTATATGTACAGGAAGGAGCGGGGAAGCTGGTGTTTTGTGGAGATGTACAGGATCAGGAATATGACAGTTGGAAGGCTGAAAGTTTCTGACACACAATGGTACATCTTATTTTCTTAGTTATGGGATTGCATCTGGAGGATTAAGGCACGAAGTCCCGGTTACGGATGATGAAATGCCCAGCCATGAAATTTGAGCATGGAATTTCTTAATTTATACTGCACACCGCTTGAATCTACAATATGAACCGACTGCAGACCGCCAGCCAAGCACTTTCTCGATTGCATTACTGTAAATCCTGGCGGTCTGCAGTATAGTATGTAGCTGCATATAAAAATAGTATGAAGCTAAATGAAAACCATTCTCCCCAGCTGTGCCGGGGAGAATGGAATAAGTGGAAGCGGTGAGGATACCAAGGAATGGGCAGAGCCGTTCCTAAAAAGCCTCTTGCGCTAAAAGTATGTTTATAAAAAATGACAGATTGCGTGGCGAAAGAATTCCACGTTGTGCTGGTGACATACGATGGCTTCAATCCGTCCGAGCCGGAGAAGGAATTTACATCTGTTATGGATGAAGAGAAGCAGATTGCTGAGTATGTCCTGAAAAATATGGTGGAAAAATCGATGTGCTGTATGGGGTATCCTATGGCTGCCGCGTACTCAATGAAGTGCTGCGGGATAAGCGGCTTACGATAACCACGACGATCGCAGACGGTTTTTCCACGCGTGAGTATCCGGACATCAAAAGCGAGTGGGGCAAAGATCTGTACTGTTTTTTCTTTACCGGATTTTTTATCTCATCATGGGGCGTGCAGGAAAACGGCGCAAGAAGTTCCCTGCCAAAATCACCGGAAGGACTTATGAGGAAGCCGAGCGGCTGGTTTATACCAAAGCCACATGGAACAGCTGGCGCAATCGGGATCGCTGTCTGATCGGACACAAGACGGACTGCGAAGCGTTCAAAGATACGGATATGTACATATGGTATGGCATTAATAGCACGGTAGAGCGCAGGCTCGCAAAGAATATAAAGCAGCTTCAGGATGCAGGGCATCAATTTACACTCAGACTCTTCAAGGACGTGGGGCATGGCGGGCTTGCGGGCGAGCATCCTGACCGTTCCCTTGAAGAAGTGGAAAAGGCACACGCACATTCGCTGAAAAAGGCGAAGAAAGCAGCGGGGAAACCGGGACTGTCTGCGGATTTATGGTAAAATGTTGACACAGAAAAGCATTGTGTCAACTTGTGATTCCATGTGCGCCGGATTTTCTTTGATCCGAAGCCGATACAGCGGCGGGCTTTTGAGATGGGACTGGCTGCGGAGGAAGAAGCAAAAAGACGAAAAAGGATATTCTTTGCCGTGCTTGTTTTGGAAATTGTGATTCTGCCGGTGGTGTTTATCGGATGCTGGAGCGGCATTTCCGACTTTAGGGAAGCGTTCATCCGTGCGGTTGTTTTCCTTGAGACGATGAACTGGTATGACGGTATCGTAGTGGATGAGATATGGGTGCGGTTTGACAGGTTCTGGGTAATCAAAGACCCCGTCAGCTTGCTGCGGGGTCTTTGATTTAGCTCCGAGCCAGGAGTGCCCTTTTACAAAATCCCTGCCACATCATTTCAGATATTTTCCAAAAAACTGTTCCAGCTTGTCAAACGGGATCGCATCCTTTCCGCCGCCGTCATACAGGTCGGTGTGGACGGCATCCGGGATGATGAGCAGCTCCTTGTTGTCCGCATACGGATTATCCTTTACCATGTCGGCATAGGCGTCACGGCTGAAATAACAGGAATGCGCCTTTTCCCCATGCATCACCAGAACCGCGCTGCGGATCTCATTGCTGTACTTTAAGATCGGCTGGTTCATAAAAGACAGGCACCCTGTCACATTCCAGCCCCCGTTAGAGTTCAGGGAGCGCTTATGGTAGCCGCGGTCCGTCTTATAATAATTGTGATAATCGGCCACAAAGAACGGGGCATCCTCCGGGAGCGGATCGACAACGCCGCCGCCCAGCGCATAAGTGCCATTCTTATAATCCACAATCCTCTGTGCGTTCATGGCTTTCTTTTTCTCATACCTTGCATCCGCAGAAGCCTCGGAATCAAAATAGCCGTTCGCATTGACACGGGTCATATCGTACATGGTGGACGCCACCGTTGCCTTGATGCGGGTATCCAATGCCGCCACATTCAGCGCCATGCCGCCCCAGCCGCAGATACCGATGATGCCGATTCTCTCCGAATCAACATTGTCCTGCACAGAAAGGAAATCCACCGCCGCCTGGAAATCCTCCGTGTTGATATCAGGGGATGCCATATAGCGGGGTTCACCGCCGCTCTCACCGGTATAAGAGGGGTCAAAGGCGATCGTCAGGAACCCGCGCTCCGCCATAGTCTGTGCATACAGCCCCGCTGCCTGCTCCTTTACAGCTCCAAAGGGACCGCACACCGCAATAGCAGCCAGCTTTCCGGCAGCCTCTTTCGGCTCATACAGATCCGCCGCAAGCGTGATGCCGTAGCGGTTGTGGAAAGTCACCTTCCTGTGGTTTACTTTGTCGCTTTTCGGGAAAGTCTTATCCCATTCCATTTCCAGTTTCAGATTGTCCATACTCATTCCATCCTTTCCTTTTACATTTCTGTTTTTTGTTTCTTTAACTGATAGATAAGGTAGTCCAGGCACTCCATTTTCCTCTGTTCCGCGTGGCAGCTTTCCAGGACGGTTTTCCGGTGTCTGGAGAGCAGCAACAGCCCTTCCCTGATATGCCCGGTATTCAAAAGTTCCATAACCCGCTCCGTAAGCTCACTGTCACATCCGGCATCCAGCAGATTTTCATGGAGAATACCCTGGGCATCTGTTGCTTCTGCCATATCATCACCTCCATTGCCCTGATTGTAATCCCTCTAAAAGGAAATATCAAATACTTGTTTTCTGTATCAAATTATTCCAAAACAGAATATCTGTTTTCCATGCCGGCACAGGACACGAACAGAAGCCAAGATGATTAATGCGAATTTTCTGCCTCCCCGTTCATTTTGATTTCGCATTCCGTCCAGACTGTGACCTCAAATTTGTTACACGCAGGGCAAGCGGGCGTGCTTGTGCACACATTTGACCCACAAATTTTTTCTCTCTATAACAAGTTATTCTTGAACAGAATATCTGATGCTGATATACTTTTTTATATCAAGACAAGGAGGTATCAGAATGGAGATCCGGGTATTGCGCTATTTCCTGGAAGCTGCCAGGGAAGAAAGCATCACGAGGGCGGCAGAGCGTCTTCATATCTCGCAGCCCACACTTTCAAAACAGCTAAAAGATCTGGAAGATGAATTAGGACAGAAACTGTTCACACGCACAAACTACAGCATCCGCATAACGGAGGCAGGGATGCTGCTGCGGAAACGGGCAGAGGACATTCTGGACATGGTAGACAAGACAGCCAGTGAATTCCAGTCGCTTGATATGGATATCAGGGGAGACATCCATATCGGCTGTGCCGAATCCGACGGGATCAAACATCTGGCCAGATGCCTGGATACCCTGCATAAGGTCAATCCCGGCATCCGATACCATCTGCACAGCGGGAATACGGAAGACATCGCCGGACGGCTTGACAAAGGCATCCTTGATTTTGCCATCATCGCCCAGAACGTAGACCTGTCAAAATATAACTACTTAGAACTGCCGCATTCTGACATATGGGGCATTATCATGCGTCAGGACAGCCCCCTCGCAGATAAGAAAGCGATACAGGCGGAAGACCTGTTAGACCTGCCTCTGATCTGCTCCCGGCAGGGCATGGCTGTGGATTATCCCAAGTTTTTTGGAGAAAAAGTAGATGCCCTGAATGTGGTTGCAACCTTCAATCTGGTCTACAACGCCGCTATCCTGGTGCGGGAAGGGCTGGGATATGCGTTCAGTTTCGATAAACTGGTAGATACCAGCCCTGACAGCGGACTGTGTTTCCGCCCGTTAAGTCCTGTCTTAGAAACAAAAATGTATGTGATCTGGAAAAAATACCAGATGTTCTCACCTGCAGCAGAATTACTGTTAAAAGAAATGAAAGAACAATTTTCTAAGGAATATCCGGAAATGCTGGATAAGAAAGCTTTATAAACGGGTTGATAGAAATGTTCAGTCCTTATCTGACAGCAGGGCACAGGGAGCCGGAGTACCCAAATGCAAGGGTGAACTGGGGCGGACTCTGTGTCAGTTCCAGCCTGCCCAGGTGAGGAAATATTGAAAATTTATACGATCAGGGAACCTTTTTTGATCATACATCATAAAAATCCATGAAACATGCTTGATGCATAAAGGATATTTTGCTATCATATATTTTGAAAAAAATATTGATATAAAATCAGATTATCAGGCGATACTGGATCTGATGCATGTGGTATCGGCGGTAAAGAAGCGGACGGCTGTAATGACCGGGCGCGGGAAAAGGACAAAAGAACCGGAAAAGGAGAGGCAAATGGATAAAGCGAGTATTGAAGAAGTGAGGCGTATCATGGAGAATGAGCCGCCAATGTTGTTCCTGGGCGCGGGTTTCTCACTGGGGGCAACCAATGAATATGGCGATATTCCGTTGGGGGATACATTAAAACAGGAGATCATCGATATATTTATCCGAGGCAATGTGGACGAAGAGGCGATCAGGGAGATTGAACATTATGAACTGCAGGATGTATGCGAATTTGTGGATGAGTCTCTGAAACAATATACGGAATTGCGTGAATTTTTGGTGAAAAGATTAGGAAATGTGAAGCCGGCGGAGTTTCATTACAATCTGACAAACTATCCATGGAAAAAGATCTATACGGTAAATATTGATAATCTGGTAGAAGTGGTATACAGAAAGAGTCAGAATACCCTGTTAGTCCAGAATCAGGCGAAGCAGAAGACGGGAGATCATAGCCTGGAATATATGAAATTGCACGGATGTGTATATGGTCCCACAAGTGGATTGGTATTTAGCCGGAAAGAGTATAATGATCTGATCAGCGGAAGAATGAATTTTAAACTGAACGACCTGGGCCATGATATCCAGCGGGAGACTTTTATATTCATTGGGGCCAGCATGGATGAGGCTGATATCGATTCTTATATCATAAAATATGAGCAGGCAGGATATTTCCGCAAGGGCAGAATGATCTTTGTGGATCCGAAACCGAAAATGAAAATTCGGAATCGAGTCAATTCCTTTTCAGGGATACTGCTGGAATGGACAACAGAGCAGTTCATGGAGTTTTTGGATACTGTTCATTATAAGCCGGACGAACTGGAAAAGTGTATCAAGCGTCTCAATTATTCGGGGATATATTTATACAATGATATTGTGAATAATATTGAGTCAGTGAAAACATATGAAAGCAAGCTGTATGAGGGATATAATTGTGAATGGCGGGATGTGTTGGACGGCTGGCTGTTTGAAAGCCCTTATTTTGAAGGACTGAGGAAACGCATGGAGCAGATCTCATATGCAGATGGTGATACTTATTGTATTGCATTATACGGCAAGGGTCTGGTGGGAAAAGGCTGTATGCTGAAACAGGCAGGGGTCTGGCTTGACAAAAAGGGTTATACTGTTCTTGAGTTCAGAGGGAAAAGTCTTGATTACAGTAAATTATTTGATTTTATGCGAAATGATACGGGGAAGCGTTATGCGCTTCTGATAGAGGATGCCAGCTTCTATTATAAGATCATTGAGCGGATGTTTGAGGAAAATGATACGAATAAGAAACTGTTGATACTGACAACGTCCCGCAATTATTACCATCTTAAGAAAAGGTATTACCTGGAGGGAAATCCGTATGAAGAATTTGAGGTCAGGGATAAATTAGATTATAAATATGCACAGATCATATACAAGAAAATATCCGAGAAAGGATATCTTGGAGAATTATCAAGGGAGGAGACTAAGGGTTGTGCGGAGATCACCAGACATAAGATATTATCGAATCTGTTTATAGCGATCACATATGGAGAAAATTTCCAGAAGCGTGTGGATGCATCTTTAAATGATCTGTTGACGGACTACAGTGAGCAGGGGATCAGATTATTTAAGGAACTGACACTCTTTGAAAAGGTAGATGTGCCGTATTATCCGAATGAAATACTCACAGCCCGCTATTCTATCGATTTTAATTGCTTTAATAAAGACGCAGAAAAGATATCTGCTAGCGAGGCAGCTATCGTTGACTTTGTCAGGATCGACAGGGAAGGAGTTTCTTTAAAGAATAAGATCATTTTGGAGCAGGTCTGGAAATTGACAACGATCAGGGAAAAGCAGGAGATCGTATATGGTATCTTGCACTATATCGCTCCGTATGTTTCTGAAAATGATAATAATTATTGGAGGGTGATCTTTGAGAGCCTTTTAAAGGTAGATATTCTGATAGACAAATTAGATTTTGGTTTGAAAGATATTTTATCGTTGTTTTATCGTTTAAAAGAAGAATATGGGGACATAAGCTATTATTGGCTGCAGATGGGGATCGCTGAGCAGAAAAAAAAGGATTATGTGAAAGCGCTGAACCATCTGAAGATGGCAAACAGCATACGTCCTTATGCTTATCAGATACAGCATGCTATTGCCCGAAATTATCTGAAACAGGCAAATTATGTCAAAGATATTGCAGAAGCAGACGCACTGTTTAAAATAGGCGAGGAGAAAATGCTGGAACTGATCAATAGTCATGAGCATTATAAAGATAAAGCCAGGAATTTCTCCATACATTGCTATATTTTGGAAAAGATAGCTTTTTTGAACAAATATAACAGGAAGATCAGCAATGATGAGATCAGACGAATGAAAAGATGGATCGATTCCATTTTGCATACTAAGGATGATTATATAAAGGGTCTTCTGAAAGCATTTGTATTGTTGCTCAAGGATAACAACAAAGTGGACATGATCAATTTCAAGCCGGGGGATCCGTACTGGAATGCTTTAAATCAACAAAAAATGTTAGGCAATGATGAAAATGATGAAGATATTTTAGTTGAGAGTTATTAAAGAAAAGCGGTAGTGTGAGATAGATGTGTCTTTGGAAACCGGGAAGACCGCCCCAGCCTTCATGCGAGACCGGGGCGGTCTTTTTGCTATGCCAGTTCCAGTTTGCGCCCTTCCTGATACAGACGAAGGATCTGTGCGCCATCGCGCTCCAATATGTAGTTCCTGCCCTCGCAGACGATCGCCTGACCGCAGAGCACATCCGGATTGCGTCGGCACAGTTCCTCCATGACCTCCTTGCAGAGAGTGGGCTTTTTGTCAGTGTCGGTAAAAAGGCCGACTGCCCTGGTCTCTTTGTCCTGTTTTGTCAGACTGGCCATATACCAGCGGTCCGTACTGTCAGAGAACGCCACGGCGATGAAGTCCTCCAGACGGCGGACATAGGGTTCCATGCCGTTCATGACCAGATAGTGTTCCGTGAAGAAGCAGGATACGCAGTTGTTTACCGAGGCGCTGGGCGTCACAACCAGGGTAACGGAGGGCGAAGCCAGTTCGCGGTCGATCTGCTGTATTTCCCCCTCCGAATAACCGGTGGTTTCCCGATAATAGGAAATCCAGGAAGAATCTCTTTTGTTTTTCAGTACAATGCCGAGCACAAGAAGTATAAGCCCCGGGACCCCAAAGACGAAAAACAATCCGAAAAGGCTGAGCAGGAGTCCGGCGCCTAAGAGAACGATCCCTCCGGCGATCAGACCCTTTCCGCCGCCCTTGTCGGCGCGGAGGGCTTGCAGGATGCTTCCCTTCCCTTTCTTCAATAATGCCTGATAATCTTTGTGTTCTGTAGATGCGATCATTTTGTTCTCCATTCCGCCGCACAAGCGGCATTCTATTTTGTTATATAAAAGCTTTCTGCGACCGGTTCCGGATCAGCAGAATCCCGCCGTATAGCACTCCGCCTGCGCCCACCAGAATGCTGGCGAGAGGGATGCCGGGGCGCAGGAGCGTCCGCAGGGTATAGTTGTCGTCCCCTTCACACAGGTATTCCGCGTCCATTTCCAACAGGTTCCCGGCATCGGCATCCGCGTACTTCCTGCCATATACGGAAAGGAACGAATCCGCCGAGAAAGGAAGATCATCCAGATCCCTCATCTGGAAATATCCGCTGACGGTCAGGTCGATCTCCCTGCCGTCCAGGGCCGCCAGCCTGATCTGCGCCGCCAGTTCTTTGTTTCGACCGGGAGTAAAGCAGACGATCCAGTCATTTTGGCCACAGTCGAGAAATCTTGCGATGCAGTAGATCTCGTCCTCATCCGTATCCGCGCACAGAAGCTGCAGGTTTTCAATATGATAGACCTGCCTTGGGGCATAATCATCCCCGGCTTTCACCTCATCCCCGGAAATCGCGCTGATGTTGTCCGCGTGGAACGGGAGTATCCAAAAGGTATACAGCAAAAGGCATATCCCGGCTATCAGCTGGATCTTTCCGTCCAGAAAGCCTTCGCGTTTCTTCTGTTCACGGAGCCGGTTCCTTTTGTATTGTCCATAGCTTCTTTCGTTCATAATATAATGTGCTTCCTGTGTAAGTCTGGTGTAATATATAGTTTAACGGATGCTTTGGGAAAATGCAATAAAGATGTCGAAATTTTTGTCACCTTTCGCTCCGTTCCCGCGTGTATATGATAGTGTGAGTTTATATGAGATAATGAGCGTTAGCGAGGAGAACATGCTTGCATGTTCGGTGAGCGGCGGATGACGATCATAAATCGAAGATTTGTGATATAGAGGTGAGGACATGTCAGTAGAGAACCTGGTGATGGAGTACAGCAATATGCTCTTTAAGATCTGCATGGTGATGCTGTGCAATGAACAGGACGCACAGGACGTATTACAGGATACGTTCTGCCGTTATATGGAAAAAGCGGTGGATTTTCATGACAGGGAACATGAGAAAGCATGGCTGATCAAAGTGGCGACCAATCGCTGCCGTGACATTCACAGGCAGCGGATGAGGCATCCCTGCACCGACCTGGAAAAGATTACCGCGTCCTGCGAGATGCCGGAACAGAGCGAGGTGCTGGAAGCCCTGGTCAGGCTGCCGGACAAGCTGAAGATCGTGATCTATCTGCATTACATCGAGGGGTATCAATGTTCCGAGATCGCCGAAATGCTGGGCATATCCGTCCAGGCGGTCAAAAAGCGTATGCAGAGGGGCAGGGAAGAACTGAGGTTGATGTTGTAACGCGGATGAATCAGAGAAAGGATGTGATGTTGTGCAGAGAAAGGTAAAAGATCTGCAGGATGCAGTCAATTCCATACACATTTCGGAGACCATGCAGAGGGAGATCATCCGGAATGTAAAAGCGGGAGTAAAGGGGAAAAGGCGTCGTTTCCCCAGGGCAGCCGCAGCCGCGCTGGCACTTCTCCTGCTGGGGACGGTCAGCATTCCGGGGCGGGCGGTTGTACAGTCTTTCCTGCAGGCGCGGGTGGAAGATATGACGGAAGAAGAGCGGACGACTATGCTGGACAATCTGAATCGCGGAACGGTAAACGCGGACAGCCAGACCAGGCCTTACACGGAAGAGGAAAAAAGAAAATTTAAGGAACTTTTCGCCCAATATAAGGAGGGCAGGTTCCCCGAAGGTGAACTGGCCCAGGTGGAAACTGAGGAGGAGGCGGAAAAGCTGGGAGTTTGCTTTCTGATACCGATATGCAGGTTTTATCTGCCTGACCGGGAACTGACGGAGGAAGAAATGCTGCGGGTCATCGATTTTTATGTGAAAAGAGATTATGCGCTGAGACAGTATGTGGAGGAAAATCATCCGGAATGGATCGTGGATCCGAAGAGGGATCTGGAGCAGAAGAAAGAGGAGATTGTGGCAGACGGCGGGCTCTCGGAGGAGGGAGCGAGGAAGATCGCGGACGAATGGCTTCTGGAGATATACGGCGTGCATGCAGACAGCCTGGAATGCCAGAGTTTCCTTTCGGAGAATGTGCCCATAGGGGATAAACAGGTATTTTACCGGATGCTTTATATGGGCAGTGAGAATCAGCCCTACTATGCTCTCCACATCGATGTAGAGGATGGCAGTCTGGACAGTGCGGGGAGATATGATGAAAGCGGGGAGGAAACGCAGTGGGACATCGGGGAAGCGGAGGCCCTTCTGCCGGGGCTGGCGCGGACGGCGGCCTCTTTTGCAAAGGAACGGCTGGGGATGGCTTATGAGGATGTTTACCCCGCGTATTACACCGTCAACGATGTTCTGCATTCCACGGTCACGTTCTATTTTGTGGATGAGGGCAGCAGCGCGTTTATCATGGAATATTCCTGGGACGGAACTTTCCGCCGTTTTCAGAAGTACCTGTTCTCATCCTGGCAGGAGGAATATGAAAAGATAAAGAAATCGACGCAATGGAGGGAGGAATACGGACGTAAGGAGGAGATTACGGTTGAATTGTTTTTTGAAAAGATGGAGGATAAGGAGGAGTTATCTGAAAATGAGTAGGATGAGAAGAAAAGAGTTTCCGGTTCACGGCAGGCATGGCAGACCGGGCCGTCTGGTATGTTGTCTGGCGATGTGCGCAGCCCTGCTCCTGACCGCCTGCGGTCAGGGGAGCGCAGCTGATGGCAGCGCAGCCGGCGCCGCCCGCAGCGATAGCAATGTATCTGCGGGAAGCGATCTGGCTGCTGTGGATCTTGTTCAGGGGCCGGAATATGTCTATGTGCCTGAACCGATCACGGTGGATGACAACCGGGCCGATTACGGCGGGATGCAGCAGGTTGGCAACGATGCCTGCTATATTTCAATGAGCGGGGAGGCGGAAGGGGAAGCGCAGAGCATCTGTCGGTATTCCCTGACCGACAGGGAGTTGAGCCGCACTGCCATCCAATGGACCCTGGCGGAGCCTCAGCGGGAGATCTGCGCTTACGTCTTTGACCAGGATGGCAGCGTATGGCTGATCGTAAACGCTTATCCTGCGGATTACAGCAAGTTGAGCAGATATCTGTGCAAGTTCGACCCGGAGGGAAAAAGTCTGTTTTCCCAGGAGGTCACGGAACAGCTGGGGCGGGACATTTCCATAGAAGCCATAGTGACTGACAGCCAGGGGCGGCTCTATATCTACACTGACGCATATACGGATGAGGCAGGCATCTGGCTGTATACGGCGGATGGAAGCTATCATGGCTCCGTGCGGTTTGGATCTGCGGAAAATGTCCTGATCAGGGGAACTGCGGAGGGAAAGGATGGCAGGTTCTATGCCTGCGTCGGTCCGAGGGATGGTTCGGGCCTGTGCACGCTGATGGAAGTGGAATTTGAGAAAGGGCAGCTGGTGGAACTGACAAAAGAGTTTCCGGATGTCAGCGGCATTTCCGCAGACCCGGCGGGGCAGTACGATCTCCTGCTGTATGATGATATCCATGCGTATGGCTATGACCTTTCCGCACAGAAAGAGGCGGCGGAAGAGTTGTTCGCCTGGGGGGACAGCGATGTCAACGGTTATTTTGTGGAAAAGTTCGGCGTGCTGGAGGATGGCAGATACTTCTGCACGGTGGAGGATTGGGAGCATGAGGATCTGGGCATTGTGCTGCTGACCAAAACAAAAGCGGAGGAGGCTCCGAAACGGGAGAACCTGGTCCTTGCCACCGTGGGCGGGGGAGGCAGTCTGTCCGCCCTGGCGGTGGGGTTTGGCAGGAGCAGCGACCGGTACCATCTGACGGTGAGAAATTATGATTCCCTGACAGATCTGTACAATGCATTGCTGGCGAAAGAGACCATAGACATCATCGACCTGTCCGGAGTGGATGTGGAAAAGCTTGCCGGACAGGATGTCTTCGCCGACCTGGCCCCTTACCTGGAACAGTCACAAGCGTTTGACACTGCTGATTTCCTGGAGGGGATCCTGGAGGCATACACCTTTGACGGTACGCTGACCGGGATCCCGGATTCCTTTACGCTGCAGACCGTGGCGGCGGACAGTACGCTTCTGGGAGGCGGGACCGCCCTGTCCCTGGAGGGGCTGCTTGCGGCGGCAGACCGAAATCCCGGGGCGCTGCCCTTTGACGGGATGACGAGAGAAGAGATGATGCGGTATCTCATGATGTTCAACGAGGATGCCTTTATCGACTGGGAGGCGGGGGAGTGCCATTTTGATTCACAGCAGTTCAAGGATGTATTGGAGTACATGAGCCGCTTCCCGGATTCCCTGGGAGCCGGAAAGGGAGACGTTTCCATGCCAACAAAGGTTCAGAACGGCCAGGTGCTGTTCGCCCTGGCGGATCTGCGGCGCCTGGATGATTTCCAGCTTTATCAGGGAATCTTTGGGGAAAATGCGGCCTGTGTGGGATTTCCTGCCCGGGACGGAAAGGGAAAGGCGCTGCTGTTTGCGGAGAATGCCTATGGGATCACTGCGGTGTCGGAGAACAAGGACGGGGCATGGGAATTTATAGAGGACGTCCTGACCCGGATAGAACCGGACGGGATGAGCGGGGAGGAGATTTATATGGAATATACGTTTCCCAGCAGATTCCCCGTTTTAAAGGGCACATGGGATGCGATGACAGCATACAAGATGGCAAGCGACAGCCAGCGCCCAAGCGACAGGTTCCACGCTGCCATCTATGAGGAGGACGGATGGTATTTCCAGTATCACGCCGTTACCCGGGAGGAAATCGATGTGATACTGGATCTGCTGAAAGAGGCGACGCCCGCTTTCTCCGTGGAAAAGGATGATGTGATCAATATCATCAATGAGGAGGCTTCCGGCTATTACAGCGGGCAGAAAGGGATAGATGATGTGGTAAACGTCATACAGAACAGGATCCAATTGTATGTGAGTGAGAACAGTTAAGAAAAAAACAGGGGAAACGATTGACAAAGCCCCTGTTATCCCTTATAGTTATTTCATTGCGTTTGCATCTGAAAAAGGTCATGCCCTCGGAGGACGGCACGGCCATAAAAGCGGCCTGGTTTCTTTGCCACGGTTCTACATACCATCCTTTGCGGGAGGCAATCAGAAAAAAACCGGGCCGGGTTATGTGTGAATAACATAGACACGCAGCTATACTGGCGCTTAGCGCCACCGCAAAGGAGATGCATCAATATGAAAAATACTATTATTTCCTTAAGAGACATCACTGTGTCCTATGATGGGGAGCAGGTTCTGGGAGGCTTTAACCTGGAGATACACGACGGGGAGTTTGTTACCCTGCTTGGTCCCTCCGGCTGCGGCAAGACCACTGCGCTGCGCACCATTGCCGGTTTTATCAGACCGGACGCGGGAGATGTCTTTTTCTATGACAAAAACATTACCCATCTGCCTCCCCATAAGAGGGAGGTCAACACGATCTTCCAGAAGTATGCCCTGTTCCCGCATCTGAATGTGTACGACAATATCGCTTTCGGTATGCGCCTGAAAAAATGCGGTGAGAAGCAGATCAGGGAGACCGTTCACAGGATGCTGGCCATGGTGGATATGTCCGGCTATGCCCACCGGGGCATCAGCCAGCTTTCCGGCGGGCAGCAGCAGAGAGTAGCTATCGCCAGGGCACTGGCCAACGAGCCCAAGGTGCTGCTGCTGGACGAGCCCCTGGGGGCGCTGGATCTGAAGCTGCGCAAGGATATGCAGGTGGAACTGAAAAAGATACAGCAGCAGACGGGGATCACTTTTGTGTTCGTCACCCATGACCAGGAAGAGGCTCTGTCCATGTCCGATACCGTGGTGGTGATGGATAAGGGCGTGATCCAGCAGATCGGCACACCCATGGATATCTACAACGAGCCCGGGAATGCCTTTGTGGCGGATTTCATCGGGGAATCCAACATACTGGACGGCGTGATGCTGGAGGACTATTCGGTGAAGTTTGCGGGGCATGATTTCCGCTGCCTGGATGCCGGATTCGGACAGAATACGCCTGTGGACGTGGTGATACGCCCGGAGGATATCAAGGTGGTGGAGCCGGATTCTACCCTGATCACCGGGGACGTCACGGCCGTGACCTTTAAGGGCGTGCACTATGAGATCATCGTGGACGTGGACGGATTCAAGTGGATGATACAGTCCACGGAATGCCGCCAGCCGGGCGACCGTATAGGCTTATCCCTTACCCCTAACGATATCCATGTTATGGCCAAGTCGGAATATTCCGGTATGTTCGGCGACTACAGTACTTTCAGCGATGAAATGGGAGAAGATAAGAGTGCTTCCAGCGAGGCGCTGGCGGAGGAAGGGGGGGAACGGCAATGAAATCTGATTCCAAACTTCTTTCCGCCCCCTACACGGTGTGGATGACCATTTTTATCGTGCTGCCCATGCTGCTGGTAGGCTATTTTGCCTTTACGGATAAGTCAGGCAGCTTTACCCTGGAAAATATCCTGAGCGTGGGGCAGTACTCAAATGTATTCCTGCGATCCATCTGGCTGGGGGCGGTGGCCACCGCGGTTTCCCTGGGCTTGGGTTATCCTCTGGCCTATATCATCGCGAAGATGAGCGCCAGACGCCAGAATGTGATGGTCATGCTGGTGATGCTGCCCATGTGGATGAATTTCCTGCTGCGCACTTATGCCTGGATGACGCTGCTGGAGGATAACGGCCTGATCAATTCGGCGCTGGCGGCGGTCGGACTGCCCAGGGTACATATGATCAATACCGCGGGAGCGGTGGTGCTGGGCATGGTCTATAACTATATCCCGTACATGATCCTGCCGCTGTACTCGGTGCTGACCAAGATTGATAAGAGCGTGATAGAAGCGGCGCAGGATCTGGGCGCTGACAGCAGGGAAGTCTTTTTGAAAGTGGTGCTTCCCATGAGCATGCCCGGCGTGATCTCCGGGATCACCATGGTGTTCGTTCCGGCGGTGAGCACTTTTATTATCTCGAAAATGCTGGGAGGCGGCGGGAATCTGCTGATCGGCGACCTGATCGACATGCAGTTTTTAGGCAGCGCCTACAATCCAAATCTGGGTTCCGCCGTGTCCCTGGTGCTGATGGTGATCATCCTGATCTGCATGGGCATCATGAATCAGTTTGACGACGGCGAGGCTGCCGGGGGAGGGGGTATCCTGATATGAAAAAGGCTGGTGCGCGTATTTACACCTTTCTCGTTTTCCTGTTTTTGTATGCCCCTATCCTGGTGCTGATCGTTTTCTCTTTTAATGGCTCGGAGACTGCCAGCCACACGGTATGGGGCGGTTTTTCCCTGCGCTGGTATCAGAAGCTTTTCGAGGATCGGCTGATCCTGGAAGCGTTATGCAATACGCTGCTGATCGCGGTGGTGTCGGCGGCGGTGTCCACGGCGCTGGGCACTATGGCGGCCATCGGCATCAATTCCATGAAACGTCTGCCCAGACGGATCATGATGAACATTACCAATTTTCCCATGGTCAATCCGGAGATTGTCACCGGCGTGTCCCTGATGCTTTTGTTTGTGTCCGCGGTCAGGCTGTTCGGCGGGAGGAGCCTGGGGATGGGATCGCTGTTCGCGGCCCATATCACGTTCTGCCTGCCCTATGTGATCCTGTCCGTGCTGCCGAAGCTGCGCCAGATGGATCCCAACCTGTATGAAGCGGCGCAGGATCTGGGGTGTCCTCCGCTGAAAGCGTTCCTGAAAGTGGTGCTGCCGGAGATCATGCCCGGGGTCATTACGGGGCTGATCATGGCGTTCACGCTCTCTATTGACGATTTTGTGATCAGTTATTTTACCAGCGGGACCACCCAGACGCTGCCGATCTACATTTATTCCATGACCCGAAAGCGGATCAGCCCGGAGATCAATGCACTGTCCACAGTGCTTTTCGCGGTGGTGATGGCATTGCTGATCATCATCAATGCCAGGAATGTAAAGGAACGGGATAACGTATAAAAAGAGGTATATCTATGATGAAAGATCGTTTTTTATATTTCACTTTGCGGGCGGCGCTCTGTGCGCCCCTTTGCCTGGCGCTCTGGCTGGTTCCGGTGCAGAGGGTCCTGGCCGACGAGGGGGCGGCTCCTGACAGGGGCGTTACCATAAATGTCTACAATTGGGGCGAGTATATCGCCAACGGCACCGATGGCTCGCCGGATGTGAACGAGGAATTTACCCGGCGCACGGGGATCAAGGTGAACTATACTACCTTTGACAGCAACGAGTCGCTGTATTCCAAGCTGGTCGGGGGCGGCGCGGATTATGATGTGATCATTCCCTCCGACTATATGGTGTCGAAGTTGATCGAGGAAAATATGCTGGCGGAACTGGACTTTTCCAATATCCCCAATTTTCAGTACATTGACGAGCGTTTCCGGGATCCGGACTATGATCCGGGCAGCCGTTATTCGGTGCCCTATACCTGGGGAGTGGTGGGGTTATTTTACAATACGGACTATATCGAGGAGGAGATCACCAGCTGGTCCGCCCTGTGGGATGACCGCTATGCAGGGAAGATACTGATGTTTGACAATCCCAGGGATTCTTTCGCCATAGCGCAGTTTATGCTGGGGCAGTCGGTGAACACTGCAGATGAGAACGACTGGGCGGAAGCGGCGGCTCTCTTGAAGCAGCAGAAGCCTCTGGTGCAGGCCTATGTCATGGATCGGATCTTTGACAAGATGGAGAGCAGCGAGGCATGGATCGCGCCCTATTATGCCGGGGACGCGGCGATCCTGGTCGAGAACAGCGACAGCATCCGGTTTGTGGTGCCGGAGGAGGGAACCAATTTTTTTGTGGATGCCATGTGCATTCCCGCCACTTCCAGCCACAAGGCGGAAGCGGAGGCGTATATCAATTTTCTCTGCGATCCTGAGATCGCCGGGGCGAACATGGATTATGTGGGCTATTCCACGCCGGAAAGCGCCGCAAAAGAGTATATCGATCAGGAAATGGTGGAAAGCCCTGTATATTATCCTGGTGATGAGATACTGGAACGGACCCAGGTGTTCGTCAATCTGCCGGAGAGCACCAGCAAGCTGGTGGACAGCCTGTGGGCGGAAGTAAAGATGGGCGGACCCGGGGAATCCATTGTGCTGGTACTGATCATCTTAGGGTTTCTGGGAGTGTATATCGCCATCCTGCTCTATAAACGACAGAAACGGAAAAGGGAACTGGCTTAAAGTCAGTTCCCTTTGTTCAGCATTGCCTCAAACACATCCTCCGCCACGGGCTTGCTGTAGCGGTAGCCCTGGGCCACGTAAGCCCCGATCTCCATCATGAGTTCTGTGTCGTTCTCCGTCTCCACTCCTTCACAGACAACCTGCGCGTTCAGGTCCTTGGCCAGATTGACGATATTCTTCATAATGCTCACCTGCCTGGTGCGGTTCTCGTTATTGAGAAGGAAAGAACGGTCCAGCTTGATCACGGAGGCCGGAATCTGTTCGAACACACCCAGGGAAGAGTAGCCGGAGCCGAAATCGTCTATGGAGAGACGTACCCCCTTTTCCCGCAGGGTATCCACGATCTCTTTGACTTTCTGCTGCTGTACTTCCTCCACTACCAGGGTTTCCGTTATCTCCACTTCGATCAGTTCCTTGGGCACCTGATACTTGTCTATCACGGCCTCGAACTTTTTCGGGAAGCTGTCCTCGATGAAGTGCATCCGGGAGAAATTACAGGAAACCGGCACCACGTTCTGGCCTGCGTCCAGCCGCCTGCGCAGCATTTTGCACACGCTCTCCATGACGAAGAAATCGATGTCCCGTATCCTGCCGGTGCGCTCGTAATAGGGTACAAAGAAGCCCGGAGCGCGGATCGCGCCTCCCGCCGTGGGATCCTTGAACCGCACCAGCGCTTCCGCGCCCACGATCCTTTCGTTGCGGATATCCACCTTGGCCTGATAGAACGCCACGAAATCCTTGTTGATGTCCACGGATTCCAACAGTTTCTCCCGCTCATGGTCTTCTTTCAGCTTTGCCCGCAGCCTGTCGTCATAGATCTGTACGGTGTTCCCATAACTGTTTTTCAGGGAATCCCCCAGCTGTATGCATTCCGACAGGGCGCGCCTAAGGCCGTTATCTCCATCCTCCAGACAGCCCACGCCCATGGACAGATACATATGGATCCCTGTTTCCGCATGGATCCGGGCGGATATCCTGTCCGCTATGCCCATCAGCCGTTTCTTTAAGGAATCGACATCCTCATACCTTACAAAGAGCACAAAATGGCTTCCGTAGCTTCGGGCATACAGTTCCTGTCCGCTGTCCACCTCCTGGGAGAGTGTTTCTATGACGATCTCCAATATTTTCTGCCCCGCGCTCCAGCCATACAGCGCGTTGTAACTCTTGAACTGTCCGATGTCCGTGTATGCGATGGCGTAATTGTGGCCCTTATCCGCGGCCAGCTTTTTCGCTGCCCGGTATCTTAAGTAGTTGAGGTTCCATACATCAAATTCCGTATCCTTGTACATCAGTTTCTGGACCCGTATGCTGTTGCGCAGCAGGAAGAACAGCACCAGGATCACAGCCACGGCGCAGCACGAAAGGATCAGGAGGATGGGAATGCTATGGTCGCTGATAAAGTTCGCCAGACTCATCTTGGAGTAGAAATTGTCCTGGAGCATATAGTCGTTGACCATCTTGTCGCTGACTTCAAGCAGTTCCTTGTTCAGGATGCCCAGCAGAGGAGACTCCTCGTCATAGGCTACGACCATATAGATATCATGGACATCGCTGAGAACACTGTGGATCTCCATCTTGTTAAAGCGAAGCTGTGAGCCCAGCAGATATTCTGCCAGGTATCCGTCACACATGGCCGCGTCCGCAGATCCATCCTTCACGGCATACAGGCTTTCCAGCTGTGAGGGGAAAGGCAGAAGCCTTGTACCCTCCTCCGTAAAATCCTGTACCGCCGCCTCCAATGCGCCGCTTTCCTCCACAGCCAGAGTGGTGATGGCATCGGACTTGCTGTTCCGCCTCATGATGATGACCTGGGGCACCTGAGCGTATACCTTTGTGACCGCAAGCCCCTCTGCTTTCAGGCTTTTGGAGGCTTCCCCGCAGTAACTTAAGATATCGATGCTTCCATCTTTCAGCGCCGCTTTCGCATCTTCCATGCCATCCAGGCGCACATAGTCAAAGCGGATGCCTGTGCTCACGGAGACCTCCTCCAGAACCTGTCTGGCAAGGCCCATGTATTCTCCGCCGCTCTCATAGGAGAAAGGATAGTAGTCGTCAAGATAGCCTACGGTCAGTTCCTCCCGGGCGGCGATATACTGCTTCTCGTCATTGGTCAGCAGTATGGTCTGATCCAGCCTGCTGTCATAATATTTCACCATCAGTTCATTTTCCAGTTCCGGGCGGTTCATCTTCACGTCCGCGATGCCCTGGTTGAGCTCTCGCATCAGGTCGTCATTGCCCAGCCAGGATATGTAATAAAAGGGCATGGGCGCAAACCGGCCGATCACCCGCTGTCCCTCCCGGATCTCCGTCAGGGAATGCACCAGGGCGTCTATCTCGCCCTTATCCAGGGCCGCCTGCAGGGCTGCCGTGTCCTGATATTCCCTTACGTTCGGGCTGAGAATGCCATGGTCAGCCAGATATTCATAGAACTCGTCTTTCCGGATGTAACTGCCCACCACTCCGAACGTAGCGTCCTCCATGGCGTCAAAGTCTTCATAGGCAAGCGTGCTGTCACTGTTTACCGCCACCGCTCCGAACGTGTAGCCGCTGGCCAGATCCGCGTATCGATACAGTTCTGCCCGTTCCCTGGAATACTGCGCCGAGCCCACAAGGTCAATCTCCCTGTTCAGGAGCATGTCCAGGGCATCGCCCCAGCTTGCGCACTCCACATATTCAATATTCCAGCTGACATAATCGCACAGGGCTTCCAGATATTCCACATCCATGCCACCGTGACTGCCGTCCGTCCGGAATTCGTTGTAACCGTCCATGGGGAAAAATCCCACCCGGACCGTGCGCTTTTCCGCCCCATGCACCGTTTTCAGGTTCCCGGCGGGCAGCGCCGCCAGGAGCGCGATCACGGACAACAGCGCGAATCCAAACCGTAATGCTGAAAATCTGCTCGTCCTGCCTGTTTTGCTTTTCCGTATCCTCTTCATTTTCACCCTCCATGTATTTCCATTATAAGTGAATACACACTACAAATGCAAGGATTTTAAAGCTTCAAAAACCATTAGTGTAAAAGTTCGGCCACGATGGTGTCTGGCGGCTTATGGCTGATAAAAAGAATTGATTGGCGGTTGCCGGCGTGTTATAATGGGTTCGGTTGAGTTTGACAAATCGGGAGTTGGAATTTGAGTGAGAAGCGGAAAATGAAAATAGTCCATCATAATTTGTGTATTAGAAACGCCGAGGGAAGGGATTGTGAGCAGCTTGCAGCCTGGTGGAATGACGGAAATGTGATGGCGCATGCTGATCGAGGAACTGTTCAGCAGGGGGTATGAACGTATTTTTTTAGATACTGATCTAAAGAATACAAGGGCGCAGCATGTCTATGAACTGTTAGGATCCAAAAAAACTGCGATACATGAAAATTCATGGAAAAATCAGTTGGGAGAGCCGCAGACTTCGATTGATTACGAGTTAAAGCCATCTGATTTTTGCAATGCGAAATGGATCGGTTGAAGTAAGGAAATTTGTTACTGTTCACAGTCGATTTCATAAACATCTATTTTGGGAAAGGGTTCTCTTTATGAAAAAATCTATTGTTATTGTTCTGCTTACCATCAGTTTTCTGCTCGTGACATCCTGCGCCCCGCAGGCGGAAGAAGGCAAAACCATACGGGCCGCAGTCTCCGACCGCACATTCACATATGAAAAAGGGGGCTTTGGCGGGGAATTTTTCATCATGATCAGCAGCGACGGTACCTTTCAATACTATGAGGGCGGGCTCAGCAGTTACATCGGGATCGGAAGCTGGGCACTGGAGGATGATATCCTGATCCTTTCAGATGATAATGAGGTAGGATACCCTTGTGTGAACCGTTTTAAGGTTGATGGAGATAACCTGATCTTTCTTGCGGAAGATTCCGATAACTTCATATATATCAAAGTCGCTGACGGGGAGCGCTTTATGGGGGTCTCCGGGGAGGCTCCCCTATGAAAACAAACATAAAAAATGTCATACTCGCCCTGTTGATCCTGACTCTGGGCGTCGCAGCCGCCCTGACGGCGTATCTGCACTTTTTTGCAGCGGGCGACAGGAATCTTTCCGGGGAGTGGAGCGCGGAACTGGATATGACGGAGCAGGCCGCTGTCATGGCTTTCAGCTGGCTGCAGGATATGGAAGCGGTCTCTGTCTCCCTGGAAGATATGCAGCTTTACATGCAGGATTTGACCATACAGGTCAATATGACTCTGGAGCAGACAGCCCGTTCTGGGGGAACATTCCGCTGCCATGTGCCGCCGGAAAGTTATGATGCCTGCAGGCAGGCGGCCTACGAAGCCCTGGCTGCGGCATTCCGGGAACTGTTGGCAGAGCGGCTTCACATGGCGGGCTATACGGGGAGAACGGACGAGGAAGCCGTGGAAGCGCTTGTGACGGAGACATTCGGTATGTCCACGGTGGCCTATCTGATGGCGTACGGCCCCGCGTTGCTGCCTTCTCTGGAGGAACTGCAGGCCGGGTATGAGGGCAGCGGCACTTATGAAGCGGCGGAGGGAATCCTGACCAGGCAGTTTGACGCAGGCGGGCCTGTGGAGACAGAGGCGGAACGCTATATCCGGCAGGGTTCCAGTCTGATTCTGTCCGAAGAGACCGGTTCGGTCAATGCAGGTTCTTTTTTCGACCGCTACCCTGTGATATATACATTGGCGCAGCCTGATGGGGCGGGAAAGGAGAATCCATGAAAGCAGTCTTACGGAAAATCAGCCCTTTTATCATAGCGGCAGCGCTGCTATGTTCCAATATGCCTGTCATGGCATCCAACTATGAGATCCCCGGAATCTGCCAGGTGCAGGCGGATGCCGGTGCGGTGCACACGGTCAAGACCCTGGACTATGGCTACGGCCATAATACCTATCTTTCCCTGCGCGACCTGGCTATGGTTCTGAAAGATACGGACAAATCTTTCTCTCTTGAGATCACAAGGAACACGGTCTCGCTGAACCCGGGAGGCGTTTACGCGCCTGCGGGGGCGGAGAATGCGCCCTGGGAAGACAGCGGGAATCCCGATATCGCCCTGCGGCGGAACGAGTTTAAGGTAAACGGAGAGGAGATGTCCTACTATACGCTGATCATGAAGCTGCCCTCCGGCTATTATGATTGTTTCATGATGGCGGCGGATCTGGCCATGATACTGGATGTGGACATCACCGTTCCCGGAGCGGGTTTTCTGCAGATGCACACACAGGAACCCTTCCGTGTGTCTCCCGCCGCCCTGGAGCAGGCAGGGTATTTTTACGGAGTGAACGGCGTGCTGGTGGGAGACGCCACCACCGGGGAGGTTTATTATCGGTATCAGTCTGACATATCCTACCCCATAGCCAGCACTTCCAAGCTGATGACCTGTCTCTTGGCCATGGAGGCGCTTGCGGCGGGACAGATCGCTCTGGAGGAGCAGGTCACTGTTTCCGAGGCGGTCTGGCAGCTGGCGGATTCGGATGATGGCGTGATCCCTCTGGAAGCAGGGATGCGGATCACCCTGCGGGAGCTTCTGCTGGGGGCGCTCCTGCCATCCAGCAACGAATGCGCGCTGGCTCTGGCGGAGAGGATCGCCGGTTCGGAGGAGGCTTTCGTGCAGAGGATGAATCAGAAAGCACTGGAACTGGGACTTTCCCAGGCGGTCTTTTTCAACAGCAACGGCCTGCCCGCCTACACGGAGGATCCTGTTCCCGCAAAGTGTCAGAATCGTATGAGCGCGGAGGATATGTTCCGGCTGGCGTCTTATCTTTTGAAAGTATTTCCCCAGGTCACGGACATCACTTCCATGGAGACCGCCATGCTGGAATCGCTGAATCTGGAAGTGCGCAATACCAACCCGCTTCTGCAGAATCTGCCCGGAATCGTCACCGGCCTGAAGACCGGGACCACCAACAAAGCCGGAGCCTGTCTGGTCACATCCCTGGCTGCGGATGATGGGGCCATGGAACATGACCTGGTGGTGATCGTTCTGGGGACGGAGGATAATATAGAGCGGGGGCGTGTTTCGGGATTGCTGGCCAGATATGCCCTGCAGGCCTTTTATGGAGGAACGGAGGATCCGGAAACCGGGGCAGACGATCGCTTTCCCGGTGATCTGCCCACCCACGCCGAGGCGGCGGTGGACTGGATATTGCGGACTGCCAGGCAAAAGGACGAAAGTGATGCTCCATAGGCAGGCATTCCAGAGGAAGTAATACGCAGGGATCTGACCGATGGCCAGGCTATCTTGAAAATACGATCAAAAACTGTAAAAAATAATAGGAGCTTTTATTTATGCGGAAAATATCATCTGTAGCGCTGATCATAACGCTGACTGTAAGTTTGTTTACCGCCTGCGGCGTTAGCGGTGAAAGTGACGGTTCGTCGCAGGAAGCATCCACAGATCCTGTTCGGCAGGAGAATATCGTGATTCCTGCGCAGATGGAGACGGAAGCCCAATTGCGTGAGGGTCTGGCGGCTCTGCGGGATAAGCCGGATGCGCAGGCTCAAAGGCTTGCATTTTATGAAGAATTATTGGCCAGGGATCTGTGCCGGGAGGAGGATTATCAGGAAATGTCACGGTTGTATGCCGATATGGGTGATACGGCTGCTCAGAGACGCATGCTCTGGTGGGCATTCCGCCTGTATCCCAGTGAGGAATATGCCCGGCAGCTGCAGGAACTGGTGGTTCAGCGGACTGCGGATGAAGAGCAGGCTGCAGGAATAGCCATGGCTGTGAAACAGGCTCTGTCGGAGCGGGATGCCGTTGCCTTGCGTGCTGCGATAGCAGGTGACAGCTGGCAGGAAACTTTTCAGGAGGCACCGGAGATCTATGCCACCCGCACTCGTTATACGGACGGGGAATTGACGGCGCAGATCGTAAGCGATGCTTATGCGACAGAGGTGCTCCTGCTTGCCGCAGACGGCACGTGCCTGTACGGGCGTGTGAATGATGCCGGGAGCCTGATCGCATCCGCCGTATATACGGATGGCGCTTATAACGGGGACGCGGAGGTCTGTTGGTTTGATGCGGAGAATACGGTATATAAAAAATATCAGGCGGTTTTGCGCAACGATGTCTGCGTGGATTCCATTTTTGTGGAGTATGAGGGTATACCTTATCAAGGAACACTGGGAGAAGATGGAGCAACCACAGAACGGCAGCAGGAAAAGGTAACTGAGGCCGGCGGTGTGGTATATGCGTATCAGGAGGGAGGCAGCCGTTATCTCTATCAAAACGAGACCACGACAGATACGTTTCGCATGGATTATCTGACGATAGGGCTGCCCCATATGGATATCTGGGAATAGGAAGCAGCCGTTAAACAGGGATCAGGCGCATGAAGCGATGTTAGAACAGGAGACTGGTTATGAAAAAGATGAGACAAACAGGGAAGAGGATCCGCAATATACTGCTTGCCGTATTGCTTGGCTTCGGTCTGGCATTTACAGGATATGCGCCGGAAGCCAGCGCTGCGGGAGCCGTGACAGAGTTGGCGAATCTGGTCGTCTTTGTGAAGATGCATGGTGCGGAAGGAAATGTGTTTGACGAGATCACATCACATGGAACTTATGTCACAGACAATTGGAAAGTGATCAGGGATATGTACGATGGGGAAAATTCTTTATCGGATTATGTATCCGTCATTACCTGCGGGAAAGTATCAGTTACCAATATCTTTCCGCAGGAGTACATGCGCAGTGGCGAGAGCCGCGGGATCGGGATTCTGGAACTGTCGCAGGAAAGATATGATACGGACGATGCCATGGTGCAGGAAGTGATCAGGGAGATCGGGAATGCGCAGCCGGGAGATCCTCTGTATGTAGGAGATCAGTTCCTGGACCGTAACGGGGACGGTTGCGTGGATAATCTGACCGTTATCGTTCAGGGGGATGACATCAATGGAGAATATCATTCTTTTAAGGCCGATTATGGCGGGAATGAAAGTATCAACGGTCTTTATGTCCGTTGCTATAACGCTTTGCCGTCTAAGATGTTGTTTTATAAGAGTGTACATCTTCATGAATTTCTGCATACATTGGGGCTGCCTGATCTGTACAGCCTGAATGGGAGCAGCGATGCGGCAGTCACGTCGGGACCGGTGGGCATATGGGACGTCATGGCATCTGCGGGCGGTCCCTCGCCCCAGTATGTCATGGGATATCTGAGGAAAGAAAAAGGCTGGCTGGAGGGGAGCAGTGTTGCGGAGATCGCCACGGGCGGCACATATACGCTGTCAGCCGTCAGCCAGCCTGACACTGCGGGGGGCGTAAGGCTCTACACCATATCCCCCACGCTGCCCCAGGGGGAATCACAAACAATCTGTCTGGAGTACCGCAGAGCGATGCCCGCCGGGGAGTATGATCATCTGGTGTACGGAGGTCTGCTGATGTACCGGGTGGATGATATGGTGCAGGATCATACCAATATCAAAGGAGAAAATTACATTTATGTATATCGTCCGGGGTGCGCAACTGCCAATGAATGCGGAACAGCTACAGTGGAGGCCGCTTTGGACGTCACAGCCGGAGAAACTTCATATGGCAGCACGGATCTGTCCGCTGCTGTTTCGGAGGATACTCTCCATTATGCCGATGGCAGCAACAGCGGCGTGCGGATCAGCAACCTGCGGCTCTCTTCGGATGAGACGGAGATCACTTTCGATGTGGAATTTGCGGAGTATGGAGATGACTGGCAGGCTCTGGGAGGAGTGGCAGCCAACGATGCGCTTTCGGATGTTACATTACATGCAGATTCCGATGGAACCCTGTATTTGGGTTATATCAATACATCAAAGCAGGTACGGATCCTCAGGTGGGATCAGACTGCCAACGTCTGGAAGCAGATGGGAGATACGCTTCCTGCTGGGAACAATTCTTCTGTGGCGATGGCCGACTGCAACGGTCAATTGTATGTGGCGTATTGGAGTAACGGTTCCGAGCACTATCCGGTCTATTCTGTCTGGAATGGCAGCGGTTGGAGCGCGGCCGCCCGGATAGATACAGTATCAACGCCCAATTCATTGCAGCTTGTGGTGGAGGGCAGTGAGGTCTATGCCGCATATGAGGTGGCAGAGGGAAATCAGAAAAGGCTGGTCATACGGAACCTGAACGGAACCCTTGTGACCAATGACCGCACCGCCAGAGATTTCAGCAATCCCAGAGTGGTAAAACAGGGAGATCTGTTCTACGTGGCATATGGGGATTATCCGAATACGGCGAGGATCGATTCCTATAATACTGTGACAGGAACCTGGAAGACCGTGCTTGATTATGGTGCATGTGGCAATGTAAACCTATTGCACCGTCAGGGGACGAAGCTGTATGGTTTATCCGGAATGGGAACGATTCCGGGGGAAGCACAGGTTACCCCGGTATTGTCTGTGTGGGATGGCAGTGCGTGGACTAAAACAGCGGTTCCGCAGATGTCACGGTACTATGACGTATCTTTGCTGACGGCTGGCGAAACGGTGTATCTGGTGTATCTGGATAATATATCAAAGCAGGTCGGGATGCTGCGCTTCCAGGGAGGAAGTTTTGTATCCTGCTATGACGGGCTGAATGGCAATGCGGATGAACTTGAGGCAGCGGCGGTGGGCGACCAGGTGTATGTGGCGTCCCGGTCAGGTACTTCAGTGACGGTGCGGTGTCAGAAAGTGGAATCAGATCCCATTGTCACGCCTCCTCCCCTTACTATAAGCCTGACGCCTCCGGAAGGTTATGACAATGCTGACGTTTATATCGACGGGATTAAATATACCGCAACAAAAAGTGGCAGCAGTTATACCTTGCAGCTTCCAGATAAAACAGGCAGGACAGCGGTCATGTATTACTATAATGAACGGAATGTGCCCAAGGGCATGTATGTGTGGCGGCTGAGTTATCAGGGAGACACCTGCATTGCCACTCCGATGCCGGGACTCCAGGATCTGCTCAGTTATCACGGATTTTCCATCCGGGTGAAAGGGTATTCCGGGCTGCGTTTTAAATCCGGTATTAATATCCAAAAGCGAGCCCAGCTGTTGGGCAGCGGAGTGGATGGGTATCATCTTACGGAGTATGGCACGCTGTTCATTCCTGATTCTTACCTGCAGCGTTACCCCTTGGTCAGAGGTGGCGAAATGGTGAGCGGAGGGCGGTCGTACTGGACAGAAAACGGTGTTGTGAACGACAGGATCTTTGAAACGGTGGATGGCCGGTATCGTTTTGCTTCAGTGCTCACCAGGCTTCCGGCAAAGCAGTATGCTACTGAACTTGTGTTCCGCAGTTACGCGGTCCTGCAGGGCGGTGATGGAGAGCAACTGGTCATTTACGGCCCGCCCGTAGCCCGCAGCATATACACGGTGGCAAAACAGATACTGGCGGCAGGAGAGTTCAAGCCGGGCAGCAGCGGATACAATTATGTAAAGAGTATCGTGAATGCTGTGGAGGGACGGAATTGATCACCAGAAGCAGCGATTGGAGGAAACAGGAGAAGCGGATGAAAAATATCATAATAAAGATCATGGCAGCATTTGCCTTGTTTTTCATAGGTGTTGCAGTCGGGGTATCGGCATGCCGGGTGCATGATAGGATAAGGCCCGCTGCCGAAACGGCGATGTCGGATCCTCTGGAGGACGGGAGCCAGTCGGGAAATGTTGATGATGATATTGCGGACAGCGGATTACAGCTGCGTGTATATGGCGGTGATCTGGAATGGTATGATGGTGTGCGATGGAATCATGCGGGAAAGATTGATGCTTATATGGAGGCAGATCCTATTGTCTGTCCTTCCGGGGAATGGCAGACAGTGGCAGATCGGCTTGCTGAGACCCGTGCAGTAGAATACGCAGAGGAACTGGCATCATGGGGGAGGAACGGAACCGGCCTTTTGGTGGGTGAAATCGTGACTGCACGGCCGCAGACAGCTGCTGTGATCCGACCTGCAGCGCCTGCGGCGGCAGAGACAACGGTATCTGCAAGTGCTGCTCCTGTAAATGATGTTCCTGATAATGATGATAATGATGATGACGATGATGACGATGGCGGAACTCCTGTATCAGAACCGGAACCTGAGCCGGAGCCTGAACCGGATGATACTGGAGACGGTGAGGACATGGTATGGAGCGGTGATTATGAGTAACCGTATATATCCTGCTATGGGACAGTGCCGCCAGGATAAAATAAGGATATGGACAAAGGAGATGTAAACATGCGGACAAAATATAACAGGAACTTATCATCACTCATCCTTTGTATGGCGCTCCTTGCGGTTATGGCGTTGTTTGCCGCCGGATGCAGCGGCAGTACGGGAAATGAGAACGGCGGGACTCCCTCCGCAGGCGGCACGGCGGGAGCCGATACCCAGGCGGAACCGGAGCAGCTGGGAGAGGGCAGTACAGTCTTTCTGTTCACGGTAGTGGACAAAGACGGCAGCGAAACTCCGTTTGAGATCCACACGGATAAGGACACGGTGGGGGCAGCCCTGCTGGAAGTGGGACTGATCGCCGGTGACGAAAGCGAATACGGCCTGTATGTCAAAACGGTCAACGGGATAACCGCCGATTACGACAAGGACGGCGTATATTGGGCCTTTTACATCAACGGAGAATATGCGTCTACCGGTGTGGATGCCACAGCGGTGACAGAGGGGGACAGCTACTCTTTTAAAGTGGAATAGCGCGGGAATAAATGATATGAGAGCCGATAAGAAGCTTACGGTCAGGGAGATTGCCGTGTTCGGAATGCTGGGAGCGGTCATGTACGCTTCCAAGTTTGTGATGGAGATCTTGCCGAACGTCCATCTGCTTGGCGTGTTTACGGTAGCGTTTACCGTTGTCTACAGGAAAAAGGCATTGTACCCCATTTATATCTACGTCCTTCTGAACGGCATCTTCTGTGGTTTCGCCGCGTGGTGGATCCCTTATCTGTACCTGTGGACGATCCTGTGGGGCGCGGTCATGCTTCTTCCGAAAGAAATGCCCAAAAAGGCGCGTCCCCTCGTCTATATGTCAGTGTGCGCCGCTCACGGATTCCTGTTCGGCACCCTCTACGCCCCGGCGCAAGCCATCCTGTACGGATTGAGCCTTAGGGGAATGATCGCATGGATCATCGCGGGACTGCCATGGGATCTTATCCATGGGGTCAGCAACTTTTTCTGCGGGATATTGATCATACCGGTCATTCTGATCCTTCGGCTTGCGGAGCGGGACGCACATTGATGCCGTTGACCACCACATTGCCGTCCAGCGCAATGACCAGACAGTCACGGCCATTGATATTGCGGGTCTCGATCAGGTCGGTGCGGTCGGGGCTTACTTTGACCACCACATCGGGAGTTTTGACCTCAAAAGTCCTGGCGTTCATGACATTGCCTGCCAGAAGAGAGGTCTGTTCCCCGGCGGTCTCGTCATAGTGCCGATCGAACTGCTCCAGTTTTTCGTCCGTGACGCCGCTGTTCGCCAGGATGGTCTTGAATTCGTTCTTGTCCAATACCAGGGGCGCGGGCTCTTCCTTATGTTCCTCCACCATCTCGGTGAGGGTATCATGGATATTCTTTACGATCTCGATGTCACAGGTTTCCCCCAGCGTTTCCTCGATGAGCGCCTGAAAAGTCTCTTTCTGGCTGCCTGCGGTCAGGGGCAGAGGGCAGCCCAGCAGCTGTTCCACAAAGCTTTCCCTTAACTCTTCCGCATCCTTGCTGTAATACAGGGCGCTGTGGATATCGGAACTGCGGTCATTGAAAGCGGGGAACAGGAAGCCTGTCTCAGGCAGGCTTACCACCCAGTCGCGGACCCGGTTCTGGAATATATTTTCCTCCGCGTTGTAGCTTAAGCCCGGCTTGGACAGTTCCACAGGGCAGATGCAGGCAAGGAGATACTCATACACCTCGTCGGAGGCGTCCTCCATCTCCAGCCCATCGGAGGCCTTTCCCGGCACGTCATAGGCGTCATGCACCAGCAGGATCAGATAATTTCCCACATATTCATAGGCAGAGATGATCTTGTCGTAAAATTCCTCCAAAAGCACGTCGTCTTTCAGCTTGCTGTCCCTGAGGCGCAGCAGGAACTCCTGTGTGCCGCCCTCTTCCTCGCTTGCCAGAGGAAATTCCAGCGTCAGCAGATTTTTGCCCAAAGTGCCGGAGAGCGTCTTGCGCAGGATCTCAAAATATTTGAACATCTCCTCCTCCGGCAGCGCCAGAAAAGCCTGCCGGAATTCCGTCTTCTTATTCTTCTCGCCGTCCACATAACAGCCGCAGATCCTGGTGATGGAGCAGTTCCGCTGGGTGAGGAGTTTTTTGATCTCGGATATTTCCTGTTTTATCATAATGATATGTACCGTCCTTTCCACCCTAGTATAAACCAATTTTGAAAAGTGGGCAAGCACTCTTGTGAAGTACAGATTCTTGTGTTACTATTAAAAAAAGTCTCGGAACAGATCGTCATGAACGCCAATGGATAAGAAAGGGGAATGCTGACATGAACAAAGGAAAAGGCCTGATCGCGGAATTTAAAAAGTTCATCATGCGCGGAAATGTAATGGATATGGCAGTGGGTGTTATCGTAGGAGGAGCGTTCACCTCTATCGTGACTTCCCTGAACCAGGATATACTGACCCCGCTGCTGGGGATATTCGGCGGAACGGATTTCAGCAATCTGTATCTGACGCTGGGAAGCGGGGAGAACGCTCCTGTACTCTGCTACGGAAATTTCATCACCGCGGTGATAAACTTCCTGATCACGGCTCTGGTCATTTTTCTGCTGGTCAAAGGGATCAATGCTATCGGGGACAAGCTTTCCCATAAGAAAGAAACGCCTGCGGCGCCCACTACCAAAAAGTGTCCGTTCTGCAAGAGCGAGATCGCCATTGACGCGACCCGCTGTCCTCACTGCACTTCGCAGCTGGAAAACGAGTAAAAGGCGCAATGCGGACGGCTCCGCACGGAGGTTGGCAGTGAAGAGAAGCACATTAGGGAAAAAATGGATATGTACGGCGGCATGTGTCATGCTGGCGGTCACTCTGACCGGATGCGGGGAGAAGAATGAGGCGCTGCAGGATGCCATGGCGCTGGTCCAGTCTCTTGATTACGAGGAAGCCTTGGCGAAGTTTGAGGAAGCGGAGGAAAGCGGCGCTGACAGCAGGCTGGTGGAGCGGGGGAGGGGGATCGCGTACATGGGGCTGACGGACTATGAGCAGGCGGTGGCCTGTTTCCGGCAGGCTCTCTCCTCCAGCAACGGTCTTGTGGAAAATGTGGATTTTGACCTGAATTATTATATGGCGGCGGCCTATATGAAGAGTGGCAGGTATCAGGAGGCGGAGGATACCTATAACGCGATACTGGATCTGCGGGGCAATGAGAAAGAAGCTTATTTCCTGCGGGGGAATGCGCGCCTGCATCTCTTAGATCTTGAGGGGGCGAAAGCGGATTTTGACAAAGTGATCGGGATGGATCCTAAAAATTATGACCGGGTGATCCAGATTTATGAGGTGCTGGAGGATTTTGGCTACAAGGAGACAGGGCAGGCCTATCTGCAGGCGGCGCTGGATTCCGGCGACAAGTCCATGGACACCTATATCACGGGGAGGATCTACTATTATCTGGGCGAATATCAGAAAGCTTATCTGGCCCTGGAAGAGGCGAAGGACAAGGGCGGCGTTGACAGTTACCTTTATCTGGGCCGCGCATACGAAGCCACAGGCGACTATAATTACGCCTCGAATGTCTATAACAGTTATCTGTCCCGGTATGACGGAAATGCGGAGATCTATAACCAGCTGGGTCTGTGCGAACTGACCAAGGGAGAGTACCAGAACGCTCTGGCCGCTTTTCAGGCGGGCATGCAGCTGGAAGATAATCCGGTGCTGCAGTCTCTTGCCTTTAACGAGGTCGTGGCATATGAATATCTGGGCGATTATCAACAGGCATACGCGCTGCTGACAAATTATATGAAGAATTATCCTGATGATGAGCAGGCAAAGAGGGAATTGGATTTTTTATCGACCCGGTGACAGGGGCAGCGGAATCGCAGTTAGGAGAAAGGACAGTATGAATGTGCAGAAAAAGAGGGTTGCCTATCTGGATATATTGAGGGTCATTGCTATCTTTACCGTCTTTTTCATCCATACTGGAGATGCAGGCATACATTATTATCTGAACGCTTCCTCTCAGGCCGGGTATTGGATCGGGACTTTTATGGCTACCGCGTCCCAGCACTGCGTTCCCCTTTTTTTCATGATCACAGGAGCCTTGCTGCTGAAGAAAGAGGAAAGCATAGGCTATGTGCTGCGGCATCGTGTACTCCGCATGGCTGTTGTGATCGTGCTGACGATGGGGTTCATGTATTGCCTGAGGGTACTGGGTGGAGGACAGGCCGGACTGTATGATTTTTTTTATCTGCTGTATTCCGGGACGGGCTGGCCGCAGCAGTGGTTCCTGTATACCTACATCTCCGTGTTGCTGATCCTGCCTTTTCTGCAGAAGCTGGTGAGAGCGATCCCCGGAAAAGCGTGGTTCCATTATCTTTTTATCTTATATCTTTTCCTGAACGGGGCGCTGCCTATCGTAGAATATTTCATGCAGTGGACAAGGACACCTCTGGAGATTCCCATGTTCGGCCCCTATGTGGTCTGCGCGATGGCGGGGTACTATGTGGAGCAGCTTTCCGGTGATACTTTTATGAAAGCGCGGAATATCCTGCTGTTGAATGTGGCGGCTTTTGCCTTGCTCCTGTTAGAGACATGCCTGAACCATACCGCACTGCTGCGGGACGGGAGCATTATGGCCTTTGGCGGGGAATTTGCGCTGGTCACCGCAATGACCCTGTTTGTGGATGTGCGCTATCTGTGCACGAGATCTCAGATACCGGCAATGGCGCAAAAGGTGATAAGCTTCATGGGGGCCGGAACTTTTGGCTGTTATCTGATCGATGAACAGCTCAGGGGAGTGTGCCGCCCGATATTTGATGCGCTGCTGCCGGGGATCGGCACTTATCCGGCGGTCTTTGTCTGGATAGCGTGCAGCCTTGTCCTGGGAATGATTCTTTCAAATATTGTTAAAAAGATACCGTTTTTTGGAAAACTCATATAAAACGGAAAGCTGAACTGTTACTGTAAAACACCATATATAGTATGTATACATTGACTTTTCCCCTAAGGGATGATAAATTTATACTAATCGGGTAAAATTTATCAGGCAGAGGGAGGGCCTACTTATATGCAGGTGATCAAAAGAGATGGGGAAAAGGCGGAGTTTACGCTGACTAAGATAAACGACGTGATCATGAAGGCCTTTACCGCCACACAGAAAAGCTACACCAACGACATCATCGACCTGTTGGCGCTGCGCGTGACCGCTGACTTTCAGGATAAGGTGAAAGAGGAATCCATCTATGTGGAGGATATCCAGGACAGCGTGGAACGGGTTCTCGGACAGGCAGGTTATGAGGAAGTGGCAAAGGCTTATATCCTGTACCGCAAGCAGCGGGAGAAGATGCGCACCATGGCCTCCACTATCCTTGACTACAAGGAAGTGGTCAACGGCTATGTGAAAGTGGAAGACTGGCGCGTGAAAGAAAATTCCACCGTCACCTATTCCGTGGGCGGTCTGATCCTCAGCAATTCCGGCGCTGTCACTGCCAATTACTGGCTTTCTGAGATCTATGACGAGGAGATCGCGGCGGCTCACCGGAACGCGGATATCCATATCCATGACCTTTCCATGCTCACCGGCTACTGCGCGGGCTGGTCCTTAAAGCAGCTGATCAAAGAAGGCCTGGGCGGCATCACCGGCAAGATCACTTCCGCTCCCGCAAAGCATCTGTCCGTGCTGTGCAACCAGATGGTGAACTTTCTGGGAATCATGCAGAACGAATGGGCGGGCGCTCAGGCGTTTTCTTCCTTTGACACCTATCTGGCGCCTTTTGTAAAGGCGGATCATTTAAGCTATTATGACGTAAAAAAGTGTGTGGAATCCTTTATCTACGGCGTGAATACGCCCAGCCGCTGGGGGACCCAGGCGCCCTTTTCCAACATCACGCTGGATTGGACCGTGCCTGACGATCTGGCGGAACTGCCTGCCATCGTGGGCGGCGAGGAAATGGACTTTAAATATAAGGATTGTAAGAAAGAGATGGACATGGTCAACAAGGCCTTTATCGAGACCATGATCGAGGGAGACTCCAATGGCAGGGGCTTCCAGTATCCCATTCCCACTTATTCCATTACGAGGGATTTCGACTGGTCTGACACGGAGAACAACAGATTGTTGTTCGAGATGACCTCAAAATATGGCACGCCCTATTTTTCCAACTATATCAATTCCGATATGGAGCCGGGAGACGTGCGCAGCATGTGCTGCCGCCTGCGGCTGGATCTGCGGGAACTGAGAAAGAAGACGGGAGGGTTTTTCGGTTCCGGCGAGAGTACCGGGAGCGTGGGTGTGGTCACCATCAATCTGCCCCGGATCGCCTACCTGTCCGCCAACGAGGACGAGTTCTTCGCAAGGCTGAACCACATGATGGATATCGCGGCCCGTTCCCTGAAGATCAAGCGCGACGTGATCACCAGGCTGCTGGAGGAGGGATTGTATCCTTATACGAAACGGTATCTGGGCTCCTTTGACAATCATTTTTCCACCATCGGCCTGATCGGCATGAACGAGGCGGGATTGAACGCCAACTGGCTTCGGGCTGATATGACCGGTGAGAAGACGCAGGCTTTTGCGAAAAAGGTGTTGAACCATATGAGGGAGCGCCTGTCCGATTACCAGGAGCAGTACGGAGACCTTTACAATCTGGAGGCCACGCCCGCGGAGAGCACTGCTTATCGCCTGGCAAAGCATGACCGGAAGAGATGGCCTGCGATCCGGACGGCGGGAAAGCAGGGGGATACCCCTTATTATACCAACTCCTCCCACCTGCCGGTGGATTATACTGCGGATATCTTTGACGCACTGGATATCCAGGACGAACTGCAGACTTTATATACTTCGGGCACGGTGTTTCATGCGTTCCTGGGAGAGAAGCTGCCCGACTGGAAAGCGGCGGCTTCCCTGGTGAAGGCCATTGCTTACAATTATAGGCTGCCTTATTACACCCTGTCGCCTACCTACTCCATCTGTAAGGAGCACGGTTATCTGGCGGGGGAGGTAAAGGTCTGCCCCCACTGCGGCGCGAAGACGGAAGTGTACAGCCGGATCACGGGCTATTACCGCCCCGTGCAGAACTGGAACGATGGCAAGCTGCAGGAGTACGAAAACCGCAAGGAGTATGATGTGGCGCATTCCGTGCTGAAGCGTCCTGCCAGAAGCGTTGTGACCCTTTCCAATCACGGGGAAGATGTGGAGGTCAGCGTGGAGGAGCCAAGGAATATCAGGTATCTGTTTACTACGAAGACCTGTCCCAACTGTAAGATCGCCAAAGAACTTTTGAAAGATGTGAGATATGTGCCCCTGGACGCGGAGGAAAATATGGAGCTGGCATCGCGTTACGGCGTGATGCAGGCACCCACGCTGGTCGTGGTGGACGGGGAGAAGCATAAAAAGTATGTGAATGTTTCCAATATCAGGAAGTATATTGACCAGACGGCTGTGGCCCAGGCACTGTAGGGCAGAGAGGAATAACATATGATCAATAAACTGATCGCCAATATCAAAAAGACCAACGCCCCCATTGTGGTGGGGCTGGATCCCATGATGAAATTTGTGCCGGAATACATTAAGGCGGCAAATTTCGCGGAGTATGGAGAGACCCTGCTGGGCGCCGCGGAAGCGGTATGGCAGTATAATAAGGGGATCATAGACGCGGTGTGGGATCTGATCCCCGCAGTGAAGCCCCAGATTGCGATGTATGAGCAGTTCGGGATTCCCGGGCTGACGGTATTTAAGAGAACGGTGGATTACTGTAAGGAGAAAGGGCTGGTCGTGATCGGCGACGTCAAGCGGGGAGACATCGGTTCCACCTCCGAGGCCTATGCGGTGGCGCATCTGGGAAAAGTGCAGGTGGGCAGTAAGGCATACAGCGCTTTTGACGAGGATTTCGCCACGGTCAATCCCTATCTTGGCTCCGACGGCGTGAAACCGTTCCTGAAAGTGTGCGCGGAGGAGAAGAAAGGCATCTTCGTGCTGGTCAAGACGTCCAATCCCAGCAGCGGCGAGCTTCAGGACAGGCTGATCGACGGAAAGCCCCTCTATGAGCATGTGGGCGGACAGGTGGCGGCCTGGGCGGAGGAATGCATGCCTGATGAGGGCGGTTACAGTTATGTGGGCGCTGTTGTGGGCGCTACCTATCCCGAACAGGGCAGGCTCATGCGGAAAGTGATGCCGAAGAGTTTCATCCTGGTTCCCGGTTACGGCGCACAGGGCGGAAAGGGCGCGGATCTGGTGGATTTCTTTAACGAGGACGGCCTGGGCGCCATCGTCAATTCCTCCAGGGGCATCATTGCGGCTTATCAGCAGGAGCAGTATGCGAAGTACGGGGAGAAAGATTACGCGGAAGCTTCCAGGGCGGCGGTGCTCGCTATGAAAGAGGATATTGCTTCCGCACTGGAGAAGAGGTTTTGAATATGAACATAGTATGCTTAGATCTGGAAGGGGTATTGGTGCCCGAAATATGGATCGCCTTTGCGGAGGCCAGCGGGATCCCCGAATTAAAAAGGACCACCCGGGACGAGCCGGATTACGATAAACTGATGAAGTGGCGCATTGGCATTTTGAAAGAACATGGCCTGGGGCTGAATGAGATCCGGGATACTATCGCGAAGATCGATCCCATGCCTGGGGCGAAAGCGTTTCTGGACGAACTCCGTTCCCTGACACAGGTGATCATCATCAGTGATACGTTCACGCAGTTTGCCACTCCTCTGATGGAGAAACTGGGATGGCCCACCATCTTCTGCAATTCCCTGGAGGCGGCGGAGGACGGAGAGATCACGGGCTTTCGGATGCGTATAGAGGATTCCAAGCTGGCCACCGTGAAAGCGCTGCAGTCCATCGGCTATGAGACCATCGCCAGCGGTGACAGCTACAATGACCTTGGCATGATCAGGGCAAGTAAGGCCGGATTCCTGTTTAAGAGCACCGATAAGATCAAGGCGGATAATCCGGATCTGCCCGCGTTTGAGACTTACGAGGAACTGATGGCGGCGATCAGGGCGGTATTGTGACATATCAAGTATAAAATGGAAAAGTTTGCATAAAATAATTTCGACATGTAAACTTTTCTTTTTTATTGGGAGAAATCAGATTATGAAAGAAGAAACATATCCTTTTGTAGCAAAACCGCTGCCCTATGAATATGACGCCCTGGTGCCCGTGCTGGATCAGGAAACGCTGCATTTCCACCATGATAAGCATTACAAGACTTATGTGGATCATCTCAACGCGGCGCTGTCAGACTATCCGGAACTGCAGAAGCTGGGGCTGTCGGATCTGCTGCGTCAGATCGACCATCTTCCGGCGGCCATACAGACGCCTGTGCGCAATAACGGCGGCGGGGTCTATAACCACGAACTCTATTTTGACGCCATGAAGAGTCCTGTGGGTCAGGAACCCTCCGGCCTGCTCCTGGAAGCCATTGAAAGGGATTTCGGTTCTTTTCAGCAGTGGAAAGAGCAGATGAAACAGGCGGCTGTGGGCAGGTTCGGTTCCGGCTGGGCCTGGCTGGTGACGGACAAGGACGGGAAGCTTTCCATTGTGCAGACGGCAAACCAGGATGTGCCGGATCTGGATAAATCCATCCCGCTTTTCCTGGTGGATGTGTGGGAGCATGCCTATTATCTGCAATACCAGAACAGAAGGGCCGACTATGTGGACGGCTGGTTCACCCTTATCAACTGGCGCAAGGCGCAGAAACGCTATGAGGAAGCGATCGGACGATAAACAGGATATGAGAACGGAAAACTTCCCATGACCGGTTCATGGGAAGTTTTTTTGCTTGACAAAATAGCACAATTAACAGAAGATGGAGATATGAACGCGATAAATCATCAGAAAGAACTGGAAAAAATATTGATAAGGCTGGAGGATGGACCTGCGCCGGGCCTTTTCCTCCACAGCTGCTGTGCGCCCTGCAGCAGCTATGTGCTGGAGTACCTGTGCGGTTATTTTCACATCACTGTGTTTTATTTTAATCCCAATATCTCGTCCTCCGGGGAATACCGTAAGAGAGCGGAGGAACAGAAACGCCTGATCCGTGCCTACAATGAAGAGATGGCGGCGGGCGTGCGGAAAGGATATCCCATAGAGATCCTGGAGGGAGACTATGAACCCCAAAGGTTCTATCAGGCGGCAAAGGGGTATGAGGACTGTCCGGAGGGCGGCGAAAGGTGTTTCCGCTGCTATGGCCTGCGCCTGCGGGAGACGGCAAAGAGAGCGAAAGAAGCAGGAGCGGACTTCTTCTGTACCACCCTTACCATCAGTCCGTTGAAAAACGCCGGGAAGCTGAACGAGATCGGCATGGCGTTATCCCGGGAATACGGAGTGCCCTGGCTGCCCTCCGATTTTAAGAAAAGGAACGGTTATAAACGTTCTGTGGAACTGTCTGCGGAGTATGAACTGTACAGGCAGGATCACTGCGGATGCGGATACTCCTTGCGCGACAGGGAAAAGTAGGGTACAATGTCCGCAAAGGGCAGAGTCAAGTGGGCAAAGAAGCAGATGCCGAGCTTGCTCGAGCAGCTGTTTCTTTGGCCATTTGACGAGCGAAGCGAACCCTGGACACCAACGGTGTTCAGGGTCTCTGCCCTGTGACTTGCGGAAACAAGGTACAATGTTGACACAAGATTCAAACCAGCATGCATGGCGGCCGGCGGTCACTGGCCGTCGGTATATGATGGAGGAGCGAAACTTTTACGGGAGGCTTTTATGAAAAAATTATTGGATCTGTTATCAGAAGAAATAGCGCGGGCATTTGAGGCCGCGGGCTATGACCGGACTCTGGGGAAAGTCACCGTGTCCAACCGCCCGGATCTTTGCGAGTACCAGTGCAACGGCGCCATGGCGGGGGCAAAGCAGTACCACAAAGCGCCGATCATGATTGCCAATGAGGTGGCGGAGAAGCTGGCGGACAGCAGAGTGTTCAAAGAGGCGGCGGCAGTGGCTCCCGGCTTCCTGAACCTGAAGATCGCGGAAGGCTTTCTGCTGGAGTATATAAAAGAGATGGCGGCAGCCGAGAAGTTTGGACTGGAGAAAGCCGCTGTTTCCAAAAAGATCATCATCGATTATGGCGGTGCGAACGTGGCGAAACCCCTTCATGTGGGTCACATCCGTTCGGCGGTGATCGGGGAGAGCATCAAGAGGATCTGTCGTTATGCGGGAAATGAAGTGATCGGCGACGTGCACTTGGGGGACTGGGGGCTGCAGATGGGACTGATCATCACCGGACTGCAGGATCGTGATCCCGCAATGGTGTATTTTGATGAGGACTATCAGGGAGAGTATCCCAAGGAGCCACCCTTTACCATTTCTGAACTGGAAGAGATCTATCCCGCCGCCAGTGCGAGATCCAAGGAAGACCCCGCCTACAAGGCCCGCGCCATGGAAGCGACTTTCAAACTGCAGAACGGGAACAGGGGATATCGCGCCCTCTGGAGGCATATGATGGACGTGTCCGTAGCGGACCTGAAAAAAAATTACGGCAGCCTGAATGTGGAGTTTGACCTTTGGAAAGGGGAGAGCGACGTCCACGAACTGATCCCGGAACTGGTCGCTTATATGAAAGATAATGGCTATGCGTATATCAGCGAGGGAGCCCTGGTGGTGGATGTGAAAGAGGAGACGGACACCAGGGAGATCCCGCCCTGCATGATCTTAAAATCAGACGGCGCTTCCCTGTATAATACAACAGACCTGGCAACCATCATGGAGCGCATGAGGCTGTATCGGCCTGACCAGATCATCTATGTGGTGGACAAGCGTCAGGATCTGTATTTTGAACAGGTATTCCGCTGCGCAAGGAAGACGAAGCTGGTGGATCCCGAGACGGAACTGAAGTTTGTGGGATTCGGCACCATGAACGGAAGCGACGGCAAGCCCTTTAAGACCAGGGACGGCGGCGTGATGCGTCTGGAGAACCTGATCCGGGATACGAGGGAAGAGATGCTCCGGAAGATCAAAGAGGGCCGTGAAATGCCCCTGGAGGAAGCGGAGAAAGTGGCGGATATCGTCGCGGTAGCAGCACTCAAATACGGAGACCTGTCCAATCAGGCATCCAAGGATTATGTGTTTGATATTGACCGGTTTACCTCTTTTGAGGGGGACACGGGCCCTTACATCCTCTATACCATCGTGCGCATCAAGTCCATCCTGGGCAAATACCGGGAGCAGGGCGGTGAGGTGGAAAAGGCTGTGCTCCGGGAGGCGGGCAATGAGTCGGAAAAAGCGCTGATGATGGAACTTGCCGGATTCAATGCCATGATGCAGAACGCCGCGGAGGAGATCGCGCCCCATAAGGTGTGCGCGTATATCTATGACCTTGCCAATGCGTTCAACCACTTTTATCATGAGACCAGGATCCTGGGCGAGGAGGACGAGATCAGGCGCACCGGACTGATCGCGCTGCTTAATCTGACCAGGGCCGTGCTGGAGGCCTGCATAGATGTGCTGGGATTCTCCGCGCCGGAGAGGATGTGATCACTGAAAAAAGTTGTTGACAAATATACCCGTCCATTGTATACTAAACAAGTCGGTTGTGGTTGTGACGGCTGGCAGCCGACAGAATGGAAGTTTAGCTCAGCTGGGAGAGCATCTGCCTTACAAGCAGAGGGTCATAGGTTCGAGCCCTATAACTTCCATTTTGGCGAGATAGCTCAGTTGGCTAGAGCACACGGTTCATACCCGTGGTGTCGAGGGTTCAAATCCCCCTCTCGCTATTTGAAAGAAGTCCGGAAACCTTGAAGTAGGGTGTTTCGGGCTCTTTTTGTATAAAAATGGAAATTATTATGTTTTTATATTTGCTTTTTCCAGTCATACAACGTATAATAAAGTCAGACAGGTAACTATTGGAATGTCACCAGAAAGGAGGGGAAACTTATGGGCTACGAAAAACCTCAGATCTTGGATATGGGAATGTCTGAAGGCGTTTACGCGGCTTCCGGCAGTGTGGCGGCATGTGATTGTTTTGAGATTCAGAATATCCGTGAAACTCCGAACAGTGGCGGAAGATACTGGCTGTATTTTGAAATCGTTCAGGATGCAAGCCGTACACATATCGCAGAGGAAAACTGGAACAATATTTATGTGGAGATTACTTTTGCTGCGGATCTGCCCGCTACCGTAAAGTTGGATAATGGTATCAATGGTACTATTTCCGGCAATAAGGTTATTGTGGAGAAAGCAAGCGTTATTCCTTCTGATTCGGGCTGTTCTTATGAGGGTGTCTGGATCAGCGGAGAGGGTGCGACCGATTTGAGATATACGTCGATTGTCACAAAGCATCATATGTAATATTGTAAGCAAATGCCTGGAATTATCAGGTTATTTACATTGAGAAGATGGGTATGGGTTTCTTTTCCGTACTCGTCTTCGCTTTTTTTGACAGTTTATATGAATTTTCTGAATAGATTGAATTAAAGAGCAAAAAGCCTTTTATATTGACGTTACAATAAAATTGTATTATAGTAATTATAGTAGATGTGGGTATATTTACTGTTATAATGTATTTGGAGATGGGAGGTATAGCAATGAGCAGCTATGAAAAGCCGATAGTATTGGCGAATGAGGAATTGGCGGAAGGAGTGTATGCTGCCAGCGGCGCAGTCATCAGTAATTCAGATGGCAGCAATGGCAGACCCGGCTGTGACAGCAAGTATATGGCTGGGATTTACCAGCATTATCAGGGCGGGTGGAATAACACTGTAAAGGAACATTATGGTTGTATAGGATGCCCGGCATATCGTGAGGAAGGTTGCGGGTTACAGATTGACCAGGCGTATCTGGACGGAGCTACCAGCTATGATGTGGACAATGGCAAGCGGATGCCTACATGGGAGAGTGAGGGATTTGCTGAGGATCATATGGTAAACGATGAGAATGGCCTGGCATATTAAAAGCAGATTTCTTAAGTTGCAAAAGTACAACAAAGGCAGTTTTTGTGGTATTTGGCAGTGTGGAAATGGGGGAATCAAAAATGAAATATGAAAAACCGATTGTCCTTATCAATGAAGAATTGGCTGAAAGTGTGTATGCTGCCAGTGGTGCGGGTGGCGACTGTTATACGGTAACAACTCGTATTCACCAGGAGCCGGAAACAGGCAGAGGAGATTATCGTATTCAGGTGGATGCAATTCATGCGGCCGGCGACAGTCATCACAGTGGAAAGCAGACGTTGATTCTGTATTTTAATCAGGCTGTTACATACAAGAGTTCTAATGGATCACTGGCTGGCGGTGATGGCACTGCATCCATAAGTATTGACTATAGTTATCATAATAATGATTATGATAATATCGGTCTGGGCGATGTGATTGTTGAGTCGGATGCAGGTTTGGATGTCAGCGGTGCGCAGCTGATTTGCAACCATGATTGTGGGCAGCATTAAGTTACGAAAACAGTAAGCGTTGAACCCTACAGGATTCGCTTGAATTCTGTAGGGTTTTTCAGTAGCTGCATTTATGGGTCTGCTCTTTGAAACATTTATTGTGTTCGAGAAGATAAATTGTTCCGGGATATCAAACCAGGTATTTCTGCCATGGAAGGAATTTACAGGCATGAAAGAGAAAATGCTTTTCATTATTGGCCGTATTAAAGCAGGTCGTCTCCAGGAAATGTGGATACAGACGAAGTGGATTTATCAGTATGTGAGAAAATACTGGTTAGTTATGATTTTTTATACATTTTTGGGAATGGTTTCAACGGTGGTATCATTACTTTCCAGTCTCATTTCCAGAGATCTTGTTGATATTATTACGGGACATCAGACCGGGATGGTGATTCAGACATTTTGCATCATGATAGGATTGGGGGTGGGAAATACCTTCCTGTCCCAGGTATCGGGTTATGCTTCCAGTTATTTGAGCATGAAAGTGGATGCGGAAATAAAATCCGATATTTTTTCCAAAATCCTGGTAACGGACTGGGAATCCCTCACCAACTATCATACCGGCGATCTGCTGACCAGATGGGGATCTGATGCTTCAACCATATCCACTGGCGTATTGAGTTTTATACCTAATATGATCATCTATGTGTTCCGTTTTATCAGTTCTTTTGCCATGGTTGTATATCATGACGCATCCTTTGCGGTTTTTGCTTTTCTGGGTATGCCTGTCAGTCTGATTCTGTCCAGAACCCTCATGAACCGTATGGTGAACAACAACAAAAAAAGTGCAGCGATGGGTGCGAAAATGTCGGGATTTAACCAGGAAACTTTTTCCAACATCCAGACAATTAAAGCTTTTGATCTGATACATCTCTACGTGGAAAAACTGAAATCATATCAGAAAGAATATATTGGCATGCGTTTAAGCTTTCAGAGGATGTCCATGGGAACTTCGCTGTTACTGTCCACGGTGGGGATGATGGTATCTTACGCCGCGTATGGATGGGGAATTTATCGTGTCTGGAGCGGAGCCATCAGCTATGGTTCCATGACCATGTTTCTAAGTTTGTCAGGGACATTGACAGGCACGCTGCATAATCTGACTTCCCTGATTCCTTCTGCAATCAGTCTGACTACCTCCGCCGGGAGGCTGATGGACATTGTGGAGATGCCCAGGGAAGATTACAGCCAGAATGATGAAGTGAATGTCTTTTTGGATAAATATAGAAATCAGGGAATTGGTCTGCAGGTATCGGATATGGATTATGGCTATATGACCGGGACACAGGTATTTTCCCACGCCTCACTGGAGGCTTATCCCCATGAAATTGTAGCTTTGGTAGGACCTTCCGGTGAGGGGAAAACCACCCTGATTCGCTTGATATTGTCCCTTATGCGGACGCAGGGGGGACTGGCGGTCGTTTGCGGCGGCGGAAAAGAAGGGGAAGCAGGAACGGAGAAGATCCCCCTGACCCCTTCCACCAGAAGATTATTCTCCTATGTCCCTCAGGGCAACACCATGTTTTCGGGTACGATAGCGGAAAATATGCGGAATGTAAAGCAGGATGCCACGGACGAGGAGATCATAGAGGCGCTGAAACTGGCGTGCGCATGGGATTTTGTGGAGAAACTGCCAAACGGGATCGACAGTGAAATCAAGGAGAGGGGCGGCGGCTTCTCGGAAGGACAGGCCCAGCGTCTCTCCATTGCCCGGGCAATCCTCCGAAAGTCTCCGCTGCTCCTTCTCGATGAAGCCACTTCCGCCCTTGACGTTGCAACGGAGAGGAAAGTGCTTCGGAATATCATGCAGGACAGTTATCCCAGGACCTGTATCGTCACCACTCACAGGCCTACGGTGCTGGAGGCCTGTACGCGGGTATACGCTATCCGGGATAAGAAGTGTGTCGTCCTGGATGATGCGGAGATAGAGGAGATGGTGAGGGGATTCTAGGCCAGATAGTCATCGATCGCCTGCTTCGCCGTCTTGGCGGCTTCCGGTCCTTTGGTGCAGTGCAGACGGCAGATCAGGATATGCGGGGCAAGTTCTGCCACAAAGCACAGATTTTTCTGTAACAGAGCTTCCGTCCAGCTTGGAGAGATCAGCCGCTGGGCGACAAGAAGCTGGGCGCGGCTTGCGTCAAGAGCGTCGATATGGTTCTGTGGCGCTTTTTTGACAAAGAAAATGCCGCCCAAAGGATAGGAATGGGTATCAGCGATTCCCGAAGTCCCGCACCAGGGCAACCCATGGACCAGAGGCTGTCCGTTGTCCATGGACAGCAGGTTTAAGTCACCGTTGATCAGGGCGACATCATAGAGTTCTTTCCAAAGATTAGTATGGGTGGATTTCCCGGCGCCGGAGTGCCCGGAAAAAAGCCATGCCCTGTCCCGGTAGAGCAGGGAGGCGGAGTGCAGCACGACCATATCATGTAACTGCGCAAGGTATAAAAAGGAAAGTCTGATGGCGTGGAATAAGTCATGCCGCAGGCTCTCGGTATAGGGTGGGCAGCAATGATAACGTGCATCCGTCCCGTCCTTTGTCAGCCGTGCTTCCCGGATCCCCGGCGATGCAGGAAACAGGAAGATATATTGCAGATCGCTTTCCATAACAGTCAGTTCGTGATTTTGCAGCAAGGTTTTGCTTTCGGGGCGGACTTCGGGCGCAAGTTCTGTGACGATGACCGTCTGGTCAACGTGAACGGCATCGCCTGATGCAGGGATGCCAGCCGGATCAGGTTCCGGAAAGATCTCGAAAGCGTCAAATTCCTGCGAAAATGCCTCGGCGGATCCACGGAGCAGAAGCATAAGGCCGCCGATGGACAGATAACGCCTTACAGCGGCAGAATGGACGGGAGCAGTTCCCGGACTGCCCTGTGCGCCTGTGCCGTCGGGGGAAGCGAGGCCGTTATCGGTGTCCGAAAGGGAGATATTTCCGGTATCATGACTGGAGGGATCAGATTTGGCATTGGAACGGGCCAGGTCATCAGACCAATCCAGCATCCCGAAAATATCCAGCATATGGAGAAACTGCAGCAGGTCAGATTTCAATTGCGGCAGCTGAGGATCAGGGGTTTCATAATGTGCGGTGCAGAGGGAGAGCAGTTCGTCCTCCGAGCGCTCTTCCGCCAAAAGCGTCCAGAGATACGCTCCGGTATCATTGATCTGGATGCCCCTCCTTAAATCCGCTATGCCCTGTCCGAAAGGCAGCAGATAAGGCACGTCCGCTATATAAAAAAGTGAAAAATCATTGCTTCGCCGCATGTTCCCCATCCTTATGTGCAATACTGTTTCGTCCAAACATAAGATTATTATAGCATTCTCTCAAAGAAAATGCTACAATAGACGGGTGAAGTTTTTGCTGTCAATGAACAGGATGATAAAGGAGTAAAAAAATGGATAAGATAATCTTAACAGGGGACAGACCTACAGGACGGCTGCATGTGGGGCATTATGTGGGCTCTCTGCGCCGGAGAGTGGAATTACAGGATTCGGGAGAATATAAGAAGACATATATCATGATCGCCGATGCGCAGGCATTGACGGATAATATCGAAAATCCGGAAAAAGTGAGGCAGAATATCATCGAAGTGGCATTGGATTATATGTCCTGCGGCCTGGATCCGGCGAAGTCCGTTCTGTTCATACAGTCCCAGATATCCGAACTTTGTGAGCTGACCTTTTATTATATGGATCTTGTCACTGTGGCCAGACTGCAGAGGAACCCTACGGTAAAAAGCGAGATACAGATGCGCAATTTCGAGGCCAGCATACCGGTGGGCTTTTTCACCTATCCCATCAGCCAGGCTTCCGATATCACGGCATTTAAGGCGACCACCGTGCCCGTGGGCGACGATCAGCTGCCCATGATCGAGCAGACAAGGGAGATCGTGCATAAATTCAACACAGTATACGCGCCCGTTCTGGTGGAGCCTGCGGCGCTGCTGCCGGAAAACGAGGCCTGCAAGCGGCTGCCCGGCATTGACGGAAAGGCGAAGATGAGCAAGTCCCTTGGGAACTGCATCTATCTGGCTGACAGTGCGGATGAGGTGCGCACCAAGGTCATGAGCATGTACACGGATCCCCAGCACCTGCAGGTGAGCGATCCCGGACATCTGGAGGGTAATACGGTGTTTACGTATCTGGATGCTTTCTGCAGGCCGGAGCATTTTGAGAGGTATCTGCCTGAGTATCCGAACCTGGATGAACTGAAAGCGCACTATGTGCGCGGAGGGCTGGGAGACGTGAAAGTAAAGAAATTCCTGAACAATATCATGCAGGAGACGCTGGAGCCTATCCGTAACCGCAGGAAAGAACTGGAGAAAGATATTCCCGCCATATACGATGTGTTGAAAAAAGGCAGTGATGCAGCGAGAGAGGTGGCTGCGCAGACCCTTTCCGAGGTGAAGAGCGCCATGAAGATCGATTACTTTGAAGATCAGGATCTGATCCGGGCACAGAGTGAAATGTACAGGTAGATATGGAAACAGTGGAAAGGCGGGGCTATCGGTATGAAAGAGACGAGAGACGAGAGCGTGGAGGAACTGGCGCAGGAACTGGAATCGAGGATCAGCCGAAATGAGGAGGATGAACTCGAGGAGATCGTGTTTGAGGATATCCGGGAGGAAAGCAGGGAATCGCGTTCGGGCAGCCGGACTTCAGGGCGGATTTCGAGAGAACGATTTGACGGTGAGGGTGAATTCCCGGAAGAGGAACCGGAGGATGAATGGGAAGAGGATGATAATGATTCGGTGAAGCCCTGGGTGATCGCAGTATCAATGGCAGGGGTCATAGCGCTGGCGGCCATCATATGTGCGGTCTTATGGCATTTTACCCATTTGGAGCCAAAAGACGAAGAGGGCGAGTCCCGACCGTCTGCTTCCGTTTCCTCGGAGTATGCCGCATCGACTTCCATGGGAGCGGACGGATCCACGGAAGCGGCATCAGACGCATCTGTGTCCGCACCCACATCCGAGCCCACGGAGCTGCCGGAATCAGCGCCTGTTTCCACTGCTTCCCCCACACCCACCGCTGCTCCCGCGGTAACGCCCACGCCTGCGGCTTCCCAGACTACGCCGCCCTCCGCGGCTGTGCAGGAGCCGGTATCGGGAACGACGGCCATGGAATTTACCCAGGATAATGCGGATGTAACGCCGAAAGACGTGATCAACCTGCGTTCTGAGCCAAGCACCCTGAACGCGGACAATATCGTGGTGCAGGCGAAAAACGGGGAGATATTGAACCGCACCGGCATCAACGAGGCCACCGGCTGGACAAGGCTGGATTACAATGGGGAGACGCTGTATGCGGTGTCACAGTATCTGACTACCGATCTGACTTATAAGACACCAGTTCAGGCGGCGGATCCCAACAGGGTCAACACCCTGGACGGGCGGATCATCATCTTTACGGACTGCAGTGATGATATTACGCCCAAGGAGTATGTGAACCTGCGGACGGAGCCCAGTACTTCCGAGGGAGAGACCACTGTCCGCTGCCAGATCAGCAATGGCGAAGTGGTGCACCGGACAGGATACAGCCCGGACGCGGGATGGTCGAGGGTGGAATATAACGGCGAGGTTCTGTATGTGGTCAGCAGTTATATGTATACAGTTCAGCCATAAAATGATCTGCAAGCTGTGCGTGGGTGCTTGCACACAAAGCACCCGCTTCTTATGAATGAATTCCCTCCGGACAGGGGATAATGACTAAAACATTATTCTATCCGGAGGGCATTTTTATGAATCAGATTTTAGGAAAAGCAAGCGTAAGACCGGGGCAGCCGGTCTATATTTTAAACAGCGGCAGCATTGTAGGGACCAAGGAGGGGCAGGGGCCGCTGGGGCTGCTCTTCGACATGGTGGGCAGCGATGATATGTTTGGCTGTGAAAGCTGGGAGGAAGCGGAGAGCAGCCTGCAGAAGACCGCGGTCCGGCTGGCCCTGGAAAAGGCCAAAGTAAAGGCGGAGGATGTCAGGTTCATCTTTGCTGGTGACTTGCTCGGTCAGTCCATAGCCACATCATTTGGTATATCGACATTCCAGATACCACTACTGGGTGTATATGGGGCATGTTCGACCTGCGGAGAGTCATTGACCATTGGAGTCATGGCCATAGCGGGCGGATTTGCGGAAAGAGTTGTCTGCGTTACCTCCAGCCATTTTGCCAGCGCGGAAAAGGAGTTCCGTTTTCCTCTGGAGTATGGGAACCAGCGTCCCCTGTCCGCCACCTGGACCGTCACGGGAGGCGGCGCCTTTGTGCTGGGAAACCAGGCGGCGCTGTCGGCCTATGGGGATAAGCCCAGGGCGAGGATCATGGGAATGACAGTGGGGAAGATCGTGGATTACGGATTGAAGGATTCCATGAACATGGGAGCCTGTATGGCGCCTGCGGCGGCTTCCACGCTGGAACAGCATTTTAATGACTTCGAAAGTCAACCGGAGGAATATGATAAGATCATCACAGGAGACCTGGGAAAAGTGGGTCAGAAAGTGCTGATCGATCTGATGAGAGAAAAAGGGTACGACATTTCCGAGCAGCACATGGACTGCGGCATTGAGATCTATGACGCAGCATCCCAGGATACCCATGCGGGAGGCAGCGGCTGCGGCTGCAGCGCCGTGACGTTGTCGGCCTATATCCTGAAACAGCTTGAGGAGGGCAACTGGAAGAGAGTCCTTTTCATGCCTACGGGAGCGCTGCTCTCCAAGACCAGCTTCAACGAGGGAAAAAGCGTTCCCGGGATCGCCCACGCGCTGGTACTGGAGTCTTGACTTTCCCTTTCGTTTAGGCTATTCTTGATATGCGGATATCCGATGTGCCGGACGTGCGGGGCAGATTGACTCCCGCGGGCAGCTGGCCGGGTGTCATGCATGCACAGGGATTTAGTGAATGCCGCAGGAATGTCGGCGGTAGAAAACTGAGGGTGGGAATCTATGCGGCGGATGGAATTTAAGATGGAGCGCCCCGGACTGCTGGAGGCGGGACAGAAGATCACGGTGACAGAGGGGGTGCTGCCCAGCAATTACTATTACACCATCGATCCGGCGCTTGCCATGTCTGCCAATATCCCGTTCCGTTACCGGCTTAAGAGCAGGGAGGGAACAGTGACGGATGTGGTGGAAAACGCCAGGGGGTTCTATGTGACGGCGGAATTTGACGAGCCGGAAGCGGATATGAGCAGATAATACGGTAATACAGAAAAACAGAAAAGAGGATAAGACTATGTTACAGAAAGTTTCAACAGACAAGGCGCCCGCGGCGATCGGGCCTTATTCACAGGGTATCATCGTCAACAATATGTTGTTTGCCTCCGGTCAGATTCCCATCGATCCCGCCACGGGTGAGATCCAGGGTACGGATATCACCGCCCAGGCGGAGCAGGCGTGTAAGAATGTGGGTGAGATTTTGAAAGCGGCGGGCACCGACTATGCCAATGTGGTAAAGACCAGCTGTTTCCTGGCGGATATGGGTGATTTCGCTGCATTTAACGAGGTGTACGCAAAGTATTTTACCGAGAAGCCGGCGAGAAGCTGTGTGGCGGTCAGGACACTGCCTAAGAACGTGCTGTGCGAGGTGGAGGTCATAGCAGCGCTGTAAAGGCGCAAGTTGATGATAGGATGGCTGAACCGTTCAGGATGCCGGGGCCGCATGAACGCGTGGTATTGACAGAATCATCGAAAGCATGCATAAAACAGGCATCCCCTGCAGATACTGTTTCCAAGAAAGCCCTTTGGAACAGGGGTATATAAAGGAGTAGTCTGCGATGATGGATTATGTGAATGCGTTCTGGGTAGGCGGGCTGATCTGCGCGTTGGTGCAGATCCTGATGGAAAAGACCAAGATGATGCCGGGCAGGATCATGGTGCTGCTGGTGGTGTCGGGGGCAGTGATCAGCTTTTTCGGCTGGTACGAGCCCTTTCAGGAATATGCGGGAGCGGGAGCCAGCGTGCCTCTTCTGGGTTTTGGAAACGTACTGATGAAAGGAGTCAAAGAAGCCGTGGACGAACAGGGGCTGTTGGGGGTCTTCGCGGGCGGTTTCAAGGCCGGCGCGGTGGGCACTTCTGCGGCTTTGATCTTCGGCTATCTGGCCAGCCTGGTGTTTAAGTCAAAAATGAAGTAGGGATGCCTTTTGCCTCCAGATACTTCATCAATGCTTTGTCCCAGATGGCTTCCGGCTCTTTGGAGAGCAGGAAAGTGTGATAGGCCGTGCCTGTGGTCAGGACTGCCCTGGAGCCGTCATAGCGGATGTTTAGCACCAGCGCTTTCACCAGAGAGGGATCCACGTCGCTGTTTTCCTTTGACAGCAGGGCAGCAGCCTTTTCGGGCATGAGATGGAGGACAAAACGGAAAAATAAAGGGGTGCGCTTTCCTTTGATCAGGTCAAAGCACAGCCCTTTTACTTCGTTCCAGGGACGGAAGTCATAGGGCAGTTCCACGGGCTCCCCGTTCCCGCCGCTGAAAAATTCCCGGTTGATGCGCCCGTCTATGGTAAAAGTGCAGGCGGCGCTGATTACGGCCTCCTCCAGCAGGAACATATCGAACGTATCCGCGGCCAGCAGTTGGTTCATAAATTGTTTCATGGATGTGATCTGTAACGCGACCATTTTATAACCATGCCTTTCAAATTGTGATTAACTGTAGTATACTGATTGCGGGGAAGATAGTCAAGGGAATGTGGATAAACGATTTTCAGGGAGAAAGGAATCGTACATGAATGATTTCAGATTCGAGTACATAGAGTGCTTATCCGTGGAACTTCCGGAGGATATCCTGAAACGGAAGTGGCACGGGGACTTTCAGGGAGCGGACAGGCTGATCGGGCTGTGGCTGGAAAGGGATATTCCTGGCGCACTCAGGAAAAAGCTGATCCTGGAGCGGGAAATTCTGAAACGGCTTCCCGGGGAATATCCGTATACATACGCGGAGGCATTGGCAAAACTGCGGGAGGCGGTGCCGGATCTGACGGAAGAGGAATTTCGCGCCTTGCAGGATCAGGGCAGGATAGACTGGATCTATGTGGACGGGGAGGAGCGGTTTTTTGGCCGATTTGTGGAAACGCTGCTGAAAGTCGATTTCTCCCTGACAGAGCGTGCGGACAGGGCAAGGGAGGCCAGCGCGTGTGCGGACAGGCCGCACGCAGACAGAGCGGAAGCGGACAGGCCGCGCATGGGCAGAGTGGAAGCGGACAGGCCGCACGCAGGCAAAGCGGAAGAGGACAAGACGCGCACGGGCAGAAAAAGCGCGGATAGTGCGCTTGCGGCGGCTTCCCGGGAGAGAAGCAGCCAACAGCCCGCTGACCGGGAGAAGCAGGCTCTGTTGGACGTGGTACGACAGATCAGGGAGCAGGGATCGGCGGAATGCCGTTTCCATATCAGGGCATCCCTGCGCATCAGGGACGAAAGTTTTCAGAAAGGCCGTGTAAAAGTACATATTCCCATCCCGGCGGAATGTGCACAGCTTCGGGATATCCGGATCCTTGCTGCTTTTCCGGAACCCTATGAACTTGCCCCTCCCCACAGTCCCCAGCGTGCCGTCTGTTTTCAGGAGAATATGCGGGAAAATCACGAATTTTGGGTAGAATATTCCTATGTGAACCGGGCGGACTATGTGGAGATGGATCCGGATGAGGTACAGCCCATAGACCCGGCGGAATTTGCGGCGGACCTGGCGGAGCAGCTGCCCCATATCCGCTTTACGCCCTATATGCGCACATTGGCGGGGAAGCTGACGGAGGGGCTGGAGAACCCGCTGGATCGGGCGCGGAGCATTTATGACTATATCACTGCCCATGTGGAGTATTCTTTCGTGAGAAGCTATCTTACCATTGAGAACCTGGCGGAATACGCAGCCATCGGCGGCCGGGGCGACTGCGGAATCCAGGCGCTGATGTTCATCACCCTGTGCCGGATCGCGGGAGTTCCCGCCAGGTGGCAGTCCGGCCTGTATACCACGCCCTTTTCCGCAGGCTGCCATGACTGGGCGCAGGTTTATATCGCTCCCTACGGCTGGAGATGCGTGGACTGTTCCTTTGGGGGGAGTGCGCACAGGGAGGGCAATGAGGAGGGGAGAAGGTTTTATTTCGGCAATCTGGATCCTTTCCGTATGGCGGCAAATTCCCGCTTCCAGTGTGAATTTGATGTCAAAAAGAATTTTCTGCGGGCCGACCCCTATGATAACCAGAGGGGCGAGGCGGAGTATGAGGACAGAGGGCTTGGATTCGAGGATATGGTCTGGAAAGCGGAAATTGAATAAAAAAAGCTTGATTTTCCCGCAGAATACAGTATACTAATAGTAATTGGCGAGTGGTTACGATGGGGTAGCTTCAATGTGAATGCTACCCCATTTTTGTCATTATGCCGAGGTAGATCATAACAGGAGGAGAATATTATGAAGAAGAAATGGCTTTCCATGGCTCTGTCTGCGGCAATGATAGCAGCCATGCTGACGGGCTGCGGAGACGGTCAGTCGGCAAGCGCTTCCGGAAACGGCAGCAGCGTGTACCGCGTCCTGTATTCCGGCGAGGTTTCCACGCTGAATTACCTGATCACCGCAACTACCAATGAATACCAGATCGGCGCAAATGTGATCGATACCCTGGTTGAATACGATAACTTCGCGAACCTGCAGCCCGGCCTGGCAACGGAGTGGAGTTATGACGAAGCATCCATGACCTGGACCTTTACCCTGCGTGAGGGGCAGAAGTGGGTGGACAATACCGGCGCGGCGGTTGCGGATGTGACCGCGCAGGACTTTGTGGACGCCATGGCATATGTGCTGGATCCTGCCAACAACAGCGCTACCGCAAGCAACCTGTTCGGCACCATCAAGAACGCGGAAGAGTATTACAACGGCCTTGCGGGAGAGGAGGGCGCGGCTAAGATCGACTTCTCCGAGGTGGGCGTAAAGGCTGTGGATGCCACCACCTTGCAGTATACCCTGGCGGCGGAGTGTCCTTATTTCCTGTCCATGCTGACCTATGTGTGCTTCATGCCCGCCTATGGCCCCCAGCTGGAGGAGCAGGGCACGAATTTTGCCACCACTGCGGACACCATGTACTACTGCGGCGCATATTACATTTCCGCTTTCGAGCCCCAGGTACAGATGGTCCTGACCAAGAATCCCAACAATTGGGACGCGGAGCATGTCTACATCGATGCCATCCAGAGAACCTACAATGCAGAAGCTGACACCATTGGCGCAGAGATGGCAAAGAGGGGCGAGATTGACCAGACCACCCTGGGTTCCGACATTGTTGACGCGTGGATGAGCGATCCCGCTACCAGCAATATGGTCAGCATGCAGAGGCCTAAGATCGATTTTGACTATTTTTACTGCTTTAACTTTAACGTACACGCGTTAAACGAAGATTTCTACAGGGATGGCATGACCGGCTACAGCATCGATGAGAAGTATGAGCCCGCAAACTGGGAGATCGCCGTGAACAACGAGAATTTCCGCCAGTCCATCATGCACGCCATCAACCGCACCAGCACCGTATATATCAGCACCGGCGATTACGCGGATCCCGCCAATTACATTCAGAATACCATCACGCCCGCGGGATTCTCCGTGGATGAGTCCACCGGAAAGGATTACACGGAGCAGGAGGCGTTTGCGGACATTACATCCAAAGATTTCTACGATCCTGACGCGGCGGTGGCTTACAAGGAGGCTGCCATGTCGGAACTGGGTTCCCAGGGTGTTACTTTCCCTGTAAAGACACTGGTCCGTTATAATCCCTCCACTACCAACTGGGAGGAAGAATGTGTGGTACTGGAGCAGCAGCTGGAGAGTGTTCTGGGCACGGATTATATTGACATCATCGTGGAGGCGGGTCCCTCCGACAGCTTCCTGACGGATGTGCGCCGTTCCTGCGATTACATGCTGCTCCTCTGCAACTGGGGCGCGGACTATGCCGATCCCGAGACATGGACGGATCCTTTCTATCAGTCCGCTAACAGCGACGGCACTTACAACCGCGGCATGAGATACGCTTATATGGCATATGCTATTGAAGATAACACTGCTTCCGCCGAGACAGTGAAAGAGTACTTTGCTCTGGTGGAGGCTGCCAAGGCCATCACTGATGATACAACAGCCCGTTACGCGGCATTCGCGGAGGCGGAGAGTTATCTGATCGAACATGCCCTTGCGGTGCCTTACGGCGTGACGGTCAGCGACTTCGTGGTTTCCAGGCTGAATCCCTGGGAGGGACAGTATGCCGCGTTCGGCGTATCCAATCTCCGTTATAAGGGACAGAAGCTGTACGACCAGCCGATCTCCATGGAGGAGTTCGAGGCTTCTATGGCGGAGCATAAATAGCCAAAAATCTTGACAGGCGCAATACATTAGAATAAGATAGTAGGGGGCAGGTATAGGAGGGGTTCCTGTACCTGTCCGTTTTTATTCCCGCGAGCAATGAGCCAAACGGCCATGCTTGCATGGACATTTGGCGAATGCCGCGAGGGTCAATACCCATGTGCTCAAAGAGCACATTTTGCTTTGCAGCGCTTCAAATTCCATGCCCCGTTGCTTGCAGCGGGGTTATTGACTTCATCTTGGAGATTATGATATTATGGCAAAATACCTGATAAAGAGAATCGGAAGATCCTTTTTGACGCTGGCGCTGATCATATGCATCGTCTTTATCCTGATGCGCCAGATGCCCATCGAGGGTTATTTCCAGAATTTTGACAAACTGACAGACGCGCAGATCCAGGCGGGCTTAAGGGAGCAGGGACTTTTAGATCCCCTGCCGGTGCAGCTGGTGCATTTCTTCCGGGATATGTTCAAGGGGGATTTTGGTGTGTCCCACAGCTACCGGGTCAATGTTCCCGTGACGGAGATTCTGAAAGATAAGCTGCCCGTATCCATCAGGCTGGGCTGCCTGTCCATCCTTACGGCTATGTGTCTTGGCATTCCGCTGGGGACGCTGATGGCGCGGTATAAGGGCAGATTCTTTGATAAATTCGGCACGCTCTTTATCGTATTCATCCAGGCGGTGCCTGCGGCGGTCTATTATCTGTTCATCCAGATGTACGGGACTACGCTGCTGAACATTCCACTGCTTTTTAACCCGAACAACTGGAGAAGCTGGATCCTGCCGGTGCTTTCCATGTCCCTGGGCAATATCGCCTATTATGGCATGTGGCTGAGGCGTTATATGGTGGATGAGAGTAATAAGGACTATGTGAGCCTGGCCAAGGCGAAGGGCGCTTCCGGCAACAGGATCATGTTCCGCCATATTTTTCGGAATGCCTTTGTGCCCATGGTGCAGTATCTGCCATCATCCTTTTTAAATACGGTGATTGGTTCCATCTATGTGGAATCCCTGTACAGCATCCCCGGTATGGGCGGTCTGCTGGTAACGGTGATCAAGGATAATGACAACAACATGGTTCAGGCCATTGTCCTGTTATACGCCACGGTGGGCGTCATAGGTCTGCTGCTGGGCGACATCATGATGACGGTCTTAGATCCCAGGATCAGTCTTGGCAGGAAGGAGGGCGGACGCTGATGTTTTCTTTGAAAGATAAGCTTTCTAAAAATCTGGAGGAGGCTGCGGAAGCGCAGATCAGGGCTGAAGTGGATAAAACGGCGGGCATCAGCGATGAGGAACTCTTTTCCTATGCCGGATATGATGAGAAAGAGGCGGAGAAGACCGGCTACAGCAATTATTCCTACTGGGGCAGCACGGTGCGGATGTTCTTTAAGAATAAAGGCGCGGTGGCGGTGATGCTGTTAATGCTTGCCATCCTGCTGTTTACCTTTATCCAGCCCCATCTGCCGGGGCAGTTCGACCCCAATACGGTGAATAACGATCCGAACACCTCCATGGCGCTGCGGAATGTACCCCCCAATGAGACATTCCGTTTCGGCACCAACAATATCGGGCAGGATCTCTGGGCGCGCATCTGGGCAGGAACAAGGACTTCCATCCTGATCGGTTTCGCGGTGGCCATGATAGAGGCGGCGGTGGGCATCACCATGGGTGTTCTGTGGGGGTATCTGCGGAAACTGGATTTCTTCTTTACGGAATTATACAATGTGCTGGACAATATTCCCCAGACCATTATTTTGATTCTTGTGGCATATATTTTATCCCCCAGCGTGAAGACGCTGATCTTCGCCATGTCCCTGACGGGCTGGATCGGCATGGCGCGGTTCATCCGCAACCAGATCCTGATCATCCGCGACAGGGATTATAACCTGGCATCCAGGTGTCTGGGAACGCCTACCAGAAGGCTGGTACTGAAGAATCTGCTGCCTTATCTGGTCTCCGTGATCATGCTGCGCATGGCGCTGTCCATCCCGGGAGCCATCGGCAACGAGGTGTTTGTCACATACATAGGCCTGGGTCTGCCCACGTCCACGCCCAGCCTGGGGAACCTGATCGACGCGGGGCGGGCGGTGATGATGAACGTATCCCAGCGATATCAGCTGATCTATCCTACGGTGATCCTGTCCATTGTGACAATCTCCTTTTACATTGTGGGAAATGCGTTCTCTGACGCGGCGGATCCCAAAAACCACCGTTAACAGTGTGAGAAGAACTTCTAAAGACGTCCCATCATGGGATGGGACGCCAAGAAGTTCTAAGTCTCACACCGAAGAATCGTTGGCACGATTCTTCTCAGGTGCAGATGGACTTGATAGAGGAGATAAAGAGTATGAACCAGGAAGTAATGTTATCGGTCAGGGAATTGAATATCAAATTTACCCTGCGGGGACAGGTGCTCCACGCCATCAGGAATGTGTCCCTGGACGTGTACAGGGGCGAGAGCATCGCGGTGGTAGGGGAATCCGGCTCCGGCAAGTCGGTGCTGACCAAGTCCTTTATGGGGCTGCTGGACGGAAACGGATTCATCTCCTCGGGAGAAATCCTTTATGACGGCAAGGATCTGGCGAAATATAAGACGGAAAAGGAATGGCAGAAGATCCGGGGCGGAGAGATCGCCATGATCATGCAGGATCCCATGACCAGCCTGAATCCGTTGAAGACCATCGGGGAACAGATCGCCGAGGCGGTGCGCCTCCACCAGCCGGATATAAAAGGCAGGGAAGCGGTGAAAAGCAAGGTGTATTCCTATCTGCGGGATGTGGGCATCCGGGAGCCGGAGAGACGCTATAAACAGTATCCTCACGAGTTCTCAGGGGGAATGCGGCAGCGTGTGGTCATTGCCATCGCCCTGGCCTGCGATCCGAAGATACTGATCTGCGACGAACCCACCACGGCGCTGGACGTGACTATCCAGGCTCAGATCATGAGCCTGTTAAAAGAGTTAAAGACAAAGTATGACCTGACCATCATCTTTATCACCCACGACCTTGGTGTGGTGGCCAATATCGCGGACAGGGTGGCAGTCATGTACGCCGGGGACTTTGTGGAGATCGGGACGGCGGAGGATGTGTTCTACGATCCCAGGCATCCCTACACATGGGCGCTGCTTTCCTCGCTTCCCCAGCTGGGGCAGAAAGGAGAGGAACTGTTTACCATCCAGGGGACGCCTCCCAGCCTGTATAAGACCATAGAGGGAGACGCTTTCGCACCCAGGAATCCCAGAGCGCTGAAGATTGATTTCCTGATGGCGCCGCCCTATTTCGAGATCAGCGAGACCCATAAAGCGAAGACCTGGCTCTTAGACCCCAGGGCGCCGAAACTGGAGCCTCCTGAGAGTATCCGTAATCTGAAGAATCTGGAAATCATCCGGATTTGAGCCGCCGCAGAGCGGCGGCATGGAGGTTAGTATGGAGAGAGAAGTGTTATTGGACATAAGGGACTTACACGTCACTTTCGGAAACGGCAAAAAAGCTTTCGAGGCGGTCAGGGGCGTAAGTTTTCAGGTATATCGCGGGGAGACTTTCGGCATCGTGGGAGAGTCCGGCTCCGGCAAGACAACCATCGGACGCGCCATCATGCGGATCCACCCCACTTCGGCGGGAGAGATCCGTTATAAGGGAAACAGGATCAACGGCAAGATCAGCCGCCAGCTGGACAGACAGATCATCCAGGAGATCCAGATGATATTCCAGGATCCCATGGCCTCCCTGAACGAACGCGCAAAGGTGGACTATATCGTCAGCGAGGGATTGCTGAACCTGAACAAGAAGATCAGCAATGAGGAGCGGATGGACAGGGTGCAGAAAGCATTGGCGGAAGTGGGGCTGCTGCCGGAGTTTGCCAGCCGTTTTCCCCATGAATTTTCCGGCGGACAGAGGCAGAGGATCGGCATTGCCCGGGCCCTGATCATGGAGCCGGAGTGCATCATCGCGGACGAGCCCATCTCCGCCCTGGATGTGTCCATACGGGCCCAGGTGCTGAACCTGCTGGCCTCTCTGCAGAGATCCCGTGGGATCACCTATATCTTCATTGCCCACGATCTGTCGGTGATGCGATATTTCTCCGACAGGATCGCGGTAGTGTATAAGGGGCGTATCGTGGAACTGGCGGAGACGGAGGAACTGATCACCCATGCTGCCCATCCTTACACAAAGGCGCTGCTTTCCGCGATCCCCATGCCCGATCCCATCAGGGAGCGGGAGAAGAAACTGACGGTCTATGACCCGTCCGTCCACGACTATGATAAAGATCCGCCTAAATGGCAGGAAATCCGCCCCGGCCATTTCATCCTGGCAAATGACAGAGAAGTGAAAGAGGGATTTGGGAAAATGTGAATGGATCATAAAAATCTGTCAGAAGAATAATTTTCAAAATGAGTGACAAAACTTATAGTGAGCGGTATAATAAAGTAAGGATGTGTACTCTTATAAATTCAAAATTTGTTCGGTTGCGTGTTCGATGCAGATGTGTTAATATTCAATAACATCAGACTCGTTTGGATCAAGAAAGGAATCAAAGGATGAAGAGAGAGATTAGCGCAGACTTCATTAGAGGGTTTGCAAGAACGCTGGATTTGAGCGGAACAAAAGAATGGCCGAAGATCACAGACAGTATGAGCAGAGATTACGAGGCCCTGAGGAGCGATTGGGAAGATGTTGGAAAAGCCATTAGAAGAGAGTTTCAAAGCTGTCCCAGAGTTTGAAGATGCAAGTGATAAAGAAGTTGGAACTGAGTCAGTCAAACATATGGAAGATGTTGCTTTAGAAGCGCAGAAAACAGAAGAAAATGTCATGCGGTCAGAACCGGATGCTGTCAATCTGGATAATCCTGAAAAGATGGCCAGAGTAGTGGCAAAAGTGATCGAAAGAGAATTCCATGGACCAATCCCGTCACCTGATATTATGTCGGGTTACGAGGATATCATGCCTGGAGCTACAGATAGGATCATAGCAATGGCGGAAAAGCAATCAGGACATCGACAAAGCATGGAAGCAATTCAAGTAAGGGCAGAAAGCAGAGACAGTTTGCTTGGCGTGATTTTTGCTTTTATGCTGGGGATGGGATGCCTTGCAGCGTGTGTAATCATGGTGATAAATGTGCCTAATGCGGCAGGGGCTATATGCGGGTCTGTTTTAGGGGTTACAGGAATCAGTGCCATTATAACAGCTTTTCTGCAAAATACGCGAAAACAGAATAAAGAGGGAAAAAATAGCGAAAAGGAAAAACAGTCATGAAAAAGAGACTGTTTTTCTATCTAAAGAGAAAAAGTTGTAAAAAATCCCCAATATGGAAATAATATGCTTTACATACTGCATCTTGGATGCTATCATATATGGTAATGAAAACCATATGTGATAGCATTTTTGGTTACGAAAAGTAATTACCATGTCGCTTATGCGGCGGAATGAGAGGAAATATGAGTTACAAGATAGTGGTAGACAGTTGCTGTGAACTTCCGAAAGAATTGCTGGATGATCCTCGCTTCGTGCGTGTGCCCCTGGGGATTGAGGTGGGGGATTACAGGATCCTGGATGATGATGATTTTAATCAGAAAGAGTTTTTGAAAAAGGTGGCGGAATCTCCCCAGTGTCCCAGGTCATCCTGCCCTTCGCCGGAACTTTTCATGGAGGCTTATTGCGGAGAGGCCGATCATGTATATGCCGTAACCCTGTCGTCCCATCTCAGCGGAAGCTACAACAGCGCTAAGCTGGGAATGGATCTTTTCCGGGAAAAATATGGCGATAAACAGATTCATGTGATAGATTCGGAATCCGCCAGCGGCGGTGAGACACAGCTGGCGCTGAAGCTGATCGAACTGGAAGAGGCGGGACTGCCCTTTGAGGAGATCGTAAAACAGATTGAGAAATACCGCGACAGCGTGCACACCTATTTTGTGCTGGACAATCTGGATACGTTCATTAAAAACGGCAGGATATCGGGCATCAAGGCTCTGGCGGTGTCCAGCCTGAACATCAAGCCCGTGATGATAGGTGTCAAGGGGAAGATTGAGCAGAAAAGCCAGTCCATCGGTATCAGGAAAGCGCTGGTGAAGATGGCGGAATTCGCTGCGGCGGAGGTGGAAAATTCCGAGGAACGCCGCCTGATCATCACCCACTGCAACGAACTTTCCAGGGCGGAAATGGTGAAAGACATTATCCTGGCCAAACGGAAATTTAAAGAATGTGTTGTGATGGATATGCGGGGCATCAGCAGTATGTACGCCAATGATGGCGGGGTGATCGTGACGACCTAGCGCGTCAGGGCCACCCTTTCCACAGGAGATACCCCAGCACACAGGCCTGCGCCACAAAGATCGCGGGCATTCCGTACTTAAAATACCAATGCTTCGTCTTGTGGCGGAAATGGTTCATGCCAAGGGTACACCCCAATGCGCCGCCCAGCAGTGCGACGGTAAATAAAGAAGCCTCCGAGATGCGCCAGGCACCCCGGATGGCTCTTTTTTTATCCACGCCCATCATGATATAACCGATCAGGTTGGTTACAAGGAGATATCCTCCCAGAAGTATCGTAAAAATCATATCAATATCCCTAAATACACACGGTTAGCGTATGTTGCCACATTCACCGCTTATTCCTGCGGCAATGAGGCGGGCGGATACGCCGGTATCCATTTAGCTTAGAACAGTTCCTCGCCCTGCTCCTGCATCTTCATGGCCCTTACCTTGCAGGAAAGGCCGAACAGGTTGATGAAGCCCTCCGCGTCATGATGATCGTACAGGTCGCCCGTGGTGAAAGAAGCGATGCTCTCATTATAGAGGGTATAAGGAGAGGTGGTTCCTGCCTTGATGATGTTGCCCTTGTAAAGCTTGAATTTCACCTCGCCGGTGACATATTTCTGCGTTTCCTTGATAAACGCCTGCTCCGCCTGACGGAGAGGAGTGAACCACTTGCCCTCGTATACAAGGCTTGCGAAACGGCTGCCTATTTCTTTTTTCATCGCGTAGGTGTCGCGGTCCAGGATCAGTTCCTCCAGCTGCTGGTGAGCCTCCATCAGGATGGTGCCGCCGGGAGTCTCGTAAACGCCCCTGGACTTCATGCCCACAACACGGTTCTCCACGATATCGATGATGCCGATGCCGTGCTTTCCGCCCAGCTCGTTCAGGGCGCTGATGATCTCGGAAACTTTCATCTTCTGGCCGTTTACGGAGGTGGGAACGCCTTTTTCAAAAGTCATGGTCACATACTCGCCCTCATCGGGCGCCTTCTCAGGCGTGGTCCCCAGCACCAGCAGATGCTCGAAGTTAGGCTCGTTGGCGGGGTTCTCCAGTTCCAGACCCTCGTGGCTGATGTGCCAGATGTTGCGGTCCCGGCTGTAGGAAGAATCTGCGGAAAAAGGAAGATGGATGCCGTGGGCCTGGCAGTAGGCGATCTCGGACTCCCGGGAATCCATGGTCCACTTGTCATTCCTCCATGCGGCGATGATCTTGATATCGGGAGCCAGGGCCTTGATGCCCAGTTCAAAACGGATCTGGTCGTTGCCCTTTCCGGTAGCGCCGTGGCAGATGGCGGTAGCGCCCTCTTTCCTGGCGATCTCCACCAGCTTTTTGGCGATCAGGGGCCTTGCCATGGATGTGCCCAGCAGATATTTATTCTCATAAATGGCGTTGGCCTGCACGCAGGGAACGATGTACTCGTCGCAGAATTCATCGATCACGTTCTCAATGTAAAGTTTGGAAGCGCCGCAGGACTTCGCCCGCTCCTCCAGGCCGTCCAGTTCCTCGGCCTGTCCGCAGTCCACGCAGACGCAGATTACCTCATAGTCAAAATTTTCCTTTAACCAGGGAATGATGGCGGTAGTGTCCAGACCGCCGGAATAAGCAAGGACTACTTTTTCTTTCATGATGATCTCCTCCATAAACATATGTAAAATCAATTCGAAACCACTATACAACAGAAAGGCTATAATTGCAAGGAAAACGCGGTGCGAGTTTGCATAAAAAAAGGGCGAATGCAACACTTTACTAACAAATGTTGCATTCGTGCCTGTTACTTTATTTATCGGACGGATCCGGAAATACTTTAGGGCAGATCGCAACTTTTTTTCATTTTCTTTTACAGGGAAATATTCTTGAAAACATTGTCCCTGTCATCCTGTTCGATTCCCAGATACCTCTCTGTGATCTGATAGGAAGAATGATTGTAGATGTTCATCAGCAGGGCGGGCGGCGTCCCCTGCTGCCATGCGTGGTAGCCGAAAGTCTTCCGCAGGGAGTGACAGCTGATATTATGGTTCAGTCCCACAGACCGGGCGGCTTTCTTGATGATGCGGAAAGCCTGGCAGCGGCTGATGGGACAGTTTGCGCCCTTGCGGCTGGGAAACAGGCAGGCATCTGGCCCGGGGGCGGAAGAAAACTGTGCCCTGTATGCGGTGAGGGTATCGATGATGGCGCGGTTTAAGGCTATGGTGTTGGTCTTACCCGTCTTCTTTTCTATGACTGTCAGATGTTCCAGGAAACATTCCTTATGAAGATCATAAATATCTCCCCATCTCAATCCCAGGACGTCCGTGATGCGCAGGGCGGTGTTCAGCCCCAGGACACAGAGCGTGTAGTTGCGGATGTTCCTTTCTTTTTCCAGATAAAAGTTCTTAAATTCATGGAGCCGTGCCGGATCCCTGATCGGTTGTGTCGTGCTCATGTTGTCTCCTTTCTGTTTCAGTACCGTACCCTGACGGATCGTCGTGCGATGCAGGACAGCCCTGTGATGGAGGCCGTTCCCGATATAATGCAACACTTGTTAGTAAAGTGTTGTATTCAAAACAGGCAGGGATCGCTGAGAGCGACAAGGAGGTTAGCATGTTAAGACTTACGGTTAGTACGGAAGAATATCTGATGATCGGCGAGGACATCAAGCTGGTGTTCCTCGGCGGGACGGGGAAGCACTTGAGGATCATGGTGGACGCCCCCAGGGACAAGAACATCGTCAGGAGCACCGTGCTGGAGAGGAACATCACGGATCCGGAGGAAAGGGCGAAACTTCCAAAATATTACGCGGAGGAAGAGCACCCGGAGAAATATGTGAGGAAAGACGCCAGGAAAACAAAACCCGAAAGGGCGGGGATTCCCATGGAAGAGGCGGAGACAGGGAAAACGGAGCCCATAGGGAAAGGGAAAGAGCCCGGGGCGCTGAAAAATCCCAGGATCATCATCACCCACAGAAACACGGGGAGCAGGTAAGCCATCCCGTCCAAATGGCGGGAAGCAATCAGGGTAATAACCGGACGGCCCGGCGCTGCTGTCAGGGCCCGGCAGCGGGGCAGGACCATCCGGTCATTATATAAGCAACAATCAAACATTTCAACACCGGTGCAAACGGATTTGCACCAGGTAAGACCAAGGAGGTAAATTATGGTAGTACAGCACAACTTAACAGCAATGAACTCTAACAGGATGCTCGGTCTGACGACCAAGTCACAGGCAAAGTCCACCGAGAAACTTTCTTCCGGTTACAAGATCAACCGCGCGGCTGACGATGCAGCAGGCCTGGCGATCAGCGAGAAGATGAGAAGACAGGTGAGGGGCCTGACCCAGGCATCCTCAAACGCACAGGACGGTATCAGCGCAGTGCAGACCGCAGAGGGCGCATTGACAGAAGTCCATGATATGCTCCAGAGGATGAACGAGCTGGCGACCAAGGCCGCAAACGGGACCAACTCTTCGGAAGAGCGCGATTATATCCAGAGCGAGGTTGACGCCCTGATCAGCGAGATCGACCGTGTGTCCGAGACCACCAAGTTCAACGAGATCTACCTGCTGAAAGGCGCGGCAAGCGATTCCGACGATACAGCGGCAGTTAAGAAAACCGCAGTTATGAATGATACGGCGAAGAAGCTGGCGGAACAGCAGATTTCTGTTATTGCTGGTAAGAAAGCGTTTGCGGTAGGCTCGACAAAGGAAGTGACATCTGACAGCGCGGCAACACCTGCTGCAGCGGCAACGATGGCGTTAGATGCAGACGCAATTCAAGCACAGATCGATGGTGGTAGCAAGGTTTACGTGACAAACGATGCCAGTGATGAAGCAAAGTATGTGGAGTTGAATACGGTTACTGATTTGACAACATATTTTTCTGTGGCAGACAATGGTACAGTTTCAGCAGGTACAGGTGTCGTTATTAAAGTAGGCGCTAATACTACTCAGGCCAAGGGGGCAACGGCAGCAGATGTTACGGACTATGTAACCGGTACAGCAAAGAAAGATGCTGCAAGTGCAGTAACCGGCGATGTCAACAAGTATGTGGAAGTTGGGGAAGATGGCAAGCTGAAGTACAAAGACGGCCAGATGCTTTACAAGGTGGCGGCTGATGAAAAAGGTGAGCATGGCGCTCAGGTAGTGAATCAGACCGCGAACCAGATTGCGGTAGATGACCTGGATGATTACTTTGAATTAAAGGGAACACCCATCCGCACGGGAGCTACAGCCACATCCGACGCGTTGGCAGAAGATGCAGATATGTCCGCCTATTTTGATGAGTATGGCGTTTACAAGGGAGGTCTTTATCTGGAGGATAAGGACGGCGCTATGAAAGAAATCGGTGCAGAACAGATCGGCAAGTACTTCACATTTAAGAACGCGGAAAGTGAAGACGGCGCGGCAGCGTCAGGCTCCGTCCTGGAGTTCAACCTCCATGTAGGTGCAGAAGGCGGCGCGATGACCGATGAGAAAGCTATCGCAAACAAGATCACCGTTAAGATTGAAGCCATGAGCGCAAAGGGGATCGGCATTGATGGGTTAAAAGGTTCCGGCGTGAAGACGGAAGAAGCAGCTACCGCCAGCATCGAGACCATCAAGGCGGCGATCAAGAAAGTATCCCAGCAGCGTTCTGACCTGGGTGCAGTCCAGAACCGTCTGGAGCACACCATCAACAACCTTGACAATATCGTTGAGAACACGCAGTCCGCTGAGTCTGCTATCCGCGATACTGACATGGCTACCGAGATGGTCAAGTACGCGAACAACAACATCCTTGCACAGGCTGGCCAGGCGATGCTGGCACAGGCTAACCAGGCAAACCAGGGTGTTCTGTCCCTGCTCGGCTAATGACGGGATGGCGTTAGGACGGAGACACAGTTTCATAAGCAGTACGATAACCGCGGGAGAGGCGAAAGCCCCTCCTGCGGTTCTTGTATTTATAAGAAAAAGGTGGTATGATGAAGCCATGAACAGGAAAGGAATACTAAATGGCAAATATATATGACGGGGCGTTCCGCACGATCCTGAATGACTGCAGGAAACTGGTCATCCCGGTGATCAATGAGATCTTTGGGGAAGATTATACGGGAGAGGAAGAGATCCGGTTTTTCCCCAATGAACATTTTATGGACCAGCAGGATGAGGCGGACAGAGAACGTATCACGGATACGAATTTCACGATCTTCGGAAAGGTACAGAAGAAATACCATATCGAGTGTGAGAGCAGCTTGCCGGATGGCAGGATCACAGTGCGGCTTTTTGAGTATGACGCGCAGATAGCATTGGACGAGGGGGAAACCAGCGAGGAAACCCTGACAGTGACATTCCCCAACACAGCGGTTCTGTATCTGCGGACATATCAAAAGACGCCTGATAAAATGAGATATGTCATTGCCACGCCCGGCGGTACGGTACAGTATGACATACCGGTCATGAAAGTGCAGGCTTATTCGCTTGACGCTATTTTTGAGAAGCGCCTGCTGATGCTGATCCCGTTTTACATCTTCTCGCATGAGAAAAGTTTTCCGGAGTATAATAGTAATGAGCGGGAACTGGAGGAACTGAAAGCGGAGTATCAGGTCATACTGGAAAGGCTTGACAAACTGGAACAACAGGGAGTGATCGGGGCGTTTGACAAGCGGACGATCATCGACCTGTCGGGCGATGTTATCCATGAGATCGCGCAGAAGTATGGGAATGTGCAGAAAGGTGTAGGTGATATGATGAGAGGCGCAATGATCAAGACAGAGGCGAGGAGGATCCTGGACCAGGGGATCAGCCAGGGAATCAGCCAGGGGATAAGCCAGGGCAAAAAAGAAACGGCGCTCAGGATGCTAAAAATAGGGAAGCTGACGATCGAGGAGATTGCGGAATGCACAGGGTTGAGCGTTGAGGAGATAGAGCAGTTTGCAGGGCTTCAGGCAACATCCTGAAAAATTCCCTGCGTGAGCGCGGCAGGATCGATACGATCTTATAAGCGGTGTGAAGACCGCAGGAGAGGCGAAAGCCCCTCCTGCGGTTTTGTTCACCCATTGCAACAGTTCAGGCAGGTCACTGAATGTTGCCCACCCGCTGCTGGCTGCGAGGTCTTTGACTGAAAAATATGAGATAGAAGTATTGACAAAATGATTTTTCAGATGTAACATACAATTACATTAATCCATATAAAACAGATGGGGATTATATGGATTATAAAAAGAGAAAATTCTGAAAAACATGGGGATCGTTGCAATGCGGAGGATGTGTATGGGGACGGAGTGCCTACGGTCTTTCCTGTAAAAAGAGTATCGGAATGCGGAAGGAGGCGGATAAAATGGCTTACGAAAACAAAGTCAGGCCGGAAACGATCTGTGTGCAGGGGAGCGGGGACAGGGACGATGTGTACGGCGCGGTCAGTGCCCCGGTATACTTCTCAGCTACATACGCCCATCCGGCGCTGGGAGAGACCACCGGGTACGCGTATTCACGGGTCAATAACCCTACCCGGGATGAATTGCAGAAAACAGTGGCAGCGCTGGAGAAAGGAACTGACGCGCTGGCTTTTTCCACCGGGATGGCTGCCATTACGGCAGTGTTTGAACTTTTTGGCACAGGGGCGCATCTGGTGGCAACGGATGATGTGTACGGCGGAAGCGTCCGCCTGTGGGAGCATTTGGGAAGAAGGTTCGGTCTGCAGGTCAGCAGTGTGGATACCACAGATCTGGACAAACTGGAGGCGGCGATCCTGCCGGAGACTAAGGCCGTTTTCCTGGAAACGCCCTCCAATCCCACCATGAAAGTGACAGATATCAGGGGGGCGGCGGAGATCGCAAGGCGGCATGGCTGTCTGCTGATCGTGGACAATACGTTCCTTTCTCCCTATTTCCAGCAGCCGCTGGATCTGGGCGCAGATATAGTGATCCACAGCGGCACAAAGTATCTGGGCGGGCATAATGATGTGCTGGCGGGTTTTACGGTGGTGAAGGATAAAGAACTGTCGGAAAAGCTGAGACTGATCTATAAGACCACAGGGGCATGCCTGTCTCCCATGGACAGTTTTCTGACCCTGCGGGGGATCAAGACGTTGGCGCTGCGCATGGAGCGGCATCAGGAGAATGCTCTGAAACTGGCGCTGTGGCTGCAAAAGCAGCCACGGGTATCCCAGGTGTATTACATCGGGCTTCCCGACCGGGCGGATAAGGCTGTCACCGACAGCCAGTGCAGCGGCTATGGCGGTATGCTGTCCTTTCGGGTGGATCCTCCCGCAACAGCGGAAAATCTGCTGAAAGAAGTGAAGCTGATCCGTTTTGCGGAGAGCCTGGGCGGAGTGGAAAGCCTGCTGACCTATCCATACAGGCAGACCCACGCGGAGGTGCCCGAAGAATTGAGGAAGCGGCTGGGTGTGGACGACACCCTTTTAAGGCTTTCTGTGGGGATCGAAAATATCCGGGATCTGACAGAGGATCTGGAACAGGCTTTTCAGGCGGCTTCCGGGCAGTCCTGAAACTTTTCTTTTTCCCCTTAATATTTCCGTCCTAGCCGCCGATATAAAATACAGGAAACTATACTCAGACCCTGTGGGAACGGATTTCCACGGGAGGCACAAAACCAGGGAGGGATCTTTATGAGCAGTATATCAGGTGTGGAGGAAAATGTAGCGAGGGTCTATGGCGCAGAGGCTGAGAAGACAGCCGATGCCAAAAAGACCGCCGATACGAGAAAGGCGGGCAATTACGGAAAGACCATCGGACAGCCCAAACTCAGCGACAAGGCGGCCAAGTATTATGAGGAGTTGAAGAAGAAATTCTCCAACATGGACTTCATTCTGGTCAGTGAGGATCAGAAAGCAGCCGCGCAGGCACAGGCGGGAAATTACGCCAATCCGGTCAGGACAGTGGTGCTGATCGACGAGGATAAGCTGGAAAAGATGGCGGAGGACGAGACGTTTCGGGCGCAGTATGAGGGGATCATCCGCAGCGCGGCGGCACAGATGGGCCAGCTGAAGAGCAGTGTGGGCTCCAACAGCAGCGTCAAAGGTTTTGGCATACAGGTAAACGACAATGGGACCGCCTCTTTCTTCGCGGTAGTGGATAAGTCTCTGGCGGCACAGAAAGACCGCATTGCGAAAAAATCTGCCGAAAAGAAAGAAAATGCTAAAAAGGAAGCAAAAAAGGCGGAGAAGAAAAAACAGGCGGAAGCGCTGGAAGAACGTCGTGACCCGGATAAGGCGAAAGGTACAAAGGGCGAGTATGTGACCGTTACCGCGTCTTCCATAGACGAACTGCAGAAAAAGGTGGATAATGTGCTTTATGCCGCATGGAGCGATCAGGTGCGGACCGATGAAGAGAGACAGTGGGGGCAGAACATCGATTTCAGGCTGTAGGCAGTGTGGTGAAATGAAAACAAAATGAAAACAGTGTGGGAACAGGAAGAATCTTCTTTCTGTCGCCCACACTGTTTTTGATGGCGCGGATGTCTCCTGCTGCATCTTTTACTGCTGTGCCGCCAACAGTTTCAGCAGCGCGTCATGCTTGCTCTTCAGTTCTTCATTCAGCGCGTTTACCCTGTCTGTGTCAACTTCCGAGAACTGGGTCTTGCCGCGGAACAGCTCCACGATATCGGAAGCGTGCTGCGCGATGGGATCCAGTCCCAGGTTCGCCGCAACGCCTTTCAGAGTGTGCGCACTCTTGAACACTTCCTCCGCGTTCTGCTCCGCAATGTATTGCTGGATGCTGGCAACGCTCTGGTCTGCCTGATATTTGTTCAGGAACTTGAGATACAGCGTCTCATTTCCCATAAAGCGTTTGACCGTGTTGTCCACATTCATCCCCATTTCTTCCAGTGCTGCTTTAAAATCTGCGTTCATTTTTACCCTCCTTTTTCTTCCAGTTCCGTCTCTTCACTTCAATGCCCTTGGCGGGGAAGAGATATTCAGCCGCCGCGCGTCTGAAATCTCTTCCGGGCATCTCCGTTCCGAGACTGTTATACCTGTATGCTGTGGATCAGATTTTTATCTATAAAGACTCCGTTCCTATTATATTCCATTTCAGGAAGCTTGTCTAATAAAAAAAGGCTTTTTTTCAACGGACTTTGGCTCCTGGTAATTATTTCATGGCCAAATGGAGGTATTTTCATGTGAAAAAATGGGCGATTCATATTGACATTTGGGCAAATAAATAATATTCTATAACTGATATTTTGTAGTAAAAACCACTGATAAAGGAGCGGTTGCCCAGGGAAACGCTTTCGGAGTGAAAGCGCGGAAGCGGAACTGGAATGGAGGAGGACATGGACAAAGAGAGAATATTGATCGTAGACGACGAGGAAGTCAACAGGACAATACTGGAGGTAATGTTTGGCGAACAATATGAGGTTATCCAGGGGGAGAACGGTCAGGACGCGGTTGACCAGCTTGAGAAGAATCCGAATTTTGTATTGGTGCTTCTGGATATCATCATGCCGGTCATGGACGGGTTTGCCGTGCTGGAGTATATGAAGCAGAAAGACCTGATCGAGAAGATTCCGGTCATCCTGATCACCAGCGAGACCGTCAGGGACAGCGAGGACAAGGCGTATAAGTACGGCATCGCGGATGTGATACATAAACCTTTTTATCCCGATATCGTAAAGAGAAGGTCCAAGAACCTGATCGAACTGTACCAGAACAAGGCAAACATGGAAAGACGCCTGAAAGAGCAGGAGATCGCCATTCTGGCGCAGCAGAAGAAGATTCGCGAGAACAATGAGTTCATGATCGAAGCGCTCAGTTCCGTGGTCGAGTTCAGAAGTTCCGAGTCGGGAGACCATGTGCGCCGGATCAAGTATTTTACCAGGGTCCTTTTGAAATATCTTGCAAAGTATTTCCCTGAGTATGGGATCACACCCGTGCAGATCGAGGAGATCACGAAAGCATCGACGCTCCATGATATCGGCAAGATCGGCATCCCTGACGCCATCCTGATGAAGCCGGGCAGGCTGACGCCGGAGGAGTTCGAGATCATGAAGACCCACAGCACCATAGGATGCGAGATGCTGGAGACTTTCAAGAAAGGCGTGGAACCGGAATTTTATCAGTATTGTTATGAAATCTGCCGCCATCATCATGAGAGATGGGACGGCAAGGGATATCCGGATCACCTGAAAGGGGATGAGATCCCCATCAGCGCCCAGATCGTATCCATTGCGGACGTTTACGATGCGCTGATCAGTGTGAGAGTGTATAAGGGAGCCTATTCCCACGCGGAGGCCTATGAGATGATCCAGAACGGCGAGTGCGGCCAGTTCTCACCGGACATCATGGAATGCTTCCAGCTTGCGAAACAGGATTTCTATGATATGGTGGAAGTGAACAAGATATTCAGTTTTGTATAGATAAAGAGAACACGCTGTGCAGTTTTGTAATGAGGTGGATAGAAACAGACAGCGGGATAAGGGGAAGATCAGTACTAAGATCTCGCTGCCTGTCTGCTTGTAGAAGAAATCTGAAAGCGGGCAAGGGGTATGGTTATGAATGGGGATGGGACAAAGTTGCTGCCTGTTGAGAACAGCCTGGAAATGTTCTTCCTTTTTGATGCGGATGGGGTCATTTTTTATGCGAACGCCGCTGCAAGAGACAGGTTGGAATATGGAAATGGGATGTGCGGGACCCACATCAGCGATATTTTCCCAAATGAGTTTAAAAGGACAAAAGAGGGGTTTGGCACGGAATATCCTTTTGGCGTTCAGACGCGGAATCTGACCGCTTATCGGAAGAATCTCACCTGTTTTCCCGTGGAAGCGAGGATAGCCTGGCAGGAAGAGTGTGCCGGATACCTGTGCATGGCAAATGATATCCTGGAAAAAGAGCATCTGAATCAGGAAATGGAACGCGTGAAGCAGGAGGCGGCGCAGGCCCTCAAGGTAAGGTCCGAGTTTGTCGCTAATGTGACTCATGAACTGAGGACGCCTGTGAACGGTATCCTGGGCAACGTAATGGAACTGGCAGAGAAAGAGGATGATGAGCATAAGAAAAGGATCCTGCAGCTGATCGAGCGCTGCTGCGGGGATATGAACAGGCTGATCAATAATATTCTGGACTTCTCTAAACTTGAAGCCGGGAAGTTTGTACTGGAAACGCGCAGGTTTCATTTTCGAAATATGATTGACTACGTAAGGGGCAATCATCAGAACAAAATTACAGAAAAAGGATTGGATTTCTTCGTCACAGTGTCTCCTGAGGTGCCGGAGTATATTGTGGGAGACGAACTGAAGATCGTGCAGATACTGAACAATCTGTTGTCCAATGCCCAGAAGTTCACCCATGTGGGCAAAATCTCCGTGGAGATCCTCAAGACAGCGCAGATACAGAACACCATCGAACTCTATTTCCTCGTGATGGACACGGGGATCGGTGTTGAGAAAGAGAATCAGGATAAATTGTTCAAGGCCTTTTCCCAGGTGGATGCATCCATCTCCCGGAAATACGGAGGCACGGGCCTGGGGCTGAACATCACAAAACAGTTTGTGGAAATGATGGGCGGGAGCATCAGCGTGGAGAGCCAGAAGAATAAGGGGACCACGTTCGCCTTTTCCATATGGGTGGGGGACGGCGATTCGGGCACGGAGGAATATACCCTGCCGGATGCTGCGGCCCGCAGGAACAACGCCGGCCTGTCCATCACGGCGGCGGAGGTACAGGAAACGGAGGACGGAGGCGCGATGCGCACTTTCGGCACGCCGGAGAACCTGGAACTGCTGGATAAGACTCTGTCAAAGATGGTCCTCTGCATTGAGATGGAGAACTGGGAGAAAGCGGAGGACTTTATGGAGACGGTAAGGCAGCTGACGGAGGGGGCGCCCCATGACGCAGCCAGAAGCGTGCTCCGTCTTAAGATGGCGGTTCAGAAAGAAAATTACGATAAGGCCATGGCAGGTCTGGAAGAACTGCGCGTGAACATGGAACAGAAACCGGAAGAAAGGAATGCAGAGGATGGCCATTGAAGAAAAAGAGATCCGTGATTCGGTCATTCTGATCGTTGACGATGTTGAGATGAACAGGGTGATCCTGGAAGAGATCATAAAGGATATGAAATGCCGTCCCGTGCTGGCGGAAAATGGTGTTCAGGCGCTGGAGGAATTCAGGAACTGTGATCCCGACCTGGTGCTGACGGATGTTTCCATGCCGGAGATGGACGGCCATGAACTGTGCCGAATCCTGAAAGGAAAAGCACAGACCAGGGATGTCCCGGTAATCTTCATTTCCGCTTTCGGGGAGTCCGAGGATGTGGTAAAGGGATTTTCACTGGGGGGGAACGATTATATCGTCAAACCGTTCATCCCGGAGGTGGTGCAGGCGAGAGTCAGGCTTCACCTGTCGCTCCATGCCGCCACACGGAAGATCAGTGAAAATAACAGACGGCTCCAGAAATCGGTCCAGGAGCAGGTGCATCAGATCGAACAGGAGCGTAAGAACGTGCTGTATGCCCTGGCTAATATGGCTGCGGAGAAATCATTTTACACACCTGCGCACAGGGAGAGATTGCAGAAGAACTGCAGGATGCTGGCACAGAGCATGCAGTTCTCGCCGTTATTCGCGGAACATATTTCAGATACATATATAGATACCATCGAAGCGGCGGCCGCCCTCTGCGATATTGGGAATATCGGTATCCCGCAATACATCCTGCAAAAGGCGTCAGCACTTGACGAGGAGGAGAGAAAACTGGTACAGAGCCATGCGGAGGTGGGCGCGAAGCTGCTCAGAGATCTGCATGTGACCAGCGATTTCAATGATTTCATCCGTATTTCCGTGGATGTGGTGAGTTATCACCATGAGAACTGGGACGGCAGCGGATATCCCGCGGGGCTGAAAGGAGAGGACATTCCCCTGGCGGCCAGGATCGTATCCGTGGCAGATGTTTACTGTGCGCTCACGGAGAAGAGGAGTTACCGGGACGCCTACAACAAGGAGGAGGCGCTGCAGATCATGAAAGAGGAATCCGGCAGGAAGTTCCATCCGGAGATCTTCCAGATCTTCTGCAAGATAGCCAGGCAGTTATGTTAGGGTCACTGTTCACGGAGTGAACGGCAGCACGTCAGTTTTTTCGATATGGGAATATAAGATATTGTTTTTGTAAAAGGGGTAAAAAAGTGGTATTATGATTTCGGATGAGGAATTTATAAGGATAGTATCTTTTGTAAAAAAGAAATACGGCATTGACTTAAACGGCAAGAAAACGATCATCAACGGAAGGCTGGAAAATTACCTGAAAAGAGGAGGATGGGGTAATTTCGGGGCGTTCATGAACGATGTGGAGAAAGATAAATCCGGCGAACTGGAGAGGGCGCTGGTCAATTATCTGACTACGAACCACACTTATTTCATGCGGGAGTTCGGGCACTTTGAGTTCTTTAAAAAAGAAGTGCTTCCCTGGGCACAGAAAAAGGAGATGCATACAAAAGACCTGCGTGTCTGGTGCGGTGCGGCATCCAGCGGGGAGGAGCCCTATATGATCGCTATGACCATAAGGGATTTCCTGGGGCTGGATCATGAACACTGGGATGCAAGACTCCTTGCCACCGATATTTCCACGAAAGCGCTGAGCCAGGCGATCAGGGGTGTCTATGACCAGGAACATATGGCGAAGATACCGGAGAACTGGAGACGCCATTTCTTCCACAAAACGAAAGATGGGAATTATGCCGTGGAGGACGAGATCAAACAGCAGGTGATCTTCCGAAAGTTTAACCTGATGGATCCGTTCCCTTTTAAGAAAAAGATGCATACTATCTTTTTAAGGAATGTAATGATCTACTTTGACGAGGCGACAAAGCGTCAGGTGGTGCAGAAGGTGTATGACTCCCTGGAGCCGGGAGGTTATTTCTTTATTGGGATGACGGAGACCATAGACAGGGACAGCACACCGTTCCAGATCATACAGCCGTCCATATTCAGAAAGCAATAATGAGAGCAGAGATATAAGAGGAAGGACTTAATTTATGAACCCGATTAAAGTTTTGGTTGTGGAAGATTCCCTGGTGTTCAGGGAACTTCTGGTACAGGGTCTCAGCAAGGATCCCAGCATTCAGGTCGTGGGTGTGGCCAAGGATCCCTTTGAGGCCAGGGATGCCATATTAAAATTACATCCCGATGTGATGACGCTTGACGTGGAACTTCCCCGGATGAACGGGATCGAATTTTTAAGGAAGCTGATCCCTCAGTATCCTCTTCCGGTGGTTGTCATCAGCTCCCTTTCCGATAAGGTATTCGACGCCATGAACGCCGGTGCGGTGGATTTCGTGGCGAAGCCCGCGGTATCGGAGCGTAAGCAGCTGGAAAGCTTTATCCGCAATGAACTGCTGGTGAAGATCAAGATCGCTTCCACGGCCAAGATCAGCAGGATCAAGCAGCAGGTGAAGCCTCATGAACCGGAGACCTTTAAGGCCCAGGGGAAGAACCTTGTGATTGCCATCGGGGCTTCCACAGGAGGAACCGAGGCTATCTTTTCCGTTATGAAAGATTACGGCGCTGATCTGCCGGGGATCGTGGTGGTACAGCATATGCCCCCCGGCTTTACGGATATGTACGCCAAGAGGCTGGATAACCAGTGCCGGGTGCGGGTAAAGGAAGCAAGGACCGGGGACAGGGTGCTGCCCGGAACGGTATTGATCGCTCCGGGAGGCGACAAGCACATGCACCTCGTGAAAGTAAACGGTGCATATCAGGTGGAGGTCAAAGCAGGGCCGAAAGTGAACGGCCATTGTCCGTCGGTGGATGTATTGTTTGAGTCCGTAGCCAAAGTGGCGGGCCCCAATGCGTTGGGGATCATACTGACCGGAATGGGCGGGGACGGCGCCAAAGGACTGCTGGCCATGCGGAAAGCAGGCGCCAGGACCATCGGTCAGGACGAATCCACTTGCGTGGTATATGGAATGCCCAAGGTGGCATATGATCTGGGTGCAGTAGAGTTTCAGGAGAAACTGTCAAATATTGCAGACAAAACATATTATGTGTTGAACACAATGTAAAGGAGAGGGAGTATGAAAATTTTATTGGCTGAAGACGATTATGCAACCAGAAAGTTCATGTCGGGTTTCCTGTCGAAGTACGGGGAATGCGACGTGACTGTGGATGGCATGGAAGCGGTGGACGCTTTCCTGATGGCGCTGGAGGACGAGGAGCCCTACGACCTGGTGTGTCTGGACATCATGATGCCGGTCATGGACGGGTATCAGGCTCTGCAGGGGATCCGCAATCTGGAGAAGCAGAAGAACATTCCAAAGGATCAGGGAGTCAAGGTGATCATGACCACCGCCCTGAACGATGAGCAGAATGTAAAAATGGCATTTGACCTGGGATGTACCATTTATTCCGGGAAACCTATCGATCAGACCAGATTTGAGCAGGCTATGAAAAAACTCAATCTGATTTGAAAATATCAAAAAATAAAAAGGAAAGGAGAAGTACATGGCTGAAGAATTTAACGTGGAAGGGATGCTTGATATGTATCTGTTCGAGAACGGCCAGCTGCTGGAGCAGCTGCAGGAAACGGTTCTGGAACAGAAAGATGCGGACTGTTTTGACGAAGATACCATCAATGAGATCTTCCGAACGATGCATACCATCAAGGGCTCTTCCGGCATTATGATGTTTGACAATGTGACAGCCATCTCACACAAGCTGGAGGATGTGTTCTATTACATCAGAGAGTCCCATCCCCAGAATATTGTCCATGAGGTCTTGGTGGAACATGTGCTGCAGGTGGTGGATTTCATTACCGGCGAGATGGACAAGATTCAGGATGGGAACACGGCGGATGGAGATCCGTCAGCGATCATTGCCGAATTGGATCGCTTTCTGGATGAGATCAAAAGCGGCACGGTAAAGGAAGGCAAGGAACTGCCGAAAGAAAATGTAAGCGAAGAGCCCAAGCACTTTTATATCGCGCCCGTAGCGAACAGCGCCAGCCACTTCTACAAAATATACATAACTTTTTCTCCGGACACGGGTATGGCAAATGTTCACGCGTACAAGACAGTGTATGCCCTGAAAGAGCTGGCGGAGGATCTTTTGTATGAGCCGGAGGATCTGATCTCCGATGACAGCAGCATCAGCACTCTGATGGAGGACGGGTTCCGGATCCTGCTCCAGGCGCAGTGCACCGAGGCGGACATCAGGAATGTGGTCAAGCCCGGTTATGACATTGAAAAAGTAGATATCTATGAATGCAAGGCGGAGGAATTCCTGCAAGGCTTTGACTTTGGGGATCATCCGGCGCAGCACATCGACCTGGAATCCAGCGCGGAGGAGATTGAGGCGAAAGTCCAGGCAACGCAGGCACCTCAGGAGGGCGGAGAGCAGAAAGAGGCGGAAAAGCCGGAGAAACCCAAGATGGCTCCCGGTGATTTCGTTATCCAGTCCAAGTCTCCCGGCAAGCCGAAGAAGCTGGCAAAGGATAAGCCCAAGGGTGAGAAAGCGGCTTTCATCAGCGTCAATGTCCAGAAGATGGATCAGCTGATGGATCTGATCGGGGAACTGGTGATCTCCGAATCGGTAGTGCTGCAGAACCCTGACCTGAAAGTGCCCGGACTGAACCTTGCCAACTTTAACAAGGCGGCGCAGCAGATGGCGAAGATCGCTACCGACCTGCAGAATGTGATCATGTCCATGAGAATGGTTCCACTGACCAATCTGTTCCAGAAGATGAACCGTCTTGTGTTTGATGTGTCCAGGAAGCTGGGCAAGGATGTGGAGTTCGAGATGGTGGGCGAGCACACAGAGGTGGATAAGAATATCAGTGAGAAGATTTCAGATCCTCTGATGCATCTGGTGAGGAATTCCGTCGATCATGGGATAGAGCCTAATGAGGAACGTGCCGCAAAGGGCAAGACAGAGAAAGGCAAGGTTACGCTGTCCGCCAAGACGGAGGCCGGCAAGGTATGGATCATCGTGACGGACAACGGAACGGGACTTGACAGGGAGAAGATCCTGGCGAAAGCAAAGAAGCAGGGACTTCTGGATCCTGACAGGTCGGAAGCCTCCTATGAAGATAAGGAAGTGTACCAGTTCATCACGCTTCCCGGTTTTTCTACCAACGAGCAGGTGACCGAATATTCCGGCAGAGGCGTGGGAATGGACGTTGTGGTACAGAATATCCAGTCCATCGGCGGAACGCTGGAGATCGAGAGCACGCCCGGCGAGGGGAGCAGCATGATCCTGAAGATTCCGCTGACCCTGGCGATCATCGATGGGGTCGTGATAGAGACAGGAACAACTTCCTTTGTGGTGGAGACAGGATTCATCAAGCAGTTTGTCCAGGTGACAAAGGATATGATGATCCACGAGCCCACAGGCGAGGAATACGTCATGATCAGAGACGAGTGTTATCCCGTACTCCGAATCGGCGACTGGTATGGTCTGGAAGATTACCACTCGGATGTGGAAGAAGGAATGATGCTGCTGTTTGAAGTAGAGGGAAAAACCATCTGTCTCTTTGTGGATAAATTGATCGGAAAGCAGGAGATCGTGGTAAAGCCCATTCCTTCCTACATCAAAAAGGTAAAGGGGATTTCCGGCTGTACCCAGTTGGGAGACGGCAGCATTGCCTTGATACTGGATCCGGCAGGATTGATAGATTAAACTGGAAGAAAGGAATGGTGCCATAAATGAGTGAAACTGCAGAAATCACTGAAATCACAGAAAACGCCCGTGGGCATGACGACCAGAAAGATAAGTACATGACTTTCAAGTCCGGTAAGGAGCATTATGCGCTGAAGATACAGTATGTCAGTGAGATCATACCGTTTCAGGCCATAACCGCCATTCCGGAGACGGAAGATTATATCAAGGGTCTGATCAATCTCAGGGGAAAGATTCTTCCTGTTATTGATGTGCGGCTCAGGTTCAAGCAGGCGCCCTTTGAGTATAATGACAGGACCTGTATCATCGTCATTATGGTCAGGGAGACGATGGTTGGCCTGGTGGTGGAACAGATCGCGGAGGTCGTGGAGATCGCTGCCGAGAATATCCTGCCACCCCCGACTATCATGCGAGGGGATAAAATTCAAAACAAGTATGTCTATGGAATCGGACGGGTCGGGGATACCGTGAAGCTGTTGATAGACCCTGACAAATTATTAAATGATGACAGCCAGGCTGCGGGGGAGCAGGCCGGTGACATGGTTGAAGAGGATGAAAGAGAGGTATAAGAATTATGAAAAACATGAAAATCAAAACAAGGTTGATCCTGGGATTCTCTATCCCGGTCATACTGACAATTGTCAATGTCCTTGTAGGAGTATTTATTACCAATTACGCGGTCAAGACCATCGATGGCATGGAGGAGACCAGCGCTCAGACCATTGACGGTGCGTTGGATGCGCTGGTAGCTTCTATCAGCGATATGGACGGGGCAAGCGTGGATGCGCTGGAAGATAAGCTTGCTGCAATGTCCGGTATCAGCGCCGAGGACCGGCAAGCGCTGGTTGACATTATCGAGGCTGACAACGCGACCAAAGTTGCTACAATGGAAAGTAACAATGAGCAGATGAAAGCTTTTGTTGCCCAGGATATGGACGCGAGGATCGCTGAATTAGAGCGGATCATGAACATATCCAATCTCGTCAGCATCGCCCTTCTGGTGCTTTCCGTGGTGATCACGGTTGTGATCGGCGCTGCTCTGGTCAAGGTGATCGCAGTGTCCATCAAGCAGCTTTCCGACGCGGCGAAAGATATCGCCATGGGCCGTGTGAATATTCAGCTGACCAAGGGCGGTAATGATGAGTTCGGTGAACTGGTTGATGAATATACACAGGTGATCGAGAATATCAAGTATCAGGCAAATATTGCGGAAGAGGTTTCCAACGGTAACCTGACCATAGACGTTACGCCCAAGTCCGCTGAGGACGTGTTGGGTATGTCCCTGAAGAAACTGGTGGACGACAACCATCACGCACTGAGCAACATCAACGACGCGGCATACCAGGTAACCATCGGTTCTTCCCAGGTGGCAGATGCAAGCCAGTCCCTGGCACAGGGTTCCACAGAGCAGGCAAGCGCTGTTGAGCAGATCACAGCTTCCATCGATGAGATCGCTGACAAGACAAAAGAGAACGCAGAGCAGGCTAACTCCGCAGCAGAACTGGTAAGCAAGGCTATCCAGGATGTACAGCAGGGCAATGCGCAGATGCGCGATATGATGGCGGCAATGGAGGATATCAACAAGTCTTCCGAGAGCATTTCCACTATCATCAAGACCATTGACAATATCGCGTTCCAGACCAACATCCTGGCTCTGAACGCGGCTGTAGAGGCAGCAAGGGCTGGTGAGGCAGGCAAGGGCTTCGCGGTTGTTGCGGAGGAAGTAAGAAGCCTGGCTGCAAAGAGCGGTGCAGCAGCTGCTGAGACAGCGGAACTGATCGAGGATTCCATCAACAAGGTGGGCGCAGGTTCCAAGATCGCTGATGAGACCGCAAAGGCTCTGAGCGTGATCTCCGATGTGGTACAGCAGAGCGAGGTCATCATCAACAATATTGCGGAATCTTCCAATTACCAGGCTACCGCTATCGCGCAGATCGAGCAGGCGATCACACAGGTTTCTCAGGTGGTTCAGACCAACTCCGCTACCAGCGAGCAGTGTGCCGCTGCAAGTGAGGAACTGTCCAACCAGGCATCCCGTATGCGTGAACTGCTTTCCGTTTACAATCTGGGCGGCAAGAAGGGTTCCGCTTACAGAGATGGCACAGCAGGCGGTAATGCAAGCGCCAATGAGCAGATCATTTCTCTGGGCGATGGGTTTGACAAGTATTGATCGAACCTGCAGTTGAGTTTAAGAATGTTGTAAAAGAGAAGAGGCGTCCTCCTATGGGGGGCGCCTTTTTGATCGGTATTTTTGTATTGACATGAGGATACAAAAGTCTTATAATTAAAACATGCGTTTTAGAACAATTGATTTAAAACATGTGATTTATAATAAAAGGAGGGTCACACATGCCGCCGAGAGCAAAATTTATGAAAGAAGAAATCGTGGACGCCGCCTTAAGCATTGTCAGAGCAGACGGCATTCAGGCGTTGACGGCCCGGGCGCTGGGGGAGAAGCTGGGAAGTTCAGCCAGGCCGGTCTTTACGGTGTTCCAGAATATGGAAGAAGTACAGGACGCGGTGATCAGGGCAGCGAAAGCGGTCTATAAGGGATATGTGGAGAGGGGGCTGACGGACACCATCGCGTTCCGGGGCGTGGGAACCCAGTATATTCTCTTTGCCATACAGGAGCCGAAACTGTTCCAGCTGCTGTTCATGGCGGAACAGGAGCAGATTCCCGACCTGGCGGGAGTGTTGATGCTGATCGAGGAAAGCTATGATAAGATTCTTGCTTCCGTGGGAACCAGTTATGGATTGTTCGGAGCCGAGGCTGAGAGGCTGTACCGACATATGTGGATCTATTCCCATGGGATCGCGGCCCTGTGCGCCACGAAGATGTGCCATTTCAGCAGCGGGGAGATACAGGAGATGCTCGCGGAAGTGAGCACCAGTCTGGTGGGCAGGATAAAAGGGAGAAAAGGAGAGGAACGAACATGATAGATGTCAAGAACATTACGAAGTTTTATGGAAGCGGGGAGAGCCGTTTTCAGGTGCTGAAAGATATCAGCCTGAGGATAGAGGAGGGAGATTTCGCGGTGATCCTGGGAGCGTCAGGTTCCGGGAAATCTACCTTGCTGAATACGATCTCCGGGCTTGAGAGGCCGGATGGGGGCAATATCTTCTATGATGAGGAGGATATCACGACCCTGACGGACAGCAGGCTTACGGAATTTCGAAGAAAGAATGTGGGGTTCATTTTCCAGCAGTATTATCTGCTGCCCAACCTGAATGTGGATAAGAACGTCAGGATGGGAGCCGATCTGGCAGGGAATAAGGATTATAGGGCGATTATCAGGGCGGTAGGGCTGGAGGATAAGCTGAAGAAGTATCCCGGCGAACTTTCCGGCGGCCAGCAGCAGAGAGTCTCCGTGGCAAGGGCGCTTGCGAAGAAGCCGGGGGTGCTGTTCCTGGATGAACCCACCGGCGCCCTGGATGAACAGACGGGCAGGCAGGTGCTGGATTACATATGCAGATTGCAGGAAGAGTACGGTTTCACCATCGTGATGGTGACTCATAACCTGAACATTGCGGAGATGGCAAAAACGGTGATCAGGATGAACAGCGGACGGATATCCGATATCTATAAGAACAAGACGCAGAAGGCCGCATATGAAATAGGATGGTAACAAGGCGAAAAGCTTTTCTAAGACGGTAAAATATACCGTCTAAGAAAAGCTATGTTTCGCCTGAAAGAATCGCTGGAGCGATTCTTTCGGTAATGGAAAAGTTACAGGAAGGAGATCAGTATGGTGATTGGAATAAAAGATTTAAAAAAATTGTTTGCCATATCGGTGGTGGTAGGCTGCGCGGTCTTTGTCTGCGCACTGTTTCTGAATTATAACGCGGATGTGATCGGGATAAAGGATGAGATCACGAGCCCTCAGGGGATCGTCATGTACGATGCGGTCATATTGACGGGCAAGGTGGTGGCCGCTGTGTCCGGGGGCAGTCTGTTCCTTACCTCCGTGATCCTGCTGATCTTCTATGTCAAGAATTACATAGACAGCCATGGGAAAGAACTCGGCATCCTGAAAGCTTTGGGGTATCCGGATCTGAAAGTGGCGGGTCATTTCTGGGTATTCGGGCTCAGCGTGCTGGCAGGCAGTGCGATCGGTTATGTGGGGGCATGGCTCTATATGCCTGCATTTTATGAAGTCCAGAACGATGGGCACTTTTTCCCGGATATGACGCCCCATCTGCACCCGGAACTGGTATGCTTCTTTATCGTATTGCCCACACTGTTCTTTATGGGGCTGTCGGTTCTGTACGCTTACTTTAAGATGAAAAGTCCTGTGATGAACCTGTTGAGGGAGGTGCGGGAGTACCGCATGGGAAAAGGGTTCCTGCAAAGCGCAGGCAGGAAAGAGTCGGGAGAAGATCTGTCCTTCTTGCAGGATCTGAGGAAAAATACGTTGAGAAGCAGGAAGATACTGGTATTCTTTATAGGATTCTCCGCGTTCTGTTTTTCGGCCATGACCCAGATGGCTATGTCCATGGATGATCTGGCCAGCGAAGAGATGGCGTGGATTATGCTGGCCATCGGCCTGGTCCTGGCCTTTATGACGCTGCTGCTGTCGCTGACCAGTGTGATGAAAGCAAACACCAAGACCATTGCCATGATGAAGGTCTTCGGATATTCCCGGAGGGAATGCAGCAGATCCCTCTTAGAGGGATACAGGCCGGTGTCCTACATCGGTTTCGCGCTCGGGACGGCGTATCAGTATCTGCTCCTGCAGATCATGGTCTCGGTGGTGTTTGCGGATTATGAGGATCTGCCTGCCTACGGCTTTGACATAAAGGGATGCCTCCTTTCGCTGGCGCTCTTTCTCCTTGCCTATGAAGCGGTGATCTGCTGCTATTCCCGGATGATCGACAGGCTTTCCATCAGGGGGATCATGGCCGAATAGAAAAACACAGGCTTATGCCGTCAGAAAGAGTGATATTTTACCTGGATATTATATCATAAATCAAAGATTCATGATATAATACCAGGTAAGGCTGAAAAGCAGTCCGATAATCAGCTGAAAATATACAACCAATGGAGCATAAGCGGATCGTGTCAGAAAAAAAATGGAAAACAGTCAAAGTGATCATACTGCTGGGAAGTTTCCTTGCGGCGCTGAAATTGATATTTGTGGATTATACTCTTGACGAAGAATATCAGATCGTGATGGCATACCGCCGTTTAAATGGGGATATGCTGTTTAAGGAAATGTGGGAGCCGCATCAGACTTCCGCTTTTTTATGCGTTGGTCTGATGTGGATATACCGGGCGGTGACAGGTACTTTTACGGGGGTGGTCCTGTTCCTGCGTTCCGTCACGACGGTGATTCAGTTTGTTCTTGCCTGGTGGGTCTACAGGACGTTGGCAAGGCTGACGGAGAAAGAGTATGCCTTTTTGCTTGCGGCGCTGTATTTTAATATTGTTCCGAAAAACATCCAGATACCGGAGTTTGGAAATATGCAGCTGTGGTTCCTCACCGTCTGTATCTTATCAGTGATGCAATATTTTTATGACCTGGAGGAAAAACAGGTAAACAGATGGTATCTGCTGGTGGCGGCGGGGATTTCCCTGTCCTGCGAGGTATTGACATATCCCACCTGTATCATCCTGTTCCCCTTTTTCCTGCTCTGGATCTTCCTCGAATCGGGGAAAAGGCGCTGGAAGAACTGCGCGATACTGACTGCCGCCTGCGCGGTGTGCGGCGGTATATGGCTTATGCATGTATTCCGGAATGTAAGCCTGCAGGAATTTGGGGAAAATATAAGCAGGCTGATTTCCTATGATACTACCCATGAAGTGTCGGGGATCACGGAAGAGAAGACCCATACCTATGCGGATAATCTGGCGCTCTGGGGGATATGGCTCGCAGTGACCGGAGTGGTCAGCGGTCTGATCGGCTTTCTGGTGAGAAGGTCACTCAAACGGAAAGGCAAAGCTGTGGAGGGCAGGGCGGCGTGCCTGACCTGGCTGGTCATAGCCGTTATGACCGCGGAGTGCGTGCAGATCTATTACTGGGCGGTACAGGGGATAGGATACGAGTATCTGCAGATGCACTTGCTGCTCCTCTGGCTGTCGGCCGCTGTGGTGTGGCCCTGGGCTGACGGGCGCAGGAAGACGCTTTTCTGGGGCGTGATGGGAACGCTTGCGGCTTATGCGGGAGTGATGTATATCAGCGACCTGACGTTCTACTACACGCTGCCCCATGGAGCGCTGGGGATCGTGTTCGCGGCGGCGGTCATTGTCTTTGCCCTGGAAAAGGTGATGGGAGCGTCCGGCAAGCCCTGGGCTTATCTTCTGCTGGTAAGTCTGTGCCTCTGCTGCATCTTTGGGAAGGGCTATACCCTGCGCGGCGGGAAAGAGAACAATACGATCCTGAAAGTCAGCGGGATCATGAAAAACGGGCCGGCGGCAGGTATCTTGACGGATTATATCGGCGCGTATATCTATCATTCCAATTACAGGTTCTATCGTGAAAATCTGGATGAGAGAGACAATGTGTTGATCGTGGTGAACACAGTGATGTCAGCGGGGACAACGGCGTATCTGTTTGGTGATTATGGGGTATCTCATTATTCCGTGATCGATCCTACTTATTATGACGGGCGGCTTCTGGAATATTGGGAGCAATATCCCGAGAAGAGACCGGATGTCATTGTGGTGGACTGTTGGTATGGAGTGCTGTATGAACCGCAGGATAGCTGGATCATGCGCTATATCGAAAATGAGTTTGGCTATACCCGGATGCAGGACGGGGATTATGTGCGATTTTACCGGAAGTGAGAGGTTAGCGCAAGTCCCTTGAAATCTTATGCCAAATAGGGTAAAATTGGTATAGTTTTGTATTTGGGAGGATGCGGATATGCCCGATAAGATCATGCCCAACCGACTGGACAGAGGGTTTGAGAGATATCAGGAAGAAATAGAAGCGGCGGCGTTAAGGGTCCTGCGTTCCGGCTGGTATGTGCTGGGGCCGGAGGTGTCGGCTTTTGAGGAAGAGTTTGCCGGGTATGTGGGTTCCGGATATTGCGTAGGTCTCGCCAGCGGACTGGACGCGCTCTGGCTTGCGTTCCGGGTGCTGGGGATCGGCAGCGGGGATGAGGTGATCGTTCAGGGAAATACTTATATCGCCAGTGTGATGGGGATCACCATCAATGGAGCCACGCCGGTGTTTGTGGAGCCGGATGAGTTTTATAACATCGATGCGGATAAGATAGAGGAGAAGATCACCGAAAGGACAAAGGCTGTTCTGGTGGTACATCTCTATGGACAGGCTTCTGAGATGGGCAAGATCGTAAAGCTTTGCCGGAAATATGATCTGCGTCTGGTGGAGGATTGCGCTCAGTCCCACGGCGCCATGGCAGGCGGGAAGATGACAGGGACGTTTGGCGACATAGGCTGTTTTTCCTTTTATCCCTCGAAGAATCTGGGAGCTTTCGGCGATGCGGGTGCGATCGTCACCGATGATGAGGAGATTGCCCGCGCCATGAGGATGTACCGCAATTATGGGAGCGAGAAACGGTATTATAATAAAGTGGTGGGCGCCAATTCCAGGCTGGATGAACTGCAGGCGGCCATGCTCCGGGTGCGTCTTGCCCATATGGGTGAGATCGCGGCGGAACGCCGGGAAATAGCGGCCCGTTATGCAGAAGGGCTCCACAATGATAAGCTGATCCTGCCTGCTGTCAGGGAGGGCGTGACCCATGTATGGCATCAATATGTGATCCGTGCAAAACACCGTCAGGATCTGATTGCTCATCTGGAGGAGAGGGGAATCGGGACGATCATACATTATCCGGTGCCTCCCCACCTGTCAGAGGCCTATGCTTATCTGGGCTATCGGAAAGGCGACCTGGCGATAACGGAAAAATATGCGGATACGGTGTTGTCGCTTCCCATGTATAATGGAATGACACAGGAAGAGCAGGTGAGAGTGATCCGGTGCCTGAATGACTTTAGGGCAGTGGAGGATCGAACCGGAATTGGAGAATGAGATTGAGATTAGAAGAGCAGTACAGGATAATTGAATTTGCGGATCTGGGTGATGAGAGAGGGAATCTGGTGGTCATTGAAGGGGATGGGATGGATATCCCCTTTGATATCAAACGGGTATTCTATATATACGGTTCCGACAGCACGGTGATCCGCGGCCAGCATGCCAACCGGGAAACGGAATTTCTGCTGGTCAATGTCAGCGGGAGCAGTAAGGTGAAAGTGGACAATGGCAGGGAATCGGCGGTCATCGAACTCAACAGGCCGCGCATGGGGCTTTATCTGTCCTCTATGCTGTGGAAAGATATGTACGATTTTTCGGATGATTCCGTGCTGCTGGTGTTAGCCGGCAGGCATTATGATGAGAAAGAGTATATCCGTGATTATGACGCTTATCTGCGGGCGCTGGAGGACAGCGGCCCTGAAGCGGGAGCAAAAAAGGAAAAGGAGTCTTTGGAAGAGTGAGCAAGCTGTCGATAGTAGTCCCGGTGTATTATAACGAGGATACACTGATGGATCTGTATGAAGATATGAGAGCGAAGATACTGGGAGACCTCGGCGACTATGAGATCATATTCGTGGACGATGGTTCGGGTGATAACTCCTGGCAGGTGATGAACCAGATCCGGAAACTTGACAGGAATGTGCGCCTGGTGAAGCTTTCGCGCAATTTTGGCGAGCATGCGGCTCTTCTGGCGGGACTTTCGGTCTGCACGGGTGACTGTGCGGTGACGAAGCAGGCGGATCTGCAGGAAGATTCCACCCTGATCCCGGAGATGTATGAGCGCTGGAAGCAGGGAAATAAGGTAGTTTTGGCTGTCCGCAGGTCCAGGGATGAGTCAAAGGTGAAGGTATTCTTTGCCAATATGTACTATTCGCTGGTGCGTAAGTTCGTGAACAAGAATATGCCGGCGGGTGGCTGCGACTGTTATCTGATCGACCGCAAGGTGATAGAAGTCCTGGAGCGTCTGGACGAGAAGAATTCCAGCCTGACACTGCAGGTATTGTGGGCGGGCTTTCGGACGGACATGGTCTATTTTGACAGAAAAGACAGGGAGAAAGGAGTCTCACGCTGGACGTTCGGCAAGAAGTTCAAGCTGGTGCTGGATTCCATGATGAGTTTTTCCTATATGCCCATCCGTCTGATGACCTATGTGGGGATCCTGTTCGATCTGCTGGCAGTGGTGCTGTTTATCAGCGTGATCGTGGAGTATTGTACGGTGGGAACGCCCATAGCGGGCTGGCCCTCCCTGATGTGCGTGGTCCTGTGTTCTTCCGGACTGATCCTCCTGATGATGGGAATCCTGGGGGAATATGTGTGGCGTACTCTGGATGCGGCGAGGACCCGGCCGCCTTTTATCATTGATGAGATAAAAGACGCAGATCGTTCAGAGAAAGGCGAGTAAGCCATGAAGAATCTGTGGCAGTTTATCAAATTTGGGATCGTGGGAGTATCCAATACGCTGATCAGTGAGGGCATCTACTGTGTCCTGGTGTTCTTCAAGGTGCCGTATCTGCTGGCGTATTTTATCGGTTTTTCCCTGAGTGTGCTGAATGCCTATTATTGGAGCAATAAATATGTGTTCAAAGAAGATCCCGGGCAGGGGGAGCGTGTCTGGTGGAAAGTGCTCATCAAGACCTATCTGGCGTATTTCTGGGGATTTATAGTCAGTTCGGTCCTTTTGGTGGTATGGGTCGATCTGGTACAGCTTTCCCAATATCTGGGAGGTCTGGCGGGACTATTTGCGGAACACGGATTGCCGCAGTTTGACGTGGATTTCCTGGGGCAGGTGTTGGCGGCGGGGATCAATCTGCTCATTACGGTTCCCATGAACTTTTTTGTCAATAAATTCTGGGCATATAAAAACGGCTGAGGGGAATGTGCGGAGGAATAAGAACAAGGTCAAAACAGGAGGGGCACTATGCTTCATGTGGCGATATGTGACGACGATAGATTCCTGCTGGAAGATCTGGGCAGGGAAGTGGAACTCTGGGCGCGGGAGGAACAGGCGACATGCACTGTGGAACTCTTTGCCGCCGCGGAGCCTTTTTTATTTGCCTGGGAGGAGAGGAAAGATATTGACATACTGCTCCTGGATATCGAGATGCCCGGCATGGACGGGATGGAACTGGCGAAGATGCTGCGGCGGAAAGGGGAGAGGCTGGGGATCATCTTTGTCACGGGAAATCCCGATCATGCCCTGGACGGATATGATCTGGAAGCTGTGTCCTATCTGGTGAAGCCGGTGAAAAGGGAACGGCTGCGAGCGGCGCTGGAACGGGCGGCCAGGCAGTCGGGCAGCAGGGAGGCGCTCCTGGTGGCGGTTTCCGCCGGGGAGGTGGAGAAAGTGTATGTGTCGGATATTTGCTTTCTGGAAAGCGAGGGCCATGAAACGATGCTCAGGATCCGAGGCGGAGGGCGCATTGTCTGCAAGGAGCCGCTGCGGCAGCTGGAGCAGGAACTGGAAGAAAGGTCGGATGCTTTTTTCAAGCCTCACAGATCCTATATGATCAACCTGGGGTATGTGGAGCGGATCACCAGGAAAGACGTGCGGATGGAGGGCGGTACGGAGATCCCTATTGCCAGGGGAAAGCATGAGGAACTGAGTCGGGCGTATATGAGATATTTCCACAGGGAAATGGAATCGAAGGGGATGTAATATGTTGCAGGCAGGGATCCAGGCGGTATGGCTGATGCTGTATCACTATTATATAGAGCAGATCGGTGAGATGGAGAAGGGATATGCCAAACGGGTTATTGTTCTGGCATTGACGTTTGGGAGCCTTTTGATCGTGAACCTGCCCTTTCCCGGGTGGGGAGGTTTGTGGCATCATCTGGCGGGCTGGCTGGCGGTCACAGGGATTCTCTTGTTATATGTGCTGTTTTATGATGGGAAGCCTTTTAAATATCAGTGGTGGAAAGCGTTGGCGCCGGGATTGCTGATGTCGGTCTGTTCGGCGGCGCTGGAGCGGCTGGGTATGATCCTGGGAGTGAGACTGGCGCTGGTCTTATGTACCGGAGCAGTGTTGGCCGTATTGTTGCTGATGCTGGGATATGAGCGCGGCCATCTGCATGTGTGGAACGGCTTTCTGAATCTGGCGGCGTATGTTCTTCTGGGAATGATCTATTATGTGGGATCTTCCGCCCGGGGCTGGGACGGGACTGTGGAAACATGGTTTTTTACAGGGGTTCTGGCGCTGGAACTGCTGTTGTTTTTCTCGCTGGAGGGTACGCTATTTGCCTATCAGCGCGGTTTCGAGGCCCAGACGGAGCAGTTCCAGCGCCAGATCCTGGGACATCAGTATGAGGAGATCAGGGAGATCTACCTGAACATGCGCAGCTGGAAGCATGATTATCACAACCATCTGCAGGTGATGAAAGCCCAGCTTGCCGCAGGCCAGGCGGAGGAGATGAAGCAGTATCTGGACGACCTGGAGCAGAGCCTGGACAGTGTGGATACTTACGTGAGATCGGGAAATCTGATGGCGGACGCCATTTTGAACAGTAAGCTGACGCTGGCGGAGCAGAAGCAGATCAGGGTCAACTGCAGGGCGGCCCTGCCGGAGAAGCTGTCCGTGGAGGACGTGGATCTGTGCGTGCTGCTGGGAAATCTGTTGGACAATGCGCTGGAAGCCTGTGAGCAGATTCCTCAGGAGCAGCGTTTCCTGCGCGTTTATATGGTGGTGAACAGATTCCAGCTGTATATCTCGATACAAAATTCCGCAAAGGAGGAACTGAATTTTAATGAAAGGAATTATATTTCACAGAAGCGGGGGAATCACGGGCTGGGCATGAAACGGGTGAAAGCGCTGACGGATAAGTATGAGGGGTATCTGACACTGGCAAATGAGCCGGGGATCTTTGCGGCGGAACTGACTCTGCCGGTGTGGTAAGGGGATGGGACGAGGGGGACGGCGGTGGCATTTCCTGTGCATTTGAGGTAGAAAAAAGAACATTTCACGCGAAAAATCCCCGGTCAGGGGATTTTTGCATTATGGTTTGTTGTGTTTAGTAAGACAATACTTTATATAGCTGGAGGGTAGTATGGAGAAGAGTTTGAAAAAGAAAAACCGTCACTCAATCTGGAGTAACTATCACATGGCTTTTTCTTGGATGAAAGAGTTTGAGGGGGCGGGGTATTTTCTCTGGCAGGGGATGTATGTGGCGTTGGCGGTGGTGCAGCCTTTTCTGGCCATGGCCCTGCCCGGGGCGGTGGTGTATCTGCTGGGGAGCGGCTGGGAGCCGGGGAGGATTTTTCCTGCTTTGGCGGGGTATGTGTTTGTGCTGCAGGGGATGCATGTGGCAGCAGAGTATCTGAGAGGGTATTGTGGCAATAAGCAGATGTCGCTGCGACTGAACCTGGGGACCCAGTATTTTGGAGCCAGCATGGACGCGGATTATCAGGCGTTGGAGAGCGAGGCGGGCCAGAAGCTGTTAGGAGACGCGAAAGTGAATCTATATGTGGGCAACCACAAGGGGATCGAGGCCTATTTAAGGGTATTGGGTGACTTTCAGATCAATCTGCTGGGTCTGATCCTTTATTCCGTGGTGATCGGCAGGCAGAGTCTGGGGATCCTGGCGCTGTCGCTGCTGACAGCGGGCGCTGCGGCCTGGATCCATGGGCATGCCCATAAGTGCGCCGTAAAATATGATGATGAATATGAAAAGGTATGGCAGGATTACAACCGTTTCGGTGGGGAGGTGATCGCTTCCGTCAATGGCAAGGACATTCGCATGTATCACATGTGGAAATGGTTTTCTGCAGAATTTGACAGATTGAAAGAAAAGTTTGTCTATTGGGGGCATAGATATTGGAAATGCAACCGGGGCTATGCGGGGATTGCGGAAAAAGGCCTTGCCTTTTTGAGGAATCTTCTGGTATACGGCTACCTGATCGGCCAGATGGCGCAGGGAAACATGGAGATCAGCGCGTTCCTGGTCTATATCGGTGTGGCAGCAGGATTCGGCGGCTGGATGACGCCGCTGCTGGACGCACTCACCGCCATATTGGAAAATAACAGGTATATGGACGATTACCGCGCCTTTCTGGAATTTGCGGAAGCGGGGCTGGAAAAGACAATGGGAGAACAGCTGACGGCGGGATCGCGGAAGCAGTCGGATAAGGACAGGAAAAAGGCAGTCTGCCAGCCTGTGCCGCGGGTGGGAAAGACCCATGAGATCCGCCTGGAACATGTCTCGTTCCGCTATGAGGGGAACCAGGAGGATACCATCCATGATCTGTCCCTGACTTTCACGCCCGGGGAGAAAGTGGCGCTGGTGGGCATGAACGGCGCGGGGAAATCCACTCTGATCAAGCTGATCTGCGGGCTTTACCGCCCCTCCTCGGGCAAGATCTGCCTGGACGGAAAAGATATTTCAAATTTTACCGCGAAAGAGTATTACAGGGAATTTGCGGTGGTCTTTCAGGATGTGTTCGTGTTCTCTTTTCGCCTGGGGGACAATGTGACCTGTAAGGACGAGGCGGCAGCGGATCAGGAGCGTTTAAGGGCGAGCCTGCAAAAGGCGGAATTATGGGACAAAGTACAGACATTGGAGAGCGGGGAGAGGACTTACATGAACAGGGACATCGACCCATCCGGCGTGCAGCTGTCGGGTGGGGAACTGCAGAAGCTGATGCTGGCACGGGCTCTTTACAAGGATGCTCCGGTGCTGATACTGGATGAGCCCACCGCCGCCCTTGACCCGATCGCAGAGAGCAGGCTTTATGAGAAATATTACGAGATGACCAGGGAGAAGACCAGCATCTTCATCTCCCACAGGCTCAGTTCCACCAAGTTCTGCGACCGTATCCTGTTTATGGAAAACGGCCAGATCACGGAGGAGGGCAGACACGAGGAACTGCTGGCAAGGCAGGGCGCCTATGCCGACATGTTCCAAACCCAGGCCAGGTATTATCAGGCGGAAAAGGAGGCGCAGTGATGGAGACACGGAATCAACGGCCAAAGTGGCGGCAGAATATGTTGGATCAGATCAGGGATGCGGCGGACATCCACAGGAAAGGGCTGGAAATGCTGAGGATCATCCACGGGATCGATTCTTCCGCGATCCCACTGAAGATCCTGGATGCGGTGGTCCAGGTGGCTGGTATCTATCTGGGACTGTTTTTTACCGCAGGGTTGATCGACAGCCTGCTGGCAGCGGCATTTTCCCGGGCGTTTCTCTATGCGGGGGCGCTGATCCTGGCAGAACTGCTCCTTGCGGGGGCGGGCCTGCTGCTGGACGGAGCCCAGGATAATTCCTGGAACCGACTCTGTATCGGCTTTTATATCATGGTGCGTGATAAGGCGTTTTCCCTGGATTATGAGACCATGGAACAGCCGGAAGTGGTGGATCGGATCATCCGTTCCGAGCGGACCGCGTCCATGTACGGCGGGTTGAACGGGACACTGTCTGCTTACGGAGAATTGCTGGAAAGCCTGCTGACCATAGTCATGGCAGTGGGACTGACGGTGGCTTTGTGTTTTGCCCGTCCGGTGACGGAAAGCGGTATTCTTGCCGTGGCAGCGCAGCCGACGGTTTCCCTGGCGCTGGCAGCAGTCTTTATCTGTGCGGTGTGTGTGATCTATGCGAAAGGGAACAGGGTATTCAGCAGGAAAGATGAAGCTACCTTTAACAGTCACACGGATGTGGAGATAAAACTGAGTTATATGCTGGAGCATATCCTGAGGAACCGCAAGGCGGCAAAGGTGATCCGCATTTATGATATGAAAGAAATGCTGCTGGCCAATTTTCGGGAATTTGAAGCATTGTCCTTATCATTTTTTGATCGGTGGTACGTTGTGAGTGAGCAGGGCGCACTGTTCCAGAATACGGTCAACGGAACCTTTGTGGTGTGCGCATATCTGTTTGTGGCCGTAAAAGCACTGGCGGGAGCAATCACCATAGGAACCTTTACCCAGTACGCGGGAGCATTGACGAAGCTGGCAAAAGGATTCCAGAATCTGGTGCATGGCAACACCTCGCTGCGGAAGAACTGCATTTACATGGAGGATCTCCTGGCATTCCTGCACACGGAGAGCAGCCATGCGGTGGGCAGTATCCCTGTGGAGAAACGCCTGGACGGGGAATACGAGATCGAGTTTAAGGATGTGAGTTTCCATTATCCGGGCAGTGAGGAGATGGTCTTAAAGCACGTCAACTGTAAGCTGACCACGAAGGATAAAATGGCCCTGGTGGGCAGGAACGGCGCGGGCAAGACCACTTTCATCAAGCTGTTGTGCCGCCTGTATGAGCCTACGGAGGGGAGCATCACTTTAAACGGCGTGGATATCAGGAAGTATAAGGAAGAGGAGTACAGGGAATTGTTCAGCGTGGTGTTCCAGGATTTCAAGCTGTTTGCTTTTCCTGTTTCCGACAATCTGGCGGCGGGCTATGAGCGGGATGACGCGAGGCTCCGGGACTGCCTGGAACGGGCGGGGGCGGCGGGATTCGTCAGGGAACTGCCTGCAGGCGTGGATACGCTGCTATATGATACAAAGGACGGGGGCGTGGAGATCAGCGGCGGGGAGGCACAGAAGCTGGCGCTGGCCAGGGCTTTGTATAAGGATGCGCCCTTTGTGGTGCTGGACGAGCCCACCGCCGCCCTTGACCCCATCAGTGAGGCCCAGGTCTATGCGGGCTTTGACGAGATGGTAAAGGAAAAGACCAGCATCTATATCTCCCACCGGATGAGCAGCTGTCGGTTCTGCGACGATATCATTGTCTTTGACCAGGGCCGGATCACAGAGCGGGGCAGCCATGAGGAACTGCTGGACAGACAGGGACAGTACGCGGAGATGTGGAACGCACAGGCGAAATATTACATGGAGTAAATGCTTCCCGAAACGATTGAAAAGTACAATGTTTTATGGTATAGTATATTAAATGTCGATGTTTTTACAAGACCATTACGGCAGGAGGTATGCGGAAATGGAGCAGTACAAACAGGAATTCATTGAGTTCATGGTGGACAGCCAGGTATTGAAGTTTGGCGAGTTTACTTTAAAGAGCGGGCGGAGGTCTCCTTTCTTCATGAATGCGGGGGCTTACGTTACCGGTGCGCAGCTTCGCAGGCTGGGCGAGTATTATGCGAAAGCGATCCACGATAATTTCGGAGATGGCTTTGATGTGCTGTTCGGCCCTGCGTACAAGGGGATTCCCCTGAGCGTGGCGACGACCATTGCCTACAGCGGACTTTACGGCAAAGAGATCCGTTACTGTTCCAACCGCAAGGAAGTCAAGGATCACGGCGATGTGGGCATTCTCCTTGGCAGCAGTATCCAGGACGGTGACAGGGTGGTGATCATCGAGGATGTGACCACCTCCGGCAAATCCATCGAAGAGACATTTCCCATCATCCAGGCACAGGGGAATGTGGAGATCAGGGGGTTGATGGTTTCCCTGAACCGCATGGAGAAAGGCCTTGGCGGAAAAGTAAGCGCACTGGCGGAGATCAAAGAAAAATACGGATTTGACGCACATGCCATTGTGACCATGCAGGAGGTCATTGAACACTTATACAACAGGCCTTATAAAGGGCAGATATACATTGACGATAAATTGAAGGCGGCGATAGATGAATATTATGAAAAATATGGTGCATGATGAGAGGGATATCCTGTTGGCAGGAGAAAAACGTGAAGGGAGCAGGACCATGGAAGAAAAAGTTTATAAGATCATGAAAGGCGCAGGGGCGGCCAATATCGCATTAGGGGTGATCTCACTGATCGTGGGGATCGTGACCGGTATTTTGATGATCGTCACCGGGGCCAGACTGATCGCCGGAAAGTCCAAGATCTTATTTTGATATGAGGAGTCGGGACGGGCATTTCCTGAGGGGGTTTCACACTTCCGTAGGGAGTGCCCTTTAGAATTTTATGAAAAAAAGCTATCTTTTTACAAACAAAAAACATTCAGATCGAGCCATAATGGCTACCATCCTGGGAATCATCAGTCTGGTCTCCATGGGGATCGTGCTGTTTATGACATACAGGAATGACGGCGAGGCGGCGGTGGGATTCGGCTTCACAGGGCTCCTTGCCACGATCTTTTCTGTTGTAGGTCTTGGACTGGGGATCGTGACCTTTCAGGACAAGGATTATTATCGGTTTTTTCCTGTGCTGGGGATACTGCTGAACCTGGCGGCTCTGGGCGGGATCGGTTTTATTTTATATGTAGGAGCGAATATGTGATGTGTATGACAGGTGTATATGAAGAGAGATATGAACTGGCATTGGACAGGATCCGAGAGATTCCCGGAGAACATTTCGGGGTTCCGGCGCTGGAATCCTATTTTGCCGCCATGGCGGAATTTATACTGCTGATCGATGAGAACAGGGCATTTCTGGAAAAGGAGGACGGATCTTCCGGCGCTTCCCTGGAGCAGCTGAAAGAGAGGAATCTGGCGCTGTATCGGGATATCATGCCGGAAAATTACGGTTCCGGTTACGCGGATCCCGCATATGCGGTATCACAGCTGGGAGAAGAACTGGGCGCGGAACTTTCTTTCCTCTATGTGGAACTCCGCAGCATGATCGGATTCTGTTATGAGGGAAAGCTGGAGGAAATGGTGATCCGCCTGGAACTTTTTTCGGAGGTCTATACGGCGGTGGTCTATGAATGGCAGGAAAGTCAAAAGCTTCCCCGCAGGGAGGATATCCGGAAGATCCTTTACTGGTTTGTCAGCGATTACGCCGATGTGGCGGCGGAGCGCAGGATCAGGGAGCAGTTATGTCCGGAAGACTGCTTCGCGGCGCGGATCATCTGCGGCAGCGACCTTACGGATCTGCGCTATCTCTATGCCTATGGCGAGTATGTCAGCGACAGCGTGCTGGAGATGGCGGAATTTTTGAACAGCCTGCCTGAGGAGACCATTGCCGCCATGGCGGATACCTATACGGAGGGATACCGCATCGGTTTTGAAGTGACCAATAAGGATCTGTCCAAAAAGCAGACGGTAGCGTTGCATTACCAGATTGGATTCGAGCGTATGATGAGACGTGCCATTGAGAATTTTGAAAAAATGGGGCTGAAGCCGGTGATCTTCCGCAATGCGGCCAGTGCGCTGGATAATCCTGTCTTAAGCCCTCATGGATTTTATGGAGGGATGCTTAACAGGCAATATGCCTATGATCATAAGGACGACAAGGCTCTTTTCCTGGATAGGAATTATGTAAACCGCAGGTTGGAGGCGACTCGTACTGCCTATGAGGAGTACAGGGAGCAGGCAAGAGGTTATGCGGGACCTGCAGTAGTGGAGACATTCGGGGAGCAGCCCTTTACCCCTGTAGCGAAGAAAGAAGCCCTGAAACTGAGTGAGGAGCAGAACAGGCTCTGGGTAGAATATCGTACCCGGTCAGGTGAGATCCAGAGGGAGTATATTCTGGAGGAAGAGCGCAGCTTTACGATCATAGCCTTTCCTGTCCCTGAGATCGGCCCGATATTCCGGGAACTGTTTCAGGAGACCGTACGCATCAACACGCTGGACTATATGGCATATCGGAAAGTGCAGCAGAACATCATAGACGTGCTGGATACCGCGGATCACTGCGAGATTAAGGGCGGAAACGGCAACCGCACGGATCTGCGGGTGAACCTGCATAAATTAGAGGATCCCGAGAAAGAGACCATATTTGAAAACTGCGTGGCGGACGTGAACATTCCCGTGGGCGAGGTGTTCACTTCACCGGTCTTAAAAAGAACGGACGGGGTGCTCCATGTCAGTCGCGTATACCTGAACGGGCTGGAATTTCGTGATCTTGCGATCACTTTCAAGGATGGCATGATCGATGGCTACAGCTGTGATAATTTTGCCTCCGAGGAGGAGAATCGTGCGTTCATCAGCGAGAACATCCTCTTCCGCCACCCCACGCTTCCCATGGGGGAGTTCGCCATCGGCACCAACACCACGGCTTACGTGGCGGCAAGGCGGCTGGGAGTGGAAGATAAGCTTCCCATCCTGATCGCGGAGAAAATGGGGCCTCACTTCGCGGTGGGGGATACCTGCTATTCCCATGTGGAAGATATCGTGGTCCACAATCCTGACGGAAAGGAGATCGTAGCGCGGGATAACGAGGTGACCCTGCTGAGAAAGGAGAAGCCTTCGGAGGCGTATTTCAACTGCCATACGGATATTACCATTCCCTATGACGAACTGGAGGAACTGGCGGCGGTGAGGGCGGACGGGAGCAGGATCCCCATTATCCGGAAAGGGAGATTCGTGCTTCCGGGCTGCGAAGTGCTGAACGAGGCGTTTCGGGAGTAAGAGGCTGAACTGTTACATGTTTACGAATAATTAAGGAAGAAACTATTGCATACAGCCCCTAATTTTAGTAAACTAAAAGTAGTGAAGTTTTTTAGATGATCATAACAGTCCAGGTACTGAAACAGGAGGATATCATGGCTAGTGTAGGTATTGTAATGGGCAGCGATTCCGATATGCCCATCATGGCAAAGGCGGCGGATATACTGGAAGAACTTGGAATCTCCTATGAGATGACCATTATCAGCGCCCACAGGGAGCCGGACGTTTTTTTCGAATACGCGAAGAGCGCGGAGGAAAAAGGCTTTAAAGTCATCATCGCGGGAGCGGGCATGGCGGCGCATCTGCCCGGCATGTGCGCGGCAATCTTTCCCATGCCGGTGATCGGTATCCCCATGCACACTGCCTCCCTGGGAGGACGGGATTCCCTTTATTCCATCGTACAGATGCCCTCCGGTATCCCGGTGGCTACGGTGGCCATCAACGGCGGCGCCAATGCGGGACTTCTGGCGGCTAAGATCCTGGCGACCGCCGACAGCGCGCTGCTGCAGAAACTGAAAGATTACAGTGCCAGGCTGAAAGACCAGGTAGCGGCAAAGGATGCCAGACTGCAGGAGCAGGGCTATCAAGCATATCTTGAAAATATGAAAAAGTAATATGACAGGGCAGATAAAGAAACGAGGAGAACAATGGATTACAAGAAAGCTGGAGTAGATATCGAAGCGGGATACAGGTCAGTGGAACTGATGAAAGAGTATGTAAAGGGAACCATGCGCCCCGAGGTGATCGGCGGCCTGGGCGGTTTTTCGGGAGCCTTTTCCATGGAGGCGGTGAAAGGCATGGAGAAGCCCGTGCTGCTGTCCGGCACGGACGGCGTGGGTACGAAGATCAAGCTGGCGTTTCTGCTGGATAAGCATGATACGGTGGGCATCGACTGCGTGGCCATGTGCGTCAACGATGTGGCCTGCGCAGGCGGCGAGCCGTTGTTCTTTCTGGACTATATCGCATGCGGCAAAAACTATCCTGAGAAGATCGCATCCATTGTAAAAGGCGTGGCGGAGGGCTGTAAACAGGCGGGCGCGGCGCTGATAGGCGGCGAGACGGCGGAGCATCCCGGACTGATGCCGGAGGACGAATACGATCTGGCGGGATTTACGGTGGGCGTGGCGGATGAGAAAGACCTGATCACTGGTGAAAATATCAAGGCAGGGGACGTCCTCGTGGGGATAGCTTCTTCCGGTGTGCACTCCAACGGCTTTTCCCTGATCCGTAAGGTCTTTGAGATGACAAAAGAAAGCCTGGATACCTATTATGAGGAATTGGGAGCCACTCTGGGCGAAACGCTGTTGACTCCCACCAGAATCTATGTGAAAGCGCTGAAAGCGGTGAAAGACGCAGGAGTGGCGGTGAAAGGGTGCAGCCATATCACGGGCGGCGGCTTCTATGAGAATATTCCCAGAATGCTGCCTGAGGGGATCACTGCAAGGGTAGAGAAGGACAGTTATCAGGTTCCCGCTATCTTTAGGCTGTTGCAAAAGACAGGCGATATCGCGGAACAGATGATGTATAATACATATAATATGGGCCTTGGCATGGTGCTTGCGGTGGATCCGGTCGATGCCCAAAAGACCGTGGACGCGCTCTGCGGGGCAGGCGAGAAAGCCTATATCGTGGGCAAGTGCGAAGCGGGAGAAAAGGGTGTGATCCTATGTTGAGAACGGTGGTCTGTGTATCAGGAGGCGGCACAAACCTGCAGGCGATCCTGGACGCCGTTGACAGCGGCAGGATCACCAATACGGAGATCGTGGCGGTGTTCAGTAACAACGCCGGGGCGAAAGCGCTGGAACGGGCACAAAGGCATGGAATCCGGGGCATCCTGATGAGCCCGAAAGGGTATGATGACAGGGAAAGCTTTAACCATGCTTTCACGGAGAAAATGTGTGAACTTGCGCCCGACCTGATCGTGCTGGCCGGTTTTCTTGTCAAGATCCCGGAGGAAATGGTGAAGCGTTTTCCTGACCGGATCATCAATATCCATCCGTCCCTGATCCCGGCTTTCTGCGGCGTGGGCTATTATGGCCTGAAAGTGCATGAGAAAGTCCTGGAGAGGGGAGCAAAGGTGACGGGGGCCACGGTTCATTTCGTCAATGAGGGAATGGATGAGGGGCCTATCATCGCCCAGAAAGCGGTGACAGTGGAGGAAGACGATACGCCCGAGATCCTGCAGCGGCGTGTCATGGAACAGGCGGAATGGATTCTTTTGCCGGCGGCCATCAACGATATCGCGAACGGGAAGATCAAAGTGGCGGACGGCAGAGTGCAGAGGATATAAGGGGGTATGTGCATGAAAGTGTTGATCGTAGGCGGCGGCGGCAGGGAACATGCCATTGCGGCCAGCATGGCTAAGAGCAGCAGGGTGGAAAAACTTTACTGCGTGCCTGGAAACGCGGGAATCGCGCAGTTGGCGGAATGCGAACCCTCCATCGGCGCAATGGATTTTGACAGAATCATTGCCTACGCGAAAGAAAAAGCGGTGGATCTGGTGTTTGTAGCGCCTGACGATCCCCTGGCCGGTGGGCTGGTGGATGAACTGGAGGCGGAAGGCATCCGGGCTTTCGGCCCCAGAAAGAATGCGGCGATCCTGGAGGGCAGCAAGGCTTTTTCCAAGGATTTGATGAAAAAATATGGGATACCTACTGCGGACTACCGGAATTTTGACGACCCGGATCAGGCCCTTGCCTATCTGGAGACGGCGAAAATGCCCATTGTGTTAAAGGCAGACGGGCTTGCTCTGGGCAAGGGCGTATTGATCTGTAATACGCTGGAAGAGGCCAGGGCGGGTGTCAAAGAGATCATGCTGGATAAGCATTTCGGCAGCGCAGGAAACCGGATGGTCATTGAGGAATTTATCACAGGCCCGGAAGTTTCCGTGCTGTCTTTTGTGGACGGAAAGACGATCAGGACCATGACCTCCGCCCAGGATCATAAGAGGGCGAAGGACGGAGATCAGGGGCTGAACACGGGAGGTATGGGAACCTTTTCCCCCAGCCCTTTTTATACGGAGGAAGTGGATCGGTTCTGTCAGGAACATATTTATCAGGCCACGGTGGATGCCATGGCAGCCGAAGGAAGGGCGTTTAAAGGGGTGATTTTCTTTGGGCTGATGCTGACGCCGGAGGGGCCCAGGGTGTTGGAATACAACGCTCGTTTTGGCGATCCGGAGACCCAGGTGGTGCTCTGCCGCATGAAGAATGATATCGTGGATGTGATAGATGCATGTATCGACGGCACGCTGGATCAGGTAGACTTGCAGTTTGAGGATAACGCCGCTGTGTGCGTGGTGCTGGCATCTGACGGCTATCCGGAGTCTTATGAGAAAGGCTATGAGATCACCGGTCTGGAGAATTTTGAAGGGAAGGATGATTACTTCTGTTTCCATGCGGGAAGCAGGTTTGACGATAACGGCAGGGTGGTCACCAATGGCGGCCGCGTGCTGGGTATAACGGCTAAAGGGGACAGCCTTAAGGAAGCCCGCGCAAAGGCGTATGCCGCTGCGGAATGGGTTTCCTTTGACAATAAATATATGCGTCATGACATCGGAAAAGCAATCGATGAGACATGAGAGGATTTAGGGCAGATGTTGTAGTGGGAGGATGGTGCTGATATGGAAGATTTTGGTATGTTGGAGCAATACCATATACCCAAGGTCTGCAAGGAGTGCGGCGGGGTAATGATATTTAAAGGCGTAGGGGAATATCACTGTGAAATGTGCGGGGAAGTGGATTATGACGACTATGGAAAAGTCAGGCTGTACATAGAAAAGCATCCCGGCGCCAACGCGGCACAGGTGGAGGATAATACAGGCGTGTCACAGAAGATAATCCGGCGTCTGCTGAAAGACGGCAGGATAGAAGTGGCGGAGGGTTCCAAATCTTTTCTCCGCTGTGAAGTGTGCGGAAAAAGCATCCGGTCAGGGCAGTTTTGTCCGGAGTGTGAGAAGAAAGTGCATCACAGGATCGAGGAACAGCAGCGTTCCCTTAACCAGAAGCGTGACAAATTTGTGGCTATGGGGCAGAAAGGCGATGAGGGGCAGCGCCGTTTCATGAGAAGGGAATAAGATTGCCATGGATCTGTCATGGGACAGAAGAGAGAAAGGGAATAGAGAGGAAGACTTATGAGAAGAACAAAAGAATTGCAATGGAGACGGTATCTCCTGGCAGGCGTAGTAATGATAGGGACGATATTGCTGCTGGCATTATCGTCGGACAGATTTTCTATTGTCAGCCATGCGGAGAGCGCGGCAAAAGTGACTGCTACCAGCGCTAATATCAGGAAAGAACCGAGTTCGTCCAGTGCGACTATCGGCAGCACGGAAAAGGATAAGGTGATCTCCATTAAAAGCCAGGTGCAGGGGGCTGACGGCTATACATGGTATGAAGTGTATGTGGATGCCGATACGTTAGGCTATATCCGTTCCGACCTGGTACAGATCACGGACGGCACAACGCCCCCCACAGGCACAGCGCCTGCGGCTGCTACGGCTGCGCCCGCGGCTGCGGCTACCCCGGTGCCGGATGAGCCTCTGGTGGATGTAACGGCGGTGAATCCTGCCAGTGCGTCCGTGACCGGCGGTGACTCCGTGCGGATCCGTCAGAATGCGTCCACTACCAGCCGTATCCTGAACAGGGTCAGGAGCGGCATGGCGCTGACGATCACCGGTACAGCCAATGGCAAGGACGGGAAAGTATGGTATCAGGTGACATATGTTGCTGACGGGACAGAAGTGACCGGTTTTATCCGCTCCGATTATACCACGGTGAAGCCGGAAGATCTGACTCCTTATACGGAAGAGCCGTCTGCGGAGGATCCCGGTCCTGTAGAGGAACCGCCCGCGGATACGGAGGAACCGGCTCCCGCGGGGACAGAGGGATATGGCGCTGTGTTACAGGATGGCAAGTGGTGGCTGGTGGATTATGAGGGCAAACATTCCGATGTTCCCGGCCAGGGCTTTGAGATTGAGGAAATGTTCAATGCCGTGAAGCAAAATAAGACATTGCTCGAAGAGAGTGAGAAGACCGTGAAAACGCAGAAGATCATCCTGATCATCCTGGTGATCCTGTTGTTGGGTGCGGCGGCAGCCATCACACTGTTGATATTTAAAGTGAAGGACATGACGGATGCGCAGTATTTTAATGAGGTGGAAAAAGATGCTCTGAAGCGCCGCACCACTGCCAGACCTCAGGGCAGCGGGCAGAGGACAGCACAGACGGCGGGCGGCGACAGGCAGGGAAGCAGACCTGCAGGAACACGTCCTGCGGGAACTCAGAGCCAGAGGCCCCAGGGAAGCAGGCCTGCGGGAGCGTCCCAGGGTCAGAGGCCTCAGGGAGCCAGGCCCGCGGGAACTCAGGGACAGCAGCGTCCCGCATCCCAGGGAGCCAGGCCCTCCGGTGCATCCCAGGGACAGCAGCGTCCCGCATCCCAGGGAGCCAGGCCCTCCGGTGCAGCCCAGGGACAGCAGCGCCCTGCGTCCCAGGGTCAGCGCCCCCAGGGCAACAGGTCGGCTCAGGGGCAGCAGTCACCCGGGTGGCAGTCCAAGAATTTCATGGCGGATGAGGATGAGTTTGAGTTTGAATTCCTGAATTATGACGGGGACGAGCAGAAATAGCTTTACCACGATCAGAGGGACCGGAGGCGTCGGTATGCGGGCGTTTCCGGTTTTCTGCGGTCTTGGAACAGTTTCTGTTTCCGGCCTGCGCATACGGCGGTGTCTTTGGGGAAAACTGTTATATGTTGGTCTCGGAAACAAAGGTTGACAGAAGTGATATCTGTGCTATGATAAGTATATCAGACGATCGGGGTACGGTGGTCGAAAGGGGGCCGGCATGATAATAGAAGTGGATTTCAACAGTGATGAAGCGTTATATATGCAGCTGTACAATCAGATCATCATGGGGATCGCCACCTCACAGTTCCAGGAGGGCGATCCTCTTCCCAGCGTCCGGCAGATGGCGGATGCCATCGGCATCAATATGCATACGGTGAACAAGGCGTATACGGTACTGAAAGAGGAAGGCTATGTCAAGGTGGACAGACGCAGGGGCGCTGTGATCGCCATCGATCCGGATCGTATGCGGACGCTTGCGGAACTGAAAAAGGAACTGCAGGTCATTCTGGCGAAGAGCAGCTGCAAAAATATCTCCAAAGAGGAGATACATGAATTGATCGAAGAGATCTATCAGGACTATATTTAACAGACGGAGGTTTGATATATGCAGTCACGGTTTACAGATAAGGCCCAGGAAGCGCTGTCCTATGCTTCCAAATGCGCGAGGAGCCTGAAACAGGGATATGTGGGCACGGAACATATCCTGGTGGGGCTTTTGAAAGAGCAGTCCGGCGTGGCCTACAGAGTATTGACGGACAATGGAGTGGAAGTATCCGGCGTGCTGGATATGATCCAGGAACTGATCGCTTTTGACAACGGCGCTCCGGTCAAGGAAAGGGAGGGGTATTCTCCCAGAGCACGGAAGATCATAGAGGAGGCTCACAGGCAGGCGGCCAGGTTCGGCCACAGGGAAACGGGCACGGAACACCTTTTGATGGCGATCATCAAGGAGGGTGAAAATGTGGCGGTGCGCCTCCTGAATACCCTTGGCGCCAACATCCAGAAAATTTATTCCGATACTCTGATCGCCATAGGCCAGGACGGGAATCTCTATAAGGAGGATCTGGTAAGGAGGCCCTCCGGCAAAGGGAAAGCTTCCGCCCTGAACCAGTACAGCCGCGATCTTACCGCCATGGCCCGGGAGGGAAAGCTGGATCCGGTGATCGGAAGGGAAGATGAGATCCGCAGGCTGATCCAGATCTTAAGCCGCCGGACTAAGAACAATCCCTGTCTCATCGGGGAACCCGGTGTGGGAAAGACCGCCGTGGTGGAGGGGCTGGCGCTCCGTATTGTGGAGGGAAAGGTGCCCGCCACGGTGAAAGAGAAGCGCGTGATGACTCTGGATCTTTCCGGCATGGTGGCAGGCAGCAAATACCGGGGCGAGTTTGAGGAGAGGATCAAAAAGCTGATCAGAGAAGTCATTGAGGATGGCAATGTGATCCTGTTTTTGGATGAGCTGCATACCATTATCGGAGCAGGCGGCGCGGAGGGAGCCATCGATGCTTCCAATATTTTAAAACCGTCCCTGGCCAGAGGGGAACTGCAGCTGATCGGGGCCACCACCATTGTGGAATACCGCAAATATATCGAGAAAGACGCGGCGCTGGAGCGTCGTTTCCAGCCGGTGAACGTGGAAGAGCCCACGGAGGAAGAGGCCATCCGGATCCTGGAGGGTGTGAAAGGAAGATACGAGGAGCACCATCAGGTCAGCATCACCTCCCAGGCGGTAGAAGCGGCCGTGAGGCTATCCGCCCGCTATATCAATGACAGGAACCTGCCCGACAAGGCCATAGACCTGATCGATGAGGCCGCTGCCAGCGCAAGGCTTAAGGTCATGGATATGCCGGATAAGCAGAAAGAACTGCTGGAGCAGATCAAGAAGATGGATCTCCAGATCGAGCGTTCCATCCGCATGGAAGCTTTCACTCAGGCGGCGGAGATCAAGCATAACCAGGATGAACTGGTGAAAAAATACGAGCGCATGAAAAAGCGCAATGAAAATAAAGAGACCCTGCGGCAGTATTCCATCGGCGAGAACGAAATCGCCGAGGCTGTGGCAATGTGGACGAAGATTCCCGTGCAGAAGCTGGCGCAGAAAGAGAGCGAGCGGCTGTTAAAGCTGGAAAGCGTGCTGCATAAGCGCGTGATCGGACAGGAGGAGGCCGTGACGGCGGTGGCAAAGGCAATGCGCCGGGGCAGGGTAGGGCTGAAAGACCCGAAACGTCCCATCGGTTCGTTCCTGTTCCTGGGGCCTACCGGCGTGGGTAAGACGGAACTTTCCAAGGCTCTGGCGGAAGCCATGTTCGGCTCCGAGGACGCCATCATCAGGGTGGATATGTCGGAGTATATGGAGGGACATTCGGTGTCCAAGATGATCGGTTCGCCGCCTGGATACGTGGGTTTTGAAGAAGGGGGACAGCTTAGCGAGAAAGTGCGCAGGAACCCTTATTCCGTGGTGCTCTTTGACGAGATCGAGAAAGCCCATCCTGATGTGTTCAATATCCTGCTCCAGGTGCTGGACGATGGACATATCACGGATTCCAAGGGCAGGAAGGTAAGCTTTAAGAATACCATCCTGATCATGACCTCCAACGCGGGTGCGCAGAGGATCGTGGATCCGAAGAATCTTGGCTTTGCCTCTGCCAGCGACGCGAAGAAAGACTATGAGAAGATGAGATCCGGCGTCATGGAGGAGGTTAAACGCAGCTTTAAGCCGGAGTTCATCAACAGGATCGATGAGATCATCGTATTCCATCAGCTGAGCAGCGAGGATATGAGATCCATTGTCAATCTGCTGGCGGTCAACCTGACGAAACGCTGCGAGGCGCAGATGGATATCCATTTAAGCCTGACTTCTTCCCTGAAAGAGCATCTGGTGGAGAAGTACGCGGATAACAAGATGGGGGCGAGGCCTTTGAAGAGAGCCATCCAGTCGGTGGTGGAGGACGCCCTGGCGGAGGAGATCCTGATGAAGAAAGTCCAGCCGGGAGATACGGTGTCCGCGGGCTTTAAGAACGGGAAAGTATGCTTTACCGTTAAGTAAAAATTTACAAAATTTTTGTGGAAAATTGTGTGGATTAATGCCGCACTTTATATTATACTGTAGATATAGCCGGAAGCGTTCCGGCTACTAAATAACAGGAGGATATACACATGGCAGTTGTGGAAGAATTGCTCCGCAGCGAGGGGAGCGGCGCAATCAGTTTTGGCAATCACAAATTACCCCGGAAAGCGAAAGTGGAGGATTTCAAGCATGCGGGAGACCTGCTGAAGGTCAAGACCTACAATGAGATCACCAAGCTTGAGAAGAACGGGATGTTCCTTTACGAGTCGGTGCCCGGGACCAGCGTGCTGGACTTCGTGGAAAAAGAAGACGGCGTGGAGTTCGTGGTGGAGGGCGATGAGGACGCGCAGATCACCATTGGACTGGACGATGATACCGAGTACGAGGTGTTCGTAGGGGGCAAGAGTACCGGAACCATGAAGACAGGCCTGGGCGGCAAGCTTTCCCTCAGTGTGGAACTGGGAGCCGTGGGTGAGATCCCTGTAAGGATCGTGCGTGTGTAAAGATAGACATACCGGAATCAAAATAAACTGTGCGGGGCGGGCAGCGGCTTACCCCGCACAGTCAATTTATGCTGGAATAGGAGATTTTTATGGCAAAAAAACCATCATCCGTATTTTTCTGTCAGAACTGCGGTTATGAGTCATCCAAGTGGATGGGGCAGTGCCCGGGATGCAGAGAATGGAATTCTTTCGTGGAAGAAACGGTGGCAAAGACGCCCCATATGGGAGTGGCGGCGTCTTCGTCGGTGAGACGGGCGCAGAAGAACACTCCCAGCATTTTGTCAGAGATCAGGATAAAGGAGGAGGATAAACTGTCCACCGGCATGGGGGAACTGGATCGGGTCCTGGGCGGGGGAATCGTGCGGGGATCGCTGACCCTGGTGGGCGGAGACCCCGGCATCGGCAAATCCACGCTGCTGCTCCAGGTGTGCAGGAACCTTTCTTCTGACGGACATAAGGTCTTATACATATCCGGAGAAGAATCCCTGGCTCAGATCAAGATGCGGGCAGACCGGATCGGAGAGTTTACCGGAAATATGCTGCTTCTTTGTGAGACGAATCTGGACGAGATTGGGGAGGTGATCCGCCAGAACCAGCCGGAGGCGGTAGTCATCGACTCCATCCAGACCATGTATAACGAAGCGGTCACGGCGGCTCCCGGCAGCGTGTCCCAGGTCAGGGAATCCACCGGCATCCTGCTGCAGCTGGCAAAGGGGCTGGGGGTTTCTGTGATGATAGTGGGCCATGTGACAAAGGAAGGAACCGTGGCAGGCCCCAGAGTGCTGGAACATATGGTTGACACCGTGCTCTATTTTGAGGGAGACCGCCACGCCTCTTACCGCATCCTGCGTGGGGTGAAGAACCGTTTCGGCTCCACTAATGAGATTGGAGTCTTTGAGATGCAGGAGCAGGGTCTTGTGGAGGTGCAGAATGCCTCCGAATATATGCTCAACGGACGGCCCGAGGAGGCCAGCGGATCGGTGGTGGTATGCACCATGGAAGGAACCAGGCCGCTCCTTATCGAGATCCAGGCGCTGGTGTGCCACAGTAATTTCGGGATTCCCAGACGGCAGACCACAGGCACGGATTTTAACCGGGTAAACCTGCTGATGGCAGTGCTGGAAAAGCGCTCCGGCGTGCAGCTGGGAAGCTGCGACGCTTATGTGAACATCACAGGGGGCATGAAAGTGGCGGAACCGGCCATCGATCTGGGGATTATCCTGGCCATCCTTTCCAGCTTTAAGAATCAGCCTTTGAACCCAAAACTGATCGCTTTTGGCGAGGTAGGGTTGAGCGGCGAGGTGCGTGCCGTCAGCCAGGCGGCACAGCGCGTGGCGGAGGCGGAAAAGCTGGGCTTTGATACCTGCATCCTTCCTGCTGTCTGTGCGGAGGATTGCAGGAAGAGCAGTAAGATCAGGATCATCGGGGTCAGAACGGTGCAGGACGCCATGAGCCGGATATTTTGACCTGATGTTTTGAATGGCAAATATACAGTGTTTTGTTAAAAATATCTTGATTCTTAAGTAGAAAAAACTCTTATTTAGTGGTAGATTTTTTACAGTGTTTTGCAAAAACACATATAAAGCGAAAGAAAGAAACTGCCCACTGGGACAGTGAGAGGTGAAGAAATATCTTATGGCGAAAACAGGAAGCGCATCTCTTTCTGAGAAAGACAGGAAATTCAGGGAATTTGCATTGACGGGAAATCTGTGGCGGGTCATTTTTTATGTCTGTGTGCCGCTGGCATTTTTTCAGTTCATCAATCATCTCTTTAATATCCTGGATACCATGATGGCTTCCCACGTCAGCGCTCTGGCGGTGTCGGCGGTGGCATACCTGTCCCAGCTGCAGAGCATGATCTCGGCGGTGGGAGGCGGTCTGGCTGCGGGCAGTACCCTGAAGATCAGCGAGGCATACGGGGCTGGGGATTATCAGATGGTGAAGAAGCGGCTGAGCACCCTGCTTACGATCTGCGGCGCTATTTCGCTGGCTGTCCTCTGTCTGATCCCGTTTTCTTCCGGGCTGCTCCGGCTGTTCGGGACGCCGGAGGACTTTATCGCGGTGGGGGCGAGGTACTTTTCCGTCACCCTGTTTTCCACGGTGCTGAGTTTTTTTAATAATGTCTATATTGCCATTGAGCGTTCCAGGGGCAATTCCAGGCGTATCCTGAAACTGAACATGTTAGTGGTCACGTTAAAGCTGATCCTGACGGCGATCTTTATCTATGGACTGAACGGTGACATCACCATGATAGCGGTGGCTACAGTGGTTTCTCAGGCATTCCTGTTCGTGATGGCCATAAAGAACCTGTGCGCCGGGGACGATGCCTTTACTTTCGACCGCACGAGCATTGCCTTTAAGCGGCAGGTGGTGGGTCCCATGCTGAATCTGTCGTTCCCGGTGATCGTGGAGAAAGTGGCGTTTTCTTTCGGCAAGACGGTGGTGAACTCCATGAGCAAGAATTATGGTTCCACCACGGTGGGCGCCCTGGGCATATCCAACAATATCAATGGGATGGTGACCGGCATCCACAACGGTTTCCAGGATGGCGGCTCCTCCATCATCAGCCAGAATCTGGGTGCAGGGAATACAAAGCGCGCCCTGGGGACTTTCTGGCGTCTGGCAGCCATCAATGCGGCCATCGGCGCGGTGGGCCTGATTATATTGAATGTATTTCTGGGGCCGATCACATGGCTTTTTGCCAACAGTACCGAGGGCTTTAACGAGGAATTCCAGCAGCTGATCATGCATGTGTTCCGCTACGAGGCGCTGGGAGGCTGCATCCCCCTGGGGATAAACGCCGCCTGCATGGCGCTGCTGTTCGGCTTTGGCAAGACGAAGCTGACGCTGGTCTGCAATTTCAGCCGGGTGTTTGTATTCCGCATTCCCATCCTCTGGGCGCTGCAGAACTTTACGCGCCTGGGCAGCGAGAGCGTGGGCATTGTCATGGCGGCCAGCAATATGCTGACGGCAATGTTGTCTTTTACGATTGTTATGCTGGTGATCCATAAGGTGAAAAAGGCGGAAAGCGCGGAGAGGACGGAAAGCGCTGAGTCGGAGGAGCAGGTTACCTCGGAGTGAGCCTGTCGTACTGAACTTGGGAGATGCCCGTTGACAGGCGCATTTTTTCCTTGTAGAGCATTGTGTGAACAGCCTGTCCTCTGGTGTGATCTATCTGCCCTTTTGGGAAAAAGGAACGACAGAAATATTGTCCGGTATCGTCCTGCCTTGCGAGAAATATGTAAATGTCGTTGTCGGCAAAGGGGGTGGATAGCAGATAGTCCGCTTCGATAAGGGAAAAGTGATTCCGTTTTTGGTTATAGCGGAAAATCAACCGATTCTGGTCCAGAAGTGATTCTATTTGCGCGAGAGGCTGGAATCGCTTCTCGATCAGGTGTAAATAGCGGCTTTTGGAAATCGTTTCGTAAGTAGTCTTTCCTGCAAGGATTTCATCAAAAACAGTGCTTCGGCTTTGGGTGGCAATTCGCAAATCCTTTAGTTTTCCCAGCCCCATCAGATGATGAAAGATATGATCCTTCCTGTTATGTAAAAGACCGCCTTGCGAATACAAAGCGGTCTTGGGCATTTTCTTTCGACAGAACCCCGTAGGATAATCTGCCTACTCCGGTTTGAGGTTATTGCGCAACCCCTACTGAAAACTCCGCATGGCAAGGCTTTCCGGTACGCTGCCACGTTTCAACGCTTTGACAGACACACGCCGTTGCCTGTCTGATAATATTATTATATGTATATAGTAAAATTATGTCGACATTTTTTTAGCTGGGAGTAAAAATTTATGAAGATCTGTCTGACGCTACTTCCACACAATCCCGCCCAAGTGTTCGCAAAATGCTTCCAGATGCGCTTCCTCCGCGCCGCCTGCATGGATATCCGCATAGGATCCGTTGCTCCGGATCCACGCAATGAGCCCGTCCTCCGAGTACATCACTGCGATCCCATATACATTATATTCTGACAGAAGATGGTATTTATCATTGCAGAAAGGTTCCAGTTCCCGCACGATATTCAACGTGGTCACAAAGCGTCCTTTACATCTTCCTTTTCTGGTAACGGGTTTGTTTTCAAGCGCGATCGTCAGCATTCTGCTCATGCAGAACTGATAGCAGCTAAAACCACCCTGCTCCATGTGCCATATTTTGCTGCGGTAGCTGGCAAGACATCCGTTTTCCAGAATATAACCGGCCTGTGGCGTCTTTTTTTTCCGAAAGAAGATCAGGAGTCCCTGTTCCTCGCAAATCTCATCCAGCGGCAGAAAATGTTCTGCGCCAGTGAAATATTCTTCCTGACCACTGATCGCGGTATAGATCAGTCTCAATTCTCTGGGGAAAGGGATGTTAAGCCGTTCTTCGACCATGGAGAAATCAATTTCCTGCGTGGTATTAAGATGCATGAAGAGACTCATTTGTGAAAGCATTTTCTTCAGATCTGCATATTCCGGTTCAAGCAGGGTATGATTATCCCACAGGCGGACAGCCCAGTCATCCTCGCATATGGGATGATCCGTCCGAATCTGTTCCGGCCTGGCTATGGAAAGGCTTAACCGTCCGGAAACCTGTTCTTCATCATAACTGCCATAATAGATGTTGTTTTTGTAAGTGTAAAAACCGTCTTTCATGATTTCCTCGCTTGTCCTGTAAAGTCTGCATATCCATGATAATACGATTCCATTGGCATTACAAGCTTTTGTTGGCTGACCTGGATGAAAAGTGGGGCATTCAGGCGAATCATGCCTTTAAAAGTGCGATTCATTCTCCAGGGCTTCCATAATCTGGTCATTCTGTTAAAATATATAATCGGCGCCATGTGGAGATTGGATATTGGAAAAACGCAGGATGCTTTCATGAGTAAGGCACGAGTGGGAAAGGAAAGCGCATCGGAATGAAAGTTGATGGATTATGGAAATTTTATGAAGAGATGAATGAATTGGTGTATGCCGCAGATATGGACAGCCATGAATTGGTATATATGAACCGTAAAGCCCGGGAGATATGCGGTATCGACTCATTAGAAGAACTTAAGGAGAGAAAATGTCATGAACTGTTTTATGACAGGGATACTCCCTGTGCCGGATGTAATAACGCCAAGCTGAAACCAGGCCGTTTTGTGGAAGAGATGCGTTATCATCCGGGATTAAAGAAAAGATTCGCGCTGAAGCAGACGATGCTGGAGGAGAACGGCAGAAGATATCGGATGGAACTGACAGTGGATCTGAGCGCATGGGAAAAGTGGGGCAGGGAATATGAGGCAAACGCGATCATGGTGAATGAGGCGCTTCGCGTTTCCCTGTCAGCCCATACGCCGGATCGGTCTGTTTCGGAATTGCTGGCATACTTGGGGCGGACTTTACAGAGCGAGAGAGTTTATATTTTTGAAGAATCGGAGGAAAACTCTTTAGATAATACATATGAGTGGTGCGCCGACGGCATTGTTTCCCAGAAAGAAAATCTGCAGCATGTGCCTTTCGAGGTGGTGGAACCGTGGTATCGGAAGTTCGGCGAGGGCGAGAATGTCCTGATAAAGGATGTGGAGAGCATACGGGAAAGGGAACCGGCCATATATGAGTATCTGGAGCCGCAGAATATCCGGTCAATCATTGTGAGTCCTCTTGTGAACGAAGGGAAGATCATCGGTTTTTATGGTGTGGATAACCCTCCCGGTCGTTTCCTGGGGACGATCACAGCATTGTTCCAGATTCTGGGCCATTTTATGGTATCTCTCATACACAGGAGAAACCATGTCAGAAAGCTGGAGGCCGTATGCTTTCAAGATCCGCTTACCGGATTGAGCAACAGACATGCCATGAATCAATATATCGCGGCACTGCAGAAAGAGAAGAGCATCGGCGTCCTGTTCTGTGATGTCACAGGGCTTAAGAAAGCGAATGACGCCTTTGGCCATCGAGAGGGTGATAAGCTTTTGATGCGCGCCAGTGAATGTCTGAAGAGCGGTTTTAGCGACTATGCACTGTTTCGTGTGGGCGGGGATGAATTTCTGGTTCTCTGTGCGGGAATAAGAGAGGAGGAACTACAAAAAAGAAAAGAGACCGTAAAAGGCGAAATGGGCAAGTGGAAAGTGAACATGGCGATCGGGAGCGTGTGGCGCCCGGATAACCGCGAGAATCTTGACAAACTCATCACGGAGGCGGATGATCTGATGTATGAGGACAAGAGAGCGTGGTACGCGAAAATGGGAGAACAGCATATGCGGTAACAGGAGGAACAGGATCTGTTATGAACGGAGATCGGGCTCGGAAAGTTTGACTTCGTAAGACCTTATAATGAAAAATTAGGAAAATATTTATAGGAAATGAAAGAACGAAATTTCCGGCTCTGATACAGTAAGGGTATCACAGCCGGGATTTTTTTGTGTGAATGGGCTGTGGATATCATATATTGTGGAGGTTTGTCATGGGTAAGAAGACGATAGCGGTTATCTTTGGGGGAAGATCGACGGAATATGAGGTGTCGTTACAGTCTGCATTCTCGGTGCTGGAGAATCTGAACAGGGAAAAATATGAGATCATCATGGTGGGCATCACCAGAGAGGGCGACTGGTACCGCTACAGGGGAAAGCCTGAGAATATCCCGAACAATGCATGGTGCGGGGACAGGGAGAACATGACCCCTGTGACGGTATCCGTGAGCTGTTCGTCAAGAGGGTTTCTGGAACTTTCCACATATGTATTGACAGAAGTGGATATGGTATTTCCCGTATTGCACGGCAAGAACGGGGAGGACGGCACGGTACAGGGGATGTTTGAACTGGCGGGGATCCCTGTGGTGGGCTGTAATATGCTTTCCTCTGCCCTGTGCATGGACAAGGGGCGGGCGCACACTCTGGTGCGCACAGCCGGGGTGGCAGTGCCGAAAGCGGTGACGTTCAAACGATATGAGATGGAGACTGCCCTGCGGGAGATATCCCGGAGGCTCTCTTATCCCCTTTTTGTAAAGCCTGTCCGGGCGGGGTCTTCCTTTGGGATCACGAAAGTGCTCAGGGAGGCCGAACTGGCTCATGCCATAGGATCAGCCTTTGACCATGACGACGAGGTGACGGTGGAGGAAGCGGTGGAGGGCTTCGAGGTGGGATGTGCCGTTTTGGGAGATGAGACGCTGACAGTGGGCAGGGTGGATGAGATCGAACTGTCAGAGGGCTTTTTTGATCACACGGAGAAGTATACGCTGAAGACTTCCAAGATCCACATGCCTGCCCGGATCGATGCGCAGACCGAGAGGCGGATCCGGGAGACCGCGGTGACAATATACAGGACATTGGGCTGTTCCGGCTTTGCTCGGGTGGACATGTTCCTGACGCCTGGCGGGGAGATTGTGTTCAATGAGGTGAACACGATCCCCGGATTCACCTCCCACAGTCGCTACCCAAATATGATGAAAGGGATCGGCCTGTCTTTCGGGGAGGTGCTGGATCGGCTGATAGAGGGTATATGAAAACGCAGGGAGAAACTGAAAAAAACGCTTGCTAAAATACAGGATCCTGTGTTATAATAGCTTTCGTCAGTGATGACGAAGCCATAGGGGAATAGTACAATGGTAGTGCGGCGGTCTCCAAAACCGTTGATGGGAGTTCGATCCTCTCTTCCCCTGCTGTGAGCCTGAGAGCGCATGCTTTCAGGCTTTTATCATAGGAGGGAACAGCATGGAAGAAAACAGTCGATTGGAACAGGCGCTTGCGACGCTGCATCGTTTTATCCTGAACCTGACAGAGCAGGCGGGAGAGAAGCCAGAATACGGAGAAAAACTGTGGCAGGGGATCAGAGCCTCGCAGGGCCTGCTGCAGGAACTTGCCTATTATCATGACTATCAGAAATTCCTCTGCCAGTACCGTGTGGCGGGCTATACGCTGGCGGATGTGCTGGTATGGCAGGTGGATCATTTCAAACTTTACATGGACCGTCCTGATGAGATGAACCGCTACAGGCAGCAGAGGCTGCTTTTGGAATCCTTTGAGGCAATGGTGGAGATGGAACACGATCCGACCCCGTTTGTAGAAAAAATGCGCGGGGAGACGGGGACGGATATCATAGCGTGATTCGCACAAAGAGAAAGCACAATCCCGATGGGGTATCGTGCTTTCTTTGGCGTGTGCCCGACGGCGCACGCTTGTATCAGATCTCGCCTTTTGTAAAGGCCCGTTCCGCTTCCAGCGTCCGTGGAATGGCGGTATTGCAGCTGCGGAGCTTCTGCATGAACATATCGATATGATGCAGCCGCTGGTTCATGACCACGTTCCGGTGGGCGATCATTTCCGTAAACATGGGGTTCTGCTCCAGTTTTTTGCTCAGCGCCGCAGGGAAAGGACAGTAGGTGAGCAGGATCTTTCTTACCACTTTGTTCAGTCTGGGGGAACCTGTTCCCTCGAAAAATACCCAGACGATATAGTCCCTCACGAACATTTCCTTGAAACTGTTCTTTGCCCTCTGCAGGCTGGTCTTGATCTTCTCCTTTGCCTCGTTGGTCAGTTCATGGTTCTTGCGGTAGAACTGCACATAATCAAAATATTCGCTGGTCAGGGAACGCTCGGACAGATCGTTCCAACGGCTGCCCTGTACGCGCTTGCACATTTCCCAGCGGAATTCACCGGTAAGACGCACCATGGTGGTATTGAGATCCTCCATGTGGAAAATGGAGAAGAGCATCCGGGCGGGAGAGTTGCGCTTTTTGCCCTCGATCTCCTGCCACATCACGCCCCTGACGCCTACATTGGGCATCAGGATCACATCGGGCAGGAACTCCAGGTGTATGGCTTCCTTGCCCATGACGGCTGAATTTTCCAGATCCAGGCTCTCCCGGTAAAATGCGGAATAATCCACGCTCTTTATCATTTCCAGGGTCTTGCTGATCCCGCTTATGGTGACATAGGACTCTCTCAGGTCTTTCATCACATTGTCCGCCGCAAAGAGAGGGCAGAAAGTGGTGATGCGCCCGGAAGTGATCTTGTTGGCGGAGGTGAACAGGTTTTCCAACTCGAACCGGACTTTCAGCAGGGCGTCATTTTTCATGGCAGTGGCCTGAGCCTCGGTAAGCTTTCCGGTGGCTTTCTGCTTGTTGATATTGTCAAAGAAGTCCTCGTCAAATTCATTGCGGCTGGGATTCTTGCGGCCGTCATAGATAGCCCGGAGCCAGTCGTAAAAGGTATATGCGCCCAGCTCGGAATGGTCTTCCATGTGGTTGGCCAGATCGTAGAGGGCGGCACAGTTGGACTCTCCCGCCAGTTCCTCGTCCACATAGCCAAAGTACAGGAACATGCGTACCGGGACAGGGATGGAGTCGGTCTGCAGGGAACGCTCGAATATGGTAGCGTATAGTGAGTTAAACTCGGTGGTAAGCTGCCTGCGGAGCCTGCTGGCTTCCTCCTCCGTGGAATTTTTATCCTCCAGCGCCCTGTAGGCGAGGACATGTTTGCGGAAAGAAGGCCCGATCTCCAGTTCCAGCCCGGCAAATCCCAGGATCGTGGTCAGGGAGCCGGAAAGTTCCGCCATAATGGCCGGATCGGCTGAAGAAGAGTCATTCTGTCCGTCCGTTTGTAAAACGCTTTCGTTTGCCGACGCGGAAACGCTTTCCCGGAAACTCCGGATCCTGGGGACAGCCGTTTTCTGGTCCACAGCCGGGTCTTTCTCGAATTTCTCGATGATCTGCAGGATAGCGTCATAGAGTGCGCCTGTATCTTCACAGTTCCTGCCAAGCCGGAAATACAGCGAGGTCAGCATCTCAAACAGGTCGTCCCCGGATTCGTTAAAATAAAAAGAAGCAATCTGCTTCCGGTACTGGAACTGTTCTTCCAGACTGGCATAAACCTGTTGGAAGTCCTGGCTTCCACGGCGCAGGATGCCCATGGCAAGGCCGATATCCTGGCACAGATAACGGCTGGCCTCCCCGGCACAGACGCGCTGCAGTCCCAGATAATAGTCGCCCAGCCAGGTGTCGGGTGTCTCTGCGTTCAGGTAGGCGCTTACATCCGACAGATCGAGAGCCTGCGGCGGCACGCGGTAACGATTGCAGAGTGTGGTGTACTGCCCATAGTCGCTCAGCAGCTCCTGATGGAGATTGTCGCAGACCGCTTCCGCCGGAATGATCTGCCCCATGACATTGTTCAGCTGCCGGAACATCGACAGCAGGACCAGCTTTGCCATTGCCGCGTGTGACCGCAGCACTTTTTCCAGAGCATCGATGCTGTTCAGCGGATACGTCATGATGGTAATGTTTTCCAGCGTGACATAATCCACAAAATGAATCTCGGAGCATATTTCGCAGACGCCGATCACATCTCCTTCTCCCAGCGTATAAGCGCCGCCGGGGTATGTTGCCTGTACTTTCCCCTTGGTGATGATGTGCAGCGCGGTCACAGGCTGACCGGCTGAATAGATGATCTTCCCTTTTTCTAATATACTACCCGCCATATCTTTTATCTCATTTCCGCCGCAATGCGGCTTTTTCTAAAGTTCGGTTCTATTATACAACAAAGAGGGTGTAATTTTCTACTGTACTTTTATTAAAAATGTGATAAAATAAAAATACATCTGTGTCAGTTTTTGATAATCACTAAGAAAGGTATGGTTTACATAAAATGGAAGAGAATCAGGAATATATGCAGCAGCTTATGGAAGAATACAAGGAGATGGCAGTGCCCCTGTTAAAGTACCTGCCATGGTTTGAGAAAAATGCCGGGCAGGCGGGGAATTCTTTTTATAAGGGGTCGGAGTTTAACGAACAGAGTATGGCGATACCGGTGTATGACGCCAACCTCATGAGTTTTGTCAAAGAGGCGTCGAACTCCAGGCTGATGGATCGCAACTACCCGTATGTCTATACCAGGAACCGCATCAAGACTCATGATGATGAAAGGAAAGTCATCGAGCACGCGGGCGTCAGGGAGTGGGATCTTCTCAGGGGCATCTTATCCAAATATGTGCTGGGCGGCAGGACCAAGAGCATGCTGTGGAGTCAGGCAGTCCAGGAAAATATCTTTTATCTGGTGCTGAAACAGATGCAGAAGATCATTGAATACTGGGACAAATCCAGAGAATAGTGTGAGAAGGGTTTCTGACCGTTCACAGCAAGGGCTGTTTCGCGGAGAAACTCTAAGTCTGCTTTGCAGACTTTCTTCACACGGAAGGATGCCAAAAACCGGGCATTCTTCATCCTGATCTGGGTCGCCGCGCGGCGGCAGAATGTGAGGATGCATGGGCGAAAAATCAATACAGAAGAGACGATATATATTGGAGACTGCCAGAAAAGTGTTCATGGAGAAAGGTTTCAAGCGCGTTACCATGAAAGATATTGTGGAAGCCTGCGATATCAGCCGTGGAGGCCTGTACCTCTATTTTGAAAGCACGAGCCAGATATTTCTGGAAGTGCTGAAACTGGAGCGGGAGGAGACGGATGATGTGTTTTCCGACAGCATTACGGAGGATGCCACGGCGGCGGATATCCTGATCCTGTTCCTGCAGGAGCAGAAGAAAGAACTGCTGCGGAAAGAAGATACCCTGACCCAGGCAATCTACGAATTTTATTTTGAAAATCAGCCGACCAGGAAAGACAATATCCTGCGAAAGCAGTTTGATTCCGCAGTAAAGATCATAGAGAAGCTGATAGAGACCGGAGTGGATAATGGGGAGTTCTATTGTGAGGATTGTGAGGGAACGGCCCGCAATATCATGTTCGTTCTGGAAGGCTTGAAGATTTCCGCGCAGACCATCGGGATTACGGCAGACACCGTAGATCGGGAGATTTCGTACATATTAAGATCACTGGATGTAGAGATATAAAGAGATCAGTATCTGGAGGAGCAGTATGGGAAACGTAAGACGTATCTATGTGGAGAAGAAAGAACCTTATGCGGTAAAGGTCAAAGAACTGCATGAGGAACTGAAGAATTACCTTGGGATCGATGTGAAAGGGGTGCGGGAATTCATCCGCTATGATGTGGAGAACATTTCTGATGAAGTGTTCGCAAAGGCGTGCAGGACCGTTTTTTCCGAGCCCCCTGTGGATGACCTGTATGAGGAGTGCATCGAGATACCGGCGGAAGCAAAAGTGTTTTCCGTGGAATTTTTTCCCGGCCAGTTCGACCAGCGAGCGGATTCCGCCGTACAGTGCGTGCAGTTTCTGAAAGAATCGGAGGAGCCCGTGATCCGGACGGCGGTCACTTATATGATCCTGGGCGACATCACCGGAGAGGAATTCGACCGGATCAAGGCGTACTGCATCAACCCCGTGGACTCCAGGGAGACGGGAATGGACAAGCCGGACACGCTGATCACGGCCTTTGAGGATCCTGCCGACGTGAAGATCCTGGAGGGCTTTGCGCAGATGGAGGAGAGAGATCTGCTGGCTCTCTATGATTCTCTGTCCCTGGCCATGACGTTCAAAGACTTTTTACATATTCAGAAGTATTTCAGGGAGGACGAGGAGCGCGACCCCTCCATGACGGAGATCCGGGTATTGGATACCTATTGGTCCGACCATTGTCGTCATACCACTTTTTCCACGGAACTGACGGACGTGGAGTTCGGGGAGGGCTATTACCGCACCCCCATGGAGACCACCTATCAGAGTTATCTGGACACCAGGGAAGAGATCTTCACGGGCAGGGAAGATAAGTTCGTCTGCCTCATGGATCTGGCGCTGATGGCCATGCGTAAGTTAAAAAAGGACGGAAAGCTGGCGGATATGGAAGAATCCGATGAGATCAACGCCTGTTCCGTGGTGGTGCCCGTGGAAATGGACTACGGCGACCACAGGGAAACGGAAGAGTGGCTGGTCTTTTTTAAGAACGAGACCCATAATCATCCCACGGAGATAGAGCCTTTCGGCGGCGCGGCCACCTGTCTGGGCGGCGCCATCCGGGATCCTCTTTCCGGCAGGGGCTATGTCTATCAGGCCATGCGTGTCACCGGGGCGGCGGATCCTACCGTGCCCGTGGCCGATACCTTAAAGGGAAAGCTTTCCCAGAAAAAGCTGGTCAGAGGCGCGGCCAGCGGCTATTCCTCCTATGGGAACCAGATCGGCCTTGCCACTGGCTTTGTAAAAGAGATCTATCATCCCGACTATGTGGCGAAGAGGATGGAGATCGGAGCGGTCATGGGCGCGGCGCCCAGAAAGAACGTGATCCGCGAGACCTCCGATCCCGGAGATATCATCATCCTGCTGGGCGGGCGCACTGGCCGCGATGGCTGCGGCGGCGCTACCGGTTCCTCCAAGGTGCACACGGAGCAGTCCATCGAGACCTGCGGCGCGGAGGTGCAGAAAGGCAACGCGCCCACAGAGCGGAAGATCCAGAGACTGTTCCGCCGCGAGGAAGTAAGCCGTATCATCAAGAAATGTAACGATTTCGGCGCAGGCGGCGTGTCCGTGGCCATCGGCGAACTGGCGGACGGCCTTGCCGTGGATCTGGACAAGGTGCCCAAGAAATACGCCGGCCTGGACGGTACGGAACTGGCCATCTCCGAATCCCAGGAGCGCATGGCTGTGGTGGTGGATCCGAAAGATGTGGAGAGATTCCTGGGCTATGCTGCGGAAGAGAACCTGGAAGCGGTGGCGGTGGCAGTGGTCACGGAGGAACCCCGCCTGATCCTGAACTGGAGGGGCAAGACCATCGTCAACCTGAAGAGAGCCTTTCTGGACACCAACGGCGCCCACCAGGAGACGGCTGTCAAGGTGGATATTCCTGACGAAAAAGAGAATTACTTTGATAAGTATGCGGTGCCCGCAGTGGGCGAGAAGCTGGAGGCAGGCGAGGTGAAAGAGGCCTGGCTGGCTCTGCTGAACGACCTGAACGTATGCTCCCAGAAAGGGTTGGTGGAGATGTTCGATGCCTCCATCGGCGCGGGAAGCGTGTTCATGCCCTACGGCGGGAAGCATCAGCTGACGGAGACTCAGACCATGGTGGCAAAGCTGCCCGTACTCCGCGGAAAGACGGATACCGTCACCATGATGAGCCATGGCTTTGACCCCTATCTGTCCTCCTGGAGCCCTTACCACGGCGCGGTCTACGCGGTGACCGAGTCCATGGCGAAGATCGTGGCTTCCGGCGGTGACTTTGAGAAGATCCGGTTTACGTTCCAGGAATATTTCCGCAGGATGACAGGCGATCCCAGCCGCTGGAGCCAGCCTTTTGCGGCGCTTTTGGGCGCATACGATGCCCAGATGGGCTTCGGGCTTCCCTCTATCGGCGGCAAGGACAGCATGTCGGGAACTTTTAACGATATCGATGTGCCGCCCACGCTGGTCTCCTTTGCGGTGGATATCGCAAAGCAGGACGATATCATCACTCCGGAATTGAAAGAAGCGGGAAATAAGCTGGTGCGCTTTAAGATAGAGAAAGACGATTTTGACATTCCCATGTATGAGGATGTGGCCGCTATGTACCGCTTTATCCGCCTCCTGATCCGGGAAAAGATTGTGGTCTCCGCCTATGCGCTGGACGCCAGAGGCACGGCGGCGGCTCTGTCCAAGATGGCATTCGGCAATCGGCTGGGCGTGCGGATCGAGGATGGTGTCTCCGTGGATACACTCTTTGAGAACGCGCTGGGAGATATCCTGGTGGAGGTGGATCCTGAAAAGTTTGGTGTGATGCTGATGACTTCCGACTATAATACGAAAGTGATCGGTACGGTGACGGAGGAGCCCGTATTTGTATACGGTGATGTTCGGATCACCATGGAGGAGGCTCTCGATTCCTGGACTTCCAGGCTGGAGAAAGTATTCCCCACCAGGGCGGTCAGGGATACCGCGCCTGTGGAGAGCAGGCTCTATCAGGCCGACAGCGTTTATGTATGTAAAAATAAAGTAGCCAGACCCACGGTATTCATCCCCATCTTTCCGGGAACCAACTGCGAGTACGACAGTGCGAAAGCCTTTGAGCGCACGGGGGCCGGCGTGGTGACAAAAGTATTCCGCAATCTCAGCGAGGCGGATATCAGGGATTCCGTGGAGGAGTTTGAAAGGGCCATCGCCCAGGCCCAGATCATCATGTTCCCCGGCGGTTTCTCCGCAGGCGATGAGCCTGACGGGAGCGCCAAGTTCTTTGCCACCGCTTTCCAGAACGAGAAGCTGAAAGAAGCGGTCATGAAGCTGCTGAACGAGAGGGACGGACTGGCGCTGGGAATCTGCAACGGCTTCCAGGCGCTGATCAAGCTGGGGCTGGTGCCCTGCGGCGAGATCTTAGGGCAGAGAGAAGATTCCCCCACGCTGACCTTTAACACCATCAACAGGCACATTTCCAAAATGGTGTATACAAAGGTGGTCTCCAACAGATCGCCCTGGCTGCAGCAGGCCGGGCTTGGAAAGGTATACTGCAATCCCGCTTCCCACGGCGAGGGACGTTTCGTGGCTCCGAAAGAGTGGCTGGATAAGCTGTTCGCCAACGGACAGGTGGCCACCCAGTACTGCGACCAGGAGGGAAATGTCTCCATGGACGAGGAGTACAATATCAACGGCTCCTACTGCGCGATCGAGGGAATCACTTCCCCTGACGGGCGCTGTCTGGGCAAGATGGCCCATTCCGAGAGGCGTGGCGTTGCCGTGGCCAAGAATATCTATGGCGAGCAGGATATCAGGATATTTGAATCCGGGGTGGAATATTTTAAATAATTTTAAATAAAGGTAAGAAAAAACTGATCATAGAAAGGGGAGATCATTATGTTATTAGCTTTAGTGCCACTTTTTGACGAGAATATGGCTGTCCGGGCCTACTCTATCTTTGCTCAGAGGGACAATTTCTTTCTGGATCCCATGATGCAGGGAACCATGCAGAATGACGGCGCCGCCGCTGTCTATGGACTGCAAATGATCGAAGAGATGGGGATTGAGTCTATCTCCGATGACAGTGAAGTCTTTGTCTCGGTGAGCAATATTTCCATTTTTACGGATGTGACGGAACAGTGCAGTGCGCCCCATGAGCGTATCGTGCTCCTGATCGATAACACAGTGCCGCCTGTGGACGTATACATAAACCGTCTGCGGGAATTGAAGAATCTGGGATACAAGCTGGCGATCCGTAAGCTGCCGGTAGCGGACTTTGAGAATTACAGCGAAGTGTTCAAGCTGATGGATTATGTTCTTCTGAACAACCGCAAGATCGCTATTGATAAGGCAAAGATCTATTTTGGAAAGCTTTATCCGAACATCAAGCTGGTCGCCGGCAATATCAGCGATATGGAGACTTTCGAGAAGCTGAAAGCGTCCGGCGGATATCAGCTGTATGAGGGAGAATTCTACCGCGTGCCCGTGACCAAGGGCAATACGGAGATCACACCTTTGAAAGTAAATTATATCGCGCTGATGAACTCGGTCAACAGTGCGGACTTTGACCTGGAGGAGGCGGCTGATATCATCGGACGCGATCCCGCGCTGACCATCTCCCTGCTGCAGATGGTGAACCGTATGACCGTGAATTCCGGCATCACCACCATCCGTCATGCGGCAGCCATGCTGGGCCAGAGAGAACTGAGGCAGTGGATCAACACGGCGGTAGTCAAGGAGATGTACGCGGACAAGCCCAGCGAGATCACCAGGCTTTCCCTGCTGCGGGCAAAGTTTGCCGAGTATCTGGCAGTGCCTTTTAACATGGCTGTCAGGCAGGAGGAACTGTTCCTGATGGGACTGGTCTCCGTACTGGATGTGATTCTGGAGACATCCATGGAGGAAGCGCTGGAAAAAGTAAAAGTGACCGGAGAGGTAAGCAAGGCCCTGACTAAGGGCGAGGGTCCTCTGGCAAATGTGATGGAACTGATCAGGCAGTATGAAAACGCCAACTGGCAGGAGGTCACACGGCTTCTTCTGCTGGCAAATGTGGAGGTTTCCGTGGTCAATGACTGCTATATGAGATCCCTGCAGTGGTACAAGAAACTGATGTTGGGCAAAGAAGGATAAAAGATAAAAAGGAAAGCGAAATAGACGGGATCACATATTGCCCGTCTATTTCTTTTGTGGTAAAATGGAGCGAAAAGTGTAAAAACAAGAGATGGGATCGGAATGAGGAGAAAAGTAAGAATGAAAGCTTTTTTGATTTTGGAGGACGGCACTGTGTTCGAGGGAACGCATATTGGCGCCCGGAGAGAGATCATCAGTGAGATCGTGTTCAATACTTCCATGGCAGGATATCTTGAAGTGCTGACTGACCCTTCCTACGCGGGACAGGCAGTATGTATGACTTACCCTCTGATCGGCAATTACGGCATCTGTAAAGATGACATGGAATCTTTGAAAGCCTGGCCTGACGGCTTTATCGTAAGGGAACTCTCCCGCATCTCCAGCAATTTCCGAAACGATTGTACGATCCAGCAGTTCCTGGAAGAAAATGACATACCGGGGATCGCCGGCATCGACACCAGAGCCCTGGTCAAGATCCTGCGTGAAAAGGGCACCATGAACGGTATGATCACCACCGATGAGAAGTACGATCTTGAACGGATACAGCCTCGGCTGAAAGTATATACCACCGGCAAGGTGGTGGAAAAAGTTTCCTGTAAGGAGAAGCATACTTTACCGGCAGTCGCCGAACTTTCCCAGAACGGGCCCCTGTCCGGTTCCGCACGCTTTGACAGGGAGGCTTATGAGAGAGGGGAGAGGGAGCCAAGGCCTGCGCTGGTGAGGGAACTGAACGGAGCGGGGCTGAAAGTGGCGCTGATGGATTTCGGCGCGAAGAGCAATATCGCCCGCTCCCTGACATCAAGGGGCTGTGAGGTGACGGTCTACCCCGCCTGGACATCCGCGGAGGAGATCATCGGCGCAGGGCCGGATGGCATCATGCTCAGCAACGGGCCGGGGGATCCTAAGGAATGTACGTCCATCATAGAAGAACTGAAGAAGCTGTACCGCACGGATATCCCTATTTTTGCGATCTGCCTGGGGCATCAGCTGATGGCTCTTGCCAACGGCGCGGATACTTATAAGATGAAATACGGCCACAGGGGCGGGAATCATCCCGTGAAAGACCTGGAGACGGGGCGGGTCTATATTTCCTCCCAGAATCATGGCTATGTGGTGGATACGGACAGGCTGGATCCCGGGGTAGCCGTGCCCGCTTTTGTGAATGTGAACGATGGCACCAATGAGGGGCTTTCCTACACGGGAAAGGATATTTTCACGGTGCAGTTCCATCCCGAAGCGTGCTGCGGGCCCCAGGACTCGGGGTATCTGTTCGACAGGTTTATAGAGATGATAAAGGAGAAAATACGCTGTAATGGAGAGAATGGAACAAGTTCCTGCAAGCAGGAACTGGAATAAAAGACAGTCTCGAAATGAAAGCGCCCAGAAAGAATTTCAGACGCTCAGGCGGCTGAAGATTCTTTCGCTGATAAAGGGCGCTGTAATGGAGAGACCGGAACAAGTTCCTGCAAGCAGGAACTGGAATAAAAGACAGTCTCGAAATGAAAGCGCCCAGAAAGAATTTCAGACGCTCAGGCGGCTGAAGATTCTTTCGCTGATAAAGGGCGCTGTAATGGAGAGACCGGAACAAGTTCCTGCAAGCAGGAACTGGAATGGAGGGAAGCGTCATGCCTAAGAATCCTGATGTAAAACGTGTTATGGTGATCGGTTCCGGCCCTATCGTCATCGGGCAGGCGGCGGAGTTTGACTATGCGGGGACGCAGGCATGCCGCTCCCTGAAAGAGGAGGGCGTGGTGGTCATCCTGGTGAACTCCAACCCCGCCACCATCATGACGGATAAGGATATTGCGGATAAAGTATACATTGAGCCCCTGACCGTAAAGGTCCTGGAGCAGATCATTGAAAAGGAGAAGCCGGACAGCATCCTGCCCACTCTGGGCGGGCAGGCAGGCCTGAATCTGGGCATGGAACTGGAGGAATCAGGCTTTCTGGCCGCCCATGGGGTGACGCTCCTGGGTACCACAGCGGCTACCATCCGCAATGCGGAGGGGCGTCAGGAGTTCAAGGACCTGATGGAGCGCATCGGGGAGCCCTGCGCGGCTTCCAAAGTGGTGGAGAATGTGCAGGAGGGAATCGAGTTTACGGATTCCATCGGCTATCCTGTGGTACTGCGGCCCGCTTACACGCTGGGGGGGTCCGGCGGCGGTATCGCCCACAACCAGGTAGAACTGGAGGAGATCCTGGAGAACGGCCTGCGCCTGTCCCGAGTGGGGCAGGTATTGGTGGAGCGCTGCATCGCGGGCTGGAAAGAGATCGAGTATGAAGTGATGCGTGACAGCGCAGGCAACTGTATCACCGTATGTAATATGGAGAATATCGACCCTGTGGGCGTGCATACCGGCGACAGTATCGTGGTCGCGCCTTCCCAGACCTTGAGCGATAAAGAGTACCAGATGCTGCGCACCTCCGCCCTGAAGATCATCAGCGAGCTGAAGATCACGGGCGGCTGTAACGTGCAGTTCGCGCTGCATCCCACCAGCTTTGAGTACTGCGTGATTGAGGTAAATCCCCGCGTCAGCCGTTCTTCCGCGCTGGCCTCCAAGGCGACTGGCTATCCTATTGCCAAGGTGGCGGCGAAGATCGCGCTGGGATACACTCTGGATGAGATCAGAAACGCCATTACGGAGAAAACTTACGCTTCCTTTGAACCTGCGCTGGATTACTGCGTGGTGAAGATTCCCAGGCTGCCCTTTGATAAGTTCATCACGGCAAAGCGGACCCTGACCACCCAGATGAAAGCTACCGGTGAGGTCATGAGCATCTGTGATAATTTCGAGGGGGCGCTGATGAAAGCCATCCGTTCCCTGGAACAGCATGTGGACTGTCTCTTAAGCTATGATTTCAGCGCTCTGTCGGCGGAAGAACTGAAAGAACGCCTGGAGGTGGTGGATGACCAGCGGATCTGGGTGATCGCGGAGGCGCTGCGAAAGGGGATCGACTACGATACCATCCATGAGATCACCATGATCGATCCCTGGTTCATCGATAAGATCGCTATTCTGACAGAGATGGAGCAGGCGCTGCAAAAGGGGCCGCTCACGGTGGAACTGTTAAAGGAGGCAAAGCGGATCGAGTTCCCTGACAATGTGATCGCAAGGCTGACCGGGAAGACGGAAGATGAGATAAAGGACATGCGTTATGAAAATGGCATCAGAGCCGTTTACAAGATGGTTGACACCTGCGCGGCGGAATTTGCGGCATCAACGCCCTATTATTATTCTGTCTATGGGGGCGAGTGTGAAAGCAGTGTTCTTTCCGCTTCTGTAGAGAACCGCAAAAAAGTCCTGGTGCTGGGTTCCGGCCCCATCAGGATTGGGCAGGGCATTGAGTTCGACTATTGTTCCGTCCATGCCACATGGGCTTTTTCCAGGGCGGGCTATGAGACTATCATCATCAATAATAATCCGGAGACTGTGAGTACGGACTTTGACATAGCGGACAAACTGTATTTTGAACCCCTGACGGCGGAGGATGTGGAGGCTGTGGTCAATATCGAGCATCCCGATGGGGCGGTGGTGCAGTTCGGCGGGCAGACCGCCATCAAGCTGACGGAGAGCCTGATGAAGATGGGCGTGCCCATTCTGGGAACGAAAGCGGAGGACGTGGATGCCGCGGAGGACAGGGAACTCTTCGACCGGATCCTGGAGGAGACGAAGATTCCCAGAGCCGCGGGCGGAACGGTATACACGGCAAAAGAAGCCAAGGAAGTGGCCAACCGCCTGGGCTATCCCGTGCTGGTGCGCCCCTCCTATGTGCTTGGCGGGCAGGGGATGCAGATCGCCATTTCCGATGAAGAGATCGAAGAGTTCATGGAGATCATCAACCGGATCGCCCAGGATCATCCGATCCTGGTGGACAAGTACCTGCAGGGCAAGGAGATTGAGGTGGACGCGGTCTGCGACGGCACGGATATCCTGATCCCCGGCATCATGGAGCATATCGAGCGGACGGGCGTCCATTCCGGGGACAGTATCTCTGTCTATCCGGCGCCCACCATCGGCAGGCTGATCAAGGATAAGATAGCCGAGTATACCAGAAGACTGGCCAGGGCGCTGCATGTAAAGGGGCTGATCAATATCCAGTTTATCGCCATCGGCGAGGATGTGTATGTGATCGAGGTCAATCCAAGGTCTTCCCGTACCGTGCCTTATATCAGCAAAGTGACCGGGATTCCTATTGTGGATCTGGCCACAGAGGTGATCCTGGGCAAGACAATCCGGGAACTGGGATATGAGCCGGGATTGCAGCCGGAGGCTGCTTATTACGCTATCAAGATGCCGGTATTCTCCTTTGAGAAGATCCGGGGCGCAGAGGTCAGTCTGGGGCCGGAGATGAAGTCCACAGGGGAATGCCTTGGCATCGCGAAGGAATACCATGAGGCGCTGTATAAGGCGTTTCTGGGAGCAGGAGTCAACCTGCCCAAATATAAGAATATGATCATCACGGTGAAAGACGCCGATAAGGGAGAGGCTATTGAGATCGGGCGCCGCTTTGAGAAGCTGGGGTATACCATTTACGCCACCAGGAGCACGGCGGCGGCCTTGAACGAAGCCGGGGTAAAGGCGAGGAAAGTGAACAAGATATCCCAGGAATCGCCCACCGTGATGGACCTGATCCTGGGACACAAGATCGACCTTGTAATCGATACCCCTACGCAGGGGCGTGATAAGAGCCGTGACGGGTTCCTGATCCGCCGTACCTCCATTGAGACAGGGATCAACTGCATCACGGCCATGGACACGGCCAGGGCGCTAGTGACCAGTCTGGAAAATGCCAGCAGCCAGCTGACTCTGGTGGATATCGCAAAGCTGTAAGGGGTCAGCGGCACAGGAACAGTTCCAGTACGAATACCACTGTGCAGCAGATCACGGATACGGGAAACAGGCCTGCCCCGCACCAGGCGGCTATGATGCCTGTGATCAGGGCCGCCGCTCCGGCAATGGGAGACTGGGTTGCGTCCAGGATGGCGGGAAAGGTCATTACCGCCAGCGTGACATAGGGTACATAGTACAGGAAAGAACGCAGGAAGCGGTTTTTGATCTGCCTGCGGATCAGGGTCAGGGGCAGTACGCGGATGGCGTAAGTAATGGCTGCCATGATCCCGATATAGATATAAACATTGTGCGTCATGCCGCTGCCTCCTCTTCTTCCCGCACAGGGAACAGTGCGGCGGCCACAGCTGAAATGGCCACCGTCAGGATGATCGTCCTTGTGCCGCCGGAAAGCTGCGAGAGATAAGGCAGGTTGGCGGCGGCAAAGCTGGCAAGGAAACTGATCAGTACGAAAGACGCTACAACATGGTTCTTTCTGGCAGGAGGGATGATCACCGCAAGGAACATCCCGAACAGCGCTACACTGAGGGCGCTGACTGCCCTTAAGGGCAGCAGGTTGCCCGCGGTAACACCCAGGGCAGTGCCACAGGCCCAGCAGGGAGCGGCTATCACGATAGCGCCATATGTATAGTAAGGATCCAGGATCCCGGGCCTGGCGATGGTGATCCCGAATATTTCGTCTGTCACGTCATATCCGACCAGCAGGCGGTGCCTTAAAGGCGTATCGGGAGCGAATTTCTGGCTCAGTGCGCAGCTCATCAATAAATAACGGGCGTTTGCAATCAGCGTCATCAGCGCCATCTCCAGATAGGAGGCGTTAGCCGCGATCACAGTAAAACCGGCATATTCACCCGCGGACGCGTTGTTCAGCAGACTGGCGATAAAGCCCTGAAAAGCGGTGAGTCCCGCGCTTCTGGCGGCTACACCCAGAGAAAAGGATACGGCAAGGTATCCCAGTCCGATGGGAATGCCGTCCCGCATTCCCTCTTTTGCTTCTTTTTTCATCTGACCGTTTCCACCTTAGTTTCATCATAAATGGAGTATAATGGAACTCTAGAATTAAAGAAAATGGTTCTGTGCTTTACGCATGAGAAATTTTACGGAGTATCCTTTTTCATCACAGACATTCCGCACAACATCTTCTGCAATGTCTTTTACATTGTCGTTGACGCAGATGATGCAGGTATTCTTTTTTCTGTTGAACAGAGAGGGCTTCTGCCAGCGGATATAGTAAGAAATGCGGTCTTTTAAGAGTTCCCTCTCGATAAGCTGCTTGCATTCCAGGTCCGTGACCTCACAGAGTTCGATCTCATTATTTACTTTCAGTGTAGTGTATACCGGCTGCATAATCTCACCTCATTCATATGGTACTAAAAGTTCCTTAAGTAGTATACCATATTTATGGGGTGATGTGCAATCCAATAGTTGACACAAACTCCATCCATTTCCATCTTTACTTGTTTCTTCATTTGAGATATACTGTGGAAAAAAGGAAATGCTGCGGAGTCGGCGGAAGAGAGGATGCTATGGATATTCTGGAAAAGATAGGCGATACCATTTCGGCAAAGGGGAAAGAGGCTGCGGATAAGGCAAAGGAGATAGCGGAGGTGGCGAACCTGAAGAGCCAGATTTCTACCTGTGAGGAAGTGATCAAAAAGAATTACCTGGAGATTGGGAAACTGTATTATGAACTGTATGGAGAGATGGAAGAGGAAACTTTCGCAAAGCAGTGCAGAGCCATCAAAAACGCCAGACACGGCGCGGAGGAGTTACAGCGGCAGATCAATGACATCAAAGGCTTATGATCCTGACGAAAAAAGAAACGGTGACGCTTGAAAGGCGCCACCGTTTTCCTATGCTGCTTATTCGTCCTCTTCCCAGTCGTCCTCTTCACTCTGGGCGGCCCAGCCTCGCTGCTCCAGTTCCCATTGCTGCGCGGCGATGATCGACTCCCATTCGGGATTCGCGTAGAACGCGGCATCATGCTGGCAGCGCTCTGAGGTACGGGAGGGAGTGTTGACTGTCTGCGTGCCGTCAGGGTTCTCTATGATGGTGGTGGATCCGTTGATCAGAGCGGGATCCTCCGCCAGAGGGAAAGTGGCTACGCCGGTATATTTGAAAGGACATTCCGGACTTGCGGGAATCCCCTGATAAGCGCAGATATCACCCTGATAATGTATGGTACAGGTGGTGGTAGGCTCCGTGCCCTCCGCGAACAGTTCCGACCGTATGCAGCCGTCGCACAGGCCGGGAACAGGCAGCTGTCCGGATTGCGTACAGATATCCACCTGGACGATGCCCTCCGCCGGTCTGGTGAAAGATTCAGGGGGCAGGTTCTCATGCACCCGCTGCATGATGGCGCGCCAGAGCACTTTTGACACGGCGGATTCATCGTTTGCCTTGGAAGTGCTCATGCCGATATTATTGTCATAGCCTGTCCAGACGGAGGCGGTATAATAGGGGGTGTAGCCACAGAACCATACGTCATGGGTATCCGTGGAGGTCCCGGTCTTTCCCGCGATAGCCATACTCTGGCTGAAATTGCATCTTGCTCCCGTACCGCCGTTCTTCACCACATCCACCATGGCATCGGTGAGCAGGAAAGCGGTAGTCTCCTTGATCACCTGCCTGGTGGTGGGAGTGGTGTTGTCCAGGATCACATTGCCCTCGGAGTCGGTGACTTTTGTGTAAAGCTTCGGTTCCACATAAGTTCCCATATTGGCAATGGTCGCGTATCCGGCATTTAACTCGTAGGGAGTGACGCCGAGGGTCAGACCGCCCAGGGCCAGGGACTGGTTGACATCCGACAATATGTCACCGTTGCTGGCCACATAATGGTCTGTCACAGTCGTGAAGCCGAAGTTCAGCAGATAGTCGTATCCCAGCTGGGGCGTGATCACGGTCAGGTTCTTTACCGCGATGATGTTCAGGGATTCCCTGGTGGCTTCCCTGATGGACTGGATGCCCCTGTAGCCCGTTTTATACCAGTTGCTCACAGGTTTTCCATCGTCATAGTTAAAGGGCGCATCGTTATATACGGTGGCAAGAGTCTTGCCGGCACTGTCCAGGGCGGGCGCAAAAGAAGCCAGTACCTTAAAAGTGGAACCGGGGGAACGCATGGCGGAGGTAGCCCTGTTCAGGGTACGCCTGCCCTCCTTGGCTCCCCGGCCGCCCACCAGGGCCACCACATAGCCGGTTTCCTGATCCTCAATGACAAAAGCTGCCTGGGGCTGCGCCGTCATGGAGACGGACTCGTCATAATTATCCTCATCGTCCGCAACGCCCAGTTCCGCCAGCATGGCGGTGCGATAGGCTTCAATGGCCTCGTAGGCCTCGTCCTGGGAGGAGAAGATCAGGTTGAATTTCTTATCAACATTAGCTTTAAACCAGGTCATCATGTTTTCCTTGCTGAAATTATGCGCCGTGTCGTCAGCGTCCCTGATGGTCAGCGCGTAACTCAGATACCACTTCACATTGGGAGGGAAGTTGTCGGGATTGGCAAATTCCTCATCCGCGATGGCCTGGATCGTGGGATCCATGGTGGAATAGATCCTCAACCCCCCTGCGGTCAGGAGACGCTCCGTCATGCTCTCGCTGTAGCCTGCTATATTGATCAGATCCTCCTTGACCTGCTCGTAGACTGCGTCGGAGAAATAGGATCCGGCGGTGGCGTTGCTGTTCAGGCGGTAGTCCGTGTCAAACAGGCCGATCCGCTCATAGACAGCGTCCGTATCGGCGATGGCCTCGTCATATTCCGCCTGGGTGATAAATTCCAGTTCCAGCATATCGTCCAGACATTTCTGACGGCGATCCCGGTTCCGGTCAGGATGGCTGATGGGATTATATCTGCTGGGGTTCTGGGTGATGCTGGCGATAACGGCGCACTCCGACAGGGTCAGTTCGCTGCAGGTCTTGCCGAAATACCGCTGGGAAGCGGATTCCACGCCCAGCGTGTTCTGCCCCAGATTGATAGCGTTCATATATTCCAGCAGGATTTGGTCCTTGGAGTAGACCTTGCTGATCTCTATGGCAAGGAACTGTTCCTGGATCTTGCGCTTGATCTTCTTGATCATATTGTCGCCTTCTTCCATCCACTCCGTGAAGACCGTATTTTTCAGAAGCTGCTGGGTGATGGTGCTGGCGCCCTCTGCCCGGTTGCCGCCGGTCTGGAGGAACGTATATCCGGCACGGATCATACCTTTAAAGTCGATGCCGTTGTGCTGGTAGAAACGCCTGTCCTCAAGGGCGATAAAGGCCTGTCCCAGATGTTCCGGAATGGCGGCCATCTCCACGCGGATCCGGTTGGAGTCCGTGTTGACATACTGGTCGATCTCATTTCCTTCCATATCATATACGATGGTGGCCTGGCCGGAGGCCACGATGTCGTTGAAATGGATGGAGGGGGTGGAGGACAGTATTCCCTTGAAAGCGCCGATACCCGCAGCAACGCCGCAGATACCCAGCCCTACCATGGCGATGAGCACCAGTTCGAACAGCGACAGGATCAGCTTCCTTTCCCATTTTATTGTCTTGGAGTTCAGCGCTTTCTGTTTGGCGCGGACTCCTCTTCTTCCATAGTTCATTGAAATATTCCTTTCTGTGAGAAGATCCTACACGGTTTATTATAGCAAAAACCAATATGTAATGAAAGTTTTTTTTCCAGACTTAAGAATTGTTTCACATTTTTAACAAATTATGCTATTCTTAAGTGGTGATTCGGATAAAAAGTATAAGGATAACGAATGTTATGGATAAAAATGCTGTAGGAACCTATCGTGTGCTGCTGGAAGGGGGCGAGGGAGAGTATGTGGAGAAGAAATCCCGCTTTATCGCCACTGTCCGCAAATGTGAGAGCGAGGGGGAGGCAACGGCTTTCATTGAGGAGATGAAAAAGAAGTATTGGGACGCCAGGCATAACTGTTCCGCCTTTGTGATCGGCTCCAGAGGGGAGCTGACCCGCTGCAGCGACGACGGTGAGCCCGGCGGGACCGCGGGCAGGCCCATGCTGGAAGTGCTGCTGGGCGAGGAGATCCGCAATGTTGCCGTGGTGGTGACAAGGTATTTCGGCGGAGTGCTCCTGGGCACTGGCGGCCTCGTCCGCGCCTACACCCAGGCGGTCAAGGCAGGGCTTGCAAACTGCATCCTGGGAAAGATGCGTTATGGCTGTGAGGTGGAGGTGGGCACCGATTATAACAGCATCGGGAAAATACTGTATCTTCTGGGGAATGCCGGGATCGAGCCGCTGGAGAGCGGCTACACGGATGTGGTCAACCTGCGGATCTGGATCCCCGCGGAGGACGTGGAGAGGATGCGGAAAGAGATGGTGGAAGCCACCGGCGGCAGGATTCGCTTCGAGAAATGCCGGGAATACTATTGTGTTGACAGGGAATTGCCGGGGAAGTAAGATGGAAATTCCTTTCCCGCAAAGGGCATTGAAGTGCAGAGAGCGGAACAAATTGACGCAGGCGACAATTGGATTGCAACAGTCTCGGAACGGAAATGCCCGGAAGAAATTTTCAGCTGCGTTTTTTGCAGATGGAAATTCCTTCCCCGCAAAGGGCATTGAAGTGCAGAGACGGAACTGGAATGGGAGGTTACTATGGAACAACTGAAAGGATTAGACAGATTACTGGAACTCCTTGACACAAAACAGTATACGAAGCTGCGGCAGTACCTTTCCGAACTGAACCATGCGGATGTGGCGGCATTGCTGGAAGAGATGGATGATGTCCCCACATTAAAGACATTCCGCATCCTGCCAAAGGATATGGCCGCGGACGTCTTTTCCTATCTGGATATCGACGATCAGCAGTATATCCTGAACTCCCTGTCCGACAAGGAGGCAGCGGGCATCATAGACAATCTGATGGCCGATGATGTGGTGGACATGCTGGAGGAGATGCCTGCCAATGTGGTAAAGGGCATCCTGGCCATCGCCAGCCCGGAGACCAGGAGGGACATCAATCACCTGCTCCGTTATCCCGAGGACTCCGCGGGCAGCATCATGACCGTGGAGTATGTGGACCTGAAAGAGACCCTGACCGTGGACGAGGCCATCGCCAGGATTCGCAGGGTGGGGCTGGACAGCGAGACCATCAATATCTGTTATGTATTGGATGAACAGAGAAAGCTGGTGGGCACGGTGGCGCTGCGCTATCTGCTGCTCAGCGACGGGGATGAGATCATCGGCGATATCATGCATGAGAACGTGATTTCCATCCATACTCTGACAGACCAGGAGGAAGCGGCCAGACAGTTCAAGAAATACGACTTTACGGCCATGCCCGTTGTGGACAATGAGAACCGTCTGGTGGGGATCATCACCGTGGATGATATCGTGGATATCATCGAGGAAGAGACCACGGAAGATATGGAGAAGATGGCGGCTATCGTGCCCAGCGACAAGCCTTATATGAGGACGACAATCTTCGAGACTTATAAAAAGAGGATCCCCTGGCTGCTGCTGCTCATGGTCTCCGCTACCTTTACAGGCGCCATCATCACATCCTTTGAAGAGGCGCTGAGTGTCTACGCCGCCCTGATCGCCTTTATCCCCATGCTCATGGATACCGGGGGAAACGCGGGCGGGCAGGCCAGCGTGACGGTGATCCGCGGACTCTCGCTGGGGGAGATCGAGTACCGGGACGCTTTCCGGGTGGTGTGGAAAGAAGTGCGTGTGGCGGTCCTGTGCGGACTGACGCTGGCGGCAGCCAATTTTGCCAAGCTGATGCTCTTTGACAGGGTGGGCGTCAGCGTGGCGGCAGTGGTGTGCCTGACACTGGTGGCGGCGGTGCTGTTGGCCATGCTGGTAGGATGCCTCCTGCCCATCGGCGCGAAGAAGCTGGGCTTTGACCCGGCGGTGATGGCAAGCCCCTTTATCACCACCATTGTGGACGCGCTGTCGCTGATCGTGTACTTCAGGGTAGCAACTGTTATCCTTGGGATATGATGCAACAGTTCAGCCAGACCATATAGATTACGAAAAATCGTGCTTGCACGAATTTTGCGAAATCTATATGGTCTGAGGGAACGCCATTTCATGAGTAAAGAGAGCTGCGGAGCAGCGGAAAGCGCCACAGGCGCGCCATTCGCCAAGGTCCAAGGGAATCATGATTCCCTGGACTTGTGGCTCATTGCTCGCGGGAATAAAAGCTTTATACCTCTGTGCAAATTGTTTATCTTAAAGCTAAAAGGCGGTGAAAGAATGGTACAGGGCACGATCCGGAATTGGAATATCAGTTAAGGGTTGTAAAGAATAAATTAGCGTCTCTGGGGATTCCGTCTGAAGAATATGAAATGTAACGATTGGATGACGCTTTGCCGGAAAGTCGGCGCAACAGCCCGAAAATGCGGGGGTAGTAGAAAAATACTACCCCTTTTTTGATGGAATGGTGTTGAAAAAACAAAAGGATCCATATTACCATAAATAATACAAAGCCAATAACATGACCGTTTCGGAACCGGAGCGGGGAACGGAGGAGAGTGTATGAGACGTTTATGGATGAAGTTAAAGGCAAAAGAAGCGCTGAAGCTGCTGGGGATACTGGCTGCATTTTTTTTGTTCTGCATGTTTAATGTGGTGGCCACGGCGGGAGCGTCCGGTCTTCGGGAGTATGCTGATTTCCCCTCGATCGGCCCCATTCTGCTCTTTACCGCAGTGGTCCTGTGGCTGGGGGGCATGGGAAAGGATTTCCTGAACGGGCTCCAGCTGGCGTTTTCCAGGCAGGAGAAGTGTTCCAGGATCAAGTTGCAGAGAGCGTGCAATGTGATGAAATATACCAGGACGCTGATCTTCCTGGAGGCGGCGGCTCAGGTCTGCGTCGGTCTGGTGGACTTTATGTATCATGCGGACGCATGGCCCATCATAACGTATGGCCCTTGCGTTGCGATCATATTGTTGAGCATCATGTACGCGTCCATCATAGCCGTGCTGCTGACCATCTTTATCGCAAAGCTGGAAAATATGCTGGCTTCCTACATGGAAGAACCGGAGGCGGATCTCACCGTGGAGGAGGCCCAGACCATCTATTTCAAGCTGCGCGCCATGGGGCTGACGGACAGAGAGGCTGAGGTGGCGCGGCTGGTAAGCTGTAACCTGACCAACCGTGAAATCGGACAGATGCTCTATATTTCCGACACCACGGTGAAGAAGCATATCACCCATATCCTGGAGAAGACGGCGCTGACAGACCGGGAGGAACTGACGAAGATGATAAAGGGACTGTGAACGGAAAGATGCATGTAACAGTTCAGTGACCTGTCTGAACTGTTACAGATGCATTGCATATACTTCCGGACAACTGCAAAAAACTATTTGCAAGACTGGCAGAATCTGATACAATAGGATGTATAAGCATCGACCGGAAAAACCGGAATGGAGGTATATGATATGAGGTATTTTTTTGAATCCAAGGTTGAGAAGCAGGACAAGGGCTATACGATCCAGATTCCGTTTAATGTATGGGAGGTATGCAAGCAGCGCGATGTGATCCAGGGCGATGTGGTCCTGGACAACAAGATCATCGACTGTGAGCTGTATCCTAAGGAGAAAGGAAATTATGAGATCCACATTACCAATGAGGACGCGGTGAATGTGGAACTGGGGGTTCCTCATAAGATTCTGCTCCATGTGAACGGTTCCCTGATCCGCATGGATCAGAACAGTCCTTTCAGCTTCGAGAAGCCCATCCGCAAGATCGACAGCATGGAAGTCATCATCCAGCCTGAGGACGGGCTCTGTGGACAGGCATGCGTGGCAATGCTGGCGGGCGTTACCATTGCGGAGGTCATGAGCGTTATGGACTGCCGTGAGTGGCAGGCCACCATGGGACGCATTATTTCCGCACTGAATTATTATGGCATCGACCACAATGACATCATTGTCTACACAGAGGGACGTGATGCCGTTCTGCCCAAATGCTGTGTCATGATGGAGAGAATGGGGCGTTTCAGCCATTACCTGGTACATTATGACGGAAAGTACTATGATTCCAACCTGGGAGTGCTGGAGGAGTACGATATGAGCAAGCTTCTGGGATATCTGGAGATCAAGTGCTGAGCACGGCAGATGAGAAAGTGATTCGGCAGTCAATACCCAGCTGCACTGCAGTGGGGCTCATTGTCTGCGAGAAAAAGGGTCGGCGGTCGAGACAGTTTCCGGGTTTCGGCTGTCGGCTTTTGTAGGAGGGAAGATGCCGGAAGGCAATCGGACACAAGGTCACCGTGAAGCAGTTTTTCCCAGGCAGGCCGCGTGATCATCAACCGTAGTTTATGTCTACTTCGGCGAATAATTCGTCAAAAGTAATTTTCAGATTTGGAAAATGAACAATTTGCAGTTCCTCTTTATTATCCTGGGTTACTGTCTTCCATAAATAGTATTGCGGCTGTCCGTTTTCATCATAGTCGAGATTATATATTTCAACCAGCTTTTTTCGCCAATCCACTATCCAGTATTCGTCAACTTCCTGTTGTCTGTATAATTCTTTTTTTTCACCGCGATCGTACTTTTCCGTGGAATCGGATAAAACTTCCATGACAAATCGGGGCGCGTCAATAAACGTACCGCCGCGCCTGGACTGAATCCGACAATTAATGGAAGCGTCCGGTATGACTGTCCTGTCTTCACCTGCATCTGTTTTGAAGCGGTATTGGATATTGTCGGAAAAAACGTAGCACATGCTATTTAATAATTGTTTCCTTACAGCCGCCACGAAATTGACAATGATTGTTGAATGCTCCGGTCTGGATCCTGCCATGTCAACTATCTGTAAATTTAAATCCATCTGTATACCCCTTTGCCCGCTTCAGCGGGCATCAATTCAATAGTTGGAAGTTCACTTCCAAACTTATACTTCTCTGCCCGCTGCTTTCTTTAAGATGTATGTACATTATAACAGACAATTTTATAAATTGCCATACTCATATTACTGTATTTATAATCACCTGTATTCAGGATAACAGGTGGAATGACCGGAAAAAATAAACAGATCAGAACAATTTATAAAGTAAATATTAAATCTCATATTTGTGCTTTGCATATGAAAAAGAAAGAAAACAAGAGATTAGAAGAGAAAAATGGAGATTAATAGATTTGTTTTCCTGTGAATATGTTTGCCAAGTTTTACATATAAAACTAATATATGTTTTAGTGATTAGCACTCAATATCTGCGAGTGCTAATAAAATAGAAGATCAAGCAAAACTCAGGAGGTAATCATCATGAAGTTAGTGCCTTTAGGTGACAGAGTTGTATTAAAGCAGTTGGAAGCGGAGGAGACTACCAAGTCCGGTATCGTTCTTCCCGGCCAGAACAAGGAAAAGCCCCAGCAGGCGGAAGTCATTGCGGTAGGCCCCGGCGGCGTGGTTGACGGCAAGGAAGTGAAGATGGAAGTGAAAGTCGGCGACAAGGTTATCTTCTCCAAATATTCAGGAACAAACGTAACGCTGGATAACGATGAGGAACTGATCGTCGTAAAGCAGAACGACATCCTGGCCATCATTGAGTAGTGCGAAATTGAATTTACAGATGTGCATGTGAGCTTGCTCACAAGGCACAGCCTGGAAATTCAATTTCATAGGGCGAAAACCCGCCATGAAATAAAACGGACACGAAGTGGCCGGTTTATGAATGTGCACTACGTAACTTGCGGCAATGCAGAATTGAAATTTTAAATCAACTATAACATTATATGGAGGCAATCATTATGGCAAAAGAGATTAAATACGGTGCGGAAGCCCGTGCAGCATTAGAGTCAGGCGTGAACCAGCTGGCGGATACCGTCAGGGTAACCCTTGGACCCAAAGGAAGAAACGTAGTACTGGATAAGTCTTTCGGCGCTCCCCTGATCACCAACGATGGCGTGACCATCGCAAAAGAGATTGAGCTGGAGGACGCGTTCGAGAATATGGGTGCGCAGCTGGTAAAGGAAGTTGCCACCAAGACCAACGATGTGGCAGGCGACGGCACCACCACCGCAACGGTTCTGGCACAGGCAATGATCAATGCGGGCATGAAGAACCTGGCAGCAGGCGCTAATCCCATCATCCTGAGAAAAGGTATGAAGAAAGCTACCGACTGCGCAGTGGAAGCTATCTCCAAGATGAGCCAGAAGGTAAACGGCAAGGAGCATATCGCAAGGGTAGCGGCTATTTCCGCAGGCGACGAGGAAGTGGGACAGCTGGTTGCGGACGCGATGGAGAAGGTCAGCGGGGACGGCGTGATCACCATCGAGGAGTCCAAGACCATGCAGACCGAACTGGATCTGGTTGAAGGCATGCAGTTTGACAGAGGATATATTTCCGCCTATATGGCGACCGATATGGATAAGATGGAGGCGGTTCTTGACAATCCCTACATCCTGATCACGGATAAGAAGATCTCCAATATCCAGGAGATTCTGCCCTTGCTGGAGCAGATTGTCCAGTCCGGCGCGAAGCTGCTGATCATCGCCGAGGATGTGGAGGGAGAGGCTCTCACCACCCTGATCGTGAACAAGCTGCGCGGTACGTTCAACGTAGTGGCGGTAAAGGCTCCCGGCTACGGTGACAGAAGAAAAGCAATGCTGGAGGATATCGCGATCCTCACCGGCGGTACAGTGATCAGTTCCGAACTTGGCTATGAACTGAAAGACACCACTATGGATCTGCTGGGCCATGCGAAGTCCGTGAAAGTCCAGAAAGAGAATACCGTTATCGTGGACGGCGAGGGCGACAAGGAAGCCATCAAGTCCAGGATCGCTCAGATCAAGATGCAGATCGAGGAGACCACATCCGATTTCGACAGGGAGAAGCTGCAGGAGAGACTGGCCAAGCTGGCAGGCGGTGTGGCTGTGATCCGTGTGGGCGCCGCTACCGAGACCGAGATGAAAGAAGCAAAACTCCGCATGGAGGACGCACTGGCGGCAACCAGGGCGGCTGTGGAGGAAGGCATTATCTGTGGCGGCGGTTCCGCGTATATCCATGCAGCAAAGGATGTGGCAAAGCTGGCTGAGACCCTGGAGGGCGATGAGAAGACCGGTGCGAATATCGTGCTGAAAGCCCTGGAGTCTCCTCTGTACCATATTGCCGCTAACGCAGGCCTGGAGGGCAACGTGATCATCAATAAGGTGTGTGAGGCCGAGATGGGCATGGGCTTCGACGTCCTGAAAGAGGAGTATGTGGATATGGTCAAGGCAGGCATCCTGGATCCCGCAAAGGTTACCAGAAGCGCACTGCAGAACGCTACCAGCGTGGCGAGCACCCTGCTCACGACGGAGAGCGTTGTGGCCAATATCAAGGAAGATACGCCTGCGATGCCCGCAGGCGGTCCCGGGATGGGAGCGTATTGATCCCTTGCGGAACCTTGGGTGAAGAAACTGTAAAATGAATGCAGAGCCACGGAAGAGTTGGGTTTCCGTGGCTCTGTTTGAACGAAAGGGACGGAGGCAGGGAATGGCGAAAAAAATATACCGACTGCATTACAGGGGGCAGCTGAAAGAGGATATTTCTGCTGATAGGTTGGAGGATGCAGTCCGGAAATGTATGGAAAATGTCCGTGGGGCACAGGCGGACGGTCAGGTGCTGACAGCCGCGCTGTACCGGCATGAGAGGATGCTGTTCTTTTATTATGAAGCTTTGGGCGAGCCTTTGACGGTGGCAGAGCCGTCCGCGCTGGCGGGAAAGGCTGCTGTTCCCAACGGTCAGGAAACGCTGGCGGAGTCCGGCGAGGATGTGCAGGCGACCTGCGCAAGGCCGGAGGAACTGCTTGCGCCTTTGTCTGCTTTCCTGCAGGTATGGCCGGGACAGAAAGGGGACAGACCGTGGGTGCATATGTATCATATCTATTACCACAGCGTGCCGGAGAGTCCCGAACAGTGGAAGCGTGCGGCGGTTCCTGAAAAACGCCGGGGCAGGATCGCGTTTTTGCGGGATGATAAGCTGTTCAGTTACACATACTTTCATAAAGCGATTGTGGACGAGGGGCTTATGGCCGGAGATAAATACCAGTCTATTGCGCTTCATGAGAATATCCTGTTTTCCTATTTTGAGGAGCCAAAGACCCTTGTCAATGTGCTGGGGGACGCCTCAAGGGAATCCCGGGTGATCAACGACTGGCTTGCGGTGGATCCGGAATCGCATTTTATCCACATGCCCCAGGGAAAAGGAGAAAATTTTATGTTCCTGCCCGCCCTTTTTGCGCTGGGCTTGGAATACCTGCAGGGAGGTAATGCCGTATGAGCCGTTTCGAATATATCGTTGTGAGCATTGATGGGGATTACGCCAACCTGCGGCGCACGGATGTGGAGTCGGAGGAACTGAAGCTGGTGGCCAGAGCGCTGCTTCCGCCGGAGATCACGGAAGGAACCAGGCTGCTCTATGAGTGGATGCAGTACTCGATCATATAAAACAGGAGAGCATGTGTTATGGTAAACTTGCTGTTGTGCGGCAACAAAAAGGTATTTGACGGGGCGCTGACGCTGCTGCTTTCCATGACGAACCGCACGAAAGAAGCGGTTCACGCCTATGTCATGACCATGGACCTGCAGCGCCTGAAACCGGATTATGCCTGCATTACAGAGGAGCAGACAGCTTTCCTGGAGAAAGTGATACGGGGGAAGAACCCGGAAAACAGGGTGACCAGGCTGGATGTGACCAAGCTTTATGAAAAAGAGTTCCATCAATGTGTCAATGAGGGCGCCTATTGCACGCCATATACACTGCTTCGCCTTTTGGCGGATATGCTGCCGGAGATCCCGGACAAGATACTTTATCTGGACATGGATATCATGATCGCGGGGGATATCAGGGAACTTTATGAGATCGATGTTTCCGGGGTGGAATACGCGGCGGTAAAGGAAAAATATGGCTGTTGGCTGATCAGGCCGGATTATTTCAACGCGGGGATGCTGCTCCTGAATATAGAGAAGATCCGCCAGACAGGTCTGCTGGACAAGGCCAGGCAGAGGATCCGTACAAAGAAGATGCTTTTTGCAGATCAGAGCGCTATTTTCAGATCCACCACAAAAAAAATGCTGCTTCCCAGGAGGTTCAACGAACAGTCAAAATTTGACAGAAAGGACACAATCGTGTGTCATTTCTGCAAACGGCTGATGTTTTTGCCCTATCCCCATACAGAGAATTATAAGCAGTGGCAGGTGGAGGAGATCCATAAGTATTTGAACTGTCACGCCTTTGATACGGATCTGGAGGAATATCTGGGTCTGATCCGGAAATCTGACTCCGTGGACAGTAAGGCGGGAACAGAAAAATAAAATACTGAAAGTGACTGTGCGGGCAGAAGCTTTGCAGAGAACTGTTAAAGTGACAGGACTGTACAGAAAAGAGGACTAAGATGGCAGATAATAATATCAGCAGCAGGGAGATCCCCATATTTTTCGCAGTGGACGACGGTTACTGCCCCTTTCTGGCGGTGGCGCTCCAGTCCCTGGTCGATAATTCTTCCCCCGGGAACAAATATCTGATCAAGGTGCTGAACACGGATATCAGTGCGGAGAATAAGAGGAAAATAGCAAAATATGAGCGTGACAACGTGGATATTGAGTTCGTGGATCTGAATTATTATATCCAGAAAGTGAAAGATAAGCTGTACACCAGGGATTATTATTCCAAAACCACGTATTTCAGGCTCTTTCTGCCGAATCTCTATCCCCAGTATGACAAAGTGCTGTATCTGGACAGCGACATTGTGATCCTGGACGATATTGCCAACCTGTATCATATTGACATGGGGGATAACCTGGTGGCGGCGGCTCCCGATGATGTGATCCAGTTCAACGAGGTGTTCCAGACCTATGCGGAAAAAGTGGTGGGCGTAGCGGATTACAGACGTTATTTTAACGCCGGCGTGCTGTTGATGAACCTGCACCAGCTGCGGAAGTTTAAGTTTCAGGAGAAATTTATCTATCTGCTGGACAGGATCCGTTTCTCTGTGGCCCAGGATCAGGATTATCTGAACAGGCTGTGTAAGGGAAGGGTGAAGCTTCTTGACCGGGTGTGGGACAGGATGCCCATACCGGATCCGAAGATCAGGACGGAGAATGTGAAGCTGATCCATTACAACCTGGCTTTCAAGCCCTGGCATTTTGAGGATATTTTATACAAAGAGTTTTTCTGGATGTATGCCCAGGAAACGGAATATTTTGACGTGATCCAGGAAATACGGGAAAACTATACGGATGAAGACCGCTTTAGGGACAATCAGCAGCATGATAAGCTGATCAGGCTGGCAAGGAAAGAATCGGATTGTGTGGGCGATGACCGGAAGTACAGACGGTAGAATGTGAGGCGCTATGAGAGACAGAAATAGAAGAAAACAACAGGCTCCACCCAAGGCGCCGGACAGGCTGGCGGTGCTTAAGGTGATTAAGCAGCTGGAGTGGGAGGGAAGATTTGATGTGGACGCGGAGGAGGATCCCCCCACCATCCCTCTGCTGCCCGATATGGTGGATTACCTGAAAGTGAGACCGGACAGTATCATAAAGCGGAACACGGCGTATCTGATCGCCAACCGGTTCGTGGATAAGCTGATCAGGGAGAAAAAGCTGGTCATCAAAAAAGTTTACGGCATGGAATACCTGGATCGGCTGGACATGGGCGCGGTCATTACCTGCAACCATTTTAATCCTTTTGACTGCTTTACGGTGGAGAGAATATTCCAGCGTTCAAAGCAGTACCGGAAGAGACGGCTGTTCAAGGTGATCCGCGAGGGAAACTATACGAATTTTCCGGGATTCTATGGTTATCTGTTCCGAAACTGCGATACGCTGCCGCTCAGCGGCAATAAGAAGACCATGTACAATTTCCTGATGGCGGTGGACACGATCCTGCAGAGGGGAGATTTCATCCTGATCTATCCCGAACAGAGTCTGTGGTGGAATTACCGCAAGCCCAAGCCGTTAAAGAACGGCGCTTTCAAATTCGCGGAAAAGAATCATGTGCCGGTGCTCCCCATATTTATCTGTATGGAGGACGGTGAGCGCATCGGAAACGACGGATTCCCGATCCAGGAGTATACCATCTTTATCAGTGAGCCGATCTATCCGAAAGCGGGCCTGACGGAGCGGGAGAAAGCGGCGGATATGCGGGATCGCAATTATGAGGTCTGGAAGAATGTATATGAGGGATTTTATGGCATTCCGCTGGAGTATATAACAGAAAATATGACGGAAAGGTAAATTATTTTGGGGAAACGGACATCAGGTGAAAGAAAAGTCATCTATTACAGTGACGAGTTAAATGACGAGTTTTCCGAGGCGCAGATCACGCCCAGGGTGGTGGACAGTAACTTCCGTTATTTTCATGGAAAGCTGTGGGATCTTTGTTCGCTGGCTGTGCAGAATGTGTTCAGCATGCCCATCAAATATCTGTATGCAAAGTTAAAATTCCATATAAGATTTGTAGGGCGTGAAAAGCTGAAGACTTACAGAAACAGTGGTTATTTTATATATGGGAACCATACACAGCCCTTTGCGGATACTTTTATCCCCAGTCTGGGAAATTATCCCAAGAGAAATTTCTTTATCGTGAACCCCGAGAATATTTCCATGCCGGGACTGGGGAAGCTGGTGGAAATGCTGGGAGCGATCCCCATTCCCTGTGACCTGGGCGGTATGAAGCATTTTATGGAGGCGGTGGAGGACAAGATCGGACGGAATGATTCCGTGACCATCTACCCGGAGGCTCATATCTGGCCCTATTATATTGGGATCCGGCCCTTTAAAGCGGTTTCTTTCCGGTATCCGGTGAAATTGAAGTGTCCGGTGTTTGCCTTGACAAACACCTATCACAGGAGAGGAAAGAAGGGGGAAAAGGTGCAGATCGTCACTTACATCGACGGCCCTTTTTTCGCGGATGAGTCCCTGGATCCCAGGGAAGCAAGACAGAAGCTGCGTGACCGGGTGTATCAGTGCATGGTGGAACGCAGTAAAAGCAGTGATTATGAATATATCAGGTATCGCAGGAAGGAAGAGACTTAGCAACTCTTCCTTTTTACCTTATAGGAAACTTCATTGCAGCCGGGGAAGAATGCGAAGCATTCTTCAAAGTGGGCATTGCCCACTTTTTTACCTTATAGGAAATTTCGCTCTGGTTGGGGAAGAATGCGAAGCATTCTTCGAAGTGGGCATTGCCCACTTTTTTACCTCTTAGCGACTGTTTTTCACCTGTTGCGTCAAAGCTGTTTACTCTTTCCGGGATTTGTGTGTATACTTGTTACAGAAAAGGAAAGTGTTAATATAACACATGTTACATATTGACGCTTTCAAGGGAGAGTGCATATGAGGGTCAAGATCGAGGTGGTAAGCGGCCTGCAGGAGGCGGAGGTTCTGATCCGATGCGGGCAGTTGGATGAAGATATCGTGATGCTCCAGGATTATATTATGGAACAGGGAAACAGCAAGCGGTGCCTGCCCCTTGCCCGGGGAGATACGGAATACTATATTCCCATAGAGAGGATCTATTTTTTTGAGACAGAGGGAAGGAATATCTATGCCCACACCGCAGAGCAGTTGTTTGTATGTCCCTACAAGCTGTATGAACTGGAAGAACTTCTGCCGGGCGGGTTTATGAGGATATCAAAGTCCACCATAGCAAACCTGGATCATATTTATTCCATTACCAGGAACCTGACGGCTTCCAGTGTGGCGGAGTTTCAGGGAAGCAACAAAAGCGTCATGGTGTCCAGAAGCTATTACAAGGCGGTGCTGGAACGCCTGCGGGAGAGGCGGCTGAAAGCATAAAATTAAGACGAGATTTAACAAACTGCGTAAAACACATGAAGCTTTTCACACACAAATTTGCAGGATGCAGGAAAGAGTGGTTATTATGACAAGAAAGACAAAAAAGATCTTATGGGGACTGGCGTTTTTGTTAGCGGCGGCGCTGATCATAGCAGGAAATTTTTTCGACATTCGCGTGTCGGATATATTGATCATGCTTGCCATGGTGGTGTTGCTGGCAGAGGGGATCATCCGCAGGAGGTATGTGCTGATCCTGTTTCCCATCGCAATCATGGTGATTATAAATAGCGATCGTTTGGGAATTTCCCGGATCAGTCCGTGGTCCATTCTGGCGGCGGCGCTTTTGGGCAGCATCGGCCTGCATGTGCTTTTTCCGCACAGGGGGAGACACTGGAGAATACATGGACATATTTCCGACAATGATGCCGAAACCGATGGGAGCGGATGGTATAAGAGAAATACAGAGGAATTTGTGCAGGCCGGCCCGGCGGGGGAAGTGCGCCTGGAAAATAATTTTGGGGAGACCGTAAAATATCTTACCGGCGGGATGCTTGAATCAGTGCGTCTGGAAAACAACTTTGGCTGCATGTCGGTCTATTTTGACAGCGCGGAACTGAAAGACCATACCGCCTGCGTGCGTGCGGAGTCGAACTTCGGTAAAATGACCCTCTATATACCTGCCGCATGGAATGTGGTCATCAAGGGCGAGACAGCTTTTGGCAGCATCAGGGAAAAAGGGCAGTGTGATCCGGCGGGTGTGGAAACGCTGGAGGTCAGGGCGGAGGTCTCTTTTGGGGAGATAGAGATACGATATATTTAAATCATAGATAAAATGTTAGCCAGAACTTGATAAAAAATCCGTTTTGGGATAAAATATTATCTATGGATAAAAAGTTTTTTCTAAAATCACCCAATGAGATAAACATGGAGATCGCGGCGAGAATGAGAGAGAGGAGAAAGGAGAGGAAGTTATCGCAGGCTCGGCTGAGTGAGCGGGCGGATGTCAGCCTGGGGTCGCTCAAAAGATTTGAACGCACGGGAGAGATATCATTGTCCTCACTGATCAAACTCGCTTTTGCCTTGGGATGTGAAGAGGATTTTGACGGGTTGTTTTCCAGAAAGGGTTATGCGTCTATCCAGGAGGTAATTGATGAACGATCATAAAGTGATCCATGTGTTTTTGGGGGATAAAAAGGTCGGAACGCTGGAGAAGAGGGTATTCCTTCCAAAAGGCTATGAACCTTTTGGAGGGTTTTTGGCGTGTTTGCAGACAGTCTCCCTGACGGATGGGGGAGGCTGTTGGTGGATTGCCTGCTGTTGAGGGAGCGCATGGATCCGGCCACGGTCAACAATCTGAACCGACTGGCGATCGTTGGAGCGACAGGGATGGGAGCGCTGACCTATCAGCTGGAAACGAGATTAGATACAGGCATGGAGGATATGTCGCTGGATCAGATTGCGGAGGAGTGCGGGAAAATATTTGAAAAAATAACAATGTAAGCGGTTACATTCAGAAAAATCGATAAAAATTTAACTTATGCAAAAACTATTGATACTTTTCGTCAGGTACTGTAAAATATGAGGTATAAAATTGTAAGAAAGTCACAGGAGAATGTAAGGGCTTTCATACATTTTACAGATTTCGTGAGGAAAAGAGGAGAAAAGAATGAGCCGACTGAACATCGCAACACCCAATACGGCGCAGCTGACGGTAGAGCGTCTGTACAAGGATCTGGAACGGCGCATCGTTGCCAGTCCTCCCGGACTTTGTCCCGTGGACCTGCAGCTGTCTTTCCTGAAGCTGTGTCACGCCCAGACTTGTGGTAAATGCACACCCTGCCGGGTAGGACTGGGCCAGCTTCAGCATCTGCTGGAAGATGTGCTGGAGGGAAGGGCAGATTTAAAGACGTTGGATCTGATCCGTGAGACGGCGGGGAATATCATGGATTCCGCCGACTGTGCCATCGGTTATGAGGCAGCCCATATGGTCCTGACCGGAATGGACGGTTTTATGGAGGATTACAGGCATCACATCGAGCATGGGAAATGCTCCTGCCATATCACCCAGCCCGTGCCCTGTGTGGCGCTGTGCCCCGCGGGTGTGGATATTCCCGGCTACATAGCGCTGGTGAGGGAGAAACGGTATGCGGACGCGGTGAAGCTGATCCGCAAGGACAATCCGTTCCCCACGGCCTGCGCACTGATCTGCGAGCATCCCTGTGAGGCGAGATGCCGCCGCAATATGATCGACAGTTCCATCAATATCAGGGGCCTGAAACGCATGGCGGTGGACAATGCCAGGGCGAATACGGTTCCCGTGCCCGAAAAGGCGGAGAGCACAGGCAAGAGGATCGCTATCGTGGGCGGCGGCCCGGGTGGCCTTTCCGCGGCTTACTATCTGGAACTGATGGGGCATCACGCGGTAGTCTTTGAAGAAAAGAGCAAGCTGGGCGGCATGCTCCGTTACGGCATTCCCAATTATCGTTTTCCCAGGGAGCGCCTGCAGGAGGATATCGACGTGATCCTTTCCACCGGTGTGGAGGTCAGGCTGAATACCAGGATCGGCAACGGTGAGGGTGAGATTCCCTTTGAAAAGTTAAGAGAAGAATTTGACGCCGTGCATGTGGCCATCGGGGCACATACGGATAAGAAGATCGGTATCGAGGGCGAGGATTCCAAAGGCGTGATCTCCGCGGTGGAAATGCTCCGCAGCATCGGCGATGATAATATGCCTGATTTTAAGGATAAGACTGTGGTGGTGGTAGGCGGCGGCAACGTGGCCATGGACTGTACCCGTTCCGCTATCCGTCTGGGCGCGAAGAAAGTGGGCATTGCCTACAGGAGGCGCCAGGACGATATGACCGCCCTTCCCGAGGAAGTGGAGGGCGCTATCGCGGAGGGCGCGGAACTTTACGCGCTGAAAGCGCCGCATAAGATAGAGGCGGATGAGAACGGCAATGTTGTGGCGCTCTGGGTGGAACCCCAGATCATCGGCCCTATCGACGCCTGGGGCAGGGCAAGGCCCATTCAGGCGGATGTGCCCCTGATGCGGATTCCCTGCGATATTGTGGTGGTTGCCATCGGCCAGGGTATTGAGACACGACACTTCCAGGAGGCAGGTCTTTCCGTGAAGAGAGGCACCATTTCCGCCATGAGCGACAGCGAGGTAAAGGATGTGCCCGGCGTATTCGCGGGAGGCGACTGCGTGACCGGACCGGCCACCGTGATCCGCGCCATTGCGTCCGGTAAGGTGGCGGCTGCGAATATTGACGAGTACCTGGGATATCATCATGTGGTTCCCTGTGATGTGGAGATCCCTCCCGTGAATTATGAGGATAAGGAACCCTGCGGCAGGATTCAGCTTTCCGAGAAGGAAGCGGGTGAGAGAAAGAAGAACTTTGACGCTTTCGAGTGCGGCATGACGGAGCAGGAGGCCTGCCAGGAAGCGGGACGCTGCCTGCGCTGTGACAAGTTTGGCTACGGAAGCCTGAAAGGAGGACGTGCGGCAATATGGTAAATCTTACGATAGATGGTCTTAGCGTTTCCGTTCCCGAGGGAACAACCGTTATGAAAGCGGCGATGGAACTTGGAATCGAGGTTCCGCATCTCTGTTTCCTGGAGGGAATCAATGAGATAAGCGCCTGCAAGGTCTGTGTGGTGGAAATGCAGGGCAAGGATAAACTGATCACCGCCTGTAACAGTCCTGTGGAGGAGGGAATGGTGATCTACACCAATTCTCCCAGGGTGCGCCGTGTGCGCCGCTCCAATGTGGAACTGGTGCTGTCACAGCATGACTGCCACTGTGCGACCTGCGTGAGGAGCGGAAACTGTAATCTACAGAAGATATCCAACGATCTGGGTATCCTGGAGATTCCTTTTAAGGAGGAAGTCCCCGAGACGCCCTGGGATGATTCTTTCCCCCTGATCCGTGATTCCAGGAAATGTATCAAATGCATGCGATGCGTACAGATCTGCGACAAGGTTCAGGATATGCATGTGTGGGATGTGCAGAACACAGGCTCCCGCACCACGGTGGATGTGGCCTGCAACAAGGCTATAGACGCGTCGGATTGTACTCTCTGCGGACAGTGTATCACTCATTGTCCTACCGGAGCCCTGCGGGAGAGAAATGATATTCCCAAAGTATTTGAAATGCTGGCGGATCCCGAGAAGATCACCGTGGTCCAGGTGGCGCCCGCAGTCCGTACCGCGTGGGGCGAGGAATTGGGGCTTAGCCCCGAGGAATCCAGCGAGGGACGCATGGTGGCGGCGCTGAAGCGTATCGGATTCGATTATGTATTTGACACCAACTTTGCAGCCGATCTTACGATCATGGAGGAGGGAAATGAACTGCTGGAGCGTCTGGGCAATCCCGGCAAGTATGCATGGCCCATGTTCACCTCCTGCTGTCCCGGCTGGGTGAGTTTTGTATCCAAGAGATATCCTGCTTACCTGCGGAATCTTTCCACGGCAAAGTCGCCCCAGCAGATGTTTGGCGCCATGGCAAAGACTTATTTCGCGGAGAAGAAAGGGATCGATCCCCACAATATCTGCTGTATCTCCATCATGCCCTGCGTATCCAAGAAGCGCGAGGCGGCTCTTTCCTACATGAGGAGCGCGGGAGCGGGACAGGATGTGGATGTGGTGCTGACTACCAGGGAATTTGTGCGCATGATCCGTGCGGAACATATCAATCCTAAATTCTTAAAGGAGCAGCAGTTTGATTCCCCGCTGGGCGAGAGCACCGGCGCGGGCGTGATCTTCGGCGTCACCGGCGGCGTCATGGAGGCGGCCCTGCGGACTGCTTACGCCGTGGTGGAGGGACATAATCCCGACGCGGACGCTTTCCGGGCAGTGCGCGGCGAGGACGGCAGGAGAGAAGCGGATTTCGTCCTGGGCGACAAGACGTTACATACCTGCACTGTCAGCGGACTGGGCAACGCGGAGAAGCTGATGCAGGATATCATGAACGGCAAGGTAAAATATGACTTCGTGGAGGTCATGGCCTGTCCCGGCGGCTGCGTGGGCGGCGGCGGACAGCCCATCCACGACGGCTGCGAAATGGCTGGCAGCCGGGGCGGCAAGCTGTACCAGATCGACAGCGAACGTCCGTTGCGGTTCTCCCATGAGAATCCCGAGATCAAGAAAGCTTATGAGGAGTTCCTTGGAAAGCCTCTTGGCCACAAGGCTCACGAACTGCTCCACTCCGGGCATGTGAATGAACTGTATTATGGGACACATAATTACCTGTAGAATGGAAAAGGAAAGGACTGCTGCGGCTGCAGCGGTCCTTTTTTGAAAGGGATCACTCTATCAGTTTCATGATCTTTTGCCACTGTGTCTCTGCATCATAGCGTTCGAGCGCGTCATATACTTTCTGTACAAGGGAAACATCGGTTTCCAGCATACCCGCAGTTTCCGCCGCAGGGCAGTCTTTTGATTTTTTCATGGAGATCAGAGAAATCAGGTTTTTTAGTTCACCTTGGGAAATTCCCTGGGAGATTCCCTGTTGAATCCCTCTGTTAAATCCGATATCGATCAAATCCATACTGACCGCCTCCCATTCCTCTGATTGTTTTATGCTTGTCACTATTTTATCCAGTCTCAGCAACCGTTCATCTTTCACGGTTATTTCCGGATTATGGATATCCGTGTTCTTCATATATTGTAACAGACTTACCAATTCCTGAGAACCGTTTTTGCTGGTCATGTTCAGGAAAATTTTGGTGGTTCCGTCCTCCAGCTTCAGCCCTGCCACCTCTTCGCACTGCTCCGTAAAGGTATATTTGGCAAGATCCTTTTTAAAAATATCGTCCCGAGTGATAAAAATAATGGTGCTTGAGGGCAGATCCCTGTATTTTGTCTGTCTGCCTGCCTTCAGTGTGGGCGAATCCATCAGTCCCTGGTAAAACCGGGAACGCCTGGGGAGGGAATCCTGATTTGATTCATTCTGCATTTCCATATCAAACTGTCTTTCGTCCGCAGAGAGCGCCCAGGCATCGAGACGGATGGCGCGTTTTCCACTTTTGTTGAGAATCACCTGTTCCACCTTGACTTCTTTGAGCCAAAGATCCTTTTCGTCCAGGATAATACTCAAAGTATTGCGATAAGCGGTTTTGTCTTTCATGACTGTGAGGAAAAGGGCAAAATCACTCAAATTAGTGGTCAGTTCAGGGGCCTCATCGGATATTTTCCTGCTGTCGGTCGAATTTTCCTGTGCAGAATTGGGGCTGCTGACGGAAGCTTTGTCTTTTGTCATACGCATTCCTTTCTGCGGGAATGTGTGATACAGTTCCCGCCATTCGATATGATCAGGGTAAATCGTGGCAGAAACTGCCTGACGCGCAAAATCGCACATTGAAAAGATTCCGGAAATCTTTTATAAGATAAATGATAACAAATATTTGCTGTGACGTCAAGAAGTTTTTACAGATACCGTTTTCGGGATTGAATTTGCACAAAGATAGTAGTAAAATATTTATAATATCTAACAACAGGAGGTAATTCAGGGGTGAAAAAGAAGAAAGTCAAAAGTCTGGTCTTTGCGATCATGCGTCTGTGCATCGGGGTGGCGCTTCTGGTAGCGATCGTCGTCGGAGGAGTGGCGATATTGTCGATCAATACGCTTTCCCAGTCATCTTATCTGGCCTATGAGACCACAGTGGACGAGGGATATCAGACAGAGATCAAGTCGCAGGTGCAGAGCACCATGGCGATCCTGCAGAGCGAGTATGACAAGTTTCAGGCGGGGGAAAAGACGGAGGAAGAGGCGAAATACGATGCCGGGGAAATTATCCGTGCCATGCGTTACCGGGATGACCAGAGCGGTTACTTCTGGATCGACGACACGGAATATACGCTGGTCATGCATCCGATCCTTGTGGAAAACGAGGGGGCGAACCGCTATACGCTGGAAGACCAGAACGGCGTCATGATCGTGCAGGAGATCATGAAAGTGTGTCAGACTCCGGAAAAGGGCGGGTTTAATGAGTTTTATTTTACCAAGTCGGACGGCGTGACCGTAGCGCCCAAGCTTGCCTATTCCGAAATATTTGAGCCTTGGGGCTGGGTCGTTTCCACCGGCAATTACATAGACGACATGAATATGGAAAAAGCGGACATGCGGGAGTATCTGGACAACGCATACCAGACCGTATTGACGAGGGTGAACATCACTTCCGTCTGTACCATGCTGGTCGCTCTGATCGCGGCATTTATCGTGGGCAAGTCTATTGTCGCGCCTTTGAAGAAGATACAGGAATTTGCGTCCCGGATCTCGGAGGGGAACCTGACAACGAATGTGGACGTAAAGAGCAAGAGCGAGATCGGACAGACAGCCGATTCCCTCCGTGTGGCGCAGGAGAACATGCGGCAGCTTCTGTTGGATATCACCGATGTGTCCCAGGGTGTAAACGGCGCTTTGGAGAAGTTTGACACTACATTCCGCAATATGAAAGAATCCATTTCCCAGGTATCCCTTGCCGCCGAGTCCATCGCGGAGAATGTGACCACCCAGGCGGGTTCCACGGACGATGCTTCCCGTGATGTCAATGTGATGGCGGACAGGATCAGCCAGACGGGAACGGAAGTGGAGAACCTGGATCAGAACGCTAAGGAAATGAGCCAGATCAGCGAGCGCTCCATGAACACGCTGAAGCAGCTGATCGAGGTGAACAATAAGACAAGGCAGAGTATCCTGGAAATGACGGAGCAGACGGCGCACACTCATGAATCTGCGCAGCAGATCCATGTGGCGGCAAACCTGATCAACGAGATCTCAGATCAGACCGCGCTGCTTGCGCTGAACGCAAGCATAGAGGCCGCAAGGGCAGGCGAGGCAGGCAGGGGCTTTGCGGTGGTCGCGGATGAGATCGGCAGGCTGGCAAACCAGTCCGCGGAGTCTGTAGTGGAGATTAACCGGGTGGTGGAGGAATTACAGGAAAACGCGTCCAAGTCAGTGGAAGCAATGCAGGAGATCAACATTGCCGTGGATCAGCAGGTGGAGTCGCTGACGGAGACACAGGACGTATTCTCCAAACTGCATCATGAGCTGAACGCCTGTCTGGATTCCGTAAAGATGATCGACGGCATTACCGTGGAACTGGAGGGACAGAGGAGCAATGTGACCCATTCCCTGGAAGTATTGAGCCGACTGGCGCAGGATAATGCGGCGGTTGCGGAGGAAACTTCCGCCATGTCCACCGAACTGACCAGGGTTGCGGATGATTCCACCCAGATCGTGGCAGAGATGGAAGATAAGGTCAGCGTGCTGGTTGAAAATGTGCATAAGTTTACTTTGTAGGATATTTTAAAACTGTCAGGAAATTTTAGATCGCTTTATCTGTCGCTTATGTGATGGATAAAGCGATCTTTTTGCATGTTTAAAATTTTTTGTATTATTATATTGACACAGCGGTGATTATGGTGTATATATAACATATAAACAGTTAAACAGAGGCAGGTGAGTAAATGAGGATATTGCAGAATTCAGGGGAGCCAATTTACCAGCAGATCGCGGAACAGTTCAAGGCGGATATCCTGGCGGGTAAATATAAACAGGGTGAGTATCTGCCCAGTATCAGGGGGCTGGCAAAGGAATTAAAGATCAGCGTGATCACCACCATGAAAGCGTACGAGCAGCTGGAGGCGGAGGGATTGGTCACGGCGGCCCAGGGAAAGGGATTTTACGTCAACGCCCAGGACAGCGAGATGCTGCGGGAACAGCACCTGAGAAAGGTGGAGGATTCCCTGATGGAGGCCATGGCGGCTGCGGAGATCGCGGGCATGGGCGATCAGGAACTGATGGAAACGCTGGCCACACTGCTGGCGATCAGGAAGAATGAATAGGATATGCCGCACGGGCGGCGGAACGGAGGAGAGATATGGATAACGGATATGTGATCGAGGCACATGGCATAAAGAAAAAGTATAAGGGGTTTGCGCTGGATATTCCGGATCTTAAGATCCCGGCAGGGTTTGCCACCGCGCTGATCGGGGAGAACGGCGCAGGCAAGACCACGCTGCTGAACATCCTGGCGGGGATCCTGCTGCAGTATCAGGGTGAGATCCGGTATTTTGACAAATACACGGATAAGGACAGGGAAGAGATTCCCGATGTGAAGGAGCTGATGGGTTATACCGCGTCCGGCAGCTATTATGTGGCACAGTGGAAACTGCGGGAAGTGGAGGAGATCAGCGAAATGCTGTTTAGGGGATTCCACAGGGAACGCTTTGAAAAGTGGTGCAATGACCTGGCGGTAGGCGCGGGGGGATGGGATCCGAAGCAGAAGGTCAGCGCCCTGTCCGACGGCAACCGCATGAAGCTGATGATAGCCGGAGCGCTGGCAAGGGACACCAGGCTTCTGGTGATGGATGAACCGGCTTCCCCGCTGGATCCGCTCATGCGCGACAGGCTCTGTGAGATCATCCGCGAGTACCTGACGGAGGGTGATGGACAGAGGAGCGTGTTTTTTTCCACCCACAATGTGGCGGATATGGAAAATGTCACCGATCACGCCATCATCATGGAGCAGGGCAGGATCGTGGAGCAGGGATCTGTGGAGGATCTGAAAGAGAAATATGTGCTGATCAAGGGCGATGCGGCGGACGCCGGGAAAGTGCAGGATAAGCTTTTCACCTGCAGCACGAACCAATACGGTTTTGAGGGCATCTGTCTGGCGGAGGATCTTGACCGGCTGTCTGGCGTCAACGTGAACATGGAACGGCCCAGCCTGACCCAGATCAGCGTGGCGGTGATGAAACATTATTCAAAGATCGTAAGGGGGTGAGCGTGGGATGAGGCGGAAAATAAAGTGCTATACGGCGTATACCACGTTCCTTTACCGGCTCCTGGGAGTGACGCTGATTCCCTGCGCGTTCTGGGTTCTGTGCGGGAGCATTTTGTGGCTGCATTACGGCAGGGGAGGAGAAGCATTCAGTGTCGGGAAAGGATATGCTTTATATTTTATGTTCAGCGTCTATATTGTGCTCTATGAGATCTTCACGGATTTCTGGGTGCTGGGCGGATGCTTTTCGGATGCGGGGAGGGGATTGCGGTATTTCATGACTTCCCACAGCGGGGTTGAGGTGATGAGGAATATTGTTTCGGTGGACCTGATGAGGAGATTTCTCTACTGTATGATCTATTCGGGGAGCATCTTCTGGTTTACCGGGTGGAAAACTTCCCTCGTCCTGGGACTGGCCATGTACTGCGTGATCGTAGGGGTGCTGCACGGAAGCAGGCATATCGACGGTCTGCAGAGGAATACCGGGATCGCGATCCTGGCGCAGATCGGGATGACCCTGGTCAATATCGCAAATTTGTTCCTGCTGGATCTGGCAGGGGACGGAGAAGGGATCATGCTGGCTGTACTGGCGGTGTTATACGGCATAATGGCGCTGTGGATCAGCAGATGGATGGTGCGGCGCGTGACGGCCCGGATCCAACGGAATGAATCGTTTGTGCCGCCGGAGGCGGCATGATGGGAAGTGTTGGAAAGAGAGGAGCGGGTATCAGATATGAAAAAGAATCAATGGAAAGATATGATAACATGTGTCAGGTTAATAAAATACGGCATGAGTGCAAAACAGTGTTTCGGCACAATGCTCCTGTTCATGGTTATAGGGATCGCATTTGAACTGATGATTGTGCTGGGACGGGGTGTGGGAGAAAGGTATATTGGATTACAGGTGGACTTCGGGGCGTTATTCCTGTACGCTGCAGCGATGTACCCCTCCCAGATTCTGATGACGCTGGATATCAGCGGCATGGTGCAGGCCTCGCCCTATAAAAAAAGGATACAGACCAGCGCAATGTCCTTTTGCTCCCTGTGCAGTAATCTGGTGATGCTGGCGATCATCCTGTTGGTCCGTGCGCTGGGGGCGTGTCTCATGCCCCAGAGGGCAGCCTGGATCTGGGCTTCCCTGCCCGTGATAGGGATCATGGGACTGGGCCTGAGCATTATGGGGGCGCTTATGTACAAATTCTATATCCTGAGCGTTATCCTGTTGGCTGTGGTGGTTGGAGGAGGCGCCAATTTTATGGGGTATCGGAGCGTTATGGTGGCGGATAATACGTCCGGCATCCTGGGCGGGGCGCCCCTGCCTGTGGCGATCATGTTCTGCATCGCCGCCCTCTTTGTGGGAAACGGGACCCAGTATCTGATAGCCAGGATGATCTACAAGCGTCCCTTTTCCAAAGGCGCTTTCGGAAATGCCGTGGGGAAGAAGTTCATCTAAAGCATTTGTACATTCTCTGCGGGGGGCAGTCCGCGGGCAGAGCCCATGGTCAGAATCCCCGGACTTTTAAGTCTGCCACAAGCTGCACATAGAACTCCCGGACGTCAAACTCCGGGAGATTTTCTCTGTTTAAGTCGATCATATCCCCGTGGGAGATACCGCGCGTCCCTTTTACCGTCAAAAGCCGGTACTCGCTGCCCCACGGAAACGATCCATACCCCACCAGCCCGTCATTTGCGCCGTCAAAATGCTTTGCCAGCATGTAAGTGAAATTAAGCGGGAACCGACCGCCCATGGCGCGGCTCAGCCGGGAACCGACACTCTGGTAATAAACACTTGGGATATCAGGTGTTCTTTTATTAAATTCCAGGCACGCGGAGGCAGTGAGATCTCCCACCGCGCCCAGGAAATCGGGATCAGGATCCCCCACTTTTTTCAAGGCGGCGTTATATGCCTTTGCTACAGCCGCCTGCTGCTTTGCCGGGATTCTGGTGAGCAGGTAGTCGGCAAACTCACAGCCCCTGTGGGGCGTGCTGACAGTGGTCAGGGAAGCCACATGTTCCGCGATGCCGGGAAGCTGCAGGGCGGCCCTGGCGTCCAGGCCTCCCTTGGAATGGGCGATGATATTGACCTTTTCACAGCCTGTCTCCTTTATGATCTGCAGGATACGGTTCCCAATCTCCCTGCCGCTGTCCGATACGGAAGCGGCGGACTGATGATTGCCGTAAAATACGCGGGCGCCGTTGGCCTCCAGTTCTTTTGGTATGCGCCCCCAGTAATTGAAATAGCGGAAATCCCTGAAAAAGACCCCGTGCACCATCAGGATGGGATACTTTGTGGCACAGATCTGTTCTTCCCGGCGGCTCTCATTTAGCAAGATCTTTTCATTTTCAAAAGATACTTCCCGCGTCACGGTGCGGATGATGATGCCAAGCGCGACGAGGTGCGCAATGGGGATCATGCCGCAGGCAATGCCGATCACACGGATGCGGACGCCCAGCTGCAGGGAAGAGGTGTACACCCGGATGATGCCGTTCCAGAAGATCAGCGCCTCCAGAAGAACGGCAAGCAGGGAGTTGACGATCCATAGTCCGGGCTCCGCCACGGGAGTGCCTGTGGGCAGCAGGCCGAAGCACCCACAGAGGAAGAAGCTTACGGAACAGACCGTGGAGTTTAAAAACAGGATCAGGAGCCCGCTGCCGTCACAGCAGGCTTTCAGGCGACCGGTTTTCGGGCGCAGGGGGAAAAAGATTGGGAAAATGTGGATCCACAGGTACAGCAGTAGCAGGAGCAGCCATAAAAGGATCGAAGCGGGTATCTGTGCGGAACCAGACCTTGCGAGGATCCGGGTGATGGCATACAGGTTGCAGGCCAGGGACAGGACGACGGTGTATAAAAGGTAGTTCAGTAGTTTCAGGATTGGTTTTTTCATGATTGTGGTTGCAGGGAACCTTTCTTTTGGGGCGATATCCGTAGGAAGCTGGCGGGGTATTGCCCTGGATTGTAGGATGGCTTCATGATACCATGTTTCTGTGCGCTTTGGCGCATACTTGATTCAGAAGTTGACACAATGCCTTTCCGTGTCAACATTTTACCATCTGGGGGAAGGTTTGGCAATGATTCTGGTGGGTGAAAAACAATCGCAGACCCCTCTTGACATCCTCAAACTACCGTGGTAGTATACAGACATAAACTACTCTGGTAGTTTAAAGAATTACCGTACGTAGACGGCAAAGGAGAAACACTATGGACATCAAATTGTTTGATTCAGAACTCAAAGTTATGGGAGTACTGTGGAAAAACGGTGACACCACCGCAAAGCAGATTTCCAACATTTTAAAGGAGGAGGTGGGCTGGAACATGAACACCACCTACACCCTGATCAAGCGCTGCATCGGCAAGGGCGCCATTGAACGGCGGGAGCCGAATTTCATGTGCCATGCCCTGATCCCCCAAGAGGAGGTCCAGGCGGCGGAGACGGATGAACTGATCGATAAGATCTACGACGGCTCAGTGGATAAGCTTTTTGCGGCCCTGATCGGCAGGAAGAAGCTGTCCGGTGAGCAGATCCAGAAACTGAAACAGCTGGTGGAGGAGTCGGAATGAGTCTGGTGAGGGTAAATCTGCTTTATATGAGCGTTTGCGGCGGACTCCTGATCCTGACAGTGCTCTGTCTCAGGATGCTGCTGAAAAACAGGCTGCCCAAAGCGGCATTTTCCATCCTGTGGTGCGTGGCTCTGTTGAGGCTGCTGACGCCTTTTTCGGTGGATGCGCCGTTCGGCGTCCTGCCTGTGATACAGGATCGGGTGGAAGCGCTGCAGGAACAGTTTGCGGCAGGGCAGGGTTATGGGACTGCGGATGGGAAAGATTATCGGCCTGTTTTCCCGGAGGGACTGCATTTCGGGGAAGCATCGGGATATGACGGCGCGATCGGCGGAAATGACGGGTATGAGAGCGCCATCGGCATGGAAAGAATTCCGGCGGGAAGTCCGGTAAAGAGCAGTGATTCAACTGAAAACGGTCTTTATCAGGGATTCCGGGGCCTGACCCTGCTCAACAGAATTATCATAACGGGCGATATTGTATGCGCGGCAGTCTTTTTCCTGCTATATCTTAACTGTCTGAGGAGATTCCGAACGGCTCTGCCTGTGGAAGAGCCGTTCGTGGAACGATGGCTGGACGGGTGCAGGCTGCGCAGAAAGGTGAGGGTGATGCAGTCCGACAGGATCTCTTCGCCCCTGACCTATGGACTTGTGCGCCCTGTGATATTGCTGCCAAAACATCTGGAGCGGGAGGACGGGCGAAAGCTGGAATATATCCTGCAGCATGAGCTGGTGCATATTCGCCGTCTTGACGGGGCATGGAAGATCGCCATGGCGGCAGCGCTATGCCTGCATTGGTTCAATCCGCTGGTGTGGGTGATGTATGTGTTTATGAACCGCGATCTGGAATTGTCCTGCGACGAGGAGGTACTGCGCGTTTTGGGGACAGAGGCGAGAAAGGACTATGCGCTGACCCTGATCGGAATGGAGGAGCGCAGGCAGCTGCCAGTGCCGCTGTACAGCGGATTCGGGAAGAACGCGGTGGAAGAGAGGATAGGTGAGATCATGAAATATAAGAAGAAAACGAAAGCGGCCGTGGGCGCTGCGGCAGCGCTGGTCCTGGCGGTGGTCTGCGTGTTCGCCACAACGGCAAGGGCGAAAGAGGATCCCTCCGAAGCGGACCAGGATTCGTTGGAGGAAAGCGCTGCCATGCTCATGGATCCTCCGGTCGGATCTTCCGGGGATATGGGCGGTGCAGGCAGCGGAGGCGGCTCCGGTATGATGGCAGGGACGGATTCCAATGGGGACATCCGGCTGGCGGACGGGACAAAACGATCGGAGGCTGACATAACGGAACTGCCTGAGGATGGGGAGGGCGGCTATCGCCTGACCTATAGGAAAGAGGGGATTCCCGAGTCAGAACCTGCTCAATTGGTATCCGGACAGGGATTTTATCTCCTGATTCCTCAGGAGGGGTGGGTCTCTTTTGGACCTGACGGCTGGATGAATGAGGAAAATAATGAGGTGGAGATCTGGGCGGCCTGTTTTACGGCGGAGGGTTCGGACTATCAGGGCCTTGACAGGGAACAGATCATAGAAGCGCTGACAAGAGAGGGTTATCAGGAAGATAACGGCAGATACTGGATCTGTGATGAGGCGCAGGACAGGATGATGGCGGTGGAACTCCGTCAGGCAAACGATCAGGATATCTGGGGCGTTTTCTATACTTATCCCAAAGAGGCGGAAGATGGCTGGGGGGTGGAACTTCGCGCCATGGCGCAGACCTTTGCCATTGCGGCGCCGGAACTTTCAGAGCCGGAAGATCGGGCTGCGGACAGGGAACAACAGATGGAGGCGGAACTGGCCAGACGTCTGAAAGAAGTAGAAGAAGCGGACAGAGTCACACAGCTGGTACGGGATTTTATGAAAGCAGCCGGTGAGAAAGACCGGGATAGTATCCTCCCCTATATCGCGGAGGGATATGAGGTCGATCTGGACTGTCTCGACAGGATCATGGGGTGGGAACAGGGAGACATGCATGTGTCGGTTTATGTGAAAGGAGACCTGGGCAACGCCATTGTCTCCATGGGGGTCACAATGGATGAGAGCGAGGAGGATTCCAACGACCATCTTACCCTGGGACTGATAAAAGGAGGGGACGGCTGGCGGATTTGCTTTATGGTGTTTGAAAAGTAATGTTTTGGCAGAAAATGTATTGACTTTTCCCCTGAACGGATTTATACTCATGAAAGGATAAATGATGATTATCAAAGTAAGAGTGGCTTGCAAGCCACTCTTACTTGCTTGTAGGAGCTGGAATCAGTGCAAGGGGCGCTGGAGTGCAGAGAGCGGAACAAGTTCCTGTAAACAGGAACTGGAAAATCAAAACAGTCTCGAAACGAAAGCGCCCGAAAGAAATATTTAGCTGCGTTTTTTGCAGATGAATATTTCTTTCAGTGCAAAGGGCGCTGGAGTGCAGAGAGCGGAATAAGTTCCTGTAAACAGGAACTGGAAAATCAAAACAGTCTCGAAACGAAAGCGCCCGAAAGAAATATTTAGCTGCGTTTTTTGCAGATGAATATTTCTTTCAGTGCAAAGGGCGCTGGAGTGCAGAGACGGAACTGGAATAAGAAAAGAACAGGAGGCGCCATATGTCCCGCAGGGAAGATTATGAGATAAGGACGGAGCAGCTGCTTGCTCCCATAGCGGAAGCCAATCAGGTTTCCATCTATGATGTAGAGTATGTGAAAGAGGGCAGTGACTATTATCTGAGAGCTTATATCGATAAGCCGGAGGGGGTCAATATCCAGGATTGCGAGAATGTAAGCAGGGCCCTTTCGGACGTGCTGGACGAGGAGGATTTCATCCCTGACGCCTATATCCTGGAGGTGAGCAGTCCCGGCCTGGGCCGCGCTCTGAAAAAGGATAAGCACCTGCAGGCCAGCATCGGACAGGAAGTGGAAGTCAGGCTGTTTAAGCCCATTGACAAGTGCAGGGATTTTTCCGGCATACTGGAAAGCTTTGACAGCCAGGTCATTGTCATACGGGACGGGGAAACGTCCAGGATCTTTGAACGCCCGGACGTGGCGCTGATACGGCTGGCGTTTGACTTTTAAAAAGAATACTGTGTGGAATACATGATAATATAAAGTTTGGCATACGCCGGAATGGAGGATATGATGAACAAGGAATTAATGGAAGCGCTTGACAATCTGGAGAAAGAGAAGGAGATCAGCAAGGAAACCTTATTTGAGGCGATCGAAAATTCGCTGCTCACGGCCTGCAAGAATCACTTTGGCAAGGCCGACAACGTGAAGGTGGAGATCGATCGTGAGACCGGTGACTATCTGGTGTATGCCGAGAAAGAAGTGGTGGAGACCGCCGAGGATGTGACGGACAAATGCCTGCAGATCTCCCTGGAGGACGCCAGAGAGATCTCTCAGAAGGCAAGTGTGGGCGATATCCTGAACGTGGAGATCCAATCCAAAGATTTCGGGCGCATCGCGACCCAGAACGCGAAGAATGTGATCTTACAGAAGATCCGCGAGGAAGAGAGAAGCGTGATCTATAATCAGTATTATGAGAAAGAAAAAGACGTTGTCACTGGTGTCGTACAGCGTTACATGGGCAAGAATATCAGCATCAATCTGGGCAAGGCGGATGCCGTGCTGAGTGAGAGCGAGATGGTAAAGGGCGAGGTGTTCCGGCCTACCGAGAGGATTAAGGTTTACATCCTGGAGGTCAAGAGCACGCCCAAGGGTCCCCGCATCAATGTCAGCCGTACCCATCCCGAACTGGTCAAGAGGCTGTTTGAGTCGGAAGTGACGGAGATCAAGGATGGTACGGTGGAGATCAGGAGCATTGCCAGAGAAGCTGGAAGCCGTACCAAGATCGCGGTGTGGAGCAACAATCCCAACGTGGATGCGGTGGGCGCCTGCGTGGGTATGAACGGCGCCAGGGTCAACGCTATTGTGGAGGAACTGCGCGGAGAGAAGATAGATATAGTGAACTGGGATGAGAATCCCGGGCAATTGATCCAGAATGCACTGTCGCCCGCAAAGATTGTTGCCGTGTTCGCAGATCCCGACGAGAAGACCGCCAAGGTGGTAGTGCCCGATTACCAGCTTTCCCTGGCCATTGGCAAGGAGGGTCAGAACGCCAGGCTGGCGGCCAGGCTGACAGGGTATAAGATAGACATCAAGTCCGAGACCCAGGCAAAGGACGCTCCCGGCTTCCGCTATGAAGACTACCTGGACTATGAGGAAGAGTATGACGAAAACGAGCAGGAAAGCTATGAGAGCGAGTATGGACCGGAGGGCTATGAAACCGGAGAAGACGAATCGGAAGGATACGAGTCCGACGGATATGCGGACGAGGGAGAGGAACCCGACGGATATGCAGGCGCGGATGAGGAGTAAGGAGACATATGGCTAAGAAGATTCCTTTAAGGCAGTGTGTTGGCTGCGGTGAGATGAAAGGGAAAAAGGACATGATGAGGATCCTTAAGACAGCCGAAAATGAGATCTGCCTGGATGCCACAGGCAAAAAGAACGGAAGAGGCGCATATATTTGCAGGAGCAGGGATTGTCTGGTGCAGGCGCGCAGGAATAAGGGTCTGGAACGCTCTTTCAAAATGAGCATTCCGAATGAAGTGTATGACACTCTGGAAAAGGAGTTTGAGAATCTTGAAACAAAATAAAATCTATTCGCTTTTAGGCATTGCCAGGAGAGGGCGGAATCTGGTCAGCGGCGAATTCCAGACCCTGGAGGCGGTGAGGGAAGGTTCCGCCATGCTGGTAGTCGTTGCGGAGGACGCATCCGATAATACCAAAAAGCTGTTTTCTGACAAGTGTTCTTATTATAGAGTCCCGGTTTTCAGGTACGGAACAAAGGAAAGCCTGGGACAGGCGATCGGAAAAGACATGAGGTCGTCGGTATGCGTATGTGATGCGGGTCTGGCGGATGCGATCATCAGACTGCTGGAGCAGGAATCAAATTAAAACAGTCTCGGAGCGCAGGGACGGAACTGGACTGGAATCAAAACAGTCTCGGAGCGTAGGGACGGAACTGGACTGGAATCAAAACAGTCTCGGAGCGCAGAGACGGAACTGGAATGGAGGACAGAGGATGGCGAAAATAAAGGTGCATGAACTCGCTAAAGAATTAGATAAGCAAAGCAAAGATGTTTTAAGTTTTTTACAGAAGAAAGGTATTGAGGCAAAGGTTGCCCAGAGTTCCATAGAGGAGGAAGCGGCAGAGATGGTGCGCAGGGAATTAGGCGGCAGTGGAGCAGGGAAAGAGACGGCAGGGGGGACTGGTGCGGAGAAGTCCGCTCCTGCGGCAGCGGCGGAAAAGGCGGAAACGAAAGCGCCTGAAGCCGGAGCAAAAGCAGAAAAGGCGGAAACGAAAGCGCCTGAAGCCGGAGCAAAAGCAGAAAAGGCGGAAACGAAAGCGCCTGAAGCCGGAGCAAAAGCAGAAAAGGCGGAAACGAAGGCGCCTGAAGCCGGAGCAAAAGCAGAAAAGGCGGAAACGAAAGCGCCTGAAGCCGGAGCGAAAGCGGAAAAGCCGGAAACAGGGGCGCCCAATGTGGGGACAAGATCAGCGCAGGCGGAAAAGCCTGGGATGCCCAGAAAAAATAAACCTGACAGCAGGGCAAATGAGGATGCGCAAAAGAAGAAAAAGTCCAAGATCATCTTTGTCAGCAATCCCCAGAATTCCAAAATGTCCGGGCAGGGAAGGCCGCAGGGCGGGCAGAACAGACAGAATAACGGCTACAATGACCGGAACAGGGCGCAGGGACCCGTGCGTCCTATCAAGCCGCTGACTCCGCCGTCTCCCACACCCAGCGTACAGATGGTATCCTCTAAACCTGCCCAGCAGAGCAGGCAGAACGGTCAGCGTCCGGGTATGGGTCATGAGGCGGAAAAGGCTCAGAACAGATCGGAAAGACAGGAGAGACCGGAAAGACAGGAGAGACCGGAAAGACAGGAAAGACCGGAAAGACAGGAAAGACCTGTGAGAGACAACAGGGGTTCACAGGAAGGGCGTCGTGACGGCAGACCCCAGGGTGGAAACAGCCAGGGCGGCAGACCAGAACGTGGACAGTATCAGAGCAGAGGAGGCGCAGGCTCAAATGGCAGACCTCAGGGAGACAGGCAGAACGGATTTCAGAGAAACGGCAGGCCGGGTCCTGAGGGCGGTCGGGGTGATCGCCGTGGTCCGGGCGCTGGTGCAGGCGGCAACCGCAATTTTAACGGCAGCCCGAGAGATAACAGAGGCAGCGGCGGACAGGGAGCCGGTTCCAGAGATTCGAGAGGCGGCAAGGGCTTTGCGGGGGAGGCTCCGGCAAAGGATATGGAAAAGAGGCGTGACGACGACAAGCGCCGCGCAAACAATCAGGAGAGGGATAAGCGTTCCAGGAAAGACCATATCTATGAAGAGGATGAAGCGGCAAGGAATAAGCCAGGCCGGTTCATCAAGCCTGAAAAGAAGAAAGAAGAGAAAGTGGAGGAAGTGATCAAGGTCATCACTCTGCCTGAGATGATCACCATCAAGGATCTGGCTGACAAGATGAAGCTGCAGCCGTCCGCTATTGTGAAGAAATTGTTCCTTGAGGGTAAGATCGTAACCGTAAATCAGGAGATCTCCTACGAGGATGCGGAAAATATCGCCATGGAGTACGATATCCTCTGTGAAAAAGAGGTCAAGGTAGATATCATTGAGGAGTTGTTAAAAGAAGAAGAGGATGCGGAGGATTCCCTGGTGGAGAGACCGCCCGTTATCTGTGTTATGGGTCACGTTGACCATGGCAAGACTTCCCTGCTGGACTCCATCCGTAAGACCAATGTGACCGATAAAGAGGCAGGCGGTATTACACAGCATATCGGCGCGTATACTGTGAATGTGAAAGACAGGAAGATTACTTTCCTGGATACGCCCGGACATGAGGCATTTACCGCCATGCGTATGCGCGGCGCCAATTCCACGGATATCGCGATCCTTGTGGTAGCGGCGGACGACGGCGTGATGCCCCAGACCATCGAGGCGATCAACCATGCCAAGGCGGCAGGCATTGAGATCATTGTTGCCGTGAACAAGATCGACAAGCCCTCCGCAAATATTGACCGTGTAAAGCAGGAACTGACGGAGTACGAGCTGATTCCTGTGGATTGGGGCGGCACCACGGAGTTCGTGCCTGTATCCGCGAAGACCGGAGAGGGTATTGAGAATCTGCTGGAGACCATTCTGCTGACAGCGGATATCCTGGAACTGAAAGCGAACCCTGACAGACGGGCCAGAGGCCTGGTGATCGAGGCGGAACTGGATAAGGGCCGCGGCCCTGTGGCTACCGTCCTGGTACAGAAAGGTACCCTCCATGTGGGCGATTTCATTTCTGCGGGATCATGCCATGGCAAGGTTCGCGCCATGATCGACGACAAGGGTAGGAGAGTGAAAGAAGCGACTCCATCCACTCCCGTAGAGATTCTGGGACTTTCCGATGTTCCCAGCGCCGGCGAGGTATTTCTTGCCCATGACAATGATAAGACAGCGAAAAATTATGCCGAGACCTATCTGGCACAGAATAAAGAAAAGATGCTTGAGGATACTAAGACCAAGATGTCCCTGGACGATCTGTTCTCCCAGATACAGGAGGGCAATCTGAAAGAACTGTGCCTGATCGTCAAGGCGGATGTACAGGGAAGCGTAGAGGCTGTAAAGCAGTCGCTGATGAAGCTGACCAACGAGGAAGTGGTCGTAAAATGCATCCATGGCGGCGTAGGCGCCATCAACGAGTCCGATGTGGTGCTGGCCAGCGCTTCCAATGCCATTATCATCGGCTTCAATGTGCGTCTTGACCCTACCGCGAAAGCGACTGCAGAGCGGGAAGGCGTGGATATCAGGCTGTACAAGGTCATTTATCAGGCCATCGAGGATATCGAGGCGGCTATGAAAGGTATGTTGGATCCCGTCTTTGAGGAAAAGATCATCGGCCACGCCGAGGTGCGCCAGATATTTAAGGCGTCCGCTATCGGCAATATTGCCGGTTCCTATGTACTGGACGGCGTGTTCCAGAGAGGCTGCAAGATCCGCATCACCCGCGAGGGCGAGCAGATCTATGAGGGCGGGCTTGCTTCCCTGAAGCGTTTCAAGGATGATGTAAAAGAAGTGAAAGCGGGCTTCGAATGCGGTCTTGTTTTTGAGGGCTATGACCAGATGCAGGAACTGGATATCGTGGAAGCATATGTCATGGTGGAGGTACCACGCTGAAAAGATTTTCTAAAGCACGAGAATACCGTGCTTAAGAAAATCTAAGTTTCAGCGGAAAGAATGGCTTTGCCATTCTTTCGGGCACCGCAGGTTTGAGGAATAAGTGTGAAAAGATTTTCTAAAGCACGAGAATACCGTGCTTAAGAAAATCTAAGTTTCAGCGGAAAGAATGGCTTTGCCATTCTTTCGGGCACCGCAGGTTTGAGGAATAGCAAAGTGTGAGGTAATATGAGGAAGAACAGTGTAAAAAATACCCGTATCAACGGGGAGGTGCAGCGTGTGCTGGCGGAGATCATCCGGGGGGAGATTAAGGATCCCCGGATCAGCCCCTGGACAAGCGTGGTATCCGTGGAGGTGGCTCCCGACCTGAAAAGCTGCAAGGCATGGATCAGTGTGCTGGGCGGCGAGGATGTCAGAGAGGCCACCCTGCAGGGACTGAAGAGCGCGGAAGGCTTTATCAGGAGGCAGCTGGCGAAGACCATCAATCTCCGCAATACACCGGAAATAACATTTGTTATGGATCAGTCGATCGAATATGGCGTCAATATGTCCCGCAGGATCGACGAGGTGATAGCAAGGGACAATGAAAACATCAGGGATAATGACAACATGGATGGCGCTGAAAGCGCCGATGTCTGTAAAGACGAAGAATGAGGTTTTATATGGAATGGAACTTATTAGAGGAATGTAAGGACGCGAAAAGGATCGGTATCAGCGGACATGTCCGCCCTGACGGCGACTGTGTGGGCGCGTGCCTGTCCCTGTGCCTGTATCTGCGAAAGTGCCTGCCCCAGGCCCGGATCAAAGTCTTTCTGGAGAAGCCCGCAGATATCTTCCGGGAGTTGAAAGGGTTTGACGAGATCGACAGCGAATTCGGGGAAGAGGAGGCTTTTGATGTTTTTTTTGCGCTGGACTGCGGTGAAGACCGGCTGGGCGATGCCCTGAAATATTTTCAGGCGGCAAAGAAGAGGATCAATATCGATCATCACGTCACCAATAAGGGCTGCGGCGATCTCAATCACATCGTGCCGGAGGTGGGGGCTACCTGCGAACTTCTCTATGACCTGATGGACGTGGAAAAGCTGGACAGGGAACTGGCAATGGCGCTGTATACCGGTATCATCCATGATACGGGTATCTTCCAGTATTCCAATACCACTCCCGCCACCATGGAGAAAGGGGCCAGGCTGATCGGTTATGGATTTGATTTTCCCAGGCTGATCCAGGAGACTTTTTACCAGAAGACTTATATTCAGTCCAATATTATGGGCAGGGCATTGCTTGAGAGTATCCGTTTCATGGACGGCAGGTGTATCGTCAGCTGTATAGACCGGAAAGTCATGCAGTTCTATGACGCGGAGCCGAAAGATCTGGACGGCATTGTGAACCACCTGCGCAACATAGGCGGCATTGACTGTGCTATCTTCATGTATCAGACGGATGTGCTGGAATATAAGGTCAGCCTGCGTACCAGCGAGAGAGTCGATGCGGCGAAAGTGGCGGCTTTTTTCGGCGGCGGCGGCCATGCCCGGGCGGCAGGATGCACCATGAGAGGCACTTTCCATGACTGCGTGAATAATCTTTCGTTACATATAGAGAGACAGCTGGATAACATTTGAGACAAATAACTATGAATGGAATCATGATAATCGATAAAGAGCCGGGTTTTACTTCCGCAGATGTGGTGGCAAAGATGCGCGGGATCTGCGGACAGAGGAAAGTCGGCCATACGGGAACCCTGGATCCGGCGGCCACGGGGGTACTGCCCATATGCCTGGGCAGCGGCACGAAACTCTGCGACATGCTCACCGATCAGGATAAGGAGTATGTGGCGGAACTGCTCCTGGGAGTGGAGACAGATACCCAGGACACCACCGGCAGGGTGCTGGGGGAACATCCTGTGGCGGTGACGGAAGAAGAGGCCAGGGCAGCCTGCATGTCTTTTGTGGGCGGTTACAGCCAGGTTCCGCCCATGTATTCCGCTCTCAAGATAAACGGCAGGCGGTTGTATGAACTGGCCAGAGAGGGAAAAGAAGTGGAGCGCAGGGCGCGGCCCGTAGTGATATATAAGCTGGAGATCCTGGAGTGCAGGCTGCCCGTAGTGAAAATGAGGGTGGTATGCTCCAAGGGAACCTATATCCGTACCCTCTGCGCGGATATCGGGGAAAAGTTGGGCTGCGGGGGGGCCATGCGGAGCCTGCGGCGCACAAGAGTGGGAATGTTCGGCCTGGAACAGGCCGTCACATTAGGGCGGCTTCAGGAAGCAAAGGATACCGGCAGGCTTTCGGAAGTCCTGATCCCTGTGGAAAGCTGTTTTCAGAACTGTCCAATCCTGCAGGTCAGCGGGGAAGCAATGAGGCTTTTGGAGAATGGGAATGCCATTTATCCTGACCAGACATGTGAAAAACAGGTTTACGGCTCCCGGCAATGGGTGCGGTTTCACCGTCCTGACGGAAGTTTCGCGGGGATCTATGCCTACGAAGAGACGGAAAAACGATATAAGCCGGTAAAAATGTTTTTGGAGAAAGAGTGAACAGCGAGTGGAGATCATAACAAATACGACTGATTTTTATCTGGACAGGGAAACCGCTGTGGCGATCGGGAAATTTGACGGAGTGCACATCGGTCACAGAAGACTGCTGGAAGAGATCCGGGGGCAAAAGAAAGAGGGGCTCTGTGCCTGTGTCTTTACCTTTGATCCGGCCCCGGCAGTCCTTTTTGGGCAGTCAGACGGGAAAGAACTCACCACAAAAGAAGAAAAATATGTGTTATTTGAACGCGCGGGAGTGGATATCCTGATCGAGTTTCCCATGGATCCTGAGACCGCAGCAATGCCGCCGGAGGTCTTTGCCACGGAGATTCTGGCGGAGCGGATGCAGGCAAGGTTCCTGGCAGCGGGCAGCGACCTGTCTTTCGGGGCGGGGGGCGCCGGTAACGAGGAACTTCTCCGGAAGATGGGGCCTGAACTGGGATTTCAGGTGAAGACCATAGCCAAGGTCTGCCTGGACGGAAAGGAAGTCAGTTCCACCTATGTCCGCAGCCGTGTAGAGCAGGGTGATATGCGGCTGGCGGAGAGATTGCTGGGAATGCCCTACCCGGTGATGGGGGCGGTGGTGAAAGGCAGGCAGCTGGGCAGGGATCTGGGATTTCCCACAGTGAACCTGCTTCCGGAGGAGAGCAAGCTGCTTCCTCCTAACGGCGTTTACTTTTCACAGGTCCGGCACAGGGGCAGGCTGTACCGCGCTATCAGTAATGTGGGTTATAAGCCAACTGTCACCAAGGAGCGCGTCATGGGGGTGGAATCTTACCTGTATGACTTTTCCGGAGACATATACGGTGAGCAGATTGAGGTGTATCTGCTGGAATTCAGCAGGCCGGAGCAGCGCTTTGAGAGTGTGGATGCTTTGCGCAGACAGCTGGAGAGGGACATCGGGACGAGGGCGGTATATAAAAATTAAAAGTTTTTATTGTAACTTTTTGTCTTTTCACGTAGAATAGATATATCTGCTTTGAATCGGCATTGTGATGGAACCATTGCAGATGGATGCAGTTTGAACCGAAACCTGTATATGTGATCTGTGTGATTTATGAAGGGAAACGTAAAATGAATGCAAGTATCTTATTGTCAATGGCAGGAGGTCTGGGGCTGTTTCTGTTCGGAATGCGGGTGATGAGCGAATCTATCGAGAAAGTTGCCGGCGCGAAGCTGCGCCGTATCCTGGAGATCTTTACCACCAATCGGTTTTCCGGTATGCTGGTGGGGATCGTGTTTACAGGCATCATCCAGTCCTCGTCGGCCTGTACCGCCATGGTGGTCAGCTTTGTGAACGCCGGTCTGATGAACCTGTACCAGGCGGCGGGGGTGATCTTCGGCGCCAATATCGGTACCACTATCACGTCTCAGCTGGTATCTATCAACCTGTCGGCATACGCGCCGGTGATCCTGCTGGTGGGCGTGCTTGTAGTCATGTTCTGTTCCAAAGAAAAGGTGAAAAAATTTGCGGAGATCATCATCGGCTTCGGCATCCTGTTCCTGGGACTGAGCACCATGTCCAGTTCCATGGCCAGCATGCGCGACGTGCCGGAAGTGGTAAATCTGCTCAGTTCCCTGAGGAATCCGTTCATGGCGACGCTGATGGGACTGGTGCTGACTTCCGTGATCCAGAGTTCCTCCGTGACGGTCAGCATTGTGCTGCTTCTGGCAAATCAGGATCTGCTTTCCGTGCATATTACTTTGTATATCATCCTGGGATGTAATATCGGCGCCTGCACCACGGCGCTGCTGGCTTCCCTGGCAGGCAAGAAAGACGCCAAGCGGGCGGCTCTGATTCATTTCTGGTTCAACGTGATCGGCACGGTGGTGTTATATGTGGTGCTTTTTGCGGCGGAGGAGCCCCTGACAAGGATGATATGGGCCATCTCCTCGGATAAGGGGCGTTTTGTGGCAAATGCCCATACGATGATCAAGATCTTCCAGGTGATCGTGCTGTTCCCTTTTTCAAAGTGGATCGTGAAGCTTTCCGTGCTGTGCGTGCCCGGTGAGGACAAAAAGGTGGGCTACAGGGAAAGTTATCAGTTAAAATATATCGGCGACAAGGTGGTGTTCAATCCCGCTACGGCAGTGTTTGAGGTGGTAAAGGAACTGGACCGTATGGCGTCCCTTGCCAGCGAGAACTTAAACCGTGCCATGAATGCCCTGATCACGCTGGATGAGGAAGATATTGAAGAAGTGTATGAGGTGGAGAAGAATATCGATTTCCTGAACCACGCCATCACTGATTATCTGGTGAAGATCAATCAGACCACGCTGCCCATCGAGGACTTGAAGAGCCTGGGGGCGCTGTTCCATGTGGTGAACGATATCGAGCGGATCGGCGACCACGCGGAAAATGTGGCGGATGCCGCGAAGCAGCGGAAAGAACAGGGGCTGGTCTTCAGCAAGGACGCCCAGAAAGAGATGGGCGAGATGCTGGATATGGTGAACAAGGTGATCCAGTATGCCATTGATATGTTCGTCAGGAGCGATGAGAGCCATATGCAGGAAGTCATAGAGCTGGAGGATAAGATCGATGAGAAAGAAAGAGCGCTGCAGCAGCTGCATGTGCAGCGTCTGACCAGAGGCGAGTGTACTCCCGAGGCCGGCATGGTATTTTCCGATGTGGTGTCCGGTCTGGAGAGGGTGGCGGATCACGCTACCAATATCGCGTTTGCGGTCATGAATGCGGAGAAAGACGCGGAAGCGGAGGCTGTTTCTTGATGGGCTGGCTGAACTGTTGTCATTTTTCCTGTTTTTTTACGGAATCTGTTGACATATGTTGGTTACAAAGGTATAATCTGACTTAGATGTAACAAATTCGTAACAAAATTGTAATTTGGATTTCATTTTTATAGAGGATCATACACATGAGATATTTAAAGATCAAGAGAAAAATAGCGGCTGTTACCGCAGGCCTGATGTGCTGTCTGGCGCTGGAAACGCCCATGACTGTTTCTGCGTCAGGGGGGACAAGCGTTCTGCAGACGGCCGGGGTGGCTTCTTTCTTTGAGACGACACATACCGCGGAGGAATACAAAGAGATCGCACAGCAGGCACAGGGCGCTTCCTGGGGATATACCAATATCGGCATCGCTAACGTGGAAAGCGGCAATCTGAACGTGCGGCAGGCACCCTCCACCGACAGCAAGATGGTGGGGAAGATGCCTAAGAATTCGGCCTGCGAGGTACTGGAAATGCTGGACGGATGGGCGCACATCAAGTCTGGCGAGGTGGAGGGCTATGTGAGCACGGAATTTCTGTTCACCGGACCGGATGCCAAGCTTGCGGCAAACGACCTGGTGCGTACGGTGGTGCTTGTGAACGTGGACGGATTGAACGTAAGGGATGAGGCAAACACCGAGAGCGCAGTCCTGACGCAGGTCCCCAAGGGTGAGGAACTGGAGTATGTGGAGACGCTGGAGGGATGGATCGAGGTTTCCATCGATGGCGAGGAAGCCTATGTGTCGGCGGATTTTGTTACTGTGGAGCAGCGGCTGGATACTGCTATCACCATGACGGAACTTCTGTACGGCCAGGGTGTATCCGATGTCCGTGTGGAACTGGTAGAGTACGCGAAGCAGTTCTTGGGCAATCCCTATGTGTGGGGCGGGACCAGCCTGACAAAGGGCGCCGACTGCTCCGGATTCGTACTGAGTGTGTTTAAGAAATTCGGCGTGACCCTCAGCCATCATTCCGGTTCCCAGGCAAAGGAAGGCGTGAAGATCAGCGCCTCCGACTTAAAGCCCGGCGATCTGGTGTTCTACGCGAACAGTTCAGGGACCATCAACCATGTGGCGATCTACATCGGCGGCGGAAAAGTGATTCATGCCAGCAGCCCGTCAACCGGCATTAAGATCAGTAATTACAATTATCGTACTCCGGTAAGGTGCGTGAGGGTCCTGCAGGATTAACGCGACAGGGTTTTCAAGGTTGCATATGAGAAATGTGAAAGGGGACTTATGAAATGCGTATACCGCATTTCATAAGTCTTTTTGGTAACGGTTTGAGGAAGATAATTTATTTTGTGGCGGCGGTGGTTCTTGCTGCGGCTGTATCGGCGGGAAGCGTTTCCTGTGCGGTCAGCGGGGACGATGAGGAGGAACGGTCGGTTTCCATCGGCGCAGAAAAGGTAGAAAATGCAGGGCAGGCGGCGGTTCGGGAGGCAGAACCTGAGGAAACGTCAGATCTTTCCGGGATTTTCGGCAGCGGGAGCAGTGCGCCGGAACAGGAGGATATGCCGGTAGATGTCAGCTGGGAAGATTTTTCTACTGACGGCGCTTCCGGATGTGATGCAACAAAGCTGCATTTTACTTTCCGTAATGGGGAGGCAGTCGATCTGGAGGTAATGTATTCGCCAAGCATAGTTGAAAAGGTCGAGTATTGCGACATTACCGGTGATGGGACGGAGGAGGTCCTGGTACACAGGTATTTTGCAAATACGGCAACAGAATATACCCTGATCGATTTTTTTGAGGGGAAGGATACGGCTGTGAAAAACATCTCTCCGGCAACGGACATTGAGGAACTTTCGGGCGAAGTATGGAATACTGCAATTGCGGATCTTTCTGTTGACGGATATGCGTATCCTGTTTTAAAGATGGAATCCTATGGGAAAGAAGCAGGGAGGGCTTATGTTGACCGGTCATGTCTTGTGGGTTATAAGGATGGCAGATGGCAGATCATACAAATGACCGGGGGGATAACGGAAGCACAGGCCTTTGACCTGTTCCTGAACGATCAGCTGCCTGCATTTTCCAGAGTGGACGGAGGATCTGGCATTTATTATGAAGAATATTGCGATGGCGGATTCCTGGAAGAGGAGGAATATAAGGTTTCCCGGCTGGATCTTGACAATGACGGCAAGGAAGAACTGGTGATCGACAGCGTGGGACATTACGGCGCCGCAGTCCTGGATTTCAGGGACGGCATTTTATATTATCTGGCTCAGGGGGAAGGCACCGCCGGAATCTGTGACTACACATATATCGAGGATGAGGCCTGGATCGTGCACAGCGACACTACCCACGCTGGCAGGCAGATGTTCTGGTTTGAGAAGTTCAACGGCGACGGGAAAGTGGCAGATCAGTTCACCCTGTCCGCGGAATATTGGGAGGAGCCTGACCAGGGTAAGTATACGGAAAACAGCGATTTCACATACCGGGATGAAAAGATTACCATGCAGGAGTATGAAGAACTCAGACAGTTATATATGGGGTGGTGAAAAATTAGTAGTTTACATTTATGGACGGATATGGTAAAATATCCAAGTATGATTTAGCCGATGCCCGGTTTTCGGAGGCTCCAACCGCTGCTTAGTGTCGGGCGATTCATACGGTAAAATAACACATGAGATTGATATGGAGGAAAAAGAAATGATTTCTAAGGAAAAGAAAACAGCGATCATGAACGAGTATGCGAGAACACCCGGTGACACCGGTTCACCCGAGGTACAGGTGGCTGTTCTGACCGCAAGGATCAAGGAACTTACCGAGCATTTACAGGCAAATCCCAAGGATCATCATTCCCGCCGCGGTATGCTGAAACTGGTAGGCCAGAGACGCGGCCTTCTGGAGTATCTGAAGAGAAAGGACATCGAGAGATATCGTTCCCTGATCGAGAGGCTGGGATTAAGAAAATAAGCAATATACTGACAGTAGGCGGAAAGCGGCCGGGCACCCGGTACTTTCCGCTTGTTGTGCATAATGCGAGGCCCTGCAGCGGGTCGCAGCAAAAGTCATCATGGAGCAGAAGTAAGCCCCGAGACCGCTGAAAAGCGCATGGATAGCACCATGTTTTTTTCAGTAGTTTCGGTGTCTTCTGTTCCTGAAGATAGACAAGCCGTTATAACGGCAGAATGGAGGACATATGTACAAATGTTATGAAATGGAACTGGCCGGCCGTACTCTGAAAGTCGATATCGACCGTGTGGGCAGGCAGGCAAACGGATGCGCTTTTATGCACTATGGCGATACGGTGGTGCTTTCCACCGCGACCGCATCCGAGAAACCCAGGGAGGGGATCGATTTCTTCCCCCTGAGCGTGGAATTTGAGGAAAAGATGTATGCGGTGGGCAAGATTCCCGGCGGTTTCAACAAGAGAGAGGGTAAGGCAAGTGAAAATGCTGTCCTTACCAGCCGTGTGATCGACAGACCCATGCGTCCCCTGTTCCCCAAGGACTACAGAAATGATGTTACCCTGAACAATCTGGTGATGAGCGTGGATCCCGCGTGCCGCCCTGAGTTGGTAGCCATGCTGGGCGCGGCCATCGCCACCTGTATTTCCGATATCCCTTTTGACGGCCCCTGTGCCATGACCCAGATGGGCATGATCGATGGGGAACTGGTAATCAATCCTTCTCAGGAACAGTGGAAAGTGGGCGACCTGAACCTGACCGTTGCTTCCACCAGGGAGAAAGTCATCATGATCGAGGCGGGCGCCAACGAGGTTCCCGAGGATAAGATGATCGAGGCGATCTACAAAGCGCATGAGGTCAATCAGACCATCATCGCTTTCATTGATAAGATCGTTGCCGAAGTGGGCAAGCAAAAGCATGAATACACCAGCTGCGCGATCCCTCAGGAAATGTTCGACGAGATGATGAAGCTGGTCACTCCCGCGGAGATGGAGGAAGCGGTGTTTACCGATGATAAGCAGACCCGTGAGGAAAATATCCGCGTGATCACCGGGAAGCTGGAGGAGGCTTTCGCTGAGAATGAGGAATGGCTTGCCATGCTGAGTGAGGCTGTCTACCAGTATCAGAAGAAGACCGTGCGCAAGATGATCCTGAAAGACCACAAACGTCCCGATGGCCGTGAGATCACACAGATTCGTCCTCTGGCGGCAGAGGTGGATATCATTCCCCGCGTACATGGTTCCGCCATGTTCACCCGCGGACAGACCCAGATCTGCAACGTGTGTACGTTGGCGCCTTTGTCCGAACAGCAGAGGCTTGACGGGCTGGACGAGAACGAAGTCAGCAAGAGATATATGCACCACTACAATTTCCCCTCCTATTCCGTAGGTGAGACAAAGCCCTCCAGAGGCCCCGGAAGACGTGAGATCGGTCACGGTGCGCTGGCTGAGAGAGCGCTGATCCCCGTGCTTCCCAGCGAGGAGGAATTCCCCTATGCCATCCGGACCGTATCCGAGACCTTTGAGTCCAACGGATCCACCTCCATGGCATCCACCTGCGCGTCCTGTATGTCCCTGATGGCGGCGGGCGTGCCCATCAAGAAGATGGTTGCGGGCATCTCCTGCGGTCTTGTGACCGGTGAGACGGATGATGATTTCGTACTGCTCACCGATATCCAGGGACTGGAAGATTTCTTCGGAGATATGGACTTCAAAGTGACAGGTACTACGGAAGGCATCACCGCGATCCAGATGGACATCAAGATCCACGGCCTTACCAGACCCATTGTGGAGGGCGCTATCGCACGCTGTCGTGAGGCAAGGCTCTTCATTATGGATACCTGTATGAAGCCTGCGATCTCCGAACCCAGACCGGAAGTGGGACCCTATGCGCCCAAGATCATCTCCATTCAGATCGATCCCGAGAAGATCGGCGATGTGGTGGGCCAGAGAGGCAAGACCATCAATGAGATCATTGCCCGCACAGGCGTTAAGATCGACATCACCGATGACGGCAATGTGTCTGTCTGCGGTACGGACAAGGATATGATGGAGAAAGCGGTGGAGATGGTCAAGATCATTGTCACCGACTTTGAGGAAGGCCAGATCTTCAAGGGCAAGGTAGTCAGCATCAAGGAGTTCGGCGCGTTCATAGAGTTTGCTCCCGGCAAGGAAGGCATGGTGCACATCTCCAAGATCGCCAGGGAAAGGATCAACCGCGTTGAGGATGTGCTCACGTTGGGCGACATAGTGACTGTGGTGTGCCTGGGCAAGGATAAGATGGGCAGGATCAGCTTCTCCATGAAAGACGTGGCACAGAAATAAGCCTGTATTTAAGAAACGATTCCCGGACGGGTTATGGAAGAGGCTGTCTCAGCAGAATATTTGAGGCGGTCTCTTTCCATGTATTGACTCAGTCGTTCGATCTGGGCTTTGAGAACGGCAATGACCGAAGCCCATATTTGAAATTGAGATAGATAGACTTTGCATTGTGGCAGACTGATAAAGGCATTGCACTGCATCTTAGGATGGGTTCCGTTGCCTGCAGCGGGGACATTGACTGTGACAGATGATAAACGGTATCGTATAGATCCAGATCAGGAAAGGGAATATACGGATGAAATATATTTGTACGGATTTTTATGAAGAATTTTCCTGTATCGGGGGGAAGTGTATTGACAGCTGCTGCCAAAAGGGGTGGGGGATATCGATCGACAGGAACACTTATGACAGATACCAGGCGTTGGACGAACCGCTGCGCAGCAGGATCTGCAGCCGTATCAAGGCCGATGAAAATGGAGTTTATAGGATCGTTCTGGATGGTGACGACAGGTGTCCTTTTTTAAACGGGCAGAATCTGTGTGATATTTACAGTCTGATCTCCGAGAGCGCAATGTGCTATGTATGCCAGGTATATCCCAGGGAAACGATGCAGTATTATGATGTCACTATGGCGACGCTGATGCTTTCCTGTCCGGAGGTGGCAAGGATAGTGATAGAGAAGAAAGATCCGATCATATTCCGCTTTATGGAAGATGAGGATGAGGTCAGTGTGGGAAATGCTGATTGGACTTTGTATAACGAATTGATCAACAGCCTCGTCATTGCCACCGATATTTTGCAGGACAGAGACCTGCAGTTATGGCAGCGATTGCAGCTTGTGCTGGTTGAGGCCAATATTGTGCAGGAACATATTGAGAAACAGGATCTTCAGATGATCAGGGAAAGCATAGAATGCCTCAGGGAGAAAGAGTACAGGCAAAAGATCTATGCCGGCGATCGGACGAATCCTTTTGCGGGAGCGCTGAAATGGAACTGGATCTACAGTCTGTTTGAAAGCCTTGTCTCATGTAAGGGACTCCACGCGGGGGAGAGGAATGTACTGGAAAAGTTTCGGACTATCGATCCGGAGGATGAGCAGACATATCAGATGTGGAACAGCGAGTTCAAGAGTCTGGATCTGGATATCGAATATGAAAATATAGCGGTACAATGTATTTTTGAATATTATATGGATGCCCTGAAAGGCAGGTCCTTGTATGTGAATGTAACGAAAATGCTTGTTTTCCTGCTTTTGGTAAGAACATTGGAGGTGATCGGATATCATACGAAAAAAGAGTTGACCGTGACCGACAAGACGCTTATCATAGCAAAGATCTCCGAAGTAGTGGAACATTCGAAGATATTGGAAGTATTGGCCGAGAATATTGTAAATAGAAACGATCAGATGGAGATCTTGCGGATGATCGGAATGTTTAATTGAAAGTGGAACTATAAAGAATGTGAAAAGGAGAGAGAGATGGAAGATTTGATGGAATTACTGGCGACCAGGCGTACTTACCGCCGCTTTCAGCAGAAAGCGGTTCCACAGGATATCACAGAGGAGATCCTGGCGGCGGCAAGGCTGGCTTCCAGCGCTGCGAACAGGCAGCCTTTGACTTACATTGTGATAAAGGATCCGGATAAGGTGGCGGAAGTATTTGCCCACACGAAATGGGCGGGAGCGCTGCCTCCGGAGCAGGGGCAGCCCAAGGAGGATGAAAGGCCGGTCCTTTTCATCGCGGTGGTGAAGAACATGGATATCAATCCCGACTGTGACACAGACGCGGGGCTTGCCATCAGTAATATGACGCTGGCAGCATGGAACAGGGGCGTGGGCAGCTGCATGATCGGCGCCTGCAACAAGCCCGCGCTGTCGGAAATGTTCGGACTGACACAGCAGCAGACGCTCCACACGGTGGTGGCCTTTGGCTATCCCTCCCATGTGAGCCATATTGTGGATATGGAGGATCCGGCGCAGTTTAAATATTACCTGGACGAAAACAGGGATTACTGCGTCCCCAAGCGGAAACTGTCGGATGTGGTGCGGTATCTGTAGTGCGGGAAAACGGAAGGCACAGACCCAAAGTTCCTGCGATCAAAATGCCGCTTGTGCGGCGGAACAAGAGGTAATATGACAATACGATTAGAACTGGAAAAAGTTGAGGACACGCGTCTTGGCATACGGTGGCAGGAGGAAGAAAGCGGCTGCACGTATCGCCTGTACTGGTCGGATCGATACAGTGATGCCATGGAATATAAATGCGTCTATGAGGGAACGGACACAGGCTTTACCTTAGAGAAAGCGACCCATGTTCCCCATTATCTGAAAGTGGAAGCCTGGCGCGGCGGGGAAAAGCGGGGAGAGAGCGGACTGCTGAAAACTCCTGTGAAAAAGGTCTTTCATGAGCAGCTTGAGAAACTGAACAGGGGACTGATCGCCATTGCCACCGGAGAAGGGGTATTTCTGGGATGGAGGATGTTCCTGGATGAGGTCACAGGATATACCAAGACCGGTATGAGCGGGACCGACTATGCGATATATAAGAACGGCCAAAAGCTGGCCCTGGTGACGGACAGCACCAATTATCTGGACAGGGAGGGCACATTACAGGACACTTATGCGGTTGCCGCTGCGAGAGGAGGAAAAGAAGCTTCTCCCTGCCAGGCGGTATCTGTCTGTCCCAACGAGTACCTGGAGATTCCCATGCAGATCCCGGAGGGCGGCGTCACGCCCGCGGGGGAGGCTTACACCTACAGCGCCAATGATATGAGCGTGGGGGATGTGGACGGCGACGGAGAGTATGAGTTCTTTGTAAAATGGGATCCCTCCAACGCTCATGATGTGACGGGAAAAGGATATACCGGAAAATGCTTCATCGACTGTTACAAGCTTTCCGGGAGGCTTTTGTGGCGTCTGGATATGGGCGTGAACATCCGGGCGGGAGCGCATTATACCCAGTTCATGGTCTACGACTTTGACGGGGACGGCAAAGCGGAGATGTCCGTAAAGACGGCCCCCGGTACCTGCATGACCGTTTATGATGAGGACGGCGCGATCCGGAGTAAAAAGTACATCACCCTGCCTGAAGAAGACGCGGCGGAGGGTGTTACCCATGAAGATAACTATGTTTGCACCGCCGCAGACTACTATCAGCACATCGTCAGACTGTTCCAAAGCTGGCAGGATCTGGACGAGGTAAAGAGCGGACAGTGGCCCGCCACCCTGGAGGAATGCTTTTCCACAGAGGACGCTCCCTTGGAAAAGAGGTATAAATATCCCCTGTCCCGGCAGGACGCGGAGGCTCTGGCGGATTATTTTATGGACATATACGCCCCTGCAAGAAGCGGGAAAAACGAGCTCCGCAAGTTTGAGGGATATATTTATGAGGGGCCGGAGTATCTGACCATGTTCAGCGGGGAGGGAGAGGAACTGGAGACCATACGTTTTCCCCATCCCAGGGAGGACGACGGCCTGCGGTGGGGCGATTATGCCATGAACCGCATCGAGCCCTGCAACCGGGTGGACAGATTCCTGTCCGGCGTGGCCTATCTTGACGGGGAGAGACCGTACCTTATCATCTGCAGGGGATATTATACCAGGACCACCATTGCGGCGTACGATTTCTTTGAGGGAAAGCACCGCGTCCGCTTTGACATTGACAGCGGCTATGTGCCCATGGACAATCCGTTCCGTTCCGGTCCCCATGAGGCGGTGGGGACGGATCCCGTCTACGGCTGTCTGGCGGGACAGGGCGACCATAGCCTTTCTGCGGCGGATGTGGACGGCGACGGCTGCCAGGAGATCATCTACGGCGCGGCGGTCATCGACCATGACGGAAGCGTGCTGTACTCCTCCTGGGGAAAGCTTCCTGACGGGCGGGACGCCAAGTTCGGCCACGGCGATGCCATGCATGTGGCGGTCATCGACCCTGACAGGCCGGGATTCCAGATATTTAATGTGTTCGAGGGAGCAAAGGCCGCGCCCTATGGATGGGCCATGCGGGATGCGGAGACGGGCGAGCCTTTCTTTGGCGAGTATGCGGAGACGGATCTGGGACGCTGCATGATCGGCGACGTTGATCCCAACGTCCGGGGACTCTGCGTCTGGGTGAACGAAATGTATGACTGTAAGGGAAACAGGCTGCCTGACAGCCCGCTGGGAACTAACCAGAGCATCCGATTCGCGGCGGACCTGAGTACCCAGATCATAGACGGAGTGGACTATATCCATGGGAAGCACACGGGTATCGTCAACGATAATACCCACGGTATCCTTCTGAATCCGAAGGGCACGCTGGCAAACAACGGCACCAAGGGCAACCCCTGCCTTGTGGCGGATATCTTCGGAGATTTCAGGGAGGAGCTTCTGCTGCGCACCGAGGACAGCAGCGCAGTCCGCATTTACACCAGCCTGGAGATCACACCCCACAAGCTGTTCACCCTGATGCATGACACCATGTACCGCACCGGCATCGCATGGCAGAACAACTGTTATAACCAGCCCTGCTACACGAAATTTTACTATGCGGGCGATATGGATTTTTCCCAGGTGCTGCTATGGCTGGGGGCGGAGAAAGTGTGAGAAGAATTTCTAACCGCTCACAGCAAAGGCTGTTTCGCGGAGAAATTCTAAGTCTCACACTGAAGAACGCAAAGGCAGCGTTCTTCTCACTGATTGTTTGTGCCGCCGCAGGCGGCGTGATTGGAAGTGTGAACGGAATGAAGATTTTCTAAGGTTGTTGCCGAACTGTGTTCGGCATGGTACACAACCTAAGAAAATCTTCATTCCGGGAAGAATCTGCAGAGCGGATTCTTCCGGCCTTGCACCGGTTCCGTGGGATTGGTTTGTGCCGCCGGAGGCGGCGTGAGGGGTGTAAATATGATTCTCAGGGAAAGGAACAGGAGGGACCATGCATAGAATAGTCAAATATGATCTGCTGCGCATCATAGCCTGCTTTGCGATAGTGTTATTGCATGTATCCAACAGTTATTGGTATGTGGTGGACGTGGAGGGCAATGATTTCCTGATCATGACCATTTATAACAGTTTTACCAGATTCGGGGTACCTGTATTTTTCATGCTGAGCGGTATGTTCCAGTTAGACCCGGAGCGTGACCTTCCGGTAAAAAAGTGGTTCATGAGATTATGCAGGCTGGCGGCAGGATTTTACATCTGGTCCCTTTTCTACGCCTTTCAGAGCGTGCTCTTTAACGGACTGCGGCACGGTTTCGGCAGCGTGGATCGGGAAATGTGGTCCGATGCCGTATCGCGGCTTGTGATGGGGCACGGACATATGTGGTTCCTGTTGGATCTGTTTGGCTTTTATCTGCTGGTCCCTGTTTTCAGAAAGGTATGTGAGGACATCAGAGTGACAGGGTACTTTCTGCTGCTCTGGGTGCTTGTCCGTTTCCTGCTTGTGACCGTGTTTCCAGATCTTGCGGGGGGTCTGGTGCTGGCAGTGGTGACGTCCCAGCACTTATACATCCTGACAGGGTATATCGGTTATTTTCTGGGAGGATTCTTCCTGAATAAAGTCAATATCCCCAAAAGGGGCAGAGTGCTGTTGTACATCTCCGGCCTTGGGGCGCTGGTCTTTACCATGGTCAAGACCATCATTGACTGCAGGGTGAGCCAGTCCTATGACGATCACTGGTTTTCGCCCAGCAATGTGAACATACTGATCTTCAGCGCCGCCGTGTTCGTGCTGTTCAAACACATGGAGGTGCCGCGGCGGCTGGCGGATTCCAAACTGCTGCGGAATATGGCAAAGAGCACGTTCTTTGTATATATGATACATCCCTTTTTTATTGAAAAACTGAATCTTCTGGGCATCAAGGTGATCGCGTACCCGGTGATACTGTCCATCCCGGTGATGACAGTGGGTATTTTTGTGGTCAGCATGCTGCTGGGCTGGGTCGCTGGAAAGATCCCGGCTGCAGGAAAACTGATCACTCTCCAGTGATCTGGATCTTCATAAAAAAGCTATTGCACTTTTCCCTGTAGTTGATTATAATAGAAATACAAGATATAGATGCGAAAAACAGTTCTGGACACAAAATGTAGATGAGATCGTATCCGTAACAGCTTGCGGTGCGGTCTCTGTTTTTCCCTATGATGATCAGGAACAGGAGAGTGTGTATCAATGAGGATTCAGAAAAGAGACGGAAGGATCGTGCCCTACGGGGAGGACAAGATCATTGCGGCGATCGGCAAGGCAAACCATGAGGTGGAGGAAAGCGACCGGGCGGAGCAGGAGTTGGTGGATGAGATCCTGACAGCCGTGCAGGAGGAAGGGCGGGAACTCCAGACGGTGGAGCATGTCCAGGATATCATAGAACAGCATCTGGTGGGACACAATAAGTATGCCCTTGCCAAAAAGTACATTGTCTACCGTTACCAGAGAAGCCTGCTGCGCAAGTCCAATACCACGGACGAATCTATTCTGAAACTGATCCGCAACGAGAATAAAGAACTTGCGGAAGAGAATTCCAATAAAAACACAAGGCTTGCCTCCACTCAGCGGGATTATATTGCGGGCGAGGTGTCCCGGGATGTGACGAAACGCCTGCTTCTGCCGGAGCACATCGCGCTGGCTCACGAAAACGGCGTGCTCCATTTTCATGACGCGGATTATTTTATCCAGCCCATCTTCAACTGCTGCCTGATCAATATCCAGGATATGCTGGACAACGGCACCTCCATCAACGGCAAGATGATCGAGTCGCCCAAAAGCTTTCAGGTGGCCTGTACCGTCACCACCCAGATCATCGCCGCCGTGGCAAGCAATCAGTACGGCGGCCAGTCCGTGAACATCAGGCATCTGGGGAAATATCTGCGCAAGAGCAGGGAGAAGTTCGATCATCAGCTGCGGGAGGAGTTCGGGGATTCCATGGATGAGGATACCAGGCGGCGGACTGTGGAGATTCGGCTGCAGGACGAACTGCGCTCCGGCGTCCAGACCATCCAGTACCAGATCAATACGCTCATGACCACCAACGGCCAGTCCCCCTTTGTCACGCTGTTCCTGCATATTGACGATAAGGATGAATATGTGGAGGAGACGGTGCAGATCATCCAGGAGATCCTGAGGCAGAGGCTTCAGGGGACGAAGAACGAGCAGGGCGTCTATGTGACGCCGGCGTTCCCCAAGCTGATCTATGTGCTGGATGAGAACAATTGCTTAAAGGGCGGCAAGTACGACTATGTAACCAAACTGGCTGCAAAATGTTCTGCTAAGAGGATGTACCCCGATTATATCTCCGCCAAAAAGATGAGAGAGAACTACGAGGGGAATGTCTTTTCCTGCATGGGATGCCGGTCTTTTTTGGCTCCCTGGAGAGACGAGCAGGGAAATTATAAGTTCGAGGGCCGCTTTAATCAGGGCGTTGTGAGCCTGAACCTGCCCCAGATCGGCATTCTCGCCAAGGGCGATGAGGAAGTGTTCTGGAAACTGATGGATGAGAGGCTGGAACTCTGCTATGAGGCGCTGATGTGCCGTCATAAGGCGCTTCTGGGAGTGTCCTCCGATGTCAGCCCCATCCACTGGCAGTATGGAGCCATCGCCAGGCTGAAAAAGGGCGAGACCATCGATAAGCTGCTCTATGGAGGATATTCCAGCATATCCCTGGGGTATATCGGACTGTATGAGACCACATACCTGATGAAAGGATGCAGCCATACGGAAGAGGCGGGCAGGGAGTTTGCCATGCGCGTCATGGATCGCATGAACGAGGCGGTGCGGAAGTGGAAAGAGGAGACCAACATCGGATTCGCGCTGTACGGCACGCCTGCGGAGACGCTGTGCTACCGCTTTGCCAGGATAGACAGGGAAAAGTTCGGCGATATCCCTAACGTGACGGACAAGGGATACTATACCAATTCCTACCATGTGGACGTGCGGGAACCCATAGACGCTTTTGCCAAGTTTACCTTTGAGAGCCAGTTCCAGAATAAATCCCTGGGCGGGGCGATCTCCTATGTGGAGATCCCCAATCTCAATAACAATCCGGAGGCGGTGGAGGAACTGATCCGCTTTATCTACGACAATATCCAGTATGGCGAGTTCAACACCAAGTCGGATTACTGCCATGTGTGCGGCTATGACGGCGAGATAGAGATCAACGAGGATATCGAGTGGGAGTGCCCCCAGTGCCACAACAAGGATCATTCCAAGATGAACGTGACAAGGCGTACCTGCGGCTACCTGGGCGAGAATTTCTGGAATGCCGGAAAGACGAAAGAGATCAAGTCAAGGGTGCTGCACCTGTGAAAATGTGGGGATAACGGCTTGTGCCGTCGATGGCGGCATGGAAGGATGGCGGAAATGAACTACGCAGCGATCAAAAAGACGGATGTGGCCAACGGCCCAGGCATCAGGGTGTCCCTTTTTGTCAGCGGGTGCACCCATGCCTGCAAGGGCTGTTTCAACAGCGAGGCATGGGATTTTGCCTATGGGAAGCCTTTCACGGCGGAGACGGAAAGAGAGATCCTGCAGGCGCTGTCCCATGCATATATCAAGGGTTTCAGCGTGCTGGGCGGAGAACCCATGGAACCCGAAAACCGTGGCACGGTGCTGGGACTGCTGCGGAAGGTCAGGGCTGCATATCCTGAGAAGAGCATCTGGTGCTATACAGGTTATGATTATGAAAAAGACCTCCTGCGGTGGGCGGCGGAGGGAGACGGTACGGTGAGGGAACTGCTGGAACTGACGGACGTGCTGGTGGACGGCGAGTTCGTGGAGGAGAAGAAAAACCTGCGGCTGGCTTTCCGTGGGTCTGAGAACCAGCGGCTGATCGATGTGAGAGCAACCAAAAAGGCAGGCCATGTGGTATGCCTGCCTGAGTAAGCTGTTCAGGTTATTTGATCTGCTCCCGGATCGCCTCGAAGCTTTCCTTGCTGATCACATGCTCGATCTTGCAGGCGTCCTCCAGGGCGATTTCTTTCGGAACCCCCAGGCGCATCAGCCAGGAGGAGATCATCTCATGGCGCTCGTAGATCATTTCCGCAATCTCCCGCCCCGCCGGGGTAAGGGTGATAAAGCCGGAACTGTCCACCACGATGTGATCCTTTTCCCTAAGATGCTTCATGGCGACGCTGACGCTGGATTTCTTAAAGCCCATTTCGTTGGCGATATCCACGGAGCGGACCACAGGCAGCTGCCTGCTCAATATCAATATGGTTTCAAGATAATTCTCAGAAGATTCGTTTACGTTCATATAATACTCCTTTTCCTGGTTCAGGAACGGTTCAAAGCAGACTGGCAATATTGACAGACAGATCCTTATAAATACACACAGGGATGGAATCGTCAAAAGAGTACTGCCGGGTAGCCTTTTCCTGTTCAAAATCATAGACATTGACCGTTTCTTTCATGGGATTCACGATCCAGTATTCCCTGATGCCCGCCGCGCGGTATTTAAACAGCTTTATGCCATAGTCCATCTGCTGGGTGGATGGAGACACGATCTCAAGGATCCAGTCGGGTGCGCCGCTGCAGCCCCTGTCGTTCAGTTTGCCTGTGTCGCATATGACAGAAATATCCGGTTCCACATAATTCCTGTTATCCTCATTCAGGAAAACGGCAAAGGGAGCCGCATAGACTTCACAGTTTCCTTTGTGGCTGCGGATATATTGGTGTATGACGGCTACCAGTTCCGTGACCAGTTTCTGGTGCAGCCGCATGGGGGGCGCCATATCATATAGCTGTCCATCGATCAGTTCGGCCCTCTGACCGTCCGGTAAGGCATAGATATCATCAACAGTATATTCCTTTTTCAATGACAGCGCCATAAATCTTCCTTTCTTGTTTCAGTTCCGTCTCTGATGTCTGAAAATTACTATAAGCTAATCGTATAACAAAAAAATCGGTGGGTCAAGAGGAAAAAGCAGCAGTTCTTTTTGGCTTATCTAAAAAAAGTTATTGACAACCAACAGACGTTAGCATATACTAACTATATAGAAATGAAAACCATTCTCAAGTACATAGGAAGGAGATGTTGGTATGCCTTTGACAATGGCAAGGAACGGAGAGAGCAACATCATTAAGAAAGTGGGCGGCAGGGAAGAGACCAGAAAATTCCTGGAAAATCTGGGCTTTGTCGCAGGCGGCGCGGTCACGGTCATATCCGAGGTGGGCGGCAATGTCATTGTCAATATCAAAGATTCCCGCATCGCCATCGGCAGGGAAATGGCTAACAAAATAATTGTATAACAAAAACAGTTTCGGAACGGAAATGCCCGGAAGGAATTTTCAGCTGCGTTTTTTGCAGATGGAAATTGCTTCCCCGCCAGGGGCATTGGAGTGCAGAAACGGAACTAGAATAAGAAGGGAGTACATTATGAAAACATTGAGGGAAGCTGCCATAGGGCAGACAGTGACAGTCAAAAGGCTGCATGGTGAGGGTCCTGTTAAGAGACGCATCATGGATATGGGCATCACCAAGGGAGTGGAAGTCTATGTGCGCAAGGTCGCGCCTCTGGGGGATCCGGTGGAAGTGACGGTGAGAGGCTATGAACTGTCGCTTCGAAAAGCGGATGCCGAGATGATAGAGGTGGGATAATTTTTTGACTATGAATTAGTTAGAACTAATTTTAAATAGCTAAAGCAAACTATAAAGAAAGAGGAGTATTGAAATGTCTGTTAAGATTGCGTTGGCAGGAAATCCAAACTGCGGTAAAACAACCTTATTTAACGCGCTGACCGGTTCCAATCAGTTCGTGGGCAACTGGCCCGGCGTAACGGTGGAGAAGAAAGAGGGTAGATTAAAGTCCGACAAGGAAGTCACGATCATGGATCTCCCCGGCATCTATTCTTTATCCCCCTATACTTTGGAGGAGGTAGTAGCCAGAAATTATCTGATCAATGACAGGCCTGACGCCATCATCAATATCGTGGACGGTACCAACATCGAGAGAAACCTGTATCTGTCCACACAGATCATGGAACTGGGCATTCCCGTTGTGATGGCGGTCAACATGATAGACCTGGTACAGAAGAACGGCGATAAGATCCACGCTGACAAGCTGGCGTCGAAGCTGGGCTGTCAGGTGGTGGAGATCTCCGCGTTAAAGGGGACCGGCATCCAGGAAGCGGCAGAGAAAGCGGTGGCGCTGGCAAAGAAGAAACAGGCGGCTGCGCCGGTGCATCAGTTCGCGGAGAGCGTGGAGTCCGCGATCCGGGCTGTGGAGGCAAAGCTGGGAAAGACCGTGGCGGAGGAGCAGAAGAGGTTTTTCGCGATCAAGCTGTTGGAGCGTGACGACAAGATCGTGGATCTGATGGGGGCTGCCCCTGATGTGTCTGCAGAGATTGAGAGCCTGGAAAACGCTTTTGACGACGACACGGAAAGCATCATCACCAATGAGAGGTATACATACATTACCTCCATCATCAATGAATGCGCGACCAAGAACAATAAAAAGACCATGTCCGTTTCCGATAAGATCGACCGGGTTGTGACCAACCGCTGGGCGGCGCTGCCCATCTTTGCGGTGGTCATGTTCATCGTATATTACATCTCCGTATCCACGGTAGGAACCATTTTCACCGATTGGGCAAATGACGGCGTGTTCGGTGACGGCTGGCATCTCTTTGGTATCGGCGGCAGTGCCTATGACGAGGCCTGCGGTGAATATGCTGAGGGGACTTTCGATGTGATGGCGCCTACGGTCATGGCTGCGGCGGAGGCAGAAGTCATCGGCGCGGAGGATGTGCTGGGCGCGATCGAGGAGTATGATTTCGGCGGCTTTGACGAGGCATACGGTTCCTATGGGGATTCCCTGGCGGAGGCAGGCTTTGATATCTCCGAGATGGCGGATCCCATCCTGGAAGATGCTCCCGACCCTGCTGATTACGGCGTATGGGTGCCCGGCATCCCTGTGCTGGTGGAGAGCGGACTGGATGCGGTGGGATGTTCCGAGTGGCTGAAGAGCCTGATCCTGGACGGCATCATCGGCGGCGTGGGCGCGGTGCTGGGCTTTGTGCCCCAGATGCTGGTGCTGTTTATCTTCCTGGCGTTTTTGGAGGCCTGCGGCTATATGGCCAGGGTTGCCTTTATCATGGACCGTATCTTCCGCAAGTTCGGTCTGTCGGGCAAGTCCTTTATCCCCATGCTGATCGGTTCCGGATGCGGTGTGCCCGGTATCATGGCATCCCGTACCATTGAAAACGACAGAGACCGAAAGATGACCATCATGACCACCACTTTCATTCCCTGCGGCGCGAAGCTGCCCATTATCGCCCTGATCGCCACGGCATTGTTCGGCGGTTCCGGCCTGGTGGCGGTGAGCGCGTACTTCCTGGGTGTGGCGGCGATCGTTATTTCCGGTATCATTTTAAAGAAAACAGCGATGTTTGCAGGCGACCCCGCTCCGTTCGTCATGGAGCTGCCCGCCTACCACATGCCCACCGTGGGGGCGGTGTTGAGGAGCATGTGGGAGCGCGGATGGTCCTTTATCAAGAAAGCGGGAACCATCATCCTTCTTTCCTCCATCGTCATCTGGGCAGGCTCCTGCTTCGGCATGATCGAGGGCGGCTTCGGATTCAGCACGGAACTGGAACTGGCAGACAGTGTTCTGGGCATGTTCGGCAACGGCATCAAATGGATCTTCGCGCCTCTGGGATTCGCGGACGCCACGGCGGCGGTTGCGACCATCATGGGTCTGGTGGCGAAAGAAGAGGTTGTGGGAGTGTTCGGCGTACTGGATTTTGTCAGCATGACAAAAGTGGCTGCCTACTCTTTCCTGGCATTCAACCTGCTGTGTGCACCCTGCTTTGCGGCCATCGGCGCCATCAAGAGGGAGATGAACAGCGCGAAGTGGACCTGGTTCGCCATCGGATATCAGTGCGGTTTCGCCTATGTGGTGTCACTGATCATCTACCAGATCGGCAGCCTGTTCTCCGGCAATGCCAATGTGCTGGGTGTGATCGTGGCAGTGCTTCTGATCGCAGGGATCTGTTACCTGCTGTTCAGACCTTATAAGGAGAGCACGACTCTGAAAGTGGATTCCAGAAAGCTGAACAAGGCGAAAGCATCATAAGGGAGTAAAAGGATATAAGGGGTAGAAGAGATGAAGAAAAGCGCCATCCGTGTTGCGGGTGGCGCTTTTATATAGTTTGTTTACACAGCGAAGAAGCGTATTGATCAATTCCTGTCAACACGCTTCTTCAAGTCTGCTCGCTGTCCAATGGACCGTACCTCCTTTATGAAGTTTTCAGACTGACATTTCTTCCATTTCTGCCCCGTGCCTTTCCACTTTCCTTTGTCCGCTGTGTACTGTAACGTCTTGGATTCGATTCGTTACCATTCAGTGTACTCATGCACTCTTACAACTTATTATGTGAAGCTGTATTTGATGGAAGTGATGTTTTCCTCTCTCTGTTGTAAGTTCATTATAGGACAACTACCTGGAATTGTCAATATCTTTTTTGCTAAAAAATAAAAAAATTATCAATTTTCCTTATAATGCATTATTGTCGGAATTTTCTGATAATTTTATGCCATGCCGGAGTTACACATCTTGATAGTGGTTGATATGTTTTTGTTTTGCTGATAGTCTGCATGTGATATATGTTAGTAGAAAAAGTGTCATAATGATGAAAGCCCCTGGAAAAATTATAGTATATTCTCAAAAGATGCCTAAAAACGGAGCATTGCGAATAGAGTCGCTTGAAAAAGTTTATGATATCTGCTATACTTAAAATGGAGTGAGACAATATCCGTCCAGACAGTGTAACATGGCGATCCGGGCTGCTGATCGGGCTGACGCAGGACCGGAACAGGAGGCGGAAGTATGGAAAAAAAGAAACAATCATTTATTGATATCATGCTTGATATCATGGAATTGATCGGGGAAGTTCTGCAATGGATAGGCGATTCATATTTGTAGCAGCGGGACGGTATAAAAGAATGAAATAGAAGATACATATTCGATACACATTGGATACATATTTCCAATACAATGGTTTTGATCAAAGTCTGGTCAGAACCATTTTTTTTTGCGAATGAGCAGAGCCAGAAGTTCACTTGAACAGATGCCATGCCCGCATGGGCAGATGGGCAAGGGGACTTATGGCGAGCAACGCGAGTGAGAAAGGCATCGCCTTTCGAACCTGCTCGTTCGATTGCACAGGCCCGAGCAGATGTATTTTGCCGCTGGAGCGGCGCACGGGCCGCGCACGAGTTTATGTCAGGTAATAGCGAAATGGGTTTGTCTTTTGCGGTCAGGAAGGAACAGAAACCGGATTTTCCAGGCGGCATGAGGAGGAGATCAGATGGGAATAGGGAAGAGTTCGGGATGAAAGCGCCTGTATCAATGGCAAAATGAGAGGAGTTGTCAGGGGATGAAAAGGAAAAGAACATGCAGCCTGATATTAGGTATGTCGCTCTTTCTGGCGGCCTGCGGGGCGGATGTCGGCGGGGAGAGCAGCACGGCGGATTCCGTCAGCCGCTATACGGACAACGTGCAGGCGGCGGAGGGCGCGGCGGGAGATTCCGCTGGCAGTTTGGGCAGCAGCACGGCGGATGCGGGAGGAGGCTCGCAGCCCAATATCATGGAGAATCCCGCCTACAGCGCCCTGGGGCGGCAGGTGCTGTCCGCGGTGGTGGTGGTGCCTTTCCGTGAGACCACGGACAGGATCGTCGCCTATAATGCCAGCAACCCGGATTTCTTTATCGAGATGAAAACTTATGGGGGCGGGATCGGCTCCACTGCGGCTGTGAATCTGGAAACACAACTCAGTCTTGAGGTCCTGTCAGGGGAGGGCCCCGATCTGGTGATATGGAACCGTGAACTCTATACCCCTTCCCTGGCATCGGAAAAGCTGATGGAAAACCTGTATGACTTTATGGATGCGGATTCTGACTTCCACAGGGAAGATTATTATGAGAATATCCTGGAGGCATTTGAGAGGAATGGTGGCCTGTATGTGCTGCCCACTTCTTTCAGCGTGGAGACCGGGGTGGTGCTCGCGGATGAACTGGAAGCAGGCAGGGGAACCACGGAAAGCTGGACGCTGGGGGAAATGCTGGAAGCATACAGGAACAGTTCCCACGCGGAAAGATTTGAGGATAATTATATCAGGGATTATGAACTTCGGTTTATCAGCCAGGACTGTATGGGGAATTTTGTGGACTGGGACAATGGGGAATGTCATTTTGATACGCCGGAGTTTGTGGAACTGCTGGAATGGTGCGCCACCCTTCCTGAGCAGTTCCATGAACCGGAAAATTACAGTATTCCCGAGTATTATCGCGAAGGGAGGAGTTTCTGGCACTCCGTCAGCCTGACCACTCCCTGGGAGTTGGCCTTTTGGGAGGCTGCATATGGCGGTGTGGATCTGCTCTGGCCGGGGCATCCGGTGGCGGATGGAGAGGAAGGACTGGGCGGCGGAATGGCGCTCCCCTGGGACGAGGGCTTTTCCATATGCAAAAACAGCAGTAATAAGGAAGCGGCGTGGGAATGTGTCAAGAGTTTTCTGACGGCGGACATGCAGAGGGAGGTACAGGCAATCCCCCTCCTGCGGTCCGTGTCCGAGGAGAAGATACAGGACGCGCTGACGGTGGAATATGAGACGGTGGATGGCGTAAAGCAGGAAAAGATCAAGTTTGAGGAAGGGATATGCATAACGGAGGCAGAGGTTGTGACCTTTGCATTTTCCAGCATCACGGAGGAAGACGCGGAAACTTACCGCAGCCTGATCGAGAACACTCACCGCAGCTCCGGTAAGGATATCGGCATACTGGATATCATCATGGAGGAGGCGGGCGCTTATTTCAACGGTGATAAGGACGCTGCCACCGTGGCGGATATCATCCAGAACCGCGCCAGCATCTATGTGGGGGAGCGGATGAAGTGTGTAAAGAAATTCTAAGTCAGCAAAGTACGCTGACTAAGAATTTCTATGTTACACACTGAAGAATGCCAAGGGAAGGCATTCTTCTCATGGATTGTTTGTGCCTGCTGCGCAGGCATGACTGGAAATGTGAGAAGAATTTCTAACCGCTCGCAGCAAGGGCTGCTTCGCGGAGAAATTCTAAATCTCACACGGAAGAACGCCAAGCGAACAAGTTCGCTTTGGGCAGGCGTTCTTCCCGGAACCGAATGGTTCCGTGGGATTGGTTTGTGCCGCCGCAGGCGGCATGACGGGAAGTGTGAACGGAATGAAGATTTTCTAAGATTGTTGCCGAACTGTGTTCGGCATAGTACACGACCTAAGAAAATCCAAGTCATTCCGGGAAGAATCCGCAGAGCGGATTCTTCCCGTTTTGCAGCGGTTCATGAGAAAGAGATTCCATAGGATAGAAAGGGGTCGGTGGAAATGAAAAAGATAAAAACAGGCTGCATGATGCTGTTTCTGTCCCTTTTTCTGGCGGCATGCGGCAGGGACGGCGCCGGGGAGCAGAGGCCGGAATGGACTTATGTGCCGGAACGGATCGAGATCGATGATGAAAACGTGCTTTACGGAGAAATGCAGCTGGCGGGCGGCAGCGCGTGCTACCTTTCCCGGCAGGAACTGGAGGACAGTATAGAAGCCCGGCAGATCTGTCGGTATTCTTTCGCGGACGGGGAACTTTCTTCCGCCTCCGTCCACTGGCCCATGGAGATCACCACCCAGACCATCTACGCGTATTGCTTTACACCGGAGCAGAATGTGTGGATCCTCCTTGACAATACCTTTTACACCGGGGAGCGTTCCCTGCATCAGTTTGACCCGGAGGGAAAGAGCCTGCTCTCCTGCGACGTCACAAAGCAGCTGGGGCGGGACGCGACGGTCAGGACCATGGCCACCGACGGACAGGGGAGGCTCTATGTCTTTGCGGATGAGGAGACGGGAATCTGCCTGTATGCGGAGGACGGGAGTTACCACGGCACTGTCTCCTACGGCTCCCTGGAAAATGTGCAAATCAGGGGAATCGTACAGAAAGAGGACGGCGGACTCTATGTCTGCGTCAGCGCGGGGGCGGAGCCGGATCACTGCATTTTGATGGAGGTGGATTTTGAGAAGCGCCTGTTTGCGGAGGTTGAAGGGGAATTTCCGAAGATCACCGGGCTGTGCGCGGATCTTACCGGGCAGCATGACTTTTTATTATATGACAACTTTTCCGTCTGGGGCTATGACCTTTCCACCCGGACGGCGCAGGAACTCTTTGCCTGGAGCGACAGCGACATCAACGGATATTTTATGAAAAATATGGGCGTGCTGGAGGACGGGCGGTATTTCTGCGCGGTGGAGGACTGGTGGTATGAGGACAGGTGCTTTGTGCTGCTCACCAAGATGAGGACGGAGGACGCCCCCCAAAAAGAATACCTCAACATTGCCACCGTGGGCGGGGGAAAGGGTCTGACCATCATGGTGGTGCGTTTCAACAGGGGAAATGCGCAGTACCATCTCAACATAAAAGATTACGATACGCTGACGGATCTATACAACGCCCTGCTGGCCAAGGAGCCCATCGACCTGATCGACCTGTCGGGGGTGGATGTGGCAAAGCTTTCCGGGCAGGGGGTGTTCGAGGATCTGACGCCCTGGCTGGAGCGGTCGGAAAGCCTTTCCTCCTCCGATTTCCTGGAGGGAATCCTGGAGACTTATACCTTTGACGGCACGCTGGCGGGGATTCCGGAAGCCTTTTCCCTGCTCACCGTGGTGGGGGATAAGTCGCTGGCGGACGGAAACGGCGGCATGACCCTGGACGGGCTGATCGACGCGGCTGCAAAAAATCCCGATGCGCTGCCCTATGGGGAGATGACCAAAAGCGATATCATGCGGTATATCATGATGCTCAATGAGGACGCCTTTATCGACTGGGAGCAGGGGGAATGCCACTTTGACTCGGAGCGGTTCCAAAAGGTGCTGGAACTGGCAGGCCGTTTCCCCGATTCCCTGGAGAGCGGGCCGGAGGAGCCCTCCCTGCCCACCAGGGTGGGGAAGGGCGAGGTGATGATGGTCCTGGCGGATCTGTGGAGGATGGACGGTTATCAGCTTTATGAGGGTATCTGCGGGGAAGGGGCGGCCTGCATCGGCTTTCCTGCCCCGGACGGGCAGGGCGGCACGCTGCTATATCCCCGCAATGCCTATGGAATCGTGGACGTGTCCAGGCATAAGGAGGGCGCATGGGCTTTCATAGAGTATATCCTCACCCGCACGGATGTGGATGGGATGACGGCGCAGGAAATCTATGAAAGTTATCTGAACTATGATCTGGAGGTTGGAACCAACGGTCTGCCCACCCGGAGGCAGCTGCTGGATATCATGATAAATTACAAGATGGAGCACGACAGACAACTCTCTCCGATGGCTTTCCCCGGCAAGTCTTTCAGCGACGGGTGGTTTTTCCAGTATCATCCCATGACCATGGACGACGTCAATGTGATACTGGAGCTGCTGAAAGGCGCGGTTCCCGCTTTCTCCGTGGAAAATGACGATATCTTCAACATCATCAACGAGGAAGCCTATGCCTATTACAGCGGCCAGAAAGGGATAGATGATGTGGCGGGCGTCATACAGAACCGGGTGCAGACCTATGTGGACGAGAATCATACCCCAGGCGGCAGCAGGGGCGGACGGGGCAGCGCAGGCAGTTCCGCAGCGGATGGCTCCGGGCACAGCGCAGGGAGTTCCGGCGCGGATGGCAGTTCCGGCGCTGCAGAGGAGCAGGGCGATCCCGCCTACTACCCCAATGGCCGTCTGGTGCTGACTGCGGCGGTCACAAGGCCGTCTTATATCAGTGATATCACGGAGCAGATCAAAGCCTTTAATGAGAGCAATCCCACTTATTTTGTGGAGATAAAGACTTATAGCGGGTACGTTCCGACGGATTCCATAGCGAAGATGACTGAAACCCTGGAAGCACAGCTTCTCCCGGATCTTTCATCCGGCAGCGGCCCGGATCTGGTGATATGGAGCGGGATATCCCTTCCGCCCCTTGCGTCGGAAAAGTACATGGCTGACCTGAACGGTTTTATGGACAGCGATCCGGATTTCCACAGAGAGGATTATTTTGAGAATATCCTGGAGGCGCTGGAGCGGAACGGGGAACTGTATGTTTTCCCCGCCTCCTTTTCCGTGAGTACCATGTGCGGAAAGGCGGAGGAACTGGGGACGGACAAGGGCGCTGCGGCGGGCTGGGAACTGGGGGAGATCCTGGAAGCTTTCAAAAACAATTCCCGGGCGACGGAATGTTTCTCTTATACGAATAAGACATATACGCTGGGATTTGTGGGCAGCGCCTGTATGGATAATTTTGTGGACTGGAATACGGGGGAATGTCATTTTGACACGCCTGGTTTTGTGGAACTGCTGGAATGGTGCGGCGGTCTTCCCGATGGGTTTGAAAATGTGCCTGAACGTCAGTATGAACATTACAGCAGCGGAAAGGGGTTTCTCTATGATGTCGGCTTATCCGAACCCTGGGACATGGCGGAGGTCAGGGCCCGCTTTGGCGAGGGGGAACTGTTCTGGCCGGGCGTTCCGGTGGCGGAGGGCAGGAAAGAACTGGGCGGCGGCGTGGTATCCTTCGGCAGAGGCTTTTCCATATGCCGCAGCAGCGCCAACCAGGAGGGGGCGTGGGAGTTCATCAAAAGTTTCCTTGAGGCGGATGTGCAGAAAGAGATGGCAAGCGTTCCTCTCCATGGGTGCAACCCGATCCTGCGGTCCGCGTTTGAGGAGATCCTGCAGGAGGCGCAGACCGTGGAGTACCAGACCGTAAACGGCACAACAAAGGAAAAGGTCAAATATCAGGTCCTGCTGACGGAAAGGGAGGGCGCGGTGGATTTCTCCTGTATCACAGAGGAGGACGCTGAAACCTACCGAACCCTGATCGAGAACGCGCGCCGGGGCAGCGGCGGCGACGCCCGCATCATGGCTGTGGTGATGGAGGAGGCGGAGGCTTTCTTCCAGGGGGAAAAGGATGCCGACGCAGTGGCAGGCGTCATCCAGGAGCGTGTCAGCGAATATCTCAGGGAGCGGATGGGTCAGTCGTGATATTTCACCTCTTATCCCGGATTCCCAACCTCTTGTTCCCGGCCTGTTTCCGGGGAAAAAGATCCGTGTTATACTCCATTTATCGGAAGGAGGTATGCGGAGATGAACGAACGAGGGAGGCGGTTTCGGTTTTCTATCGCCCTTGGCTGCCTGACGGGTCTGGTGGGCGCACTGGCAGCCATCGGGGAGACCTGGTATCTGGGGCAGATCGCAGGGGTATTGGGGGATCAGGAAAACGGGATATGGGGTTATCTGCTGATCGTTTTGGTGATGGTGGTGTTGGAATATCTGTCCGACACGCTGGGGATCCGGATAAAGCAGATGACCCGGCGGCGGATCGTGATGGACTTGAGGCGGCAGCTTTTCGAGAAATCTGTCCGCATGGACTATCTGTGTCTGAAAAAGAGGGACAGCGGCGAACTGAATTCCCTTTACCTCTCGGATGTGGATATCATAGGACAATATGATAAGACACTCATGGATTCTTTCGGGCAGATCGCGGGGGGAGTGGCCGCGCTGCTCGTCTGTATACTGATCAACTGGAAATTCCTGCTGGTCAATCTGTTCTTTTTTTCCATTATGTTATTGATCGGTGAGGCGGCGAACAGGAATCTGAAAAAGTATGCCGCTGCGGTACAGCAGAAGCGGGGCGCCTCGGCGGCTGCGCTTCTGGATGTGATCCGCAATGAGGATATGGCAAAGTCCTATTCCGCCCAGGAATATATGATCCGGTATTTTACAAAAGCTGCAGAGGCGGAGAATCGGGCGGTGCTGAAAGAGGCGCGGAAGAAAGGGCTTGCGGGCGGCATTAACCGGATCAGCGGGAACCTGCCTTATCTGGCGGTCTTCGCCGTTGGGGGACTGCTGATCTTCGGCGGGGAAATCGCGCTAGGGGAGTTTATCGCGTTTATCTATATTTTTAGCAATGTACAGTCGCTGCAGAATATCCTGGAACTGCGCATGGCAAAGAAAGGCTGTGAGGCGGCGAGGGAGCGCCTGGATGCATTTCTGGCGCAGCCAGAGGAGGAGTGCGGGAGGAAGGTGTTTGCAGATTTCCCGGAAGCAGGAGAGGGGCTGCACCTGTGCGATCTGTCCTTTTCCTATGAGAATGGGCCTGCCATTTTCCGGGATGTCAATTTACATGTGGAAAAAGGCGTTTCCGCGGGCTTTGCGGGGGAGAGCGGCTCCGGCAAGTCCACGCTGCTGGGACTTCTGACAGGGCTGTACGCACCGGAAAAGGGCACGGTCAGGTATTGCAGTGATGGATTCTGTTATGAGGGAAGCGCCTGCAGGGATAAGATGGCGGTGGTATTTCAGGATAATTATGTGTTTCCCACCACGGTCAGGGAGAATCTCCTGATGGGAAAGCAGGATGCCACTCAGGAGGAACTGCTGCAGGCGTGCAGGGAAGCGGGCATTCTGGAAGAGATAGAAAAGATGCCAAAGGGGCTGGACACCGGAATGAGCGAGTTGGGACATTCCCTTTCGGGCGGACAGAGACAGAGGCTCTGCATTGCCAGGGCGCTGGTCAGGAAACCGGAGATCCTGATCATGGATGAGCCCTCCGCCAGCCTTGACACGGTGCACGAGGAACGGCTGATGGAACAGCTGGCGGATGTGATGAGGAAGGGGATCCTGATCGTGGTGTCCCACAGGCAGTCAACGATCGGGAAGCTTCAGAGGGTATATTCCCTGGAAAACGGCGTGTTGAGCGAGGAGGCATAGGCTGCGGAAAGGCATGGTCATCCATATGAGGAAAAAAGGTTGGATAAGGGAGAACATACGGGAAGTGAAAGCTGCCTTTGCGGCGCATCTATTGATGAACCCGCTGCAATACCTGTGCAGGACGCTGCTGTGCGCCCAGGGCACCGCCATGATGGTGTTGGGGCTTCAGTATACGGACAGGGCGAACCTGGGAAAGGGAATGGCCGTCTATATGGCGGGGATCCTTGCTGCCGCCCTGTGCGGCGCGGCGGATACCGTCTTTCAGGCAAAGGTGGAATGCGGGATCAGGCTGCGGCAGAAGCGGGAACTGCTGCGGGCAGTTTTGTACCGCAAGATTGGGGGACGGCAAGGTGCGGGAGCACAGGCTTGGGAGAAACAGTCATGCGGCAGAATGCAGATGGACGGGAAACAGTCCCATAATGCGGCGGCACAGGGCGGAGAGGAGCCCCTGCACAGTGCGAGATTACAGGAGATCCTGATCACGGATGTGGAAAATATCGTGGGCTTTTTCGGCACGCAGATCAGCGATTGTCTGACGCCTGTGGCAGTAAGCCTGATATGTATCGGGGCGGTTTTCACAAAAAGCGGGATCATTGCGCTTATCGTATTGTTTTCCATGCTGCTGGCCGCCTTGATCAACCTGTATTTTCTGCCAAAACTCCATGCGCAGATTCGTGAAGTCCGGGAGGCGGAGAACGGACTCACTGCCAGATACACCGACACGATCATGGGAAGCGCGGTGATCCGGGTGTTTTCCTGCCAGAGATATTATCTGGAGCAGATTGGCCGCGATATCAGGAGTGTCCTGGACACCCAGGCAAAGGAAGTCAGAATCCGCCTCCTGCAGGGACTGGCGCTGAACCTGCTGTCCTTTTCCAGCATGACGATCCCTTTTCTGGCCGGTGCGATCCTCACGGTCATGGGTCGGATGGATCTGTCCACCATGATATATATTACGCAGCTTTCCGGCAATCTGCTGTGGTTCATCAACACCTTTTCCAGCACGGTGACACAGATGCAGAGGACCAGGATCAGCAGGGAGCGCATAGAGTCGGCGCTTGGGCAGGATAAGGAATCATCCGTAAATAAAGTGCATTTACAGATGATTCCTGCAAATTCGCAAAGGACGCGAATTCGCCGGAACTGTCCTAAACAACGCAATGGAAAAAGTGTAATTTATTTCAGGACAGTTCCTAAGGACAGGCAGAGGAAACATTTGCCAGTGCCTGTGCAAGACGGGAATCAGCAGGAAGCGCATAAGCTTGCGCCGACAGAAGGCGAGGATATGCAGGAGGCGTATAAGCCTGCGCCCGCCAAAGACGAGGATATGCAGAAATCATATGGAAGCGACTGTGCGGTGCGGCTGGAGCGCCTGAACGTGTGGCTGGGGGGCAGGCAGATCCTGAAAGACATTTCCCTGGAGGTTCCCAGGGGAGCATGCGTGGCTTTCGTGGGCGAGAGTGGCTGCGGGAAAAGCACTATATTCAAGGCGCTGCAGAATTGTGTGCCGTATCAGGGCAGGATATCGCTGTTTGGAAAGGATGCGGACAGCATGGAGGAGGATGCGCGGTATGGGCTGATGAGCCTTGTGTCCCAGGATGTGGGGCTGATGGGCGGCACAATCCACGAAAATATCCTGATCGGCGATCAGAACGCTGCCCCCGAAGAGGTGGAAGAAGCTGTCAGACTGGCCCAGGCGGACAGGTTTGTCCACGGCCTGGAGGCCGGGCTGGACACAAAGATCGGCGAGAATGGCAGTATGCTCTCCGGCGGGGAGAGGCAGAGGATCGCCCTGGCAAGGGGCTTTTTAAAGAATGCGCCCATACTGATGCTGGACGAAGTGACATCGGCGCTGGATCCGGAAACGGAAGCGGGCGTTGTCGCCGCAGTGGAAAAATTCCGGGGCAGACGTACCATACTGATCATTGCCCAGAAGCTGAATACGATCCGTGGCGCGGACAGGATCTTCTGCATCAAAGACGGGGAGATTGCAGGTTGGGGAACCCATGAGGAACTGCTGGAGAACTGCGCGGAATACAGGCGGCTGGCGCTGGCAGGTGCTGACAAGAATAGATAAAAGTAAAAAAACACTAGACTAATCATAAATTATATAGTATTATTATAGTATTCTAACAATTTGGTTATAAAGCTTACGGTTTCTGTAAACCTTAAAACCATTTTTACATAGAATAGATATAAAGAGCCGGAGGAAATCAGTATGTTGGCAGCGGAAAATATGTTAAATGCATTGGCAAGCGAAGACAGGGAAGAGAATCATCAGGATCATAATGATGACCATGATTTTGGGGCAGTGTTGGAGTTCTGTGGAAACGGTGTGGGGCAACAGCATAAGTTCAGGTATTCTGACGGCAGAGAAGAATTTTTTTCATTTGATGAGTAAGGAGAATGGCACAAATGAATAAAGTTCAACTTTCAAGTACATATAAGTTTCTTTTTGATAATATTATTGGTGAGTTATTATCTCAAATATGTGTCAGGTTTCCTTATTACTGTGTCAGAAATAAGCAGGTTCCCTATTTGCTGTATGAAAAGATTGAAGAATATCGCCAGGCTGCCAATAAAAATATGTCTAATCCCAGGCTGGACAGGCATAAGCTGGCATCCTGCATATGCGGAGCCATCATTGAGGTGCAGCCGATCGCTGCATTAAAAGCGGATGTGGATGCTCAAAGGGCGAATGAGATTTTTGCGCTGCATGTAGGTCTGAATGTTATCAAATATTATATGATGTACGATCTGATACGTGACCTTGGCATTTCTGAGGACGCGGAGATGCGGGTCAAAAATTTCCTGAGAGAAAATTTTAATATGAGATTGCCGTCTATCAGCGAAAATATCTGTGACACGCAGGAATATGAGATTAATATGAGGAATGCACTGCATTGGACGCATCATAAATGTGTATATATCAATAAGGAGTGTTACCATTATGATGTGTGGGCATATGCGAAATTATTTTACCATTTGGAGTTGTATAATAAGCCGATGATAAACGATGCATATCAAAAGTTTGCGGAAGCCAATGACAGCGATAAAGAAGAGCAGGACAGCTGATCCGATGCTCTTTTTTTATGTTGTAACAATCCAGCCCGATGGGATCTGGTTGCTTGCAGATAAGGGGGCAGCACGTCTCCGCCTGATTCCTGAAAGTTTTCAATCAAAGGGTTCCGCCACGGAAAAAATGATGTTATACTGATACAAACTACGATCCCGGAACAGGAGTCAGACCATATGTTTGTATTAAAGGAACGGAAGTATAACTGGCTGGATATGTGGCGGATGCCTTTCCAGTGCGCCCCGGCGGCCACGGTGGCTGTCACGGCCCAAAAACTGATCACCGCGCTGGCAAATGTATTTCAGGTCATTGTGGTGGCGGAGTTCCTGGACGGCGCCATCCGGGCGGCGGTCAGTAAAAGCTTCGAGGGGGAAACGGTGGTCTGGTTCCTGCTGATGCTGCTGATCGTCAGCTGGAAGCGGGTGTCTTTCCATATCGGCAATCTGTTCAACAATTATGTGACCCTGCACGGGAATGAGCAGATCTCCGCGGAACTGACCGGAAAGCGCGACAGGATGGAATATTATCTGCTGGAGGATCCAAAGATCGAGGAACTTTCCAACCGTCTGACGGGGAAGCTGGAACAGAACCTGCAATGGAACCTTCAGTGGTTTTTGAACCTCTTTGCCATCAATATCCCCCGTATCGCAGGGGTGCTGCTGATCATGTCGGGATATGTGTGGTGGCTTTCCCTGGTGGTACTGGCGCTGACGGTTCCGCTGTTCTTCTTTTCCTTAAAGAGTGGGAAAAAGGTGTATCAGGCTTACGAGGAGGCGGCGGTATATGAGAGGCGGCACAAGTATCTCTTCAGCGTGCTGACCGGCAGGGAGACCACGGAGGAGCGGAGCCTGTTCGGCTATACCGGGCAGTTGAACGAACAGTGGCACGAACAGTATGAGGGCGCCTTGAAGCAGAATATCCGGTCGGAGATGCTGTTCATGGGAAATTCCCTGCGGGGAACGGTGATGAACGGCCTGCTGTCCGCAGTGGTGGTGCTGATCATGATCCCTCTCACCGCATCGGGAAAGCTGACGGCGGGCATCTTTATCTCCCTTGTGACTTCCATGTACGATCTTATTGATATCATGGGAAATAATACCGCGAGGGCGGTCAACCGGGTAGCCATGGCACAGGAATATATGAAAGACTTTACCGCTTTCGCGGCGCTTCCGGAGCGGGAGGATATGCCGGAGCGGGATCTGGTGCAGGCGCATGCGGCGGAGAAACCGATCCCGGAGTTGGAGGAACTGGAGTTTTCCCATGTGACTTTCCGGTATCCCGGCACGGATGCGGATATCCTAAAGGACTTTTCCATGAAGCTGGAGCGGGGCAGGCATTATGCCATCGTGGGGGAGAACGGGGCGGGAAAGACCACCCTGATCAAGCTTCTCACGGGGCTTTACAGGGAATATGAGGGGGAGATACTCTACAACGGTGTGGAGATGCGCACTTTTCCCCGGGAGGAATGGTTTCGGATCTTCTCCTGCGTGTTTCAGGATTTTGCAAGGTATTATCTGTCCGTGGAGGAGAACATCTGCCTGGGGATGGGCGGCATGGACTTTGAGGAAGAGGAAAGCCTGGAGCGGAGGAGGGAGCGTCTCTTTCGCATGGAGAGCGCGGCGGTGCAGCTGGATATCCATGATCATATCATGCGGAATCTGAAAAACGGTTACCAGACGCGTCTGGGAAAGCTGGACGAGGACAGCACGGATCTCTCCGGCGGGCAGTGGCAGAGGGTGGCAATGGCCAGGGCGCTGATGAACGACGCGCCGCTTCTTCTGCTGGATGAGCCTACGGCGGCGCTGGATCCGATCAGCGAGAGCAGGCTGTATGAGGAGTTCGGAGAGATCAGCAGGAACCGCACCACCATTTTCATCAGCCACAGGCTGGGTTCTATCAAGCTGTCGGATCATATTTTCCTGTTGAAGGACGGCTGTGTCAGGGAACAGGGCAGCCATGAGGAACTGATGAGACTGCAAGGCGTCTATGCGCATATGTACGAGACCCAGCAGGGCTGGTACAGCCAAGAATATCCGGCGGAGACGGAACCGGAATAAGGAGACAGGACGATGAAAGCAACAGGAGAAAACAGAGAAAAGAAAGAGAAACCATACGGCCTGTTTGCCATGGTCCGCTGCATGATCGGCACGGGGGCGAGAAGGAAGCCGCTGCATCTGCTCGCCTTTTCGGTGCTGTTTATAGGCATCGGCCTGTCCAATACGGCGTACACCTTTATCAAACAGGTCTTTTTTGATTCCGTGGAGGGGATGGTCAGCGGAAAAGAGCGGGTGGGCACTGTGCTGGTCTATGGGATCGTGACCTCCCTGTTTCCCATCCTGATCTTCCTGCTGGGACAGCTGTCATCCGTGGTGCTGCAGATTTTCTTTAAAACCGCGCAGGGGTATCTGGGAAGAGCGCTGAATGACAAGGCGGCAAGGATCGATCCGCTGGTGTACGAGGACAATCGTTTCCTGGATCAGGTCAGCAAGGCATATGTGGGGCTGGAGGCGGCTGTGGAAGTGGTGGTCAATGTCCTTATGATCCTGCTGAACCAGAGCGTATATCTGGTCTCCATGGCAGTGTACCTGTTCCATGTCAGGCCGACGCTGCTTGTCATGTTCTGCGCTTTTTTCATCCCGAATATGGTGGGGATGGTAGTGCGCAAGCGGCTGTATGCCAGTCTGGAGCACCAGGTGGCGCCTTACCGCAGACGATATGAGTATTTTGAAAAATGTCTCTGCAGCAGGGAGTATGTGAAGGAGACGAGACTCTGGAGGGCCGGGGGCTTTTTTAAAAAGATGTATGGCAGGAACCTGCGGGAGAGCACGCGCCTGAACTGGCAGACCTCCAGGCGCGTGCTTTTGGTGGAACTGGGGCTGCGTTTCCTGGTGCTGACGGGATACGTGGGAACCATCCTCATGCTGTTTTATTATCTGTCTAAGGGTGAGATAGGCGTGGGAGCCTTTGCCGCCATCTTTACCTCCCTGGATACGCTGTATGCCCAGATGAACGACCTGTTCAACGGGCATATCGGCGAGATCGGCAGGAATTTCGGCCCGGCGCAGAATTTCTTCGCTTTCCTGAAGCTGCGGGAGCGTCAGGGACTGTATGAGGAGCCTGTGAAAAGGGAAGTGATGGAGTTTCAGGATGTGTCATTTACCTATCCCGGCAGCGACAGGCCTGCGCTGGAGCATATCAACTTAACGGTGCACAGGGGTGAGACTATCGCCATCGTGGGAGTGAACGGCTCCGGGAAATCCACGCTCACAAGGCTGCTGATTGGGCTGTACCTGCCCACATCCGGCAGGCTGCTGATCGATGGCAGGGATGTGGGAGAGATAGCGCCGAAAGCGTTATACAGGGGCGTTTCCGCAGTGTTCCAGAAATATCAGTCCTATAAGATGTCGGTGGCGGAAAATGTGAGGATATCGGACCTGGAAAGGGGGACGGAACCAGCCATTCGGGACGCCTTGGAAAAGGCTGATTTTCCCATGGGCAGCGAAAAGCTGACGGAGGGGCTGGAGACCATGCTGGGAAAGGATTTCGGCGGCATCGACCTTTCCGGCGGGCAGTGGCAGAGGCTGGCCATCGCCAGGGGACTGTACCGCGCTCACGATATGATCGTCCTGGACGAGCCGACGGCGGCCATCGATCCTTTGGAGGAGGCGGATATCTACCGGAAGTTTGCGGAGATCTCCAGGGATAAGACCGCGTTTATCGTGACCCACAGGCTGGGTTCCGCCCAGATCGCCGACAGGATCATCGTGATGGATGAGGGGCATATCGTGGATATGGGGACTCATGAGGAACTGATGCAGCGGGAGGGCAGGTACCGTGAACTGTACCATGCCCAGGCGAAGTGGTATGCGTAGGGGATATTATGGTTTAAGGGAGTTTTAATGGACTTATAATTTCATATAATGCCTGTATCAAAAGACATTGAACGGAGGTAAGCGCAATGGGAAGAAGAACAGGCAGCTTAAGTTTCCGGGCTGTAACGATCATATTGGTAATGGTTACAGCCTTTTGCTGTGCAGGGACGGTGATGAGCAGGACGGATCTTGGTGAGAGGGAACTGGAACTTTATTACCGGGAACGCGAACGGCAGCTGGTGGAAGAGACAAAAGAATATCTCAGGAGTCAGGGATATGGGAACAGCGGCGTGATGCTGACGCGGGTGGTGGACGCGGACGGCAGCAGGGAGTATACGCTCAACATTCATCACAGCAGAATCACGGCCTTGAGCAAAGAGAATCAGGATCTGCTTGCGGATGGATTACAGGATATTACCTTTGAAGATCAGAACTGCATTTTCCTCATAAGCATGTAACGACAGTATCACTTTATTTGATATGGTTTTGATCGAATATTTGGAATGGCATGACATTTTCGGAAAATAGGGGTATACTTCCTATAGGTAAGATGCTTTTTCACGAAAGGGGACCTCTAAAATGTCATTCATTCCCAAACCACATGAAATCTACAAACATTTTAAAGGGAATCTATATCAGATCACGGCAGTAGCGGAGCACACTGAGACAGGGGAAACCCTGGTGGTCTATCAGGCGATGTACGGCGACTTTAAGACATACGCCCAGCCGCTGGCCATGTTCATCAGTCCTGTGGACAGGGAGCAGTACCCGGACGCGGCGCAGGAATTTTGTTTTGAACTGCAGGGGCCGGATGCGGCCAGGCAGAGGGCGGAGATGGGAATGTGCAGCCGGACGGAGGGCGTGAGATCCGATGTCGGTGCGACAGGGAAAGCTGTAGTGCGGGAAACGGAAAGACAGCCCAAACAGGCGTCAGCGGCATCTGAAACATCTCAGGGGCAGCTTCCGCCGGAAACGGATGAAGAGTCAGAGGAGTTCCATATCGATCCCATGGTGCTGGAATTTCTGGACGCGGACAGCTATGAACAACGCCTGAACATCCTGACGGGGCTGCATCATCGCATTACGGACGATATGATCACCACCATGGCGATCGCCTGCGACGTGGAAGTCCCGGACGGTGATATCGAGGAGCGTTATGAATCGCTGAAGACCTGTCTGCTGACCATGGAACGGTATGAGTGCAACCGGCTGCGCTAGCAGGGTGAAAAGAATTATGCCGAGTGCAGGCATTCTTCTCGGAAAGTGTCCGTCTGATATAGGATTCCCGGAAGGGAGTGTTCCATGGCATATCAGCTGGATAAAAAGATGGTGATCGGGGTCTCTTCCAGAGCCCTGTTTGACCTGACGATGGAAAACGAAATATTTGAGACGCAGGGACTGGAGGCGTATTGCAGATACCAGACGGAGCATGAGAAAGACATTTTGAAGCCGGGGCCGGGCTTTCAGCTGATCAGGGGTCTGCTGCAGCTGAACGAGCGAAAGCCGGAGGCCGATCTGGTGGAGGTTATCGTCATGTCTCATAACAGTCCCGCAACGGCTCTTCGGATATTTAACTCAGTGGCCCATTACGGACTGGCGATCAGCCGCTTTGTGCTGGTCAGCGGCGCGTCCCTGGCACCCTATCTGGCCGCTTTCCACACAGACCTTTTCCTGTCGGCCTGTGAGGAGGATGTGCAGTGCGCCATAGACGGCGGGATCGCCGCAGGGATCATCTGTACAGAATATAATACGGCGCAGGTCCGCCGCATCCCGGCGGCAACGGCGCAGATCAGGATCGCCTTTGACGGGGACGCAGTGCTGTTCGCGGAGGAGTCGGAACGGATCTACCGGGAAAGGGGTCTGAGCGCCTTTGAGGAAAACGAGCGGGTACACGCCATGGAACCTTTGGAGGAGGGGCCTTTCGCACAGTTTTTGAGGAAACTTTCCGATCTGCAGAGGGAATTCGCGTACGAGGACTGTCCTATCAGGACGGCGCTGGTGACGGCCCGCAGCGCACCGGCCCATGAGCGGGTGCTGAGAACGATCAGGGCGTGGGATGTGCGGGTGGACGAAGTGTTCTTTCTGGGGGGACTGGAGAAAAAGGAGATACTGAAAGCGTTCGGCGCCCAGATCTTCTTTGACGACCAGCCGACCCATACCGCCAGCGCGGCGGAATTCGTGCCTGCGGCCAGGGTACCCTACAGGAGGGCGGAGGAACCGGAATGCGATACAATCACATCATACAGGGACGCTTTATAGAACGTCCCAACCGTTTTATCGCAAAAGTAGAGATAGACGGCAGGGTGGAGACGGTGCATGTCAAAAATACAGGGCGCTGCAGAGAACTTCTGACACAGGGCGCCCGGGTCTGCCTGGAAAAGAGCGATAAGCCGGGGCGCTCCACCGCCTATGACCTTGTGGCGGTGGAAAAGGGGGCGCGGCTGATCAATATGGATTCCCAGGCGCCCAACAGGGCGGCGGAAGAGTGGCTTCTGGAAAAGGGACTCTTCCCAGACTCTGTTTTGGTGCGCCCGGAGACGACTTACGGCAATTCCCGGTTCGACTTTTATGTGGAGACGGGATCGGAGAAGATTTTTATAGAGGTGAAAGGCGTTACTCTGGAGGAGGACGGCGTGGCGCGTTTCCCTGATGCGCCCTCGGACAGGGCGGTGAAGCATGTGGAGGAACTGATTCGGGCGAAGAAAGCGGGTTACCGGGTCTTTGTGCTGTTTGTGATCCAGATGGAGGGTGTCCGTTATTTTACCCCCAATCACGCTACTCACAGAGAGTTCGGAGAGGCGCTTTGCAGGGCGTCGGAGGCGGGCGTGGAGATCCTTGCGAGGGACTGTATCGTAACGCCGGATTCCATGCGGATCAACGTGCCCGTTCCCGTAAGGTTCGCGGAGGATCATGAACTGCTGAGCCGTATTCCCAAACCGCTCCTGCGGTGGTATGATAAAAACAGGCGCATCCTTCCATGGAGGGAGGAGCCCTCCCCCTACAGGGTCTGGATATCGGAGGTCATGCTGCAGCAGACCAGGGTGGAGGCGGTAAAGCCGTATTTCGAGCGGTTTCTGAGGGAATTTCCCGATATCGCGTCTCTTGCCGGGGCGGAGGAGGAATCCCTTTTGAAACTCTGGGAGGGCTTAGGCTATTATAACAGGGCGCGCAACCTGCGGGAAGCGGCACGCCAGATACAGGAAACATATGGGGGAGAGATGCCCGCGGAATATGAGGAACTGCTGAAACTGAAAGGAATCGGAAGCTATACCGCAGGAGCGGTGGCATCTATCGCCTATGGAAGGGCGGTGCCCGCGGTGGACGGTAACGTGCTCCGGGTGCTGTCCCGGATCAGGAAAGACCTCAGGCCGGTAAGCGATGCAAAGGTAAAAGCGGCAGTGGAAAGGGATCTGAGAGAGATTCTGCCTGCGGACCGTCCGGGAGACTTTAACCAGGCCATGATGGAGATCGGCGCCTGTGTCTGCATTCCCAACGGAGCGCCTTTATGCGAGAACTGTCCCCTGAAAGACATCTGTATGGCCCATCAGGCGGGAGAGGAACAGTCCTATCCCGGGAAAGCGGCGAAGAAGCCCCGCGTGGTTGAGGAAAAGACCATCTTGATCATCCGGGATGAGAATCATGCGGCGATCCGCAGGCGGGCGGAGAGAGGGCTGCTTGCGGGGATGTATGAGTTCCCCTCCATGGACGGTTTCCGCACGGCGGAGGAAGTGACGGCGTATCTTGCGGAAAACGGCCTGGAGCCGCTGTATGTCAGGCCTCTCCGGGAGGCAAAGCATATCTTTACCCACCGGGAATGGCATATGTGGGGATATCTGGTCCGTGTGGACGGGCTGGAGCCGAAAGAGGAGCAGGCGGCGGGATGGATCTGCGTCGAGCCGGAGGAGACAAAAGAAAAGTATCCCATACCATCGGCTTTCGGGGCGTATATGGAGTATCTGCGCATGAGACCCGGAGCGGAGTAGGGCAAAAGGAAATCCCGGCTGTCAAGTGTGAGAAGAATTTCTAACCGCTCACAGCATAGGCTGTTTCGCGGAGAAATGCTAAATCTCACACGGAAGAACGCCAAGCGAACAAGTTCGCTTTGGGCAGGCGTTCTTCCCGGAACTGATTAGGTTCCGCGGGATTTGTTTGTGCCGCCGGAGGCGGCATGACTGGAAGTGTGAAAGCAAACTTTCAAATATTGATCGGTATGCGTGCCGGAGCACGCAAGGGGGTGTAAGTTTGAAACTACTGTCGATAGCGATCCCGTGTTACAATTCGGAGGCGTATATGCGCAAGTGTGTGGAATCCCTGCTGACAGGCGGGGAGGATGTGGAGATCATCATAGTGGACGACGGTTCCGCAAAGGATAACACGGCACAGATCGCAGATGAGTATGCCGCCCGATATCCCTCCATTGTCAAGGCGGTGCATCAGGAAAACGGCGGACACGGCGCCGCGGTCAACACAGGGATCGACAATGCCACCGGGCTTTATTTTAAGGTGGTGGACAGCGATGACTGGCTGAAGAGGGAAGCTTATCTGCAGGTGCTGGACACGTTAAGGGACTTTGTGGGCGGCAGCGAGACGCTGGACATGCTGGTGTGCAATTTCGTCTACGAGAAAGAGGGGGAAAAGCGTAAGAAAGTCATGCATTATCGGCATATCCTGCCCGTGGGGCAGATGTTTACATGGGAGGACTGCCATCACTTTTACAAGGGGCATTATATCCTGATGCATTCCGTTATCTTCCGCACCAGACTGCTGAAAGAATGCGGGATCCGTCTGCCCGAACACACCTTTTATGTGGACAACCTCTATGTCTTTGAGCCGCTGCCCTATGTCCGCAATATTTACTACCTGGATGTCAACCTTTACCGCTATTATATCGGAAGGGCGGATCAGTCGGTCAACGAGGAGGTCATGATCTCCCGCATCGACCAGCAGATCAGGGTGAACAGGATCATGACGGATTATCTGGTGGAGAAAAAGCCGGAACTGATAAAGAATAAACGGCTGTATCAGTATATGCGCAACTATCTGGAAATCATCACCACGATCTCCTCGGTGCTCCTGATCCGGTCAGGCACGGAGGAGGCCCTGGAAAAGAAGAGAGAACTCTGGCAGTATATCAGGGGAAAGGACAAAAGCCTGTATTTCTGGCTGAGAGGAGGCATCATGGGAAGCGCCATGAACCTGCCGGGCAGGGGAGGGCGGCGGTTTTCCGTGGACGCGTACAGGATATGCCGGAAGATATTCAAGTTCAATTGAAAAACCTCAGGTCAATCGACCTGAGGCGTCTTTTTGTTGCGCTGTGTGCCCGGCATTGTCAGCCATTCATGTCTGTAGACCAGCACATACATGGCTGTCCCCATGATGATCCCGGTGAGGACATCGAAGACCGAGTGCTGCTTGATGAACATGGTGGACAGGATAATGGAGAGAGCCAGGATACCGGAACCGATGCAGATCGGTCTCCTGTTCCGCAGCGTCTCGTTTTGCATTACCGCGATGTGCGCACCGATGGAGTTATATACATGGATGCTCGGCCACAGGTTCGTGGGCGTATCCGTTTTCCAGAGCGCCGCCACCATGGCGGTGAAGATATTGTTCCTGGGCATTGCGGCGAGCCGCAGGTCATGTCCGTTGGGGAAGAGCGTGGATATGATCAGGAAGACGGTCATACCCGTGAACAGGAAAACACATGCCCTGTAATAATCCGTTTTATTCTTAAAAAAGAGGAATATCACCACTGCCGACACATAAACAAACCATAACAGGTAGGGAACGATGAACACCTCGCAGAAAGGGATATCGTCATCCACCGCCATGTGGATGATCTGGTAATCCTTCGTGTTCGTCCGCTCCAGCCACGCGAACCAGCTCAGATAGATAACGCCGTATACCAGCAGGGGAGCGGCGTGCCCGTATTTCAGGTACAGGCTTTTGAGTTTTTCCATTTCCTTGATTCCTTTCAGGCATAGATCATAGTATTCATACACTCAATTATGTAGTATAGCCTGAAAAAATAAAATTGCAATACCTTTTTTCTTAAGATTTCTTAAGAACGCATGCATTCAGTATATCATCCTGACGGCTCCCTGTGCACAGGTCACGGTGATCCGGTCTGATTTCCTGGCAACTTCCCCGTCCGTGTGCACCCAGAGCGGCGCGGAGGTCTCGATGGTCAGGGTCTTCGCCTGGTAGGCGGTGATCCCGTTGAAACGGTAGTGCTTTCCCTTAAAAGCGGTGGGGAGCGCGAAAAGGATCAGAAGCTTTGGCAGGTCGCCCACGGCGCAGAGATCCAGGATGCCGTCGGAAGCGTCTGCGTTGGGGCAGAACATGAAGCCGCCGCCCTCGAACCTATGGAGCATACATGCCACGAAGAGCAGGGTGTTCATGTTCACCGGCGCCTGGCCGTCCAGAGTGAGCCTGCCGGAGATGGCCTTTGCGCCGAACAGCTGCTTTAAGGCAATGCCCAGGTAAGTCAGTTTGCCCAGCCCCAGTCGGTTGAAAACATTTTTCATCTTGGAATGGAGCGCCTCCTCGCATACCGCCGCGTCAAAGCCGATACCGCAGCTGACGATGAAAGGCCTGGTCTCCCCGTCCGCGTAAGTGACGGCGCCCAGATCCATGGTGTGTGTGCTGCCCTCATGCAGAATCAGGTTCAGCGCCTCCAGAGGGTCTTTGGGGATGTTTAAGTCCCTCGCCAGGTCGTTGCTGGAGCCGGTGGGAATATACCCCAGAATGACATGGGAAGTGTCCTTTATACCGGACAGCGCCTCGTTCACGGTGCCGTCCCCGCCCAGGACGATCAGGGTCAGGTCTTCCGCCGCGGCGGAAGTGATCTCTCCCGCAAGCCGCGCCATATCGCCGGGCTTTTCCGAAAAGTGATCGCGGTAACCGATCCCCTCTTCCTGCAGTTTTGGTTCGATGGTCTCTTTCCATATCCTGAGTCCCTTTCCGGAGCGGGAGAATGGATTGATGATGATATGATACATAGGCAGCCTCATCTTTCGCTAAAATGTTTGTGATGTCCTGGAGCCGGCCGGGGAAACACTGTCAGCCCGGCTCCCGATATTTACATTGTATCAATATATGACGCTTTCGTAAACAAAATCCTTTGCAATCCGAAGATTCTATGCTATGATTCATAAGGAACACAGAATTTATGACCGTCAGCTGCGTTTCTGCGGATGAGATTTCTTTCAGAGCAGTGGCACTGGAGTGCAGAGACCGGAACAAGTTCCTGCAAGCAGGAACTGGAATTAAAAACAGTCTCGGAACGGAAGTGCAGAGACGGAACTGGAATAGGAGGATTTAGGAATGTATTCTTTAGATGATGTAAGAAATGTGGATCCCGAGATCGCCCAGGCCATCGTTGATGAGCAGGAAAGGCAGAACAGCCACATCGAACTGATCGCTTCGGAAAACTGGGTGAGTAAGGCCGTTATGGCGGCGATGGGAAGCCCTTTGACCAACAAATACGCGGAGGGCTACCCCGGAAAGAGATATTACGGCGGTTGTGACTGCGTGGACGTGGTGGAGGATCTGGCGAGAGAGCGGGCGAAAGAACTGTTCGGCTGTGAGTACGCCAATGTACAGCCCCATTCCGGCGCACAGGCCAATATGGCGGTGCAGTTCGCTGTCTGCAAGCCCGGCGACACTATTATGGGCATGAATCTGGATCACGGCGGGCATCTGACCCATGGAAGCCCGGTGAATATGTCCGGCAAGTACTTTCATATTGTTCCTTACGGCGTCAATGACGACGGTTTTATCGATTACGATAAGCTGCGCGAGATCGCACTGGAGGCAAAGCCCAAAATGATCATTGCGGGCGCTTCCGCATATGCCCGCACCATAGATTTCAAAAAGTTCCGCGAGGTTGCCGATGAGGTGGGCGCGGTGCTTATGGTGGATATGGCGCATATCGCGGGCCTGGTGGCTGCCGGGCTGCATCCCAGCCCCATCCCTTACGCGGACGTTACCACTACTACCACCCACAAGACCCTGCGCGGCCCCCGGGGCGGAATGATCCTTTCCAGCAATGCGGTGAACGAGAAGTATAATTTTAATAAGGCTATCTTCCCCGGCATCCAGGGCGGCCCTCTGATGCATGTGATCGCGGCCAAGGCGGTCTGCTTTAAAGAGGCCTTAAGCGATGACTTCAAGGGATACCAGCAGAACATCATCGACAACGCCCAGGCGCTGTGCAAAGGCCTGCTTGGCAGGGATATCAGGATCGTATCCGGCGGCACGGACAACCATCTGATGCTGGTGGATCTGACCAGTTACGGGCTTACCGGAAAAGCTGTGGAGAAGCTGCTGGATGCGGCGCATATCACCTGCAACAAGAATACCATTCCCAATGATCCCCAGTCTCCTTTCGTGACCAGCGGCATCCGTCTGGGCACACCCGCAGTCACGTCCAGGGGCATGAACACGGAGGATATGGACAGGATTGCCGAGGCCATTGCCATGGTGATCAAAGGGGGCGAGGGAAAGATCGCCGAGGCCCGCGCCATTGTTCAGACATTGACGGATAAGTATCCTTTGTGTTAAGTCAGGAAACAGTCTTGAAACGGTGTCGGATCAGGAGAGGTGACTGATCGCTGTACCGAAAGCTTAGACGATCGGATACGCAGGAGGCAGCAGGAATGAAGCAGGAGAAAGACCAACGGATCGCCATGAGATCCATCTATATCATGAACGGTTTTTTATTGGCGGTACATTCATGTTTGTTTGCGTTCTTTTTCATGTTGGACGTGAAATTGATGACCTATGTGAATATAGTCAGCATCCTGTTTTATGCGGCGGGATTCCTTGTATTGAAAGCGGGCAGGATCACTTCCTATATCCTGGCGACGTATTTTGAGATCATGATTCATATGTTCCTTGCGGTGGTGAGCATGGGCTGGGACTGCGGATTTCAGCTGTATTTTATCTGCAGTATCGCCATTGTATTTTACGCGGATTATTTTTCCGTGCGCCTGGGACATACCCATATCCAGGGGGCGGTCCTGAGCATCGGGTGCGCGGCTCTCTATTTTGCCAGCTATGCCATCATGCGCTCCCATCCGCCTTTCTATGCGATAGATGAGCGGATCATGACCGCAGGCCATGTGATCAACGCGCTGGTGGTGTTCGCGTTCTGTACGCTGTTCTTCCGTATGCTTGCCCACAGTGCGCTGTATTATGAGGTGGAATTGTCCCAGCAGGCGAACTATGATAAGCTGACGGGACTGGCGAACAGGCGGCATCTGCTGGATTATCTGAAAAAGGAATACGAACAGGGTCAGCTGCCGGAACAGTGGGTTGCCATCATGGACATAGATGATTTCAAGAAAGTGAATGATGTGTACGGGCACAACTGCGGCGACTATGTACTGCAGACCATCGCCGGGATCATTTCCCGATACAGCGGAAGCTTCAAAACCTGCCGCTGGGGCGGGGAGGAATTTCTGGTGGAGGGGCCCTGTGTGGCGGATGGCAAGCCGGACTACCGTCTGCTGGAGAGCATCAGGAGAGAGGTGGAACAGTACCAGTTCGTTTACGAACAGCAATCGCTCCACCTGACGATCACCCTGGGCGTGGCAAAATATGAGAAGGGCATGTCCCTGGACGAATGGATCGATACGGCGGATAAGAAGCTTTACATAGGTAAAAAATCCGGGAAAAACAGAATGGTTGCGTAAAAAACTCTTGTGCTTCTAAAAAACTTGTGCTAGATTAAAAAGTATTGTGAAAGGTTGTTGAAGCAAAGGGGTTCCTGGAGATGTAAAAAGCGATGACTGTTCAGGAAGCGGCTGGTGCTGTCGGCATCAGCCGCGGTTCTTTTATAGGCACAAAAATGATGTTTTCCGGATGGATGCCGCCGGAGGATCGGGCGGGCGTGCATCAAATACATGCCGCCAGGGCGGTAGATTGAGAGGTAGTGTTTTATGATAAAAGTTGCGGTTCTGGGATATGGCACTGTGGGAAGCGGTGTGGTGGAAGTGATAGAGCGCAATAACGAGCAGGTGAGCAAAAACGCGGGGGAGGAAATGCATGTAAAATATATCCTTGACCTGCGGGATTTTCCGGGAGACCCGTACGAGGACAGGGTGGTGCATGATATCAGCCTGATCCTGGAGGATCCGGAAGTCAGCATTGTCTGTGAGGTCATGGGTGGCACGGGAGCGGCATATCAGTTCACGAAGCAGGCTCTGGAGGCGGGAAAGAGCGTGTGCACTTCCAATAAGGAACTGGTGGCGAAGCATGGACCGGAACTTTTGGCCATTGCCCGTGAGCATCGCTGCAGCTATCTGTTCGAGGCCAGTGTGGGAGGCGGCATTCCCATCATCCGCCCCATCAACAGTTCCCTGACGGCGGAAAAGATACTTGCGATCCTGGGCATCGTAAACGGAACTACCAATTATATACTGACCAAAATGGAAAGAGAGGGCGCCTGCTTTGAGGATGTGCTGAAACAGGCGCAGGAACTGGGCTATGCAGAACGGAATCCGGAGGCGGACGTGGAGGGATATGACGCCTGCAGGAAGCTTGCCATCCTCTCTTCCCTGATGGTGGGGAAAAATGTGGATTCCGAGAAGATTTACACGGAAGGCATCACAAAGATCACTGCTGCTGATTTTGCTTATGCCAAAGCGGCTGGAATGACCATCAAGCTTCTGGCCGTCGGCAGGCTGACTGTGGACGGAAGCGTGCTGGCCATGGTAGCGCCTTTCCTGATCAGCGACAGCCATCCCCTTGCCATGGTGAACGATGTGTTCAACGCCATCTTTGTCACCGGCAATATGCTGGGGGATTCCATGTACTACGGGCGGGGCGCGGGCAAACTGCCCACTGCCAGCGCGGTGGTGTCTGACGTCATTGAGTGCGCCAGGAACCAGGGCAGGACGATCCCTTGCTGCTGGGATGCGGAGAGCGCGAGGATGGCGGACGTGTCCGAGACGGAGCAGTCCTGGTTCATAAGGGCGAAAGCGTCCGCAAGAGCAGAGATAGAGGCGGCATTCCCCGGCAGGGCGTTCGAGGCGCCGGGCAGGGTGGAGGACTTCGGCTTCTTTACTGACGCCATGAAAGAAAAGGATTTTAATGAAAAATACGCGGCGCTGGGCGATAAGGTCCTGGGAAGGATCCGGCTGGCGTAGGGAAAAACGTAACCGAAATGGAGAGTTAGATCAAAATGTCTAAGGTAGTGAAATTTGGAGGAAGTTCTCTGGCAAGCGCAGAGCAGTTTAAGAAAGTGGGAGATATCATCCGCAGCGACAAGAGCAGGCAGTATGTGGTACCCTCCGCGCCGGGAAAGCGTTTCCCGGAGGATGCCAAGGTGACAGATATGCTGTATGCCTGCTACGATCTGGCGGAGAACGGCAAGGATTTTAAGAAAGCGCTGGCAGCCATCGCTGACAGATATCAGGAGATCATTAACGGATTGAAACTGGATCTGAGCCTGGATGATGAGTTCAAGACCATTGAGAAAAGATTTAAGGAAAAAGCAGGAAAAGACTATGCCGCTTCCAGGGGCGAATACCTGAACGGTATCATCATGGCGGCATACCTGGGGTATGAGTTCATCGATGCCGCTTCCGTCATTTCTTTTGACGAGGATGGTGCTTTTGACGCGGACAGGACTGATAAGATCCTTTCAGAGAGGCTTTCCTACTGTGAAAAGGCCGTGATTCCCGGATTTTACGGCGCGATGGCAGACGGAACGGTGAAGACTTTCTCCAGGGGCGGATCGGATATCACAGGCTCCATTGTGGCAAAGGCGGCGAAAGCGGATGTGTATGAGAACTGGACGGATGTGTCCGGCGTTTTGGTGGCCGATCCCAGGATCATCGATGATCCCAAAGGAATCGAGATGGTCACATATCGGGAACTGCGGGAACTTTCTTACATGGGATTTACGGTGCTGCATGAGGACGCTATCTTCCCCGTGCGCCAGAGGGGCATTCCCATCAATATCCGCAACACCAACGAGCCCGACGACAACGGCACCTGGATCGTGGAAAGCACCTGTCAAAAGTCAAAGTATGTGATCACCGGCATCGCGGGCAAGAGGGGATTCTGCTCCGTCAACATTGAGAAGGATATGATGAATGCGGAGATCGGATTTGGCAGGAAAGTTCTGCAGGCCTTTGAGGAGAACGGGATCTCTTTCGAGCATGTTCCCTCCGGCATCGATACCATGACGGTGTTCGTGCATCAGGATGAGTTCATACATAAGGAGCAGAAAGTGGTGGCTGGGCTTCATCGGCTGGCGCAGCCCGATTCCATCGAGATCGAGTCCGACCTGGCGCTGATCGCCGTGGTGGGCCGGGGCATGAAGTCCACCAGGGGTACCGCGGGCAGGATCTTCTCGGCGCTGGCACATGCCAATGTGAACGTGAAGATGATCGACCAGGGATCCTCCGAACTGAACATCATAATCGGTGTGGCTGATGAGGATTTTGAGACCGCCATCAAAGCGATATATGATATTTTTGTGGTGACCAGGATCTGATAAGAACAGGGTGTAAAGTTTTGACTGTGAAAACTTTGCACCCTGATTTTTCGTGAGATTCAGCTGCCGGGACTGCTATTCCCTGATCTTGTCAATGTCCACAAGATTGACGCCGGAGACAGTTAATAAGGCTTTGATCGTCAAATATTCATCTTTTAATTCCCGCGAGCAATGAGCCAAACGGCCATGCTTGCATGGACATTTGGCGAATGCCGCGAGGGTCAATACCCCGCTGCTTGCAGCTGGGTTATTGACTTGGCATATGTCTCAACGGCATTTTCTTTTTTGGCTAATAACATGTATTCCTGGATTTTTTTGAAATCGTTGAGGGCAGTTTTTATTACTTCGATTCCTGTCGGCATAGGATTGCCTGCTGTCCCGGCTCCGTCCCTTTGCCTGCAAGCCACCAGACACCACCGGGGCGGAATAGCGGTGTTTTGCCGGAAAAATATGGATTTTGTCGAAAAAGTGTTGACGCGGGCGAAAAATGACGTTATACTATAGCTGTACCAAAGAGAAATGGTCAGTGTACAAATGATCTGTGAAATACAAAAGATAAGAATAAGGAAATGGATTTTCATCCATTTCCTTATATTTTGACATACAGTATATATAAAATGCGAGGAGCATCATGGAAGAAAATAACCAGGCGAAAGAAGACAGAAGGGAAGCGCGGCGGAAGCGCCGCCTGCGCAACCAGATAGCGGCATATCTTACAGTGATCATACTGATTCTGGCAGTGGGGACAGGGATCGTATGGGGCGTGAATAAACTTACCATAGAACGCCAGAACGCTGAGCAGGAGGCGCAGGCCAGCCAGGATGCCCTGAACCAGATGCTGGCGTCGGAGGATGCCATCCAGACACCGGAACCCACGCCGGAACCGGTGGTGGAGCTGACCCCGGAACAGAAGCTGGACGAGATTGTCAATGCGGGCATAGAGGTGATGCCTCTGGAGGCCAAGGTAGCGGGGCTGTTCCTTGTGACCCCGGAAGCCATCACAGGCGTCAAAACGGCGGTCCAGGCGGGGGATGGGACACGGGAGGCCCTGGCCCAGTATCCGGTGGGCGGCCTGATCTATTTTAAGAAGAACATCCAGTCCGAGCAGCAGATCACGACCATGCTGGACAACACGGAATTATATATGCGATATCCCCTTTTCCTGGCGGTGGACGAAGAGGGCGGCAGTGTGGCCCGCCTGGCGGAAGCCGGAGTGGGGACCAAGGTGGACGATGCGAAGACCATCGGTGCGAGCGGGGATGCGAGCAACGCTTATCTGGCGGCGCAGACCATAGGCGGCGATCTGGCCAGGGTCGGGTTCAATCTGGATTTTGCTCCGGTGGCAGACCTGGCGAACATAGAGAACAGCGCGATGGGAACCCGTTCCTACGGCGCGGACGCTGCGACTGTGGCGGATTATGTAAGGATGGCGGTGACAGGGCTTTCCGAGCAGGGGATCACCTGCTGCCTGAAGCATTTTCCGGGAATCGGAAGTTCCGCCCAGGATACCCACACCGGACTTGCCTCCACCAGCCGTACGGCAGATCAGTTCAGGGCGGAGGAATTTACCGTATTCCAGGCAGGGATTGACGCTGGGGCTGATATGGTCATGATCGGCCATATCTCCGCGCCGGAACTGACGGGAGACAACGCGCCCTGCACCTTTTCGGAGGAGGTAGTGACGGACATCCTCAGGAATGAACTGGGTTTTCAGGGAGTGATCATCACCGATGCCATGAACATGAAAGCGGTCTCGGATTATTATGATTCCGCGGACGCGGCGATCCAGGCGCTGCGCGCGGGCTGCGATATGATACTGATGCCGGAGGATTTTGAGATGGCGTACAACGGAGTGCTCCAGGCGGTGAACGACGGGGTCATTTCCGAGGAACGCATCAACGATTCCCTGAGACGGATCTACCGCATTAAATACGCAGATAAAGTAACGGAATAGCAAATGTGCAACAAATGCGCAACAAACAAAACTGTTTGTTGCGCATTTTTCATATCCATTTGTTAAAAATATACTTTTTGAAATAAAATAATTTGGAAATACAGTGCATTGACTACAAAATGCACATGGAATATAATCGGATTATAGACAAAAAGCACAAAATATCTGACGGCGAAAAGGACAACAAAGCGCAACAAAAGCGCAACTTCCGCCGCCAAAGACTGGCATGGAGGTGTGGGATGACAGGGAAAGTAAAAAAGAAAAGCGGACCAAAGGGATTCTTCAAAAAGGTATATAAGTACCGGGCGTTTCTTCTGATGTTGCTGCCGGGAGTGCTGTATACCCTGATCTTCGCATATTACCCGATGACGGGTATTGTGCTGGCGTTTAAGAAGTATACCTATGCAGGAGGCATCTGGGGCAGCGACTGGAATGGGTTTAAGAATTTCCAGTTTTTCTTCCAGTCGGGGCAGGCGGGTCTGGTGACCAGGAACACCGTACTTTACAATATAGTGTTTATTGTGATCAATACGGTGACGCAGATCGCGGTGGCGATCCTGCTGACGGAGATACATAACAAACATTTCCGCAAGGTGTCCCAGTCCATCATGTTCCTGCCTTACTTTATCTCATGGGTAATCGTAGGCGTTATGGCGTTTAACATTTTCAGTTCGGATTACGGTTTCATGAACAGGCTGATCACCGCTTTCGGGGGAAAACCCGTTGCGTTCTACACCACTCCCAAGGCATGGCCGTTCATACTGACGTTCTTTAACCTGTGGAAAGGCGTGGGATACGGTTCCGTCATGTATCTGGCGGCGATCATGGGCATTGATACTTCGATCTATGAGGCGGCGCAGATTGATGGAGCGAATGTGTTCCAGAGGATCTTCAAGGTGACGATTCCCATGATCATGCCTACTACCATCACGCTGTTCCTGCTTTCCGTAGGAGGTATCTTCAAGGGCAACTTTGATATGTTCTACAATCTGGTGGGAAGCAACGGACTGCTTTACAATTATACGGACGTGATCGATACGCTGGCGTTCCGTGCGTTGGTGACGAACCAGGACTTCGGTATGTCGGCGGCTATAGGTCTGTTCCAGTCAGTACTGTGCTTTATCACGGTGCTGGTGGTCAATAAGCTGGTAGGTCTCTATGACAGGGACTATTCATTATTCTAAGGGAGGGAGAGAAATATGGCGGCACAGACAAGTCACTTGGGAAAAGTGAAAAAAGGAAAAGATGTTATCGCACTGAATATTATCGCCTATGGCTTTTGCGGGCTCATAGCGCTGGTGTGCCTGGTTCCTTTTCTGATGATCCTGGCGGGTTCTTTCTCTTCGGAGACGGCCATCATCAATAACGGGTTCAGCCTTCTGCCCCAGGAGTTCAGCCTGGAGGCGTACAAATCGGTGTTTCATGACCCCATGGTTGTAGTGAGGGCTTATGCCACTACCATTGGACTTACTATATGCGGCACAGTTCTTGGTCTGGCGCTGCAGACCATGACGGCGTATGTGCTGGTGCGGCAGGAGTTTGAATGGAGAAACGTATTTTCGTTCTTCTTCTACTTTACCACACTGTTCAGCGGGGGACTGGTTCCCTACTATCTGTTGATCAGGCGGACGCTGGGACTGGCGGATTCCTACCTGGCGCTGCTTTTGCCCCTGATGTTTTCCGTATATAACCTGCTGATCATGAAGAGTTACATCCGCAGTATCCCTGAGTCCCTGATTGACGCGGCGAAGATCGACGGCTGCGGGGAGTTCAGGACGCTGGTACAGGTGGTGGTTCCCCTGATCAAGCCGGCGCTGGCGACGGTGGGACTGTTTATCGCGCTGGCTTACTGGAATGACTGGTATAACGCGATGCTGTACATCAACAGTGAGGAAAAGTATCCTTTGCAGTACTTTCTGTATCAGCAGGTCAATAATATCGAGGGCTATAAGAAAATGCTGGCAAGCGGAGTCAGCGGTTCCGTGGTGAGTTCCGTATCGCTGCCCACACAGACTCTGAAGATGGCGCTTACCATCGTGGTGACCGGGCCCATTGTCCTGGCATATCCTTTCGTGCAGAAGTACTTTGTGCAGGGTATCACGATTGGGGCGGTCAAAGGGTGAAAAGAATTTCTAAGACAGCAAAGTACGCTGTCTAAGAAATTCTAAGTTTCACCCGGAAGAATGCCCAAAATGCGGGCATTCTTCCAGACTTGCACCAATTGTTTGTGCCGCCGGAGGCGGCATGACGGGAAGAACGCAAGAGGGGGCTTTAGCCCACTTCTTTGGGCAGCGGTTCTTCCAACGGAATATTTGCGGTAATTTTGGCAACAAATTACATAAATTAAAAAGGAGGCAACTATGAAAAAGAGCATGAAAAGAGCGGCGGCGCTTGCTTTGAGCGCTGTCATGGCAACAGGTCTGCTGGCAGGATGCGGCGGGGACAGTGGCTCCGCGGGAAGTTCAGCTGCGGGAAGTACCGCAGGCTCCACCGGCAATGCAGGCTCCACAGGCAGTTCAGGGGGGGCGATCGACACCTCCGAGCATGTGGACCTGAAGATGTATCTGCTGGGCGACAGGACGCCGGATTTCGACGAGGTTTACGCCGAGATCAACAAGATCCTGGAGGAGAAGCTGAACTGTTCTGTAAGCGTGGATTTCTTAAGCTGGGGCGAGCATGATACGAAGTACTCCCTGCTGTTCTCCGGCGGCGAGGATTTCGACCTGATCTTTACGGCTTCCAGCTGGGGTCATTATGAGCCTACCGTGTCGATGGGCGGTTTCTATCCCCTGACGGAGGAGTTTATCCAGACTTACGCTCCTGATATCTGGGATGTGGTTCCCGAGGTGGCCTGGAGCCAGGCGAAGATCGACGGGACGGCGTACATGGTTCCCAATTACCAGAATGAGTTCGGTCAGGATGTTCTGGCTGTACGCGGCGATTTGATGGAACAGTACGGCGTTTCCCAGATCACCAACTGGGATGAACTGATGGATTTCTATAAGAAGTGCGGCGAGAATGGACAGTACGCAAGCCAGGGCGGTCCCTGGTATCAGTACTTCCAGAACCAGGGTTATACCATCACCGGCGGCGCTCCCAAGGGCGGTGAGATGATCCTGTACAACACCCAGGATCCTTCCGACCTGAGTTTTACCTATATCCTTGACTGGGAAGGGTTCTCCGATTACTGTCATCAGATGAAAGAGCTGGCGGACGCAGGCTGCTGGTCACAGGATGTACTCAGCGATAGCGCGGAGAGACAGGACGGCCTTTTGAACGGCAGGACGGCAGGCATGATCTGGAACCTGGGAAGCTGCAGGAACTATGCGGAGCAGGCAAATAAAGAGCATTCAGACTGGAATGTGACGCTGGTGGATCCCGTAGCGGCTCAGCCGAAGAAGGTTAATTCCTATATCAACAACGGTATGGCTATCAATGTGAGCAGCCGAAATCCCGAGAGGGCGATGATGGTGCTGAATGAGTTCTACACCAACCCTACCATCAACGATCTGACCAGATTTGGTATTGAAGGCAAGCACTGGGAGGCAATCGGCGATGATCAGTTCAAGGTGATCGACGAGACGAATTTTGGCGTTGACTCCAACTGTAACTGGGGCTGGATGAACGCGGAGATCAAGAGAACCGAGTACAAAGAAGACAGAACTTTTCTGGATGATGTTTACGACGAAATGCTGGAAAGCTGGGAGAGCAATATCAAAGAAGAGCATGTTTATGACGGCTTCAACTTTGATTCCACCAATGTCACTACCCAGATGGCGGCTGTGGACGCAGTAATCCCTACCTATTGCGATCCCCTGATCAATGGTCTTGTGCCTGATGTGGACAAAGCTCTGGAAGACTTCAGGAAAGCCATGGAAACAGCAGGCATCCGTGATATCATTGCGGAACTGGAAAAGCAGGCGGCGGAGTACGTTGCTTCCAAATAACAGCAGATTGTTCTAAAGTGATGAGGGCTGCCGGTAATGCGGCGGCCCTTTTTATAAATAAACTGAAATATCGCCGTATTTGTGGTACAATGTCCGCAAAGGGCAGAGTCAAGTGCCCGAAGAAGCAGATGCCGAGCTTGCACGAGCAGATGGTTATTCGGGGATTTGACGAGCGAAGCGAACCCTGAAAACCAACGGTTTTCAGGGTCTCTGCCCTGTGACTTGCGGAAACATGGTACAATGTTGACACAGAAAGGCATTGTGTCAACTTCTGAATCGAGTGTGCGCTGAAGCGCACAAGATCATGGTATATTGAAACAGGTGATGGATATGACGATTGAGGAAATGGCGAGGGAACTGGGGGTCTCCAAGAGTACTGTGTCAAGGGCATTGTCCGGAAAGGGCAGGATAGGGGACGAGACCCGCAGGAAGATCGTGGAATTTGCAAGACAGCGGGAGAGCCGGACGGAATATGGGACTGAGGGCAGGAATCCCAGCAAAAACCTGGGAGTAATCCTGCCTGCAGATGTGTACTTAAACGGCGGACCGTACTTTCAGGAATGTATCCTGGGCATATGCGAGACTTCCACCCTGATGGATTATGACGTGCTGATCACCAGCGGTACGGCCAATGATATATCCGGCATCCGGGCGCTGGTGGAGAAAAACAAGGTGGACGGCATCATCCTGACCAGGAGCCTGAGTGATGACAGGGCGGTGCAGTATCTCACAGGGATTGGTTTCCCCGTGGGACTGACAGGCATCTGTGATGAGGATATCATACAGGTGGATACGGATAATGAAGAGGCGGCGGAGAGCCTGACCACGCTTCTGATCGGCGGCGGGTATCGCAGGTTTGCCCTGATCATAGACAATATGGACTACAGGGTGAACAGGAGCAGGCATGGGGGATTCTGCCGGGCACTGCTGAAAAACGGTCTTTCGCCGGAAAAGCAGCTGATTTATGGTGGTCTGCTGAATCCGGATATGGTGGATTCCCTGATCAGCGATGTGATCGCCCGGAAAGTGGAATGCATCATCTGCGGCGACGATATCATCTGCACCAAGATCATGTCCAGTCTCCAGTCCCAGGGCTACCGTATTCCCAGGGATGTGGCGGTGGCGTCCCTGTATAACAGCCCTAACCTGGACTGCTTTACTCCCTCCGTGACGGCGGTGAACGGATCCGCAAGGCAGGTGGGGAATATGATCGCCAGACAGATAATCAATTATCTGGAGGGCAGGGATTACCAGAAAAAGGTGATGGTGAATTACGAGGTTTTGATGAGAAGATCGACGAAAGGGATGTTATAAATATATGTTGGATTTTTATATGGGAGCGGATATCTCATCCCTGCCCCGGAATCTGGACGAGGGGATGGTTGTAAGGGACAGGGACGGTTCGGAGGCGGAAGCGTTTGGACTGTTAAAAAAATACGGCATCAATTCCGTCAGGCTGCGGATCTGGAACGATCCGGCATCCGTGCCGCAGGCAAAAGGCTACTGTGACCTGGAGCACACGCTGCGGATGGCAAAGAAGATAAAGGAAAACGGAATGAGTTTTCTGCTGGATTTCCACTATTCCGACTTCTGGGCGGATCCCGCCAACCAGCGGAAACCGAAAGCGTGGGAGGGGTTAAGCTTTTCTGAACTGGAGAAAGCGGTCTATTCCTTTACCAGGGACACGCTGATGCAGCTGAAAGAGGAAGACCTGCTCCCCGATATGGTGCAGATCGGAAACGAGATCCGCAGCGGTCTGTTGTTTCCCGAGGGGGAAGTGCCCGATTACGCGGGGATGGTGAGGCTGGTCAACGCAGGCATCAGGGGCGCCAGGGAAGTGGCGGATGGGGAGCGGATGCAGGTCATGATCCATCTGGATCAGGGGGGCAGGTATCCATGGCTCCACGAGTGGTTTGAGAAAGCTTTCGCGGCGGGACTGGATGATTTTGACCTGATCGGTCTTTCCTATTATCCTTTCTGGCACGGCACTTATCTGGATCTGCGGGACTCCATGAGCAGGCTGGTAAAAGATTATGGGAAGCCCATCCTTATTGTGGAGACGGCATACGCATGGAGAAAGAGCGAAAGAGGCTTTCTTGACGAGGATCAGATCCGGATCAGCTGTATGGAGGCCACGCCCCGGGGACAGCGCAGGGTGCTGGAATATGTGATGCACCTTGTGGCGGAACTGCCCGACCGGATGGGAAAGGGTATCTGTTATTGGGAGCCGGTCTGCGTGCCAAGCCCCGTAAGAGGCGGCTGGAATGAAAACATGGGATTGTTTGACGAGAACGGACGCGCTCTGGAGGGAATCGAGGCTTTTGGGCAGACCAGGGAGGAGATGGAGCGGGAACCGCAGGGGTGGAGAGAACTGGAAGAAAAGCTGAACTTTGCCGGATACGCCGGGGGAACGGGCGGCGCAAACGGGGAAAACCTGCTGTACAACGGCGATTTCTCAGAGGGCGCCGACGGGATGGAGCATTGGAAAGTGGAGGAAAGGGATGAGGGCATAGTTCTCACTACCCTGCCGGAAACGGGCAGCCTGAAAGTGCAGGCGGTAAAGAATTTCCGTTTTTCCATCAGCAACAGCATATTGCTGGAGAAAGAGGGGGATCACGGCGTCTCCGTGGAGATCACCGGAGTGGATACCACGGGAGTGGACGTAAGGCTCTTTGCGGAGAACGCCGGGAAAGTCAGGGAGAAAACGATCCATCCGGCGGAGCATTCCAGGGAGGTCTACGAGATACGCAATATGCACTGTGAAGAGGGGGAACTTCGGGTGGGGATCCGGATTTCTTCTCCGGCCATCTACGTCACCATGGGGAATTTTAAAGTGATCAGGGAAGTATGAAAGGCAGGGTTAAAAATGACAGAATATACCTATAACAGCGATTATTTGATGCGGGACGGCAAGGCCTGGTTCCCTGTGATGGGGGAGATGCATTTTACCAGATACCGGGAGGAACTGTGGGAGGAATCCCTGCGGAAGATGAAAGCCGGGGGAGTGACAATAGTGTCCACTTACATAATCTGGATTCATCATGAGGAAGAGGAGGGGATTTTTGACTTTTCGGGCTGCCGCAATGTGAGAAAGTTTGTGGAACTGTGCCGGAAAGTCGGCCTGCTGGTGTGCCTGCGCCTTGGCCCCTGGGTGCACGGCGAGGCCCGCAACGGCGGCTTTCCTGACTGGGTGGTGGAAAAGGGAGAGAACGGCGTGGGACTGCGGAGCAATGACGAGGCATACATGGCTCTTGTCAGGCATTACTGGACGCAGGTCTATGAACAGGTCAGGGGGCTTATGCTGAAAGACGGCGGTCCTGTGATCGCCATGCAGCTGGAGAACGAGTACGGCCATGTGGGCGGTTTTCGGGGGGAAAAAGGAGAGGCTCATATGCGTGCCCTGATGGCGCTGGCGAAAGAAATCGGCCTGGAGGTTCCCATCTACACCGCCACCGGCTGGGGCGGAGCCGTGATCGGCGACTGTATCCCCGTCATGGGCGGCTACTGCGAGGCGCCCTGGGATCAGAGCGTGGAGGAACTTTCCGCCAACACCAATTACGTGATCAGTCATGTGAGGAATGATGCCCTGATCGCCTGCGACCACCATGTGGAGGATGCCATCACTTTTGATGAGTCCCGTTTTCCCTACCTGACGGCGGAACTTGGGGGCGGCATGCAGGCCACTTCCCACAGGCGTCCCGTGGCCACGGGGACGGATATTGGGGCCATGTCTGTCACAAAGCTGGCCAGCGGGGTGGCGCTGCTGGGCTATTATATGTATCACGGAGGCAGCAATCCCATCGGAAAACTGTCCACCATGCAGGAAAGCCGGGACACAGGGTCTCCGAACGACCTGCCGGAGATCAATTATGACTTTAACGCGCCCATACGCCAGTACGGCACAATCTCTGACACTTACAGGGAGGTCAAGCTGCTTGCCTCTTTCCTGCGGGATTTCGGGGAAGATATGGCGCCCCTGAAAGCGGAGATTTTCCCGGATGACGTGAAACCGGAGGATATGCACACCCTGCGCACATCATGCAGGCATGATGATACTCATGGCTATGTGTTCTTTAACAATTATCAGAGACGGCGGACCATGGACAGCCATAAGGACGTGGTGTTCAAGGGGTTTACGGCTGCTGACAGTGTGACGTTTCCCGCTGTGGATATCGAAAGCGGGACTTACGGCTTCTTCCCGTATCATATGCGGCTGGGCGGCGCTGTGCTGGTGTCCGCGCTGGCGACGCCTTTCTGCAGTCTGAACGGCGAGGAGGGAACGTATGTCTTCTATGGGGATTATGAGCCCTCTTACCTCTGGAAAGACGACAGGGCGGCGGATGTGCTGCATCTGACCAGGAAGCAGGCGTTGAATGCGTGGAAAGTGACGCTGGACCGGGACTATCTGGTGCTCAGCGAGAATTATGTGTGGGAAGAAAATGGGGAACTTGTGGTCGCCGGCGGCGCGGATACCAGGATCTGTGTCTATCCTGAACCTGCAAAGGCTCCCGCGGGATTCGAGAAGAGGGGGGAGGACGGACGGTTCTGCGTCTATGAGAGAAAGATCTCCCATGGGGCGGCGCTTACCGCCAAAGCCGAGGTAAGGGAACTTTCCCGGACAGATGACAGGGCGGTCTATGAGATCTCCATATCCTATCCGGAAAAGGAGGATCGCATGACGGGCCGGGATACGCTGCTGTGGCTGGAATACGCGGGATACGGCATGGAGATCCGCCTGGACGGGAAGAAGATCAACGACCATTATTATACAGGGCAGAAAGTGCCGGTGAGCCTTGGATATTTTGATTTTCCCGAAAAACTTGAAATTGTGGTCAATGTTCTGAAAAAGGACGACAGAGTGTTCATTGAGAAATGGCCTGAACTGAAAGACGGAAAGGCGTGCAGCCTGAACCGGGTGCAGGTCACGGAAGAATACAGATAAGGCAGGGAAAGGGCAGGGGAGATCAGTTTTCCCCTGCCTGATCTGATCTCGGAGACAGGCGGCTGTGCAGGGCCGAGATCTGTTCCTGGGAGTAATGCCTTATGTCAAAGGCATATTCCATATCCTGCCCGCTGATGAGGAACAGATGTCTGGGGCGTCTCATAAGGTCAATGGCTCGGTACAGGCAGACCAGGGTTCCGAACGCGCACAGGAGGACGCCGCCGCCAAAGAGCAGCAGGAAACGGGTGAGTTCCTGTGAGTGTCTTTCCATGTCTGTCAAAAGAAGCATGTGCGCGTTTCTGTAGATCTGTGCGTCCTCCAGCAGCCGCGCCAGTTCTTTCTCCCGTTCCTGCAGATCCAGGAATCCCTCTTCCAGTTTTTCCAGCTGCGCTTCTGTTTCCGCGATCTCTGCATCAACGGAGGTGGCCAGCAGCCTGCGGCAGTTTTTGTTTTCCATCAGTTCGTCCATGAATTCGGGGTGATCCCGGACATAAGCGTCCACTATATTGCTGAGAGAGGCTTCCGTTCCTCTCAGGTCACAGCCCATGCCGCCGTATGCTGCGTCATCAGCATGGTAGAGAGCCATTTCATAACGGGGCAGGCCGGGAGCAATCTTGTCCATAAGATCCTGATAGGCATCATAGTAGGCGCTTTCGTCGATCAGTGCGTTCCAGTCAAGATCGAAATTTCCTGCCCGAAAGCCTTGATCGAGCCATATGGGCGTATCCACATCATAATAGTCGGTGGGATAGAGCCAGAATTCTTCATAGTGGCTCCTGCTCCAGCCGGGAACGGCCATTGCCGTGCCGCCAAAGGCCCTGGCAAAAACGGCGCCGTTCACCACATACCCGGGCAGTGCGAGTATTTCCCGCATAAAGTCCGCGCCGGTGATGTAGATGCGCCCCGTATACAGGATGTGTTCGTAGAGGTCAAGGTCATACCGTTCTTTTATCAGGCTGTCGGCGGAATCCAGACCGGGGGAAAATTTATCTCCTCCGCTGCCGTGATAGATCCACATGTCCGTGTCCAGAAAGTCATTGCCGCCATAGGCTTTCGCTGTCTCATAGTAGCTGTAGAGCCAGCTGTCCAGCAGTTCGTCCGCTTTGAAAGCATTCAGCAGATCCTGCAGATAATCCCGGTACGCCTGAGAGAACAGGTCTCTGTGAAAAAGATCGTCCAGATCGAAGCGGCCGCCGTTGCAGATGGCAGAGGATTGTTCTTTCGTCTGCTGTGCTTTCAGTTCGTCTAGCTTCGCGGAAAGGCTTTCGGAATCGGTGCGGTTGTCTTCTTGGGCGTTCTGATATTGGAGAAGCTGGAAAGCGCCATCGCCGTCGATAACGGACAGGACGCTTTCCAGCGAGGCCAGTTCCTCATCCCGATAGGGGAGGTTCAGTTCCTCGTATGTCCTGTGGCAGCAGCGGGCGGAAAACAGCGCTCCCGCCGCAAAGCATAAGAGCAGCGCCAGGGAAAGGAAGATCCGGACACCATATTTATGGTGTTCTGCGGATGTGCCAAGGATAGTGCTGACAGGGATCACGGAAGTTTCCTTTTTTCTTTTGAATTTCTTTTTGCCGGGCTTACGGATATAGTGTTTTTGGGTCAAACGCAGTTCCTGGCAGGTGACGGGCGTCTCGGTATCCGTGGTCTCCTGCGGGGCGGAAAGGGGGTCGGACGGCTGGGGATTCTGTCCCTGTGAGTCAGAGGAAGAGTCGGCAGAGCCGTCCTGCGCGGGATCCTCATCTGCAGGCGCCTCGCAGTGAAAGCAAAAGCGGGCATCTTCGCGTAATTCTGTTCCACATTGATGACAAAACATATGACATTCCTCTCTTAGGGTGAAAGGGTATCTGCACATGCAAGCATGGCATCTGCCTGAAAGAACTTTTGACTCTGCCAATTGGGTGAATGAGCAGACTCGAAAGGTTGCACCTTTCGAGTTCGCGTTGCTCGTCAAAAGTCCTTTCATGCATCTGCGCATGCAAGCATGGCATCTGCGTGAAAGAACTTTTGACTCTGCTCATTCGCGCAAAAAGCGGAAGCCGTGTTTTGGCTTCCGCTTGTAATAAAAGCGCGAGACGGGAATCGAACCCGCGACCCCCTCCTTGGCAAGGAGGTGCTCCACCGCTGAGCCACTCGCGCAAATGTCCAATTGCTGCGTACACATAGTATGTTACTACATAGTGGAAATATTGTCAACATTTTTTTGGAGAAACTTCAGCCGCGATGGTACCTGGTGGCTTAGTGTTAAGAAGACGGCGGAGGCGTGCTGCCCTGTCCTGTGCGGACGGAGCAACGCAGTGCTGAACTAACTGCCAACTACGACTACGGAAC